>NZ_FTNA01000011.1:0-65347 GCF_900156205.1 Leptospira interrogans
TGTTTGTGGTAGTTCCCACATTTTTAGAATGGATCTGTAAAATCGGTGTTTGTGGTAGTTCCCACATTTTTAGAATTGATCCGTAAAATCAGTGTTTGTGGATTTTTAGCACGAAAAACTTAGTCTATTCCAAATTCTAAACACCGACCTGCAGAGCGACCATAGAGGCGATACATTGAGTTTAGGAAGGTGTTTACTAAGTTTTTTTGAACCGCCCTGAGATTGAGTTTTACAAAAATACAGGAACTCATACGGAAATTACCCTTTTCCTTGTAAGTTTTTAAAGTAAAGTTTACAAGTTAGTGTAACAACCATTCTAAAACCGAATTTACAGTACAACTTTGGAACAAACAATATTATAGCTAAATTTATAAAAGCCTAAAGTGTCACCAAAACCATTAACAGAATATTAAAAATATATTATATAATAAAAATTAAATTCTTAAATATTTAGTTCATTTAAAATTTCGGAATACAACACAACGATTAGAATTTGTACCTTTTTCGTTATTCGAAACATTCCAACAATTGGAAAGTTTTGTAAACTTTTGATCGTTGATAAAAGTTGTTTCCCATTCCAAACCCGAACCGGATGCGGCCTGAATTACGTATTCGTCTAAATTAAAAACTGTCGGACCCTTTTTAATATCTCCTACTTCCATTACACAAATACCTTCCGGTTTTAGAACTCTGGAAAGTTCCTTCAAAGTATCATGAATAAAATCAGTCCAAGCGTTTAAGGTCGAAAATATACTCGGCTTTTTATGATCCGGAAGTTTAATATCTAAAAACCAGTAACGAAGCCAGTTATCTTCTTCATAATTTACCTTATCCAAAAAAGGAGGAGAAGTAATCACTAGATCTACAGTTCCATCCTGCAAAGATTCCAAATACAAAGAAGAATGATTTGTATAAAGATTTCTGCCCGAAAACTCATGATAAAACGGAGGAAGAGGAATTTTTAAATCTCGTTTCATCTTTTGAAGAATTCTAGATTTAATTTCCTTATATTCAGGTTTGATTCCCCTTTTTTGATTATTTCTACGCTGAGCCTCTGGAGGAATTGAAATCTGAGGAAAACTATAAACTGAAAAAAAACCATCGCTATGGCCATGAAGTCTAGAAAGAGCCGTAACTCCTAGATATTGAATTTCGGGTGAAAGATCCGTCAAAAGGATTCGTTTTAAATTTTTAATTTCGGTTAACGTATCTTTATGATAAAACGCAAGCAAATCCTTGTCTTCTTTTTCTTCCTTAGTTTTCTTTTTTAAATCCAAACGATTCAATATTTTTTCCATACTTTCTAAAGAAGGAATCGTCTGTCTGGATTTAGCAAGAAACAAAGACATCGGACTAATATCGTTGTGAATCGCGGAATGTCCGTCTAAATTCGCTTGAATCGAGGTAGTTCCTCTACCACCAAACGGATCTAAAACAATTCCCTTATGTTTGGAAAGATACTTATCTAAAAAAAACGCTGGAAGTTCCGGTTTAAAAGAAGCCCTGTAACTAACACTGTAATGAATGGAATGAGATTGTCTCTGACGAGAAGTCCAAAATTCTCCAATTTGAATCTTTCTTTCTTTTCTTTTGAGCGCAGTAGACATCCGAAAAACCTCGTATGAAAAGATTTTCGGCCTTCACTCGAATTTTCCTCTGAAGAAAAAAGGATCTCTTAATAATTACTGAAAACTATATAATCAGTACCCAATATTTTGCGCTCAAACGAGACTCATAACCACGACACTCCATTTTATAGTGATTGATAGAGTCGTTTCAGAATACCAACTTACTTTTAAAAAGATCACATTATCTTTTTGAAATGATTTTTAAAAACCCTTACCAAACATACTACTTAAAACGATAGAATCGTGTGTTACCATCGGAACATATACAAATTCGATTCTTTTTCTAAAGCGACATAGATTTTTAAAGTTAAACCTAGAAAATGTTTGAACTACTTCTTTTAGTTTTAGTTCAAACTATTACTTTAAATAGATTCTCATTGATGATAACGACACGACTGAGTACGAATATTTTATATCTAAACAACGCGAGTTCAGCGTAAGAAAAATTTTCTAAAAGTATGAGTCCCTACAATTTTAGAATTTGTTTCTAAAATTGTGATTTGTGAGAGTTCCCACATCATTTTACAGATAGATCTAAGTTTTGTGGTAGTTCCCACATTTAAAAAATCTATTTGTAGAGTTCAGATTCCAACTTTCAAAATTGTGAGTTTTTTACGCCGAACTCACGTTAAACAGGCTTTTGAAATAAAGATTCAAATTTATGTAAGAGTTCCCACAAATCATTAAGTCATCTTTTCGATTCCAAAATATTCGTTTTTTATAATTCAGTTTGTAATAGTTCCTAGAATTTCAAAACTGATTTATAAAATCTAAATTTGTAAGAGTTCCAACAAATCATTAAGTCATTTTTTCGATTCTAAAATCTTCGTTTTTTATAATTTAGTTTGTAATAGTTCCTAGAATTTCAAAACTAATTTATAAAATCTAAATTTGTGAGAGTTCCCACAGATTAAGTCTCATAATCATTTTATTATATATTGAATCTATAAAAAGCATCAGTCTTAAAACCTCATACTCCAATCAATACTTAAGAACTACAAAAGATGTTCAAATGTCAATGAGCCGACATAACATGATTTGTGAGAATTCTTACATTTTTTATAATCAACTCGCTAAAATGATTAAACCGATTTATTTTAAGTCTTTTGGAAAAACCCAAAACAATTTTTCATTTTTATAATAACCTCAAAACGGTGATTTTATACAAAAATTTGATCGGCCCAATTCTTTTTAGATTTTATAAAAGTTTCTCATAAAATCTAATAATCAATTTTCTAAGTTCAATTTATAGAATATAGTATTTCCTACATTTTTAAGAAAAAAAATTTTTACTACAAGACGTATAAAAAAGATTTTCAAGAAGAGCAGTAAATTTCTGAAAATATAAGTGGGACAATTCCAAAATTTATAACGTTTTTAAGAAAAAACTTACATTCCAACTTTTGGAACAAACCCATAATATTCTTTTTATGAGATCGTGTAATTAGAAAAAAATTTTTTGAAAGTATAAGATCTTTACGATCCTATATAATTTAGATTTCCAATCATTCCGGAAATGATTCAAAACAAAGGGTTCTTTCCTTTAAAAAAGAATGAAACTGTTTATGAGAAGCACACTCTTCTTCGGTACTGATAAAGTAGTCGTATCCACCGCCGGTCATTTTAATTCTACAGCACCCTTGAATACCTAATTTAGAAGAAGAATTTTTATCCGGTTCCTTTTTTTCCGTTTCCTTGGCAAATACAGTTCCACAAAAAATAAAAATAACCCATAACGTCATCCATTTCTTAAAATCTAATTTTACTTTCATTATAAAATCACCATAAAATCAAACGGCAATGATTTCAAATCTTCTTTTAGGATTTTATTTCACTGATAGGGATCAGGCAGTTTATATCCAAAAATCCAATTCTAACCACAATAAAATGTACTACTGAAAATTTGATAACGGAGTATCTTTTTATTATTTCAGACACACTAAAAATAAAAAACAATGGTTTCGCGAAAACCTAGAATCCGAATATAACACCTATTTCGGAATAAATGACTTTTTTAAGGGAAATATTATATTTCAACTTTTTCAAAAAACGAATAGTATTATTTTTATACATCTTTTTAATATTTAGAGTTATATCACAGAGTACCTAATATTTTGCACTGAAATAGGGTTTTGTAGTAAAAATTTATGATACTCAATTTTATAGAGATCAATAAAAATAGAATTTTAACGCTCTATTATATAATAGATCAGTATTAGAATTATTCTCTTTCAATTTCAAAAAGTTCTCTAAATAAAATTTTAAAAATTAGGAAATAAATTGCAATTCTAACTCTTCTATAAATATTGAAGTATTCATTTCAATTTTTAGGAACGTTATTTTATGAAATTTTTTAGACATTCTTTACAAAACGTTATCCAGTACAAAGTTCCATTTTTAATTTTAGTTTTTCTTTTACCAAGTTTGATTTTTGGAGAAACGATCCTTTTTAAATCTGGAGAAAGAGCTTATGGAACCGTAATCGACCAAGATTCAGAAACGGTTACAATTATTCGCGACGGAAAAAGAATCAAATTAGGAAAATCTAAAATTCTTAAAATCATTTTCAAAGAAATCAAAGACGAACAAGAAATCGCTAAAATTATAGAAATCGAAAAAAAGAAACTGAATAAAGAAGGTAAAAAAAGTGATAAAGAGGAACAACTAGATACGATCTATCTCGAACAGATGATTAAGGAGAATAGTTACAAAATCGTTCAGAAACGTTTAGCGCTACTGGAAAAATATTTAGAAGAAAGAGACGGTGACTGGGAAAGTTATATCACTGCAAAAAGAAATCCTTGGGAGCCAGTTTGGAAATCCGCTATCCTTCCTGGTTGGGGTCACAACACAATGAGACAAAACGGCTGGGGTGTTAGCTATTCCACTTTATTTTTCGTTTCCTTATTTTCTTATTTTGGACTAGACGCCGCCGAAAAAGATAGAACCAAAGCATACGATAAAAAGATAGAAAAAATTATAGGACAACAATTTACTACAGATCTACTTTTAGGTTCCAATACTTCTACGGTAACTTCTCCTGAATTAAATCTGGTTTTTGAATTTAACACTTTACGAAATTTGAATTCTCTCAATTCGATTCGTTCCGATGAAGCAGACTACAAAAAAGCAAAACATACTGCGGCTGGAGTTGCTATTGGAATTTATCTAATACAATTGACACACGCATATTTTACTGGAAAAACCTGGGCCCAAAATAACGTAATCCAAACTCCTACAGGAGAAAATGTTTCAGAAGGTTTTGGAGTTAGAGGAAATCCTCTGGTTTCTAAAGAAATTGCAGGTGGTGTAAAAAGTATAGACGTAGGTGGACAAATGCTCTATACAATATTTTTCTAATATTCACTATCCTGACACATGGAAATAAATACTAGAGTTGTTGAAAAATTCCATAATGGGGATCAACAAAATTACTTCAATTGTCCATTTCAATGAAACAGAAACGGATAGAGAATTTATTTTTCAACAACTCTACTATAAACTTTTTCTAAAAAGCTAAAATGCAAAATTTTTCTTAAAAAAGTTATAAATTCCAAGTTAGACTCAATTTGTGAGAGTTTATATATTTTCGTAAAATTAACCGTCAACTTTTGGTTAGCTTTGGAACTATCAATTCTTTCGAAGACAGTTTTACGATGACAAGAAATCAAGTCAAATCGAGACTTTGGCCAAGATTCTAAATTTCATATAACTCTGTTAAAACGAGAACAAAGAAACTAGAACGGTTTTAAATTGTCCAAATTCCTCTTCCACAAAAGTATGTAATAGAGTTGTTGAAAAATTCCATAGCAACAATTAACAAAACACTTCAATCGACCGTTCCATACAACGAAAACCGATAGAAAATTAATCTTTCAACAATTCTAATATACACCAGGGCCCAGACCGGGCTTTCAGTTCTGGTCAATCAATTGCATACAACAAACATAATATACTATTTCATCTTTAGTTTCAATATCTGTCGAGCGTCTATAGAAACGAGACACTGAGTTTGAAAGAGCGTAATTTTCCCGCTTCGATCCTTTTGCGCTATACCGGGTTCAAGTTAATTAAATTTTTATTATTTTAAAATAACATAATATATTTTTGTATTTTACAAGACGCCAGATCGAGATATTATAAATAAGATCATTTTTTTACGTTCTTATTTTAAGACTTAGGTAAAAGAAAAACTTTCATTTTTTTGTCTAAAAAACTTCCTTTTTGAATTCAACACAAATGTTGATTTTACTCATCAATCGGAAATAACAGAATCCATGAGAAATTTTTAAAACCTCAAGTCACAGACATAAAAAGTTCATCCTACGTTCTTATTGATCTCTATCAAATTGAGTAACGTAAATTTTTATTGCAAGACCCAGTTTTAGCGTAAAATACCAAGATTTTATTTTATAGTTTCAAATAAAAAAATCTAAAATCCTTTTCGAAAACGGTTCTCAAAAGTAGAATGGTTTTAGTATGAAACACACTCTAACTTCTAATAGAATGGCTGAACTCATTCGATACAGAAGACAAATTCACAAACATCCAGAACTTAGATATGAAGAAAATCAAACCTCTGACTACGTAATCAATCATCTCAAAGAATTAGGTCTTTCTTTTCAGGATAAGATCGCAAAAACCGGAGTAGTATCTTTAATCGATTCTGGTAAACCAGGAAAAACCCTTCTTGTACGTGCAGACATGGACGCTCTTCCTATATTCGAAGAATCTAATCAAGAATACAAATCGGTTCACGAAGGTGTGATGCACGCTTGTGGTCACGACGCTCATACTTCCATTCTTATGGGACTGGCAACGGAAATCAAAGAGAATATCCAATTCATTCTTCCCAAAGGAAAGGTGTTACTGGTATTTCAACCAGCAGAAGAAGGTGGTCAAGGTGCTGACAGAATGATTGAAGAAGGTATATTAGAAAAATATAATGTAGATGCTGCCCTAGCCCTACACGTATGGAATCATATTCCAATTGGAAAAATAGGAGTTGTAGATGGCGCTATGATGGCGGCTGTTGACGAATTTACGATTACAATATCAGGAATCAGTGGACACGGCGCCATGCCTCAACACACAGTGGACCCAATTGTAGTAGGTGCTCAAATCGTAAACTCGTTACAAACCATCGTTTCTAGAAATACTGACCCTTTAGATTCCTGCGTAGTAACCGTAGGAAGTTTTCATTCTGGAAATGCGTTTAACGTAATTCCAGAAACGGCGGAATTAAAAGGTACAGTTAGAACCTATTCTAAAAAGATGTTTGAAGAAGTTCCAGGAAAATTAGAAAGAGTGGTAAAAGGAATAGCTTCTGCATTAGGTGCCACTGTATCTATTCGTTACGAAAGAACGAATCAGCCTACAATCAACGATCCTAAAATGGCAAACATAGTACGTAAAGCTTCTTTGAACATTCTTGGCGAAGGAAGTTTAACAGAAGAAAACACAAAGTCCATGGGAGGAGAAGATTTCTCCGCGTTTCTGATGAAAGTTCCAGGTTGTTATTTTTTCGTAGGTTCTAGAAACGAAGAAAAGGGATTCGTTTATCCACACCATAGTTCTAAATTCGACATAGACGAAGATTCTCTCTCAATCGGTCTCAGCGTTCTTAAAGAAGCGATTAAGATTTATTTAGAAGAAAATTGATTTCTGCTAAATAATCATAATAAATTCATTAAATGCATGTTTGTTTGTAAAAATTATTTCGAACTTTTTGTGTTCAAAAATTTTTATCAATCTTACACAATTACTACTTCGACACATGAAAACAACGCTACTCTGAGCTTATTTTAAAACTTAAAATGTAGGATCTCGCACAAAAGAGGCATTTGCTCAAACTTTCTTATATTAAGCTCGGCATATTTAAGTTATTACTTAGTTTCTTTATTACTTAGAACTATAGAATATCTATTCATCCCTATTCAATTGAGTATCTAAATGTTTATTTCAAAGCGCCGTTTCATGCAAGTTCAATAGATCCGATGCGAAAGTGATTAAAATGTAGGAGAATTTTAGCAGAACGTTCTCCTAAACTAAAGCCTCTCGCTCTCTGAACTCAATACATCGTTTCCTGAATGCCAATTCTTAGAGGCATTCACTGAGTTTCCGAACGCTCTAATGGTCGCTCGAAGTAACTCAGCGTCTCGCTTCTATGGTCGCTCGAAGTAACTCAGCGTCTCACTTCTATGGTCGCTCGACAGATCGCATTCTACATTGAAACTTAAAGCGAAATATTACGTTTTTTTCATACATTTAATTGATTGCGCTGAAAGTTCGGTCCGGATTCACCACTATTTTCTTTTTATGAATCTACAAAATCGAGGTATAAACTATTAGATTAAGTATTTTATTATGCGGTATAAGTAATATTTTACACTCAGACTGGCTTTTGTGATAAAATTCGATTCTATCGTTTTGAGTAAAAATTGAAATAGACTTATTCTTTTGTTTTACTATCTTCTGGGTTATAAGTAACCTTTAATAGAGAGAGGTCATCTAAGATCACGCCAAACTTTATAATTTCCTCATATACTTTTCTAAGATCTGCATTTCCTTCTTCCACCCTTTTAAGAAACTGATTCTGATCCTCGTTGACGACCCGATTTCCTTCTTTTCCGACTAAAAGATCGTCCCTTCCATCCGATCCGATCACAATAGTATCACCTGGAAGCATTTGAAAATTTTTGATTACAAGATGTTCTTCGTTTTCCGGAATTCCTATCTTTCTAAGAGTCAATTCTTCTTCAATGTAACAAGCGACACCGTTCCGATAAAGAACCGTCCAAGGATGTTCCGCATTGATATAATAGAGAAGTCCCGTGTTCTCTTCAACCAATCCCAAGACAATGGAGATATACATAGAGCCATCAAAGGACTCAAAAATTTTTTGAAGTTCTAAAAATGCCTCTTCCAACCATTTTTCGGGTTGTTTGTTTTGATATAACGAAATTGAAGATCGAGTAAGAATCGTATTAAACACAGTCCCCAATACAAGCGCACCTCCTGCTCCTTGAATCGACTTTCCCATCGCATCCCCGTTCACAAACACGACGTATTTTTTTCCGCAAAGTTTTACGTTACCCGAAATCAAAATATCTCCTCCAATTTCATAGGTTCTATTTTTAAATTCGAAAGATTTTTTTTGTTTCGTATAAAATTCTGTTTTGATCACCTCGCTCGTGTTTTTATTTGAAGATAAAGGATTGATTAAAAGAGAGGTAAGAAAATAGTCCGCGTCTTGTTGAACTTTCAATCGATTGACTTGTTCTAAAGAAAGTCTTAATTCTTCAGTTCTTTGTTCTACTTTTTTTTCTAGACCCAGATTGAGTTCCTCCACTTCCTCGTTTAATCGAACAAATTTATTGGCAAGGATCGTAGCAATGCTTAAAATAAAAAATAGAAAAGAATAACCTACGAGCCTCGGAAAAACAAATACATTTCTTGCACCCAAAGTGTCCAAAATTGCCGCAAATACCGTAATCAAAACCCCAATTAAAATTAAAAAAGCGTCTCTATCTTTTGCAATCACACGGCGGATCAAGTGATTCAATGTTATTCCTAAATAAAGAATCCAACCGTATTGAACTAAATTTTTATTTATAAAATTATAATGTTCTACATTATTAGAAAAAAAATAAAAAATAGCAAAAGAAACATACAGACCATCTAATACTTTTAGAATAGTCGTTTTCGGGTATTTAAAATACAGACGAATAAAGTTTGCAAAAAGCGGAACCAGGGTGGCGAGAACCATATATTCTAATTTTTTCATATAAATGAACTCGATCCCTAAATCATACTTAATCTGATTTCTTAAAAATTGATATAAAACGAGCAAAATCGTAAATAAACCGTAGTATAAATTTTCACGGTCGGCCCTACGACGCAAATAAAGAAAAAGGAAATATACACCCGCAGTTGTATAAATCATTAATAAAAGAATTTTAATATACTCAGTTTCAAGCAGTTCTTTCTGAATTAACAACGAATCTCCAATTGCAGTTTTATCCTGTTCAATTCCTATTTCTTTCTGAAAGTATTTTTTGACTTCGATTATAAGTATATTTACTTCATCCTTACGTATCAGACCGTTTGGAATTTGATAAATTCGAATTTTATCATATGCTTGAGGTAAAGTAGAATTCATATCTCCAGTTTCGCCAATCAAGGTTCCATTTAAATACGTTTTATCCTTATCTGTCAGAGTTCCTAAACGAACGGCAAGCCCTGAACCTTTCCAATTTTTTGGAGCGATAAACTTTTTAACTATAAATGCAGTTTGAATAGATTCCTCAGGAAGTATATACACCCCAGGAGCCTCGTAAGCTTCTAGCTGAATATTAGAATTCTTTTGACCTTTCAAATATGAATCAGAAAAGGCAACCGGATCTATTTTTTGTAGAGTGATTTCCCAACCATGTTCTTTTGTAGAATCCAAACTAACAATTTCGTCTAACGATTGTATTTTTTGAATCGACTCGGAAGAAACAGAAAATATAATCAGAAAATAAAATAGAAAATGTTTCGATAGAACACCAAAAAACATTCTATAAAAATTAGAGAACATTTTTGCAAAAAACGAAACTATGCTAAAAGATTTCAAGAGCCATAACTTATTATCTTTCATTTTTACAAATCTCAAAAAGGAATATTGAATTTTTTTAAGTTTGATTTTTTGTGATTCTTTAATTAAAATAAAAAAACAATTCTCCAACCCAAAAAACAATACAACTTAGGTTTTCCCGGTTTCGACAAGAGTTTTTTAGAGTTTACGTTTAATAAAAAGAAAACTTTCCGATAAACGGTATTTAAATTTTTATCACAAAACCTCTAAGAAGCTACGATTGTAATCTCGATTCTATATAATAGAATACGATGAATTTTCAAACAAATCTCAGTTTAGAGACAGAGTTTTGGTATTCTATTATATAAACTTTGAATCATTTCTCCAAAAACTAAATGTTCGTTTAGCTTCCAGTTTTTTGAATCAAGGTCGGATCTCCGGTATCCCCTTCAAGTTTGTCTAAAATTGGATTTTCCGCATATCTAGATTCCGGATAAAGATCTGTCTCCAATAATAGTTTTACAAACATTTTGCACATCGAAACTCCGTATAGAAAGGAGAGTCTTTTAAGCTCTATCCAATCATCCTCAAATGGTCGAAAAGAATATCTCTGTAATTCGAGTTTTTGTTCTTGATAACTAATTTTATTTCTCGAAGTCTGTTTCGGTACCAATATTAAGAATGGTCTTTTATGAATACATTGATTTAAGAGTAATCTCAAAGAACCTGCTTTTTGAATTCTTTTACCCAAATGAGAAACCAATTCCTTAGGAATATTGAAGTCAGATGGTGCTCCCAGTTTTTTTAGATGTTTTTGGAAATTTTGGAGTTTTTGCTCGGTTCGATCTTTTCCGAAACGGTTTGGTTTTAATAATTTTAAATGTTTGGATGGTTGTTTTGATTTTTTAATATTCATACCGTTACCGGTTCCAATAATCATTTTGTCGGCTCTGTTTTTTGAATTTTTTTTCTTTTATTCTTATTTTTTTAATATAACTTTTATATTACAAATGAATATTATAATATTTGTATTTTTTGAAAATATAATATTTAAATTACAAAATTTTTCTTTGATTATGTCTTATTTTAGTCATGAATTTGGGTCGAAAGACCGCCTTAAAATCAAATTACAATAGAGTTGAAAATTGCCGTTTTAAATAACGCAAATTCGGAGTAATAAATCCGTTTTATTCATAGGTTAATTTTTTCGTAAAAAAAATAGAGGTGAGAACTCTCACAAATCGTAGATTACCAGTTAAACTTTGAAAATTGTGGGAACACTCCTATGAAATACAAAAAGAATCATCCCCAATCAGATTTTTACACAAAACCGCCGTTTTGCGACCATCATCAAAGCTTAAGTCCCATTTTAACGTGAATTCGATTAAGAAAAAATTTTCTAAAAGTGTGAGTTCCTACAATTTTAGAATTTGTTCGTAAAATCATGATTTGTGAGAGTTCCCACATCATTTTACAGACAAGCCTAAGTTTTATAATAGTTCTTGCAGTTGAATATGATAGATTCAATTACTATAAACTTCTATTTTATCAATTGTGGTAGTTCCTACATTTAAAGAATCAATCTGTAAAGTTCAGATGATTCCCCAACTTTTTTCAGAACTATAAATTCTTTACGCTGAACTTACGTTAAGTATGTGACTTTTGTTAGAATCCATGAAAAGTATTTAACCCGGTGATGATGGAAAAAAATAGAGTATTTCTTTTAGAAGAAATTAACTGGATAAGTAAAATTTCTGAATTTTGGAATTTTTGATTTTTAGAATCCTTCCAAAAAGACTTTGCAGAACCTTTATTTATATTTTCATCAAAAGTAAGAAGCATCACGAAAAAATTACAAATAGAAACACCATAATAACGGGCCACGAGTCTTAATTCCGCCCAATCTGCAGCGTTAGGTCGAAAAGAAAAACGGACTAGTTCAAGTTCGGTTTCTTGATATAATGTTTTTTCTTTTTCAGGCTGAGCAAAAAGGGAATGTAATCGATTGCGATTTTTCTTTAAAAGAAAATGCAGAGTACATTTTAGAGATTTAAACTGTGAAATTCGCCTTGTTAAATGTGGAATTTTTACTCTTGGGATCCAAAGATCAGATGGAGAATCTCTTTTTCTTTTTGAAATCGATTTTTTATCAGTAATGAATTTTGATTTTTTTTGTTCATTTCTGAGATTACGAATATGTTGAGAAGAAGTTTGATCTTTTTTTATCATACTTCTTACAGTTCTAGGTTAATTACTATCGTTCGTATTTTTCAGAATTTAATGAAAAATAATTCATAAATTTAAAAATTTTTTAATCAGCCGGAGTTCCTACCATTAAACTATTACTGCTTACGATAAAGTTAAGTATCATAAACTTTTATCATAAAACAAATTTTAGTACTACTATATAATTCTGAGTAATAACAAAACGTAACAGTTCCCACAAAATTAAATCTTTTGTCATTAGTTTATAACTTTAGAACGTACTTCCGTCCTTAAAAATTGTAAGACTCCCACATACTCAAGTTCTTAGATAAACTTTAAAAATAATCAGGAAAAGGTTTTTCTTAAATTTCAAGTTCAGTTTTTGAGAGATTCTATTTCATCAATTTCTTTGGGAATCAAAGACGTAAGATTTACTGGGTTTTGACCTTGAACCAAAACATCGTCTTCTATCCGAATCCCTATCCCTCTAAATTTTTCTGGAATTGTAAGATCAGTAGGATCAAAATAAAGCCCCGGTTCAATCGTAATTACCTGACCGTCCTGCAAAGACCAAGAAGCTCCGTCTTTATAATAGGAACCTACATCGTGCACATCCATACCTAGATAATGACTGGTTCTATGCATATAATATTTTTTGAATGTATTTTGCTCTAAAATGAAATCCATAGAACCTTCCAAAAGGCCTAAGTCTTTCAAACCTTCTACAAGAGTTTTAACGGCTTGATTATGGATCGAAGCAAATTCCACTCCTTCCTTCGTATTGGAAACAGCTTCTTTCTGTGCTCTCAAAACCACTTCGTAGACCGCCTTTTGTTCAGGAGAAAATTTTTTTCCTACGGGAAAGTTACGAGTCACGTCTGCAGTATAATATCCTTTTTCAGCCCCGCTGTCCACCAACACAAGATCTCCTGGTTTCAACTGACAGTTGTTAGACGTATAATGAAGAATGGTTGCGTTTTTTCCACTTGCGACGATATGTCCGTAACCGCCCCCCCAAGCCCCGTGTTTTAAATATTCAGATTCTAAAATCGCTTCGAGTTCATATTCAAACATTCCAGGTTTAGATTCTCTCATCAATCTTACATGACCTAAAGCAGTGATTCTTGCAGATTCTCGAAGAGCTTCTATTTCCACGGCAGACTTAAACATTCTCATCCAATGTAAAAAATCCGGAGTTTCAATCCTTTTAGGACCGAACTTGCCTTCTCTGGATCTTTGATTGAGAGAATAAATCCATTCGATAAGTTTAGAATCACGAACCAAATTTTTTCCAAAAAAATGAAACAAAGTATGTTGGTTGAGTAAAATTTCATCCAGCTTTGATTCCCATTCGTTCGTATCAAAAGACTCGTCCAAACCTAACAGTTCTTTCGCTTTTTCTTTCCCGATTCTAATTCCGGTCCAGATTTCTTTATCTTTATCTTTTGGAAGTACAAAAATCGATTTATAAGAATTTTTTAATATTAGAATTCCATCCGATTCCTCAATACCAGTTAGATAATAATAATCGGAGTCCTGGCGAAATTTATATTCTACGTCCCGATTTCGGATTAAATGAGAAGCCGCAAAGACGATCAAAACCTCACCATCTTTTAATCTTTTTTGAACTTTTTCGATTCGTTCCGAATAAATATATGAAGTCATTTTACATTTCCTTGTTCTAATTGGACTGCTACTTCAAACATTTTATTGGTATCTTGTTCCTTCATACAACGAAAATGTCCTTCAGGACAAGTTCTACCACCGTGAATCCCACAAGGTCTACAAGTAAGTCCATGAATCTCAGAGATAAAAGAAAGATCAGCAAGTGGAGTATAACCAAAATCCGGAACCGTAGCCCCAAAAACTGCCAAAGTAGGAATGTTAAATGCAGAAGCAAAATGAATCGGAGAAGAATCATTACTGATAACCAAAGCCGCTTTAGAAACTAAAAACGAAAGTTCTGGTAAATTTGTTTTTCCCGCAAAATTAATTGCGTAACCAGAACCTACTTCTTCGCAAAGATCTAAATCTGCTTTGGATCCAATTAAAACCACCTCCTTACCGGTTTCCTTAAAAATACGTTCCCCTAAAACTCTAAACTTAGAAGCAGGCATCCGTTTGGTTTCCCAGACGGAACTAGGAGCAAGTAAAACGTAATTTCCAGATTCAAGTCTGTTCTCTTTCATCAATTCACGAATTCTAAAAACGGATTCTTCTTTCCAATAAAGCTCAGGGCGCTTTTGAATATTAGAATATTCTTCTTTACTGTATAATAAAGAAAACAGTTTTTCTACCTCGTGCATTCCTAAAATAGGTCTTGGAATTTTTTTAGTTAGCAAAAAAGAAAAACCCGCTGTTTCGTATCCAATTCTTTCCTTGGCGCCACTTGCAAATCCGATCAAAGTAGAACGAAAAGAAAAATGAGGCAAAATACAAAGTGTATAATTTTCTTTTCGAAGTTCTCTCAGAAAGGAAAAAAATTTCCAAATAGATTTTTTGAATTCCTTCTTATCCAAAGGAATCAGACTATCTATATAAGGATTTGCCTCAAGTACACTTTCGGTTCCTTTATTAACCACAACCGTAAGATATGAGTTCGGGTATTTTTTTTTGACTTCTCTAAAGAAAGAAGTCGTTAAAATCAAATCTCCTAAAAAAGCGGTTTGAATCAAAAGTATTTTTTCGTTCACGTTCAATTCCGTTTTAAACTTTAGAAAGAATCGTAGCAAAATTATTCACACCCAAACCTCCGATAGAAAGAGCCAAACCGTTTTGAAAACGTTCTTTTTTAAACATCCAACTTTGTAATTCAGCAATTTGTGCCAGCCCAGAAACTCCCACTGGATGACCTCTGGTTTTTAAACCTCCCGATGCGTTGATAGGAAGTTGTCCTTCTGGATGAGTTTTTCCCTCTTTCACATAACGCAATGCAGAACCTCTCGGAAAAAGTTTCGCATCCTCTGCTCCTATCAACTCAAAAGGTGTAAAAGCGTCGTGCAACTCTGCAATTTGAATCTGCTCCGGTTTTAAATTTGCCTCTTTGTATGCGCCTTGAAACGCGGTTACACTAGAGCTAAAACTTAAATCTCCCGGCGGATTGGAAAGATTTCCGATCCCGTGCCCAATTCCACGTATTTCTAAAGATCGAGAAGATTTTGTTTTTTCGGAACTCAGTAAAACCGCACAACTTCCATCGGAAAGAGGAGAAATATCGTAAAGACAAAGTGGACTTGTAAACACAGGAGAATTAAAATATTCTACTTCTGTAATATTTTTTTTGATATGGGCCTTTTCGTTTTTAAGTCCGTTATCGTGTAACTTTTTAGAAAGTAAATAAAGATCCCTACGATCATATCCGTACTGTTGCAGATAACGTGTAGCGATCATTCCTCCTCCTTGAGCCATGGACATAGCAAAACCTTTTTGTCGTTCCGATAAAACACTTCCTAAAAGAAGATTGTTCTCTTCTCTTTCAAGACGACTCATCACTTCGGTAGCAATTATAATTCCTCTTTGAAACGCTCCAGAACGAAGTAAATAAACAGCGGTATGAAGAGCACTTGCACCGGAAGAAGAAGCAGTCTCTGTGCGAATCGTAAATAAATTTTTCAAACCAAGACTTTCTTTGATCCGAGCAGAAACAAACACCTCTCCCGTATAACGTTCCGGAGCCATCGCTGCAAAAATAAGAAACTGAGGTTCAAACTCAGAATTTCTTTCCAAAAGTTGAATTGCTGTTTGATAAGAAAGAGAATGATAATCAAGTTCAGTCTTTCCAAAATGACTGAGTTCAGAATCAATAATAAAAGCAGATGAATACATCGGGTCTATGTTTTTAAAAATTGTGAGATTGAAAATCAAAAAAAATTAAATAACACAAGTAAGACGACTTTTCATCCATGTTTATAAACTATCCTTGCAAAATTAAGAATGATTTTTATACTGAAATGATCACAAGGAGAAATAAAATGAAAGGTAATAAAGAAGTACTCGAAATTTTAGGCGAAGTGCTTTCTGCAGAACTGACTGCGATCAATCAGTATTTCATTCATGCTAAGATGAATAAGAACTGGGGCTTTAAAAAACTTGCAGACTTTATGAAACGCGAATCGATAGACGAAATGAAACACGCCGACGAAGTGATTGATCGTATTCTTTATTTAGACGGAGTGCCCGATCTTCAAAGATACATGAAGATTAATGTAGGAAATAATATAGAAGAAATTTTGAAAGTAGATTTAGAATTGGAATATGCGGCAGTAGAAAGATTCAATCGCGGAATTGTAATCGCGGTTAAAAATAACGATAATGGTACAAGAGAATTATTTGAAAAGATTTTGATCTCGGAAGAAGAACATATCGATTGGATAGAATCTCAACAAGAAATCATTCGTCAAATCGGCGTTGAAAATTATCTTGCACAACAAATAGAGTGACAAATTTTAAAAAACCAATTCCTAAAAAATCCCTCCGGTTAAAATCAAAAAGATCTGATAGAAAAAATTTTTCGAACGATCCAAGGCAAAAACAAAATCCTTTAAAATCGGAATGGGATTTTTCAAAACCGGATTCTTTTGAATATCACGCTTCTTGTCCAGATGGTCTTTCTGGGCTGTTGCGAGAAGAAGTAATAGAAGCCGGTTTAAAGATCATCTCAGAAAACAGAGGTGGAATTTTTTTTCAAGGTCCAGCAAAAGCCTTAAAAGAATTTATTCTTTCTACTGGAATCGCGTCCGGAATCAGCATTTCGTTAAAATATTGGAGAGTAGAAAACCCGGAAGATCTTTACGATCAAGCACTTCAATTTCCTTTTGAGAAAATTTTAAATTCAGAACATTCTTTGAGAATCGATTCTGCTACTAAAGATTCCTTAAAAGATTCACGTTATGCGACATACAAACTGAAAGATGCAATCTTTGACCGTTTTCGCTCTAAGGGAAAAGAACCTCCAAAAATTTCAAGGGAAGAACCAGATTTTTTATTCTATCTACGTTCTCATTCTGATCACGCAAAACTTTCTTTAGGTTTAAACACAAGACCTCTTCAACAGAGAGGACACGGTAGAATTGGAGGGGAAGCACCCATTCGAGAAATTCTAGCTTCCGCTTTGATTCGTTATTCCGGATGGGACGCCAAATCACAGTTATACGACCCATTCTGTGGTTCAGGAACAGTTGTAGTAGAGGCTGCGCTCAAACTTCTATATGGAGGCCATACCAATTATAGAAGTTTAGCGTCTTCTCTTCCGTTTCAAAAACTTTTCGGACAGCCAAACTTTAAAGAGAATTTAAATCTTTCTTCGGAAATAAAAATATTTGCTTCCGATTTAGATCCAAAGACTCTTGGGTTGGCTAGGTTAAACGCAAAAAATGCGGGAGTGGATCATTTGATTCATTTTTTCGAATCAGATGCAAAGATTTCCGAAAACGAGGAAAAAATTTCCGAAGGTTTTATTGTAACAAATCCTCCTTACGGGGTTCGTTTAGGAACTAAAGAAGAAGCCAAAGAAGCTTACTTGGCTTGGGGTAAAAAACTAAAAGATCACTTTTCGGGAAATGTTCTTGCGATCGTCTGTGGAGATACTTCTCTTTTAGGTTTTCTAAAATTAAAAAAAGACAAAGAACAATCTCTAACGATTGGAAAGTTAAAAGGAAAATTAGTTGCCTACACTTTAGGTAGATAATCCAATCGATTCGGAATGAATCATCAAGAAATTCTACTAAAACTTTTAGAAGTTACTGAGAATACTCAAGATTCGTTTCAGTTTTTAAAACGATTTCGTTCCATCGAACCTGAAAAGTTTGCTGTGATCTATGCCGATTCCTCTACTCTGATGGAATCGGCAGAAGCTCTTCTTTATAATCTCAAACTACTTCACAAGTTAGATTTATTTCCAGTTGTAGTTTTGGATAAGGACGGAATTTCTTACACCAATCTATTTTATAGAAATCAAAACAAAGATGATACTCCCTCAATTTTACCTGGAAAATTATTCAGACATCCTCAGGATTTAGCGGGTGCGGTTCGTTCCGCTTTAGATGAAGAAAAACTTCCTGTTTTTATAGCGGAAGAAAAAGGTCAGGTTCTTTTCAATTTTTTAACTAAACTTTGTTCCATTCTTCGTACTAAAAAATTGGTTCATCTTTATTCCAGAGGTGGGGTTTATTTAAAAGGAAATAAAATTTCCATTTTCGACGTTGATTCCTCCATAAAACCGGATCCAGAAGACGAATCCATTTTATCTATCTGTTTAGAACTTTATAAAAATGTAAAGGATAAGGATTTTGAAATCGCGATCACTTCTGCGTCTTCACTTCTCAAAGAATTATTTACAATCAAAGGAAGTGGAACTCTTTTAAGAAGAAAGAACCGTATCGATTTTATTGAAGATCCTCTTACAGTTTCCAGTGAGAAGTTAAATCTTTTGATCGAAAAGGCATTTCAAAAATCTCTTAAAAAAGATTTTTGGAATCAAAAGTTTGCCGGAATCCTTTTAGAATCTGAATTTAAAGGATGTGCGTTAGTAAAAAACACTTCTTTTGGTACGTTTCTATCTAAGTTTGCAGTAGATGAAATTGCGAGGGGAGAAGGAGTTGGAAGAGACATTTGGGACGAACTAATCTATAGATTTCCAATTTTATTTTGGAGAGCAAGAAAAGAAAATACGATTTCAAAATGGTATATGAAAGTATGCGACGGTATGCAAAAAGAAGGGATTTGGATTTACTTCTGGATCGGAGTTCAAGAAATCCAAGTGCCTAATATTTGCTCTTTTCTCAAAAACCTCCCAGAAGATATGTCGAGCACCTAAAATGCGACCCATAGAAAGTCATCACCAACCCCACAAGTTAATAGGATTTTAGAATCAGAAGACTCCCAAAGGCACATTTTTCAAGTGTTCCGACAAGAATGAGTCTTTTTACTTGCAAAAAGTATGTTTTTCTGATAAAGAAAACCTCCCCCACCCAAAAATAGGAAAAACTCAACACAACGCTTTCCTCAAACTCAATGCATCGCTCCCTAAGGGTCGCTCTGCAGGTCGCGTTGGAAAACTCAACACAACGCTTTCCTATGGGTCGCGTTGTGGGGTGGGAACTAAGTTTTACAGAAGATTTTGTCGTAATTCCGACGATAGATCTTGAGATCCAATTATTTGTGGGGTTGGTTATGATAGAAAGTGTTTTACTGAGTTTGAACGCCGGTCTATCTCGCGCCCTGGAAAACTCAGGCGTCTCACTTCCATTGGCGCTCAACGGGAAGCGAGATTTAAGTTTAGGAAATGTTTGTTGAGTTTTTCGAACGATCCCCGTGAGATTGAGTTTTACAAAAATGTAGGAACTATTACGAAAATTGAACGAGATTAGAACTGCTTGAAAATTCGTAAATTAACGTGAGTTCGATGTAAAAAATCTATGGTTCATTTTTCTAAAAAAAATGTGATCTCGATTCCTAAAATGTGGGAACTCCCGCAAATCACGATTTTACGAACAAATTCTAAAATTGTAGGAGCTCATACTTTTAGAAAATTATTTCTCGTTTTTTTACGCCCTGCTTACGTTAAATAGCTAATTTATCATTATAACTTCTGGTGGTAGTTCCTACGTTACAAAGTTTTATGGTAAAATATGGATTTGCGGGAGTTCCCACATTTATTTTTTACAGAAAGTCAAGTTGTTGTAAAACAAATCTCTTACATCGAACTCACGTTAAATTACCAAATGCAACCTAACTTGTAGGAACTACTGCACTTGATTAAAAATCTTTAAAGAATTATCGGATAAAATTTTTTGAGGTTTTGGTACAAGTTCTTAGTCAATACTGGATTTGTAGAAATTCATACAAATTCTTTCTTTTTTTGAAAATGTAGGAACTACTACTTTTGAAAAAAATTTTTGTAATCCACCGCGCGAACAATTAAGCTAAAAAACTTCAGTCAAAACATTTCTTGAAACCAATAGGGATTCTCTAAACTCATTTCGAATGCAATTGAAAATAAAATTTTGTATTCAAAAAGTTAATCCGACTCTTCAAGATTGTGGGAACTCTCACAAATTATTTTTTATCACGAAAATATACAATTTTCGTGATAAAAAATTAGTTCCTACTTACTCTCTGTTCAAATGAATACGTTCGATTTCAAAATAAATTGGCTGGAGTTCCGACCCCAAATTTACAAAACTAAAGAGGTTGAATTTTTTAAATAAGATTTAAAAAAATGAATTTATTATGCAAACATTAGTTTTTCTATATGACGGCGAATGTTCGTTTTGCAGAAACTTAGCCAAAAAACTACAAAGTCTAAATCTAAATCCTAAAATTAGATTTCGATCTTTCCGAGACTTTACGGAAAAAGAACTCAAAGAAATCCATCCCACCTTAAATATTCGTGTAGCAGAAGGAAACGTTCAAATGATTGCAAACGGAAGAAGATATCCAGGTTTTTTTGCGGTTCGGAAACTCAGCCATTCTCTCAAAGGGTATCGTTGGGTTTCTCCTCTTCTTTATCTTCCTTTAATTCCTATATTTGGAATGATTGGAATGATCTTTTTAAAGTCCTTGAAAAGTCGTTAGACCTTCGTAAAACACAAGTCTAGCGTCCAAGGCAAGTTGACTCCCTTCCATTACTCGATTCCGTTTTTCTTCCGTATCCGCCACAACTTCGATCAAACGAAATAATTTCTCTGCATGAGATTCATCGGCGTTTAAATTTACTTGAAAGAATTTACCTTCTGGTAAAATAATTCTTTCCCTTAAATTCAAATAAGATTTAAACATTCTAGAATATTCTAATTTAAGCAAATACTCATTTGCGGGGCCAAGAGCACCCAAGGCGGAATAAAAATCCGAAGTAGTAATTTTCTGCATCAGATTCAAATAAGAAGTCGTTTCCGGAAGTACATGTTTTTCATGGACAACTTCTCCCATATCCGAAAGGAATTTTTTCAAAATAAAAACGTGAGAATTTTCAACGTTTCCCTCTCCCAATTCTTCCCAGATATTGGAGACGAGTACAATCTTAGCTTCCACAGAATCACAAATTGAAGCTGTATTTAAAAACCAATTTACAAAATCTACACTTACAAAATATTCTTGACGAAGCCATAGAAGCAAATCTTCCCTTTCCATTTTATGTTCTTTTTTTTCTAACCAAAGATTAAAAGTAAGAACTGGATGATTTCGAACAGATTCTTCCAAGGTTTTTCTAAAAGTTGAAGCAGTATTGATTGATTGCATAAATCTATAATTTTATATTAGATTCCGAATTTTATTTTTAGAATATAAAAATCGATCAGTCTCGAAATCCAAACGCGCAATTTTTAGAATCTCTTGAAACAAATTTTTTTCGTCCCCAAGGCTATGACGATAACAAATCGGAAACGTGGAATAAAACGGAGACAATCCAGGGGTTAGATTCATTTCTAAAAAAAAAGGATTCCCTAAGGAATCCAATTTCCAGTCAAGTCTCGCAGGTCCGGAGGTCCCAAGAGATTCACAAAATAACACACTCTGTTGTTGAATTATAACTTCCAAATCTTTAGGACAATCAAATACGAGAGTCTCGGGCATTATACTTTTAGATTTCGTTTTTTCTCCGTATACATCTTCGACTTTTAAATCTTCTCGTAATATCAATCGTCCGGCAGAACTTACCTTATAACCAAAAGTGGCAGAACCAATTACAGAAATCGTATATTCGTTTCCTGTTAAGTATTCTTCCAAAAGATATGGGAAAAAAATTTCCGGAGCTTCAGACAATAAAGTATTCAGTTCTTCAAAACTATAAATGATATTTTTTTCTCCGATTCCAAGACTAGAACCTTCTCCCGCAGGTTTAATAAAAGCGGGGAAGGAAAAATTTTTCAGATTGAGTTCATTCCCTTTTGAAAAAGAAAACCTTTTTTTAATTTCAGAATTACATTCCAATTGTAGTAATTCTTTAAATAAAACATCCTTAGAGCGAATCCAAAATCCTGATGCAACAGGAACACCTATCGATTGTGCAAAAATTCGGGTTAAATTTTTATCTAAGGAAACATTTTGAGAATACGAGTCCGAACCAGTATGAGGAAAACCGAATAATTCGGCTACGGCAGGAATCAAAGATTCTCTATTTCTAGAACAAAACCCTTCCATTAAATGAAAAATTACGGGACGTTTAGAAAAGTCCAAATCACAATAACATTTTAATTTTTCCAGAAGTTCATTTGGAGTTACTACCAGTTCGATACTTTCTCCGACTTCGTTTAACAATTCTAAAATTGCGTCCACTGACTTCTTGGACTCCCATTCCTGTTTATAAATTTCCGGAAAATTTCCCTCAAATTCGTGTAGATCTGCATAAACCAAAACAGTAGGAGTCATTTTATTCATTTGATTTGTAGATTCCGAAAGAATTAGAAAAAACTCTTTCCCAGATTTCTGAAGAAATTTCCGGATAAAATTCCTCCATCTTAGAATCGATTGGTTCCGGACTGAAATGATAGGTTCCGCGTAACGCAGACTTGAAAACGTGTATCCTCTCCGGTTTGTAAAAACCCAAATACCAATTCGGAGTTAAAGTAATTTTTCCTCCTCCTCCAGGAAGATCGTTTACAAATTGTGGAATTCCCATCCCACCAATTTTACCTCTCATAAATTCAATGATTTCAATTCCTTTAGCAAGAGGAGTTCTAAAACCTCTAGAACCGGGAATCAACTCCGGATCGTACATATAATAAGCTCGAACTCGCAACTCCAATAGTTTTTTATGAAGTTCTAACATAGTTTGTCCGGAATCATTAACTTCTTTTAAAAGAACACATTGGTTGCCTACGTTCACTCCCGCTTTCAAAAGTTTTAAAATTGCTTCTTTTGCTTCGGGAGTACATTCTTTAGAGTGATTAAATTGAGTATTACAAAAAATGGAAAGTCTGTCGGTATTATGAGATTCTATTATATTACAAAGATCAAATGTAACTCTAAATGGAAGAGTGACCGGATTACGAGTTCCTAACCTACAAATCTTAACGTGTTCAATTTTTTCCAATCGTTCCAAAATCCAGTCGATTTTAGAATCACTTAGATTCAAGGGATCTCCCCCAGATAATACGACGTCGGTAATTTCTGGATGAGATTTGATGTAGTCGAAACAAATTTCCAAATCCTCCGTAAGCATTCTTTCTTTGGAATCGGAAACCTTACGACCTCTCATACAATGTCTACAATATACAGAACATTCATGGTTGGTAAAAAGAAGAACCCGATCTGGATACATATGTGTTAAACCTTTTACAGGAGACAATCGCTCCTCGTGTAAAGGATCAGGGGACTCTTCCGGAGAAAAAATACATTCGTCTTCTCTGGGAAGAATCATTTTTCGAATCGGACAATTTGGATCTTCTGGGTCTGCAAGAGAAATGTAATATGGAGTTGCCGAAACGTTTAAACGAATTGTGTTTTCAATTCCAATTTTTTCGCTCTCCGTTAAATCGAAATAACGTTCTAGTTCAAAACCTTTTACTCTATTCTGAAGTTGTGCCTTGTAATCGGTCCAATCAAAGGACGAAAATAACCGAGAACGATTTACAAAACTTTCTCCTTTAGATTTTTGTACAAAAGAATGGGAAGTATTCATTCGGTTGTTCCTATTTTCTTCGAGTCCGGGGAAAATCAAGCAAAGGTTGCCAAAAGGATTCGTTTTCTAAAACTGTCCTTAGAATGACTGTATTTTCAGTAGAATCTCTCCAAGCCCTTGCGTTCGATGTAGACGGTACTCTTTTTTCGTCTGAAGGGATCATTCTTGAAGTCTACCGAGATTCGATTCTAAATTTTTCCAAGACCTCCGGAATCCAAATCGAACTTCCTTCTCGAGATCGAATTATGGCAGAAATCGGTAAACCGGTTAAAACCATATTCTTCAACCTTCTTCCCCAGCTAAATGAAGAACAAAGAGACAGCATCTCCGATAGTGTGCTTCGTTTTCTTTGCGATAGAATTAAAAAAGGAGAAGGAGAATTTTATCCCAACGTTTTGGAAACTATAGAAATCCTGGCTCAAAAAGGTTATCGTATTTTAGCCGCCTCAAACGGAAGAAAACCTTATATCCAAACCATACTTGAAGTTTCCGGAATTCTTCCTAAATTTGAACCGATTTTAGTTTTAGACAACAAACGCATCCGAACCAAAGCAGAAATTTTAGAAGAGTATATAAAACTCTATCATCTAAAACCAAATCAAATTCTAATGATTGGAGACAGACTTTCCGATCATGAAGCCGCCAGACAAAACGGTTGTCCTTTTGCATTTTGTTCCTATGGACATGCTCCGGAAGGAGAAATTCCAGACTTCGATTTAAAACTTAAAAACATTTCAGATTTGAACGAAGTACTCTGATTTTTACCTGCATAGAATCCGTTTTTTTTCCGAAAATGAAAGTGTGCCGGATTCCGAAAAAAGAAAAAATATCATTTTCATTCTCACCGGAATTATTTTTACGTTAGTGCTCTTGGATAAAAGCACAGGCTCCGGATTTTCTATTTCTAACGAGGGATTTAATTTTAATAATATAGGAAAATTAACCCCAAAACCTTACTCGTCTTCAAAAGAAAATTTCAATCACAAAGAAATCATGGATCAAGCAGAAGAAGAAATTCTAGAAGAACTTCTTCAAAATGGAGATATACAAACCTCTACAGATTCATCCAACTCCATCGAAGAAGATTTAAACGAAGACGTTCCGGTTTTAGAACCTCCTATATTTTCTATGGATTCTACCAACGAACCCGATTTTCCAATTCCTTCGGAAAAAGGAGAATTATCTCTTTTTTTTCTGAAGTTTTACGGCAAAGGTAGTAAAAGTCATTCCAGACTTGTGAAAGTGCTTAGACTTTCCAAAGGCGGAGATAGGGTGAAATTGATCTTAAATTCTTTGATCGCTGGGCCGGTTTCTCAGGAAAAAGAAAAAGGAATCCTAAATTCCATTCCACAAAGTTTGCGTTACGACGATAATTATAGAATTGAGAAAGGAATTCTCAAACTTTCCCTAAGCAGCGATCTGGAAAAAGAAGCTGGTCCCGAAATTCTAAAAGATAGAATTGACCAACTTATCTATAGCCTTATGGAAAATCTTCCCATCCAGGGAGTTCAGCTCAAAATCAATGGTAAATTTGTACGTTCTTTAGGCGGGGAAGGATTGCCATTACCCTCTCTTCTGACAAAAAACCCTAGAAAGATAGTCGTTTTTTAATCGTCAAAAAACGAGTAACAACAAACAAACCGGCAGGATTATAAATCCTGATTGTTTATACAAAACCATTTTTAAAATGAGGAAGTTAGATCGTCCGATCTTTTGTAAAACAGATGAGGCTTTCTTTGGGAAATAATCAAAAAATAAAACTACTCGCTAGGAGAGTTTTTTTTAATCCGTTTCCGGATGATTATTTGAGAATTTATCAACCAGATGTTAGAAGAGCCACAGTTATCTATTTCTTTTTTTGTATCGGAATTAGTTTTCTTTCCTTTCTACTTCCGGACGGGGCTTCTTTACTCGGGAAAGAAAACCAAATTCTAGTATATTCCCGTTTAACCGTCTTACTTTTATCTGCTTTCTTCGCATTTCTGCTTATAAAATGGAGACCTTTTTTTAGAAGAAGGATAGAAAGATACAGTATTTTATCCTCAGGAGTAATCGTGTTCTCTATTCTCCCTTATGTTTTTTTAGATCCAGGAAGAATGGGACTCTACTTTCATTTTTATACAACTTTAGTTGTAAGTGGAAATATTCTTCTTTGGCTCACCGGAACAACCGTAGTCATTTTCAATGGACTTTTTTATTTTTCTCTAGTTTTATGTACATCTCTGACCGGAAACAAAAACGTACTTCAACACGATTTTGCAAACGTACTCATCTATCTTTTTACTGGAATTTTTGGAAACCTTCTGATTAATTTTTGGAGGGTGATGGATCACAGAGCCAAAAAAAAACTTCAAAAAGCTGTAAGTAAACTCAGAGATAAAAACATTCAAATTGAAAAAATTTCCAAGGTGGATGAACTCACTGGTCTCTACAATCGAAGATATTTGATCGAACAATTTGAATTATTTCTTAAAAGAGCACAACGTTATCGTTTTTCTCTCGCTATGATCATCTTAGATATGGATTATCTAAAAGAAATCAACGATTCTTACGGACATTTGGCCGGAGATTTATCTCTTCGTACAATTTCAGACGTGATGAAACAAAGAGTCAGAGCGACCGATATCTGCTCTCGAATCGGCGGGGATGAATTTTGTATTCTTTTAGATGCGATCAAAAAAGAAGATCTGGTTCAACTTTGCGAAAACTTAAGAATGGAAGTCGCCGAAAAAGAATTATCCTACCGAACCCAAAAAGGAAGTCCGGTTAAAATTACAGTTTCCATCGGTGCTTGTATCTTTGGTCCCGGAGAAGAATTCAGTTTTGACGACATCTATCATTCCATAGACTCAGCTCTTTATGAATCTAAAAAAAAGGGAAGAAACAGAGTTTCTTTTATAGAACCGATCCGTTACTTTCCCAGAGAATATCCGGGAACTACTGCTGCTTCTTAGGCGCAGGAAGTTCATAGTGATACGTAATTTCACAATAAGCCCCGTCGTCTATATATTTCGTGTCCACGGTTTCCATAAAAAATAATCTGTTTTTTTGTTCCGGTTCAAGTTCTTCTAATTTACGCGCCGCAATAGATTTCGCGGCGGTGCAAGAAGTATTCTTCATTTTGAATGTATCGTTTTCTTCGACAGAGGTTGAAGAAGCTCCACCAATCGCGATCAATTTGTATTTGTGAACGCCTAACACCTCTACGGTGACTCCCGTATCTACGTGAATATGCTCTTTGACTTGTTTTGTACAAGCCCCGAAAGCAAGTAAAAACACAAGAATACAATTTAAAATTCTTATCACCTTCGTTCCTCTCAAATTTTTTGTTTTTAGAGTCATCTTAAAAATGACTTAGAATGTTCGCAACCGTTCTTATAAGTAAAAATGTAGGAACTTAAACACCCTAAATCCTTGCTCATTTCAAAAACTTTATCAATTTTAATCCGTCAAAATGTTTTTTAGATCCGCTAAACTCGAACAAACAACTTGCGTATCTGTATTTCAGGACGTACAATCTATCCGAAATTAAGCTTTACTAAGACTTGCAAAACGATAATTTTTTCAGATTTTCAGCAGACTTTTCTATCTTTAGACTACCAATTTCTATGGATTAGAAGTTTAATTATAATTTCCTTTTTGGGTGTCAAATTAACTAACGTTAAAGAAACTCTACAAAATGAATTTTAAATTTGATCAGGATCACAAAACAGTGATTTTATATAGAAATTTTAATTGTGAAGTGATTCTTTTTGAATTGTATAGAAGATTTTCAATACTCATATAATTATCAGCCATCAGCCATTTTTAAATACAAAAATCGTCTTTCAAAAATTAAAAAATCAGAATATTTTATTTTTAATATATTTTAATCTTTTTTAAAATGGCTTTTCTAAAATTCCGTCCTATTGTTTTATACATCACACAATGAATTTTCAACCAAAGAGTATAGTTTTGTAAGTATTTAACGTGAGTTCGACGTAAGGAACCATGATTTCTGAAAAACGTTAGAATTCAAACTTTACAGATCGATTCTTTTAATGTAAGAACTACTGCAAATTACGATTTTAGAAACAAATTTTAAAATTGTAGGAATTAGTACTTTTAGAAAATTTTTTCTTATTCCGAACTCACGTTATTTAAGCGCAACCCTATTCACGATCAATTCTCTAAACAAAATCTACGATCAACTCGTTTTCGTATCGATCATAATTATAGAGAAGATCTCTTCGTTTAGGAGTAAATCCACCTTCTTTTAAAAACTTCACCGCTTCCTTTTCGGTCTTTAGTCCGTAAGAACGCAAAACGTTTTCTTCTATGACCACAGAGGATATATCGTCCGCACCGCTTGTGAGAGCCAATTGCCCTACTCCTTTGCCTAAAACCATCACCGAAGTTTCGATATGTAGAATGTTATCTAAAAAAATCCTACAAATTCCGAGAACCTTTAGATATTCCTGAGTTGGAACCGCACGAACTTTGAATCGTTTCGTTTGTGGTTGGAAGGTCCAAGGAATAAAAGATAAAAACCCTCCGGTTCTATCTTGTAGATTTCGCACAACGTTTAAATGTTCGATCACTTCTTCTTGAGTTTCTTCCGAACCGAATACTATGTTTGCACTTCCTGGAAGTCCGACTTCGTGACAGGTTTCCATCGCACGAACCCATTCTTCTGTGGTTGCTTTTTTAGGTGATATGATATTTCTCATTCTGTCCGTTAGAATTTCTGCCCCCGCTCCAGGAACAGAATCTAATCCGGTTTGTTTTAAAATTTGAAGCACTTCTTTGAGTGGAAGTCCGGTAATTTTTTCTAAGTTAATAATTTCAACCGGAGAAAAAGCACGAATATGCATGTGTGGGTATTTCTTTTTTACAGCAGAAATTACATTCAGATAATAATCAAAAGACAGATCTGGATAAACCCCTCCTTGTAAAAACATTTGATCAGCACCTTCACCAACCGCATAGTCCATCTTCTCCAAAATTTCTTCTACGGATAATACATAACCCTTACCGTTTCCAATCTCATCCATAAAAGAGCAAAAACTACATTCTACATTGCAGTAATTTGTATAATTCACAACCCGAAACATCGTATAACTAGCATAGTGATGAGGTAGAATTTTTTCTCGAAGCGAGCGCGCAGTCGCCATAATCTTAAGATGATCTCCTTCTCGGTATAAAGCCAAAGCCTCTTCGGGAGAAATCCGATTCCCATCCAATGCTTTTTCTAAAATACGATCTGTGGGTTGAGATGAAAAAATAGAAGCCACGTTTACTCCTTAGGATCCAGTCCATCTAAATATATATAAAAAAGTTCCGGTAATTTCAATAATCGAAGCCATTTTCTAAAACTTTGAAAGGCGCAGACTTTAATGATCACACTTCAATCTTTGAATGAATTCCGAATTTTGCACCTTCTTTTTAGATTTCCATTTTACTTCTAACTCTAAAATAACTGAACTTTTAAATAAAGAAATTCTAGAAGTTATCTCAAAAATATTTTAGAATGATTGGAGTCGGTATTTTAAGCAAAAATCAAGTATTTTTGAGATGAGGTTGTAAAAGAAGATTGGTCTCAATTTTTAATCGATCCAATCTTTCTAAAATAATTCCTGAAGCAAAACTTAAACCTTGCAGCCTAGACTTTTTGATAAAGTAAATTGGCTTTTTGGACCTAATAGAAGCTATGATGATCATAGTAAATATCTAAAAATTCCAACATAAAAAAAGAAAAACTCAGATCATAGACACTAACGTAATGTCCAGTCCGCCCAATCTCATACTTTAGAAAAGTAAAAAGTTGGAATCTGAAACTTCACAGATCGATTCTTTAAATATGGGAACTACCACAATTTATAAAATAGAAATTTAGAACACTTGAATCTGTAGTATTCAAGTGTTAGAATTACTGCAAATCACAATTTTACCAACAAATTCTTAAATTGTAGAAACTCATACTTTTAGAAAATTTTTTCTTAGACCCAACTCAGGCTAATTACATTAGTTTTAGATAAATTAATAAAATATAATTTATTTTTAATTTCTAAAAAATTTTCAAGCTTTTGTAATTACGATCATTCCTTGGGTTCATACGATAGGCCACTATATTCACAAATATTATAATTTAAAGAAGGTATTAAAGATCTAATTTCTGATTCTCGAATAGGACGTTCATCATGGAAAATCCACATATCTAAACATTCTGCTAAGAAACGAGTCATTCGATATAAAAACGTGGGGGTTGGAAAAGTTACAATCAATACACCTGGAGTTTTAACAAATTGTAAGTGATTCAAAAAAGCTTTCCGAGTATTTTCTACATCGAAGTGTTCGATCAAACCAACGCTAAAAACAATGTCAAACTTTTCTTCATACTGCGGATTGAGAATATCACTCTGAATCAATTCGGATGAAAACTCTTTTAAATTCGAAACTCGCTCTCGAAATTCTTGCAACCCAAGTTCATTGTTATCAAAAATCGAATAAACGTTTGGTAAAACTTGATCGCAAATTGTTTCGTAAAAACATGAATTCGCACCCCAATTTCAAGGATAGACGGATGATTCACATATTTAATATCTATGTATTCATCGACTAAACGACTATCGCTATTTTTCGAGTGATACTAGCCGTTTTATAAGGCTTTTTGTAATATACATCCCAATCCGTTTTTTTAGATTATAATAACCTGTTTTGATCTTCTTCAGCTTCTTTAGTAAAAGATATTATTTAAAAGATCACCTTTATTATTCCTCTTCGCTTTTGTTACCAAACACAAATTCACGTTGAATCGCAAAACTAACTAAAAAGAATATTGTCTCTACAAAAACCTTAGCAACAATTACATTCCATCCATGCATAGAATGTAAATAACGGATTGCAGTAAAAGCCAATAGACCTAACCCAGACACCAAAAATGCATATTTAACAAATTCAACCGCAACTCCTCCAGGATCTCTAAAAACAAATCGTTTATTTACAAAAAAATTAAAGGTTCCCGCAACCGTTCTAGAAAAAATGATACTTGTTAAAAGATTTGAAACTGAAAGATAAACTATTGTAAATACACAAAAATCAATGGCAGAAGTTAACATTGAGGAAAATGCAAATCTAAAAAAAAGGAAATAAATTCTAGCAGAATCAATAAGAGGGTTAAAATGAGATGATTTATTATTTTCTAGATAAAGTGTTTCAATTGACTCTTCAAAAATTCTAAGACGGTGCTCCTTAGTTGAAATCAACATATTCATTTCATACTCATATCTTTCACCAGACAAACGTAAACACGTAGAAAGAAATTTTGTAGGAATTCCACGTAACCCAGTTTGTGTATCTATAAGACGACGACCAATTAGGAATGCAAAGACGATACTAGTAATTTTATTACCGAGAAGACTGCGAAATGGAACATCTTTGTCGAATTTACGCGAACCAAGTATTAGCTGATCAGGGTATTTTAAAAGACTTTGTACCACTTTAATAACATCCGATACTTTATGCTGCCCATCCGCGTCCGCTGTAACAACTCCAAACATTTGAGGAAACGTAAGCATACAATAGTTAATCGCGCTCTTTAACGCACGACCTTTACCTAGATTTGTAGCATGATGCAGAAGATGGCATTGTTTAAATTTTGTTAGTTTCTTAAAAATAGGTGTGCAAGACTCTCTGCTTCCATCATTGATCACTACTATATTTACAATACCCTGTTGAATTAGTTCATCAACCAATTGCACTAATCGTTCATCAGGGTTATAAGCGGGAATTATGATTGGTATAGAAAATGACGATTTTTTGCGCATAGAATTACTGGCTCAACACCCCATAAGCGACAGAAACTGTCCTGTAGAATATTGTCAATTCATATTGATAACATTCTATTTAAGATATGTTAAATCGTATCATTTACAAAAGTTTGTTTCAAAATTCCAAAGAAAAAGACCAAAGAGAAACGTTTCAATCTATTGTTCTCAATTTTACATATCCAAGAACCAAGAAATTCTACGAATATAAACAAATGTAATATCGATTTAATTCTCGGATTTAGGATTTGAAGTTAAATCAACTACCTCCAAGTCAATTTTACCATTTTCTTTTTTTACTACGCGAAACAACTTATTACTTTTTAGATTTAAAGTAGATTTAAAAACGGAGGCGTATCTAGACCAAAAGTATTCATCCACCGAAGCTAACAATAGAAAATCATAATTTACTAATATATTCTCACTCCAAGTTTTTGGATCTATATCACTAGTCCAAACATCACCTTCATAATATGGACGACCAAGTGACCACCCTGAACTAGCCACACTCGTAGAATTTCGGGGTGATAATTCATACGAAATGATCCAAGGTTCAAAACCTGTTGTATTCTGCCAAATTACATAAACTCTTTCACCTCTTTTCAGATTTGGAATCGTATTGGAAAGGATTTTCTTAATCTCCATTCGTACAGGTAACGGTTTAGGTTGAGTCAATGCGAATAAGGCCGATTTTATAGGAGTCAAAAACAAAATGAAAATAACGAAAAGACCCTGGACAATTTTAGGTGAATTCTTTTCTTTCTGTTCACCAGTGCTAAGCATAAATCCCCAGGTTACTACGGTCCACGCGAGAAGAAAAATTCCCATATAACGCGTAAAAGACGCAACTCTAGTTCCTTCATAAGAACCAAAAGAATATAAATACATGAGCAAAAGACCAAATGAATATACAGTATAACCTAAAAACATGGTTAAGAAACCTACAATTGCAATACGTCTCTCCTGTCGCCTGGTTTCTATCACAATGGCTGCAATACCAAAAACCATTAAAAACAGTAAAGATTTAAGGGGAGTTAGCTTTAAAACAAATCTTCTGGAAAATATTTGAAGTATATTTTCAGGATTTATCTGATAGGTCTGAAATGCTTTCTTAAAGGTAGAAATCGTTTCTTTATCTCGATCTGTTGCTTCTGTTGAAGAAAAACTTTTTTTTATCTGAGAAATCGAAAACGAAGTTTCAAATACCTGAGAAAAACCAGACTTTTTTACGTGCCAACCCCATATCCGAGCTGAAATTATAGGTGTAGCAAGAATTAGAATCACAAGAAAACCGAATATAAGTTTTTGCTTAAGTGGCTGACTACCTGAAAAAGTATTCCTCTCTTTGAAAATCTGATCAAATACAAAAATAATCGAGATAAAAATTCCCAACATCAAACCGACTGCTTTTATAATTGGTAAAATGAATAAAGTTGGAAGTAGTCTTACAATTGTTATAGGAGCCGAAGTATTGGAGCGAATACAAGATATAACGGAAGCTCCACAAAGAAACCCAAGCACATGATCTACATAAAGACTTTGTAAACTGTAACCAAATATAAAAACCGCAAGAAAAACAACATTCAAAGTCAAAACAATTCGAAACCATTGGCGCCAGGTTAATCCTTCTAAAATAGCCACCGCACCTGCTAAAACCAATAAAGATTGTGCCCAATATGTATTTCCTTCGGACCAACCTATACTTTTTGTTATCCAATATTGAAACAATGCGGTCCCGGGTGGATAACTCTTAAACATAAGAGGACTGTTCGCTTTGGTAAATGAATTTAAATGAAACATTTCCTTAGCCGAAAAACCCCAATGCGTAAACTCATCCCATCCTTCAAACAATGCTCCAGATAACTTAATGTAAAAAAAACACGCTAAAAGGAAAAAGATCACCGGCCCAGGCTCTAAAAGACTCGTTAACAGTTGAATCAAATTTCTGCGCGCGGCATACAGACTTATAAACCCTAAACATATTCCAAGACCTATAAAACACCATAAAGTTGGCAGCAAAAGATCAACAAAACCAGAAGCAAAAAGTATGATAATTTCCGTTGATATAATAAACAAAGGCATACTTGCCGTGGACCATTTACTATAACGAATTAGAAAAATTAAATAACCGTAGAAACTTAGTATGAGAAAAATAAACCCCATTTTATAACTCCAGACAAGATACTTCTAATTTTAAAGAATGTGAATCTAACATTAGAAAATCTGAGCAAATAAAAAACTCAATCAATGACTCTTCTGAACTCAATACTCTGATTCCTTCAGAAATCGCTTTCCGCGCCTAAGTTTGTTACTCACGTTGAATAGAACTGAGAAAAAGAAACCTTGGATTCCAAACAACAAAAATTCACAGAAAATAGTATTTCTAACTTAAAAACAATGATTCGTTTCAACTTTACAGAATTCAATTTATGGTTTTAATTCCAACAAATAGGGTAAGATCAATCATTTCCAATTTTCACCCAACGGATTCTTTTTGTAATTAAAACCATTTTCTATAAACAAAACGGATCGACTATTTTTAACGAGACTGAAACTCAACAATACCATAGAATCATAACAGACCAAGAACCTTACTTTGAAAATTCCTCGACAGGTAGGTTCTCCATTCCTACGCTGTAATTCATTCATCAATCCAAAAGAAAGGGTACTTGATCCATATGGCAATTTCACAAATCGCCTTTCATTTCATTTTCACAGTCTTATTCGTAATTGCGAATGTAGTTTTTATTCGTGCGATTTTATATCGCCTCCGGTTGATTTTCAGCGCCAGAAAAGCGGCCGGAACCGAAAACTTTTTGGAAAATCCGAACTGGATCTTCCGAATCAACAGTTTTATTCAAAACGTGATTCTTCAAAAAAAGAATTTTAAAGAACCTCTGCGAGGAATCATGCATGCGTTTATCTTTTACGGTTTTGTAGTTTATACAATCCACACAACGAGCCAGATGATCGCAGGTCTTATCGGATACGGTATGGACGATCCTTATAAATTTTCCTTAGTCGGTTTTTTATTGGGAGAAAGCGCAGGACATACTTATGAGTCCATCGTTCAAGTCGTTTCAATTTTAGTATTGATCGGTTTAGGTTTTTTTGCTTGGAGAAGATGGATTCAAAAAGCCAAAGGATTAGATGTTCATTCTCCAGCATCCGCGATCGTGATCGGGATGATTTCTATTCTGATGATCTCTACCCTTTTAGGAGAAGGCGCCAAGTCTGTAGGAGCTGTTTATGACAGTCCAACGGAAAACGCCTCTTTCTTAGCTGCCGGGATCGGTTCTATTTGGAGATCGATCGGTGTAGAATATTCTACGGCAGATATAGTTTTTCAGATTATGTGGTGGGTTCACATCCTTTCCGTGTTCTCTTTTATGCTTTATGTTCCTACCTCGAAACATGCACACTTAATTTTTGCTCCTTTTAACTACTTTCTTCAATCGGACACTCCTAAAGGTGCCCTTTCCAAACTCAATTTAGAAGATGAGAATGTAGTCTGGGGAGTAAATCGTGTAGAAGATTTTCCTTGGCCCAATCTTTTAGATGGAATGTCTTGTATCGAATGTGGTCGTTGCCAAGTACAATGTCCTGCCAATAGAACCGGAAAAGTTTTAAATCCAAAAGCAATCATCGCTGATCTCAAACACGCTCTTCTGGATAAAATGCCTGAGGTTGCCAAAATCAGAACAGAAGAAACGGATGCAGCAGTTGCAGCCGAAAAAGTAGCCGCGTTAGATACCGCTGTAATCAACTCCTACGAAGGTCTTTCCGAAGAAGCTCTTTGGGGTTGTACTACTTGTTATGCTTGTGTAGAAGCTTGCCCTGTTGGAAACAACCAAGTCAATGCAATCATGGAGATGAGAAGACATTTGGTTCTTGCAGAATCCAAATTCCCTGCAGAACTTCAAAACGCATTCGTAAATATGGAAAACAATTCCAATCCTTGGGGTGTGGGAGCTCATACAAGAGCAGATTGGGCGGAAGGTCTAGGTGTAAAAACCATGGCTGAAGACTCCAACGTAGACGTTCTTTACTGGGTAGGATGTGCTGGCGCTTTTGATGATAGAAACAAAAACATTGCTAAGTCTTTTGTAAAAATTCTACAAAAAGCAGACGTTAAGTTTGGTATTCTCGGAACCGAAGAGAATTGTTCCGGTGATTCCGCAAGAAGAGGTGGTAACGAATATCTCTACCAAACTTTGGCACAAGCAAACGTAGATACGATGAACGGATATAATGTGAAAAAAGTAGTAACCGCTTGTCCGCATTGCTATAACACAATTAAAAACGAATATCCTCAATTTGGAGGAAATTTCGAAGTGGTCCATCACTCAGAATTTATCAATCAACTTGTAAAAGAGAAAAAACTGGACGTTAAAACCGCTGAAGATGCTTCTTCCGGCAAATATACTTATCACGATTCTTGCTACATTGGTCGCTACAATGATAACTACGAAAATCCTAGAGATGTAGTTAAAAAAGTTTCCGGTGGAAAACTGGCGGAACCTTCCGATCATCATACAAAAGGTCTTTGTTGTGGTGCAGGTGGGGCTCAGATGTGGATGGAAGAACAAAATAACGACAGAGTGAACATCAAAAGAACCAAACAACTTTTAGATACGGGAGCGACTACAATCGCAACTGCTTGTCCTTTTTGCGTGACTATGATTACCGACGGCGTAAAACACGAAGGGAAAATTGAAGAGGTAAAGGTAAAAGACATAGCAGAGTTAGTTGCAGATAACTTACAATAGTAAATTCTAATTTACTAAAATATACCGTCAAAACTTTTTGGTGGTAAAAAATCTGATCAAAAAGCCGGTCTCCCATAGCCGGCTTTTTAATATTCTAATATTTAATTTTAAATATTAGAATATTAAATTATAAGAGTTTTAGATTTATCCGCAAAACTCCTATTTGCAAGAGGAGTTCCCACAATTTCAAATTTGACTAACTAACCTTTACTATTAGTCACAAATATTTAACTCAAACCGGCTTTTGTAATAAAAATTTGTAGTATTTTATAGTTCTGAGTAATAGAACACAAAAATCCTTAAGATAAATTTTAATACTATGACACCCTAATATACAAATTTCAACAAAATAAAAATATTAATTTTTTAGAATTTACTATACTGAAATATTTAAAAATAATTTCCAACCATTAGAATATTCATAATTTCTAATTTACTATAAATTTAGCATAAAAAATCGTGGTAAATAAAACACTCAAATATTGCCTTCCTATGGGATCGTAAATACTCTAATTTCTGCAAAATTTAAATCTAATATTGTTCGCCTTACTTACTACAAGTCCTTCGACATATCGTGTTATAGCTCGTTCTATAAATCGCAAATACAATCATTTTCCTCATTTGTTACTCACGTTAATTTACTAATGAAAGTGAATTCAGTATAACAAATACAAAAGTAATTGTAGTTGAAATTCCGAAGGAATTGCGACAGTAAGAAGCAACATTAAGTTCAAGAAACTCAATGAAACGCTTTCTACGAAAGCGTTTCAGATCGCAAAACCATTTTAACTATAAAATCCGCGAGCTGCTGCAACTCAACGAATGCCTCTCTAAGGTCAGTCAGGGAGTTGTTGCTTGAGTTTTTAATTCGCTCAATTCCTTACCACCAAACTCACGTTAATTAAAGTGAATTCAGCGTAATGAATCCATTTTTCTGAAAAAAGTTTGGATTAGAACTTTACAGATCGATTCTTAAAATGTGGGAACTACCACATGAGAACATTATTAGTATGGAAAATCTGCTTTAAACTTTAATACGGATCAATACGACGTAGTCTGTAGGAATTACTGCAAACTTAAATTTTGCAGTAAAATTTTCAAAATGTAGGAACTCATACTTTTAGAAAATTCTTTTTCATTTTCTTACGTCGAACTCACGTTAATTAGATTTAAGAACTGGAGTTTTTAGAATTTGATTCAAAAAACCAATCATCCCACCAAAAACTAAACTTGCTATTATAAGAGGAATTAAATGTGAGTAATGTTTTGGAATGACTACAAGATCTATATACCAAGGTAGATTCAACAATTCTGTAAGTAGAATCGAACTGAACATTTTTGAAAATCCGATTTCTGCTAAAGTTACTACAAATCCGCAAGAAAACCAAAACAACATCCCTTGAATCAAAGTCCACATCGAAGCAGTCGGGTCCGCACTAAATACTAACAAACCTTCTAAAATTGCAACTATAGTTCCAATCAAAAACGCATTTCGCAAACGAATTTTTTGTTCCTTCATAAAATAACTTCCTATAAAATTTATTTTTATTTTAGAATTTGAAATATATCCACAAAGTAAAATAAAATTTATTTTTAAAATTATATTCAAAATTTATTGAATATAATTTTTATGTCAGAGACTTACAACTACTGTCAAAATCCGTCATATATCTATTCTAAATTTTATCAAAAGAATATTTTTTAATTGGTTTTTAAACTAATTATAAAAACTGAATATAGAAATAGAGTTGTTAAAAAATTAATTCTCTATCTTATTTCTATTAAGAGTTTGTCCAAAAACCGTCCAATGTGGGAACTACTACGAAAATTTAACGAGATTAGAACTGCTCGCAAATTTCCAAATGCAACCTAATTCGTAGGAACTACTGCATTTTATTAAAAATTTCTAAAGAATTTCGCGTAAAATTCTTTGAGATTTTGGGACAAACTCTTAATAAAAAAGTCAATTGAAGCAGTTTTGTTAATCGCCACTATGGCATTTTTCAGATAATTATAAAAATTGAATATACCAGTATCCGTTTTCTTGATTCGTATAAAAAATTGGATCAAAATTCTAAAACGGTGACTAAACCTTGATCATTAAAAATTTTAAAATTTGCCCTGATTTGTTTAGAAAGTATATAAACCAAAGTAAAACCAGTAGTCTTAGACTTTTGCAAATCGATTGGAGCTGACATTCCTACTCCATTATCCTTAAGAGTTAATTTATAATTTTCTCCACTTTTAGAAAAATGAATTTCTATATTTGGATCCTTAGATTCTTTAAACGCGTGTGTAAGTGAGTTATTCAAAAGTTCATTAAAAATCATTGCACAAGGAATTGCCGTTTCAATTGGCAGATCAACTTTTTCTATATAATTTAAAATAGTTACATTCGAATCTTTATGTTTACTTTTAAGATTTTCTATAATTTTTTCAATTACATTAGAAAATTCTATACTATGATAGTTATCAGATTTATACAAATAGTTATGTACTTCTGACATTGCAAGAATTCGATTTTGAAATTCAAATAATATCTTTTGTGAATCCGATTTATCATTTCTATGAAGATCCGCAAGACCACTTAATACTTGAAGATTATTCCTAACCCTATGATGAATTTCCTTGATTAGTTCGTCTTTTTCTTTAATATAAGAATTTAAAAGGTTCACAGTCAAAAGCGCGATACTTGTAAAAAAGAAAAAACCTAAAATAGAATCTACTGCAAAATTTGTTTTTAACGTTCCCCTTTGAGAAAGAACATATAAAAAATAAAATATTAGTATAAACGAATAAATAGAAATATAGATAGTAGTTCTAATACTCGTAAAAAGTAGAAATATAATAACAAGAATTGGAAAACTATACAATGCATTTCCATCCGGATCACCAAAAAACAATCCTAAAGTAATTCCTACAACTACGGTAAACAAAGTGAGAATTAAAGCCTTTTGGTATTGTCCATACCAAACCAATATCATCGATAAAAAAGAAAAAGATATCAGCATTATAAAACTAGGACGATAAGTGACTTCATTGAAAAAAAAACAAAAAGTGATTCCAGGAAAAGCAAAAGTTACAAAATTAAAAACAAATAAATATAATGCTCTTATGCGTAAGATAAACGATTCTTGCGAGTAAATGCGTTGAAATCTTTTTAAAATTATATTTTTCAAAAGAATCATAAATTTCGCCATTCAAAGAACCAATGCTATTTGTAACCCTGTTACATCGAATTTCAAACGAAAGGAATACAGGAATTTATATTTAACAACAGAAAAAAAATATCATATACCCTTATCATAATAATTTACTGATTTTGTTTCAAATTGCACGAATCATTCGACTGTAATTTTAAAAAAAATCGAAAAATTAATTTCAAGATTGATAGAGTATCTTACAAATCGATCTGTTTTGTTAAGGTCGTGGAAAAATTAATTTACCAAATTATTGCTCAAAATTCTGCGTTAGACAGTGGATTTATCTTAAAATTTACGCCCACTTTTTATGATGTTATACAGAAATCATTTTTCAAAATTCGCTTAAATCGAATATATTCTAACTTTCGATCCGTAAGATTTTTAAAAGATCTATAAGCATCAATCAAAATTCTAAAACAGCGACCAAACCACGATCGTTAAAAATTTCGAAATTCGCATGAATCTGCCTAGAAAGAATCTGAATTAAAGTAAAACCTATTGTGTTTGAATTTTTCCAATTCTCCGGAATTGCCATTCCCGTTCCGTTGTCCTTGACGGCTAATTTATAAATGGAAACGTTTTTAGAAAAATGAATTTCTATATTTGGATTTTTAGATTCTTTAAATGCATGAATCAGTGAGTTATTCAGAAGTTCATTAAAAATCATTGCACAAGGAATTGCCTTTTCAATTGGCAGATTTATTTTTTCAGAATAATTTAGAATGGTTATCTTAGAATCTTTATGTTTACTTTTAAGATTCTCTATAATTTTTTCAATTACATTAGAAAATTCTATACTATGATAGTTATCAGATTTATACAAATAGTTATGTACTTCTGACATTGCAAGAATCCGATTTTGAAATTCAAATAACACCCTTTGTAAATCGGCATCGTCTTTATTGTGAAGAATGGCGAGACCACTTAATACCTGAAGATTATTCCTAACCCTATGATGAATTTCTTTGATTAATTCATCTTTTTCTTTAATATAAGAATTTAAAAGGTTTACAATTAAAAAAGCAAGGAGCGTAAAAAGAATAAAACCTATAATAGAATCTAGTACAAAAACGCTGTTTAACTTATTCATCAAATTGAGTCTATAAAAAAATAATAGAATCAATATAAACGAAAATAAAGAAATATAAAGAGTAGTTCTAATATCAGTGAATAATAAAAATAAGATCACTAAAATGGAAAGACTCCATAAAGCATTTCCGATCGGATTTCCAAAAAGTAGAACCCACGTAAGTCCCGTAGCCACGGAAAATAAAGTTAGAAACAAAGCTTTTTTAAACTGTCCTATCCAAAGCAAAAATATCGATAAAAAAGAAGCAATTATAAAGAGTATATAACTAGGTCGGTAAGTAGGCTCTTTCTCATTAAAGAAAAACGTAAACGATAAACTCGCAAACATAAAAACTACTACATTAAAAAGAAGCAGATATAGAGCCCTTACCCTTAAGATAAAAGGTTCTTGCGCGTAAATACGTTTGAATTTTTCAAAAACCATACTCTCTGAAAAAGATCCTTCCTAAATTGTTCTATTAAAAAATTCATTTATAATTCTAAGATAGTAAATCCTATTAAGCAGCATTTTAAATTCGACAAAACTTTTTGTATTTTTGCTCCAAAATTAGATCCCCTTAAATCTTTAAATTCTGAAACTTTCTATTTGGACTTTGTTAAACTGCTTAAGTCGATTCAACAAATAGAGAAAAAATTTTCGTATTATTTAACACCCAACGATTAGATTAATCTAATAAAGAAAGAAAAAATTTACGTTTTAAGGGATAGGAAAAATACTTCCAATTTTGATATTCTATTCGAGAAAATTATAAATCAAAAATACTTTATAACTTTTTGAATATTCAAAATGAGTCCTAAACTATTTCAAAATCATTTTGTTCAAAGTAAAAAAATAAGACATTATACTTTTTTAGTGACTTAGCCCAAAATTGATAGATTCAGCCTCTTTTAACACTTCACCTAACTTTAACACGTAACTTTTCTAAGAAATGATAAATATAAAAATCAGAATTTCAACTCTTAAAAAAAGAATCTTATAAGTCCAGTGATACATCCCAAAAAAAATCCCAATATACTTCCGTTAATTCGAATCGTTTCTAAAACGTTTCTAGTTTTCCATTCTAAATTTTTTCTAAGATCCTTAGGCTCCAGACTTTGAAGCCTAACCGTAATTTGCCTTCCGATATAACCAGAAACGTTTTCATCTATACGTTTTTCTACAAATTCTAATACGGCACGAAGAGGTGAGTATTCCTGTAAGGTCTTAACTTCTCCAATTTCTTTAAGATGAGTTTGAATGAGTGCCGCCAAAAGTCGACTAGACTGATCTTTTAAAAATCCCATCAAAGATCGAACCGCCTTTTCCCTTTGGTCCAAACGTAATTCGTTCCAGGAAGATATGTAAGTTTCTGAAGAAGCAGCCATAAGACTGACCAATTTTTCGATCGTTTTTTCGTCCTTAGATTCTATCTCCAAACCTTGTTTTACGTGATTTCCATATTCTTTTAATTTTTTTGGAAAGTCTACGATTAAGTTTAACACTACCTGGGCTACTAAATTCATTTTCCCTAATATTTCCTGAAGCAGAGATTTGAATTCTTCTGTATCTGCAACTTTGATCATAGATTCTCCGATCAAAAGTTTAATTGTATCCATAATTTCTTTTTGTCGATTTAACTCTTTTAATAATGCGACATCGGTTCCGGAAAATTGATAATGAATCAAGTATTGAACAATTTCTTCTTCCACTTTGGAAAAAAGTCCGTTTAACACCTCTTTGGTTTTTTCTTTGTTTCCGAAAGTTTCCAGCAAAACTTCGTGAACCTCGTTTCGGGTAGAAGGGTCTTCTAACACCATTCTGATTCTGGAGCGGATCACCTCGTGGTGTAAAAGATCATTAGCCACCCAATTTCCAATTTCGGTAGAAAGTTTAGAGCCGTCTTCTTCAATCGCTTTATAAGTTTTCCATACGGCAAACCAATCACAAAATCCTCCGATCAAACCTCCTTCCAGAGCGGAAAGTATAATTTTTACAATCGGTGTTTCTGGGTTTCCTAAAAATAGAATAAAAAGTATCGCCGCAGAAAATCCTATCAAAATAGAATTAGAAAGGGTTTGTCTTTTTCTAAAAGGAGTTTTCCGTAGATCTTTTGTAAAGAACGTCAATTAGATACTTTCCTACGTGTTAAGAATGTGGCTCCCAAAAAAGCAAGAGGAAGTAAAAGTTGAACAAACGTAATTAAGTATGTTCGAATATCATAAAATATGAATTCATTTTTTCTTTCTTTAGAACAAAAATAAAATTGATCTTCCAAAGTCCGATAAACTTTTTCTCCTGATACAAGTTTCCAAAGAGGGAAAAAACTGGAATGAACAAGTGTAGGAAAACATACCTCGGATTGTTTTTCTTTTGAAATCTCCCATCTGATTTCGGAATCGCTCCAAGTAACCGGCCAAATTTCTGTAGGTAAACCAACTAAATCTGTTTTAGTTCCTGTTTTATTTTGAAAACTTTCTTTTTCTTTGACCTTTTCCCTAAAACAAGAAGATACTTCGCAAACGTCCGAAAAAGAATTTTGATCTGATTTAAATTCTTCTTTGGAAACAGGAATCAAAGTGAGATTTTGTTCAAATTTTAGATCTAAGACGGATTCTAATTTAAGTTTTTGAAGTGAAAAATCTTCAATTAAAATAGCAATCGGCTTTTTAGGAAGTAGCTCCATAAAAGATCGAGAAGAATTCAATTTCCATAAAATCCATTTTCCTTTTTGATCTATCTTATAAAAATATTTAGGAGACACAATCGCCAATTGATTCAAAGAATCCGAACCAAGCAATACGTAGGAAACCCCTCTTTCGGAAAGTAATTTAGAAAATAATTCTGAAAGTTTTTCTCTTTCAAGAGCAGGATGAAAATTTATTTGTTTCTCTTCTTTGTTTAAAAAAGTCTTTGTTCCTTGTTCCGGAAACAGTCTAATGATTTCTTCAATCGAAGCAGGAAACGATTTTTCAAAACGATTCTTCAAAGTGATATTTCGTCTAATGGATTGTCGGATTAGTACAGAGGCCCAACGAGAGTCCGCAAAATCTTTTTCTTCTAATATTTCTTCGGATGCAATCAAAGCTCCATAAGAAGTTTTTTCAAAAACACGAATCCACTCTTCTTTCTGTTTCCAGATTACAGAAGGATTATCTGTAAAAGTTTCTATCCCAGTGGCTGGCCCCGGAATTGTTACAATAAATCGATATAATCCTAATATGAATAAAATCAAACCACTCCATAATTTCCATTTTCCGGGCGGAAGGTTTTTTAAAAAGAATCTGGCAGTTACAAGTGAAGAAAGAGTCAGAAAGACCAAAGATACGTTTAAGGCCGTATGCCATTTTGCATGTAACCAAGGAAAAATCATAGATAAAGAAGAATCCGTAGCCATCCAATAAAAAAACAAGGCTCCAAATATTAGAAATCTAGAAATTGGAGGTAATAGTTTTCTGATAAACAACAGCCGAATTCCGATCACAAATAAAATTGGAAACAATAGATGAATCCAATATTGATCCATTAAAATCTGTTTTATTAGATCTAAAATTTTCTCTGGCCTTGCAATTGAATTTGAAAACTCTTCTCCTAAAAGAGATAAAAGTCCGTTAATCGGAAAAGAAACAGGAGGATTTTGCTGAAATGAAATATACGCAAAATAATTCCATAATATAGGAAAGGCAAAAAGAAGAGGAACTAGAAAAATCAATAAGATCTCAAGAATTTCAAATTCGTCTTTATAAAAAAGAAAATAGATACCTAATGCTATCAAATAAAACAAAGAAGTTTCGTAGTGTGTATAAAATACGAGAGTTCCAGCGATCAGATTTTTAAAAAAGGAAGAGACTTTTCCGGTATAACGAAATTTTTCCAGATAATAAATAGAAAGCAACGCAATCGCAAGTCCTACCGAAAACGAAATTGAATTTTGAAAAACCCCTACAATTCCTGCACCTACAACACGGTCTCCCGGATATAAAAAATAAAACATAAGTCCAGTTATAGTAAGTAAAGTATTTCCTGGACTGAGATTTGTTTCTGTAAGAAATAAAAATCCTAATTTTAAAAACGCGTATGAAAATAAAAACAGTCCAAGCAAAATTCCTAAATTAAAAGAAACTCCAAAGGGAAGAAAAAATAAAATAAACGTGTGAAGAAAAGAAACCAAAAAAAAGAAAAAAGGGGCTTGGAAATAAAAAATGGGACTGCCCCCTTGTAAGGAACGATCGTATCCAGAAGAAAGAAAATTCTTAAATAGGATCTGATAATCCTGAGCGATTAGATATTGGTTTTGTAAGGATACGAAATCGGGTACTTGATCCGAAAATAAAAATCGAAATTGTACAGATAAAAATAAAAAAACTAAAAAAAATACGAGAGGTTTTCTGGCCGCGTGAGGAATTTTCCATTTCCTCTGTATGATTTGCATGGGATGATTCTTACGAAACCCGATTTCCTGACAAGCAAAACGGGCGTTCTAAATTCCCTTTCAATTCTGCTCCAAGAAAAATTATTCTTCCTTCGCGTTCTCCTGAACGTATTTTTCAAAGTCGTCCTCGGACATAGTATCAGAATAAAGAGGATAAAAAGCGTCTATCAATTCTTCCATCGTTTGAAATTTCGCTCCGTCCATTTTGTAAGACATATCGGACTCCTTTTGGGACTTCAGATTTTTAGCATCAATCAAAATATGATCTTTTTAATACACATTGGTTTGTACAAATCGAACCATCGTCTTGAACTTAAAACCATTTTCATTTTTAAAATTTGTCGTATTGGTCCCTTTTAAAATTAGCTTATAGTTTATCCGAAAACATTCTCTGTTTCTATAATATCAATCGATTTGCGCTGATTTTTTGAAATTTTTGGATAAGCTAAAGTTGAATCATTCGACGAATCAGATCTTTTCTTTTTACAAACTTTTTTCAGTATTTATTTTCTTACAGAATCTCAAAAATAATAGAACTTCATTATATTTCATAAAAAAGCGATTTTGAAATAGATTCAATTCTGATTTAGTTTTTATTTTCCAACCGTTGAGTTTTTTAAGGCCAAAGTTAAAAAAAAATTCGAATATTTACTTTTCTCAAAAGTATAATTTTTTTTTGTAAATAGTTATTAAAAGTTCAAATCAACAAAACTACTTCAATCAACCATTTTCATGTGACAGAAACAAATGGAGAATTCATTTTGCAACAACTTAAAACGATAAAAATCTATAAGAGCTTTATTTTAAATTTATGATCTTTCAACTAACATAGATTATATAAACCTGGGTTATAAAATCATTTCAATGCTGAATTAGGCACTTATTCTATAATTCTAAATTATAGAACCATCCAGAACTTCTTAAGATAAGAATTTTTATTTTGTTAAAGAAGGAATAGAAATCGTTTCTAAAAACGTATTGTATTCTGCACATTCCGGAATTTGATACGTTACGATAGAACCACAATCTGCACGTTTCACACTTTTAATACAAAGTTCTGCTTCTAACTTCAGATTATCGCTGAGCTTTTTTAAAACGATCGGCTCGGACTTATCATAGTCGTAATTAAAATCGCTGTAACACTGAACATTGTCCGGATATGTGAGAGCCGCCTCTTTTCTGAATTTTCCTTCCAAAGAAGAAAGATAAGGCTCTTTACAACGATTCATCTGAGTACAGTACGCGTCCGCGACCCTTTTATAAGTTTCTTCGGATTGGGTAGAATTTTTTTTTCCGCACTGAATTGTAAGAAATCCGGCGAGTATAAATCCGAATATTCGCTTTAAAAAGTCACACATATAGAAAAGAGTAGATACGGAACACTCTTTGGCAAGTTTTTTCCTAACTTTGATTTAGAATTGAAATCTATATTTAAAATCTAAAATAAGCTTAATTTTCGAATTCGGTTTAAATCGAAATTCCAAAAAGTTTCGCGCTATTTTCCAGAAAAATCTTTCTTTTGATCTCCTCGGAAAGAGAAGTATTCAGTAAATTACAAATTGGATGACTAAGAGCGTAAGGTATATTTGGAAAATCCGATCCGAAATGAATTCTATCCGGATAACGTTCTAAAATTTCTAAATAAGAATTCGTATTTTCCCCTATAGCCAAAAAGTCCACAAAGACCATAGTAGTATCCATACGAAGTTCTGGATAAATTTCAAGTAGTTCCGAATATTCCCAAACTTCGGAGGCTCCCATGTGAGCAACTATAACTTTCAATTTCGGATAACGTTCTATAAAAGATTTAAAATATCTAATATTTGTATAAGGTCCCGGAAGTGGCGCGTCACCGGAATGAATTACAATAGGAATTTCTTTTTTTTCGAGATAGTAAAAAGTCTCCGAAAGATCAGCCCTAGTCAAATCCAATCGGCCTACCTCGCAGTGCAGTTTAAAACCACAAAATCCATATTCTTCCACGGCTCTTTTTGTATAATCCAAACAACCTTCTTCTGGAAAAAAAGTTCCAAATAGAATCGCCCCTTTTGTTTTAGTATGAGTTTCATATACCCATCGATTTAAACCTTCTGCCATTTTTGCTTTATGAGCATAGTTTAAAGTTGTAAAATGAAAAATCCGATTTCTATTTAAGATTTCTAAGCGTTTGGTCTCTGTTTCTCGATATGCAATTTCCCAATGAACCCCGTCAAACCACTTCCAAATTTGTTTCATCACATACTCAGGAAAAAAATGAGTATGAATATCGATCAAGAAAGGGATTCCATATTTTTCCATCAGAGGAATGTGTTCCGGAGATTGGTCGTCTCTTAGGGGCGGTAGACATTTTGGATCTTTCCAAGGGAAAGGAGAAGTTTCATTAGAAATTCTATTAGAAGATAGCAAATGATGACAACAGGGCAACATTCGATCAGTTTTCCTACTTTAAAATTCGAGTCAATCGATTGTCTCTTTTTTACTTGACCAATCGATTCCAAAAGTTTCAATAAGCGAAATTTTTTAGAATCGTTTTTAAAAATAGTTTTTTAATATTTTGAATCTTAATTTTATATAAACTAAAAAGTTTTTTGAAAACGGGACAGGAACAAACCTATGCATCTCATATTATCAGCAGTTAAAATCGGAGCCGTTTTATTTTGGATTGTTTTTGGCGCTCTCTTATTCGGTTTCATTTCGGTAGAATCCCATCTTAGTTTTCTAATCAAGGCCGTGGGATATGGAACCTTGGTTGTACATCTTTTAGAAATTGTATATTTCTGGTTTCTCTTAAGGAACAAATCAAATAATCTTTTTTTAGACTGTATTCAAATTCTAATATTCGGAGTCTTTCATATGATTTCCCTCAGAAATAAACGCGCTTAGATGGTGCCTGGAAAATTTTCGTTCCCTAAACTTCTGAGTTTTTTCTATAATTATTGAAAAAATCTATACCTACGATTCACAAAACGGTTTGATTGATTTGTTTTAGAACCTATACCCAAAACCTTAAAATCTATCTTCTTTACTATTGCATGAAAATAATACGATTCTTAATTTTATTTCAAAATTTAAAATGTAGGATCTCATAAAAAAAGCCAACGATTTCAAGTTAAATATAATTTTTTGAGAATTCTGAATCTTTGTAAAATTACCCATTCATTTTCTGGTACTACTTTTATACGTACGAATAACCAATCTCTAACAAAATGTAGTAGTTCCATAAAACAGTCGTATTGAATGATTTATAGTTTTTTCTTAAAAGACGGATTCGTCTTAAAATTGAGTGTCTGGGATCAGTAAAATAAAACAATTCCAGAAAATCAACGAGGCAAACGATTTAGAATATCAGAATATTCTTTTGCCATACCTAAAACAACTTCTCTGGCGGGAATCAATCCTTGAATCTGAGCTACACCGTGTCCGGCAGACCAAATATCTCTCCATCGTTTGTATTCCTGATCCAGATTTTGGGATTGTCCACTATGAGAAAGATCTCCCGCTTTTTCCACAGACTTCTTAAGCCAGTTAGCAGGAATTCCGGATATTTTTTCGGTATATACAATCTCCTCTGGACCGGAATCTATAAGCATTTTCTTATATTCTTCGGAGGCCTGTGCTTCTGGGGTTGCGATCAATCTGGTTCCTACATAAACCGCATCTGCGTCTAACGAAAAAGCGGCCAACATCTGTGCACCGCTAGAAATTGCACCCGCCGCGACAATTGGTAAACCTGTTTCTTTTTTAAGATACGGATAAAGACTAAAAGGGGAAATATTTCCTGCGTGTCCGCCAGCACCTTGTGCAACCGCAATCAAAGCATCCGCTCCCGCCTTTGCAACTATATTCGCATGTTTTAAAGTTGTAACGTCGCAAAATACCTTAGCACCTACACTTTTAGCTTCGTTGACAACCGTACGAGGGCTACCTAAACTAGTGATCAATAGTTCCACCTTAGCGTCCAATACCACCTGTAACTGTTTAGACCAATTTGGGTTATGAGATTTATGAAGTATCAGATTAACTCCAATCGGTTTTTTGGTTTTAGAACGGATTTCCTGAAGACCGTCTTTAAGCTGCTCTGGAGATCTATAGTTGAGAGAAGGAAAACAACCAATTCCACCTGCTTCAGATACTGCCACAACCAAATCAGGATAAGAAACTAAAAACATAGGAGCTCCGATAATAGGTAAATCAATTCCGAGCATTTTTGTAATTCGAGTATTCAATTTCATTTTAAGGATTCTTCCGATTTCTATGTGTTGAAGCAAGTAGGATTTTTTCTTCCCAACGATTCCATATTCAAAAATTCTGTTCCTATGATCGTGGTTGTATCCTCATATAAAGTTTTAGAAGAAAAGATAGAAGAATTCAAAAAGGCCAGTCAAGAAATGGCGAAAGAATCTACAGAATCCGAAGAAGGAGTTTTAAGATTGGATGTACTTCAAGGCGATGGCGACCCAGGCAGATTTCTATTTATGGAAATATATAAAAATGAAACTGCGAGAAAACAACATCTGGAATCACCACAATTTATTTCCTGGAGAAGAGCAGTCCCAGAATGGTTCAGTCAAGGTAGTACTTCTATTCAATACATTCCAGTACATATAGATTTTAAATAACTACACTTATTTAGAACTATTTGACCTCCGTCATAAACACGTTATACGCCTTTTATTTCTATCGTCTTCATACATATCAAAATAACGTAAATTTAGAATCGAATCTTCATTTATAGGAAGAAACTTAAGCACTCTATATTGTATAACTCTGAACAGTAATTCTTCCATTTTAAACGCGTCATTCTCAATTCAGGATCAATCTCTAAATAAAACAATTTCTTTCCAAGAAAATCCAAATCAAATATCCTTAAAAACATATTTAACTAGAAAGATAGCTTTGACTTGACACGAACACTCGTTTTCTATATTCTGTAACTGGATGCCTTACAGATATGACAAGTCGATTTACGGTTGCAATCCACATTCTTTCCCTACTCTCTTTAGGAGAAGGTAAAACTAAAACTTCCGAAGAACTTGCGGAAAGTGTGAACACAAATCCAGTTGTGATCCGCAAAATTCTATCACTTTTAAAAAATCAAGGAATTGTACGAAATCAGATGGGACCAAACGGCGGTTACGTTCTTGCAAAAACTCCGGCGTCTATCAATCTGAAAGAAATCTACGAAGCAATCGACGAAAAGATCTTTCAGATGCATTCTAAATCCCCGAATAAGAAATGTATCTGCGGTCACGCAATCCAACCGATCCTTTCTAAAGTGTATGAAAAAGCACAAAAAGTTTTAGAAGAGGAGTTAGGTTCTACAGATCTAGACTCAATTACAAAAGAAATTCTTAATTTTTCCAAAAAATAACAATAGAAATCATAAGTTTTTATTTCTTTGAAATGGGTTTAATATAAAAACAAATCGTAAACACTCTAGACAAATCGTTTAAAAGATATATAATAATATTATACTATATTGAATTGCATTCAACGTATGGTTCGAGTTTCCAAATAAACCATAACGGTTTTAGTTTTTATAGATCCTATCATCAAATACTATGACTCGGTGCTTAAAATCGCATTATTTCAAACAGCGTTATATTCAAAAATTATTAAGAGTTTATCCTAAAATCTTAGTATCAGTCCTTTGTGGATCTCCAATAAAATATGAAGCTCCACAAATTAAATCATATTATATGATTTATGACTTTTTAGCCTTCTTTTGTTGTTATAATTTTTTATGAGTTCCCACATTTTGTGTAAATAAAACGTCTCGCTTTCTATGGATGCTCGGAAAACTCTCAAACAGGGTCCAGCATCTCGTTTCTATGGGCGCTCAACAGGTTTTGGAACAAATTCTAAGTTTAACGTAAATCCGGTATAATGGAGTCGTTTCTATAAAATTAAATATTCTTAAATGTTGTGACAAAAAGTCGGTTAACGCGAGTTCTATATAATCCAATGCAAAAGCGATTATTATGTTGTGTTCTGTTGAACGACTTAACGTTATGACCCATAGGAAGCAGTATTCTGAGTTCAAAAAGCAGAACACTTTAGTTTGAAAGAGCGTTCTGCTTTAGTTCCCCATCGATCCCTTTCGTATTACTCGCATTAAACGATATTTTGTGATAAACATTTAAATACTCAATTTTGTAGGGATCAATAGTATCTTCTTTTAAATCGATTCCAGTATTGAATCTGCCAATTTTGAATCTCTTTTTTAATCGGAATTGAATGCGAGAGCAACGTATTATCCCATTTTCCATAATAAGCGGCTATAATCAGATTTTCTATTTGAAAGTCTTTTTGATTATTTTTAAAAAAGTTAAAGCGAGAAAAATTGAAGTTTATCAAAACTCGCAAAATTGTTTTCATTAAATTAGAGATCAAATTCAAAATAAAACGAATTAAAAAAACAAAAAATTCTACAATAGAAAATCCTTCTCCGCCAAAATATTCTTTAAAATTCAAAGAAGACCAATCGATTTGAAAATATCGGTTTATATCCTGTACCAAATCATCCACATCGTCTCCGGATATTCTGAGATCCTTAACAATACAAGTTTTCAGTGAAAGTTTATCTAAATCTTTTCTAGTATGTCTAACAATACATATAAAAATCTTTTTAGATATGCGTAAAATATCGATTTTTTCTTGATTACTCAAATTCATAAACAAACCTTATACCTCTCAAAAATAAAATCTTTATTTGAATAAATCTATACATTTTGAAATTTGAATGTAATTTATAATTCCGTAAATTAAAACGTCATTTTAATTTTTTGGCAACCGCACTCGGATCCAAATAAATCATTTCTACAATCTTCAGCACTTTCAAAAAGTTTACAACAAATTCAAGACTTACTTTTTTTAGTTTGTATATTTTCCTTCACGCGGTATTTAACAATTTTTGCAATCAACTTTAAAGGAAGAGGTTGATCAATTGGAAATTGAACCGCACCCTTAGAGGTTTTATATTCGGTTAATTCCGATTGAAACTCCTTAATTCCGCTTGATGTAGGATAAAATCCTATATGTTTTTTATAAGCCGCAAAATAGACTAAGTTACCGTAAAGAGCAAACGTAGGCATTTGATAACTGATTTTTTCTTCTGCGTTAGGCGCCGCTTTTCTAATTGTGGAACGTAACTTCTTTAGTTGATCTTGTAGATCTTTTGGAAAGTTATTTATATATTCGTCTATATTCTTAAAGTTTAATTTTTTTGATTTCATAATCAGAATCCATAAAAATGAATTGTTTCAAAATCCAAGGAACAACTTACTCCAATCTATAAAAAATTGAGTACCGCAAACTCTTATCATAAAACCCTGCTTGAATGCGAGATCTTGGAAATTCTATTTATTATATAGTTCTTTGAGTAAAATCGGAAATTCGTTAATACGAATTTCTATCAAAACTATAAAATGATGTGAGTTCGATGTAAAAAAATTTTCTAAAAGTGTGAGTTCCTACAATTTTAAAATTTGTCCGTAATCCTGGTTTGTAGTAGTAGTTCCTACATCATTTTACAGATAAACCTAAGTTTTGTGGTAGTTCCCACATTTGAAGAATCGATCTGTAAAGTTCAGATTCTAACTCTTTTCAGAATCATGAGTTCCTTACGTCGAGCTCATGTTAAAATAAATGAATATTCAGAATAGAAGTCAGCATAAACTAGACCGACAAAGATTCTCTACGTAAAAATCAATTTTTCCTAAAAAAATTAAATGTGGGAACTCATACTTTTTAGAATTCATCTGCAAAATACAGACCTGCAGGAACTCACATTTTTTTCAAAAAACCTTTTCTAATATCTCGTCGAACTTCAGATCCTCAGTAAAATACAGTAGTTCCTACATTGTAAGAGACATAACAGATAAATTCAAAACAATCCAGTATGGATCCCTCGATTTATGGATAAAATTATATGGGAAACGAAATGAATTTTTTTATTTTATAAATAGTTCACCAAACAACGATTTTATGAAGAAATTCGATATTTAAGATTATTATTCTGGATTTTACAAAAATTCCCATAGAATTTAATCTTTCTACTTTTGTAAAAAATCGTTCTTTACTTGACTGGATTTTCTCAAAATAGAATCTTTTAAGAAATTTTTTAAAAAAATAGGCGAAGAAACCTATAAAGATTACTTCGCCTCAAAGACATCTGGTGCAAATACAAAATGTATGACTCCGAAAAAAGTCGGATTCTTACTTGATCGAATATTTTTTTATGCTCAAAACTATATATGAAAATGTTCAAAATTCTGGCTTTTAAACCGCCTGTATTCGGCTCAAAATTTATAATACTTAAATTCTATAAAAATTAATCTATCATCCCATTTGTATTAAAAAAATGCTCATCTGCTATTTTTGAGATGATTCTACTTTTAAAAATTTACTCAAATACTAGGTGGATAATCTAAAAGGGTAATCTCCGGATTTTTCTTTTGAAAATATCCCTTATCCCACTCGGTATCAAAAAGAAGAGCCGCCCTACCGCCTCGATCTGTCACAAGGTTTGCAGAAGAAGGAACCTTTCCTAAATCTTCCTGACCAATCCAACAGGAAATTACATAAGGTAAAATCGTAATCGTAGAAGGAGCGTTGTATTCATCTAAAAGTCTTCTTCTAAAAACTTCAAACTGAAGTTGCCCCATTGCTCCAATAATGGGCAGTCCCCCTCCAATCGTCTGAGAAGAAAATAAATGGAGAATTCCCTCTTCCGCTAATTGATCAATACCTTTTCGAAAACTTTTCATACTTGAGGTGTCGGAAGAAGAAATCGTAGCAAAAAGTTCAGGCGCAAATACAGGAAGAGATTTTAAATCAGGAACCTTAGAAGAAGCTACAATGTCCCCAATCGCATACGTTCCAGGATTTACTAAACCGATGATGTCTCCCGGATAAGCCTCATCTACGGTGTTTCTGTCTTGGCCAAAAAACGCAAAAGAAGATGAAAGTTTCACCGATTTTCCAAGCCTTCCATGAAGCACGTTAAGTCCTCTTTCAAACTTACCAGACGTCACACGCAAAAATGCAATTCGATCCCTATGTTGCCGATTCATATTTGCTTGAACCTTAAATATAAATCCGCTGAACGGCGTCTGTATCGGATCCAATTTAGATCCGTCTTTTAAAGGAAAAAATAAAGGAGGAGGAGCGATCTTAATAAATTCGTCTAAAAATAATTGAATCCCAAAATTGTTCACGGCAGAACCAAAAAAAACAGGAGTGATTTTAGAATCTAAAAAATCTTCCTGACTGAATTCTGAGATTCCGCCTTCTACCAACTCCAATTCTTCCCGAAAGGTTTTGATCACCCAGTCTTCAAATCTAGAATCTAACTCGGGATCATTTACACCGGAGGTTTGAAAAGTAGACTTCTGACTTCCTCCAGGAGTTTTATCGTATGTTAGAATTTTCTTATCTTTGCGGGAATAAACTCCACTAAAATCGACTCCAGTTCCAATCGGCCATACCATTGGCACAGCTGAAATTTCTAGAACCTTTTCGATTTCATCTAAAAGAGAAAAAAGATTTTTAGTTGGTCTATCCATTTTGTTGATGAAGGTTACGATTGGAATTCCACGATCTCTACAAACTTTAAACAACTTAATCGTTTGAGGTTCTACTCCTTTACCTGCGTCTAACACCATCACTGCGGTATCCGCTGCGATCAAAGTGCGATATGTATCTTCTGAAAAATCTTCGTGACCGGGTGTATCCAATAAATTGAGAACGTGTCCAGAATATTCAAACTGAAGCGCTGCGGAAGTAATAGAAATTCCTTTTTCTTTTTCCATCTCCATCCAATCGGAAGTAGCAGCCTTTCGATTTTTTCGGGCTTTTACCGCTCCAGCGAGTTGAATCGCACCTCCATACAATAGAAGTTTTTCTGTAAGAGTCGTTTTTCCTGCGTCAGGGTGGGCAATAATCGCGAAGGTTCTTCTTCTACGAGTTTCTTCCTCGATAGTTCGATTTGATTTTTGTTCCACTGTATCACTCACTATTTTGCTCCGCCCTCCTTCCAGATTTTTTTTATAAAACCGACTGTCATCCACTAAACCGAATAGGCAATTGCTTCTACTGATCCCAACCAAGTTGAGTGCCATAAATTTTTATTGCAAAGTACTGTTTCAGGGTAGAATACTGGGAACTTTATTTTATAGTTCCGAGTAATAAAAAGTTTAATCTAGTTATCTTGAGTTCATCGTAAGAAAATTAGAAAGAATTTTTATAAGTGTGAGTTCCTACACTTTTCAAAGTTAGTCCGTAAGACCTAGATTTGTGGGAACTATTACATTTTTCAAAGTTAGTCCGTAAAATACAGATTTGTGGGAACTATTACAAATCTTATCCTCTTAAGAGATTAAGAAACTTTTAAACTATCAAACTTATATATGAGTTCCTACAAATTAAAGAAAATGAATTTAGTATAACAAATCGCATTTACAAATAGTGGGAAGTTCCCACAAATTACATCTCTTTTTATCTGCTTTGCGATAAGATAAGGAAGGATTTTTATTAAAAAAATTACCGCAGTAGTTCCCACAAATTTGGAAAAAATAATTTCCAGAAAACAAAAAACTAGGTCGGAACTCCGCTAAAAAAATTACAATAATAAACACTCAACCCAGATTCAGTTTTAAAATCACATCGTCTTGAGAAACCATATTACCTTCTTTGACTAAAACTTCCTCTACGATTCCATCTCCGGGAGAAAGCAGATTATTTTCCATCTTCATCGCCTCCACAATCGCAAGTACAGAACCTTTTTTAACCGTAGTTCCAACAGAAACTCCAATTCGAATCACTTTACCAGGCATCGGACTTTTGATCAGACCGCCACTTCCTTCCTCCAAATGGATTTCTCGATTGGAAAGAAGCACCTTCGTATTCCAGCCTTTATGATGAATGAAGATTTGATTTCCTTTTCGGAGAATTCTCCAATGGTTTCCGGGTCCGGAAAAAAGCCCATTTCCTTCGCTCTGAAAATTTCTAGAAATTCTAAAATCGTGAACAACTCCGCCTAACGTAATCGATACGGAAACGTCTCCGGGAGAACCGGAACGCACTCGAACCGGAATTTCTTCTTCTCTATGTCTAAATCGAAAATTTTCTTCGATCACCAGAAACCTCCCGGACCTACCGCCTCCCAAATTCCCTGGGATTTTTTCTTTTCAGAAAGTGCAGCTGCCGCAAAGGAAAACGCATCTGCTTGAACGTCCTTTTCAGGAGTAAATAAAATCGTTTGTTCTTCCAAAAAATGAGTATGGGTATTCCCTTTTTTAAATTCTTCATGAGAAAGAATTCCAGATAAATAAAAGGTATTGGTTACAGGTCCGAAGATCACTGTCGAATCTATAGATTCTTTAAGACGAGCAGTACACTCTTCTCTGGTTTTTCCCCAAGCGATCATCTTAGCGATCATAGGATCGTAATAAACTGTAATCTCAGAACCAGTTTCCACCCCAGTATCTACACGTAAAAACTCACGATCCGGAAATTCAATATATTCTAATATACCCGTAGAAGGTAAAAAGTTATTTTCAGGATCTTCCGCATAGATACGAGCTTCAATTGCATGTCCATTTTGAATGACGGTTTTTCCTTTTGTGAGTTCGGAAAGTTTTTTGCCTTCCGCCACTTGGATCTGCCATTCTACAAGATCCTGACCGGTAATATATTCCGTTACCGGATGTTCCACTTGAAGCCTTGTGTTCATTTCTAGAAAATAAAACTTATTATCTTTTCCTAAAATAAATTCTACGGTTCCTGCTCCCACATAACCAATAGACTGTGCGGCTTTAACAGCTACCCTACAAATTTCATCCCGAAGAGAAATTGGCAAATTTGGAGCAGGAGATTCTTCAATTACCTTTTGGTGTCTTCTTTGAATCGAACATTCTCGTTCAAAAAGATGCATAACGTTTCCGTGTTTATCTCCAAAAACCTGCACTTCAATATGCCTAGGAGTTTCTACGTATTTTTCTAAAAAAACGGTCCCATCTCCAAAAGCTTTTTGCGCTTCTCTTTGCGCCGATTCAAGTGCGAAAAGAAATTCTTCGGATTTATAAACCCGTTTCATTCCCTTTCCACCTCCTCCGGCGGTCGCCTTAATCATCAAAGGATAACCGATTTTCTCGGCTTCCTTTTGAAGTATTTTAGGATCCTGATTTTGTCCGTTGTAACCTGGAACAACCGGAACTCCAGACGCTTCCATTTTAATCCTGGAATTGATCTTATCCCCCATGAGTTCCATCGATTCCGGACTAGGACCTAAAAATAACACATTCTCTTTTTCTAATGCTTTTGCAAATTCACTTTTTTCGGATAAAAATCCATAACCTGGATGAACCGCATCCGTCTTTGTCTTTTTAATCGCTTCGAGAATATTAGAAATATTTAAATAAGAAGAAGCAGGACTAGGCTCTCCTACATATACTGATTCGTCCGCAAGTTTTACGTGTGGAGAATCTCTATCCGCATCCGAATAAATCGCAACGGTTTTGATTCCCAGCTTTTTACAAGTACGGATCACTCGAACCGCAATTTCTCCACGGTTCGCAATCAGAAGTTTAGAAATCAAGATACAAGCACCGATTCTTTTTGCACTTCGGATGAAAGCATAGAATCAAGAGCTTTCTTTTCCCGATCCATAGTTTCGAAAATAAAATCTTTAAATTCTTCCCAAGAAGAATATTGTGTAGGATCGTAGATTCCCGCCTGTTTATAAGCTACGACAAATCCTTTTTCCAGTGTTTGATACCCTGTCAGTCCGGATTTTAATACGATTGCCACTGGAATTTTATTTTCCCATGCAAGTTTAATCATTCCTTTTTGTAAGGGCTGAATTTCTTCCCGATAGGAATTATGACCTTCCGGATATACTACAAAAGAAGTGGTATCCAAACCTTTCAGTACGTTTCTGACAGAAACTGCAATCGTAGCCGCCTTTGTAGTTTCAAATACCTGTGAACCCATTGCCCTCATCCACCAATATGCGATCAGAGTTTTTTTAATCACTTGGTTAGCAAGATAAGGTTTATTGATCACAAGACAATCGTAGGGAAAATCTAACTCGTTCACATGATTTGAAAAAATCATATGACCTTTGGGTGGAATCTGAAAATCTCCGATTTTGAAAAATCGAGTTTTAGTCATCCAGATAATAGCATCCGCCCAAACCGCAGATCCTTTTAAAAAAGAAGCATTTTTTCTTTTCTGATTTCCGATTAAGGCAAAAAACAATCCCGCAACTAGACTTGGGAAAGCGAAACTAAATACTAAAACGATTGTTATTAAATATGTTTTAAGTACAATTTTACGGTAGGATTTCGGAAAACGGCCCAAACGGCTTTCCATAAATTTCAACGGGTTCATCGAGGCTATCTTCCAAAAGAATCTTTTTTAGAAAAGCTAGTTTTGAGGGGAAAAAGTTTGTAATGTGGGAACTCCCACTTTTTCAGAATTCCACTGTAAAACTCAAATTGTGGGAACTCCTACAAATTTACAGGTTAGTTATGCTTAACATAAATCCGTTATAAGGAATTCACTTTTATAAAACCGAATTTTTCTCTAAAGTTTGTAATGTGGGAACTCCCACTTTTTCAGAATTCCACTGTAAAACCCAAATTTGTGGGAACTCTTACAAATCCTCGAAGAAATTTTTCTAAAACGACTCAAATTTGCGTTTCAGAATCAGCGCCTAGTTTTATGCAAATCTGGGCGCCCACGTCATCGCAATCCCGAGAAGAAAACCTTACTTGTTAGGAGCCTTATCTCCCATCAACTGTTTACGTTTTTCCTGATCCCATTTTAAGAAAATTCGATTTTTAACTTCGTCATCGTAAATTTTTTCTAAAATGTCCACAGCGTCTCTACGGTATTCTTCTGGAATTCTACGATCAAATACGGGACTCATTCTATGATCATATTCTAATGTAGGATTTTGGCTGAAATCGTAAGTAACTCCGTTGAGAGAAACTGGTTCAGAAGGTCCGGCTTTTCCTTCGTCGTCTTTGATAGCTTCAGTTTTTGCGTCGCTTTTAAATAGATAATAGTTATCGTATGGATATTTTAACTTGAAAATATTGATCGCGTTCGCCCTTGCGTCTCTACAAAGTTGAATCGCAGCGATATAATGTTCGATTCTATGTTTTCTATGGCTTGGTTGAAGTTTCTGGTGTTTCTCTAAATGTTTTTCGATTTTAAGAGCATTGTTACGGGTTTCTTTGGCGAGTCCCAAAAATTTATAACCCATTTCCATATTTTTCTCAATCGCATATTTATTCGTTACGTAATGAAAATCTCTAGGATTGTACATCCTTCTAGTAAGGGGAGCTTCTCGATTCGCAGTCATATCCCTTACTATGAAAGAATTTTTACTCCATTCAATTGCAATATCTACTAAATTTCTATCTTCCGGATTGTTAGGATTTTTCTTTTCAATAGCGGATTTTAAAATTTCTTCCGTTCTTTCAACATAGAACTGAGAAAGTTCTTCCAATAACATCTCCGTCCCAAGTTGGGCTTCTAAAAATCTACGATATGCGTTTACGTGATTGTTTTCAAAAAAATACTGAAGCCCTTCTTGATAGAGTCTTTTGAGTTCTTTATACTTTTTAACCCTATCTCCATCTTGTTCCGGAGCTCCTCCCGTTTGCTGGTTATTTGCAGCCGTTGCACCTGTATTCTGTTGATTCTGTCCACCAGGAACTTCTCCTTTGTAGTTTCGAACAATCGGTTCGATCGCTCTTAAATATAAAAGCAATTCCACCCTTTTTTTATAGGCCTTACTAGAAACCGCTTCTCCAAATACAGAAACGGGAAGAATGGAAATCAGAATGGATATAAGAATCAGTCTTTTCATCGGTTAACCTTTTCCAGAGCTTTCCGGTTTTTTAAGCCGGAGGCAACAAAGAAATTAGTGCTTTTCTTCCTACTCTATCGGTTAGAATGGTGTTCGAATTGACAGCCCGTTCCCGTTTTTTTCGGGTTTTTCATACATAAGACTATGACAGCCAGCGCTCTCGCACAAGGAAAAAAAATCTCATTTCGTGCAAAGGAAGATACGGTTTGTCCGATCTGCAACGAAGTTCATCAAAAAGAAAATATGTTCCAAGGTGGCGGCCGTCTGATCGCCGGAAAATTAACCATAGAACTAAGAAGACTTTACGAAAAGAATAAAAAATTCGGTCGCGTTAGTCCAAACGACTACGTAATTAGCGTGTGCCCTCGTTGTCTTTATTCCTCTTTTTCCAAAGACTGGTCCACGTTAGACGCAGAAGAAATCGAAAAAGTCCGTTCTCAATTTGATACGAGACGTTCCAATCTGGAAAAGATTTTAGGTCCTTTAGATTTTTATCAGGATCGCAATTTAGTTTTAGGCGCTGCGTCCTATCTTCTCGCTATTGAATGTTACCAAAACCGAAAAGCTACCGTAGCACCTACTCCTAAAAAAGCGGTTTGTTCCGTTCGAGGAGCTTGGTATTTTGAAGATCTAAACAACGACTTCCCTAATATGGGATTTGATAAGGTTCGGGATCTGTTGTATCAAAAAGCAGCTGGCTGGTACACTGAAACTATGGAAATCATGCAAAGTGGATCGGAACCAGTAGATCAGGCTTCTTATATTTTAGGTCCAGATACAGATAAAAACTGGGCCTTTGACGGAGTCATTTATCTTTCCGCTTATCTTACAATGAAATTTAGGGATGAACTCGCACCCGATCCGGCAGCCAAACTCAATCTTTTAGTAAGAGCCAAAAGAACTCTTTCCAGACTGTACGGTTCCGGAAAAGGTTCCAAATCTAAACCTTCGGTAATCATAGACATGGCAAAAGAGTTATACGATGAATACAGTAAACTCATCGAGGAAATGGGAGGCGAAAAATAAACTACGCCCTCCTCGTTGAATACGACGGACTTTGTTTCCACGGATTTCAAACTCAAAAAGGCCTCTCCAGTATTCAGGAAAATTTAGAAAAGGCAGCTAAAATTCTTCTCAAGGAAGAAATCCACATTTCTGGTGCAGGTAGAACAGACACAGGAGTTCACGCACGAGGAATGATCGTAAATTTTAAAACACAAAGAGTCATACAAAATTTTAGCAAGTTTCTTCTAAGTTTAAATGCAATCACAGACTCTGGGCTTTCCATTCTTAATATGACAGAAGTGGATGAAAATTTTGATTCACGTTTTTCCTGCAATTCTAGAGAATACGAGTATTGGATTCTCAATACAAAATATCCAAGACCTACTTGGAAAAATAGAACCTTTTGGTATCAACATAGGATTGACGTTCCGCGATTAGAAGCCGAACTTGAATTATTAAAAGGGGAACACGATTTTCGTAGTCTAGCCAAAGTTGCTTCTCTCAAAGGTCGTTCTACGGTTCGAACGATTTTAGACGTAAAACTGGAACGAAGCCTAGAATTGGAAGGTCTCTTAAAAGTGAAGATCCGAGCGAATGGTTTTCTTCATAATATGATTCGGATTCTTACAGGTACACTTCTGGAAATTTCTAACGGCAAACGGAAAGACACAAACGTTTTAGAAATTCTTTCCTCCAAGGACAGAACGATCGCAGGAATCACCCTTCCTCCTTACGGACTTTATTTTATCAGGGCTTATTACGATTCTTACCCTAAAATCGATTTTATGTATTCTCATCTGGATTTTCTAAAATAATCATGTTTTCCCGGTGTCGAATTTTCTTAAAACCTACGACCCTAATTTGGTTTGCAATTCTTCCGGGAGCCTTATCTGCTTCTCCTCAAAAACCAGGAACCTTCGAATTGTTAGGTGGTTACCAACCCAATTGGAATCGACTTTTCACTGAGTTTCTTCCGAAACGTACAGCACAAACTGGTAACCTACCTTCTAGCGGCGTCATTTCCAGAGAAGAAGAGGACATAGAAAATCCAGAGGAAACAGAAGAAGATAAACAAGAAGGATACCAAGACAATCGAAAAACGGAAGTTGGAGTTTGGGTAGGAGCTTCCAATCCGTTACCCGGAACCGAAACTCAAAAATATCTGGATACTACGTTAGGTGGCGGTTTCTTTTTTAGAATTCCCTGGCCTTGGATCTTTTATCTCGAAATGGGAGCCTTTTACGCAAATTATCTTTCGGCAACAGAAAGAGCTTTGACTACAATTCCGGTCTATCTTGCTTTGGGTTATAAAATTCCTTTAGATCTTCCAATTTCGTTTATCCTTCGTGCGGGAGGTGGAGAAGCGTTTGTAGTAGCAAGACCTTCCAACACATCTCGTTGGGATCCAATGATGATTGTAGGATTAGAAACTAGTTTTGTAGCTGGAAAAAAAATCCGAATCGGAATTCGAATCGATTACAATAAAATTTATGAGTCTCGTATGGACGCCCCAGGAGAAACAAAATATCCTTACACGAGTCCTTACGAAGATTCCAGATTGAGTAACCCCAATTATTACAGAGTAGTAGATACTGAATTTTTTCAGTTCGGTTTGATGGTGAGTGTATTTTTATGAAACGATCTTATTTACGGTTCTTCTTGATACTTTCGTGTTTTCTAATGTTCTTTTGTAAAGTAGGCGACTGGCATGGAAAACATTCTAAAAATCCAGTAATCAGTACTTTATTCAACCAGAGAATGTTACTGCTTGTAAAAGGAACTTACGCCACTGATAATCCAATCGGATTCGAAGCCTATTCGGGTGGAACCGGTCAACTCTATCAAGATACAAGCGGCGAAGGTGCTGATCCAGCTTTTGGTTTAGACGGAGTACCTTTAGCTCAGAATCTTCCGATTTTTATAGATATAGGAGAAATCCGTTTATCTACTAAATATCAAGAAGGAGCTTTTGATCTGAGTTTGGTCAAAAACGTAAAAGATACAAAAAGTCTTTGGGATGAAATTGCACCCAACCGACAGGTATTTTGTACAATTCCTTATACCACAAATTCAAACTCTTGTCGTTTAAACGACGGTGAGTTCAAAGCGATTCAATTTTTTAACGGAGAAGGAGTTGCTTATCCATCCAACGATCCCACTTCCGCAACGGACTGGGGAGCATTTGGAAACGGGCCGGTTCAATTCTATTATACCGGTTTATATTTAAGATCTTTAGTAACCGCGTGGGCCACCGAGCCAGGACTTACTTTTTCTAACCTTACTTTGTTTGATAACTATAGAGTACCTGGAATCAATATCGTCCCTAGATTGAGTTATAAACCAGGAGCCGATGCTACTACAAAATCTGTTTTCCCCCCTCTCGTGTTTCCAGTACTCTACAAAGCAGAAAAAGGGGATCAGGATATGCTTATATATCCTGGTTTTGATCCTTATATTTTAGAAGTAAGAATCAATTTAAAAGAGAATCTAATGATTCATTCTTATGTTTCCAGTATAGGAGGAGTAAGAACATTAGTCGGTATTAGCGACTGGAAACCAGATAGTGACCATAAAGGAGAATCAGATATGGGAGGAGGACTTTTAGTTCGTTCGAGAATCATCCGCCCTGAAAAAGCCTCCAGCTTGACCGTGTTAGGTGGAACGACGTCTACGACCCATTATTATTCCGTTTATCGTCTTTCTGAATCTGAAATTGATACAAAACTGCCTCTTATGGCATCTCCCGTCCAAGGTGTTTCTACTAAAATGAAATACATTCATTCAGGAGATTATAGACTTCGTTGTATGGGAGATCTTGCCAAAGTAGACGGTTATCCTGAAACCGTAGTGAGAGAAACCGTATTCACGGTTCCAGAAAACGCACCTCATTCCGAAGTTCAAGTCAATCTGACTTGCCCATAATTTTGTAAAAAGTGTAACGTCTCAAAAAAATCTTTGAACTCAAGTAAATACAAACATTACAACTAGTAAGAATAGAATTTTTTTCCTAAAAACAAATCTCTTGTGCATAAGATTATTATAAAGAAACACGAAAACAATATGAATCTTGTTCAAAAATTTAGAATAAACTTTCTCAACAAAAGTCATAAGTTCTAAAATAGGCGCAATTTTTTATGCGTTCGTAAGAATCACCATTCATTTTCGGTAACTTTGTTATGTTTTTTCACAGTTAGTTCGTATTACATTTTACTCACTCATAAACGACTGTAATTATTTTTTTGAAATTTTAAACTAACGTGAGTTTGAATTACTTAAAATTTCTATAATAGAGCAACTTGAATTCGGTATAACACGAAAAGGATCGATGCGAGAAAACTCACGTCTCTCTTTTATGATCACTCGACAAATCGCGTTTAAAACTCAGCAGAACGCTCTCCATCATAACCAACCCCACAAGTATTTGATCTCAATATAGATCTGTCGGAATTACGACAAATCCTCTGTAAAACTTAGTTCCCACCCCACAACGCGATTCATAGAGAACGTTGTGTTGAGTTTTTCCTATTTTTGGGTGGCGGGGTGGGAGGTGGAAAGGCTTGGGAAAATTTTTATCTATCAGAAAAACATACTTTTTGCAAGTAAAAAGACTCATTCTTGTCGGAACACTTGAAAAATGTGCCTTTTTTATCCTTCTGATTCTAAAATCCTATTCAACTTGTGGGGTTGGTTATGGCTTTCTATGGATCGCGTTCTATATTGAAACTAAAGACGATTATTATATAATGTTTTCTGTATGCAATTGATTGACCAGAACAAAAAGACTAGTCCCACTACCTATGACGATCGGATTGTCCAGATTTTCTTATCTCGAATTCCTATTAGATTGCAACATTTTTCACTCAAATAGAATCTTGAAATAAAGATTCATAGTACTTATAATTTTATAGGAATTCGTAAGTAAATCAGTAGCTCCTACTTCGATAAAAAACTGTTAAAAAAGTAATTTTGAAGTTTTGTGTTTCCTATGTTCAAAATTGTTTTTATACACTACATTTAAATTTTTTTATATTCTAAAACTAAAAATATGGGAGTTCCCACATTTTACAGAATCTAACTGTAAAACTATAATTTGAAAGAGTTCCCACAAATTACATCCCATTTTAATTCATTATGTTTTTTGAAAGTTTTTCAATTATT
>NZ_FTNA01000011.1:65796-95211 GCF_900156205.1 Leptospira interrogans
CAGAATTTCACTGTAAAACTACAGCTTGAAGGAATTACCATAGTTTTTTGCAAAAAAATTAAATTCTATAAAAACGGATTTTCTGAGTCCGAACACTAAAACCAAAGTAATTTGGTATTTCTGAAAAAGTTGAAATCTAAACTTTACAAATCTATTTTCAAATGTGGGAACTACCACAAATCACTGTTTTACAAACAAATTCTAAAATTGTAGGAACTCATGACCTTTAGAAAACTATTTCTCATTTCCTTGCGTCGAACTCATCTTAAAACTAAATTTCTTTTTATAAAATTACAAAAGGTAAAATTTGATTTTAGAACACGACACAAAATCGTCTTATTTACCAAGATTGAACACATTTAACTTATAATAAAAATTTCTTTTTTGAAATTGAGAACTCTATCCAATTCATCAAAAATCAAATAAAACAGAAATTTCTATTATATTTAACAGTTTATTTCTCAATATTTTATTTTTTATTTATATAAAAGATAAAAATCCAATATAGCGAATTTTATATTGACTTAAAAAATAAAAACTTATTTTTTGGTAAAAAATTTCTAAGGAGGGCCAAATGAAAAAGAATGCAATTTTTAAAGTATCAGCCGGAGCTCTTTTGTTCTGTTGCATAATTCCATTGAATCTATTCTCCCAAAATTCAAAAAAAGAAAAAACAAACGGACCAGTTCTTAACTTGGACCCTCCTTCCGACGTCCGGTATGAAGAACAACCAAACGATGGAAAAGGAATTCCTGAAATCCAAGAGGAGCTTGCTAAAGAAGAACCTTATAAAAGTCCCTACAAAGGAAAACTTCCGGGGGAATTTATGAAATCCATGCCTCTTTCTCCTGAACACCAAGAAGCAATAAGAAGGACGGACAAACTTTGGTTTGGAGATATTTTTAGAACAGGTTTTCAAATTCGCCCTCGTTTTGATTACAGTCATAACGCAGATTTTGATAAGCGAACTCAAGATGATAGAAATTATGCAACTCAAAATTCTCAAGTTTTTTTCGTCGTAGACCCAAACCCATACGTCGCCGCTAAAGTTACAATTCAAGACGTTCGAGTTTTTGGAGGTGAACAATCTCGTAAAGACGGACAACTCGGTTATTTAGGTCTTTCTAATTCTGCCGGAATAGAATTGAGTTCCGCCCCAACTGCAAACAATTCCGTAAGCATTAAGAACAATACAGATTTAAGAGAAGGTTTTGTACAATTGAAAAACTTTGCGGACGGTTTTGAAATTTTTATTGGAAGACAGATTTTCGGTTTTGGCGACAACAGATACGTTGGTGGAAGAAACGACGGTCAAACCGGTAACTCATTTGACGGAGCTCGAGTAAAATACAACTCTAAATATTTCAACTCGGAAGCATTCACTTCCATAATTGCAGAAGACTCAAATGCAGGGGCAGGAAATAACACCGCAAATGGTGTTAAACGTGGAACGGTCAACGATACTTACCTTTCTGGTTTATACAATACCGTTAAGTTCGAAGACTTTAACGTGGATCTTTATTACTTTAACGTAGATAGAAAATGGGAACAAGGCCCCAACCCAGTCACAAGCCAAGATAGAACCAGACAAAGAGACGATTTAAACACCGTAGGGTTTCGCTTAACAAATAGAACGGATAACAACCGTTTGCCGAAGACCAAAGCTTGGGATTGGACTCTGGAAGCCTCTTGGCAATACGGCTACAATGGTCAAAGAGTCAACGCCGGTTGGGACACACTCAAACAAACCGTAGACGGAAACCCTAACTCTAAAAGAATTTATACGGAAAGAGTAGAATACGATTCCAAATTTTTCATCGCTCAAACCGGTTATACTTTTTTTGATCGGTTCCGTGTGGGAATTCAATATTCGATCGGCTCAGGTGACCCCAACAGAACAGATAACAAAGTAGCTACCTACGACGCTTCCTTTGCGACTAGATCGGGAGGTTTCCCTTATTTTGATTCCGGAAATGGTATTGCAAACGCAACCTTTTGGTCAAACACAAGAACGAAATCGATTCATCTGATGTATAATTCTCCAAATTACGGTAGATTTATATTCGTAGTTTATGATATTCAAAAGGCTTCAGTAAACGACGCGTGGTATTCCTCCGGTGGCGCCGCAAATACCGGACTTACTACAGAAAACCCTACTGGTGCTGCATTTGGAGGATATAAGTTGGGAGAAAAAGGAGGTAAACGTCTTTTTTACGAATTCGATTTAATCTATCAATTTTACCTCAAGGACTACGTATCTATCTGGACCGGAGGTTCTTATCTTCTCGCAGGAGACGCAGTCAGAAATGCAAGAGTGAATCCTTGGGCTCCAAACATAAACGACAGATATACACTGGACAATAGAGCCTATAGTTTTTTTCTGTTCGTTCAATTTGCAATGTAATTCATAAAATTGGAATTAGGAAATCAGCATGAAAATAAAATTTTTTAAAATTACCACCATCGTGTTTTTTACAATGACCTCGAACCTAGGGCTCTTTGCAAAAGATATAACTCTACTTAACGTATCTTATGATCCAACAAGAGAACTATACGCCGAATACAACAAACTTTTTGCAAGTTATTGGAAATCTAAAACTGGAGACGAAGTAAGAGTCAATCAATCCCACGGAGGAAGTGGAAAACAGGCACGATCTGTGATCGACGGTTTAGAAGCTGATATTGTTACTCTTGCACTCGCATACGATATAGATATCATCGCGTCCAAAGGTTTAATTTCTAGGGATTGGCTAAAAAGTCTTCCAAACAACAGTACTCCTTATACTTCTACCATCGTGTTTGTAGTTAGAAAAGGTAATCCTAAAAATATAAAAGACTGGGACGACCTAGTTAAATCAAAAGTAAGTGTAATTACTCCAAATCCTAAAACAAGTGGAGGAGCCAGATGGAACTATCTCGCTGCTTGGGCCTTTGCACAAAAAAAGTTCAACAACGATACAAATAAAGTTCAAGACTTTATAAAAACATTATATAAGAATGTTCCAGTTTTAGATTCAGGGGCTAGAGGTTCTAGCAATACTTTTGCACAAAACGGAATCGGAGACGTCTTGATCGCTTGGGAAAACGAATCCTTCCTCATTCTAGAAGAATTTGGTAAGGACAAATATGAAGTAGTCATTCCATCTTTGAGCATTCTCGCCGAACCACCCGTAGCAATCGTGGAAAAAAATGCGGATAAACACGGAAATTTAGAAACTGCAAAAGCCTATCTCAAATCCCTCTACTCCGAGGCGGCGCAAGAAATTATTGCTAAACATGGTTATCGCCCTAGAAGCCAAACCATACTTAAAAAATATGAGACTAAATTCCCAAAACTAGATCTAATCACAGTAGACGGACATTTCAACGGTTGGCAAAAAGCACATAAAGACCATTTTGCTGACGGCGCTTCTTTCGATCAGCTCTATGTCAAATAAAATAGATATACTCTTTTTAAATGAAAAATAAAACTATATCTTTTTTCCATTATTCAATGTCATATAATAGGTTATATAAATTTCTCTTAGAAAAGCGTACTGAGTGTAAACATTAAGTAACTACCATATAGACATCGATATAAATTTAAAAATAATTTACTCAGCTTTAAAAAACATGAGTAAATTATTTTTTTCTAAATGTCATATCTTTTTTTATTATTTATATTTCATAAAAAATCTCACGCCATAAAACTTAAAAAATTGATTATCGTAAATTTTTACTGCAAAACATTAGACGCCTTATTCATAACTATATAATAAAGTACCTAATATTTTATATGGAACTAGCGTTTTGTGATAAATTTAACGGTACTCAATTTTATAGAAATTAGTAATATAAGGAAATCTCAAAAATACATTAGAATAACAGAAATTTGCATTTTAAGTAAAGATAAAGTATTTTTGAGATAGATTATAGATAATTCGACCCTTAAATAGCACCATCAATTCTTCAGGCAAGTTTCCGTTTAGGTAGAATTTTAAATATTTTATTTTAACGTGAGTTCGACCATGATTCATTGTTTTGAAAAAAGTTAGAATCTGAATTTGCAGATTATTTTCTAAAATGTGAAAACTACCACAATTTAGAAAATAGAAGTTTATAACAATTGAATTTTTCGTATTCAAGTGTAGGAACTATTACGAATCACGATTTTAAGAATAAATTCTAAAATTGTAGGAACTCATACTTTTAGAAAATGTTATATTCACATTATGTAAAATTTAAAAATAGCCGTTTTGCTTTTACAAAAAACTTTCTACAACAAACACATATCTAACTTTAAAAATACAATCAAGAAGTCTCCAATTTTTAAAATATAATAAAATACGAAAGCGAGATTTTTACAACTCCGTTGAAAGCAAAAGACTACGCTACGCTTGTCTTTTTGCAACATCGCTTTTTACGAAAGCGATGATTTTTACAACTCCGTTGAAAGCAAAAGACTACGCTACGCTGTCTTTTTGCAACATCACTTTTTACGAAAGCGATGATTTTTACAACTCCGTTGAAAGCAAAAGACTACGCTACGCTTGTCTTTTTGCAACATCGCTTTTTACGAAAGCGATGTTGGCTCAAAAAAGGCGAGGTTTTCGGGACCTTCATGAATGACAATTCGATCCACTTTTCCCCCTGCAGTATGTACACTTTCTTTGAGATAATGATAAAACCATCTTGCAATGTTTTCGGAAGTAGGATTGATTTTTTTAAACTCTTCTAAATCGTTAATTAGAATATGATCTAACCTTCCTACAAGTTCTTTGAGTTTTTGTTTGGAAGTGAGAAAATCAAAACTGATTCCATCGTCCCCGATATTTTTTTTTCCTGAAAGATAAAGTTCTACCTTCCAAGAATGTCCATGGATCGGTTCATCCGATCCATCTGGAAAATATTTGTAGAGATAATGTGAGGATTCAAAACGCTCCTCGATTCGAATATAAAATCTTCCTGATTCTTGAAAAAACATAGATCTTGACTTTCTTTCCCACGTCTATATACTGGAATTCCGAGTTAATTTTGTTTCCGAGGAAAAACGTTTCTCGCAACTTGCAGAAATAAAATATCCCGTAGAGTTTAATGATAGGAGATATTCAATGACGGAAGTGGTCAAGCCAAGATTTTATAAGGAAATGACTGTAGGCGAAGCAATGGCAGTTCACCCAGAAGCAGGTCTTGTTTTTTCAAGCTATCATTTAGGTGGTTGCTCCCACTGCTCCATCAACGAACTTGAAACCATAGAACAAGTTTGTATGGGTTATGGCGTGGAAGTAGATGTACTTGTCGAAAGTTTAAACAATCTTCTCGAAGATTCGGAAGACTAAAAAACATCCCGGAGAAAATTGTTTCTCTGGGTTCATTTTCTCTCTAAAATCATTCTTCTTTTTTCAACCTAACTCAAACATAAAAACTTTTTCTATATCCGATAATACGTGCACAACTTGGTTTCTTCCATTCTTTTTTGCATAATGAAGTGCATGATCAATTTCTTGAATCAAACTGAATCTAAAAACAAGCCAAGTTTTCGATTGAATTTGTTTCATTCTTGATTTTCGAATTATCTACCATGATAAAAAATATTCACAATTTGAATTGACTTTTTAATTTTGGGCTAATTGCAATATGAAATTCAGATTTCAAAAACTTGGATCTATTTTCGTCTGTATTTTTTACAATTTGTTTTTTTCTTTTGTTTCACTCGAAGCAATTACAATCGAAGTTTTTATTCCTTTATGCGACGGTAAATCGTTAGTATGTGGAAAAGGGAAAGCGGGAGATCCTCGTTCGTTAGAGGAAAATCTATACTGGGGTGCCGCCTTCGGCGCTGAGACTTTTTTTAAAAGAAATTCCAATTTTAAAATTCTAGAAATCAAAGAAAGAAAGTCAGATTCTCCCATTTTAAGAACTCTCATAATTGAAAAAAAAAGAAAACAAAACGAAACATATACGAAACTTATCATCTATGCCTACGCAGGAGATAAAATAGATAACGCGCTTTTAGACTTTTTAAACGCTTCCTCCGGAAAATCTCCTGCCGATATTATCGTCTGGTCCGGTCACAATCGGTTAATGGATCGTATTTCACCAAAGCTACAATCTCAATCCGCTAAAACCGTAGCCGTCCTTGCCTGCGAAAGTGAAAAATACTTTGATTCCGTTTTACGTTCAATCGGCGCAAAACCAATCGTTTTGACAAAAACTTTTATGGCTCCAGAAGCCTATCTTTTAGAAGCGTTAACCGAAACCGTATCTAAATTTGGGGCTGAGGATAAAAAATCGATCCGATCCGCTATGATTCGTTCATACGCAAAGTATCAAAAAATTTCTTTAAAAGCGGCAGGAAGTGTCTTTTCTAAATTAGAATAGAGCTTGGAAACTCTATGGTATTTTGGTTTTAATAAAAAGTAAGATTTAGAAACTCTAAGAAATCTGAACATAAAATATCGAGATCAGATACAAATATCATTAGAGTTGTTGAAAACTTCATATCAAACGTGAGTTTGGTATAATAAAATCTAGGCGAATCCACCGTGCCAGACCACATCTTTTTGTTCTGATCAACAAATTGAGGGTTTGCTTGAAAATAAAATCTTTTCCTGATTTCAATTTATTAGAGTTGTTGAAAAATTCCATAGCAGCAATTAACAAAACGCTTCAATCGACCGTTTCCATACAACGAAAACCCATAGAGAATTAATTTTTCAACAATTCTATTATAGAACACGATCTTTCGAGCGACCCGTAGAAGTGAGATGCTGAGTTTGAAAAAACATTCTGCTGAATTTTCCTACCCCTCAATCACTTTACTCAAACAAATATATAAATTAACTTTAAAAAAGTATAATATTTTAAAATTTTAAACTGGAATATAGTAATAACGAATTCCCGCTTTTCGAAAATAATTTCGAATTCGTTTGTCCATCTCAGAACTTTCTATAGGTTTTAAACCTTTTAAAAAAGTTCCCTCATTGATCTGTAATATTTCACCTAATGTATCAAATCGATAAAATTCAAGTCCAGACTCTCTTTTCAGAACCAATAAATTCATAGTTAAAAAGTTTTCATTTCTATATTCTTCTTCAGAAAGTCCGTAAACGAATGCACTTGGAAATATTCTATAAACCGAACCCTTATATTCCACGGTATTTTTTCTTCGATCCAAATCCTTGAGCACGGTATAAGAAGACCAATCGGTTATAAAGTAGATAGTCCCACAGCGAAACGTTATATAATATTTTCCTTTTTTACTTGTAGCCACTACTTCAGAAGAAATCATATCTCCTGGAGAATAATGTTTTTGAGCAATCCTTTCGAGTCTATTCCGAAGTGATTCGTCTAAAAATTCTACAGAGTCATTTTGTTTCATTTTTCCAAGCTGATGATAGATTCTATCAAACTCTTGTTTTTCGTATCCTTTATTTTTTACGAATGTCTCTAGTTGTTTTTTCAGATTTTTAAGTCGGATTTGAAAGTAGGGAGAATCATTTTTTCCAGCAAGTTCGAACATCTCTTCCCAAAGACTTTCTAATTCTCTGATTTCGTCCTTTTGATCGAAGGTTTTTTTTTCTACCTCCTCCAATATGACTTCAAACTTACGTTTTAAATCGAAAAAAAATCTGGAATCTTTTACGGGGTCCATACACGTATTTTTATTATCGGTCCTTTTTTTGGAATTTTTATAGAAACTATTCTATTTTACATCCCAAACGCATATTCCCTAAATAGAATGTGGTAGATTTTAGATCAAAGTGAGTGGACTTTGTTGATCTCTATAAAATGAATTAATTTGAATTTTTATTACAAAATACTGTTTCAGTGCAAAATATTGATACTCTATTATAGAACCCTAAGTAAGTTTTTATCCTGAAACCTTAAAACGTAGGATCATTATATTTTTTAGTCCTTCGATACAGAACGAGTTTTTAATAGTTATTTATCTACACTTTTTCTAATTTGCCATTGCACCAAACACATGTTAAATTAACAAACTTAGAAAAATTTGCACTAATACTAAATATAATGTATTCGATAATAAACGCATTTTTTCAACGCGGATCGAAGAGATACACAAAATCTTTTAATTTGCGTGTTTTCTACTTTTGATCGAAAGTATAATTCCAACCGCGGTCATAGACATGACTAAATGTGATCCTCCGTAACTCATAAAAGACAAAGGGATCCCAGTCACCGGCATCAATCCAATTACAATTCCTATATTGATTGCCATATGATAAAAAAGTAATGCTACGATCCCAGACGCAAGTAAGGATCCAAACCGATCCTTACTTTCATAACTGATCTGAAGTCCTCGAAGTGGTATCGAAAATAAAAAGAATAATAAAAATACAGATCCTAAAAACCCGGTTTGTTCCGCCCAGGAAGCAAAAATAAAATCAGTGCTGGATTCTGGCACGTGTGGAATTCTTCCTTCGGTCATTTCTGCATTCATCAGCCCTTTTCCGAAAAATCTTCCCGATCCAACCGCAGGTTTAGAAGCTCTCAGATGATAACCGGCACCTTGTTTAAATTCCTCCGGATTTAAAAATGCGGTCAATCGAATGACTTGGTTTTCTCGAAACGGAACGGTTTTCATTACTACAACCGCAGAAATTAAACTGATTCCCAAAATTCCAAGAGGTATATAATATTGTCTTAATGTTTTACTTCCTCTTGCAATTCGAATTCCCACCATCACTATACTCGCAATTAAAAATAAAGCCCCAAAGGTCAAAAGTAATTTTTGATTAGAAAAAATCTTAAAGAAAAATCCTCCTTCTACCTCTACTACCTGATCCACTACTTCTTGTAACGCGTTTAGAGTTTTAGGTGTTAGGTTGGCCGCTTTTACATCCTTTCCGTCAAGAGCGAGCCATATCTTTCCACCAAGTCGATTGACCACAGATAAAAGATCAGTCTTTCCAGTTCTTTGTAAAAAGTCAGAGATGTCGTTGATCAAAGTTAATTTAGAATATTCTACAAACATTGGAACCATGAGCGTAATTCCTCCAAACGCAAGCAAGGATCCTATATGTAATATATCTGCTCCTCCTAAAAAGAGCATCGTGAACAATATTGGCAAAAAAGATACCGCAGTTCCAAAATCTGGCTGTAACAATATAAATATCATTGGAACGATTACGATGATGAACGGAATCGATAAGACGACTAGATTTCTCATATCCTTTTCTTTTAAAACCATAAACTGTCCCAAAAGAATTACAGTGGATAATTTCGCAAACTCGGAAGCCTGAATTCCCACGGGTCCTAGTTTGATCCAAGAACGTGCTCCCCTTCCTGAAGGTAAATAACCAATTCCAGGAATTAGAGTAATCATCAATAGAAAAACCGTAAACACATAGATCACGAGAGCATAAGCACCTAACAACTGATAGTTGACTCTAGATACAAAATACATGATCGCAAGCCCGATGATAAAATAAAATAACTGACGATACCATTTCCCGGGCCCATCTTCAAAATTCACTTCCTGGCTATATAAAGTAGTTACGCTACAAAGTACGACAATTACTACCGAAATTACTAAAAAGTAATCTATCTTTTCTATGGACTTATCTGGCTTCAAGAGTTCCCTCCTGTCCAATCTTAGGTTGAGGATTTACTTCTTGCGTCTTTTTGAATGTTCCCGGTGGAAAAGCCGCATGAAACATTTCTCTTGCAACAGGTGCAGCTCCAGCAGCTCCTCCGATCCCGTATTCCACAAACACAACAACTAACACTTGTTCGCTGGCTGGAGCGTTTGCAGGAGCGTATCCTACAAACCATGCGTGATTGGAACCAGAAGCCCCTCTTCTCCTAGTCTGAGCGGTTCCGGTTTTTCCCGCTATTTCTGGTAAAAACGGTTTGTTCAATACGTGTGCAGCCGTTCCACTTTTTACCACAAGTTTTAATCCTTCTTTAATCGCTTCTACAGAAGATTGATTGATCGGTATGTCTCTTAAAATCTGCGGTGTGGTTCTATTGATAATAGAATTATCTACTGGATCTCGAATTTCGCTTACCACATACGGTTGATAGATTTGTCCTCGGTTGAGCAATCCCATATAAAAAAGAGCCATGCCTATCGGAGTGGTAGAAATAAATCCTTGTCCGATAGAAAGATTGATCGTATCTCCATCAAACCACTTTGTTCCATAAGTTCTTTTTTTCCATGCAGAAGAAGGTACAAAACCGGCGGTTTCATCCGGAAGATCCACCTTGGATTTGTTTTCCAATCCAAAAAGTCTGGAATAATTTAAAATTGCATCTGATCCTAATTTATATCCTAAGTTGTAAAAATATACAGAACAAGATTTTTGCAAAGCATGCGCAAGATCATTCGTTCCATGCCCTCCCTTTTCCCAACATAAAAATACCTGATCTGGAACCCCTGCAAAAGTTGATTTCAATACAAAACTTCCGTTACAAGAAAACGTAGTTTCTGGGGTATATCCTATCTTGTGTTGGCTTTCCAACGCGGCAAGAGCAACTAACGTTTTATAAGTAGAAGCGGGTGGAAATTTAGATTTAATCGCTAGATTTAAAAATCCTCCGTTGTCTTTGACTCTTTTAAAATGTGCAGTTCGATCTGCTCTATTTTTTCCTGAAAGTATATTTGGGTCATAACTCGGATTAGAAACCATCGCCAAAATTTCTCCGGTAGCAACTTTGATAGCGATCGCGGTTCCTCTACTTCCCTTTAAAGCTTTATAAGCGGCGATTTGTATATCCTTGTCTATCGTTAGAACCAGATTATTTCCAGGAGAAGAATGTTCTACCACCCGTTCCTCTTCTATGTTTCCTTCGGAACTTCTTTTTTGAATTCTAAATCCGTCTACCCCTCTGAGTTCCGAATCATATTCTAACTCCAGTCCGTCTTTTCCCAAATACTGATACGATTTAATTTTTCCAGAAACCAAATCATCCCTAGTAGGTTTTCCTATATAACCGGTCACGTGTGCAAGGGCTGGACCCATTTTGTAAACTCTTCTCGGGGAAGGAAGTAAAACAATATATTTAGATATATTATCAAATACTGATATTCTTTCTTGTTGTGCAGTGCTGATTCCTTCTAAAAGTACGATCGGCTTTTTAGCCTTTAAGTTTCTGGAAAAGCGGGGTTCGATCAACTCATCCTGGTAATAAGAAATTGGTATAGAAAGAGTTCTTGCAAATTCTTGAATGAACGCCTTTACAGAAGTTGGATCATATTTAAATAAAGAAGTATTTAACACTACGTCCAAAGAAGAGTAGTTCGACACGAGTGCCATAGAAGTTTCAGGTGTGAGAAAATTTCGATCAAACATCTGTCCCCTAGCCGCAGGCATAATTTCACTTTTTCGAACAAACTTTTCGGCCTTAAGGGCGTTATCCGTTCCGTTTAAAATCTGAAGATTGAATAACTGAAATATAAAGGCGGCAAGAGCAAATACTACAAGTCCGGAAAAAGTATAAAGACGAAGTCTAAAACTTTTTTCAAGTCGGTATTCCGACGCAGACTGAGCTCCACCTAACAACTTACGCGTCCCCCATATGATCCAATTGGTAAATCCAAGTCAGAGCATAAAAAAAAGCGGGCGCAATGAGCGCATTAAACAAAGAAGTGAAAAATAAGGAATAACTCATATTCTCATGAAAAAATAGAGAGAACAGATAATACGTGGCCAGTCTGGTGATAAATGTGATCAATAAAGAATAGATCGTAATTGATAGATAATTTTCGTGATAAGCAGAACGCGCAAATTTTCCGACAAGATAACCAATCAGACAAAAGGTCAAAGAATGAAGTCCAATCTTATACGTAACTACGTTTCCCACGGAAATTTCTCCTCCAAGTCCCGAATCGGTCAAGAGGCCTCCAAAAAATCCAATCCAAAGTCCGTAGAGCGGCCCCCTTCTCAGAGCAAAAAAAAGTACAAGCAAAATCATAAAGTCGGGTTTGATCGCCGAACCAATTTCAAATAAATTCGAACCGTTTAAAAAATGAGCGATTAAAATTCCGATCGCGATTACGAGTTTTTCTAAGATCATTGTAAATCTTCCTCGTTCGGAGTGGACGGTTGGTTTTTAGTTTCGTTTGTTTGCGTCTGATTCGTGTTAGGTGTTTTAGTTTGATTCTCTTTTAAACGATCCTCTCCCGGAAAATTAAGTTCTCCAAAATAAGGATTTTCGATCGTGATATTTTGTCCTTCCGGCCAAGTTTCCAACCACTTCTCAGGAAGTTTAAGAAGGATCGTAACACTCTCTAACATCTCAAATCGTACAAAAGGTTTTAAATAAGCACTTTTAAAACTTCCGTTTCTAGGTCCTTCTTCTGTGATAATTCCAACAGGAATTCCAGAAGGAAATACTCCGCCACCTCCAGATGTATAAACCGGCTTACCAATTTTACTTAAAGACTCAGTATATTGGATCATCTCACTCGGTCCCATCGGATATTCTCCAAACACTCTAGGATCGATAATAATTCCGCTATCTATATAATTCAAAAGCGCTTCGGTTCCTCTTCCTGAATTTCCGGATAGATTGGCCCATAAATTTGTATCCGGCATCGATATTCCCATGTTGAAATTGGAATTGATAAGTGGTTGGACCACCGCAGAACCTCCGGTCACAGCAATTACTTTCCCTACAAGTGCTTCTATAATCGCTCCCTTTTGATCCACCGCTCTTGCGGTTACCGGCATATAAGGTTTGATTCCGGAATCGGAACCCTTGTCTATGATAATGGTTCTATAAATGGAATTGAGACGAACAGATAATACTTCCGCCTTGAGACTAGAATATTTTTGTCTACTATGAAATTTGAGTTCTTTTCTAAGAGCGTCGTTTTCCCGATTCGCCTTTTCTAAATCTTGTGGAAGCAATTTATAGTCTTCCATAACGGCAACACAAGAATCCCTTTCTTTACGTATGGTTTCAAAAGATTCCAACTTATTGTAAGCACCTTTGAAAAATCCACCAAAAGAATCGATGGAACCGGATACTACGTCCCCCACCCTTTGAAAACTGGCGATTCCTCGAACGATTACGTTACTTCGAAAGGTTAAAGATAAAATAGAAAATAAAATACAAAAAAGGAGAGAAAGAGTCTCTTTACTTCGACTGAGTTGAAACCATAACATCGATTCTTCCTTTTCTCTCGAATCCGTTCCGAACAAAAGTCGTTCGAAACGTTAGCGAATTTCAACCGATTTCTTAACGTATACCGGGTTTGATATACTTCAACTCGTCCAGATATTTTCCGGTTCCGAGTACCACACAGGTAAGAGGATTTTCCGCACGAAAGACAGGAACTCCAGTTTCTTTAGAAAGATACATTTCTAATCCTCTTAAGAGACATCCGCCACCGGTTAGAACAATTCCTCTTTCTACTATATCCGATGCAAGCTCAGGAGGTGTTCTTTCTAAAACCCTTTTGATTCCATCTAAAATTTCGTCTGTAGGTTCTTTGAGTGCTTTACGAATTTCGTTCGATTCCAGTTCCAAAGTTCTAGGAAGTCCTGAAATTGCGTCCCGCCCACGAACTTCCATCGTTTCCGCTTTTTTTTCCGGAAATGCGTTTCCTATGGTGAGTTTAATATCTTCTGCGGTTCTTTCTCCTACCACTAAATTGTATTGGTTTCGGAGATATTTGATGATTGCTTCGTCGAACTCATCTCCTCCAGTTCGAATGGATTCCGCAATTACCATTCCACCTAACGAAATGACTGCGATTTCGGTCGTGCCACCGCCTATGTCTACGATCATATTTCCTGCAGGTTCGTTGATTGGTATATTAGCACCAATCGCAGCAGCAAGAGCTTCTTCGATCAAAAAAATTTCTCTCGCACCTGCTTGTTCTGCAGACTCGCGAACAGCACGTCTTTCTACCTCTGTAATTCCGGACGGAACTCCGATCACAATTCTAGGTTTTACGAATGTAGTTCGGTTATGCACCTTTGCGATAAAATAACGAATCATTTTTTCGACGGTTTCAAAATCTGCAATCACACCGTCTTTCATTGGACGAATAGCGACGATTTCTCCTGGAGTACGTCCCAACATCCGCTTTGCTTCCTGCCCTACAGCGAGGACTTTACCGGTGGCAGCGTGAACCGCAACAACGGAGGGTTCGGATAAAACGATCCCTTGTCCTTTAACATGCACCAGTGTATTTGCCGTTCCTAGATCGATTCCCATATCGTTAGAAAACAGGGCATAGAGATTATCAAAGATCATTTCAGGTACCTTTCAACCGCGAAGGTTTTTTGTCTTTATTATCTGCTCAGAGTTGAAAATTCTTCAGAATTTTCTTCGTCGGACAGGTTTCAATAATTTCAACGCTTGGGTTCCCGGCAACCTCAAAACAAAAAATTCAGAAAACAAATTAAGCTGGATTCGATTTTAGTAGCAAAGCATTCTGTTCAACCATGGTTCAAGAAAAACCTCTCGCTGCCATCGACCTTGGCACCAACTCATTTCACATGATCATCGTTCGAGTTCGAACAAACGGAACTTTCGAAGCCATCGCTAGAGAAAAAGAATCAGTTCGCTTAGGTAATAGGTTGCAAGAAAACGGTCCGATCGATCCGGAATCGTTTCGTAGAGGAATCGATTGTCTCAAAAGATTTAAGATCTTAGCAGAAAACGCAGGAGCAGAAATCAGAGCCGTTGCTACAAGCGCACTACGAGAAGCTTCTAACCAAGAAGACTTTTTAGAAAACGCATATCAAGAAGCGGGTATATCCATCGATGTAGTAAGTGGTTATGAAGAAGCCCGACTCATTTACTTTGGAATTCTCCAAGGAATTCCAGTTTTTGATCGAAAAATCATGATGATCGATATAGGCGGAGGAAGTACTGAAATTTTAGTAGGTCATAGAGGAAATATTTTATTCTCTAAAAGTTTTAAACTGGGGGCCATCCGACTTTCAGAAAAATTCTTTAAAGAAGAAACTCTTTCTAACTCGGATGTTCGTAAATGTAGACTTTACATCGAAGAAATGCTTCTTCCTTTTCGAAAAATTCTCAGAGATTTAAAACCGGACTTGGTAGTAGGTTCATCTGGAACGATACAATCGATCGCGGGTATGATTTTAGCATCCAGAGGGGAAACGGAAGAAATCTCTTTAAACAATTTCTCATTTACTTCTTCCGAATTTAAAAAAATCCGTAATCTAATTTTAGAAGCGGATACTTCTAAAAAAAGATCCAAGATCCCAGGTTTAGATAGCAAACGAGCAGACATCATCGTTGGAGGAACTTTGATTTTAGAAGAAATTTTTGATCTTGCAAACGTTTCTGCTTTAACCGTTTCCGAATTCGCTCTTCGAGAAGGAATTGTATACGATACAATTCGCAAATGGGAACACTTCGAAAACACAGAACATTCTAAACACTTAGATGACATCCGTCAAACAGCAGTTCATAATTTTATGAAATCCTTTTCTAGAGACGAAGAATTTTCAAAACACGTCGCTGAATTAAGTCTTCAGATTTTTGATCAATTAAAAAGTTTGCATAAACTGGGGCAGGAACAAAGAGAACTTTTAGAAGCGGCTTCTCTTTTACACGAAATCGGTCAGTCGATTTCACATTCCGCCTATCATAAGCACAGTTATTATATGATCCGAAATTCGGAAATGCTTTTAGGTTTTACTTTTTTAGAAATTGAAATCATCGCTTTGACCGCTCGTTATCATAGAAAGAATACTCCTAAAATTAAACACAGGGAATTTAATAAGCTCGCTGAAAAAAATCAAACCTTAGTATGTCAACTTTCTGCGATCCTAAGAATTAGCTCCGCGTTAAACCGAAATCGAGGTGGACTAGTTTCTTCAGTAATTTGTAAAATCGAAAAAAATCAGATTCGTTTTATTTTAGAATCCAGTAAGGGTTACGATCCTTCTTTAGAAATTTGGGCCGCGGAAGAACAAAAGGTGGCGTTCGAAGAAACCTTCGGTTATTCAGTGGAATTTGTAACTGGAACTTAAAAATACAAAATCGTTCTTTTTTTTGTTGGAAATTGTGGTTAGCTGTTTTTCTTCACATTCAATCAAAAAGATTTCCAACACAACTTTATTCGTTTCAAATAAATTTATTTTAAAAAGAAAAGTTCTATAGCGGAGATTAACAAAATGCTTCAATAGCCAATTTTAATACAAAAAAAGCAGATGGAGGATTCATTTTTTAACAACTCTATTAAAAAAATCAAATTTTTAAAATTATCAATGTAGATTTTGTTTTTCTAATATTTACTTCATCTATGCGTCATTTTTTTTGAATGACTCGAGATAGCCAATACAAAGGTGATTATTATGTTGCGATATAAAGAGCGTTTTTCTGAGTTCCGAGGAATAGCTGCATTGAATTTTTTATTCATTAATATTTTTTACGCCGAGTTCATATTAATTTAAGATTTTTATTTAGAAATATGCAATTTTTATGATAAAGAAAAATTCTTCTCACTCCTCTAAATCGCGTATTCTTAAACCGGAGGAAAAAGATTTTTTAATTGCGATTATTGGCGAAAATGATCCAAAATCGATAGGTCTCGAGTCCTTGGATTCTATGCTAGTTCAAGAACTTTTAGACGGTCATATGGGTTCCATTCGATTTTTGCACGATCCATATGAAAGAAGAAATCGTCAACTCGGTCAGAGATTCAATTTTACGACGAAGATGGGATTTTAGTTCTTGCATCAATCCTTTTGGACAACAAAGGACTGGCTTATGAATTAGAAATTTGGAAAACTGATTTTAATACGTTTTCCTAAAAAAGAAGACATTTCAATCGTTTCATCCTGAAAATTACTACTCGGACGTATGAATAGAATACTTGGGTTAGATTGTTTCAAAAATTTGAATATTTTGGCCCTGCTTTAAAATGCCATAATCTCGAATTTGCAGTATTTTTTAAATACCGCTATTTTTTTCGTAAATTCGGCCGTTAATAACTTGGTACTATTTTCATGCGTCCACGTAGTAATAACGTGAGTTTGTTCATGATTCACTTTTCCAAAAAAAGCTGTAATCTGAACTTTACAGATCGATTCCTTAAATGTGGAAATTAGCGCAAAGCACAATTTCACGAACAAATCCTAAAATTGCAGAAATGCATACTTATAAAAATTTCTTTTTTATTTTCTTATGTAGAGCTCAAGTTAAATACAATAAAAATAGAATATTTTAATAATTTTATAGTCCATATCCAAAATTTAAAAAAATAGGAACTACTACTTTTAGGCTTGTCCACAAGTCATCAATTGCACAAAGAAATATAATTTGTAGAAACTAGAATTTATATTAAAAATATTTTGTGTGTTTTCTCAAAGCCTAAAAATGAATCCTTTGAATTTTACTACTCATCCCTATCAGATTGAGTATCTAAATGTTTATCACAAAGTGTAGGTTAATGTTATTTCGGCGTAAAAAAGAATTTTCTAAAAGCATGAGTTTATTATAATTTTAGAATTTGTTCGTAAAATCTTGATCTGCAGCAATTCCCACGTCATTTTATAAACAAACCTAAATTTTGTGGTAGTTCCCACATTGAAACACGACAAATTCAATTGTTATAAACTTTTATTAGAATTGTTGAAAAATTAATTCTCCATCTGTTTCTATTTTATGGAAACGGGCAATTAAAGCAGTTTTGTTAATCGGAACTAGGGAATTTTTCAACAACTCTATTTTATAAATTGCAGTAGTTCCTACATCTAAAAGATCAATCTGTAGAGTTCAGATTGCAATTTTTTTCAGAAGAATGTGTTCCTTACGTCGAACTCACGTTAGGTTAACTTTATTTCTGCATAATTCAATGCGAAAACGATCGAAGCGGAAAAACTCAGTAGAACGCACGTTCAAACTCAGCAAAATGCTTCCTAAACTCAAATCTCGCTCCCCGTCGAGCACCAATAGAAGCGAGACTTTGAGTTTTCCAGGTTGCAAGATAAGTCGCGTTTTAGACTCTCGACAAATCTTGTTCTATAACAAATTAAAACTAAAGACGATAGCTATATAATGTTTTTTCTTGTATGCAATTGATTGACCCTATAGAACCCGGGTCCGCCTTCCTGTTGCAGACATATTTTTTTATGCTGAATTCACAGGATTGATGTGTAAATTAGTAAATTAGTACTTTATTATATAGTTTTGAATAAAACTTGGGAGTCCCCACAAATTATGTCGTCTTGCAAATGAATGGCCTTTTCAATTGTTTTTTTTTACGTTTCAATTTTTGTGTGAGTTCCCACATTTTTGAACAAACTAAAAAATTTCACTCTTATCGGCATGTAAAGTAGTCTTTTTTAAACCGTCCTAAACCATTTTTTTTGAGACAACTTTTACTACTTTTTGTTATGAATGATTAAACGAACAGAATGGATTTTTTTTGAGATAAATTCTAAAAACTATAAAACGAATGCTCCAATCACATCAATTCGTCTCAAAATTTATGATATTCATTATACAAAGACCGGTAATGGCAATATGAAAAAGAATGTTATTACAAATAGAACTATAGAATATTCTAATTTTCTTAAGTATTTTTAATTTACAAAGTGTTTTAAAAATAAACTTATTGAAAAAAATTATCCATTCAGATCGAATTAGTCGTTTTGTCTACAGCGCGTTTTACACTTGTAGAAACATGCGTAAGGAAGTTTAAGAACTTGTCCAGAACCTCAAAGAATTTTACGCGATAATTTAATTCTTTAAACATTTTTAATCAAATGCAGTAGTTCCTACAAATTAAGTCGCATTTAGTAATTTGTAAACTTTCGAGTAGTTCTAATGTCGTTAAATTTTCGTAGTAGTTCCCACATTGGATGGTTTTGGGACAAACTCTAAGTATCGGTTTTCTAATTTTTAGGAACTTTACCTGTAAATGTTTTTGTCTCTAATTTCCCGACGGAAGTAGATGCAGTAACAGAATATCGAATAGAATCAAAAGCAAAGGTTATCGTCTCCACAGGACGATCCCCTCCCGCACCGAAGGTGACACTGGCAACCACTACATTGACCATCTAAATTTCTAGAGCTTTGTAAGTAGAGGCTCCCGTTCTTAGTTTTTTGGTAGTAGGCTACAGTTATTTCTGGAATCACTTTTCCCCGTGCGCACTTTTCCATTAAATATGTAGAATGTAAGTCTAAGTATTTAGAGCGTGTCCCAAAACTGATTGTACAGAGAAAGCGTAATAATATCAATATGAAATGGACAAATATTATTCAGAAATCTCCGACACACTATGGGAAAAATAGCACCATTGATCCCTAAAGAAAAAGCATCATTTTTATACACCTCCATTAATAATCAGAATTTGAGTGCTGTTAAAAGCTAAATTTTCAACCAAAATCTTAAAATTTCACACCTCCCTCTGGCACAAGCCCCCTTCTTTATTTCGTTAATACCATTAGAGGTTTAAATAATATGAAACAATGTAGGAACGTTAAGATCATGACTCTTTTATCGTCAGCCTTAATTTTATTTGTAAGTTGTGCGAAACATAAAGACAATAAGAATGATTTATTGTTAGCGGCAATTTTGCTTAATGGTGGAACAAACGCCGAGTTCCGCATTTCCAATATCAATGCCCTTGTAGCAGCGCGCACTGCGGCAAATTCATCCCAATCTAGAATTGGAGAAAGTAACGCTTCTGCATTCCTAACGGATCTTGGCGGAGACAACCCTCAAAATTATGGAGACGGTGCAGCGGATGGTTTTAACGATCATTTTATCACGCCAGCTGCAATTTCTATCGGAGTATGCCAAGTTGTTGCTTATAAATCAGTAGCAAAAGGTGGGCCGGCAAAAGGAAGTGAGACATTAGAAAATGCGAATTTTATAATGTTTGAATTATCGGGATCAAATGTTGTCCCTGGCGCAAAAATGTGTGGAAGTGGCTTTATGCCCATCGGATTACAAACCGGAGACAGTACTTTAAGTTCGGCTTTTCTTCCAATTACTCCATTTCCAGAAGCGGAAAAACAAGACTATGATCGAGTAGGAATCATCGCCAGAGACTTTACTTATTATTTTGACCCGAAAGATGTCCCTGAAAATTCATACCGTTATGTGGACTTGGTTTTAAATAATCCTATTTCTAATATTGAGTCTAACCGAACCGACGATGGAATTACCAGAGGCGACGTAAGTCCAAAACTTTTTAATAAAAATTGTCCGGAATCTTTTTTGAACTCTCCAAGTTATATCTACTCCGATTTGTTAAAATCGGGAGAAATAGAAAATATCTCAGGTAGTTGTATGATGGGCGAATTAGCGATCGACGCAAATTCAGGTCATATACTTAGAACTGCAGTTCCAGACAATCTTAACCCTTTTACAGATCCTACAAACATGCTCAATCCACCATCTGTGGCAGGCGTTGCATTTGCTTCCGCCACACAAAAACTAAAATTCAAAACGCCGACTTCCATCAATAATTTGGACATAAAAGATCCATACATATTGGTTGTAGATCTGGACTCTTCTAAAAAAGACGGGGGAAGTCTTTTATTTAACGTTTCCATTGATAAAGTTCTTTTTTGGGACTCAAACTCGGCGGACAACGTCTTCTCTCCTCAGCTCGATGCTGGCGATAGTCCTAACGCAACAAGTGGAAACGATAATTTAACAAATACAGCTAGGAAAAATATGATCTTCCACTTACCAACGATCATCAGCAACTATAAGTAATTGAAACGAGATCGCCGTTGATCTTCGTCCAATCAATTTCTGATTACAAAAGGTTTGTGAATAACACAGAAAGGAATCAAGTTTCCTTTCTGTGTTTTCAAATTTAACTTCGACTCGACTCAAAGTATATTTCCTTGGATACTTCTTCCTCCAAAATATGTTCTGGTTTTAATCAAAAAAAGAAACATTCGATCTCATATTCGGAAAAAAAGTGAAAAACCTCTCATCGGTAAATATAAAGGAAAACTTAGACGATGGGTCGTTGAAAGAACTAACAGTTGGCACAATCGGATTCAGGACTATCCTAATTTGTTGGGAAAGAAAATCTGAAAATTATCTTGCATCTCTTTATCTCGCAAGCTCCATCATTGCTTTTAACTTTTTTTGATAGGTAGTTTTGAGACCGGTTCTTAGTTATCGTATAGTCTTGATAGGCCGTTAGGTCCCTCTGCCATAAGAGGCATAGATACCCCGTGATTCATAGATAAAACTTCGAATTGCATTTTATCTCCTTCTTTTGAAGCGGAAGAATCTGCAATTTTCAGAATGGATTTATTGATAAGATCTATCTCTTCCGCATTTATGGGAAGAACCAACAAGGACGTAATTAAAAAATAAATAATTCTTAACATTTTAATTCTCTAAAAAATAAGTTCATGTTGGATTCCCTCGAACGTTTTCAAGAATGTCCATTTAACAATCCAATTGAAAGCGAAGCTCTTTTTTGGTTCGATTTTTTTGCAATCAAAATATATGTTTTGTTTTTGTAGGTAAAAATTTGATTTATTAAATGAACTTTATATTGTTTTATTTAGATTTTGTTCCAAAACCTAAACACCGATCCATAGAGAAGTGTTTTCTGAGTTACTTCGAGCGACTATAGAAGTGAGACGTTTTAGTTTTACAAAAATGTGGGAACTCATACAAAAATGATAATAACAAAAAGAATGCTAAAAAACTATAAATCATCTAATACGACAACTTTTGTGGGAACTACCACTTTTTATTGAGGATTCAAAGACTATTGATTCTAAGCGCTATATTATTTTAGAAAACCAACTTTTAGACGACGTATTGAAATCAGATTTGTTATTCATCAGAAAACACGAGAGTTCCCACAAAATAAAGAATCAAATTTATTCCGACAAACTAACTTGATTTTAAAAATATCTTTCAAAAAAAAGTACAAATGAAATTCTGGTCGGTCCAAGAATTAATTTTTTGTCCATACATTCAAAAATGAAATACGAATATTTCCAACATGATATAATTAATGACTAATCAAAAACATTCAAAAAGTAGGATATTATAATATGAATATAGAGCAAATTATGAAAGATTTAGAGAAAATGGGAACACCATCCGTCAAAAAGATATTTATTAATCACGGAGCTCAAGAGCCACTTTTCGGAGTTAAGATAGCCGATCTCAAAAAAATTCAGAAAAAAATTAAAAAAAACAACGTACTTTCATTAGAACTTTATAAAACCGGAAATGCAGACGCTATGTATCTAGCAGGACTAATCGCAGACGAAAAAGAAATTCAAAAAAAAGATCTGCAGTTTTGGGTAAAAAATTCCACTTCTCCTATGATCAGCGAATGTACAGTTGCTTGGATTGCAGCAGAAAGTAAATACGGTTTAGAACTCGCAAGAGAGTGGATCGAATCGGAAAAAGAAAGTATCTCTTCTTCCGGATGGAGCACTTTCTCCAGTTTGTTATCAATCCTTCCGAACGATCAAATTGATTCTAAAGAAGTTTCTAAACTGCTCAAAAGAGTAGAATTTAAAATTCATAAATCTCAAAATCGAGTAAAATACTGTATGAACGGTTTTGTAATTGCGGTCGGAGGTTTTTATTCCCCTCTTTCTAAAGAAGCTTTAGAAATCGCCCAGAAAATTGGGAAAGTAGAAGTGATGATGGGTAAAACTGCCTGCAAAGTTCCGAATGCTTCTGAATACATTTTAAAGATGGAGAATATGGGAAAAATAGGAAATAAAAAAAAGACAGCCCGCTGTTAAACGAAGAATACAATTAAGAGATTTTATATTTGGAATCTCTATAAAGTTGAAAACAAAGTATCGTCCAATTGAATTTTTATTTTAGAGTTCTATTTCAGTTTAAAAAATTGAAACTATTTTATACAATTCTAAATAACGTGAGTTCGACGGTTAAAAATCTGGGCGAATCCGACTGCCATAGGCAGTCGGACCGGGCTCTCCGCTCTGGTCAAGTTATTGCGAAATTCCAAAATCAGATTCAATTTTTATAAAATACCAATAACTTAACCTCGCATCGATCCCTTTCGCGTTATGCCGAATTTACGTTAAACAATAGAGAATTGCGAAGGTTTTTTAATGTTTTTCATATTTTAAAAAATAACTAAATTTAAACGGTGCCAATTGTTTCAGTCATCAAAGGCGCAAAAGAGAATCAATTCAACTTACCGCGTGTCCCAAAACTTATCGAACGAGATGTTGAGTTTCTTTTGGGACAGATTCTGATATAAAACTAAAAACCATATAATAAGACGCCCAAAACTTCATTTTTTTATTAATATTATAATTTATAATATACTAATATATTAATCAGTAAACTTATAAAATGCAACCCAATTGACAAGTATTCGAGCATAAATAATTAGTATTAAAATGGTTGACCCAAAAGGAACAGACCTACAAGATAAACCTTAAAAATTTAAGGGCTTATTTCAATTTACAAAATGAAAAATAGAATATACCGTTGTCAAATATTCGGTCTGATTCTCTTTATTTCGATTTCTATCTGGACTTCTTACCAGATAAGCCAATCTTCTCAGGTTAAAATTCCGAAATCGGTAGTCTCCTTGGTGATTAACCATTCAGAAATCGCCAAATTTCTTCATCCGGAAGTGAAAGACCGCTTACCCTTGATTCTTTCGGATCATTTACTAGAACCAAACATAAAACTTTCCAAATTCGAAAGGCCCGTACAAATCCTTCCCGATACTAAAATTGGCTCTCGACCCCATATTCGTTTTCTGAGCTTTCAAACAAACGGTCGTCATACAAAAACTACAATAGAATATCAAATCGAAGGACTCTATGCTACCTTTTTCCTCGAGCTTAACAAAAACGAAATTTGGAATATTAAAAAAACAATTATTATAGAAAAATAATATAATTTCAATCGGCTCCCATATTCTTTCGATGGTTCACCTATTCAAAACCATACAACACAGTACCCAGTATTTTGTTTTAAAATAAGATTTTGTAACTAAAATTTACGATACTCAATTTTATAGAAATCAGTAACTATAAATTAAAATTAGAAATCCTTTCCGCCAAAACCGGGACGAACTTCTTCATTCCACAAGTATTCAAATGAGTATAATCACCGAAATCACTCTGCTCAAACAAAAAATCTTCGACCTTCCAATAAGGAATTGTTTCTTCCATAAGAATAGATTCCCAAAGAGGCATTAAAGTAAGTGTCGAAATTTTTTTTTCAAAATCGGGGCGAAACGGAATAGAAATCGCCAAGATCGGAACATTTTGAGACTTTAAATAAGAAAATAACTCTCTCCAGGCGTTTAAAGAAGATACTCGCGTTTTATTCAAAGCGGCTTCTGCGTTTGGAGGAAGGGGGAATCGAGTTTTTATTTGGAACACAAACACCATCGTAAGACAGCTCTTTTCCCCAATCCAAGTATCCTTTATTTTTTGAATATTCTATTTCTAGAAAACGATTCCTATTAAGATTAAATCTCCATTTTTCAATTGGATTTCCAGAAAGAAGGTTCTCAATTTTTTTTTCAGAATAACTAAATTCGTCTCCTTCTCCTATAATTTTCAAAGTTGTAGAAACAGACGCATTCAAACGTAAAAAAGGAAATATTCTTCCTAAAAGATAATAAAGTCCCGAAGAAATATTCTTTAAATAGAAGTTTCTAAAAATTGTTTTTGTAAAAATTTCAAAATGAAAAGAATCATAGTTCAACTCTAAAGTTCTGTGAGCGCTCGCCACGTCCATATCCGCAATCGAAAACACGGAACCGTTTACGACCACCAAAGAAGGTTTGATTTTTATCTTTTGTTCGTATTCTTTCCATCGTAACAACATTCCTTCTGGTTGTTCGGATGGTCTGGGTAAAAACCAAATGGGGCGACCAATTTTTATTTCCAATTCTTGGGGATGAATTCCAGAAAGTATCTGACTATCTCCTATAAATACAATCGGTGCTTCACTATTTAAATTAGATTTCGTATATAAAAAAGAATTCAAATGAGATAATCGATCATATAGAAAAGAATTTTTTTCCTGAAAAAATAATAAATATGGAAATAATATTAATTGGAACATTATAATAGATAGAGTACAAATGACTAATCCAAAAATCTTATTTCTTACCAAATTCAGATGAAAGCCAGATATAACGTTTATTTTTTTCAAAGTAAAACCCCTAAATCTTAGATCACTAGAAACATTATTCTTTTAGAATATTTTTTTTTCGTAATAACCTCAAACATTGTTCTACAACTTCTAACTTTCATAAATACAACTATGTATTACCCAACCTTCCTTAAATATCCGTGTGAACTACTACATTTTGTTAACAACTCGACAAAATCTTAAGCTTGGGAACCATCTTAAAACTGAAAGTAAAAGAACTCTTTTTTTTCAAAAACTCCAAAGAGGCAAAATAAAATACCAATCCCAAAAGAAAACAAAATCCAGCTATATCGTGTTGCAACGATCTTCTCTAAAAATAAATCGGTTCCTCCCCAAACAATCATCCAAAATTCCACACAAAACAAAGGAAAACAAAGAAAAAACAATTTAGCCGCAAACACGGAATTCCAGTAAAATCCTCCAAATGCGTTTCCGGCTAAACTCCAAAGTTCTCCTGGAGAATGCACCTGAAACAAAAGTAATCCAAAAGCAAACATCCAGAACGTCAAAAAAACTCCAATTAGCTTTATAGAATATTTTAAAATTTTAATATTATTATTAATTAAATTTAAAAAATATTTTTGAACTATATTATAGAGCACAACCTGCAAACCACAATAAAATCCCCATACCAAATACCCGTATGTAGCCCCGTGCCAAAGTCCCCCTAAAATCCAAACGATCATCAAATTTACATTTTGACGAAACAAAGAAATCCTATTTCCACCCAAAGGAATATAAAGATAATCCCTTAACCAAGTAGAAAGAGAGATATGCCATCGTTTCCAAAATTCGGAAGGGTTAGACGAGATAAAAGGAAAATTAAAGTTTAAGGAAAGTTTAAAACCTAACATCTTTGCAAGCCCACGTGCCCCATCCGTGTATCCGCTAAAGTCGGCATAAACCTGAAACGCAAAAGAAAATGCGATCCAAAATATCATACCAGAGGGAAGAGACATTCCAGGTTCCATTACCTTATTGGTAAAAAATAAAAGATGATCTCCTACAAACACCTTCTTAAATATTCCCCAAAAAAATAGAATCGCTCCGGAAACAAAATCGTTTTGATCTACTACTCGTTCCTTTTCGATCTGAGGTAATAAGGAATCCGGTCTTTCGATAGGTCCAGCTAACAACAATGGAAAAAATAAATCATAAACTCCAAAACGAATAAAATTGGAACAAGGAACTATTTTTCCGGATCGAATATCCGAAAGATAACTGATATTGTGAAACGTATAAAAGGAAATTCCTATCGGCAATAAAATTTCTGGAATGGGAAGAATCGAAAATGGAAACAAAACTCCCAGAGAATCATTCCAAACACTTAAGAAAAAAAGAATATACTTAAAAAAGATCAGAATTCCCAGATTCAAAACAATTAAAAAAACAAAGATTCGTTTTCCGTAAATTCCCGCAGACGTTTTACCAAGCCAAATTCCCCCTGCAAAATTAAAAGAAATACAAAAGAACAAAAGTAAAACCATCTCCGGTTTCCAATAACCGTAAAAAAACAAACCTCCAAAAAACAAAAAATAGTTCTGTCCTTTCAAACCGAGGCGAAAATAGATGAAACAAAAACTTATAAAAAAAAGGAGAAAATTCAGAGAATTGAATAACATTCTCTATCGATCTAAGACTCTTCGAGTAATTCTAAAATTCTTTCTTTTTCTTTTGTATCCGCAGGATAACAAAGAGTATGTTGCACAACAGAAGTCTGAAAATCCTTGGATCTACGGTCCACTTCAACAAGGCGATTTTTAATTTTACGAATGAGGACCTGTGTTTCTTCCCGATCCTTTCCGTCCAGAATCATAGCGTATTTTCCCTGTCCGATCCGATAATGAAAATCTACTTCGGATAAATTATCTTGAATGGCCTTCCTAAGTTCCTCACTATAGTTTACAAAAAATCCTGAACCTTTTAATTTTACCATTCTAGATATATTCTGAATTTTGAATATAGTTAAACTAAAACAGTTCCCTAATCTGGTAGATTTCAAAATCATCTCTTCTATTTTTTCCTCAACCGGACTAAACGGATCCTTAAATACCGAATCTCTTTCCTGAACGAGTAATAAATTTGAAAAAACGGGCGCAAGCACCTCTGAAATTCCAACGGCAGTTTCTCGATCAGAATCCGTCCAAGGAACTTCAGTTTCATGAACGATCCACATTCCAACAAGCCAATGTAGATTGATCAAAGGGATCACTATAAAATCAGTCATAAGTCCAAGTTCGTCATTGGATAATTTCTGTACAAGCTCGGGATGTTTTCTAAAATTTTCAATTCTAAACACACCTGGAATATTAGAAACGATTCCTACAATCGAACTTTCCAAAGAAAGTCTAAAACTTCCTACGTGTTCTGGAGTGAGTAAATTAGAAGCAAATACTCGGAATTCGTTTTTGTTTTCCAAAATCATAAACGTAGCACGACGAACTTTTAATTCTTCTCGAAATGCAGAAAATAATTTATCATAGGCTTCATCCATACTACGGACAGAAGAAAAATCCCTAGCAAGCGAAATGATCAACTCGTTAGCTCGAACCGTTTCTTTTAGATTTTGATTTTCCTGATGAAGTAATTCAGTATCATAAATTCTTTTATATACGGAACCAGCGATTTCTCCGATGATCTTTAAAAATTCAAGATCTTCAATTGTATAATCTTCTCCACTAATTGTTTTGCCTAGAAGAATGATTCCAAAGAACTCTTCCGTAGTTCGAATCGGAACTAAAAGTTCAGCTTCCGATTGCTGAATAATCTCTCGTTCCTTAGCAGGAAGAGCTGGCTTTAAAAGTTCTTTAGCATAAAGAACCGATCCAGCGTTATGCACCGCGTGATAGATTTCCTCTTCCGAAGAAATAGTCCATTCTTGATTGAAGTTCTCACCTTGGTAATCTTCCAAACGAAAAAAATCTTGATTTCCATTCTTAGAAGAAAAGATCCCAATCGATTCGGAACCAATCTGTCCCATAATAGAAAACAACAGATTTTCAAAAAAGTTCGCAAAGTCTGTAGAGATTCCTATCTCCTTACTGATTTCAAAAACAGAAATATAATTCTCCAATTTTTTTCGAGAAGCGATCTGAAGATCTATAGGAGAAGTAGCAAAATTAGAATCGTCATCAAATAAAAACCCATCCTTTTCAGAAGCGGAAACGTTTGGATCTTTTTTAGGAAGGGTTCGACGCGCCTCCTGTTCTGCCTCTTTAACCCAATCATCGAAAGGAGCCTCTTCCAAAGACGTTATGTCATCATTAGATGATGTTTCTTTTTCATTCTGGTCTTGTATCGAAAGTTTATCGGAATCGACAATTTCTTGATCCAATGAAGAAGTTGTTTCATCTTTGAAAAGGTCATCTATAGAAATATCATTTTCATCTTGAGATAATTCCTGCGAATCAATTTCATCAAAGGCTGAATCTTTTTCGACAAGGTCTTCGGAAATAGAAAGATCAGAATCAGAAAACTCTTCCTGTTCATTTGCATCCAACGAAATTTCGTCTAACTCAGGAATAGAAAGCTCCTCAGAATTGGATTCTTCAAAATCAACGGATTCTTTAGAGGAAGCCTGCAACTTATTTTCAAAAGATGGAACCGAAATAGCCGCCTCTTCCGTGAGTTCCTTTCTCATACCGAGTGCTTTTTGTAAAAAGCCAGGTTTACGCTGAAACGCTTCAGATTTTTTGAGCAGTGACTTTTTTTCTTCTGCTGAAGATGTCGAAGTGGAAATTCTCGAAGAATCCGATCGGACTAACTTACTGACTCTTTCCAACAATCCCATCGGTCATACACCGATCTGCTTCATTAGTTTTTTATAAAGTTCGAAATAATCGGAACGAGAAAATTCTCGAATGAGATCATCTGGTAGATTACCTAACAATTCGTCCAGATATGTCATAATACGTTTCATTTCATCCTTAGAAGGAACGTCCCCCGAAAGTTCTCCGACAATAGCTTCCGTTTGATCGGGTGTTTTACGTAACTCCTCAATTGGAGAAGACTCTTCTTCGTCAGCGTATTCGTCCAATACGATGATCATCTCTTGGTCTTTTACAGACTCCAATGTAGGAACAATTGTAGAAACTTCCTCTTCTTTTGAAACGTCTTCATCAATCGAATCAAAAGCGTCCAAATCCGAAACCGGTGGCAGTTCCCCTAAGATTTCACTTAGATCTTCTTCTGTTTCTACTTTCGGTATGTCCGATCCAATTTTGTCTTCCGACTCTTCATTTCCAGAGGCGAGTAAATTTCCTAGTTCTTCATCAGAAAATGCAATCGGTTCGTTTGCTTCTTCATCTTCTAAAGAA
>NZ_FTNA01000011.1:95998-96318 GCF_900156205.1 Leptospira interrogans
TCATTTGATTCTTCATCTTCTAAAGGAACTTCAGATGTAGGAGAAGAATCCCAATCGATTGCCTCTGATAAATCGTTTGATTCCTCAGACGTTGTTAGTTCTTCATTTTCAGAAGCGAGTAAATTTCCTAGTTCTTCGTCAGAAAGTGCAATCGGTTCATTTGCTTCTTCATCTTCTAAAGAAGTTTCAGATGTAGGAGGAGAATCCCAATCGATTGCCTCTGTTAAATCGTTTGATTCCTCAGATATTGCTGCCGGTTCTTCATTTTCAGACGCGAGTAAATTACCAAGTTCTTCATCAGAAAGTGCAATCGGTTCATT
>NZ_FTNA01000011.1:96673-132448 GCF_900156205.1 Leptospira interrogans
TCAGAAAGTGCAATCGGTTCATTTGCTTCTTCATCTTCTAAAGAAATTTCAGATGTTTCCAAATCATTTGTAGGAAGTTCAAAATCTTCAAAAGATAAAGAATCTTCCTCTGACAAAACTGGATTTTCAATTTCTTCCAATTCGTGCTCTGGAAGAGAAATCTTTTCCTCTTCTTCAAAATCCTCAAACAAAGAAGAATTAGAAATTGTATCCGAAGACAATAAACTCGAATCCTGTTCAACCGGAAGAGAAAAATCTTCGTTTTCTACGTGAGTGATAAAATCAGGTAAATCATCATCCGAGTCATCTGCTGTAGACGCATTGAGTATGTTATCCAGTTCATCTCCAGAAAGTGCAATCGGAGCGTCTTCTTCCAATTCATCTAATAAGGTATCTGGTAAAACATCTGCTTCTACAGAAGTTCCGCCTAACATAGATTCCGCTATATTTTCTTCCTCAATTTCAGAATCTACAGAAGTAGAGATAAAATCAGGAAGATCGTCTTCAACAGCAGGAGCAATTTCTCCTAGTTCAGTTTTGGATAATGCGATTGGACCTTCTTCATCACCTAAAAAATCATCTTCCTGAGAAAATTCTTCATTTTGATCTGACAATTCAAACCCTTCTAAATCTTCCGATTCCTCTCCAAAACTGAAAGCGTCTGGTTCCTCAGTTAAAGAATTATCCAATTCAGAAAAATCGATTCCATCATCAGGTGCAGAGTCTCCGGGAATAAAAAAGGAATCATCAGATTCTAAATTAGAAATTTCTGATATACTGGTAATGTCGTTTATATCTAATAATTTATCTATTTCTGCGTCTACAAGAGGATCTGTTAATTCTAAATCCAAAGTATCTTCTATATTAAAATTTGCGGAACCAGTCGTTTCTTCAGGATGAAATACAAAATCGTTTTCAAAACTGGAAGGATAATCTTCCCCCGAGCTAGCTACAAGACTTTCCAAAGGATCCGGGTTTATATTCAGATTTTCAGGTTCGGAAGAAAGTATAGAGTCGATATCATCGAATTGTAATTCGTCCATACCGACATTGCGACCTTCCTCGTGTGAATTGTCGTCCTTGACCATTTCGTAATCTTCCGCCATATTCCTATAACATCATTCTTTCAATTCGATCGTCTGTCCGTCCAAAATTTCCCGATCGAGGTCCAGTTCCAGCGTAGAAGGTTTTTTTAAACCTCCCGCCAAACGAACCAAATCATCCAAAGTATCTCCTTTATGAAGACGATAAACTCCAGGATGAACAACATTTCCGTGAATTGACGCGGCAATAGCTTCAGACTGGAATATACTTCGTATCTGTTCTCGGTTTTTTCGTAAGAGAAAACCTACGCTTAAAAATAAAACTATTCCTGCGAAAACACGAATCGTAGTTTTCATAAATAATTGTTCCCAGATCTCCATTGTATTCGGAGAGAAGGAAATCCTTGCTACTATTTTCGGAAATTCACACCCCTAAAAGTTAGCGGGATGCGACTAAAATTCGAGTTTTTGTTTTTTGGAGGAAAAGATTTTTAGAATCGGATGGAGGAAGTTTTTCCGCTTCTGCTAAATTCTTTTTTTCGACTTCTAAATCGATATCTTCTTTGAGAGCACCGTGATCCGTAAGAATGCTAATAGAATTATCTTTTATTTCGACAAATCCTCCTTCTACGGACAATACTTTTAACTTTTCTCCTTTTCGAATTTCTAAAATACCAATTCCCAAAGTGGCAACCAAAGGAGCGTGATTCGGAAGGATTCCAAAAAATCCTTCGCTGCCTGGAACGATCAGAGAATCCACTTCCCCTTTATAGAGAATCTTTTCAGGGGAAATCACGGACACTTTGAGTTTATTCGCGGACATTCGCGTTATCCTTTGTAACCTTTTGCTTTTTCGATGGCATCGTCTATAGAACCAACCATATAAAAAGCTTGTTCTGGAAGGTGATCATAGTTTCCAGAAATCACTTCTTTAAAAGAACGAACCGTATCCGCAAGTTTTACGTATTTTCCAGGAGCTCCTGTAAAAACTTCCGCCACATGAAAAGGTTGAGAAAGGAATTTTTCTATTTTTCGCGCTCTAGCTACGAGCACTTTATCGTCTTCAGAAAGTTCATCCATTCCCAAAATGGCAATAATATCTTGTAAGTCTTTATATCTTTGCAGAATTCTCTGAACTTCCCGAGCGACTAAATAGTGTTCTTCTCCCAGAACCTGAGCATTCATTACTCTGGAAGTAGAATCCAGAGGATCCACTGCAGGATAAATTCCTTTATCGGAAATAGCACGAGAAAGAACCGTGGTTGCGTCCAAGTGAGCAAACGCGTTTGCAGGAGCCGGGTCGGTCAAGTCGTCCGCAGGAACGTAAATCGCCTGAACAGAAGTGATTGATCCTTTTTTAGTAGATGTAATTCTTTCTTGAAGCGCACCCATTTCGGTAGAAAGTGTAGGTTGGTAACCCACAGCAGAAGGCATTCTTCCGAGAAGCGCAGAAACTTCCGAACCAGCTTGCGAAAAACGAAATATATTATCTACGAAAAGAAGAACGTCGGTTCCAATAGAATCACGAAAATGTTCCGCCATTGTAAGAGCGGATAACGCAACTCTTAAACGAGCACCAGGAGGTTCGTTCATCTGACCGTAACAAAGAACTGTTTTATCAATTACTCCAGATTCCTTCATCTCTCTCCAGAGATCGTTTCCTTCGCGGGTTCTTTCTCCTACTCCAGCAAACACGGAAAATCCACCGTGTTGTTTTGCGATATTGTTGATGAGTTCCTGAATGAGAACTGTCTTACCTACTCCAGCACCTCCGAAGAGTCCTGTCTTTCCACCCTTGATATAAGGAGCGAGAAGATCGATCACCTTAATTCCGGTTTCAAATACTTCGGTTTTAGAAGTGAGCTCGTCGAAAGAAGGAGCGGCTCTGTGAATCGGACGGGTTTCCTTTACGGTAATCGCGGGACCTTCGTCGATGGTTTTACCTAGAACGTTAAAAATTCTTCCGAGTGTTGCGTCTCCTACAGGAACACTGATCGGTTTTCCTGTATTGGAAACTTCTTGTCCTCGGATCAAACCATCTGTAGAAGAAAGTGCAATCGCACGCACCGCTTTTCCTCCGATATGGGTTTGAACCTCGGCGATAATCGTTTCCTTTTTTCCGGAAACGTTCGTTTCGATTTCCAATGCGTTATAAATTTCTGGAAGTTCTCCGTTTTCAAATTCGATATCCAAAACGGAACCGATGATCTGCTTGATTTTACCTTTATTCATCCAAGTCGCTCCAATACTTAGTTCAGTGAATCCGCTCCGGCAACAATCTCAGAAATTTCTTGAGTGATTTTTGCCTGTCTAACGCGGTTATATCCGCGGGTGAGCAGTTTGATCATTTCAGAAGCCGCGTCGGTCGCAGACTTCATTGCGATTCTTCTTGCGATCTGCTCCGAACAATTCGCTTCTAAAATCGCTTTTAAAAAGGCCGTTTTTACGACCAGAGGCAGTAGGGATTCGAGAACCTTTTCCGGACTCGGTTCGTAAACCATCATGTCGCTTACACTTCCTTCTCCGGCTGGTTCCAAAGGAAGGACTCTCGTAACTTCCGGTTTTTGAGAAGCAGAGGAATAATATACGGTTGACGCAATTTCTACGACATCTACTTCCTCTTTGGCAAACAATTCCAAAAACAGATTGGCGAACTCTTCCGCTTCCCTATATCCAGATTTATCATCTAAATGAGTGTAGGTTTTTTCTGCCTTCTCTCCCGCGAATTTGAAAAAAGAAATCCCCTTTTTACCAACGATAAAAAGACGAACGTTGACTCCCGACTTTTTCCATTCTTGGATCTTCGCCTTAGCCATGCGGTTTACGTTAGAATTATACCCACCACAAAGCCCTCGATTCGCGGTAATGATCAAAAGAGCCACAGTTTTAATTTTTTCGGGTCTTCTCAAATAAGGACTGTGTACTACTCCGCCAAGAGAGGCCAAAGAAGAAACGAGTTCCTTAATCTTATTGGAAAAAGGATGAGAAGCGTTTACCCGATCGCTGATCTTTTTGGATTTGGCCGTAGAAACCATTTCCATCGTACGAGTGATCTTTCTAGTATTCTTTACCGAGTTGATTCTTTTTTTGATTTCTCTGGGAGTTGCCAAAGCGAACCTCTATCTCAGTGCTTTCTTAAAAATTCTTCCGCGACCTTAGAAAGAACTTCTCCAAGTTTTTCTTCGTCGGAGATTTTCTTTTCTTTGCGGATCGAATCCAGAACTTCGGAATATTGTTCCTTGATCGTATTCAAAAGATATTTTCCGTATTCTTGAACTTTTGCTACTGGAATCTTATCCATAAATCCGCGAGTTACCGCAAAAATTTCCACTACTTGTTCTTCGACCGGATAAGGAGAAGAAACTGGCTGTTTGAGCATCTGAACAATTCTATTTCCACGATCCAACTGCGCCTGTGTAGCAGGATCCAATTCGGTTCCGAGTTGAGCAAATGCTTCGAGGTCACGGAACTGTGCGAGTTCTAATTTCATCTTACCGGCGACTTGTTTCATCGCTTTGATCTGTGCAGCGGATCCTACTCGAGAAACCGAAATTCCCACATCTACCGCAGGACGATTCCCAGATGCAAACAAGTTAGACTGAAGATAAATCTGTCCGTCCGTGATCGAAATCACGTTCGTTGGAATATAAGCCGAAACCTCACCTTCTTGAGTCTCGATGATCGGAAGCGCGGTCAAAGAACCCGCACCATATTTGTCATCCAGTTTAGCTGCTCTTTCAAGAAGTCTGGAGTGAAGATAAAATACGTCTCCAGGATATGCTTCCCGACCAGGAGGGCGACGAAGCAGAAGAGACATCTGACGATATGCAACCGCTTGTTTAGAAAGGTCATCGTAAACTACAAGAGTCGCTTTCTTTTCGTTATACATAAAATATTCTGCCATACTACATCCGGAATAAGGAGCAATGTATTGCAGAGGAGCCGGGTCCGCGGCGGTAGCGGAAACTACGATCGTATATTCAAGAGCACCTTTGTTACGAAGCATCTCTACCGTAGAAGCCACTGTAGAAGCCTTTTGACCGATCGCTACATAGACGCAGATAACACCCGTTCCTTTTTGGTTGAGAATAGTATCCAGTGCAATAGAAGTTTTACCGGTTCCACGATCTCCGATAATTAACTCTCTTTGTCCGCGTCCTATCGGGATCATTGCGTCGATTGCTTTGATTCCGGTTTGCATCGGCTCACCTACGGGTTGTCTCATAGCAATTCCAGGAGCGGGGGATTCCACAGGTCTGGTAAGTTTTGCGTTGATCGGACCTTTTCCGTCGATGGGTTCACCTAACGGATTCACTACGCGACCGAGAAGTTCAGGACCTACGGGCACTTCAAGAATTCGATTTGTTCTTTTAACGGAAAATCCTTCCTGAATATCCAGGTAGTTTCCATAAACTACCACACCTACGGAGTTGTCTTCGAGGTTGAATGCCTGACCAAAGATTCCGTTTTGGAATTCCACCATCTCCCCGGACATCACGTTTTTAAGTCCAAATACACGAGCGATTCCGTCTCCGATCTCGAGGACCGTTCCGACTTCTTCCACGCCCAGATCTTTTTTATAATTTAAAATTTCCTGCTTGAGAACGGACGTAATTTCGTCTGTTTTAATTTTCATAGATGGCTCCAACCGGTAATTTCTTTTCCAGCATGGACTTCTTGATTTCCCCCAGCTGGGAAGCGATTGACTTTTCGATTTTTAAGTCATTGAATTGTACAACGAATCCGCCCAGAAGAGATTTATCTTCTGAAACTTCCAAAATGAATTCCGATTTGAATTTTTCGGAAAGGATGGATCCGAGTTTAGCCGCTTGAGCAGGTTCTAAAGAAGGATAACTTCTTACTTGAGCGCGCACCCTTCCTTTTTTCTTATCCAGCTCTACGGTAAATTGTTTTTGAATTTCGGGAAGATGAATGATTCTTCCTCGATTCAAAAGTACCCCTAAAAAGTTTAGGGTTATATCCGAAATTTTTCCTCGAAGATTTTTTATCAAAACCTTCTCTTTCTCTTCGTTAGATACAGTAGGAGAAAGAAAAAAGTTTTTTACCTTTTCATCTTTGAAAAGTAGCTGAGCTAAATCACCTAACTCTTGTTCCACTTCTTCGGGAACGTTTGTTGCTCCTAAAAGTGCGGAAGCGTATGTTTTGGAAACGCCGGAATCGTTCATTGGTTTATGCGCTCAGTTTTCCCAGTTTATCTAATTCTGTTTCAATAAAAGCTTTGTAGTCTTCGCTTTTAAGTTGTTTTTCCAGAACCTTGGCAGCAACAGTGATCGTCATTTCTACGATTTGAGCCTGTAGTTGTCCCAACGCCTTCGCCTTAGCGAGTTCTATCTCTTTCACTGCCTGATCTTTCTGAGCCTTTACTTCCCCGTTAGTTTCTTCGAGAAGTTTATTCTTCAGTTTTAGTGCGTCAGACTTGGCTTCCGCAACAATTGCATTTGCCTCGTCCTTTGCAGAGTTTAACCTAGCTTCGTAATCCTTTAAGAGAGCTTCCGCTTCTAAACGGAGTTCTGAAGCCTTTTTAATGTCGTTCTGAACGGTTTCTGCTCTTTCATCTAGGGCTTTCAGAATCACATCCCAGGCAAACTTTTTAAGAACTAAGACTACGACTAGAAAGGTAACCAGAGTCCAGACTACCAGACCCGGGTTCACATCCAGAAGACTTAATCCCTTAGCAGCTAAGAGTACCAAGGTTTACTTCCCTTTTTCTTCAGTTACGACTGCAGAAGCTTTCGTCTGGTGAGCAACGGTAGCTTTTAATCCTTCGTTCAGAGTTCCCGCAGCTTGGAAAGCGATTACAAGAGCAAACAAAGCCGCTCCTTCAATCAATGCAGCCGCGATGATCATAGCAGTTTGAATTTTACCACCTGCTTCGGGTTGTCTTGAAATTCCTTCCGTCGCGGATCCGCCGATTCTTCCGATTCCGAGAGCTGCTCCTAGGATGGCAACTCCCGCAGCGATTCCTACACCAATATATCCTAATCCAAATTCCATGGTTCCATTGACTCCTTGTTGATTCAATATTCTAATCAGTGCCTATGCATGCTTAATCCTACGAATAAAGAGGTAAGCAATACGAAAATATACGCTTGTAAGAAAGCTACAAAGATTTCCAAAACGTAGATCAACCCGGAGCCAATCACCGAAACAGGAACGATTCCCCAAGATTGAAATTGAAAGATAAATCCCATCAATGCAAGTATGATTACGTGCCCTGCTGTCATATTGGCTAAAAGTCGAACAGTCAGCGCAAAAGTTTTTGCCATCGGAGAAACGATAAACTCCAAAGGCCACATGATGATATACAAAAGTAAAGGAACTCCGTTAGGAACGGAATGCCAGATGAACTTAGGTCCTTGATAAATAAAACCCGCAGCGTATATTAGAAACATAGTAAGAAGTGCCAGAGTCATTGTCACAGAAATATCTCCAGTCACAGTGATCCCACTCCAAACCTTAGCGATCCAAGGTGGGTTATGATGATCTAAGTGCACCATTCCAGTTGCATCTCCTGCTACTGCGATCAACTCTCCTACAGATGGAACCAGTCCCATTAAGTTACAAAATAAGATAAAGAAAAATAAGGTTAGAATATAATGATAGTATCCGTGGCCGTGACCATGCATACTTTCGTCTACGATGTCCTTGCGTAAAAAGTTTACAAATACTTCTACGGTGTTTGCAAAACGAGACTGAACTTGAAGCGGATTTCTTGCGATAATTTTAGCCGCAGGAATAAAGATAAGAAAAAGAAGTAAGGCGACAATCCACATCATCGTAACCCGTTTTGTGATGTGCATATCAAAACCGCCCACAAAGTGAAACCGTTTTCCGGTTTCGTGGTCGGTAAAGATCGTTTCTTTAGAAGAATCAAAATTGGATTCCCCTTCGAAAACCTTCACGCCTCCTATGTTAAACGGAAATTCCGCGTTGTCCATCAGGTGATGTACAATCACTTCGTTTAGATCAAAGGCCTCGTGAGCTGATTCCCCTGATGCAAATATTTGGAATGGCAATAATAGAACTAATAATACAGAGAAGATAAATCTTTTCGTCATAAAAGAAATCTGGTTTAAATACATTTTTCGAATCAACAAAGGATCGTATTTTAATTACGGCCACTATCACAGAATTGGCGGATGTTTTCCGGTTTCTTTTTTGTATTTTATGCGATTCCGGTGGTTCAACTCGCGAATACAACTATTAGAAAGTGGCTGAAATGGGCAATCAAAAAACCAATTATAAAATCAGAACTATCGTTCTGTGAAACTGCAGCCCAAAGGGCAATTCCGTTGCAAAAGAATGATAGTGCCATTATGCCAATCTGAATTCCCACACCTTTTTCGGGAAGTTTAACGATCGTAAGAATCTTTAGGAGATAAAAAGGAACGAGTAAACTTAAGGCGATAATACTTCCGGAAAGAAATTTCCTTTCGGGAGTAAAGGTTTCGTAAACCGTAGCCAGAACGAGAACCAAAACCGCAAGTCCTAATAGATACTTCTTCCAACTCATCGGATTCTTATTTCGATTTGCTGCGATTGGAATTCAAGAAAGAAAGAATGAGAAGTGTTTTTCGTTTTGAAATTGTTTGAGATCCTATATTTCAGTTTGATTCTTCCATTTGTAAGAGTTCCCACAGATAAAGCCAGATTCCGAATTTCTCGTAATTGGGAGTTTGTATGAGCTCAACCATTTTCAAAAACCAACTGCAAAACATAGACGTTGTGGTAGTTCCTACATTTTATTTAGAAAACGGCGCAGCAGATCGTCCAGTAACAATCCGAATAAAATCTGGGTCCTTTTTAAATCCGTCAAAATCTGAATCCGTTAGGAAATCCTTAGGAGATTGTCTTAGACGAAGGGCGATCGCAACATTGTGGAGCATTTCTTTTTTATCTCTCTGAATCGCATAGAGACAGGCAAGATTAAAATACAACCTGGGATCAGTGACATCGTTCGGAATCATTTGATTCCCGAGAAACAAAAGTCCAAAATCCTTTGTGATCCCGGTATACGCAATGATATCTGCGGCAAAAAATTCTCTTGCGGAAGAATATGTATTCCCACTTTTAAACCCTGTCAATGGAGCATTCCCAATTCCAAGAATCGGGATCGTAAAAGAATATAAATGAGCAATCGAAGCCGCCTCAGACCATTCATTATTGGAGATGTGTTCATTGAATTGTAACGCAGCCTTAACAAGAAAATAATTCCGTAAGCTCTCCCGTAGACTTTCAGAATAAGAACAATTTCCCGAAAAGACCAAGAGGATAACAGTCAAAACGACACGTATCAAAAAAGTATGTTTCCGATTTAAGATCGATTTAGTTTGCATTCTCATCCAAATAAAACCGCAACATTTCAAATCCAATAGCTTTTTGAAATAGTAACCTTTTGATTGAGACAACTTGGGCCGCTTCCTTATCCATTTGCGATTTCTCCTCCAACCAAATAATCGAAGAAAGAATATGGACCAACGGGCAATGAAAACAGGGGTAAATATAAAATACAAACTCGCAAAAACCCAAAGATTTCAGATCTATCGACGACTTTTTACCATTTAGTTTCTTCTTAAATGCGATGATCCCACAACGTTTGCACGCGACATCGAAGCGATCACTTTTTCAAAGTGGTTCTATAAATGATATAGTAAATTCCGTAGGAAAACCCAAGCAAACAAGCCCCGAGCAAACCGAACGGTGATGAATGGAATTTTGTATCTAGATAATTTCCTAAATAAACAGAACCGACCACAATCGCCGCAAACTCAATTCCTAAACCTGCAAACTCCCAAGGTGAAATTTCTTTCTGTTTTGGTTTAGTTTCTTTCTGAAAATCAGAAGTATCGTTTTTTTTACCTTCGTCATTTTCTTCAGACATGGCGACTAACGTAAAATCTTTCCGATACGATTCCAACGAACTTCCATTCTCCAAATTCGATAACGAAGAGTACGTTCCACCCAGCCAAGTTTACTTTCTTCTCTTACCAAACCGATTTCGGAAGGATGACAATGTTTTACAAGTTCTTCCCCCTGATAACGTTCCGCAAATTCAGGTCCTTTTTCAGATAGTTCCTTTCCATTCTTATATTCGCAGACGTTATCTTTCCAATTGATGGAAAAATAAATCACTAAAGCCTTTCCGAGTATATCTTCTCTTTTAACAAATCCCCAAGTTCTGGAATCGTGAGAATCGTCTCGGTTGTCTCCTACGACCATATATTGATTTTCAGGAATTTCACATCCGATCGAAAAATTACATTCATATCCATCGAGTCGTTTGCGATCTTCTTCATAACCTTCTAAGACGTAGTGTTCAAAACCAGGTTTTTTTTCTAAAAATAGTGATCTTGTAGGAGCATAGAGATTGTCCAAATCTCCCAATACATTCCCCTCTTCTGTTTCCACAGGATCGTAACCTTGAAATCTATCAGATCCTTTTTCTTTGTATTCGATGACGGAATAATTCACGTCTCCTTTTTTTGTGGATAGAAATTTAGAAGTGATCCGAATCGTATCACCCGGAAGACCCACTACTCGTTTCACGTAACGTTTTGCAAAAAATCCATCCCGACTGTCTCCAAGACTTAAGGCACGAAATGGTGGCGCAAAAGTGACTATATCTCCTCGTTGAGGATCGTCGATTCGTATCAATTCCGACTCTGTAAATGGCATTCGAATCGAATATCTCATCTTATTTACGAATAGAAAATCCCCAATTTTTAAGGTGGGGATCATAGATCCAGACGGTATATTATTCGCGTCTAAAACCGAGGATTTAAAAGCAAATACCAGGATCACGATCAGAATAAAGGAAAATGTAGAACTAATGGGAGATTCCTGCCCAGCAGAAGACTCTTTTGTTTTGACCTCGGATTCTAACTTCATAGGGAAAGCAAAAAGAATCTTCTCTCCCCTGTCAATCCTGCGTTAAAAATTCTATCGGTTTTTCAAAAATCACCGATACTTTGATTGTGAAAGAACAGATAGACCGTAAACTTATAGAACTCAGAAGAACCTTAGTTTCTCTCGTAGATCAATACCCTATCTGCGGGCTGAAAGGTGGAACCGAAACCGAAGACATGGACGCGGATGAAATCCGAATTCTACATCTAGCGGCTAAGGATCTAGTTCCTGTTACCGTAAAAATTGGTGGCCCGGAAGCAAGAACGGATATTCGTATGCTTGTCAAAGAGGAAATCGAAGGCATATGCGCTCCTATGATCGAATCTTCCTATGCTCTCAAAAATTTTATTCAGACTTTAAAGAGTATGCTCACTCCCGTAAGTTATGGAAAAATTTCTAAATCTATCAATCTCGAAACGATCACCGGTTATAAGAACCTGATGGAAATCGCAGATTCACGTCCTTTTGATGATTTGAATCAAGTTACCGCCGCTCGCTCCGATCTTTCGGCTTCTATGGGGTTGATTCCGGACGATGAAGAAGTGATGAGAGTTACTAAAAATATTGTATATCTTTCCAGAGAAAGAGGAAAAAAAACTTCCGTTGGCGGAACGATCACTAAATCCAATTTCAGAAAAATTGCCGAAACGATAGGCCCAGATCTTATCAACTCTAGACACGTAGTTGTAAACACTCAAGAGGCTCTGTATAAAAATCCTGAAGAAGTTGCCGAAGCAATGTTATTTTTTGAGATTGAACTCTACGATCTTTTCTCGGTTTTAAAACCTGAAAAAGCGTTCTCTTACAAAAACAGAATAGAAACCAACCGAGAAAGAATTGGAGCTAGAAAGGTACTTTACTCGATCCGATAAGAATGGCAAAAGACACTCGAGATCTAATTTTAAAAACCTCTCTCAAACTTTTCTCCGAACAAGGCTATCATGGAACCACGATGAGGCAGGTTGCTTCTAAAGCGGGTATTTCCCTCGGGCTTGCATATCGTTACTTTGATTCTAAAGAGGCGATCTTAGAAGGAATTATAGAATCACATGATAAAATTCTTAAACGTTATATCCCTGACGAAATAGTTACAAATCCACGCCGTGAAGATTTAATCGTTAACGTTTCAGAAAGCCTAATCTCTCTTGTTAAGGAAAACGAAGATTATCTTCGTCTTTATTGGAATCTGATGCTTCAGCCTAAAATTCACAGATTAAAACGTAGAAATATTCATCTTGTGAATATGATTTTTTTTGAAACTTCTAAAAAAACAATCCGTTCCGTTAAACCGAATTATTCCGAATTTGAAATCAAAAACCTTGCTTCGACTACAATCGGTTATATGATCAATTATCTCACAAATAAGAAAGAGTTTTCACTCGATGATTTCCGCAACTACTTACTCTTCACTTTGAAAAATACATAATTCGCGACCCATAGGGAGCGAATTAGCAAACGAACAGCGGAGCGTCGTGAGTGGCTCCCAACGAAGTTGGGAAATAGAGCGTTCTATAGACTAACGTGAATTTGGTGGTTGAAAAAATTTCTAAAAGTATAAGTTCCTACAATTTTCGAATTTGTCCGTAAAATCGTGATTTGTAGTAGTTTCCACATCATTTTACAGAAAAACCTAAGTTTTTTGGTAGTTCCACGCTTCAATACGACAGATTCAATTGTTATAAACTTTTATTTTATCAATTGTGGTAGTTCCTACATTTCAAAGTTTTACCGTAAAATATAGTTTTGTGAGAGTTCCCACAAATTAAGTTACATAATAAATTTTTAAACATTCATTTTTTATGGAAAATTCAGGTTTCTATAAAACATCCTTATGCCGAACTCACATTAGATTAGTATAACACTCTTAATTAAGCGGAGTCAAAAAAGAGAATTTTAAATTTTGTTCTTCACGAATGGACAATTAGTAAATTCTACTTTTTTAAAGTAAAATTTCGAATCACATCTTGTCGTATCTACGACAATCCTTTGTAAAACTTGTGAGCCCCCACCCCCGTTTTGGGTGGTGGGAAAAATTTCGGGAGATCCCCCTCTAACAGAAAATTCTACTTTTGTAAAATAGAATTTTGAATCGCATCCTGTCAGAATTACGACAGATTTATATTGAGATCAAATATTTGTGGGGTTGGTTATGATAGAGAGCGTTTCACACAAAAGACAGCGAAGCGTTGTGAAGACTCTTTCCTATGTAGTGATAACATTCAATTGTAGATTCGGAGAACTTCAATCTTACACGCAACTCGCTCCTATTCTGGAAACGAACTTTCGCTCCGATCGTTTTATTTATATAAGGTTTTTAGTTTCGTTTTGATCTTTTCAATCGTTTGGTCTCGAGTAACCTCGGGCCAATACAACATGAATTGAGTCCAACCTTTTACTTCCCGTACAAAATACCATGCATAATAATCGCACACTCGAAATTTAAACCGAGTTCCTTCCGCAGGAGCAAGTGGATCGTTTGTGTCGAAACGGGTACCGATACTTCTCGTATCTGTTAGGATTTCAAGTTCTCCGTCCTTTTTTAATGTTACCGTACCAAAATCTTTTTTATCGGATAGCTTTTGCAGCAAATATTCTCGAAACGGAGCAAAAAGAAGGGGGGCCTTTTTTGAAAGTTCTACTTCTATAAGGTCTTCTATAATTCCATCCCTTTCTAAGTATGACCTCCAAGAAGAATTTTGCAAAAAAATCTTGCGCCCGGCTTCGATCATAGACGGATGTGTTGGATTTTCCCAGAGTAAAGCGATCGGCTTTTCTATAGAAGAACGTAGTTCTTTCGGATTGACTTTATCTAACCAAAGAGCATACTCAGGAAGCGCGCTCAAGTCTTTTGCTTGGATTCGTTTTTTTGTGATTTCGACGATATAAAAACTTGTATATCCGGAAGATTTCATAATTTGATACTGTTCACGCAAAAGAGGTAACGCGGCTTGGAGGTCCCAATCCGCAAGAATTAGAACCATATCGCAGGAACCAGAACTACCGAACTCTTCCGCGGCGAACAAATCCTTCACTCTTTTACGCATTAGAGTGGAAACACTCGGAGAATTTTTACCACGGAGAGATTTTCCAGCCGTTTGAACGATTGAGTTTGCAGCCTCCAGCCAACTTTCTCCCCCTGCCTGATCGTCCGCTAAGATTTTGTACAAACGTTCGGAGTACGGCATACCTTTATATTGATTCCAGTAGGCTCTGATTTTTGCCGCTATCTCCGCTTGTCCTTCGACCCCGCGCCCTTTCCAATCGTCTTCTTTCCCAAAATTATGAATTTGTAAAATTTCGCGGAGTGCAATATAGGCGGCTTCGCTCACTGGAATGAAACGTCGAGTGCGGAAAAAATCCCTATGGAAACTTACAGAACGAGTAAGTCGACTATCCTTTTCCAAGCAGGTCAATAAAAGTTCCACAGCGGGTTCTCCCACCCGGATCAATTCTTTCAGGATCGGATCCTCTCCCAAATAAACCCCACCCGGTTGACCAGATTGTCGAGCAGAGATTTCGTCTAGAAGTTCGATGAGCACTTTCGTTTTTACAATCGGATTATCGGACAATTCGTTTAACAACGTAGAAACGTCTTTGTTTCGCGGTGTCTTTAAGCGACGTTCTTCGTCAGAGAGAAGTTCAGGAAGAGAAGCCAATACATCATGAATGGGTGTTATACTCTCTTGAAAACCACGCTTCTTCGCTTCTAAGTCCACTGTTTTCTGAAGTTTAGACAAAATACTCGCACTTGTAAACGCGATACTCGTATCTCCTCTCATATGAGCGCAGACAGCGCGATCAAAATGCGCCCAGACTAAATCTTGTATCAGCAATAAATAGGGATCTTTGAAAGAAGTTTCGTTTTCGTCCGTGTCGAATAGATCCAAACTTTTCCAAAGTGTTTCGGCTAACTCTACTTCATGAAGTCGTAATAAAAGCGCAACCTTTAAGGGTAATAAACTTTTTTCCGACAAAGCCCGATCTTCAGGGAACGCGGAATATGAATATCTGGATCGGTTTATTGTTTCTCCGGGATATTTTTTTTCGTATTCGGCGCGTTCTTTTTTATCTTTCGAAACGATAGAAAGTATGTCTGACTGTAAGTTTTGTTTTTCTCCAATGGAAATTACGGGATAGACCAGACCGTTCCAACCGATTGCATAAAAGGAGTCAATTACCCAACCTCGGGTCTGAATCGTGTGCGAACTTCCCCAGACACTTCCGACTCGTACTACAATAGAACGGTATTCGAGACCTCGAGGATCCGCCAAACCCTGTTCAAAAAGCACGGGGATCACGTTTGTAAGTTTTTTCGGAAGTTTCGTGTCGGGCGCTGTCCACAGCAATTGTTGAGAAGGAGGTTGTGGCATCTGCACCCATGATTGTTCTATAGTTTGGCTCCGTAATCTACACGAGATTAACAAAAATAGTGAGATCGTTGTCGGATAAATGAATCGTTTTATTTTCATGAATTTCACTAAGATCAAGCTATGTAATGATGGTATTCACCTAACGGTGAGGGAAAGTCAGCGATCCCGATTTTTTCTGAAAGTAAAAATGATTTTACGACAAATTATTTAAACTTAGGAGAAACCTATGAGCTAATACAACAACGAAAACTAAATTTATTATAACTTACTAAACATTTTAATATGATTCTTTTTAATTCTTTCTTTTGTTAGAACTTTAACTTAGACGATCGGCCATTTCGTTTTATTTAACTCCTCTATCTATTTCTTCTCATATAGATCGCGCCAATACATTAGATTTGTTGAAAATTAGTTTTTCATCTCTCTCTGTTGTATTGAAATCAACAATTGAAACGATTTTGCTAATCTCACTTATGTGTAGCCCTTTCTCAAGTAAGCAAATTCTTTTCTGTCTTCTTTTCTCTAAATCTCTTTGGATTCTTTTCATTTTTCACAAAACTATTTTTTTTAGTTCCTATTCATGAGTGCTATTTTTATAGGGATCAGTAAATTCTCCAAATTCTATAGAACTTCCAAATTTAATTTTATCTTTTCCCTAAATTCACTTTTATAAAATCGATTCTTTTTACGCCAAACTCACATAAATGTAGGAACTATTACAAATCACGGACTTTAGAGTTAATCCTTAAAAACGTGGGAACTATTACTTTTAGAAAATTCTTTCTCATTTTTTCTACAGACTATGTTATCTATGTATCTAAAAATCTGCAAAGACTGGCTTGGTCGGAAGTACAGCCAATTAAAATACAATGTCTTTTTTTAATTTTCTCAAAAATAGACAGTATGATAAAAAACTTTTCCACGATTATTTCTTGCCATCCATTCTTTCTAAAATAGTTTCAACTGTCGGAGAAACTACAGTTGAAACGAATTTTATTGACTGAATACTTTCCCGAAGGAAGCCAAGAAAAATCAGTGGCCCATCCTTGCCAAATTCTCCAAAAGATAGAAAACAAACCCACCGAAGTTCCAGAATTAGAATGGCTTTGCAATAAGGGATTAATCTGGATCGATTTAGATTCTACGGAAAGTGAAGATATAGATTTTTTAGCCAGAGAATGTAATTTTCATCCGCTCGCAATTGAAGATTGTATCAATAAAAATCAAAGACCTAAGTTAGACGAATACGATTCTTATCTTTTTATTGTTCTACATCGATTCCATTATGACACAGATAAAAAAATCCTAAGAAATAGCGAGATCCACATCTTTTTCAACGAAAAATTCGTAGTTACAGTTCACCAAAAGGAGGAACCTCTGATCGAACAACTCAGAGAACGTTGTATGACACAGGGAAACCCTTTATCCAGAGGAACGGATCAGATTCTTTATATGTTATTTGATCAAACGGTAGATTCAAATTTCCCAATCCTAGACAAAATGAGCGAAGAAATCGTACGAATCGAATCTCAAATTTTAGTAAATCAAGATAGCAATCAAACCATAGCAGGGATTCTATTTCTCAAACGAAACCTGACTCGAATTAGAAGGGTACTTTCTCCTCAAAGAGAAATTGTAAACAGTCTAATTCGAAGAGATCACAATTTTCTAACTCCTAAAATTCAAATTTATTTTCGAGACGTATATGATCATCTAAATCGACTTTACGAAACGATCGATATGGACAGAGATCTACTCGGTAATACGATGGACGCTTATTTTTCAGTAATTTCTCAGAGAACCAACGATATTGTTAAACGGCTTACTCTTATCAGTTTGATTTTTATGCCTCTTACATTCCTAACCGGTTTTTTTGGAATGAATTTTACCGCAATTCCATACGACAGTAATTCATTTTTATACCTTACGATCTTATTTGCATCCATCATTCCTATAGGCATGATTTACTGGTTTCGAAAAAAACATTGGTTTAAAGATTAAAACATATTTATTTTTTTTAATATAGTATAAATTCGCAAAAAAAATTCAATGTTATTTCTAAGACTCAGTAAAACCTTTTCTACGAGTTATTCTATGAAACGAAATATATTAGAGTTTCTAAAAAAATTAATTCTCCATCTATTTCCGTTATATTAAAATGTACAATTAAAGTAGTTTCGCCAATCTCCATTATAGTTTTTTCAAAAATTATAATAACAACCACCTTTATATAGTAATACAGAATTCATTTTACAGAATATTAAATTTTATTTATGTATATTCACAAAAAAATTCATAATAAAACTACCCAGTCTCCATAATACTCGAAACCATACAATAAAGCTCCAGTATTTTACGCTTAAATAGAGCTTTGTAATAAAAATTTAAAATACTCAATCCGAATAGTTTACATATCAATCCTGTAAATTCAAAATAAGAAAATAAAAGCGAGTCCGTTCCTTTAATTACAGTTAATAAATTGTATACAGGAAACATTATATCAAAATCTCATTTAGTTTCAATTTATTATAGAACCGATCATAAAGAACGTTCTGCTGAGTTTCCTCGCACAGATCTATTTCGTGTTACACCGAATTCACGTTATTTTTATATGTCCAAGATCCTAAAACAAAATATTAGATATTTTATTATATAGTTCTGTATAGTTTTCCAAACTTTCATAAATTGAGGCGAATAATTTAAATCGCCTTCTTTAAAGAAAGTTTTTGTAAAATCAATTTTACTGATCTCTATAAAATTAAGCACTATGAGTTTTATCCCAAAACCTCGTTTGAAGTGAAAAGTAATCGCTCAAACATAGAAAAACTTTGAATTTTATAAAAATTTCCTAAAGTAAATATTACAAAAAAAATTGACTATATTCATTTTTTATGAAGAAAGAAAATGGATCCAATCGTATAATAAATTGACTCAATTCGTTTTTTTCTGCTAAATTAGTGAAAGTTCGATATGATCAATGCGAAAACGATTGAGGCACAGAACGCTCTTTCCAACTAAAGCCGTCGCTTTACAGGCGTTTGACAGATCGTGTTCTATAACAAATTGAATTCAGGAAAAAATTTTGTTCCCTCAATTTGTGATCGAAGCTGAAAGAGTGGTCCGGATTGACCCAAGCTTCTTACGTAGAATTTACGTTATTTAATTGTTCGAGGGAAACATGAGAATATTTCAAATTTATATAATTCTATTGTTGTCCTTATTCCTGGCCCGAACGGCATATTCGGAACAAATCGTATCCTCAAAAAAAGACGAACCGGATGCTTACTACGGACTGGATGTAAAAGCGGTCATTTCCCCTTCCTACGGAGCCAGAATTAGAGACGGCGCATCTGGTATTTCCAACTCGGCTCCAAATGATAAGACAGGGTTTTCCACTCCTTGGACCATTCTTATGATTTCTAAAACGTTTGAAGAAACCGGAATCCAAGCAGAACTCTGGGGGGAACTTATCAGAAACAACCAACTAACATCGGATACACGAACTGACTCTGGAACAAAACAAAATCCTTATATTCTAAACGTTCGTAGAGCCAGTATTAAAAAGAATTGGGAAACTTCTTCCTATGGCAATTATTCTATCGGTTTCGGAATTCAAGAATTACCTCATACATACACTCAGTGGAGTAACTATTGGAGATGGAGATATATTGACAAAGGTCCTTTAGAATCTCTTGGTTTTGCACCTCAACCCGCCGACATAGGATTGAATGCGACCGGAAAATGGTCCATTTTCAGCGCACAAATTATGATCAGTAACGGAGAAGGTTATAGAGAAACCCAAAACACAAATTCTTCCGGAATGGACGTTTCCTCCAGATTTTCCATTGAACCTATGTTAGGCGAAAAAACCAAAACGGGGCTTCATTTATTTTATAGAAAAGAAAACGCTTTCGGCTTTGGAGGAAACGAATGTTTCGAAGGGAAAACAAACTGTCTTCCAAACGATCTAAATCCGGCTACTTCATTATATAGACAAATTCAAAGTTTACAGTCCGACACTTTTGGTTCAGAATCCAATTTGATTTGGAATGGTTTTTTGACTTGGAATCTAGGTTTGGGCGGAATTCTCAAAAAACAAAACAGCGGAGAAATCCGAGATAGACTTCAGCCGTTTGCACCTCCGATTGCTTTCGGAAAAGACGGTTTCGGAAAGGCGTTATACATTTGGTTATCCATAGGCATCGAAAAATTTCATCTTCTGGGGAGAATAGAACAAGGCACAGGAAACAACGGAATTATGGGTGTCACCGACACGGTACAAAAAGAATTTCTACCTGGTTTAGGAATTCCAAATGTAGATGCTACATTACAAATTCGGAATATTCTCCCAGAAACCAGAGCAGGTGGATATTCCAGTAAAAGTTCATTTAGAAGGATCAGTGTGTTTTTCGAATGGATTGTAAATCCCAGATTTAGAATGGCAATCGGCTATATCGAAAATAAAAATTATGATTTGAACGGAATATCCCAACGCGCTTATATCGATCCACTCGGGAATGAAAGAACTGAAAAAGAATATCTTTCTCAATGGAAAGAGTCAGGAAACTTAGGAATTGTTTCTTATTCGGTTTTGGATAAACAAATACTTTTAAGAACTACAATAGAATTCTAAATTAGGAGATTATTATGAATTACAAAATAAGAATATTATTTCTTATCATTTTACTTTCGGCTATAGCAAGCTCGATCACACTCCTGAGCCAGGAAACGGAAAACGCTAAAGTAAGTTTTTCATTAGGTAAATCTTATGTTCAAAAATCTGGTAAAAGCTCCTGGGAACCTTTAAAACCAAACGATTTTTTGGAAGAAGGAGATTTAATCTCCACCGGAAACGGTTCTAGAATTACGGTTCATTACAAAGGTTCCGAATTTAAGATTCAACAAAACAGCAAAGTAAAACTTTCAAACCTTCCTGAAAAATCTAAACGAGGTGTATTAGAAGTAAATCAAGGTTTCGCATGGTTTAAGATCGTAAATCTCAAAGGGAAAAAATTTGAAGTTACAACACCAAATTCCACGGCGGGAGTCAGAGGCACTTCATTTTCTGCTTTCTACGATCCTAAAACAAGAGAATCGTCTTTTTGCACTTGCGAAGGCAAGGTATCTATTTCCGATTCTACAGGAAAAGAAATTCTTTTTCAAGAAAAAGGCGAAGGTACAATCGTCTCTTCAAAAGATATAGAAATTAAAAAATTTGAATATAAAGGAATTATTAAAAAATTAAATACCCTATCTGGCTTTGAAGAGAGGCTAAAAAAAAATCCTTTTTTAAAAAACTGTCTTTCTTGTCACACTCCAGAGGGTTGGATTCCACAAGAAGAAACTCTTAAGGACGAAACCTACGGCAAACAATAAGACGTTCGGTTGCTCCATTTTTTATTTTTTTACTATTCGAACGCATAAAATAATACTATCATGAGCTTATTTCAAAAATTAGAATATACAACCTACTTTAAATATGACCAACAATTACAGATTAGACACAATTTTTAAGTACCTTCGTATTTTTGTAAAATCGACAGTCCATTTCAAGTAACATTTTCATACGCTCGAATAGTAAAACCGATTTTTAGATTTTAGTGACCTCTATCCAACTGAGCGCCGTAAATTTTTTAGTTAAAGTCTTATTTCAATGCAAAAATATTACGTATTCTAATATAATTCTAAGTAGTATGTAAAGTCGGTATGAATATGTAAAACCAATATATCATTCAAAAAAAATCTATTCCCAAAACACAATCAGATCGTCTCATTCATTTTACAGCATTGGCAATAGTTTTAAGTATTTAATTTCTATTTTAAGAAAACATTATATGACTTAATCTATTACTGAGTTTTATAAAATAGAGACCATAAGTTTTTATAACGAAACCTTATTTCAATACAAAATATTGAATACTTTATTATATAGCTCTGAGCATTAGCTTTTCATTGAATCATAAATTGAACATTTATTTTTATAGAAATAATTTTTTTATAACTAACAATTCCATAATGTACAGAAACTTTCTCACTCTAAAATTTCCAGACTTAGCAACTTTTTATAGAATTACTTGACATCCATTCTGATTTTGTCATATATTTTTTCTCAAAAAAAATAGGAGCTTTTATTATGCACCCCGAATTACATATCAATTACTTGGCGGTATTGGTGGCAGTAATTACAAATTTTATCTTCGGTTCTGTTTGGTACGGCCCTTTACTTGGAAAAACATGGGCGAAGGAAATGGGACTTCCTTCTAATTTTCAACCAAATCAAAAAGAAATGTTTAGATCAATGGGACTGATGATCATCGGTTCTATTCTTACTGCTTACGTTTTATTTTATACTACAAACGTTTGGAGAGCTTCTTCCTGGAAGGCTGGGGAAGATCAAGCGGATTGGGTCTACGGATTTTATTCTGGAATTTATACTTGGCTCGGCTTTTATGTTCCTTTGCTTCTCAACAGCGTCGCCTTCGAAAATAAATCCTGGAAACTCTTTGCAATCAACGCAGGTTATAATTTAATCTCCCTCCAAGTAGTAGCAATGATTCTTTCGTATTGGAGATAAATAGGAAATCAAAATCCATAATGTTTTTTTAACGTTATACATAACTTTTAAATATTAAGAAAAACTTAGGTTTCATTCTCTAATTAGAGTTTTATTGGCTAAAGGTATATTAGATTTCAATTGAATTTTTTATTAATTTAAAGTTAAATAAAAAATTCAATACAATCAGCATCTGTATGAGATGTAAAACAAATTAGGGAATAAAAAAACTAGATGTTGCTTCCTAAAACTCAGAAAGGCGCAACAAAACAATCGCCTTTATCGATTATACCAAATTCATGTTAAATATATTTTAAAATTATAATTTTATAATTTTCTTAAATAAATCAATTAAATTCACTTTGAGTATGATTTTTATATATTCGGCGGGAGCTAGAATTGCACAAAATCGATTTGTACATTCAGAAAAATGCTCTGAAGATAAAGTTTCTTTAAAAAATATGAGTAGAAGTTTTAGAAACAGAAGGTCACGGCAAAAACAAACAGATGTTTGTATAAAAGCACAATTTGTCGTGCCGAACCTTCTTTTTAAAAACAATCAAACTTTTTTGGAGCCGATCTCAAAACCTATCGAACGACCCAGATTGAGTATCACAAAAATGTGAGAGTTCCCACATTTTAAGTTTTTTGAATAGACTTAGATTAAAAATCAACTAACCTCCAGCTTTTTGGACCGAGTATTTTTTCTTATAAATACCGTAGCCGATTCCACCTAAAAGTATAACCAACCAGATATACCAAAATTTAATGAGTAGAATTGTAATCGCAGTGATTATAAAAGCAACGATTCCTAAAACCACTTTGATCAAACCTCCTCCCAAATCTCCTACAAATGGAATAAAACTTAAAAGAGAAGTCAAAGGTCCCGCCATCAGAGTAAAACTAGAAAACATTGCTATAAATCCAATCAATCTCCCAACCCATTTCATCGTGTTATCATCCGACTTAATATCCGCCATCGTTTCCGCAAAATTACCAACACTCGCATTCAAAAATTTATTTCCCTCCGAAGAAACAAACTGACCTACTCTATTTCCTTTTACGTCTCCTACAAAAGTCATATCTCCTTCCGGAATCGGAATAACAGAGATCTTAATCCTTTCACAACCTTCTTTTTCAGACTCCACACAAGATTTAGAACTATATAAATATCCATCACCGTAAACAAAACGCCCGGCAAGAATTTCGTTTTCATTTGCATCTCTGGAAGGAACTTGAGAAGTAAAATCTACATCTTCTAATTGAACCGAATAATTTTTACCATCTGCATGAACCAGAGCACCCGATGCAGAATCAGACTGGTCTTGAACGGATTTTCTATAATAGCGTTTTGTACGACATCCAGAAAGTTTAAAACTAGAAGGATTCTCCGGAGAAGAAGTCCATTTTAATATACAATTTCTGACTTCTTTTTTATTACTTCCAGAACCTTCCGTTTTTACTTGTTCGTCCCAAGCATATACTTCCGAACTTATGGAATAAGAAATGAAAGAACCACTTCTTAAAAATTCACCGCCAAGAGGACTCGCTTTTAAAGTTCCAGTCACATAGGAAGGTTGGCCTTCTTTTGCTTGTCCGACGGGCATTGCATTTTTTAGAGCAGCACTTGCTTGCTCACAAGTTTCTACATTGTAAATAATGATAAAAGATACGGGCAATAATACAATTCCCGTAAGAATACTTTTAAAAGAATTTCTCATCTGGGATAAAAAACCTACACTCTCAGTTGAGGACATTCCGTCCGGACTTTCAAACGCCATTGATTTTCTCCTTTTGATTTTTAATGAAAACTTTATAACTTTCAAATTTTAAGAAAGTTTATAAGCTAAAAAGTTTCTTAGAAAATCAAAGAAAAGTAAATAATTTTTTAATTTGATGACTTTCGTTGAAACGATGATTTTATGTAAAAATTTAATTTGAAGATGATTTTATAGAAGTCCTCTCAAATTTTTATATTAAATTTGTTCTGATAAACGTCCTTGTTAAACAAGAATTTGAAATGACTTTATATACATTAAATTCTAAAAATAATATAATCTGTAAAAACTTTTACATTTTTGTAAAAATCGATCGTTCATTTTGAAAAACATATTTATACATCTTCGTAATAAACAACTAAATACGAACTTTAAGTAAAATCCAATGAAACCATCTTTGTATCTATTCACTTTTTTTATACTTTATCTTCCGATTCAATATCAGACCGGAAGTAATGGAATCGGAGGATTCGTTTTAATAGGAATTTTGTTTTGTAGTCCGATTCTTTTTTGGATACAAAAACGATGGAAAAAATTTATTTCATCTCGTTTTCTCATTTTATATTGGACGTTATTTGTTTTTGCAGAAGGAATTTTTTATACAAAAACCGCGTTAGATTCTCTTTTTTTAGGAGATTTAGATTATACGGCTCAACTTAGAATGATCCTTCCGACGACGGATGGGAATTTTTTTCAGACTCAGTATTACGGCTCACATGAAAACGCAAACTTTCTTTCGCATCATATGGCCCCTGGAATTTTACTCTTGACCCCATTTCCGATCTTATTTGGTTCTGAACTAGGATTTGGAATTGGAATATTTTTTTTCGCTTCGGCTACAATTCCACTTCTATATTACTATTTAAGAAAACATTCCATTTCTAAAGAACTATCTCTTTGTGCAACCTTACTCTGGTCCGGGTCGTCTAGTTTTTATAGATTGAATCATTCTTTACATTTTGAAGTTTTAGTTCCGTTCCTTTTTTTATGTTTATTAATCGGAATTCAAAAACAAAAAACCTGGATTCTCTTATCTGCCCTTTGTTTATTTTTAGAAATCAAGGAGGATCTTGCAATCTATCTAAGCATCTTATCATTTGTTTTGATATTCACAGAAAACAAAAGAAGAAAAGAATGGATTTTTATTTTTAGTATATGTATTTTTTATTATTTTATTATATTTCCTTTTTTAAATAAATCAGCCGGAAATTCAGCCGAAAGAAATTGGAAAGAATACTGGGGACAAGATCCATTTTTTTTAATTCTTCAATATATTCAAAATCCAGAATATATCTTTCAATACTGGAAAGGAATTAGAGATTTAAGTTTAGAATGGGGATTTTGGAATTTGACAGGAGGTTGGATTTTATTCCCATTCTTAGGACTTTATTCCGTGTTTAAACTATCAATTCATCCTTGGGTCAAAGGCTTATATAGCTATTACATTTATCCTTTAATTCCATTTCTGATTTTATTTTTAAAAACTGGGGCAAGTTGGATTCAAAATCATATCTATAACTCTAAAATAAAATTCTTATATACTTTTTCTAAAAATCAAAAACTACTACTTGCTTTGATAATTACATTTTCTGTTTCGATTTTTAGAAACTCTAAGGAAACAGAATATCCAATTGTGTTCGAACCCAAACCAGATCAAGTTGAAGAATTAAAAACAATTCTAAAACAAATTCCATCAAACGACTCCGTCTCTGCAGGATTTCATATTTCTCCATTTATTTCTTTAAAAAATCCAGTCTATCCGATTCGTGAAAATCGAGAATGGAAGGAATGGATCATTATAGATCGTATATACAACTCTCCATATTTGAGTTCTGAAAAAATTTTAGAACGAATCGACTCAGACGTTCAAATAAGAAAATTACGTTGGATTCAAAAGACAAAACGTTTTGGTTTATTACGTCTAAATTCCGGTACAAAAACTTCTAAATAAGTAACATTTTCAAAATCAATCTGTAAAATTCTAAATTGTAAGAGTTCCCACATTTTCAAAATCAAACAGAATTATATAAAGAAATACTAATACCTCTTCTGAAATAGAATTTTGTGATAAAAGTTCAATATGCTCAATTTTATAGGGCCAGCAAAAAATTTCCTATAGAGATCATTTACAATATTCATCCATTTTTTTTTAGAATCGAAATAACCTATTTCCGAAGACCTTTGAAAATCCTTACAAGCCGAAGGGATTTTATTTAAAAAAACCAATGCAAGACCTCTATTATGAAAAGCCACTCCATCATTCGGACTGAATTGTAAAACTTTTGTATAACTTTCAACAGAATCCGAATACTTTTTTAAACCGTATTGAGCATAAGCCAATTCAAAAAAAGCGTATGCGTTTTTTTTATCAATATTCAAAGCTTTCAGAGCATCTTGAAATCCTTCGTCGTAATTTTTGCTGCGATTTTCACAACGCGCCTTATGTCCATAAAGTTCCGCATTTTTATTTTCTCCAAGCGAAATCGCTTTTTCAAAATCTTCAATAGCCTGTTTACAGTCGCTGATCATTTCGTATGCGTAACCTTTATATAAAAATGCATATGTCTTACTTGGATCAATTTCCACGGCCTTTTCAAAATCTCTCACGGCGTCATTATATCGTTTTAAAGTATAATGAACCAAACCTCGATTATAGTATGCAGACGCGTCGTTAGGAACTAACTTTAAATACTTAGAATATTCTTCAACTGCATTGAGATAGGCCTTTTTTTCGTTGGCACGATACGCTCGTTTAAAAATTTCTTGAGGATTTTCAGCTGTAGTAACTGACGCAGCTGCATTCGAATGAGATGCCTTCCCCCACAAAAACTCTCGAATTAAGATCACAACGGATTGAATACGGGAAGGTCCTTCTGCCTGATACTGATCTTCACTTTGACCGGAAGTAGAAAAAAAACTCAGTACAAAAATTAAAATCCCTATGATTAAAAATAAACCGAGAACTCTATTTATCATTCAAATAAGAGAAACCTAATTCTCTTAAAATTCAACTTTTTATTAAATAAAAAATTTCCAAAAACACTCTTTTTTGAACTTTTAAAAAGTAAAAACTTAACTTATAAACAAATTTTCAAGTAAAAACGAGTCATAATTTTATTTAAGAAAACCTTTATAAAATAAATTTCTCATTTGATGAAGACTGCAAAAACTAAGATTTTATGCAAAAATTTAATTGAAGAAGAACCACTTTTAATTTTATAAAAATTCCCTTCAATAAAACGAATATTCAAGGTATTTAAATTATTTTTTTACTTACTCAAATACGCATCAAAATAATATTATCCATTTGTCTAAGAAAGTTAGAATTTAAAAAAGGCCCAAAATTTTGAAATAGAAGCAATCTGTAGAACTTCTGTATTTTCGCAAACCCAACTTAAAGTTTTTTTTATAAAACGTGGTAATTCATATAAATTACGTCTCTTAAGAGACTTCGATAATTAGAATCTGTAATAAATCAAAATCATTCCTTAGGAAGAAATACGTGAAAAATAGTTTTGCCAGGCTCGGATTCTAATTCGATCCTTCCTTCGTGTTTTTTTATGATCCTTCTAGAAATATCCAAACCCAAACCACTTCCTTCTCCTGGTCCTTTCGTAGTAAAAAATGGATCAAAGATTTTTTCTCTCACTTCCTTAGGAATTCCAGGACCATTATCTTGAATAGAAACCCGAACCTCTTTTTTTTGGTCTTGGATCGAAATCCGAATTTTTCCTTTAAAACGCATCGCTTGCAAAGAATTGTATATTAGATTTGTCCAAACTTGAACTAAATCGTCCGGATACGCCTCGACCATAGGACGAACCGGAAAGTCCAATTCTACATCGACCCCACCTTTGATTTTGTTATGATAAATCGTCAAAACGGTTTCAATATTTTCTGCAAGATCTGTAAGAACTTTTCCCCTATTTTCTTCCGTATCGATATGAGCGTAACTTTTTAAAGCGTAAACGATCTTAGAAGTCCTATCTACAGCCAATCGAATTGATAAAATATTTTTATACGTATGAATTTCTTCTAAAGCGAACTTAATTAAAGGATAATATTTAGGATCCAAAAACAAGGAAGGAAATTCTTCCAAAGCAGAAGGAAGCCCATAGTCTAAAAGTCTATCCGCAAGATCATGAGCATTTTCATAACCTAAATCTTTTAATTTCGCCTTTATCGAATTCAAAGCAGCCTTTTTATTTTCTCTAGAAAGAATACTTTCCTTACTTTCTATTCCTTTTCGAATCAACTCAGAAAGATTATGAACAAATTCTGTACTCACAGTTGAAAAATCGTGACCCAATTTTTCCATTCTTTCTGCAGATGAATTTAAATAGGCTCTCAATTCTCCGCTTAGAGCAGAAATGGCGCCTAACGGATTATTAATCTCATGAGCAATCCCCGCTACGAGTTGTCCTAACGCGGCCATTTTTTCAGAATGAATCAGTTGTTCTTGAGTTTTTTGTAGATTTTCAAGAGCCTCCGCCAATTCAGAAGTCCTGACTTTTACCGCTTTTTCAAGTTCCTCTTTGGCTTCCTTTCTTTCTGCATTTAAAAGAAGTTGGGTAACTTGTTCTGCAATTGTGACTACAAATTGTTTTTCGTATCCCCTCCAACGTCTCAGTTCCCCACCGTGTTCTAAACAAACGACACCTCTGATTTTACCTCTAAGAAAAAAAGGTGCATCTAACAAAGAACTAATTCCCAGAGGCCTACTATAGACGTCAGCAAATTCAGAAGTCCTAGGATCGTGAATCGCGTCCGAAGCATCTACAAAACGATCCTTTCGAATAGCTTGAAAATATTTAGGATAACTCGAAAGAGTCATATTCATTTTTTCTAAATTAGTTTGTGTTTTTCGATCCCAACCTACAACAAGAGTTAACGTATTTGGATCATCTTTATTAAATATCCAAATAGAAGCCCGATCACAGTCAGTGACTTCCGAAGCCATAATCACTATTTTTTTAGCCCCCGATTCCAAATTACCCGAAACAAATTCTGGATCCGTAGCCATTTCCATAAGCGCCTGAGCGTGTAAGGTGATCCGCCTAGATTGTTCTTCTTTTTCTCTGATCGCGACTTTTTTCTGAGTAATATCCCTTGCAATTGCAACCGTAATCCGGTTGTCTCCTATGTTTAAGTGTTTAGCAGAAAGTAAAGTATCTACCACCTCTCCACTTTTCTTTTTAAACTGAACTTCATAATCCCTCACAATTCCATCTTTTGCTAATATTTCCATTACCTTTTCTCTGTCTTTACGATTGTTCCAGATTCCAAGTTCTAATGGAATTTTACCGATTACTTCTTCTTTAGAATATTCTAACATTTCCGAAAAATGTTCGTTTACTTGAATATATCTTCCATTTTGAAGATCGTTAAGTGTAATCGTATCCGGATTCATTTCAAAGATCATTTCAAAAAGATCTTTGCTAAGACGAAGTTCTTCGTAGAGTTTTTTTCTTTCTTCTTCCGATCTTTTTTTTTCAGTAATATCCGTCGCCAAGGAGATTACTTGTTTTCTTCCGTCTAACTCAATAATTCTTGCAGAATAAAGAATTGGAACTACAGTTCCGTCGGAAGCCAGATAAGCAGATTCTAAATTTTTGACTTCTTTTTTTTGGGAAAGAAGTTCATAAACTTCCATTCTAAAATTCGGAACCTTATCCCAGATATGAATTTCAGGAGTAGTTTTGCCGATTACGTCTTCTCGATTCATTTTCGCCATTTCTAAAAATCGTTCGTTTACATCCGTAATCGTACGATTTTCCCAATCGGTAACTACAAGAGCAGAAGGAGTTAGTTGGAATAATTTTTGAAACAGATCCTTACTTCTTACCAATTCGTTCGCTAAGTTTTCCAACTCTTGTGCATACTCTCTAATTTCAGTAATGTCATGACCAATCGCTAGAATTTTCTTTTCACCAAAAGATTCCACAAACCGAGCGGAAAAAAGAATAGGTCTAATATTTCCATCTGCAGTTTTCATTCCTATTTCAAGATTACTAACGACTCCGTCTTTTTGAAGTAATTCAATTATTTTTTCTCTGTCTTTTAGATTATCATAAATTCCTAAATCGATTGCGGACCTAAAAAGTACATCCTCTTTGGATTTTCCAGTATATTCTAAAAAGCGGTCGTTTACTTCTAATAAGATTCCATTCAATTTTGATAATGTAATTGCAGAAGGATTTAAGCGAAAAATCTGACTCAGAATTTCCTCTTTTTCACGAACCTCGTCTAGTAATCTTTGTTTTTCCCTTTCTTCTTTAATTCTATCAGTCATCGGAACCGTGATGCTTAAAAGAGCTGTCTTTCCCATGTATTCAATAGGTTGAGCGGAAAAAAGTCCCCAAAATTCGTTACCGGTTGTAGTTCTAAAAGGCATTTCGATACTATCTACAAAACCGTCCCGTCTTATAACTCCGAAAATCGCCTCTTTAACTTGATCGGAAAACCAAACTCCCAATTCGGTCATCGTTTTTCCGATAAGTTCATCTGGTTCATGTTCAATTTGTTCTGCAAATTTACGGTTCACTTCCAAAAGTTTTCCGGTATCGATTTCAGAAATAAACATTGGAAATGGATTCAAAACGAAAATTCTTCGAAGCGCTTCCCAACCTTCCTTAATTTCTTCATAGAGTTGTTTATGAACTTCTTCATTATGTTTTCGTTCAGAAATATCTCTGATCGTTCCCCAAAACGCAGTTGGATTTTTAGATTCGTCTCGAATCAAATATATCCGTATAGAGATCGAAATATTTTTACCATCTTTACGAATGTATTCTTTTTCAAACTCTTGAGAATAACCGATCGATAGAAGATTTTCATGAAAAACTTTTCTTTGGGAAGAATCCCAATTCAGAGGAAACAAAGACCAAAAACTGTCTTTTTTAAGTTCTTCAAGCGAATAACCGGTAAGAGTTTGAAAAGCCGGATTCGTTTCCAGAAAGGAACCGTCTAAATTTGTAACCGCAATTCCATCTCGACTGGTTTCGAAAATCTGTCGAAAAAATTCGGAGTTAAATAGATTTGAATCCGATGTATTCATAAGTTTGGATACAATAAAAGACGACTAAATCTTAAATAACGTAAGTTCGATTCTGTTTCATAAAAATTATTTTTTACATAAAAAATAAAATTGAATATAGAAACTTCTCTTTTTTAATCCTTTCAAACGATTAGATTTAGCATAAAGTATTCTTTCCAAAATTACTACTTTTGAAAGATATGCCCGCTCACGTTAAATTAATTGCAAAAAAGGAAAAAGCATTTTAAATTAGAATCTAAGGATTTTTAGAAATTGAATAAAAAATCCAAGTCGAAAATTTTTAATCATTCAATTAAAAGCAGAAACAATAATTTGATTTATAATTATTTCTAAAAACCAAGGATTTCCAAGTTTTTTGATTTTAAAATGATAAATTAAAGTTCTAGAATTTAGAATCCAGAGAATTCGATGTAAAAGCTTCTATTTTTTCTAAACCGAACTCAAGTAAAAAGAGTTGTTGAAAAATTAATTCGCCATCGATTTCCGTTGTATGGAAACTGTCGATTGAAGTAGTTTTATTAAACTCCACTATAGAATTTTTCAACAACTCTAAAATTTACGGCAACTGAGTAGTTTTTCTCTGTTCAAATTTTACAAAAACAAATAAAAATGATTTCAACAAAACGACTCCTTTTTAGAGCAATTATAAGTTTCTATTGATTGTTTTTTAATTTATGACCGTTTTCTTGATAAAACTATATATTTAACGATTTTCACAAACCTAAAGTAATATTTTATAATTTACTAATATACCTAATTTAACGAGAGTTCAACGTAAGAAAAAAATTTCTAAAAGTATAGGTTCCTACAATTTTAGAATTTGTTCGTAAAATCGTGACTTGCGCAGTAGTTCCCACATTATTTTTACAGACAAACCTAAGTTTTGTGGTAGTTCCCACACTTGAATACGAAAGACTCAATTGTTATAAACTTCTATTTTATAAATTGTGGGAGTTCCCACATTTTAAGAATCGATCTGTAAAGTTCAGATTCTAACTTTTTTCAGAATCATGAGTTCATTACGCCGAACTCACGTTATATTATATACATATTATCAATTTCGAGATGCAGAATTTCTATTCTTCATCCTTTACTTAGAAACCATATAACAGAGATACCCAATATTTTACACTGAAACAAAATTCAGGTAATTCAATTTTGAACATGTCCCAAAACCTAAACACCGACCCTTAGGAAAGTGTTTTCTGAGTTTCACAAAATGTGGGAACTCTCACAAAAATTTAATAATATTAGAATTACTTGAAAGTTCACAAATTATCAAATGTAACGGTTTTTGTAGGAACTACTGTATTTTATTAAAAATTTCTAAAGAATTATCGCGCAAATTCTTTGAGGTTTTGGGACACGTTCTTTATAAAGATCATCAGTAACAAATTGAATTTTTTTTACACGATTAAAAACTATATATTTTTTTACAAATTTCAATTCAGAAGATATATTTTTTCAAATCAAAAAACATTCAAAATTTATGATATTCTGTTACACCAAAAAACCTAAAACGTGATCCATAGAAATCGTTCATCCCACCAAACTTGACAATACTGATTTCTACGAATCTCAGTTTTAGGTCGTTCAATGGAAACAACACAATAGGGTTCTATAGCGGCGAATTAACAAAACTGCTTCAATCTACCATTTCATGAAACAGAAATAAGATGGAGAATTAATTTTGCAACAATCCTAAACACCAACCTGCAGAGCGACCATAGAAGCGATGTATTGAGTTTAGGGAGGTGTTGCTTGGGTTTTTCGAACAACGTATTTGAATTTCACAAAAATGTAGGAACTACGAAAATTTAACGAGATATAGAACACTTAAAAGTTCACAAATTACCAAATACGACCTAATTTGTAAGAACTACTGCACTTTATTAAAAATTTAGAATACTTTCAATTTTTAATAGGTTTGTTAAAAAAATCATATCTAAAAACGATTTTAACCATTTGTTTTAATGAGAAAATCAATTCTTCAACAACTCTAATTAACTTACTACGGAATCTTTATTTTCCTGAATTACATGACCGTCTTCTAAAATCATACGAATCAGGCGTGTCATCTCCACGGAATACTCTACATTCAGATGTTTGGTAACACCTTCACAAAACCCATTGATAATTAGTAGCTTTGCGTCGTCTTCTGACAAACCTCTGGATTGAAGATAAAAGAGTTGATCTTCGTCGATCCTAGAAACGGTAGCTTCATAATTTAAAGTACCATTTTGACCGGAAACGTCATTGTAAGGATACGCGTGAGACTGAGAACGGTCATCCATCATTAAACCGTCGCATTTTACATGAGAATAAGAATTTTCAGATCCAGACGTGAATTTAACTAATCCTCGGTAAGAATTAATTCCACCGTCAAGAGAAACACCTTTTGCTAATATATTACTTCTAGTATTTTTACCAACGTGAATGATTCTAGCTCCAGTATCCTGAATCTGGCCTCCGCCTGCAAATGCAAGAGAAAGAATATCTCCAGTAGAATGATCTCCTTGCAAAACAATTCCAGGATACTTGATCGTATTTGCGCCTATGTTTACGTCCGTCCAAGTGATATGGCCTCTTTCATAACATAACCCGCGTTTGACGGTCCAGTTGTACATATTTTTTTTCCAGTTCTGGATCGTAGTATAAAAGATTTTAGCGTTTTTATGGGAAATAAGTTCTACAACAGCAGTATGAAAATTGGTGCCCTTATCTTGAACCGAAGAACAACCTTCTGAATATTCTAACTCAGCACCTTCGTCCGCAATCAAAAGAGTTCTTTCATACTGACCAGAAGAAGCCGCAGTCACTTTAAAATACGCCTGAAGAGGCATAGGCGTTTTTACACCTTTGGGAACAAATGCAAAAGAACCCCCCGAAAAAACACAACTGTTTAAGGCGGAAAATTTATTATCTCCCACACTTACAACCGTTCCTAGATATTTTTTTACTATTTCGGGATACTCTCGGATCGCAGTATCAATATCACAAAAAAGGATTCCTAACTCGGTTAGTTCTTTTTTCACGTTAGCGTAAACCGTTTCGGAATCATTCATTGCTTCGATTCCGGCCAGATATTTACGCTCATGTTCTGGAATTCCCAGACGTTCAAAGGATTTAAGAACCTCTGGATCAACTTCGTCCCAAGATTTTTTCTTCTGTTGATTGGAGCCTATATAATGAGTATAAGAATCGATGTCTACATTGAAGTTTGGAAAAAATCCCCAAGTAGGCATTGGTTTTTGTTCGTAAATTTCAAAAGCTTTAAGACGGAAGGATGTAAGCCAACCAGGTTCATTCTTAATATGAGAAATAGATTCTACAACTTTACGTGTAAGACCTTTGGGAAAATTATCTGGACGATAATAGCGGTCTTCATGGATAGATTTTTTTTCCAGGGTTTGTTCCATTTTTCATCCCTCTTTTAGACATATCTCGCGACCCATAGGGAGCGAGATCTGAGTTACCGAACGCGACCCTTTAGTTATCGAGCGCCCATAGAAACGAGACTCTGAGTTTGAACGATAATGTTCTTGAGTTAAATAACCGAACCATAACACCAGTGAAGAGCACTCTTTTACAATTCGCCTCTTTACCCACTAAACTCTTCCAAAGTAAACTCGATCCAACAAACGACACAATCGAAAAAACGTTCTTCTAAATCGAATGTAAAGTCATTCTTTTTAAGAATTTAATCCAAAACCTGAAAGAAAAACGCAACCCTTCATTCACCATTCTCTTTACAGTTTGAGTTTTTTCGATAACTGATTTTGAGTGAGTTCCTACATTTTAAGACCTAAAACACAAATGGCAAGACTACTTTTTTAATCCTTCCGATTTTAGGTTCTTTCAAATCGTTAGTGTCATCATCCGCAGACTTACGTCTGCGGATAGGAAAAAATCAATTCACGGCAGCAAAGTAATCCTTAGATTTTTCTGGATCTGCTTTCATCGTTTTCTTTCCTTCGTCCCAATTGGCAGGGCAGACTTCTCCGTGTTTTTCAACAAATTGAAACGCTTTGATCAAACGAATCGCTTCATCAATATTACGTCCTACTGGAAGATCATTGATGGTCGCTTGACGAATTACACCTGCGGGATCGATGATAAAAGTCCCTCTTAGAGCCACTCCTCCTTCCGTCAAAACGTTATAATCTCTGGAAATAGATTTGGTTAGATCCGCAATGAGAGGATATTTAATTTCGCCGATTCCTCCTTCTTTTTTAGGAGTATTTTTCCAGGCGAGGTGAGTAAATGCAGAGTCCACAGAAACTCCCAACACTTCTGTTCCCAGTTTTTTGAATTCCGCAAGTTTGTTATCGTATTCGATGATCTCAGTCGGGCAAACGAAAGTAAAATCAAGTGGGTAAAAGAACAATACTACCCATTTTCCTTTGTAGTCTGAAAGTTTAATTTCCTTGATTTCTTTTCCAAGGACGGCTTCTGCCTTAAAATCTGGCGCTAAAGATGTGACCTGAGGCATTTTAATTCTCCTTTTTTAAATTTAATTTTGAAACTTAGACACTTCCATAATATCCTTCAATCCCTTTGAAGCAAATATTTTTTAGAATCATTCTAATTTTTCTTTAATTCTAAAAAATGGGTCGGAACTACGATCAATTTTATAGTGATTTCTAAAAAAGTAGGAACTACCACTTTTCTAGGAGCAGTTCAATCGATTCCAATTGAACTCAAACGATAAGTGCTCTATGACAAAGTTCACAGGATACACCCAAACTTTTTATATTTGAACTTAGTCAGTCATTTGGATGAATCTCACCATTTTTGTAAATTTATACCTAAATTTTCAATGATTATAGAAATTTACCAAGATAAACAAATCCCTCTTTATTTTTACCTACTTAAAAATTATCCTGAACGTTACTCTTTAAATTTCCATAACGAACGACTAAACATTCTAATTTAACGTGAATTCGATATAACACTCACTCGGTAGAACGCTCTTTATCATAACCAACCCCACAACGCGATTCATAAAGAGTGTTGTGCTGAGTTTTCCAACGCGATTCATAAAGAG
>NZ_FTNA01000028.1 GCF_900156205.1 Leptospira interrogans
TTTCGCTTTTTAGGAAAGCTCAAAACGCTTTTCAAGTTCTCGCTTCGAGCCCCTGTTATGTTTGTTAATTTTATTTCTGCCGAAGAAGGGACTCGAACCCCCACAACCTTGCGGTCGCTGGCACCTGAAGCCAGTGCGTCTACCAATTCCGCCACTTCGGCGATTTATAGTGAGAAATTGCTCCTACAATTTCGATAGGTTTAGCTTTTCCGTCATCCATTATTTTGGAATTCATTGACAGACAAGTTGATCGGATTCTATGATCCAGTTAGAATGAAAGCAGAAAGAAAAACTTCCGAAACCGAGATCAAATTGGAAATGAATCTTCGAGGAACCGGTCAATATCAGTTTGATACAGAGATTCCTTTTTTCGAACATATGCTTTCACATATTTCTAAACATGGATTGATCGATTTAAATCTTTGGTTAAGAGGGGATATTGAAATCGATTGTCATCATTCCGTGGAAGATACTGCAATTTTAATGGGAACTACAATTCATAAACAATTAGGTGATAAGGCCGGAATTTTTAGATATGGACATTTTACTCTTACTATGGATGAAGTTCTTACTACCGTTGCCGTGGATTTAGGTGGTAGATACTTTTTTAAATACACTGGGCCTGAGCTAACGGGCAAGTTTGGAATTTATGATGCAGAACTTTCTTTGGAATTTTTACAAAAGCTTGCTCTCAATGCAAAGATGAATCTACACGTAGTTGTTCATTACGGAGATAACAAACATCATGTTCACGAATCTATTTTTAAAGCTTTAGGTAAAGCACTCAGAATGGCGATTGCACAGGACTCTGCAGCCGCAGGTGCAATTCCTTCCACTAAAGGAGTCTTAGAATGATCGCCATTCTTGATTATGGAATGGGAAATATTCATTCTTGTTTAAAAGCCGTATCTCTTTATACTAAGGATTTTGTTTTTACAAAAGATCATTCAACGATTGAAAATTCAAAAGCTCTAATATTACCAGGTGACGGACATTTTGATAAAGCGATGGAGAACTTGAATTCAACTGGACTTCGGAAAACGATTGATAAACACGTAACTTCCGGAAAACCTCTTTTCGGAATTTGTATCGGCTTTCAAATTCTTTTTGAATCTTCAGAAGAGATTGCTCAAGGTTCAAAAAAAGAGCAGATCGAAGGTTTAGGATATATCAAAGGTAAAATCAAAAAATTTCACGGAAAGGATTTTAAAGTTCCGCATATTGGTTGGAATCGCCTTCAAATTCGTAGAAAAGATAAAAGTGTTCTTTTAAAAGGAATTGGAGATCAATCTTTTTTTTACTTCATTCATTCTTATAGACCTACTGACGCTGAAGGAAATGCGATCACCGGACTTTGTGATTACTACCAGGAAAAATTTCCAGCCGTTGTAGAGAAAAATAATATTTTCGGAACACAGTTCCATCCTGAAAAATCACATACCCACGGACTTAAACTTTTGGAGAATTTTATTCGTTTTATATGATTGTAATTCCTGCTATAGATCTATTCGATAATTGTGCAGTTCGTTTATTTAAGGGAAACTATGAAGAAAAGAAAATCTATTCTTCCGAACCTTGGAAACTTGCGGAAAGTTTTGCTAAGAATGGGGCGACTTTGCTTCATCTAGTAGATTTAAACGGAGCTAGAAATCAACTCGGTGTCAATGAAGATTCTATTTTAAAAATCCGAGAGACTACTTCCCTCAAAGTGCAGTTAGGTGGTGGAATTCGTGATAAAGAAAAATTGGCTTATTACGATAAAATTGGAATCAATCGTTTTATTCTTGGAACCGCTGCTGTTACAAATCCGGATCTTTTGAAATATGCACTCGATAATTACGGAAAAGAAAGAGTCGTGGTAGCGGTCGATGCAAGAGATGGGATTGTAAAAATTGCAGGTTGGGAAAAAGATTCAGGTATTCATTACAGAGACTTATTAGAGCGGCTTGTAAAAGCGGGAATTGAACATATTGTTTTTACAGATATTGCTCAAGATGGAACACTCGCAGGTCCGAATCTGGAAGCATATAGAGAAATATTAAATTCTTATCCGTTTCAAGTAATTGCTTCCGGTGGAATTGCATCTCTCAAGGATTTGATGGATCTTTCTTCTCTTAAAACTAAAATTTCTCTCTACGGAGTGATTACTGGGAAAGCTTTGTACGAAGGAAAGCTGGATCTTGCAAAAGCAATTTCTTCCATTTAAGGAAACAGAAAATAGAATTAGATTTTTCTTTCCATCTGAAAAGGAACCACACATAAAGGTAAATCTATCTTACAAGATTTTGGGATATTCATGAATCAATTTTCTAAAAATAAAATATCAATTATACTCTCCGTGTTGGGGCTGATTTTTTCTTTTTTACTCATCCAAAAATATTACGGTGATCCTAGTTCGGTGGGAGAAACCATTTGTAATGCACTGAGTGAATCTGGTTCTTGTGATAAGGTTTCTGAAAGCGCTTATTCTGCAATTCGAAACGTTCCTGGTTTAGGAGATCTTCCGATCGCTTTGTTCGGTTTTCTGTTTTATGGTTTTGTAGGTTTTCTTTTTGTTTTTTCAGAAATTAAAAAAGAATCCGCAGAAGCAAATCTTAGATTAGCGTTTTATGTTTTAGTTCTTGGACTTGTTGCCGACTTAGGATTATTTTTACTCTCTGTTGGAGTAATTAAAGCGTTATGCGGTCTTTGTGCTGCAACGTATGTAGTAACGATTGCACTTCTTATCGTGAATTTTCCCACATTTAAATCTCTTTCGGATAAATCGATTGGAACCGTTTTAAATTCTTTAAACGGAAATGTTTTCAATTTTATTATCGTTATACTTTCCTTTTTTGTTCTAGGACTTTACGGGGGAAAAATTTCTACGGGTGGAGCAAGACTTGTATCCGGGGCTGCCAATGGGGAAAAGTCTATTTCGGAACAATTGAAAGAATTTGGAACAACTCCAACGGTTTCCATTGATTTAAAAGATGTACCTGTTGTAGGCGATCCAAATGCACCGATTACGATTGTAAAATATGCAGATTTTAATTGTGGTCATTGTATGCATACAAGTAAGATTCTAAAATCTTTCTTAAGCGAGTATAACGGAATTATTAAAGTCGCTTATAAAAATTTTCCTTTGGATGGAAATTGTAATCGTCTTGTCGGAAGAAAATCTCCCGAAGCGAGCTCTTGTGTGGCTGCAAGTGCGGCGCTTTGTGCTAATGAGCAGAAAAAGTTTTACCCGGTTTATACTGGTCTTTATGATGATAATGAGGCAGGGGTGATGCACACTGCAGTAACCGTTACTCGTCTTGCTGAAAAGAACGGTCTGAACATGAACCAGTTTAGATCTTGTATGAGTTCTACAAAAATTAGAGATCAGATCAATCGTGAAGTGGATGAGGCCGAAAAACTGAAAATCAATTCGACTCCTACCTTGTTCATTAACAGCAAACCTCTTCCAAAAAGTGGAACTCCTAACGTTGATTTCTTACACCAATTGATTCGGCAGCTTATCAATTAGGGTAGATCTTTTATTTTAGAAATATGGAGAACGAAAAACGATTCTGCAGAAATTGCGGTACGCATATTTTAGCGGAATCTATCCAATGTTTATTCTGCGGATCTTTTCAATCTCTAAACTCAATATCTTTTTTTCGTTACATTGCCGAAAGTAAATTTTTGAGAACTAAAATTTTCTATCCGATTTTACCAGTTTTGGGTTTGTTTCTTATTGTGATTCATGTTTTGACTCGTTTTGAAAAAGTTCCGCTTTTGGTATCGATTTTGTTTTTTGTGTGGGCTTTTGTCTTTTCTGTCTCCGGTTGGATCGGCGAGTTGATCTTAGATTTAAAATTCCGAGGAGATGTAAAAGATTTTAAGGAAGGATTTATAGAATGGCAAAAACGTCTCTATGATCGTTCTCCTTATTTTTCTTATTTCGGAATGATTTTGTTCGTTGCCGTTCCTTTAATCCAATGGCAAAATTCTCTTTGGTTTTCCCTGTCTTCCGCAGGGATCTGGACTTTATTGATTTCTTTTATTTTTTTGGTCATCCTTCCCTTACTTTAGAAAATTATTTATTTCTAAAGTAATGAATAAAGTGAGTTCGATGTAAGAAAATCTGGGCGAATCCCGCCAATAGTCCGTAAAAGAAAGATTAAATGAAATAGGCGGGACCGGGCTCTCAGCTCCAGTCAAGTTATTGTATACTCTAGTTATACATTCAATTTTTTTAATTTCAATAACTTGACTCCGCATCGATCCCTTTCGCGTTGATTCACGTTAAATAATGATCTGTCTCAAAAAATAATTTAGAATTATTGTTTGAGAGTAATTTGTTTTCATTTGTAAAACGAGAAAATTTCAGTTTGGTATTTTTCGAGCGGAAAAGAGACGCCTAAGTTTTTCAATTCTTTCTATAAAAATAGAACTTTCATATTTTGGGACCTTGTGAATTGTGTTTTACTATGTCAAAATTTTCTATTTTCAAAAAAATTCTCTTTGGAATTTTAATCTTACTTTCTTTAGCATTTACTCTGATTTTACATACGATTTTTTTTAAACCTATTACACTTGGATTATTTTATGAAAAAATTTTCTGGGAATCAATTTTAGAAGATCCAGAATATCTAACTTCTCTTGGTATTTTGAATCGCTTTGGAATTGGAGGTTATCAAAAAAAACTTACGGATATATCGATTGAAAAACAAGAACAAGACTTAAAAAAAGCAAAAAAGGATCTAGAGATTCTTTTATCTTACGGAAAAGAAAATTTATCAGGACAAGAATTACTTTCTTTTGAAATTCTAGAATGGTCTCTTCGATTAAAAATTTCTGGTGAAAGATTTTTATTTCACGATTATCCTGCAAATCAACTATTTGGAGTTCAAAGTCAGCTCCCTACTTTTTTAGCTACACAACATCCTGTCACATCTTCTCAAGATGTAGAAGATTACATTGCAAGATTGGAAGCTATTCCTAAAAAAATAGATCAACTCATAGAAGGAATTTTGTTTAGGGATAAAAACGGTATTCTACCGCCAGATTTTATTTTGGATCGATTGATTTCGGAAGTCAAAGGGTTTGTAGCGGTTCCGGCAAAGAAAAATCTTCTTTATACGACATTCGAAAAGAAAATTAAAAAAATCGATTCGGTTTCCGTGGATTTTCAAAATCGTTCTTTAGAACGAGTGAAACAATCGATTGAATCAAAAGTATATCCCGCATATTCAAAATTACTAATTCTTTTTTTAAAACAGAAAGAACACGCGGATTCAAGGGCAGGGGTTTGGAAACTTCCAGATGGAGATCTTTATTATATTCATGAATTAAAAAAACATACTACGACCGAATTGACTCCAGAAGAAATTCATAATATAGGATTATCCGAAGTTTCTAGAATTCAAAACGAAATGAAAATAATTTTGAAAAAGGTCGGAAAGAATATGCCTATTCCGATTGCTATGTCGGAACTTAGAAAAGATCCTAAGTTCTTATTTCCAGACACCGAAGAAGGCAAACTTCATGCTTTAGAAGAATATAAGAAAATTCTAAAAGATTCTGAAGAAAAAACTAAATCCTTATTTTTTAGAATGCCGAAAAGTAAGGTTGAAGTAGAAAGAATTCCAGTCTTTAAAGAAAAGACTGCACCGGGAGCGTATTACGACGAACCTGCGTTAGACGGTTCTCGACCTGGTATTTTTTATGCGAATCTTCGAGATACAAAAGAAATTCCTAAATTTGGCATGAAAACTTTGACGTATCACGAAACAATTCCTGGGCATCACTTACAGATTGCAATCATGCAAGAATTAGAAAAACTTCCTCGTTTTAGAAACACGGCTACATTTACGGCTTATGTAGAAGGTTGGGCCTTATATGCGGAACGTCTTGCAAAGGACTATGATTTTTTTCAAGATCCATACTCGGATTTAGGAAGGCTTCAAGCGGAATTGTTCCGTGCGGTTCGGCTCGTTGTCGATACAGGGTTGCACTATAAAAGGTGGAATAGAGAACAAGCGATCTCTTATATGATACAAAATACTGGAATGGCTCCGAAAGACGTGACTGCGGAAATAGAAAGATATGTAGTTTATCCTGGCCAGGCTTGTTCTTATAAACTCGGAATGTTGAAAATTTTAGAACTCAGAGAAAAAGTAAAGGCTCGTAAAAAGGAAACTTTTGATATTCGAGAGTTTCATTCAGTGGTTTTGAATAATGGTTCTTTGCCGCTGAACATCTTAGAAAAACTTATACAAGATGAATTGTTAAACGACCAGGAAAAAAAATAAATTGGAACTTCTATATGATGATTTATTGATTGGATGATAATTGCTAAACAATGATTTTATCTGATAGTCCTAATCAGAGAATTTTTAGATTTTATGGAGTTCTTACTACTCGGACGCATAAAAATAATATGCGCTACACTTGTTTCAAAACTTAGAATATGAGATCCTTTTAAAAAAGCTAACCATTCTAGGCTTGGCACAATTTCAAGAGGACTTCTATATTTTTAAAAAAATTACCTATTCATTTTTGATTCTATTTTCATGTATGCAAATAGTAAGATACAAACGTTAGATTTTGACAAGTTATACTTTATTACAACAGTTTATTAATTTTGAATGTCTTTTCATGATTAATGAATTATATGTTCCATGTTTTTAAATAAGAGCTTGTCCAAAGACCTCAAAAAATTTTACACGATAATTCTTTAGAAATTTTTAATAAAATGCAGTAGTTCCTACAAATTAAGTCGTATTTGGTAATTTATGAACTTTTGAGTAGTTCTATAATGTCATTAAATTTTCGTAGTGTTCCCACATTGGACGGTTTTGCAATAAGCGCTAAATACATTCGATTCGATTTAGAACTTGTTCAAAATATATATAAAATCCTAGAAAATAGCTTTAGGGTAATTACTTACTTATAACTGATCTATAAAAATTGAATACTGTTAATTTTATTACAGGATTCTATTTCAATACAAAATACTGCATAATCCAACGTGAGTTTGACGTAAAGAACCCATGATTCTGAAAAAAGCTGGAATCTAAACTTTACAGATTAATTTAAATGTGGGAACTACCACGAATCTAGATTTTCACAATTAAACTTATAAAAATTCAGATATTCTCTGAGCAAAAATGGTTTTGATCCATAAAAATAAAAATGAATGTAGGAATTCTTACAAAACCTATCTCAATTTTTTTATTTTAACAAGAGCTAATTATTAGTTTTTATTGGGTTCTGTAGATGGTTTCAGTATCAGCAACATTTTGAAATTGATTTTAAGTTTTATGAAATAACGGAGTGTGATTAAGAGTTTTATCTTTTCCCGCGATATAGGATTGTTCAATGGCTGCGTGTAAATATTCTTTTGCATAATCAATTGCTTCGATCAAATTTTTTCCTAGAGCTAGATAAGAAGCAATTGCGGAAGAATACGTACATCCTGTTCCATGTGGATAAAACCCATTTACAAACGGTTTTTCAAATTTAGAAATTTTTTTACCATCATACAAAACGTCGATCGCAACTTTCTCGTTTTGTAAATGACCTCCTTTTAAAAGAGTTGGGACTTTAAACTTTTCGAATATTTCTTTTGCAAGATCAGGCATTTCCGCACTTGTATTTATTTTTTTTCCGGAAAGAATTTCTGCTTCATCTAGGTTAGGTGTAATTAAGTTTCCAATCGGGATTAATTTTGTTAACAAAACATCGATCGCAGAATCTTGTAAAAGTTTTGCGCCGCTTGTCGCTACCATTACTGGATCGATTACTAAAAAAAAATGGTTTTCCTCTTTCTTTCTTTTTGAAAGAATAGAACTCGTTGTTTCAATAATAGATGTAGAAAATAACATTCCGGTTTTAATTGCTTTCACTGGAAAATAATTCAGAACTGCCAAGATTTGTTTTTCTAAAAAATTTGCATTCACTTCTAAAATTCCAGTAACACTCGAAGGATTTTGAGAAGTTAGACAAGTAATTGCGGAAGTTCCGAAAGTACCCAGAGCTGTAAATGTTTTTAAATCTGCTTGAATTCCGGCTCCTCCTCCAGAATCCGAACCCGCAATCGTCAGTGTGACTGGTTTGATGTTTTCATTATCCATTCAATTTCTCTAATGTAGTTTTAAGATGAATCTTTTATTTATCGAATACTATTCATAACTATATAATAAAGTGCCTAATATTTTGTATGGAACCAGCGTTTTGTGATAAAATTAACGGTATTCAATTTTATAGAGATCAGTAATATAAAACTTAAAAAAATGTCTTAAAATTTTAAGACAACAATCTTATTAAATCTTAGATAAAATGTTCTGAATTTTAAGGCAAATCTTTGATTTCAAACCTAAAATTTTACAATGTTTTGCGCGTTATCCTTTTTCACGACTGTGCTCGCTAATTCGGGAGGTTCTTTGTTTTACGACCATCATCCATAAAAATTCATTTTATAAAAGTTTCTTTAAACATTTTCCTAAAATGGAATAGAAATCAACCAATTCGTCCAAAATCATTTTGTAAATTTTTAACAAAAATAGTTATGCAGTAGTTCCCACAGATTTGTCTCTTTTTATGAGTTCATAGTTTTTTAACCATTTTTTCATAAGATTGTTTTTGTGGAGTTCCTCATTTTTGAAAGTTACTGATTCTTAAAATTGAGTGTCTAAATTCTTATTACGTGAGTTCGACGTAAGAAATCCGGGCGAATCCCGCCAATAGTCCGTAAAAAAAGATTTAATGGAACAGTCGGGACCGGGCTCTCAGCTCCAGTCAAGTTATTGTGTACTCTAGTTATACATTCAATTTCTTTAATTTCAATAACTTGACTCCGCATCGATCCCTTTCGCGTTAAATTCTTATTGCAAAACCATGTTTCAGCGCAAAATACCGGGTAATTTATTTTATAGTTCTGAGTAGCGTTATAGTTTTATATAAGTTTCCACGTTTTTGTAAAATTAAAACGTTTCACTTCTATTGGTGTTCGATAGATTTTGGAAAGTTCTACATAGCTTTGAATAAAACAACAGTTCTTAAATTTAAGAATAAGTTTTTATCAAAAAAATCAAATAAGTAATTTAAATTCATACTTTTACAATTTTAAAGCTTATTTTGGCTTTGATCTATTTTCGCTTTTTTTGTTTAACAACACTTATAGATGTTAGTTTTCTTTTTTTAAGAAGTGATTTAGATGGAATCATATCTGGCCAACCAAACACTTTCCAATCTATCTTGTCTGCAAAATCAAATTTGACTCCTTCATCTTCAAGAATTTTCCTCTGTAAAATTGAACGCCCCGTATCTCCTCGGAAGGAAATTTTTCCCTGACTATTGATAACTCTTTGCCAAGGGACTTTTTGTTCTTGATCCTTAGAAAGAGCGTTTAACGCGTACCCGACGGCACGAGCTGCTCTAGGTTTTCCTAAAAGTGCCGCTATTCTTCCGTAAGAAGTTACTTTTCCTTTGGGAATTTTTTTTACCAAAACATAAACTTCCTTAAAAAATGAAATTTCTGAATTTGCTTTTTTATGTTTCACGTTATTTACCTTAAAATTGATTTTTCAGTCAAAGTGTTTTTCTAAAATTTTAAAATGAGTATATTCATTTTTTAGAATATTTTTTAAAAAATTAGAATAAAGTTTTTGAAAAATGAATTCTTCATTTGTTTCCGTTGTGTTGAAGCAGACGATTGAATTGATTTTGCTAAACTCCATAATGGAATTTTCAATAAATATAATATATAAATGTTCGTCAATAACATGTAGGTTTGCTAATTAATCTATTTTTAATATTTTTTATAGAACATTTTGGATGTGCTTTCAATTTTTAAATTTCCAAAAAAGTTTTTCTTATTACGAGTGATTCGCTAAAATTACTCATAACTATATAATAAAGTGCCTAATATTTTGCATGGAATCAGTGTTTTGTGATAAAATTAATGGTACTTAATTTTATAGAGATCAGTAATTCACATTAGTTTAGAGCTTGCTCCAAAGCCTCAAAAAATTTTACGCGATCATTCTTTAGAAATTTTTAATATTATGCAGTAGTTCCTACATTTTTGTGAAACTCAATGCATCGCTTCTATGGTTGCTCTGTGAAACTCAGCGTCTCACTCCCCATGGGTCGTTCGACAGGTCGCATTTGGCAGTTTGCGAACTTTCAAGTAGTTCTAATGTAGTTAAATTTTCGTAGTTACTTGGAAAAAATTCTTTTATGATTGGTTTACTGAATATTTGGATCTAGAAAATAACCTCTCTGAGTTATTATAATTTTTTATTTCTCGTTTCCACTTTGACTATATTATTTTCCGGATTGATTGGTAATTCCACTCTAAAAACGGTTTTTCCAGGATTCGAGTTTAAAGTAATTTTACCTTTATGTTTTTCCACGATTCCCTTAACGATTCCTAAACCAAGTCCCGTCCCTTCTCCTTGATCCTTGGTTGTAAAAAAAGGATCCCAAATTCGATCTTGAATTTTGGCGGGAATTCCAGGACCGTTATCTTCAATTTCAACAACTACATAACCATTCCAAGGAAAAACTGAAATTTCGATTTTACCTTTTCCTTTTAACGCCTGAATCGAATTTTGAATTAGATTTGTCCAAACTTGATTCAATTCATCCGGATTACAAATTACAAGTGGGATTTCCTGAAAATTTTTAATTACATCGATTCCGTATTTTATTTGATTATTAAGAATAATTAATGTAGTTTCCATACCTTCTATAATGTTCGAAGAAGAAAATGTTTTGGATTGATCCAAATGGGAATAAGATTTCAACGCTTTTACAATTCGAACTATGTTTCGAATGGCATATCTTATGTTTTTGATATTTCGGTTGATATAAGCCGCGTTTTTTAGCATAAAATATCCACGATCATCGTCTTTTAAAATGATGTTATAAATATATTTCCGTTCTTTGCCGATCTGGTTTTCTATAATAAAATTTGAGAGTTCGGAAGTAAGAGTAGGACTGAAGTTCATACTTTTCATTTCTTCTTTAAGTTGATTTTTTAAACGAAATTTTTCTTTCGAATCCAGTTCTGATTTTTTTTTATCCCGAAGTAAATGAAGTAAGGCGAGTTCGAAATTTTTTCTGAGTTTTCTATATCTCGCAAAAAGAACGACGTCAAAAACGTTTTGAACCAGATAATTCATGTTTTGATCTAAATTATCGGCGGCTCCGTTGATCACACCTGCAGGCGTATTGATTTCGTGGGCGATTCCAGCCACCATGATACCGAGAGAAGCCATTTTCTCTGACATGATCAGTTGAGACTGTGTTTCTTCTAACTCTTGAGTTCTAATCTTGACTTTTTCTTCTAAGGTTTCAGTTAATTCAATTAGACGTTCGTAGAAAATTGCATTTGAAAGCGCCATCACCGAAACAGAACGTATTTCATTCAGTTTATTGATTTCGGAAAGAGTATAATTTTTCCGATTTTGTCTTTCACCTAAAACGATTATTCCTAAAAGACTTTTATTGAGAATTAAAGGTACTACCAACTCGGCTTCGGTTTTTGTAAAAAAGTTTTCAGCAGAATTGCGAATTTTACTTAGACTGGGATCGGTTGCAAATTCTTTAAAATTATAGATCCTATCGTTTTCGGTAATCCAAAGAAGAAACGGATCAAAAATGAAAAATTGAATTTCTCCTGAATCTGGAAAGGGCGCGAACTTACCCATTTCTTCCTTCCAGAAAAAGACGATAACTTTTTTTGTTGGAATTATGGTTTGGATGAATTTCAGAATTTTTTCACAAACGAGTCCTGTTAGATTTGTAGCAATCAGATCGTTTTTAAATTGATCTAAAATCGAAAGGTATTTAACGATTTCACTATTAGAAAATTGAAGGAATGGAAAAATTCTTCTTAAAAATTTACTGGAAGTTAGTTTTAAAACTCTAACCGAAACGATATAGGTTATAAACCCTAAAATTGCTCCAACTAAAAGTGTGAAAATAAATCCGTAGGATTCCAAGGAAAAGAAATGGAATGACCGTATAATTAATGCAAAGATAAGCTGAAAACAGACTATCAGAAGAATTAAATATACAATGGGCCCTAAGGCGATGAGTCTTCGGATCGTCATTACAGTGCATAGAGATCATGTTAGAGTCAGATTCCTCAGTCAAAGAATTTTTTACCATCTCCCGAGTTTACGGAGCGTACTATGAAATTTATTCTTCAAAACGAGGAATCGTAAGAGCTTTTCTACGTGGAAGGTTAAGAACTGTTGCCGCTCAAGAAAGACATCCTTTTGTTGTAGGGGATAAAATTCTAGCTGAGTTTTCAACGGGAAAAGACTGGGTAATTTGCGAAAGACTGGAAAGAAGTTCTTTCCTAACGCGTAAAAGCAGAGAAGGGGATACGCAGGTTTTATGTGCCAATGTGGATCAAACGGCGGTTCTTGCTTCTTTAAAGTCTCCCGAAACAAAAGACGGTTTCTTGGATAGATGTTTGGCGGCGGTTTTTACATCTGGGACACAACCTTTGATTTTATTTACAAAATTGGATCTCGTTTCCGAAGTTGAAGCTGAAAACCGTATGAAAGTCTATCGAAACTTGGGGTATAAGGTGTTAGGCATTTCCTGTACAACTGGTCAAGGAATTCCTGAATTACAAAAATATCTGCACGGAAAAATGACGTTTCTAGTCGGAAATTCAGGAGTTGGCAAGTCTACTTTAATCAATCTATTGACTCAAACGCAGGTTCAGAAAACTTCCGGGATTAGTATTTCGAAAGATAAAGGAAAACATACCACTACAAATTCTCTTTTGCTTATTTTAGAAGATGGAACGGCGTTAATCGATTCTCCAGGAATTAAAGAATGGGGGATTCTCCATTTAAAAAAAGAGGAAATTCTGGAAAGTTTTCCCGAACTTTCCAGTCAAAAAAAACATTGTGAAGAACCAAATTGTTGTAAATTATCTTCCGACTGCGCGATGTTATCCGCTTTAGAAAAAGAAGCGTTAACGTCTGAAAGAAAGAAGAGCTTAGAATCGATGCTTACGAGCCTTGATAACCCGCATAGAGTCACACGGAGAGATAGGATTTCAAAATGAAAGTGACACATTCTTGTTTGGAGTTTGATTCGATTGAAGGTCTGATTGATTTTGCTAGAGAGTTTGAAACTGGATCCATGATTCGGTTTCTTTCTCCTATTGAAGACAATTCTGGAAATGTACTCGTTAAAGAAGAAGTACAGGTTAAGGAATCTACCCTTGCTCGTTTAAAGGATATTAAAGGACAATATACTCCCAAATTCGAAATTAAATTGAATAAGGAACTTTTAGAACAGATTCAGAATATACTCGCAATAAAAATTGTAAATCAACTCAAAGTTACGGACATGAAATTTCTGAAGTTCATGTACGAAAACACAAATTATAATTTTAAGGGAATCATTCGAAATTCGTTACTTTCTAAAAAGACGACTTTGACTCTTTTAAAAGTATATAATCAAAATCTAAATTTCTTTAAATACATAAGTGAATTGGGTCTTTTGAGTCTCGGAATTGTAATGATTCCCGATACGATGAGATTCAGACTTCTTAGACGATACGCATTTACCGCAGGAATTCTTATGGATGTTCCTCGAATCGGAGTGGATAAATTTACTAAATTACCTTCTGACGACAACGAAAAAGTTAGAGTTGCACATAAGTGCTCTGATATATTACAAAAACTTGATCTTATAGAATTTACGTACGGATCGATTTCTAATCATATGCCTCTGGGTATGATAGAGGATTCGACTTCGAGCGATAAAGCCGCACCTGGCGAAAATATAGACGAAACTTTTTTAGACGATATTATTTCAAATGACGGTGAAAGTGATAGTAAAGTGGACGGTTCTAGAGAGGACGCGATTCCTGAAAAATCCTACGATATATTCCAAGCCTTATTGACCGACGCCCTAAAACTGGCTCGTTACATTGCAAATGTAAGTCACAACGCAGTTGATAAGGATTACGTAATGGAAGAATTAGTTTATTATATCGCTTACAATACTTCTAAAAAATATTTCGATGAACTTTTAGCGAACCCTTTAGTAGCCACTTTCAAAGAATTTGAAGTAAACGTTAAAAGACTCAGAAAGATTGCGGAAGTAGAAATGAAATGTGTTTATCCTCCTTCTGCTTGGGCATATCCTAAACCGAAGTCTAGTCAGGTTCTTTGTAAAAATAAAGTGTGGGATTGTCCAAATATCGTTATGGGTTGGGATATTCACGTAATTACGGCTCAAGAGGCTTTTGGTTGGGTCGGAACCAGTTTACCCGTCGATAATTATCCAAAATGTAGGTTGGAAGAAGAATTAGACGAAATTATGGTCGAACCAGAAAAACCGAAAAAAAAATGAATCTCTCTATAAACGTTAGTTTTTTTCTATAAAATACTTACATTCTTATGATATATTAATTCTAAGTTCTTGCAATTTTCTCTCCTACAATTTGTTATTTTAAATGTCATCTTTTTAGAGTTTGGGGGTTTTATGAAACGTTATTTGAGTATTGTGATTCTCTGTACGTTTGCGATGTTATTGCTCGTTTGTAGCACGAACAAATCATCCGGCAGCGATCAGGTAAAAACCGAGTCTAATGCTACCAGCGCAAGAATCGTTTGGCTTCTTGGAGACGTAAAAATTCTTTCCGATTCTGGAGAAAAAAAAGCAGAGTTAGGTGCTTCTCTTTCTTCTACGGACCGTGTTGTAACAGGACCGAACGGCGGAGCTGAGATTATGGTCGCAGACAGTGGAATTATTAAGATGTCTAAAAATTCCGATATAGAAATTTCCAGCCTTATGAATCCAAACGGTTCCGATACAAATGTTCAAGTGAACTACGGAAAGATCGTGACGATGGTAAAAAAAGGTCAGAAAACTACAGAGTTTACCGTTTCTACTCCGACTGCACTTGCAGGTGTTAGGGGAACTTCCTTCCTAACTTCTGTAGAAAGTCCAGAAGGATCTAAGATTAATTGTGCCAAAGCCAATTGTACCGTTCGTTTTGCAGTGATCGAAGGGACCATTGCAGTTTCTAAAAAGGGAGAATCTTCCGAAGTAATTCTGAGTAAAAACCGCGAGCTCAGAATTGAAAAGAATCAAAAACTCACCGACAAACTGATTCGTTCACTTCAAAACGATTCTCTTTCCGAAATGAAAGAACTCATCGTTCTTCATAAAAACGAAACTTTCGAATACGGAAAATTAGTAGAAGAACTTAAATCTTCCAGCGAAGAACTCAAAATTTTGAGCCAATCTGGTTCTGTGGAAGAAGTAAAAGCTGCGTTTCAAAAAAGAGAAGCGGATCGTAATAACGCGGACGAGATTACAAAAACCGCTAAGGCAGTAAACGAAACCAAATATGTACAACAAGATGTACAAAAGGAAAAACTGAAATTGAATCCAAAAGAAACATTTTAGGGTTTTTAATAAACCCTTGAACTGGATCAACCGGGGAAATTTCCCCGGTTTTTTTATTTTTAATCGAATCATCGAAAATTACGGATGATCGTTCTTCCAATCTTTTTATAATGGATTTCTCATTCAACCTGGTGGACAATAATGGAACTGTTATGAGATCAACTTTTAGCCCGATACGATTCTTTACATTTTCTTTTTTATGGATTCTTATCGATTGTTCTTCCGTTCAAAAAATCGAAAACTTTAATTCCGTTTTACAGGAACCTACGTTTAAATCTCTTAAAGAAGAAGAGGCGATTTTAGGAGGAAGTTCTGATTCGGATTATAAAATTCGAAAAACCGGAAATACGATTCCAGTATTCGTTCTATCTCCGATTCAAACTCCGGAGGGAATGGATTCTAAGTTAGCTGCTTTCTTGAGCGATGAAGTACGTTTGATTTGGGCAAAAGTAAAAGGAAAACAAGTTCGTATCCAAGAAATGTCTTGGAAGAATCCTTCTCAACTTTCTCAAGAACTCAAAAGGTTGAACGTAGACGCCGTTATCAAAACCGATATTCGTGAAGTTTCCGGGAAATGGGTCGTAAATCAAAAAATCACGGACCCTGTAAAAGAAATCGTATATGGAAGCGTGGATGGATCGTTTCAATCTCCTAAAATCGAAGACGAATTGCAGGCCAACCAAGCTTATTATTTAAAACATGGTTCCGGAGTTTTAGCTCTGGATGCGAAATCTTCTTTGGTTCCGATTTGGGAAAAATCTTTGAGTTCTGGAGAAATTGATTCGATTTTAAAAAAATCAATTCAAGGTTATCTTTCATTTAGTGCTTCTTCTGCGGACACGGAAGTTTTATTTCAAGGAGAAAAGATCGGAATTGCTTCTTTTAGAAACTATCCATTGCCGGAAGGTTTACAACAAATTCAGATTACTCGTCCAGGACAAAAAGACATTAGCAAATCTTTACAAATTCGTTCAGGACAAACAATTTCCATTTATCAAGAATGGAAAGAAGATAGAACTTTAGGTGGTGTAAGAATATTAAGTTTTCCAGAAGCTCTTCAAGTTGCGTTAGACGGTTTAAAGATGGGAGAAACTCCTTTTTATAGAAGTAACCTCACACCGGGAGCGATGCAATTAGAATTAGTTCGAGAAACCGAAAACGGACCTCTTGTCTATTACGAAGGACAATTGATTGTAGATGCTGATAAAATTACAGAGATCGCTTTACCTTATAAAACAGATAATTTGATTTCAGAGCCGGAATTCTGGAAACTTTCCGGTGAAAAAGGATTTCAAGCTTTTTCCGGAAAAACATTAGACTTTCAGAATGTTTCTTCTTTGCCACCGGGGTGGTATGGAGTTTTTTCTGCTCCGTTTGTGCCAGAAAATATGGAACTGGAAGGAATCATTCCAATTACTGCTGAATCGGATTCCGGAATCGTTGCTATTTCTTTTCATACTTCAAAAAAGACGATCAGTTTAGAATATGAAAAAGAAAGACTTAGCGTATATTCCTTTCCTTCCAATGGAAACAATGTCGGGACGTATAAATTTAAAAAAGAAGATAAAGAAGACGGACGTCCTTTTCGAATCATAACAGATGTAAAAGAAGGAACGATTCGATTGTATTTAGGATATTCTAAAGTTTTAGAAGATAGGCTCGATGTTTCGGGTGTTTGGCGAATTTCCATTCTTACGAGAGGAGAAAATTTTTCAAAACGTTCTCCGTTAAGAAACCTCAAGATCGAATATAAGGGATATAAATGAAAGGTTTGAATTCCATGAGAAACAAGATCATATCGATTAGTGTATTCGTTTTAATTTGCGGACAATTTACGATTCATTGTTTAAGTAAGGATTTTAGAAAATCCCAAACTCAAGACGCAATTTTGGAAAAAGATTCTGCGACCAGAGAAAAGCTCAAAAAAGTATCAAGGATTTTGAATGAAGGTAATTCTTATTTTCAAAAAGGGAATTTTGAAAAATCATTAGAAAAAGCGAATATTGCGATCAATACATACCCAACCGCTCCCGGTTATTATCTTGCCGGAGTCTCTGAATATAAACTCGGTAAAAATCGAGAGGCTTTGATTTCCCTTAAAAAAGGGACCGATATTGATTCTGAGAACGAGCAGATTTTACTCACGTTAGGCATCATTTACACAGCTGAGGGTAAAAATGAGGACGCGATTGAAGTTTACGGCAAATTAGAATCTTTGCAAGTTAAAGACAGATATAATTATTCTTTCAAAAAAGCGGTGATCTTAAAAAATCTTGGAAAGTTTGAACAATCGTATGAAACTCTCAAAAAAATTCCCGTAAAAGAATTTGCATTTCCAGCTCAATTGAATATGCAACTTGGAGACGCTGCGGTACAGCTTAAAAAGTATGAAGAAGCCGAAGTGTATTTTGAAGAAGCAAGAAAAAATGATCCAGAACTATTATCTGCAAAAAAATCCGCTTCCGTAACCAGAGTTGCTTCCGCTTTGGAAAACGGAAACCAGGCGATGAGAAAGAAGAATTATAAGGAAGCGGCTTCTCATTTTCAAACTGCAATTCAAAACGATCCCAAAAATCCAACGCCTTATATCTTTTTAGGCAACGCCCGAATCTTATCGGGAGAATACGAAGTCGCCTTAAAAGCGTTCGAAAGTTCTCTCGCACTTAAATCCGATTATCAAGAAGCAATTTCTGGAATTGCAGCAGTATATTATAAAACTGGAAACTACAGAAAATCTGTAGCGGTTCTGGAAAAGGCGACTTCTCAGTTTCCAAATAATGCGGTTTATCAAAACCAAATGGGTTTGAATATGAAGGCGTTAGGTGAACCGGCAAAGGCTCTCGTATATTTTACAAGGGCGAAAGAACTGGATCCTACGTTTGTAGAACCAGTGACCAACTTAGTGTTTTTACTGATTTCGGAAAATCGTTATAAAACCGCAAGAAAAGAAGCTGAATCCTTAAAGTCTGAATCTGAAAAGAAACAAATTATTTCGTTTATTGATGTTTCGGAACAAATTTATGAAGGAGATAGGCATCTCAGAAAGGGAGATACAAAAATAGCAAAGACCTTTTATGAAAAGGCTAAAAAAGCTTCTGAGCAAGAACCTTCTGTTTATAACGCTTTTGGAAGACTGCATTTCATTTCCGGAGAATTAAAAGCGTCTGAAGAAAATTTTAAAAAGGCGCTATCTATCGATAAACAAAATATCCCGGCGCTTCAAGGATTGATTCGACTTTATTCTTCTCAAAAAAATCAAACACTTGCTAATCAATATACAAAAGAATTAGAAAATTTAACCGGAAATGATCCTTCTGCTGCAATCGTTTTGGGAAGAACTTACGAAGATAAAAAGGAATACGAAAAGGCGGAAAACGTTTATAAAAATCTTCAAAAGAAATTTCCAAATAATGAAGCAATCAACTTTCGTTTGGCGATGTTGTATTATAAAATTTCTCTCGAAGAAAATGAAAAGAACAATCACGATTCCGCTTTAAATTGGATTTCTAAAGCAGAAAAATTATCCAAAGATATTCCCGAAATTGCGGAAACTAGAAAAACGATTCAGGAAAATCAAAAATTTGCGACCGTAATTCCGACCATTCAGAAAGCGAACAAACTTTTTGATACACGCCAATACGAAAAAGCTATACCGCTTTATCAGGAAGCCTTTCAAAAAACTGGAAAGCTTACTTTATATATTAAAATTGCTGAATGTCATTTGGCTTTAGGAAGTGAGGAAAAAGGAATTTCTATGTTGGAAAATCCTCCTCCCGGAACGCGTAATCTTCAGACTCGAGAAGCAATCAACGCGTTTTTACTTAGAAAGGGAGAAATAGACAAGGCAGAGATTGGCTTTAAAGAAATTCTCACTAAAAAACCGGATTCGTATTACAGCCATTATCAAATGGGAATCATACATCTTCAAAGAAAAAAGTATGAAGCTTCCATTGATGCTTTTGATAGGTCGCTTTTACTCAATAAAGATTTTGTAGCGGCGAGAATTGGTAAGGGAATTTCCTTATATCATTCTGGAAACAAAAAACTCTCCAAGGAAGAATTTGAGGCTGCAACACAACAGGATGCAGCAAACGAACTTGCTCCTTACAATATAGGAATTATACTTTTTAACGATAACCTTTATAATGAAGCCATCGGAATTTTTAAGGAGATCATTCAAAAGAATCCAGAATTTTCTGACGCTCATTATCAGATTTCTTATATCTACTACAAACGAGGAGATTTAGAACAAGCCGAAAAGGAAATTCGTAAAGCGCTCGATTTGGAAAGAAACGAGGGAAATCTTTTCGCTTTGATTCGGATTCTTTCCGAACAAAGAAATAAAATGGCGAATCCTGCCATTAAAAAAGAAGTTTTAGATTTAGGAAGAGAACTGGCTGAAAAATTTCCATCATCACCTCACGCTGCTCAGGCGGAAAGATTAGTAATTGCCGACGAAGATAATCCGGTAATTCTTCAGTCTTATCAAAGCCGAGGAAAGTTAATCGGTGTTCCAGTTATAATTAACAATTCTGTAATATTAAACTATGGAACCAGCGTGGAATCTTTAGATAAAGATCGTGGAATTCGTCATTGGAGAATTCAAACTGCGACACCTTACAAGTTTTTGTTAGCGGATAAACGTTTGGTCGGAGTTTCCGAAAAAAAAATCGAAGTTATGGATCTAAAAACTGGAATCACATTAAGAGAAACGATGCTTCCTTCCGGCGAAGTTAAAAAGGTAAATCTTTCTGGAGAAAATGTTTTGGTTGAAATTGTCTCCGGAAAAAAATCTAAAATTTACAGTTATTCGGATCAACTTGAATTGAATGGTTCTGTCGTTTTTGAAGGTTCTTTCTGGTCTGGTATTAAATCTGGCGTTTTATTTTCGATTGCTCAGAAAGATGGAATTCAAGCGCAGGTATATGATTCTTCTTTAAAGGACTTGAATGCCAAAAAAATTTCTCACAAGGGAACCGGAGATCTTAGGTATTTAGGATCTTATGAAACTGGAATTTTCTTTTTGTCCGGAAAGAAAATCGTTTCGCTCGATAACGAAAAGTCTGCTTCTATGGATCTTCCGAACGATTCGGCTTCTCAGTTTGTGGTTCGTTCTACTTATCTTTGGTTTCACGTGGGAAAAACTGTCTATCGTATCGAATCCAGTTCTCTTAAATTGAATTCGTTTAACGTAGAAGCTTCAGACATCGAAGGAATTCTGCCGGGTAAAAAAGATGACGGAATTGTTCTTTTTAAATCTGGAAAAGCGATTCGATATAGTATCGATGGTAAACCGATTTGGTCTTATTCTTTAAAGGATGAGGAAGGAAAAGTTTATTCTTTAGTTTATCGATGAAATTTATTTACTTCGTAAATTTGGGGATCTAATGATAAACCTTGTAAAAGTTTTCTACAGTTTTTTGTAAGATCCGTCATCGATTTCATCATTTATATTAGAGTTGTTGAAAAATTCCATAGCGACGGTTAACAAAATTGCTTCAATCTGCCGTTTTCATAAAACAGAAACAAGATGGAGAATTAATTTTTCAATAACTCTATTATAACTCTGAATAGAAAATTCGTTTTTACGTTGAAAACTTTTATAAAATTTAAAGAACCTTTCTTAAGACATAACAATTATAAGAATTTAATGATAGAAAATACTAGAAAGTTTGTAAACATCCACACTTTGGGATTTTAGGAATTTATTAAAGATTTCTAAAGCGTTATGTAAGATTTTGAGACAGACTCAAAAATTGTGTCTAACTCGGAGTTGTTGGCTTTTTGAAGGAGATACTACATTCTAAATTTTTAAATAAGCTCAGTATAGTATTATTTTCATACATTCAAGTAGTAAAATTAAATTCCTGTATAAGATTAATGTTTTGTAACCATTACAAAAACTAAAAATTCATTAGAGTTGTTGAAAAATGAATTCTTCATTTACTCCCGTTGTATTGAAACGGACAATTGAAACAGTTTTGCTAATCCCATTATAGAATTCTTCAACAATTTTATTTTATAAAAGTTTTATAAGTCTATCGTCAAGTTTAGAAATTACTCTCTTTGAGTTTAGTAATTCTTATTTTTGGACAAGAACCCGGTCGATATAATAAATTCTTTTTCCTTCTTCCCGTTTTTTTCTTTCAAAATGAGAAACTGGAATTTCGTTTCTTTCTGATTTAAGTTCTACTTTTTCCGGACTGAAAGCTTTCGAATCTCTGAAAAGACGAATTATCTTTCTTGCGTAGGGACCGTAATCCGTTGCAAAATAGAATTTACCTTTTTCAGGGAGTAGAATTTTTAGAGATTCCAGAAATTTAGAATTCACAGTTCTTTTTTTATGGTGTCTTTTTTTAGGCCAAGGGTCTGGAAAGTTCAGTAGGATTTCGGAAAATAAATTTTCTTCAAATACTTCCTCTAGGAACCAATTAAAATTAACGCAGAGAATTTTTACATTATCGAGGGAATGTTTTTCGATTTCGCGTATCGTATGACGGATTCGATCAAATTTCTTTTCCATTAGTATAAAACCGGTGTTAGGTCTTTGAAGAGCCATAGAGATTGCCACTTCCCCCCAACCGGAACCTAATTCTAAAAAATATGTCTCAAACACTTTTGAGAATAAATTTTCTTTTTTCAGTTTCCTTATAGGGCTAGCTTGCAAAAAATAATCAGAAGAGAAGGGAATACCACTTGCAATCGACCAGAGTTTTTGTTCGAGATCTTGGACCATGGTTTCTCGTCAGGGAATTTTACACATTTTGTTTGTCTAATATAATACAGTGAAAATAAAACTATACGGCGTAAGAGGTTCGCTCCCCACACCACTGAGTGAATCTGAATACAGGGAAAAAATTCTTAAGATTCTGAAAGCAGCACATTCCGAAATCAAACGGAATAATAAAACCTTTTCAGAGGAAGAATTTTTGAATTCTTTAGATCCATCTTTATCCCGAACCATAGGTGGAAATACAACCTGTGTTTTTATACAAGCTCAGTCTGGAGAACGTTATATTATAGATTGTGGATCGGGAATTCGACAACTAGGAAACGATTTACTAGCAGAGGGTCTAAAACCGGGAGATACGGTTCACATTTTGATTACACATACACACTGGGATCATATACAAGGTTGGATGTTTTTTAAACCAGCTTACTTTCCTGGAGTAAATATTCATTTCTATTCTACGATTCCTAATCTTCAAGAGAGATTTGAAAGACAACAAAATGAAGAACATTTTCCCGTTACCTTATCAAGTATGATGTCTAACAAGACGTTTCATCTTTTGGAAAAAAATGAAAGTATTAAAATCGGTTCTGTAAAGGTAACTCCTTTTCTTCTCAGACATCCAGGGAATTGTACTGGGTTTCGGTTTGAAGAACAAGATAAGAGTTTCTTGTTTTGTACCGATGTAGAAGTTCAAGAACCTGATCTCGAAGAATTTTTTGAGCTCAAAAAAACTTTCGGAAAAACTGATATGTTGATTATAGATGCTCAATATAGTTCTGAAGAAGCCGAAAAAAAAGTGGGTTGGGGACACACTTCAGGTAGAGTCGCGGTGCGTTGCGGAGAAATTTTGGAAGTTAAACGATTGGTTCTTACTCATCATGAACCAGATCATAAGGACGAAGATATTTTTAAAATTTTTTATCAGGAATCAAAAGTTTCTTCTAAGATGGAAATTGTCTTAGGACGAGAGAATGACTCGTTTTCTCTCTAAAAAATGATTTTTTTAAATCGATCTGCATTTAAAATTCTTCTAAAAAAGAATCAAAAGATTTATTATTCTTTACTTTCTTGAAAATTTTCTTTTATTTCATCTGATTTGAGTTATTCTGGATGGCGCAATGAGAGCTGAGATAGGGCAAAAAAAAACTACAGGTGATATTTTTGCGGATAAGCGTTTTTATAAACGTTTCCGGAAGAATAATCTAGTAAAAATGGTTCTAGGTAAAAATGAGATATTAGGAAATCTCGAAGACATGAGTATGATCGGCGCCTCGATTAGTTCGAGAGAAGAGATTCTTTTGGGTGAACGTGTTAAGTTTATGTCCCCCATGCTTTCTACTGCAATTGAGGCTGATGTTATACGAAAAGATTTAATCGAGGAGAAGTATAAGTACGGGCTTGTATTTCATAATTTATCGGATTCCGCAATTGCTGAAATTTTAAATAAGATTGCTTCTGCTGATTAAAATCCGTATTTATAATTTCCTATTTTTCTTTTTATCAAAGAATTTTTTCTAATTTTAGAAATATTTTATATACTACCCTTAACTTGGAACTATATAAGCCGAAACTAATATTAGGATGAAAATCGGCGGAGAACATAAGGTTCAACTTGGAATTCCAAGGGATGAGTCTCTGTATTATATAGGACATGGTCAGTTGGAAAGCGCCCCAGCTTCCACGTCGGTTTTACATGTAATCTCTCACGAACTTGGACACGTTGCCGAATTCAAGTCGGAAGCGCTTAGAGATCGGGCCGAAATTCGTTCTCTAAATATGAAAATCCATTATGAGTTTCGAAATGGAAAACTAGTGGCGGTTGCAGGTGAGACTGAGGTTGTCACTGCAAAAAAATCAGAAGAAACTTTGCGTAAAGATACTGAAACTTCTCAGCAGGAATCTTTGAAAGAAAAAGATTTTCCTAAAAAAGAAGAAACTTCTAAAACCAAATCTGAGGATAGGGAAAAGCAAATTTTATCCGAAATTCGTAGAATTGAATCTGAACTTAAAATTTTCGAAACGAAAAAAGATGTGGAAGAAAAAGGATTCGATTCCATCCGAAAAACTGAATTAGAAGAGAAAAAAAGAAAACTTGAAATGGTTCTCAGCCAGGAAAAACTAAAAGCGGTTTTGAAAGATACGATGGATACTTTTAAGGAACTTATGGATAAACAAACTAGAATGAGTTTAAAAATATTCAATACGAACGTTTCTGATAAACTCGGTAATTTTTTAGACGCTAGAATTTAATGACTGATTCATATCAAATTGAGTATCTGTAAATTTTTATTACAAAGCCTTGTTCTACGTAAAGTACTGGATACTTTATTTTAGCGTGAGTTTGGTGTAAAAATCCATGGTTCATGATTCTAAAAAAATTGTGATCTTGATTCCTAAAATGTGGGAACTCCCACAAATCACGATTTTATGAACAAATTCTTTCTTATTTTTTTACGACAAGCTTACGTTAAATTAAGAAATTTCTTCGATTCTTTCCAGGCGATTTTTGACGGTTTCAATCAATGAATATACAATTTTTCTAAGTTCGGGTAATCCTTTACCGGATTTATTGGAAACAAGTACAGTTTCAAGCATAGGATATAATTCGTGAATGTTCTTCATTTTTTTTCTAAGTTTAGAAAGATCACTTTGATTGAGTTTGTCGATTTTTGTTCTTACTAAAACTGGTTTTATATTTCTTTCAAAACAAGTTCCGATCAATTCTAGTTCTTCTTCCGGTAATTCTCTCTGAGAATCGCAGACTAAAAATAAACATTTGAGGTCTTTCGCTAGATTTAAGTAATCCATTAAAAGACCCATCATCGCTTCGTGATCTTTATGAGAATTTGCGGAATAGCCGAAACCAGGTAAATCCACGAGATAAATGGAATGATTTACAAAAAAGAAATTGAGTAGTTTTGTTTTTCCGGGTGTGGAAGATACTTTTGCGAGAGATTTTCTTTCTAAAATTGCATTGAGTAAGGAGGACTTACCGGCGTTGGAACGGCCTGCAAATGCTATCTGAGGTGTTCCTTGAGAAGGGATTTGATCTGCTTTTCCGTAAGATGCTTTGAACTCAACGTCTTTAAAGAATGGTTCGTCCTTTTTTTGAGGATCCTCGTTCATACTCCGGGCTCCTGAAAGTCAGGTAAAATTTCAACCTCTCTGTCCGCTACGATGTCGCCTATTTTAGGATCCCAAAGACTCAGACAGATCACATCAACTTTCCTTTCCCCGCGAAGTATGGGTAGCATTTTTCTAACCGGAACTGGAATCTCTTTTTGTCGTAGGATTTCGGAAATTTCTATACTCATCCCGTTTTTGCGGATTTTGGCTCCTGCAGGGCATAAATCCGGAATTAAATCTGGAGGGATTTTTTTTTGATTTCCGTTCCATTTGAGAACCATCTCTTTCGGTTCAAATCTAAATTCTCTTAAACAAGGAGAGTTTTTAGGAATCAGATAAAGGTCGGAAGAAGTCGATTTCCAAAACCATGTCTCTTTGTTTTCAAGGCTGAACGAGTTTTCTTTTTGTAAAAGATCCGTAAGATCTCTGAAAAAATTTCGTGTTGTAGGGTATAAGTTTAAGGAACGGAGATAACGATCTATAAAGAATTTTCTTTCTCTTTGAGAAAGATCGTTCAAAACCCAAATATCTATTTTTAAAAAAGAAGGAATTTTATGATCTGAGTTTTTTTTGGAAAAAATTTTAGAGACTGGTTTTTCTATCCTATGGAAGTTTTTATAGATTCGATCTGGGTTGGCCCCTTCTCTTAATAATAAAGGTATAATATAGCTTCGAATTCGATTTCTAAGATATTCATCGCTATTGTTAGATTCATCTTCAAAAATTTTCCAAAATTCGGATTGTAAAATTGTTTCAATTTCCTCTTGGGAGAATGCAAATAGAGGTCTAAAGCGGTTTTTTTCATACCATCCTAAGGTTCGTAAAGAATTCCAACCCCCTCCTCGAATTAAGTTAAGAAGAATCGTTTCCAGATAATCACTCGAGTGATGACCAGTGACTATATAACCTTCGTATTGATCCGAAATTTTTTTTAAATCCTTATATCGAAACGCCCTTCCTGTCTCTTCAAGCGTTTTGCCTAACCTTCTTGACAAAGCAGGAATATTCTTTTTTTTGAATATTTTAGAAAATGGAAATGTACTGTCTGCATATTCAAAGATTTTTTTTTCCTGTTCTAAATTGAATCGGATCGAATGGTCTAGATGATAAATACAAGGCGCAGGTATTTTTTTTTCTATCCACAGCCAGAAATAAAAATGCAACAAAATAGATGAATCTTTTCCGCCGGAGTAAGAAAGAACCGCGGGACGAGACTGGATCATCTCGTGAAAGGGAGCAATTCTTTCCCATACTGCATGGAAAATCTTTTGTGTGGATTCGGAGATTTTATCTCTCATCGTACTGACTTAACGGTTCTTCGGATTGCCCAAGAGTCGTATCGTTTCTATTCATTGATTTCTGGATTATTCCGTTTAGAACAATTTTATAGAAACTCAATTTTACTGTTTCGGCAAATCAGATCGAATGTCTAGTTTAACGTAAGTTCGTTGTAAGTACATTAGAAAACTTTCTAAAAATAATAGAGATTCTACATTCTATGTTTTAAGGAGTGTTTTTTGATTATGAATTCCTCTTGTCTGTGATTTATGGCGTTATGTCCCAAGTATCTGCAAGCGAATATGATCTGAGATTAAAAAGCAGAGTTGTTGAAAAATCCCATGGTGGCATTAACGAAATTACTTCAATCGTCTATTTCATGAAGCAGAAACAAGGTGGAGAATTCATTTTTCAACTCTACTATATATAACTTAAGTTTGCTAAAACTTAGATTTTCTGAAAACAGAATTCAAATAGAGTTTGTTTCAAAACTTTCATAGGTTTAGTGATCATTTTTTAGAAATTTTTAATAAAATGCAGTAGTTCCTACAAAAACCGTCGTATTTGGCAATGTGCGAACTTTTGAGTAGTTCTAATCTTTTTAAATTTGCGTACGAGTTCTCACATTTTTGTGAAACTTAAATTTCACTCCTAAGGTCGTTAAGATAACTTTTGAGACAGTTTCTTGGATAAAACAAACGAAATTATAAATATTTATTAGCATTATTTAAAAAAATCGCTTTATAAATAAGCGAAAAATAAAATTTGAATTGACTTCAAAATTATCAAATCGCAAGAATTTTAAGCATGTCAGGATATGTGAAGCCTAGCCCCTTAAGATCTATACAAGAAGTTGCTACGGCAATGAATTCTACCTTAGATCCGGATAAACTTCTGGATTTGATTTTAGAACGTTGCATTCAGATTTGCGAAGTAGGCTCCGGCTCTTTGATGTTGATTAATGAGAAAGAAAACGTTTTAGATATAGTGACTTTTCGTGGGATGAATCCTTCCGTTCGAACTAAGGTAAAACTGAAAGTTGGAGAAGGAATCACCGGAATTGTAGCCGCGTCGGGCGAAGGTATGATCGTAAGTGATGTTACCGCTAATCCACATTACATTTCCATAAAGGATGATATTATGTCGGAACTTGCGGTTCCGATGATTGTTGAAGACGTAGTGATCGGAGTAATTTCTTTGGACTCCAGTCGTAAAGGAGCTTTCAACGAAGAACATTTAGAAATTATTTCTACTCTTGCTAATCAAGCTGCCCAGATTTTTAAGAACTTACAAATTTTTAGACAACTCGAACAAAAAAATAAAATTCAACAAGTGCTAATTGATATTTCCAGAACTGTTACTTCCACTTTGGTTCTACAGGAAATTTTTGAAGATATTATGGATCGTTTGGAAAAATCCCTAAATTTAGAACGCGGAAGTATTGTTCTTTTCGAACCTGAAAAAGCGATTTTGAAATTGGAAGCAGCCTCCGGTTTAACTGCGGAAGAAATGGAAAAAGGGGTTTATCTTCCAGGAGAAGGTGTTACTGGAAAGGTTTTTGAAACAGGGGAACCAATTATCATCGAATCTATTGCAAATGACGAAAATTTTATAAACCGAGTTGGAAATGCGGCTCATTTTAAAAATAATCCGGAAAACGTTAGTTTTCTTGCGGCTCCTATCAAATCGGATACGGATGTCTTGGGAGTGGTAAGCGTTTATTTCGTTCATAAAAAATACATCGATTTAAAAACTTATTTAGATTTTTTGCAAGTAGTTGCATCCGTAATTTATCAAGCGATTCGGATTCAAAAACTGATCGACGAGGAAAAAAGGGAGATTTCGAGAGAGAACGTTCTTCTCAAAAGAGAATTAAAGAATAAATATAAATTTGGTTCTTTGATCGGTAAATCCAAACCGATGGAAAAACTTTTCGAAATGATTCATCTTGTTTCCGATTCTAGAGCTTCTGTTTTGATTACTGGAGAATCTGGTACCGGTAAAGAAATGATTGCCTCTGCAATTCATTATAATTCTTCTCGCGCTGATAAGCCTTTTATCAAGATCAACTGCGCTGCAATTCCTGAAAACTTACTTGAGAGCGAACTCTTTGGCCATAAGAAAGGTTCTTTTACGGGAGCTGTTTCGGATAAAAAAGGTAAGTTCGAAATGGCAGATACCGGAACAATTTTCTTGGATGAAATCGGAGAGATGGATCTCAATTTACAATCTAAACTTTTGAGAGTTCTGCAAGAGAAAGAGATTGAAGCCGTCGGTTCTGTTAAACCTAAAAAAATTGACGTAAGGGTAATAGCGGCGACTAACGCGGATTTGGAAAAATTAATTTCTGAAAAAAGATTCAGGCCGGACCTTTTTTACAGACTAAACGTCGTAAATATGGTAACTCCTCCTCTTCGTGAAAGATCGGATGACATTCCACTTTTGATCAATCACTTTATTGCAAAGTATGCCGAAGAAAACGGTAAAAAAATTACGGGAGTCACGAGAGAGGCTCATAAACTTTTGATGAATTACAGTTGGCCTGGAAATGTTCGAGAACTTGAAAATGTAATAGAACGTGCGGTTGTACTTTCTCAACTAGAAATGTTGGATATTCAAGATTTTTCTGAGATCAATGGACGTCTTCTTTACGGAGATGAGGATTTTGATCCGGAAACTGGGGATTCTGAATCTTCTGTAGAAATTGCCAATTCTAGATTCTCCTCCTCAAATTTGGATGCGCTTGATGGAAGGGCTATCGAAGTTGTAGTTGGAGAAGTAGAAGCCCGTTTGATTAAATACGCGATGAAGAAGTTCAAATATACAAAAACAAGAGTTGCTAAATTTTTAGGAATCAATCGAAATACTTTGGATAAAAAAATCAAAGATCTCAAAATCGATTATTGATATTTAGGTCGTTTAGAGTTTGGGTTAATTTCGGGACTTGTAATTATTTTCGTTTACTACTTTCACAATTGACAAAACGTTTTATCCAAAACCATAGTGGGAATGAGTAGAAAGAAGACGCTTAAAAAGCCATAAATCACACAATGTGACTTAATTTATGGTTTCGTTAGAGAGAAGGAGAAATTGTGTGAACTACTTATTTAATTCCAATTTAATAGTAAGATCGGTATTATAAAAGTTCATTTTATACAAATAGGTTATTGAAAAGTTAATTCTCCATCTGTTTCATAAAAACGGTTGATTAAAGTAGTTTTGTTAATCACCACTATGGAATTTTTCAACAAATTTAATAAATAAAATTGAATATAAGGAGTTCGCGACATTGTTTCCTATGGTCGCGATGTTTTTAGATACTTGGATTTACTCTAAAAAATACGTGTAAAAATTTTAAAAATTTCTAAATGTAGTACATTAATACATTTTGAAACTTTCGAATCAGGATAGAATTTGAAATTAGTTTAAAACCGATTCCAAAATCATAAATTTGTGATGAATTGTTTTGGTATAAATTCCAAATTCTTTTTAAATGATCTCTTCTGATGGAAAGAAGTTTATGAATATGAAAAAGTTTAAAATTTTCTAATAAAATACAATTATAATTAGGTGAAAAAGAATGATTCAGACCATTGATCAAAAAACCACGTTAAACACTCAGAATTTTTATAAATATTTACCTTCGCTTTCTTCTTTTACGGATATTATAGAACCTTCCAATTATTTTACCGTTCCGGACGATTGGAATTTAATCATTACGGACGTTGTAAATTCTACAGATGCTATTCGAAGTGGACATTACAAAGACGTAAACATTGCGGGTTGTATCACTGCAATGGCGGTTTCCAATCTTATGGGGGATATGGATTATCCGTTTTTATTCGGTGGAGATGGAATGACTTTGTTACTTCCGGATAGCGCTCTCCCTGGTGTGAGAGACATTTTATTTTCGATCCGAGAATTGGTAAAAAGTAACTTCGGATTAAAGCTCAGGGCAGGAATCGTAAACGTAGGAGAGTTAAAAAAAACCGGAAAAGAATTAAAACTTTGTAAATTAAAAATTTCCGATTTTTATAACCAAGCAATTTTAACCGGCAATGCTTTGGATGTAGCAGAAAGTTTTATTAAAAACGACGATTCCTCTAATCCTTATATCATTCCTTTGACACATAAAATTAAAATCAAACCTGACTTTACTGGATTTACTTGTCGTTGGCAGGATATTCCGAGTCATCGAGGAGAAACGGTTTCGTTTATCGTTAAGATGAATTCTCCAAGTACCTCTTCTGATCAAGAATTATTAAAAATAGTTTTAGATCAAGTCAGCGTTCTTTTAGGAAATGACGTGGAAATTCATCCTCTCAAGGAAGAAAAAATTAAAGTAGATTTGTCTGGAAAGTATCCAAGTAAAGAGGCCACGGTTCATTCCGGAAGTAGAACCGGAATTTTTTATTTTTTGAGAAGGATTAAAATTAAAATCGAAGGGCTCGCAGTCAATCTTGCCATCAAAACACAATGGAGATTTGGTCCAAAAATAAATGGGAAAGAACTTAGAGAATTAAGAAAGTCTCAAGTAATTGCTTCTGATTTTAGAAAATATGATGGAACCTTAAAGATGGTTATAGCCTGTGATTCGGATTCTAGGGAATCGTTTCTTAAGTTTTTGGATGATCTCTATCGACAAGGAAAACTATTTTATGGTTATCATGTTTCTGATAGGGCTTTAATGACTTGTGCTTTGCATGAGGGTTCTATAAGGGAAGTTCATTTTGTGGACTCCGCAGATGGAGGTTATGCTCTCGCAGCGGCTCAACTTAAGGAACAGATTAAAGCTTCAAGAGGTTAAACCAAGTTTCATTTTCCAATTATCGTCAAAGAGCTTATAGTTACAAGTAAGCTCTTCTCCTTTTAGAATTAGTCTAGTCGCGCTATCCTGTCCTATAGGATTGGTTTGATCACTCGTAAAATCTTCTTTTGTATTTGGATCATCACTGTGGTTCATAAATTTGGAATTGTCCGAACAATAAAACCATTTCCCTTCTGTTTGATAAGAGTATGTGCGAAACATTTCTTGAACGGAATGTGGAAGTAAATTTAATTCGGAATCGGTTAAAACCCAAACCGTTTTAGGATGATATTTCCAAATCAGTTCTCCTTTTTGAATATCTCGACCTGCAAAGAGGCCAAAGCCGCCGATCGGAGAATCTGCGATGTAAGTGGGAACTAAAAGCATTGGAAAGAATGTAAATTAGCCCGGAAAAAAATTGCAAGTAAGAAAACAGTTCTTTATAGGACCATTGCTTGTTGTTCCGGTTCAGGAACCGAAAATCTTTCTAGTTTACCGTTCCGCATTTGAAAAACTTGGTCAGCCTCTCGAATTGTAGAAAGTCTGTGAGTGACAGAAATTACGGTTCTTCCTTCTCTTAACAAAGAAAGCGTTTTCATAATTCTCGCTTCCGTTACTGGATCCAAAGAAGAAGTTGCTTCATCCAAAAGAAGGATCTGAGGATTTCTTAAAAAGGCTCTTGCAATTGCAATCCTTTGTCTTTCACCCCCGGAAAGTTTAGTTCCTCTATCTCCAGCGTTCGTTTCGTAACCCATGGGTAAAGAAAGGATTGTTTCGTGAATTTCTGCTCTTTTAGCGGCTTCGATCACTTCTTCTAAAGTTGCACTTGGTTTGCCGATGCGGATGTTTTCAAAAATTGTAGTATTAAAAAGGAATGTTTCCTGAAATACAACTCCTACTAAAGATCGAACAGAACTTCTAGACAATAGATTAATATCCATACCATCGAAAAGAATTCTTCCTTCGTTTGGTTGAACCATTCCTAATAGAAGTTTGATGAAAGTACTTTTACCGACTCCTGAGCCACCTACGATTGCAGTATAACTTCCCTTGGAAATGGTCAAAGTAATGTCGCTTAAATTTTTAGACCTTCCCTTATATCTAAAATGAACGTTTTCGAAATGAATTGCTTCTTTGAGTTCCGGGATTGAAGATTCTTCTGGATTCGATTCGAAAACGGGAGTCCGTAGTAATTCTAAAATTCGTTTTGCGGAGCCGCTCGCGTGATTCAGGGCTGGTAAATATTGAGAAAGATATAATAAGGAATAACTCAAGTTTAAAAACGGAGATAAAAAAGCGGCTAATGTTCCAATGCTAAGAGTATTATGATATGCGAATATAGTTCCTACAAGTAATAAAATTCCTTGCAGAAGTAAAATCCCCGAACCAGCAGAACGTTCTAAATATGAATTTGTTAATCCCAATCTGAGAGAAACTTGAAATAATTTTTCGCAGTTATTTTTGAATCTGGCAAAGAAATAGTCGCTTAGATCATAGGCACGGATTAAGTTTTGGGCTGAAATGGATTCTTCAACAAGGCTCAGTACTTGAGCTTCTTCTAATTTTCTTGTATAACTAATTTCAGTTGATTTTCTAGATAAAAAACCCGGACCTAAGAAGCTGATCGGCCAAATCAAAAGTGCGATTAAAGCTAATTTCCAATCTAATAGAAAAAGTAAAATGGTTCCAAAAACCGCTTCTAATAACGGACCTAAACCCCAGGGAATGAATGCTAAAAGTGCATGTTCCAATGCTGTAAGATCGTTGAAAAATCTGGAGAGAATATCTCCTAATTTATTGTTGGAAAAAAAATCTAAACTCAATTGATCCAGATGTTCGTACATCTGTAGTCTTAAATCTTGGATGATTCTTGCGGATGCCCAGTTATAAAGGTAATCTCTTAAAGTTCCAAGGATTGCAAAAGCGATTGTCCCAATGGCAAGATAAGCACCGATCCAATAAAGAGCGTTTTGATTTCGATTGATCAGTGCTTCGTCGATTAAGTATTTAAAGCTAAATGGGATACTAGCGTAAAATCCGATTTCAAAACAAAGAAGTCCTATGATTAAGAAAATTCTTCCTTTATATTTTTTAGCGAATCGGAATAAACCGAAAATCAATAAACTAGGAGCACCTTCCGTTTCCGAGCCCGCTTTTTCTTTTTTCGGATTTGGGACCTTCCATTTTTTAGAAGAACCCTTTTCGGGTAGAGGTTCCGACTTTTGGATCAATTCCGGATTATATTCGAGAGGTCTTTTCATGGGAAATAAGTCCTTTTATTTTCGGCGAATATCTTCTATTTCCACTCTACTTTGACTGTTTTCCCCCAAAATCTTGAAGCAAGAATTTTTCGTCCGGTAAGAGACAGAATACGGTCGGAAAAGAGTCGTTTTTTTTGAAAAGGGCAATTATCTTTGTAACCAGGTCTATAGAATGATTCAATTTCACTATAAGGAAAACGGTGGGTTCTATACGGTTACGTTAAAAACGTCCGAAACTGCTCCAGGAACTCTTCATAAAATGGTGAAAGCGATGTTTTTTATGGGTTGGGAAATTGTTTCGGGAGACATCGAGACAATAGAGGAAGACGGTCAATTTTATAGTTACGATATTTTTACTTTAAAGTCGGAGGAAACCGATTCTAAAATTAAGGCTTCTAAATTGGGAGTTTTGATGTCTTCTGTATTTACAGACGATTTTGTTTTAGAAGAAATTATTCATCACTCGAGCGAAATCGATCTTAGAAATACATTTCATCTAAGCGCAGATTCTAGATTAGAATTTGAAGATGTTGAATTTGCAACCAGAACGAAATTTTCACTCGAAGCTCCAGATAGAAAGGGGCTTCTCTATTTTGTTACTGGGGTTTTGAAAGAAAACGGTATTAACATTCATTCCGCGAAAATTCGTACAGATCAAACCGGAAACCGTGCCCAGGATACGTTTATTCTATCCGATACAAAAGGAGTAGGTTTTGCTGGGACTTCTTTAGAAGATCGCGTCAGTCGAAATATACTCGAAATTAGTTTGAATTCTTCATGGAAGTGAGTGGTAAAATATTTTTTTTTCGTCTTTTATTCAAAATATTCGGTGCAAACGTTTTATTCCCACCTTTTCATGGATTAAAAATGAAATTCTTAAGCGATTATTTTAATCTACGTTAATTAGCGTAGCTATATTCAAAAAGTAAAATTCACTATTTAAGATTATTCTTATGGACGCGCAGAAAGACTTACAAAAATTCGATTTTACAGAAGAAATCATCCAGCATTTTAAAATTAACAGCGTAATTCCCGTTGATTTTTATAATAGAAACGGACAGATTTTAATTCATAAAAAGGAAAATGCAGACGGAGATGACATTACAAAATTATTAAGATTCGAGAGCCAGGGAATTTACTTTTTAAAATCCGAATTCGAAAAGATTTCCGGCGGAAAACAAGGTGATGGGCCAAATAATGTAAATGGTCGAGACGTTAGTTTTGCCAAACTAGTCAATGCCGAGTTAACCGTAGATCTTGCTAAGAACGCTTCCAATTTTTTATCCGAATTAAAAAAATTTCCCCTTCATGGAAATCAGTTAAGACATCTAAATAAGTCCATAGACGGAATATTAGAAGATTTTAAATCAACTCCAGACATGGAAACCGGATTGGTTAACATCATAGAAGTTATGAGTAGCGCAGGGGTTCCTATGGATTCCGAAATACTTACAAAACGCACCGTGATTTCAATGGCTATGAAAGTGAGAGCCGGAAAAGCTTTTACTAAGGTGGACATGGAACAGAAAAAATTAGATCAAATGAATCTAATGATGTCTTCTTATCTTGCGGATGTGGGCTACACTCAGATGAAAATTCCGATGGAGAGAGATCTGAAAGCGGAAGAATTTGAATATATTAAAAACCATCCAATTATTAGTTATCTTATGATAGCAAATCTTCCGGACTTGGACGATAATATTAAAACTTTGGTTCTCAATCATCACCGTCCTCATAAAGGGGAAGGAATGAATAATAACTATCCTCAACCAAAAGTTCTTATTCATAAGCTCAACGTTTATAAGGAAAAGTATAAGGACGATCCTAAAAAAACCGTTTTGGTTGCAGATATTCAAAAACAAATTCGGAATATTCTTACCAACAATCTTCCTATGGAAGATATTGGGGTTATTTCCATTGCGGGAGAATTTGCATCCTTGACGACAAGACAAGCGTGGAGAGAAGCTTTTGATCCTTTGGTTGCAATGAAATTAATTTTGAATAACAGTTTTTTTGCATATAATGAAAAGACCTTGAGAGACTTTTACGATCATATTGGTCTTTCATTGTGTAATAATCAGCCTTTTATTCGGGAAGGTGACTTTGTGATTGTGGTCACACAAGATTCTAATCAAAAAGTTTTTTTTGAAGTTTGTATTATTCGAGAAATGTATAAAACTCAAATTCGTCCTATGTTAGAAAGAATAGGAACCATTAAACCTAACTTTAGTAATATGGGTAAACTTAGAATTTCAGGATTTGATATTGCTTCTTTAAAGTTGGATCGTAGAAAAGCGGTTTACAATCTCGAAAAAAACCAAGACCCGAGAAGGATCGTTTACGTTTTGGATTCTAATATGGACGCTCGTCTTTATGAGGAATTAACTAAACAAACCGGCGAAATTCCTAAAGAAAGTGCTTAAAAACCGAGTTACGGAATTAAGGAATCTGCGAACTTTAGTTAATTTAAATATAGTAATGTTTAAATTAAATTTTCACACAAAACCTCTATTTTGAGACCATTGTCGAATTTAAAATTCATTTTATGAAAGTTCTTTAAAAAACCCGGTATTGCTCGGATCTTTAAGATAATATCATGTATTTCTCGTAAATAAATATATGATTTAACTTAATTACTTTTATTATATAATTTTAATATTCTTTTCTAAAGAACAAGATATAGAATTAGAAAAGCCAATTTCCGATGAAAATACCATTTTGGAAAATGTTCGAAATGTCATAGTTAAAATGATACAATAACAAATTGTATATTTTAAATTCTTATCGCAAAATAAATATTTCAGTACAAAATATTAGCTACTTTATTATAGCTCTCTAGGTAATAATTCCTTTTTTGGGTAGAATTCGGTTATATGGCTAAATTTCTTTTGCGTTAAACTTATTGTAAAAAACCAAAACATCAATTCGTTTAGATAAATTCTACAGAAAATCATGACTAAAATTCTTTTATGATATAATGATTATTTAAGACAAAATATGGATTTTCAAAACACAGGTCGGAATTTGTCTAAACTACTTTAAAATATATGAAACTACTGCAAATCTAGAACTTGCGGCGAAATTTAAAAAATGTGGGAACCACACATCGATTCGTTGAATAAGTAAGTTTCAAAAAAGATAAACGGTCAAAATGAGACGGCTTCTGTGGGAACTACAACCTTTTGTTAAAAAATTCAGCAATTGAACTTTTTCTGGTTTTAAAGCGGCCCTCACTAATTCTTACAGAAAAAAATGCCATGAATTTTAATACGAATTTCTCTTTAGAACAAAATTCTAAATACTCAGATTTAATACCTCTAAAAGCGATGAACATTTTCAGGTCATTTCAATAACTCCTTTAAGAGTAAAAAACTGGTTTTAAAACGAAGAAACGGGCCTATCTCTGTAGCTCGTTTTATAAAAATCTCTATGATTTTCATAAATAATTTTTTTCCAGTCGGATTGTGTATCATTCTCTAAGAAAGGGTTGTCAAAAATTTTTTCTAATACAACTCCTTTCCAAAATATAACTAATGGAATTTGATAAAATGAATTCTAATGCAAGTCATCACTCGCAATCGGTTAATAGGGAACTTTTAGAAAAGTTCGAGTTCAATTCCGACGTTATCAAGAGTTTTATTAGTCAAAGCGAAATACCGGTCGATTTTTATAATAAAAACGGACAGATCTTAATTCATAAAAAGTCGGACGCATCTGAAGAGGACGTCACTAGACTTCAAAAGTTTGAAAGCCAAGGAATTTACTTTCTTATCTCAGAAAAAGATAAAGTTACTAAACCAAAAGATAATCCGGATATGGTTCACGGAAGGGAAGTTTCCTTTACCAAACTCGTCAATCCAAATCTTACAGTGGCACTTGCTAAAGAGGCTTCTGAACTTTTAGAGGAACTTAAACATTTTCCATTAACCAACAATCACATTCGTTTGGTTCAAAAAGGTATTGATGATATTCTCGCGGACTTTAAGGGAAGTACAGATATGGAACTCGGACTTGTGAATGTGATCGAAGTTATGAGACAAGCGGGAATTAAAGCCGACTCCGAAATGATGACCAAACGTACAGTGATCTCTATGGCGATGAAACTAAGAGGATTGAAAGCACTGAGTAAAACCGATAACGAAATTCAAAAGACAAAACAACTCAATATTATGCTCGCTTCCTTTATGGTAGATATAGGAAAATCTAGAATGAAACTTCCAAATCATACCGATCTTCGTCCGGAAGAATTTGATTATATTAAAAATCATCCTATCATTAGTTATCTTATGATTGGAAATTTAAGTGGGGTAAATTCAGAAGTTAAATCCGCAGTTCTGAATAGTCATAGAACTTTCCGAGGAGAGGGTTTAAATAACAATTATCCTACTACAAATATAATTATTCGGAGGCTAACCGAATATCTTCAAAAGTATAAGGATGATAAAACAAAAAAAATTCTAATCGAAGACATTCAAAAACAAATTCACTATGCACTTAACAATACTTATACGGACGAAGATCCAGGAATCATTTCGATTTCTGGAGAGTTTGCTTCTCTCAGTTCTGATCAAGAATGGCGTAACTCTTATGATGCTCTTACTTCAATGAAATTGATCTTAAACAATAGTTTCTTTTCTTATAATGAAAAGATCGTCCGAGATTTTTTTGATTTTATGGCGCTTAGTCTTTGCGAAAACCAAAGCGTTTTGAATCCGGGTGACTACGTTATAGTCGTTTCTACGGATTCTCAAAGAAAGATTCATTTTGAAACTTGTGTGATTAAAGAAATTTTTAGACATCAGACCAGACCACTTTTGGAAAGGATCGGAACGATTCGCCCTGTGATCATCAACAAAGGTAAAATTAAAATTCAAGGTTATGATCCTCATTCTTTCCGTCAGGATAAAAGAAAGGCAGTATTCGATTTAAATAACAGTATGGATCCAAGAAGAGTTATTTACGTTATTGATCCCGAATTAGAGCCAAGTTTATACGAGAAGGTAGATCAAAGTTTTAGAGGAACTGTTCCTCGTTCTGCGGCTTAAAACCAAAGGATTCTTTTAGAAACCGCTTTATTCCTGAGCTTTCCCTTGTTTTTTTGGTAATATGCCTTCTAGCTGGGGAAAAATTTTTAAAGTTAGTACTTTCGGAGAATCTCATGGAACTTCTGTGGGAGTTGTGGTTGAAGGAGTTCCCGCAGGAATTCCCATTCGTTTAGAAGAAATTCAAAAAGACTTAAACCGGAGAAGACCAGGACAAAGTAACCTCACCACACCTAGAGATGAAACTGACACGGTTCGTGTAGTTTCTGGAGTATTTGAAGGAAAAACGATCGGATCTCCGATTGCTTTGATCGTAGATAACCAAAATACGATTTCTAAAGACTACGAAAATTTAAGAACCACGTTTAGACCTTCTCACGCGGATTATACCTATCAAATGAAATACGGTTTTCGTGCGCATGTAGGCGGCGGACGTTCTTCCGTTCGAGAAACGATTGGTCGTGTAGCCGCAGCCGCCATTGCGAGAATGATCCTCAAGGATGATCTTGGAATTGAAACTATTGCGTGGGTGGATTCGATCGGAACCGTTCAATCTAACATAGGTGATAAATATCCTAAGTCTAGGGAAGAAGTCGATCAAAATGAAGTTCGTTGTCCAGACGTTGGTAGCGCTGACCAAATGCGTTCTTTGATTTTAAAAATGAAAGAAGCCGGAGATAGCGTAGGTGGAACGATCCAATGTGTTTCTTATAATCTTCCTCCAGGTTTAGGAGATCCCGTATATGACAAGTTAGACGGAGATTTGGCAAAGGCGATACTTTCTATTCCTGCTTGTAAAGGATTCGAAGTGGGTTCCGGATTTTCTGGAACGTTATTAACCGGAAGTTCACATAACGATGAATTTTACGTGGAAGAAGGAACTGGAAGAGTCAGGACTAGAACGAATCATTCTGGAGGACTCCAGGGTGGAATTTCCAATGGAGAAGAATTAGTAATTCGTGCCGCTTTTAAACCAACCTCTACAATTTTTAAAAAACAGAATACTATAAATCTCAAAGGAGAAGAAACCATTTTAGAAGCAAAAGGTCGTCATGATCCTTGTGTTCTCCCTAGAGCCGTTCCAATTATCGAGGCAGTTGTAAATTTAGTTCTCATAGACGCATATTTATATCAAAGGGCGATCAATCCTCAATGGTTCCAAAAGTGGGCTAGAATTCCAGATTATTACAAAGATTTAGAACTTTAAGAATCAGTCCCAAAAGGTGATTGTTCCAACTTTCGAGTGTAAGGTTCAAATCTTTTGGAGACCACTCTAAAATTAATTTTATTCGTCCCCGTTACGCTACGTTCTGGTGTTTTTTATAGATTTTTGAAAAATTTTTTAACCGTTGAGAATTGTAATAGTTCCTATATTTTAAGGTTTTGCAGTGATTTCTAAGTAGAAAGTGCACAAATCTATAGAAAATTGATGGTTTGGTTTTAGAATCATCGAAAATTGTTAAATGCGTAGGTAGTTCCCACATTTTCAGAAAAACCGATCATTTTACATTCGGAATCGATCTTTATAAAATCGGTATCTAAATATCTGTCATAAATGCCGAGTGCCGTTTCAGTAAGTTCGATAGATCCAATGTGGAAGCGATTATCGTGGAAATTTTGAAGGGAATTAGAACCAAAGCGAGGTCGGCTGAGCCTTTTTAGATATAAAATTCAGCTACTAACTACGACTAAAACGCGGTCCATAGAAAGCGTTTTGTTGAGTTTAGGGAGTCGTTGCATTGAGTTTTTTATTCGCCCAGATTTTTTCCCTAAATTCACATGATTAAGTGTTAACTATTAAGTAGGTACTTTATTATGTAGTTTGAGTACAATCATCAAAAATCAATTTTTTGACATTGTATGAGTTCCCACAGTATGATTTCTACGGTAGAGCACATAATATAAAAATAGATACACGATCCCGTTTTAGAAACGGGTTGCCAGAATGAGAATGGTACGTTTCTATAGAACTGTTCCCGAAATTCGGGAAGAATCAAAAGGATGATTCCATGGTAAAAATTAAGATCGACGGAATCGAATATGAGGTGGATGAAAAAAAGAACCTCATATCAGCGGCAAAAGATGTCGGAGTCGATATTCCTTTCTTCTGTTATCACCCCAAACTTTCCATTGTGGGAATGTGTAGAATGTGCCTTATCGAAATTGAAGGAGTTCCTAGACTTCAAGCAGCTTGCAATACGAAGGTAACGGAAGGTCTTTCCATTTTCACCAAAAACGATCGAATTAAAGAAGCAAGAGAAGGAACGATGGAGTTTCTTCTTGCGAATCACCCCTTAGATTGCCCCGTTTGCGACAAAGCTGGCGAATGCCAGCTTCAGGACAATGCTTTCAAAGAAGGAAAGGGTAACTCCAGATTTACATTAGAAAAGCGGAATGTTCCTCAAGAAGAAGTCGGTTCTAATCTAATCATTAATCATAACCGTTGTATTGTCTGTTATCGTTGTGTTCGATTTGAAGAAGAAATCGTAGGAGAATCCAATTTAGGACTTTTTGAAAGAGGTTATCACTCTATCATAGGACTTGCAAAGAACGAACCAATTCAGCATAACTTTCAAGGAGCTCTTGCGGATCTTTGTCCTACGGGAGCACTTCTCAATAATAAAACCTTATTCAAATCTAGAGTATGGTGGTATAAAAATGGGGAATCGATCTGCCATGGATGTAGTACTGGTTGCAATGTTACGACTAACGTAAGAGATAACAAAATGTATCGATATATGCCTCGAATCGACGAAGAAAAGGACATGTATTTTCTTTGTGACCATGGGCGTTTTGACATCGATTGGTTGAACGAAAATCGGTTATTCGCGTATTATCAAAATGGAAACGTATCGGAAAGTACCGTAGTGCTGCCTGCCATTGCGGAAAGAGTTCGTCAATCAAAACGGATTGCGATTTTAGGTGGTGCAAAAGAATCGAACGAAAATTTAAAAACCATTCTTCAAAGTGTGGAATCTTTTGAAAAATCGGTTATCGTAGAAGCAAGGGTAGAAGAAATTCAATACAAGGCGCCCGAGCAAAAAGATTTTTTGATGACTACTGATTTTAGACCAAATACAAGAGGAGCGGTAGATTCCGGATTTATATCTTCGCAAGAAATCAATGCGATTTGTAAATCGATCGAGTTAGGAGAGATTGATCTGGTTTTTGTGATTCATGAGAATATTAAGAAATTTTTACATTCTATTCCTTCGAACGTTACTCTTGTTTTATTAAATACAAATTTAACTCAAGAAATATCTGAAGCAACTTACGGAATTCCGATTCAAACGTTTGCAGAACAAGCCGGTTCTTTTACAAATAAAAATGGATTGAATCAGTCTTTTCAAAAGGTAATGGAGCCGCCTAAAGGTCTATTAAATTCTGGTTCTGTTTTCCGGAGAATAGCAGAATTGGTCAAAACTTCTCCCAAGGAGGCTGAGGTTGGGAACCGTTAACGTAGTAAGAGTAGCAAGTCGTCATAAACTTTCTTGGTATGAAAAGTTTTATTTTTATTCTATTGGAAAAGGACTTTGGATCACTCTCAAACATTTTATTAAGGCCGCGATTTTAAGAAAAGCGGTAACGATAGAATTCCCTGAAAAGAAAAGAAAGTATTCCACTCGTTTTCGTGGGATGCATACGATGAAACGTGATGAACAGGGTAGAGAAAGATGTACAAGCTGTTTCTGTTGTATGTGGATTTGTCCTGCGGATGCAATTTATATAGAAGCAGCAGAAGTAACTCCGGAAATTCAACATCTTCATCCAGAAGATAAATACGCTAAAAAGTTCGAGATCGACTTACTACGTTGTATTTTTTGTGGAATGTGTGAGGAAGCTTGTCCAAAAGGGGCGATTTATCTGGATGGTCCGGGCGAGATGGCGACCGATAACCGAGAAGATCTAATCTTAACCAAAGAAAGAATGATGCAACTTGTGGGTGGACCAATCATCGGAGAAAGGCAATAAAATTTAAAGTTGGTTGAATAGATTTCTAGTTTAAACGTTTATTTCAAAATTTTTTTAAGAGCCTACAAATCGAAGATGGTACTTTACGAAAGTTGAAAGTTTTTCTTTTTAAGAAAACTCAAATCTACAAAACTTTACGAGTTTAACCTTTACCATAAATTTTTTGGAAATCGAAAACCAGATGTAATCTATAATAAGATTTGTTGAAAAGTGAGTTTTCTTCCGTTTTCATTAAAACGAATTGATAAAACCGTTTTATAAATATGGATTTTTCCAACAGCTATAATCTGTAATAGTTAGAAGTTGATCTTATACTCTTAAAATTAATGAGGAGAAAAAATAACAATAGCTTAAAAGTGATTTAAGTTGTGTTGAATCTTAAATCTTTAAAATACTTTACCGTCAATTTTTAGTATGTTATTTTAGCTCACTTTTTCGTGGGTATATTGGCTTTGTCTTGCCATTTCCAATTTTGCTTCTAAAAAGGATACCGCCGAATCAATATCGTGATTACAAATCCCTGGATATTCTCTTAAAATTCCCTTTCTAGAAATTCCTGCCAAAAGCAAATCTAAAATTTCTGAAACTCGAACTCCAGTTCCTTTAATAAAGGGTTTTCCTCCCAGATAACCCGGAATGACTTCTATCGAAGTAAATTCATTTTTGTTCATATATCCTTAACAATAGTAGCAAACAAAATTAGAACGAATTTTTTCCGATCTTGAATTTTGTTTTCTCTGGCTCCAAGTTTGTTTGTGAAATTAAGTTCTTCTAACATTCAATCGTTCTATAATTTATGAGTCCCACTAGAACTGGTTGTTTTACTGCAAAAGCCAAATAATACTTTGCAGAGAAGAAGATATATTTTCTCGAGATAGAAAATAGAGACGAATAGGACATAGTTTTCCAAACAAAGTTTTCAAAAAAAGATCGAGTTTTAATTTCTTTTTTGTGCTTTTAGAATCGTAATTTATTAAAAAAACTGCAAAAGACCGAGTAATCGGTACTTATTTCAATGGTTCAATCTGATTCTGTAGATTTTTCAGTTTTATACGAGGATAACTATCGAACCGTATATCATTTTCTTTTGAAAATTTGCGGTGATCCGGAAGTTGCCGAGGATTTGACTCAAGAGGCTTTCTTAAAGGCATTTACTTTTTTTCATAAATTCGATTCTAAGATTGCTTCTTTCAGCACCTGGACTTGTTCGATTGCAAAAAATCTATACTTCAAACATTACAATAAACAGAAAAAAGAATTCGGAAATATACGACTCAGTGATTTAGTCGGTGATATTGAGATAGACCCGGAAATTCCGGAAAATTTAGAGAAGGTTTTTTTGGAAAAAGCAATAAAAGATACGATTGAAAGTCTTCCTGAACCAGAAAAGAGTATAATATTGTATAAAGAATTAAAAAAGAAAACTTTAAAAGAAACAGCTCAAGTATTGGGAATTTCGGAAAGAACGGTAAGTAGGAGATTAATTTCTGCTATTTCTTTACTGAGAACAAAATTAGAACAGCAAGGATTTCAATTCTAAACTTCTATTATGAAAACGGAATTAGACGATATAGAACGTTTTGAAGACCTTTTAGGAAGGTACTTATACGGTGAATTGAATGCCGAAGATAAGCGTGAACTTCTTCAATTCGTGCTTAAAAATGAAAGAGCTCGTTCTATGTACCAAAGTTCTACTCGAACTAATTCTATTCTATCTCGTACTTTTTCTGATATTAAACAAACCCCTCATTTAAAATCGAGTATTCAGAAAAAGATTTTAGAATTTCCGAATACGATTTTAAAATCTCGTTCTTTGGTTTTAGGACTTACGGCGGCCATGTTATTTTTAGTCGTAGGTGTTTCTTTTTGGTTTAAATATCAATTTGAGTTGGATTCTAAATTAGATCAGGTTTTTATCAATTCTTACGGAGATTGTAAAATCGACGGTGTAGCGTCTCAACCTGGAGAGAGTCTGCTCAATCGTAAATTAGTTTCTGGTAATTTTTCTATTTGTGAATTTCAAGTAGAGGGGGCTCAAAGTGTTGCGGTTCGAATGTTGCCAGATTCTGAAGTTTCCGTTACTGGAGATAAAAAGTATTCTTCTTTGAATGTGGCTCGAGGGTCGGTTCTGGTAGATTCAATTCAGAACGAATCTACCGGGGAAGGTCTACTTGCGATTCTTTCACCGGATGTGAGAGCCTTTTTAGCAGGAACGAAAGTGATTTATTCCAGAAATGTGGGAGAATCCTATTCTAAACTGGATATAGATGTTTTGGATGGAAAAGTAGAAGTTGAAACAGGACCTTTGATTGCTTTTGAAAAAACCGCCAGCACTTTAACAAAAGAGGAAAAAGAATTTTTAAAAATGAATTTTCCGATTCTTTTTCAAAGCAGAAAAGTTCAGGTAAATCGGGGACAATCTTTGTCTTGGAAAGGAATCCCGGAATCTAGTTTAAATAAAATTCGTTCTTTAGAAAAAAGTATTGAAGAAGCAAAATCCCAAGGTTTGAAATTAGAAGAGGATTTTGTCTTCGCATTAAATTCGGACGTTCGTAGGCTCGGGAACGAGAATACAATCGGGATGTTTTCTATGGAAGAGGATCTAAATAAAAAAATTAAGAATATTCTTCCAAATCAAGAAAAAGAATTAGAAGAGAAATTCAAATCTATGGTTCGTTTTGCTCCGAGCGATTTGAAACAAGTCGAAAAGTTGAAGTCCTTAGTTGCAAAATTGGATAATACGGCCTTAATTCAAATTTTAAAAGATAAAAATCAGCCTGATCATGAAAGAGTAATTCATTTTAAAGATGGTTCTCAAGTAAAAGGTTTTATATATCAACACGAAAGTTTTTATATTCTTCTAAAGAATGATGGAAATCTTTTATTTCCTATTGATGCAGTCGATTCAATCCATTTCGAATAACACTGATTTGTCGATTTTATTCCCGATCAAAAACGGATAAACTTCTTGGATTTGTTCATTTTAACTTCTTTTTTTGGTTATCTAAAAGAATGTAGTTGGTATAAAAAATAGGGAAATGTTTTCTATATGATTCGATCTATTTCTTAAATCTTTTAAGTTTGATGTTTGAATTCACTATAAATTTCAATCAAAGCATTTTACCGTTTCTTAATTTTATAAAAAACTTGCGATAAAATTCCGCTTTTTTATTTTTGACAGTCTAATCTAAGAACAGCAGGGGACGAAATTGGTTTCGACTGTTGTTGCCAGGGGTTATGTGGCGTGTAGAGGTTGTAGGCTCCTCTAAAAACCTTCAAACAATAACCGCTAATAACGAATTAGCTTTAGCAGCTTAATCTCTGCTACGGAACTTTAGTTTTTTCTCTCGAATTCTAAATGTTCTGACAATGATCGGGAGGCGATTCTTTTGGTTTTTGGTTCCTAAAAGAGTTTGTATTTGAGCCGAATAGGAAAGAGAGTCCTGTCTGAGGGTGAACCTCTTTCCGAAATTTTATACACAGACTACACACGTAGAGGCTGATCTGGGGCGCAATAGGACGCGGGTTCGAACCCCGCCGTCTCCAAAGTTCATCACTTATATAATCCAATAATCAATTTTAAATTTGTAAGATTGATTATAAATTTTGAAATCTATTTTCTCAGACTGATTATTTTAACACAAATTTGATGTGGGAAAAAGTTTCATTGTAAAAATATAAAAGTCAGATTTATAGTGTTCTCACAAGATTACGTATTTATGATTCTCGAACAGATCCTTTTCTCAATAAACTTCTGGTGGTAGTTTCCAAATTTATGTGTAAGTTTGACTTTTAGGTTTTTGTCTTTGGATATTTGCAAAATATGGGAACTCTTACCGATTTATATCTATTCCGGAATCTATATTTTTGAGAGAAAAATCTACACTCGGACTTTAAGCATTTTATTTTTGTATTCTTTTCGAAGTAAAAATATTAGAATTTTAAGTTGTTTTAGCAAGAGTTCGGCGTAAATAATTCATGATTCTAACCTAGTGACGAATTATTGGACACATTTTTACGCAGCATTTACTTCAAATTGCACAGGACTCACAAAGTCTAATGACGAATGAGATCTGT
>NZ_FTNA01000017.1 GCF_900156205.1 Leptospira interrogans
CCTAAGGGTTTAGTTTTTCATTCGGATCGAGGATCCAATTATTGTTCGTACGAAACTCGAAGGTATCTGTTAAATAATAAACTCAGAAGGAGTAATAGTAGAAAGGGAAATTGTTGGGACAACGCAGTTGCTGAGTCCTTCTTTGGTTCTCTGAAAAGAGAAATGGAATATAATTACTTTTATAAAATTCAAGAAGCCGAAGAATTACTTTTTGATCATATAGAGGTTTATTATAATAGACACAGATCTCATTCGTCATTAGACTTTGTGAGTCCTGTGCAATTTGAAGTAAATGCTGCGTAAAAATGTGTCCAATAATTCGTCACTAGGTTAACCGCAATAACGAGCCGTTTGAAATAAATCACAACTTTCACGATCTCCCCAATAATTATGGTCGTTACTTTCTTTAATAATTATTCTTAATAATGAATTTAATTCATCATCAATTCCAATATTCATTTTTTACCAACTTACAATTATGATTTGGACCGTGAAAATGATACTATAATGAGTTTGTTTTAAAAGTTAAAATGTGGAATTTTTTCGAAAATAGAGATAGGTTTTTAATTATTAGAATTATTGAAAAATAAATTCTCTGTTTGTTTCTGTTCGATTGAAGTAGTTTTGTTAATCTTCACTATTGAATTTTATTGAGATTTTGAAATAAAGTCTAAACAAAACTCTATTCTTGAATATCTAGAAGAAGCCCTCTGATATCCGTCAGGGACTTTAAAAGTTTAAATGCGGAGTTTCCTTCATTCATAATCAGTTCCGCTAAGATCTGAATTTTTTCATCAATGATTTTAACAACGTGATAGATTTTTTTAGCTTCCCCTTTCATTTTTCTAGAAAGTGTTTCTACTCTCATATTCTGATCGATAACAGCCTTTGTAATTGCTTGGATGTGTTTTTGGTAGATTTCTAAATTTTCGATCGAAGCAAAATCTAAAAATCTTTTTTCTATGTCTGGAAGTTCTCTCCAAAGAGAATTCAGATCTTTTGTGGTTTCCGATTTTGAAGGAACAATTTCTTCTAAAATATCTAAAAAAGAAGAGGAAACGTTTTCAATTGCTTCAGGTTGGCTAAGAGAATTTAAGGAAGAAGTTCCTACTTTCTTATTTTTGGAAGCGCTTTTGGTTTCTGTTTCTTTTCGAGGGGGTTGATAAGTGAGTACTTTCAATGTGCAACTGGGTTGATCTTACAATTGCCTTCGAATTGTACTCCTTCTTCCATTACGATTCTAGGAGATACAATGTCTCCTTTCATTCTGCAGGAAGCAAGTAAAGTCACTCGTTCGCTCGCGTAAATATTCCCATTGATTTCACCGCCAGCGACTACAATTCGGGCTCTGATATCTGTATCGACGATTCCAGATTTGCCGATTAGGACTTTTCCTTCTGTTTTTATAGAGCCTCGAAAAATTCCGTCGATTCTTAAAAGCCCGGTGAGTTTAAATTCTCCGCTGAATTCTGCACCCTCACCTATGATACTGTTTACGATTAGATGTTCTTCTGTGGTTGCCATTAGTCCTGAATCTGATTGAGGAAAGCAAACGGATTGATCGCTCTTGTTCCAACATGAATTTCATAATGAAGCATATAATTCGGAGACGCTTCGGTTTTACCTACAAATCCGATTACTTCAGTTTTGGAAACTTGTTGTCCTTGTTTTACTTTCAGTCGGTCCATATTCGAATAGATTGTTTTCCATCCGTATTTGTGAGAAACTTTTACGAAATAACCTGTGTTTCTTGTATAACCGATTTCATATACAGTTCCGGGAGCGGTTGCAAAAACTTCAGAACCTGCAAATGAACCAATATCAACACCGTTATTGTATTCTCTTCTACCTGAAATCGGATTTAAGTAAGCGCCATATGGATAAAGGACATAACCTTTCACAGGCCAGATGGAAGGAGTTTGTTTAAGAATATTTTTTCTTTTTTTAAGAATAGAAATAATATCTTGCGTAAGTTCATTACTGATTTTTAAATTATGAACGTCTTCTTTCAATCTAAAAACTGCAGCACCTTCCGGAAGATCGTTTGTTTGAGGAGTTATCGACTTTGGTTCTATAATAGAAGGAGGTTGTGTAGAAAGTTGTTCCGCACCTCCAATTCCTTTAGAAACTTTTGCTGGATCTCCGCCGAGTCTTATATAAAGCCGAGCTAATCTTCCATAATAGTATTCAACATATTCATGAAGAGAATTGATTTCTTCCTTCATCTTAGCAGATTGCCGAATGAAGTCTTTGTTGGAAAGATTGAGTTCTGTAAGTTGATGAACGGAACCACTATGACTTAAGACATTGATCGAACTGATAATTAGAAGAATAAAAATCGTTCCAATAAAAATTGAAATCGCTCTATAAGAAATGTGAAAGTTGATCGTTTTTTGTTCTGAATGGGGAATTACCATTACAGTAAGTCTTTCTTTTCCCTTTCTATTTAGCTCTGAAAGTTTTAGGTCTAATTTGAGCTTATATTCTTGGTACTTATAACGAAGTCTATAATAGATGAGTGCAGAAGTTGCTTTAATATCCACGGTTTATGTCCCGAAACTTGGTTTTCAGCCGAGTCGTTTTACCTATCTGAAGAGATCTTAAAAAATCTCTTTTCAGTCAATCGAATTCACAAAAAGTGACTCACTAAAACCGGATTTCTAATGGTTTCTATAGTTGATACACATTGTCACCTTGATATTATACAATCTCAGGGTTTAGAAATTGCAGATTCTCTAAAAAATGCTGCGGAATCTGGAGTAAAAAAAATTGTTCAGATTGGAATTGATCTTGAGAGTTCCATAAGAGCTCGATCCATTGCGAATGAATATTCAAATGATTCTTTAGAAATTCGGTATTCGATTGGTTGTCATCCGACGGAAACACATGAATTTCCTAATAAGGAAGAAATCTTAAAATTCGTCTACGAGAACTTAGGTGATCCTAAACTTTCTGCAATCGGAGAAATCGGTTTAGATTATTATCATACCGCGGATACTAAAAAACAACAAAAGGATATTCTCGAATCATTTTTAGAATGTTCTTCTAAAAGTGGATTGCCTGTTGTAATTCATTCGAGGGATGCAAAAGAAGATACAATTTCCATTTTGAAAAATTTTCGTGATCAAGCTTTTGGTGTGATCCATTGTTTTACTTACGACTATCTTACTGCAAAAACGTTAGTCGATATAGGTTATTATATTTCTTTTTCTGGAATTGTGGCTTTTAAAAATGCGACAGAAATTCAAGAAGCAGCTCAAAAGCTTCCTTTAGAATGTATCTTAATTGAAACGGATGCTCCTTTTTTGGCCCCACCTCCTTTTCGAGGAAAAAGAAACGAACCTTCTTATATGAAATTTATTTTGGATAAAATGTTTTCTCTTAGAAAAGAATCTAACTCAGATGTGGAAAATAAACTTTTTGAAAACAGCATTAAATTTATGAATCGTAAGGCGTACCACTACAATGCTTGATTTGCGTTATATCACTGAAAATACAGAAGATCTCAAAAAAGTTTTAGAACTCAGAGGTTTTAAAGAAATTGGAATCATTGACGAACTCAAATCGATTATTCAAAGAAAACGTGAATTTCAAAAAGAAGCAGATATTCTTAGAGAGGAACGTAACAAAGCTAGTAAAGAAGTCGGGAAAATTAAACAGTCTGGCGGAGATATTACGAAAATTTCTGCTTCTGTGAAACTCGTTGGCGAAAAAATAAAAGAAATAGAATCCAAACTTGAACAAGAAGAAAACGCTCTTTTAAATATTAATTTAGGGCTTCCTAATATTCTGGATCCAAAGGTCCCGCCGGGAAAATCAGAACATGATAATATTGTTCAGTACGAAGTAGGAAAAATTCCTACTTTTCAGTTTGTTCCAAAAACTCATTTTGAAATCGGAGAGGCATTACACTGGATCGATTTTGAAAAAGGGGTAAAACTTTCCGGAGCAAGGGCTTATACTTATTGGAAAGACGGCGCGAGACTAGAAAGAGCTTTGATGAATTTTATGTTAGACGTTCATACTAAGGAACATGATTATACGGAAGTTTGGGTGCCTTCGATGGTTAACGACGAATCTATGATGGCGACCGGACAGTATCCTAAATTTAAGGATGAATTTTATAGAATCGATAAGGATGAACTCAATTTAATTCCTACCGCAGAAGTTCCCCTTACAAATTTGTATAGAGACGAGATCATCCCGGAAGATCAACTTCCGATTTCCGTAACGGCACATACGTCTTGTTTTAGAAGAGAAGCGGGATCTTACGGTAAAGATACGCGAGGACTGGTTCGGGTTCATCAGTTTCAGAAAGTTGAACTCGTAAAGTTTTGTAAACCTGAGGATTCAGAAGAAGAACATAAAAAAATGCTTTCTCATGCGGAGAATATTCTGAAAAAATTAGAACTTCCATATCGGGTTATTATTCTTTGTTCGGGAGATATTTCCGCAAATTCTTCGATCACTTATGATATTGAAGTCTGGATGCCCGGTTTGAATCGATATATGGAAATTTCGTCTGTATCCAATTTTCGTGATTTTCAGGCGAGAAGGGGAAAAATTCGTTATAAATCCAAAGATGGTAAGAATCAACTCGTACATACGATCAATGGTTCTGGTCTTGCACTGGGAAGAACTTACGCTGCGATTTTGGAAAATTTTCAAAATGAAGATGGAACACTTCGTATTCCAGAAGTTTTAAAATCTTATTTTTAATTTGATTCGGATTTCTGAAAAAATCTGTACTTATTAAACGATTTTATACATTTGTTTTAATGAGAAAGGCGGAGAAATTAATTTTTAAACAATTTTATTTGACTCTAAGCTTTAGAAAATAATAATATTTTTATGTATTTTAAACCAGTTTGTTTTTTATATAAGTTAAATTTTTTGCAGAAAAATAAAATGTAAAAACTACCACAAATCTAAATTTTACAATTAAACTTCAAAAAATATAGGAACTCTTACTTTGAGAAAATTTTTTTGTAATGACACTTATCAAATAGAGTACCATAAATTTTTATTACATACCCTGTTTTAGTTCAAAAACATCAGGTACTTTATTTACAGTTCTGAGTAACATATTAACAAATTTAAAATAACGTGAGTTTGGTCATGAGATTATTATCTTGTGTTTCATCGAACAGCCCAAAAGGTGATCCTAGAAAGCCATTTTGTTGCGTTTAAAAACAGAATTGAGTTTTTTATTCCCAAAAATTTTCTGCATAAATTCTCATTAAAATATAAAAGTCTGTCCTAAAATCTTAGAGCGAATTCTTTTTGAATCGTCAATCCAATGTAGCAGTTTCTACAGAAGTTATTGTATAATTTTTAGAAATTTGTTTGTTATTATAATTTTTGTATGAGTTCTCACAATTTTGTGAAACTCAATCTTACTTTCTAAAGTTCGTTGATAGGTTTTGGAAGAGATCTTAAATTTTAAACCAAAATTGTTTAAAAATCTAAAAAGAAAATATTTATAATTGTTTTGTAAACCTTCGTTGTAGATTAAATTTTCGTATGAGTTCCTACATTTTAATTTTTCTTACTTTTCAGACTCAGGTTTTTTTCAAAAAAGCGGATAATGACTAAGAGAGTTTGCTCTAAGACATTTCAATTTTTTTGATACGAACTTGTGAAAGATAAAAAGTTCTTTTTAAAGTAGTAGTTTTTATGCCGATTTGTTTTAAGAAAAAATTAAAATTTTGAAACAAGTTTTAAATATATTCTTCTGATAAAAGAATAGAACGGTAAGAAATTGAAGAATATAAATAGATTATAGTCTAACTTTATAATAAAATTTTCCGAAAGTATTATTATGAGCCTAAAAAATAAAAATTATGTTTTATCAAAAAAAACCATATTGATTCTATTTTTAGTATATTTTGTTTTTATAATTTCTTTTTTTTCTATTTACCCTCAGGATTTAAGTATAAATCAAAATCCTAAACCAGAAAAGTTAAAAGGTTCTATCAATACGAGTCTCAATGAGTTTGGAATCAGTCTTACTGATGACGGAAATATTTTATATTTCTATTCTAAAAGACAAAATTCAAATTATACAGACATTTATAAGTCAACTCGAACGAAAGATGAATGGACACAAGGAGAGGAAATTGAAGTTCTAAATTCAAACTTTGACGACCAAAGTCCTTTCATTTTAAACCGAGAAGAAGGAATTCTTTTTTCATCTAATAGAGATGGTGCGACTGAATTCCAATTTGCAAATGGAAAAATCGGAGTTTCTAGAGATATTTATTTTTCTAAAAAAATAAATTCTTCTTGGACAAAACCGGTTCTTCTTCCTAGAGCCGTGAATACGGAAGAAATCGAAGAAAATCCGTTTCTATTTAATAATAGATTGTATTTTACCCGTTATCCTTTTGGGCAAGTTTCAGAAGCGGACATTTTCGTTTCTGTTTATAAAAATAACACTTGGGAAAAAGCAATGAGCCTCCCTGATCCGATTAACACCGTTTATTCGGAAATTGCGGCTACAATTAGTAAAGATGGAAAGACGATTTATTTTTCTTCTAACCGTCCGGGGGGTTTTGGCGGTTATGATTTGTATAAGTCTACTTTACTTGAAAACGGAAATTATTCCGAACCGATTAATCTTGGACCCGAAATTAACACTACCGGAGATGAGGCTTTTTTTCTGGAAACAAACGATAGAAAGACATTCTATTTTTGTAGAAGGAAAGAACGCGATTATGATATTTATTCTATCGTTTCTAATCCGTTTCAAGAACTAGAAAAAGGAAAATCTATTTCTTTGGATAGTATCCATTTTTCTTTGGGCTCTTATGAAATTCTCGAAAATTCTTTTTCAATTTTAGATAATTTGAATTCTTATCTTAAGGAAAATTTAAATATAAAAATCAAAATCACCGGCCATACCGATCTTAATGGAGATTCCCAGGACAACCTTATTCTCAGCCGTAATCGTGCAAATGCAGTAAAGGATTATTTAGTTAAAAGGGGAATCGATTCTCAAAGAATTATCACGGATGGAAAAGGTAGTTCGGAGCCAATTGTTCCTATGAAAAATCCAGAGACGGATTATAAAAATAGAAGAACCGAATTTCAGATTATCAGTCGTTAGAAATTTATGATTCTAATTTAAAATGCTCTGGAAAAAAACAAGGATCGACCTATTCTTTGTTTCATGTTCGAGAAGAATTTTTTTTATCTACTTTTGATTTTTGTTTTTTCGAGCGGTTTATTTTCTCAGTCGGAATACTCCGGCTCCAGACTGGAAAAGATTCTTTCTAAAAAAGAACTTATAGTAGGAGTTAATAAACAATACGAACCGTTTTATATCGAAAATCCAAAAGATGGTTATCCAGGTATCGATGCGGAGTTAGCAAAACTCTATGCGGATTATCTCGGTGTTTCTTTAAAGCTAATTCCGATGAAAACGTTTAGGCAATTTTCGGAAGATATTCGAGTAGGCAAGATTGATCTTGCTTTGGCCGGGATTTCCACGGATTTAAATCGAGGTAAACAAGTTACTTTTTCGGATCCTTATCTTGTTACAACTCCGGCGGGACTCGTGAGTAAAAAAATTCTTCCTCCAGAGCCAGAAGGAAATATTGTTACTTCCAGAAGATTTATTAGTTTAAATGATCTTTTTACTCTAAGTGGATTGGTGAGTTTTTCTGTAAGATCTAATACTACGAATCACATTTATCTTCAAAAGAAATTTTCTAAACTTCCAATTTACAGTTATCTTTCGGATTCGATTGCGGTTGATAATCTTATCAGTAACAATGTAACTTGTTTTGTTGCGGATAGTTTTTTTATTCTTACTTTACTTCAAAAAAATCCGTCTTTGAGAGCAAATTATCTTCCTCTTTTAGGAACTGTTCAAGAGGAAAATATCAGCGCTGCTCTTCCACAGAACGATTTGATTTTTGCGGATAATTTAAATTTCTTTATTAAAGAATTGAAACGAACCGGTGTTTTAGACGATTTAAGAAACCGATATTTTAATCAGAACAACTGGGTAAAATGATCCGTGTCTGACAACCTTTTAAAAAAGGCTTATCTATTCTATTTCCTTGTGTTGATTTTATTTCCATCTTTGCTTTTTTCTCAAGAAATTGAGGAAAAAACAAAACTCGATTTTCAAGGAAATTACAGAGTGAGAGGATTTAATCTTGGAAGAGATATTTATACATCTCGTCAAACTGCGGCGACTCCTTATGATAAAAACACTTTTAAAACCGAAGAAGAACAAAGAAACCAAGCTGCCGTCGATACTGAGATTGCGGAAAGATTAAAAGGAAATCCAAGTACTTTATCTCCTCGCAAGGAAGACATTTCATATTTCGATACAAGAATGACGGTCAACATGAACTTTAATACTTCAAAATATTTTGAAGCTCTTTGGGGTGTTCAAGTTGGTGATATTACTTTCGGAGGAAAAGGTTTTGGTCAAAACTCTACAACTGGTCCGGGACAAGGAGGTGAAGCAGGTTTCACTTCTCCTGTAAATATACAAACTACATTTTTATATTTGAATTTTAAACTTCCGGAAGACGCTTTCAGTTTGAGGGTTGGTCAGCAACTTTTTTCTTCTCCGAGAGGAAGGGTTGTTTTTACTCCTGGAACGGGTGTTACAGTCAATAAGGACTTTCGTTTATGGAATACTACAATTGAAGCGGGTTGGTTTGTAGCGAGACAGAACGCTCAACTTGATTTAGATAAGAACACATACGCAGATAAAAATTATGTCGGCACTAATATTTATTTTTACGAAATCAAAACAAGTTTTTTAAACAATATAAAACACGAACTCTATTCTTATTTTTTAGATGATACGATCAAATCTATAGACAAGACGACTAACGTAAGGGGGGCTGTGATTGCTTTGGATAGTGAAGTTGGTCAATTGTTTTGGCATGGACTTATGAACGAAATTAATCTTTCTAATTTTGGATTTGTAATTCACGGGATTTACAATCATGGAACCGTGCAGACTTTGGATCCGTATCGAGATGGTATCGGAAATATTTTATATAATCGATACAACAAACATACTATATCCGGTGGAATGGTCGATCTTCAGTTTTCTTATCGTTATAGTGAAAATCTTACCTTTAACTTGGTGGGTGTAGGTAGTACAGGTCGTCCCGGTTTTGATAAAGACGGAAACAGAGCGAACCTAAAAGGTGGCGGTTATAAAACTTTAATGCCCGGTTATTCTATATCAAACATAGCAAACGACTTTACAGGTGGTTACGCGCTTTTTTCTGGAAAAGATTCAAGCGGTTTATATGAGTATGGAATCAACGGTGATTTTGTAGTTTATGGTCCGTTACTTTTGACTTTGGGTTATTATCGGTTGTATGGAACTAAGTCCCCTTTTATTGAAAACAATCGTTACTTCAATTATGAGAATGGATATAAAACGAGCGCTTTTTTCGGGCACGAAGTCAATGTAAACTTAAGATGGAATGCATTTCGAGATATGCAAATTTTAATGAGGTCCGGTTACTTTGTTGCCGGAGACGGTTTAAAGGCTTATTTAGATACAACTCAGGGAAAAATTCTCAGAGAATTTTTTGTAACCGCCGAACACAGATTTTAAATTTAATTGTTTGTTTTAAAGTTTTTAGTATATAATAAATTTAGAATATTTTTTATTAAATAACGTGAGTTCGGCGTAAGAAAAAATTCTAAAAATATAAGTCCCTACAATTTTATAATTTTTTCCTAAAATCGTGATTTGTGAGAATCCCACATTTAAATAATTGATCTGTAGAGTTCAGATTCTAACTTTCAAAATTGTGAATTCCTTACATCGAACTCACGTTAAATAAATGTTTCTAATTTATTTAAATTGAATCTTTATTACTCGTCCGTATAAAAATAGCATCAAAAATTAACGGCCGATTTTTACCAAAGATGTAAAAGTTTTCAAAAGTAAAAGCTCCTACATTTTTAAAATGAATGAGAAATTAAACTTTCAAATCCATTCTAAAGTTGAAGACGAGAACGAATTGCTCTTCCTAAAGTATATTGATCAGCAAGCTCGATCGAACCACCGACCGTAATCCCATAAGCGATTCTAGTTACATTAACCGAAATAGGTTTTAATTGATTTGCTAAATAATCGGCTGTTGCGTCTCCTTCTAAGGTCGGGTTAGTAGCGATCAAAACTTCTTTTACTTGTTCTGGTTCTATTCTTTCCAAAAGTTCTTTGATTCTAAGATCTCTGGGACCGATCCCTTCTAAGGGAGAAATGACTCCGTTTAACACGTGGTATTTGCCCTGAAATTCTCTTGTGTTTTCAATAAAAAAAATGTCTTCCGGTTGCTCTACTACGCAAAAAGTATGAGAATCTCTTTTTTCGGAAACACAGATCTCGCAAATTTCAGTTTCTGCATAAGAGCCGCAACGTTTGCAAAATTTGATTTTATTTTTTGTATCTGTAAGTTGATGAATGAATTGGTTAAAAAGACCTTGTTCTAATCTTAAAAGATGAAAACTAATTCTAAAAGCGCTTTTTCTTCCAATTCCTGGAAGAGAAGAAAGAGCTTCTATCATTTCATCAAGAAGATGATTAGCCAAATTTTCCGCCAAACATTTTGGAAATTTCTGAGAAATCCAAACCACCAGATGCTGATTGAAATTCGTATGCGGTAGCTTCTTTTGCTTTTTTGAGAGCGTCGTTTGTTGCAGCCATGACTAAATCTTCCAACATTTTATTATCATCAGCGTCAAAGAGCTGTTTGTTGATAAATACATTTGTGATTTGGCCTTCTCCGCTTGCCGTAACCGTTACCATTCCAGCGCCTGCGTCTCCAACAACTCGAATCGAAGCGATTCGTTTTTTTACTTCTTCCATTTTTTCACGGAAAGAGCCCATGTTGGATAGAATTTCTGAAAAATTTTTTATCTTATCAAACATAACATTAAGAATCCAATTTAGGAGTTTGGTTTGGGTCTACTTCTGTACCTAAAAACTTTTTTTTAATCTCAGTGCTTGTGTCAAACTTCCGAGAACTTAGTTCGGCAGGTTTTGTGTTTTCTAAATTAGAATCCTGTTGATTAGACTCAAACTGAGATTCTAAAATAACGTCTGAAGAAAGTTTATCTTTTTTTTTAGAAGTTTCCGGTTGCAACGTATCTTTAAGTGCAAAAGCGGTATTTTGATTCACATCTGATAAAACATTTTTAGAACCTTGAACCATAAGAATCAGGTGGTTGATTTTATCGATTAAACCCGCCAAACTTGGATAAGTAAGTTCTTCTACGAGTTTTTTGATTTGAATTTCAGTAAAAACTTTAATTTCAAAAGAGTTTCTCAAACGAATCGTTTTAATTCTTTCATAGATCTCAAAAAGTTTTCCGGAAAGAAAATTCAATTTGGAAGAATCTACATTCTCGAAATCCGATTTCATTTTTACGAGATCTTCTTTTGGAAAATTAACGGATTCGGGATCTGCAAGAGAATCTCGAATTAAATTGAGAGTGTGAGTAAATTCTATGGAATCCCATAAAAATTTATAGATGTCCTGGCCTTCTTGATAAAGAGATTCGATGATTTCCAGGGATTTAGAATGATTGTCTGGATCGACTAAACTTTTGATAAACGAAGTCAAAAATTCGATTCCATGATAACCTATCATTTTACGAATTGCAGCGCCTAACAGTTTTGAGTCGGTAAATACGATGGCCTGTTCCATAAATGAAAGCATGTCTCTTACGGAACCGTCTCCTTTTTTGGCGACCCAGAAAAGACCTTCCTGATCGTATTGAACATTTTCGATTTTACAAAGTTTTTCGGAATAATCTTGTAAAACGGACAAAGGGACTTTTTTAAAAATAAAGTCCTGACATCTAGAAAGAATTGTCTCTGGAATTTTATGAAACTCTGTAGTAGCTAAAACGAAAACAATATGAGCAGGAGGTTCTTCTAATGTTTTTAAAAGTGCGTTAAATGATTGGTCTGTAAGCATGTGGACTTCATCTATGATATAAACCTTATATTTCCCGCCCATCGGAGCGAACTTCACATTGTCTCTAAGTTCGCGGATGTTTTCAATTCCTCGGTTACTTGCTGCGTCTATTTCTAAAACGTCGCTGGAAATTCCTCGAGTAATTTCGCTGCAAGAATTGCATTCGTTACATGGCTCATTGTCGATAGGATTTTGACAGTTTAAACGTTTTGCGAGAATTCTTGCGATTGTGGTTTTACCAACTCCACGAGGGCCGAAGAATATATACGCATGACCAATCTTTCCAGATTTAAGAGCGTTTTGAAGAGCACCTATAGCAAGGTCTTGATGAATTACGTCCCGAAATTTTTGAGGACGATATTTTCGGGAAAGGACTTCGTGAGTTCCTGCCATAATATGAAATCGGAGAAGCCGGGATTCGAACCCGGGGTGCTTTTGGCACACATGCTTTCCAAGCATGCACAATAGACCACTCTGACACTTCTCCTGTAGCTTTCAGGAATTCCGTCGAAATGTTTTACGTCAATTGAATTTCTTTCTTCTGACTTTGAAAAACGATTTGAAAGCATTTTTAGAAATTTCAGTTGGAATACAAAATAGTTCCGGAAAAAAATTTCGGGAATAAATCATTTCGATACTCAGAGAAGAAATCCCTTCTCCTTGTTTTGCTGGTAAAAGATAAACCACTTTTGGAATTCTGGAAAGAAGAATAGTACCTGCACACATCAAACATGGTTCCAAAGATGTAATAAGCATACAATCTGCAAGATAACGAGTTTTTAATTTTTCTTTTGCGTTTCGAATACAAAGAATCTCGCTATGAAAAGATGAGTCTGATTTTTTTTCTACTTCGTTAAATGTCTCTGAAATTAATTTTTCTTTATGATAGATTCTAGTAAAACTTGGAATTTCTTCTCTGTATCGTGTTACTAAATTTTCCAACTTATTTAAGAAATCGGATAAAATCTTATTATCAGTTCTAATGACTGAATCTTCTTTTGTGGAAAGTTGGAAAGTTATAGAATCTGATTCTATGTTTTTACTAATCAAGAATTCAGTTTTGACTTTTTTTTGATCCGAATCTGATTTTTTTCCAGATAAATTCTGATCGCTTGGAGATTTGCTCATGTAATTCTAATTTTGTTATACGTGTAATTTATAGTAACTATTGTATTCTATTAAAAAATTTAAAATGATTTCTTTTAATATTTCGAGACAGATTTTTAAATAACGTAAGTTCAGCGTAATAAAATCTGCTGGCCTAAGCTTTCAGCTTTTATAACGAATAGAACTAAAAACAAAGTTCTTTTGATATTTTAATTTAGAACGCGATCTGTTGAGCGCCATAAACTTACCTACAAGTATTTGATCTCAATATAAATCTGTCGGAATTACACAAAAATTTAATAATATTAGAATTACTTGAAAGTTCGCAAATTACCAAATGCGACGGTTTTTGTAGGAACTATTGTGTTTTATTAAAAATTTCTAAAGAACTATCATGCAAATTCTTTAAGGTTTTGGGACAGGTTCTTAGTTTGTAGGATTTGGGTCTAAAAAGTTCCAAATCCTACTTGATTGCAACTTAATTTACTCCTTTAAAGATATAATTTTAGTATTTTATAAAATTATTAAGTATGGAGATTAGCTTTTAACTTCGTTCTCGGCTTCGATGACTGCTTCTTTAATTTCATCATAAAGTTCTGGTGGAATTGCAATTCCTTTTTGAGTAGGTTTTTTTTCTCCATCTTTATCCGTGTACCAAACTCTAAGATTAAGATATTTAGTTCCCTTATACTCAGATACTTCTACGCGAATTATTTCGCCTCGGCCTTTATCTACATCGCGAATCACACCCATTTATGTTTCTCCTATTTAGGTTTAAACCGTCTCAGAGTTTAAATTTTTCACTGAGAACAAACGGCACAATTTAAAAATTTAGACGTTAAGACAATTTTACTTAGAAATATTTAATAGGACATTTAAATTTTATATTTGAATAGTTTTACAGTAAAAATTTAAAACACTCTATTTGTAAGAATTAATAATAGGTTGTTGAAAAATGAATTCTCCATCTCTTTCTATTTTATGAAAACGGTCGATTGAAGCAGTTTTATTAATCGCCACTTTTAACAACTCTAATAACAATATAATTTTCATCTATTCGCTTTTTATGATGTTCTTTTGAAACTTTATTTTTGACCTCTAGAAAATTACATATCGTTAATTTTAATATAAATCTCTGGTTTTAAGTTCAGCGTTTTAAGCTATTCTTATAGTTTCAAGTAAACAATTTATAATAGAACTTCTGAACTTCTATATATAAATTTAGATTTTATTTCAAAGCTCATGTTGCTTTAGAATAAGTTTGTAGAGGAATCAATTTTTCCGTATTCACGTTAAAATAAAAAACCGAAGGTTATAAGTCTCCTTCGGTTTTTGGTGTATAAGGAAATTAATAAATTTCAATATGTTTCCACAAATAATTGATGGGCTCCTTCTAAATGATGTTTGAATTCTTCATAAGTTCCCGTGTTTCCTGAAATTTTTTGAATTTCTTCAATTACACCTTTCTCCATTCCCTTAGGTCCACCACAGATATAAAACCGTCCGCCTCCATTTAAAATCTTTTTTACTGCTTCGGCTTGTTCACGGACTCTGTGAGAAATGTACATTCTTCCGCCATCGAAAGAATTTTTTTCTTCTCTCGAGATTGCGGTTACTAATTTGAAATTTTTATGTTTAGATTCTAAACCTTTCAGATAGTCCATCATTACTAGTTCATCAGAATAAGGTGCTCCATAAACGAGAGTGATGTTCCCAGTAAATTTGATGAGTTTGTGTTCTAAAAGTTCTTCACTCATTCCGATAAAAGGAGCGATCCCAGTTCCAGTTGCAAGAAACATAATATCTCCACTGAAATCTGTATTAGGAAGAAGAAATTTTTTTCCAGAAGGCCCAGTCATGGTTACTTCATCACCTGGTTTCAGGTCGCACATATAATTGGAACAAACACCTTTGAATTGAATGTTTCCATTTTCATCATATATGTTGTCTCTTTTAATAATGAATTCTATATTGTCCTCTTTCATTCCGAAAGAATAACTTGGAGAAGCAATGGAATAAAGTCTTACGGTATATCCAACATCTGCTAAACCTTTTGCTTTTTTTTCGGGATCTTCTCCGGGAGGTATAACTCCTCCACTTTGTCCGATTACGTATGGATAAGCAGAGTGATCAATTGCAAGTACAATTCTATGAACGAGCGCTTCTCCTTCTTTTTTGGGTCTTTTTCCGGTTCCGGTTTCCGGAGTCAATAGAACATTGCTGATTACTTTTGCTTTGTAAGGGTTGGATTTTTTGAATAAATTGATTTGAGGTTCTCTAGTCGGTTTCATGAGCGAATGCAATTCCTAAAAATGAAAAATTTTCCAAATTTCCTACATAGTTTTCGAAGAGAGCATTTCGTCAAACGGGATATTTAGAGTGTATTTACGGTAAAGTTGTAGTTCTTATAACTTGATAACTTTTCAAAGAGATCATTATCTTTTTTTGAATGACGATCCAACTTGTTTGTTTCTCCGTGTATCCACAAAAATTAAACGAGGGAAATATGCCCCAAATTAAATTATCAGAGCTAGCAAAAAAAATTAATGAATCTAAAATTGTAAATACTCAAATTCCGGACGAGGTGGTAGTAAATAAAATTGCCACTCTGTCTCCGGGAGAGAAGAATTCTCTAAGTTTTCTTTCTCATAAGAAAATGTTAAGCGAAGCCAAAAAAACTCTTTCCAGTGTGATACTAACCACCGAAGAATTTGCAAAAGAATTATCCATCCCTTGTATAGTAGTTTCCAATCCGGAGCTCAGCCTTGCAGAAGTTTTAAATCTTCTTTATCCACCCTATGTTCCTGCGGGAAAAATATCTTCCTCAGCTATCATTCATCCTACTGCAAAGTTGGGCGTCGGAGTAACCATTGGAGAATTTGTAGTAGTTGGAGAAAATTCTGTAATTGGTTCAAATACTTATTTGGAAGACGGCGTTAAAATTTCTAGAAACGTAATCATCGGAGAAGATTCTCATATTGGTCCAAACTCTTCGATTCAACACGGAGTTATCATTGGAAAAAGGTTTATCTGTTCCGGAAATTGTTCGATTGGCGGAGACGGTTTTAAATTTGTTACCGAAAAAGGTAAACATCATAAGATTCCTCAAGTAGGTGGAGTAAGAATTGGAGACGATGTGGAAATCGGCTCCTTATGTACAATTGATCGTGGTGGTTTGGAAGATACGATCATTGGAGACGGTTGCAAATTTGATAATATGGTTCACGTTGCACACAACTGCATACTCGGAAAAAATATAATTATTGCAGGTCAAAGTGGTGTTGCAGGTAGTACTACCGTAGAAGACGATGTGATCATAGGCGGTGCATGTGCGGTTTCGGACCATCTTCATGTTCCTGCGGGAACAATTCTTGCCGGAGGAAGTTCCTTAAGAAATTCTCCTAAGAAAAAAGAAATTTTTGTAGGTTGGGATTACGGTTTAACATTTGCTGAATTTCAAAAGGTTCGTGTCAATATTCATAATTTAGTGAACTTTCAAAAGTGGGCCAAAAGAATCAAAGAATTGGAAAAACATGCTGGAATTAAAATTGAAGAAAAGGATTGAGCTTGACATTGCTTTAATTCGATAGACATTCTTTTCTTCACACACTTTTGGAGGATTCCCTTGTATTCCCGAGCAAACGAAGATAACCCGGAAAATAAACCGGATAAAATCTCCCGTAAGCCGGACTCTTCCCGAGATAAGAAAATAGGAAGGTTGTTGGAAACTCTCGCCGATAGCATTTTAGAAAACGAGTCTACCAATATTGTTTTCTTAAATGAGATTCAAAATAATCGATCGGAAAGTTCGATTCAAAAATAAAGTCCGATTCAAATCCATCTAAAATCGGTTCTGTTTTAAAGAACCGATTTTTTCTATCTCTTAAAGTTTGATGAATTGGAACTTATTGTTCAACGCATAGAATTCCAAAGTTTATTGTTACAGTAGTAGAAGTAAATGTATGGACATTATGCCAACAGGCATCAGTTGTATGGGAAATAGAGCGGCTTGTAATACTCTTTGCATTTCCAAGTCTTCCAGAATTACCATTACCTTCCCAACCGGATGTATCCGTTGTTAAGCCAAATCTGGGAACATCATGACACATTTCACCATAAGTAGCTACAGTTCTCCAATCACTATATAACCCTGTCCAAATGTATGCGTCGAATGATCCTTCAAATGAATTGGTTAGATTTCCTTTTGAAAAATCGAATAAACCTTTGGAATTGGTAGTCATTACTTTTGTAATCCCATCGGCTCTTCTATATTCCGTGTTTGGTTTAAAGACCCAATCGATTTGACCATCTCCTACATTCGGATTAGTTGTAGCTTGTCTTCTAGTAGGAGCTACTAACATCGCTTTGTAAGGTCCAGTTCCTGCAATGGATCTTGGAATATTTGCCTGACAATATGCGTCTGCGCCGCTAACTCCACCCCAGTCTCCGTTATGCGCCGTTGGAGTAACGAATAGGAATTTATAGTTTCTTTGCACTTTTTGACCTACGCATAGGATGCTTAAAGGAGCTGCAGGTCCTTGACTAGTAACTCCTGCGGTACTATCACAGGTGGCAAAATTGTCGAAGATCGCATGTGAGTTTATCATATTCGCAACTCCGAATGTACCTCCATAAACAATATTAGCGTCCTCACCAACACCCACATACCATCCGATACAATTTCCCTGGTCAGTTCTAACGTTAGCACCACGAGTAGTCCAGTCCGGATTGAGTCCTGTCCAAATATTAACAAAGGTGGAAGTAAATGAGTTTGTTAAATTTTCATTTGTAAAATCGAATAAACCAACCGAATTGGTAGTCATTACTTTTGTGACTCCATCTATTCTTCTATACTCTGTATTTGGTTTAAAAATCCAATCAACCTGTCCATCTCCTACATTTGGAGTAACGGTAGCTATTCTTTTATATAAATTCGTTCCTAAGTTATTTGCTAACAAGGCTTTATAAGGGGCACCTGCTGCTGCAAAAGAACCTGCAGGAATGTTTGCATTACAATATTTGTCTGCCGCACTGATTCCTTCGTAGGAAAATCCACCATTATGAAAACCAGGCGCTACAAATAAGGTTCCAAATTCTTCTAAAAGCGCAGAAGAACTGTGAGTATTAGGATTTAATAAGTTCAGAATTTCGTTTTTAGTTGAATCCGTCACAAAAGGCAGATTCGAATTTTCTGAATTACATTTTAAAAATGTATAAGAAAAAATTAAAATAAGATAAAATGAAACTTTTTTTAGTAAACTAGATATAAACTCTTGTTTCAAATTCAGAATTGAATTTTTATTTAGAGCGGTTTGATTGTACATGATTCTAACTCCTGTTTAGCGAAATTTTAATATTTGTTAGGATATAAAAAAGTATTACATAACTTTTGTAAAACTTAGATCTCTGGGTTTATTTTGCTAAGTTCTATATAAATGGTACCATGAATTTTAAAACAAATCCTCATTCTGAAGATAGACTTCTGTACTCTTTATTGTATAGTTTTAAGTAATAAAAAAAACCATTGCTGAAATTGATATTTATCAGCGTAGAGATTGCACTATTAGTTATTATAAAACGAATTCTAATATAAAAATACATAGATCGTATTTAAGAATGTCTAAATATTATTATATCAAAATCATCGCATTTAACTATAAATGTTTTATTTTTTACAAAAAATGACTTTATTTTTACAACCTTGCGACGAACTTATTTTTTGTGTATAAATCAACAATCATTAAATTAAGAATGTCATATGAGTTTTTTGAATTAAATATTTTATTTAACAGTTGTTAGGTTATATATTTATTACCTTTTAATATAAAAGTGAGCGATACTTGCCATAAATTTGTGAAGTAAATTGGAGAGGATAAAATACTTAATTTAACCTTTGTATGTTTGGTTTGTTTAGAAAGAAGATGAATGATAAAGTTATTGTACTTTTCTTATAAAAATGATTCAAAAAAACTATATTTAAAATTTATCATGTAATAAAAGGAAGTTTAAATCTTCTAAAGTGAGAGCTATTATTACTCGGACGCATGAAAATAATACCAAGTTATTAACGGCCTAATTTACGAAAAAATAGTGATACTTAAAAAATACTGCAAATTCGGGATTTACGGCATTTTAGAGAAAGGCCAAAATATTCAAATTTTTGAAACAATCTAACACAAGTATTCTATTCATGCGTCCGAGTAGTAAGTTTTCATTTTGGGATGAATTTTAAAAAATCAGTTTAAGTTTAGAATTTATCTTAAAAACTTAAAAGAAATCGATTCAATCATTTTAATAACTTCATTAGAATTGTTGAAAAATTAATTCTCTATCGGTTTTCGTTGTATGGAAATGGTCGATTGAAGCGTTTTGTTAATTGTTTCTATGAAATTTTTCAACAACTCTATTATAAAATGTAAGAGTTTGTACAGATGATGTCATAATGGCGATTTATGGACTTTCAAACAGTCTTGATTGTTCTTAAACAATTCCTACAATTTTGTGAATTTAGAGTTTTGTTTCTTACTCAGGACTGCATAATAAATAAAGTACACAATAGTTTATACTTCGATAATACGAATTCTGTGTAAGAAAATCTGGGTGAATCCGGTCTTGTTGGACCACGCTTTCAATTTCAGTCGATAAATTGCATGTAAGAAACGTTATACGATATTTCGTCTTTAGTTTCAACTTAGAACACGATCCATAGAAAGCCGTTCTGCTGAGTTGAGTATACGGAAACTCAACGAACACTTCTTTAAGAATCGGCATTCAGGAAGCGAGACGCTGAGTTTGAAAGAACATTCTACTCAGTTTTCCCTACGCTTCAATTGCTTTCGCATTGAATCACATCGAATTTATGTGAGATGGTATTTTGTGATAAATATTTAGATAATTAATTTTATAGGGATGAATAAGGGGCGCCATTTTGTCTAAGTAGTTCTTTCTTATTTAAGGTGAGTTCGACGTAAGGAATTTATGGCTTATTTTTCTAAAAAAATTGTGATCTCGATTCCTTGAATGTGGAAACTCCCGCAGATCACAATCTTACGAACAATTCTAAAATTATAAGAACTCATACTTTTAGAAAATTTTTTCTCGTTTTCTTATGCCGAACTTGCGTTCGGGTGGTAAATAGTAATTTTAAGGTTTTATTATATACGGAGGAGAATTTTGCGGGCAGAGGGACTCGCCCTCTCCGTAGTCTCGCATCCTTGCTCGACTAACTTCGAGGCACTTCGCTTTGTCCTCAGCACTTCGTGTGCTTCGGTCGCATTTGTGACGCTCCTATTGTCGCTACAAATGCTTTCCAAAGCTCCGCGTTCGAGTCATGGATCGTAATTTTAAGGTTTTATTATATACGGAGGAGAATTTTGCGGGCAGAGGGACTCGAACCCTCACTGGAAGCTTGGAAGGCTACAGTGCTAGCCATTACACCATGCCCGCGATTCGTGCAAAAATCATTTTTTTGTGGTTAGGGTACTTGTCAATCTAAAAGAAGAATTTTTACTATCCATTGAGATGGAAGAATATAAGAACCTTTTTTCAGATTCGATTCGAAACGAATTAAAATTTTTTACAGAATATAGGACTGCTTATCAAGAAATCTATACATTTAGAAACATACTGAGTGTACTTCAATGGGATTCTGAAATTACTCTACCAGAAGAAGGGAGAGCAGAACGAGGTTTACAGATCGGGCTTCTTTCCGGTTTAATTCATTCTAAATATACAGGTGAAAATTTTTATAAACTTGCTGCAAAAGCAAGAGAAGAAAACGAACAAAAAATTCTTCCCGGCCAAGAACAAAGAAAAATTGAGTTTGAAAGATTATTTCAAGATCTAAATCGTTCTCGTCTTCTTTCACAAGAACTTGTAGAGGAATTTTCCATCACTACAAGTAAAGCACATTCAATTTGGGCTAAGGCCAGAAAAGAAAATAGATTCGAAGATTTTGCACCGATTCTTTCTAAGATCGTTGAGTTAAGTAAAAAACAAGCAGAATGTTATGGTTATCAAACTGAATCTTATGACGCTTTATTAGAAAATTATGAACCAGGCGAAAGAGCTGCAAATTTAGAAAAATTATTTTTTAATTTAAAAAATAATTTAAAACCGTTAGTTGCAAGAGGAAAAAAATTTCCAAATCCTTTTCAAAAAGAAATTCCAATTTACCTTCAAAACAAATTGGGGGAAGCACTCCCAAGTATTTTAGGATTATCTTCTAAAATGTCTCGTTTGGATGCAAGCGAACATCCTTTTTCTACTTCTTTAGGAAGTAAGGACAAAAGGATCACTACACGTTACGATTTAAAAGACCCGCTTTCTTCTATATTCAGTATTTTGCATGAAACTGGACATTCCCTTTATGAAATTGGGATTTCGGAAATCGAAGGTGGCCCTTCTCCTTTACACGATTCTGTTTCGTTGGGAGTCCACGAATCCCAAAGTAGACTCTGGGAAAATCAAGTAGGTAGATCTTTGGAATTTTGGGAAATGTATTATCCTATACTATTAGAAAATTTGAATATAACAAAACAGGAACTTAGCTTTTCTGATCTTTTCTCATATATCAATCAATCTACCCCCTCTTTGATTCGTGTGGAAGCAGATCAGATTACTTATAATCTTCATATTATTCTTCGATTTGAAATCGAAAGAGAATTGATAAATGGTAAGATTCAAGTTTATGAACTTCCTGAGATTTGGAATTCCAAAATGAAGGAAATGTTTGGAATTGTAGTATCTTCCGATCGAGAAGGAGTTTTGCAAGACGTTCATTGGAGTGGGGGCGCCTTTGGTTATTTTCCTACTTACACTTTGGGAAATATTTATTCTGCACAACTTTTTCAAACTTTTTTAAAACAAAATCCAAATTTTCAAACAACAGTAAAAGAAAAAAAAGACTTTTCTTCCCTTCTAAATTGGCTTAGACAAAACGTTCATTGGAAAGGAAAGTTTTATTCGGTGGAAGAATTGATTCGTTTGGCCACTAACACAGATCCTGATTCTTCTTATTTGGTTCAGTATCTTGAAAAAAAAATTATTGAATTGGAATCTATATAACATGGGTGAAAATGAAGAACTTACGATAAAATCTTTTGAAGAAATTTCTTACTTTGATAATTTAGCACTTTATTATCTTTGCAACGAAACTCCTCCTCAAACTCTTGCGTTGGTTTTTTTGATAGGTGATAGTAAAGTTTGTGGTTCTATGTTGGGAGTTCTCGAAGGAGACAGAAGACAATATGTACATCAGTTAATGGCTGAACAAAAAGACGTAGAATTGTCTAAAAAGGAATCTGCCGTCCAGGGCCTTTTAATAATCGCAGAAGGTTTGATCACTCGAAAACTGATCGTAAAAAATGGAAAATTCTATTATGGAACTAAACGTTAGTCGCTTTTTGATCGAATTACTGAAAATCCTAAAAAAGCCCAAGCAATTAAGAATGAAATTCCACCAATTGGTGTAATTGCTCCTAAAATTTTGATTCCAGTAACAGATAATATATATAAAGACCCGGAAAATATTAAGATTCCTGCAAGAAATAGAATCGAAGAAATCCAAACAAGTCCATTGTTGTTTAGATGACCAGTCAAAGCTAAAATTAAAGGAGGAATGGTATGAATCAAGTGATACCGATTTCCGGTTTCGTAGATCGATAACATCTCTGGGCTTAAGATTGATTTTAGTCCGTGTGCTCCAAAGGCTCCTAAAGCCACTCCTAAAAATCCAAATAAAGACGTAAATACGAGAATTGTTTTTTGTTTTACTGTCATAAGTTCAATGAAATCGATTTAAAATTCTTGAATAGCATAACTTTTAAACCGAATACATCTTTTTTGAATCAACCAAAATAGATAAGCGGTTTGTTCTATATCTAATTTAGAATCAAAAAGGGCTTTGATCTTGTTCTTTTCCATTTCTTGTCTAAGCTCTTCGTAAAAACTAGTCTTACCGAAAACAAAAGAGATGGGAATTAAGGTTTCGCGTTCTCCTTGTCTTAGAGGTAAAACTAACGTTACTCCTCTTTGACATCCTTGACTTTCTCCTTCAAAACGAATGATTCTATGTTTAGACCAGTCCCAGTCATCTAAAGATCCGTGAAACATGTCTTTATGAGGCAACGAGGATGTGGAATGAATAAATCCATCGAATCCGAATAAACGTAATCGTGTGGATGCATTTCCGTAATGAATTGATGGATCTCTAAAGTAGGTTCCTGCAACGGAAACGTGATTTTCGGGTGACAAAATTCCATCTGTCGGATAAGGCATAGGATTTCGTTTAACTAGCGTTCTGCGATTTCCAATCGCTAAAATACAGTTTGAAAATAAAATAACTCCTAATACGGTTAAGGTGAATATTTTAATTTGGGATTTCATACTTGAATCTATTCTTTTTTTATCAATCGATGAGGAAGTTTAACACCAATTCCGGTTACACGAGTACATTTATAAAAATATAAATTGAAAAATATAGATTTAACGTAGTAATCCGTTTGTACGTCAAAAAGGAGATCTGCTTTGTCTTGAATTGCATTTTGAATTGCGGCCTCATAACTTTCATCCCCGGTATAAACAAGCCAAAACCAACCTTCCCCACAAGACTGACCGGAAAGTTTTCCGACTGGGTCCATCCCTCGAACATCCGTATAACTTTGAGAGTAAAACCAGCCTGGAGTTTTTACGTTTGTATAGATACAATTTGTAATCGTAATCAATACAATGAATAAAATAAAATAAGTTCTTTTAAATGACATTTTCATTTTTGTCCTGGAGCGTATTCAAACTTTTGAATAGCTTGGACTTAAAAAATGAAAAGTCAAGATAAAAGAGTTAAGAGTAAATTTCCTAAAAGAAAAAATCATATTTCAAAAAATAAATCGTTTCTTAATGTGAATTTAATCTTTTTAAAGATTGATTTGTAAAATATAATTCGATTGATTAAAATCAAAAGTTGTATGAAACTATTTGTTTCTCATAAAAAATAAAATCGAGTTTCGTAAAAATCTGAATCGATCAATTGGCAGATTTACAATATTATCGATTTAACCTTCGGTTTTGTCTTGACTCAGAAAAAGTTTAATTTATCCAAAGGAAGTGATGCAAACTGAAGATAAAAAATACATTCGTGTTTGGAAAAAGTTAAACGTCTCCGAAATTTCTTCCCAATTATTGCTGATAGATGATTTGTATGGAACTTGTGGAAATTGTAAACATCTTGGCCTAAATTATACGAAAGATAAAACTTGTCCCGAATGTAAGACTAAATTTCGTTATTTGGCAACGAATTCAAAATCCCAAACCGAAATTGCTAAAATTCTAATTCGTCTCGAAAAAGAAAATCTAGATTTAATATTAATTGATCGAGATGATTTTAATCAATCTAAAGCAAAAGACGCCATAAAAGATTTATTTAAACCGACAGAATAAAATATTCGAAATCGGATTTTAGATTTGGAAAGCCCTAAAAAATCTTTATTCAATCATATTTTACGTAAAATCGCCGTTATGCGACCATGCAAAAATACTATTTTATAAAGACTTTTCTTTCAATCCATTCCAAGACCGTCCGTTACGAAAACTCTGATTCAATTTATATTTATTAATAAAAACACATTCAAATATTTTATAAAATCTACATTAATATGAGTTCGATATAAAAAAACGAGAAAGAATTTTATAAAAGTATGAGTTCCTACAATTTAAGAATTGTTCGTAAAACCATGATTTGCGGTAGTTCCCACATTTTAGAAATCAATCTATAAAGTTCAGATCCCAATTTTTTCTGTAAGAAAAAGTTATGCCGAAAACCTTTTTCGCGTAACAAGCCCGGCCTGAGTTTAAAAAAAACTTTATTTTTTGGTACATTTAAAACAGAAAGGTCCAAACTTTTTTAAGTTGTTGTTTTAGGTTTTGAAACGGAATTTTATTTTCGTAATTTAATTACTGGGTATTAATAATCGTTAGGTAAAAATGTAATCATCGAAATAGCTCCAGATTATTTTTTTTCAGAATCAAGAAAATTCTTTAAACCTTGGATCGTTCTTTCTAATTCCGTAATTTGTTCTTTTAAAACATTCAAGTCCAAAGAAGATTTTCCATCTGTGGAGCGAAGTTCTTCATAACTTTTTGCCATTAGAGTATAAAATGATTTTTGAATGTTATTGAGCCCTGCTTCGAAATTTTTTGGATTGAGTTCATTTTTTCGTTTCTGAATTTTTTTTAAAAAATAAAATCCAAAACGTAATGAAGAAACAAAATAAGCCGGAGTCAAAAGAAAAATCGCTGTCAGGGAAACCGGTCCTAAATTCCAAGTCTGTGACAAAGTTTGATGAAAAAATGCTCGAAGCACAGAAATGATTAATACGCCTAAAGTATAGTTGAGGCGGGTCGTAGTGGGCGAGATCGTGTTGAACAAATACACAAGAACCAGAGAAAAAATTAAAACTAAAAAAAGATCTAAAGGAATAATGGAAAAAAGAATCTTTAAAAAAGAACGAATCGCTTCAATTGTATTCAGAAATGATTGGATAGACTGAGATAGGTTGTCAAAACTCGTTTTCAGCTCTGAAAAAAAACCGGTAATCTGACTCATGAAATGGCCCTCAAAAATTCCTGGATGGAAGAAACTCAAATCTTTACTTGTGAAAGTGCAACAACTTTCCTTTTTACGGAAACTTTATCTGGCGTATTCTGTGATTGGAATTTCTTTTCTTGTCTTACATGAAAATCATCTTCCGATTTTATTTATTCTTCTTTTGGTCTCGGGTGCGTTTATCGTTGCGAGCGGTTTTTTCTTTTTGATTTCTTTTGCATTTGGAAAGTTGCTCAAACAAGAATCTGTTAAAAAATATAAAATAGGCCCAGATTCTGCTACGACTTACGACACGATTCAAATTTTTCTAAATCCTTTTGCGGAGATAACTGTATTTATTTTTTGTATTATATCTCTTTTTTTTACTGATTTTTATTCTAATCGATCTGGCGTGATCTTCATCGTTGTTTATTGTTCAATAGGTTTTATACTTCGTTTTTTAGAAAGTACCGTCTTTTACAGAATTTCTTTACTTGGTCTAATGATTTTAACTGGAGGACTTTTGAGTTTTAAAATTCTTCAACAAGGAGAAATTTTAACTTCCTATCTTCTTTTTAAACCAACTTGGGAACAAAAGGAACTTACAAATTGGGAATACAATTTGGAATCTAGGATTTTAAGAAATTCTAATATTCAAATTCAACTTTCTCTTCCGGAAGATTTTTATTTTCATAATCCTAAAAATCTTACTTTAAAGGACCAGACCGGCACCGGTCAAATTGCGGGAATCATCTCTTCCAGCGAAACAGATCCTAATCGATATCCTTCAATTCGAATTTTTTACTTTCCGGAACCTTTTTTAGAAATTGATAAAATTAAACCTGAGTTTGTAAAGTTTTTAGATTTGTCTGTAAATCAAGGAGAAATGGTCGAAGTACACGAGTTAGGCGAAGAGAATTTCGAAAAAAGAATGGATGGAGTTTTTTGGACCTACTATGATAATCTACGTCCTCGATACGCTAAAACTGGTTTTTTTATTACTTCAGGTGATAAACTTCCCGATTCTTTTTTATTTCATATTTCGGAAAGTTTAGTGAAAGGAAGAAACCACGAAGAATCTGTAGAGAAAATTCTACAAAGTTTTAAAAGAGAATAAGGTCTAAAAAAATGAAATTTCAACATAAAATTTTTACCAGCTTATTCTTTGTTACGACGATTATCGTGCCAAAGAATTATTCGGGAAAACTGAAGTAAACAATTTCGAAATATAATGTAGATGATTTAGCACTCGCAAATATTTCATTATATAATCATGATATTGAATAAAATCATAATCTAAGTTTGCTCAAGTATCTAAAGATTAAAAATTATGGGACAATCGTCTGCTCAATATCATCAATTTTTTATAGAGATAAAAAAGAGCGAAAAGATTTGGACCTTACGGGATGAAGGTGGTTTTCCGAGCCCTATATCAGTTTCTGGAAATAGGGTCATGCCTTTTTGGTCTTCTAAAAGACGGGTTCAATCTATAATTAAGAATGTAAATACTTATTCTTTATTTAAGTCTTATGAAATTTCTTATCAAGATTTTATAGATCGATGGCTTCCTGGATTAAAAAATGATCATTTTTTAGTAGGTATTAATTGGACCGGATCCAAGGTGACCGGATATGATCTTGAACCGGAAGAAGTATTAAAACATTTAAATAATCTAATTTTTTAATATTTTTTTATTAGTTGTGTATATTTTTAGTTTTTATTTTGAAAACTCGTATAGAATGAATGTTTAATAGAGTTGTTGAAAAAATTCATATTTACAAACGATTTTCCCCATTCGTTTTAATAAAAAAATTAATTTTTCAACAACCTTAATGTAAAAAAACTATTAGACGTAGTTTATTTTTAAAATTTAAGAAAATTCAATCTGTAAAGGTATATAAATAAATTTGAATTCGATTACAATTCAATTTCAGGCAACGGTTTGGATTTATCCGGGTAAAGGTGGATGGCATTTTTTGACCTTACCTATTAAGACTTCTAAAGAAGTTCGAACTATATTGGATAAAATGCCTAGATCTTGGGGAATGGTTCCAGTTATAGCTCAAATTGGTGTTACAAATTGGAATACTTCTATCTTCCCCGAAAAAAATTCTATAAAGTATGTTCTACCTTTAAAAGCAGATATTCGTAAAAAAGAAAAAATTACAGTAAATCAGAAAATTCGCGTTTCAATTACAATTCAATTTTGATTTTATTCAGAATTATATAGTAGAAGCGCTTGGTATTTTGCGATAAAATTCGAATGCCTTTCTAAGGATCTAAATTGAGGAAAGTATTTTGTTAAAATTCCACTACGCTTTAATCATTTTCGTATCAAGTCCTATCGAATTTTCGTTAAACGACATTTTGTGATGAACATTTTAAGTATTTGTTTTTTATGAATGAATAGTAAAGAAATTTGTCTGAAAATTCCTGTTATTATATACTAGAATTGTTGAAAAATTAATTCTCCATCTGTTTCTATTTTATGTAAATCGGCAATTGAAACAGTTTTGTTAATCGTCACTATGGAATTTTTCAACAACTCTACTATATGAGATTAATTAGATAATTTTTATATAATAAATTTTTAACATATAATTTAGAAAATGTTTTAATTTTACAATGATGTAGTGATTACTATATTTGATTAAAGATTCAAAAATAATTGATTCTAAGATTTGATAGAAACTTTTTCGATTGAAGAATGTTTTAAGTTTTGTGTCTAATTGTGACTTTTCATTAAAATCTATTTTCAATTTGTTATATAATAATTATTTAAAAATTCTTATTCAAAAAATTTTTGACCAATAACGGAAAGAGGATTTACCATTGTTCCTTGAACTCTTAGACCCAAATGAAGATGTGGTCCGGTTGACATACCGGTAGAACCTACTTTGCCAATCAAATCTCCTTTTTTTATTTTATCGCCCACTTTCACGTTCAATTCGGATTGATGCATGTATAAAGAATAAACTTCCAAACCATGATCTATCACTGTAAAATTTCCTTCATAATACATAGATCTGGATAAAACTACTGTTCCATCGTTGATTGCATAAATGGGGGTTCCTTGTGCTCCTTTAAAATCAACTCCGCCGTGCGGTTTACCTTTGGTTTTGTTATAAATCCGTCTTTTATAAAACGGACTTGTAAATTGTACTTCTGTTACTGGATAAACAAAGTCAGATGCGATTTGTAAATCTGTTTTAGAACGAAATGCTTCTGCTTTTGCTTTAGAGCAGTCTGCGATAAAATCCAAGGTTTCTTGAGGAAGTTCTTGGGACGTATATTTTTTGTCCATAATAAGAGAAGAAACTTTTGTGACTGAAAAAGTGGTTTTATGGATGGGGATTTCGTATTCTTTATAATCGTTTTTTCTAAAAAGATTTTTATCATGTATTTCTAATATTCCACTTTTCTTATTAAATTCTGGTGAAATCGGAATCCAGGCATAAAAAACTAATTCTTTTTTTGTGTAGGGAATTTCTTTTTTTTCCCAAAAAATTTTGATTCTATCTAATTTAGAAAGAATTGTTTTTTCCGGAGTGAGTTTCAGGAATAACAATTCTCCTTGTGCAAATTTTCTGGTTTGGATCGAAAAAGAGAAAAGTGACTCTTTTTTTCGTATGACTTCGAATTCAAGATTTACTCGTTTTTTCTTTTTTTCTTTTAATTCTTTTTTAGAATCGGAATGAGTTTCTTTTTTGATTTTTGATTCTTCATTCTTTTTAAGAACTATATGAACCTCTTTCTTAGTTTTTGTTTCTTTGATTTTAACTTCTTCATCTTTAGGAAGTATAGTTTCAAAATTTAAGAATAGAATAGAAGTTATAAAATAAAAAATTTTAATGTGTTTTTCCATTGTTCTTTTGAGAATATTTATATGGTCCAAATTTAAAATTCTTTTAAAAATATTTATAAAATCTGAGAGTAAAAATTTTCCGATTGAATTTTTAACTTAACTGTTGTTTGGCGATGTTATCTGATTAAAAGTCGTTTTATAGGGTTTTTCTTAATAATTTTATAAAGTGTAATCAATTTGAGTTTAATTTATTATCGGTTCGGTTTTTAAAACGATTTATCATAAATTTTTATTAAAACCAAGACTAAATTTTAAAACGATTTCTTATATATAATAGAGTATTTTTAAATTTTTTCTTTTATCTGAAATCTCCTTAAAATTCAACACAAATCATCTTAGACATCTGATTTTCATATAGCTGGTTATTTGTTATAATGTGAATTCGGTATAACGCGAAAAGGATCGATACATTATGTTGCGACCGTAGGGGCAGCATTGAGTTCAATACTACGATGCAACATGCGATAAATGGAATATTCTATTTACGATATTACTCCATGTTGTTTGGCAGATTGAAGCTGAAAATCCAGTCCAGCTGCCTGTGGCAAGTCGGATTCGCCTAATTTTCTTACACCGAATTTACGTTATTGTAGAACAAAATTGGATACTCTGTTATAAATTCTGAGTAAAACTAAAGCGAAGTAGTTCCTACAAATTACGTCTCATTTTGTAGTTTAACGTAAGTTTGGTGTAGGAAGGAGATTCGTTTTATAAAAACCTGATTTTTCCATAAAAAGTAAATGTAGGAACTCCCTGACTCGAATCGCAAAAAATGAATGTCTAAAAATTTGTAATGCGACTTAATCTGTGGGAACTTACAAATCTATATTTTAATATGAGTTCGGCGTGAGTAAAAATTTTCTGAAAGTATAAGTTCCTACAATTTTAAAATTTGTTCGTAAAATCGTGATTTGCGATAGTTCCTACATCATTTTACAGATAAAGCTAAATTTTGTAATAGTTCCCACGCTTGAATACGATAAATTCAAGTGTTATAAACTTCTATTTTATAGTAGTTCCCACATTTTAAATCTACAATGAATTCTGCTTCTTTCAATTTATCTTTCTGCGTATGTGGCTTGAAAAATCTATTTGTAAGAGTTCCTACATTTAAAGATTTTCTTTGAAAATTACCTAAGCAAATTTCTAATTTTACCGATTCTTGTTAGCAGGATCGGATAAAACAAATGAAACAAGAGGAATGGCTGGAGCAGCTTACGAAACTTTTTCAAGACGAGATTAATCTTTATTCAAACGTTTTGGAGCTGGAAATTCAAAAGTCGACCGCAATTGTTCAAGCTGATGGTAAGTCTCTTGAATCGATTACGAAAAAAACATATGAGCTACTCGTGATGGCCTCTGAGATCGAAAGAGTTAGAATGAAGTCTATCGAAGAAGTGTATCGTTCTAAAAATTTTGATTTTCCCGAAACTGGTGCGCCAACGTTGTCCGATTTCTTAAACCGTCTCGACAGAGATTCTAACTATCGATTAAAAGAGTTTGGTTCTTCTTTAAAATCGATTTTGCATCGACTAAAAGAAAAAATCAAATCCAACGAAAAACTGATTTTAACTCGCCAAGAAATTCTTTCCAAAACAATCGAAGCGATGAAAGAAAAAGCCATGGAATCCGAAATAAATACTTATGGCTCCGGAAAAAATCCAGAACGTAAACAAACCAAAAGACAATCTTTGATGCTAAATGCGTCAGCGTAAATTAATCGAATCATTTGTTATAGGAGGCAGCCATGGGTTCTACATTTTCAGGTCTTGAAATCGGAAAGCGGGGTTTAACCGCTCATCAGCAAGCGCTTCAAACTACAGGTCATAATATTTCTAATGCAGATAACAAACATTATGCGAGACAAAGGGTTACGATGACGGCAATGGATCCATTATACGATCCTTCTTTGAATCGTGCCAACCTTCCAGGACAAATTGGTCAAGGAGTTGAAATTGCTTCTATCGAAAGAATCCGAGATAATTTTATTGACGATAGAATTATTGAAACTTCTGGAAATAAAGATTATTGGGCGGCTCGTAACGAGTATTTGTATCAATTGGAAACTGTTTTTAACGAGCCCAACGGTACTACTCTTAGAACTTTGATGGATAAATTTTGGTCTTCTTGGGAAGATTTGGCGAACTATCCCGAAGATAACGCACATCGTTCTGTTGTTTTAGAAAAAGCAAATGGGCTCGGAAGTAGAACTGAAGACGTTTATCGTAAACTCGCACAACTCAGAGATCAAGCGAACCGTGAAATTGAAACAAAAACGTATCATTTAAATACAATTGCGGAAAACATTCGTACTTTAAATGAAAGGATCGGAAAATCGGAAGCGTTAGGCGATAGACCAAACGATCTTTACGATAAACGAGACGCACTTTTACAAGAACTTTCTTCTTTGGTGGACGTTACAATTGGTCGTTCCGATGAGGATGAGCTGATGGTTTTTATCGGTCAGCAAATTCTAGTTCAAGGAAATAAAGCGAATAAAATTGATATTATAGGAAACCCTTCTAAAGATGGACTCTTGGATTTATTTTGGTCCGCGACTGGAGATCCTGTTCTTTTGAGAAAAGGAAGATTGCAAGGTTTGATCGAAGTAAGAGACAAGGTCATCCGAGAGAAAATCGATCAAGTAGACGCACTTTCCATAAATGTAATGGATGCGGTAAACGAAATTCACAAAGACGGTTTTGGAATTAACGGAAATACAAATCAATCTTTCTTTAATATTCGTTCTTTATCGATCAATACATTTGGAGAATATGATTCCAACGGAGATGGTCAAAACGACGTTACTGCAATTTTTAGAGTAACTGGAAGGAATACTGTAGATCCGGATCGCCCCATCGGAATAAACGGAACGATCACTTTTCATCAATCGGATGCAAAAGAATCTCCCATCTTAATTCCGTATTCTTCTAACGATACGTTAAACGGAATCATTAAGAAGATCAATGCTTCTCGTTCTGGTGTTGTGGCTTATATGAACCATGACAATCAACTAGCACTAAAAGCTACAGTTGCTGACGATCATCCAAATAAAAATTTTATTCTAAGACATATCGAAGATTCGGGAGATCTTCTTGTGGGAATGACCGGAATCCTAATGGCTTCAGGACCTTCCGGTGCATATGACTACAGACGTCTTGGAGAAATTAATAAGTTACAAGTTCGTTCGGAAGATGTTACGTTAACTCCTCATTTCCATCCTGCTTCTCACTTTAGAGTTGCTGACTCAATTGCGAATAACGTTTCAAATATAGCGGCCGCTCGAGGTAAGGACGTAGGAGGAACGGGAGATTATAATTCACCCGGAGGCCATAAGGACGGAAGAAACGCTCTCATGGTTGCGTCTGCTCTGAGAAACAGTCCGGTTATGGTGGATTATTCTAAAACGACCGACGACTTTTATAACACTTTGATTTCTAAATTGGGAACCGAAGCGAGGGAAGCAAAACAGGAATTTGGAATTCAAAACGATCTTATGACCGAACTAGAAAACATGAGACAATCTGTCATGGGAGTCAACCTGGACGAAGAAATGGCCAACATGGTTCAGTTTCAACATGCTTATAACGCGTCCGCAAAGATGATCAATACTATGAACGAAATTCTAGATACGATCATCAATCGATTAGGTGTTTGATCTTGCGGTGATACAGACGAGTAAGGAGAGAATTTTATGATGCGTATAACGAACATGATGCAGAACAATAGTCTGATCCATAATTTAAACAGACATCAGCTCAACATGGACGAAACTCAAAATCAACTTTCTACTGGACAAAGAATTCGTCTTCCGTCGGATGAGCCCGGTCGTGCCACAAATCAGATGTTTTTTCGTTCTAGACTGAATGAATTGGAAACGTTTCAAAGAAATATAGACGATGGAAATTCTCGTCTGCAACAAATTGACGGTGAATTGGATCGTATCGGCTCCTTGTTTCAAAGGGCAAGGGTATTAGCGGTTCAAGCGTCTAACGGTATCTACCAAGGTGATAAAGGTTTTGAACTTGAAGTGGCGGTCGGGAAAGAAATCGACGAAATTTTAAGAGCGTTAGTCGATATTGCAAATACAAGAGACGCTACGGGTCGCCCTTTGTTTGGAGGCCACGTTATTGAAAGACCTCCTTTTGAACCAATCGAATCCAAGATCAAAGGACTTCAAGGGATCGAACTAAAAAATCAATATATAGGTGTAGAATATAGAGGTGATATAGGAGAGCAACTCAGAGAGATCGAAAAAGGAGAATACGTTCCTGTAACGATACCTGGAAACAAAGTTTTTTGGGGAACCAATATGAGCATCACGAGTAAGGTAGATAACTCTGGTTATGTGGTGTCTTCGGACCAAAAATTTAAGATTGATGGAGTAGAAATACACGTATCCGCGGGAGATACGATAGACGACATCATCGATAAGATTAACAATTCTCCTTTAGAAGTAAAGGCAAACAAATTAGCGCAAGACAATATCAGTTTAAGTTCTACGGCTCCTCATCAAATTTGGATGGAAGACGTAGAGGGTGGGACGATTTTAAGAGACATTGGGCTCGTTGATTCTGCAACTTCCGAACCGCCTAACAACTATTCTAAGTCTGCAACCGTAACCGGTCTCTCCGTTTTTGACGTGATGATTCAGTTTAGAAACGATCTGATTCAAAAGGATCAAGAAAGAATTTCTGGACGTGATCTGCAGGATCTGGATTTGGCGATGGAAAATATTCTACGTTATCGTGCAATTGTAGGTGCGAGAATGAATCGAATGGAAGAACACGCTCAAAGAGTGGATTTTGATAAGTCTTATATGACTGAACTTCTATCCAAAAATGAAGGAATAGATTTTCCGGAAACTATTATGAATATGAAATGGTTGGAAACGGTACATCAATATGCGCTTAACGTAGGATCAAAAATTATTAAACCGACATTGATGGATTTTCTAAGATAAAACACAATCCGGGAAGTAAATTTCTAAGGTAAAAATTTAAAATGGGAATCGAGATTCAAACAAAACCGTTCGGTAAAATGCAAGTATCCGAAAGACAAATTTTATCCTTTCCGGAAGGGTTGCTTGGATTTGAAGAATATAAAAAGTTCGCATTAATCGAAGAAGAAGAGGAATCCGTTTTTAAATGGCTCCAATCAACCGAAGAAGTGGATCTTGCGTTTGTAGTAATTCCTCCTTCCCTTTTTAAAAAAGAATACAAACCTTTAATACCAGAACAAGAATTACTAGGGATTGGAATAAACGAGATTAAAGAGAGTCTAACGTTAGTAATTGTGACGGTTCCAGGAGAAGACCCTTCGATGATGACCGCGAATACCCAGGGTCCAATTCTAATTAATAAAGAAACACTTATAGGAAAACAGTTTATTTCTAGAAACGAATCTCATTCGGTTCGAGAAAAAATTTTCGAATCGGCAGCGGTGGAGATCGGTTAGTGCTGGTTTTAGCGAGAAGAACGAACGAATCGATTATGATCGGAGACGATATAGAAATCGTCATCGTTGATATAAAAGGTGATCAGGTTAAGATTGGAGTTAAGGCGCCTAGGGATGTTTCTGTACACAGAGCTGAAGTTTATAAAGACATTCAGGAAGAAAATAAAAAAGCCGCGGAAACCAAAATAAAACCAGCAGATCTAGGTAAAATTGGAAACATTTTGAAAAAGAAAGATTCTGGAAAAAAAGAATAACTGTTTCGTGAAAGTTATCTATATCTAAATATTGCATTCAAACATAAGAATGTGTTTCAAAACTGGAAGTTCTTGTAGTTTGATTTCTGATAAGTACAATTAAGATTTAAAACACGTTATAAAAATTGGAAAATTTTTTATAGAGGTTCTTAATAGTCATTCATTCTAAATGAACTGGTAAGTTTTAATTTAAAAATATTCTAATTTATTATTTAAGATTGTATTTTATGAACTTTCTAATAAATCAAGTAGTAGTTATATTATTTATTCTTTTTTCAATTTCTTGTTTTGCTGGAATTCGTAAAGAGTTAAATTATTCCTCTGACACAATTGCATTTTATTCATTTGAAAATGGTCCTGATCTTCCCACTTGGTTAGATCAAAGTGCAACTTATATAAACAACAAAAAGCGAAGTCATTTCAAAACTGCAATTGCGGAAGCGTTGAATCAAATGGGAAATCGAAATGATTCTCTGGTGAATGGGTCTGTATTGAGAATCTTTTCGAAAGAGTTGAGCGAAGAAATTGCAGAGCGTTCTTATCAAAACTTCGAAAGTTCTCCTAACCAAACTTATCAACTATGGATATTAAAAAAAGAAGACTATATCAATCCGGGTAGGAGAATTCGAAGAACTGTATTTTTACTTTACCCTACCATAGATTCAATTCACTTTATATTTTTAGAATTAAATCAATTCATAGATTTTCAAACTATTTATACGTTTCAAGATTGGTCGAATTATTCATTATCAGAATCAAATATCAAACCTTACTTGGAAGTTTTTATCCCAGATTCGGCAATTGGAATGTTATCTTATTATAAAGATCTTACGGGTGAATCTAAAAAGTTTCATATCGTTTATAAAACCCTCGTTTCTATATCTGAACAAGATAAAATTAAAGAAGTCGGAGCCAGTTCCAAAGAAATCGAAAAAAGATTGATAGAACTGAAAAGGTTATTTGATAAAAAATTAATTTCTGAAGAGGAATTTAGAAAAAAACGAGAAGAAATCCTAAGATCGCTTTAAAATTTTTAAGATCACATTTTGGGACTTAAAATAAATATAATATACTTTTCGAAAGGTTAATTCTCAATTTTGTTTCTCTTTTTTGAAACGGTCGATTGAAGCAGTTTTTTAATTGCCTCTATGAAATTTATCAACAACTAAAATGCGTTCATTTGCAAAGTATTACTTTTTGATTGTATCTTTGAGTGAAGTTCATATTATTTTTAAGCTATTTTTTGTTATTTTATTTTTATAGAAAACATAGTTTAAAAAATTTTATTGGATTAAAAATTTACTTTATAAAGGTTTTCTAAATTTTTTCTACATATGCTTTCCAAGCGTCGGGAAGATAATAAGCGTTTAGTGTTCCTTTGTATTCTTGTTTTCCATTTTTTTTAACCCACCGAATGATTTGGTTATACCATTTATCGAATTTCATTATATCGTATTGTAATGGATTTATCGCCGCAAAATTTTTACTCCAATATAATCTTCCGTAATTTTGTTTCTCGTTAAAATTATGACGGCTGTATTCGATACAAGGGGCTTCAAAGATATTTTCTATATAATAAAAATTTTGTTTCGTTCGATTTGTTTTAGTTTGAGAAAATTCAAAATTCCAAGGAAATGATTTGTTCCAAATATAGTAGATAAAGTCGTTTTCGTGATCCTTCGAAAAATCATCGATCATGAAAGCATCTTTTGAAGCTGACGAAGCGTCCGCTTTAAGAATTTGAATTTCAGAAATCGATTTTAAGAAATCTAAAAATGAACTTTCATCGATTTTGGTCATAATGACCGCAATTTGTTTACCCATAAGAAGATTTTATAAAAGTTGTTTTGTAGTTTTTGTGTAAATCTTTAATTTACGATTTTAGAGTAATCATGTATTTTATAAAATTGTAATTTTTTATAAAACAATTGACTGGAGGGATTACTGCGTTTTTTGAAATAATTTTTAAAAACCAATTGTAGTTTGATAACTTCTTTTTTCATTTGTAAGGTTTGTTACAAATCTAGATTTACAGTTAAATTTTACTACTCGGACATATAAAATATTACCAAGTCATTAACGGCCGAATTTGCGAAAGAATGCCGCAAATTCGATATTTACGGCATTTTAGATCAGGACCAAAACATTCAAATTTTTGAAACAGTCTAACTCAAGTATTCTATTTATGCGTTCGAGTAGTGAGAATTTGGTACGTATGTAGAATGTAAATATCAAGTCTATTAGATAATTACTCCATAATATTTTAGATCGTTTTAGGATAAATTATAAAGAATAGAGTTGTTGAAAAATTAATTTTTGATCTGTTTTCGTTGTATTGAAACGGACAATTGAAGCAATTTTACAAATCTTCACTATAGAATTTTTCAACAACCTTAATATATTTAAAAAATTCTTAATGGTTTTTTAAAAAATAAAATTTATATAGAATAAATTTTTATTAAATGAGAGCCAAGAATATCGATTTTATACAGGAATTTAATAAGACCATTACTATATTCTGAAAATATAAAGTATCTTTTGAACCTGGTAAATTTAAAAAATGGAGCGGCTTTGTCAAAAAGCCACTCCGAAGAGAATAGTGAAGAGAATTAGATTCTTTTGTTTTAAACTCAGTAGAAAGTTCAAAACGAAAAGTCTCCAATTGAACATGTTTATCAAAACTAATCTAAAATATAAAGAAAAACAAATTATAATTTTATATTTTTCGCCAAATCGCTGTTATAAATTTAAAATAATTTATTGAATAGCGTATACGGAATAAATATTTTTTTGTCAAATTGGAAATTTTAGAAACGAATTATCCAGCAATCTTTCCTTCTTTTTCCTGACGATCTGCTTCAAAAGCGTCTTCTAATTGACGCATTGAATTTTTTGAAAATTGAATAAACTCTTTCTCGTCTCCTCGAATTTGGAATTGGCCTTTCAAAGTCAATTCGTCGTGAGCCCTAAACTTTTTAACTTTCTTTTCTACTTCGGAATCTATAAAACCTAATTGACTCAAAGTTTCTCCGGCTAATTCCAACGCAGAAGCAAAAGTATCTCTACGAATAATTTGAATTCCCAGTTCCATTAGTTTGAAAACGTGTTCCCGATTTCTTGCTCTAGCTATGATGGTCAAATTCGGGAAATTTTTTTTAATCAATTCAGCAATTTTTACTGAAACATCAATATCTTGAATAGCTAATATAAATAAATCTGCATGTTCTGCACCTGCGGATCTTAAAAGACTTAACTTGCTCGCGTCTCCGTAGTAGATCTTATAGCCGAATTTTCTTGCTAAATTTACTTGGTCGGGATTGTGTTCCAATGCGGTAAAGCCGATCTTGTGAACGAAAAGCATTCTCGCAATAATTTGACCAAATCTTCCAAAACCGGCCACGATAACTCGGTTTTGCTCTTCAATAGTATCTTCTTTTATATTTTGATCTTCTTTGAGAATCCATTTAGATGTTTTGTCTTTGAGAATTCCAAGGATGGGGGTTAAACCCATGGAAAGAGTTACAACTGCAATTACTAAATCGGCTCTTTCTTTTGGAAGGATGGATAAAGAAACTCCAACTCCTAAAATTACAAATGCGAATTCGCCGCCTTGCGAGATAATTGTGGAAAGATTGAGAGAAACTTCCTTAGAATGTTTGGTAATTATACCGATAAAATAGAGAATAATCGTTTTGACCAATATTAAAATAAATGCAAGTAGTATTACAAGAATCGGATCTTTTAATACCTCTCCTAGATTAATCGACATTCCGACGGCTAAAAAGAATAATCCAAGGAATAATCCTTTAAATGGTTCTAGATTAGATTCTAATTCATGTCTGTACTCAGAGTCTGCAAGTATAACCCCGCCTAAAAAAGATCCAAGAGCCATTGATAATCCTACTTGATTCATTAGAATTGAAACTCCGATTACGATCAAAAGGGACAAGGCTGTGAAAATTTCATGATTTGCACTGGAAGCGACTAATTTAAATAAAGGTCTCGCTAAAAATCTTCCCGCTAAAATGACAGCGATAATCGTTCCGATAGGAAATAAGATTTCTTTTATACTTCCATGAGATCCGGGATTGGAGCTAGATTCGGTTAAAAAAGAAAGTGTAGCCATAATTGGAATTATCGCTAGATCTTGGAACAAAAGAATTGCAAAAGCACTTCTGCCATGTGTGGTGTTAAGTTCATTTTTTTCTCCTAAAACTTGAAGGGCAAATGCAGTAGAAGATAATGAAATACTAATGCTAATTACAATAGCTTGGCGTTTTTCCAAACCTAAAAGCGAAAATAATATAAAAAAAGTAAGAGAAGTTAAAATAACTTGAAGACCTCCTAAACCAAAAACGGGTCTTCTTAAAATCCAAAGTCTTTGAGGTTTTAACTCAAGTCCTATTAAAAATAAAAGTAAAACGACTCCGAATTCGGAAAGATGCAAAATACTATCGACGTCGGTAATCAAACCTATTCCCCAAGGCCCGATTATGGTTCCACCAACGAGATAACCTACTACGGAACCTAATCCGATTTTTTTGAAAAGAGGTACTGAAATTACCGCTGCAGAAAGAAATACGATAAGGTTTATAAGTAAATTATGGTCTAGCATTCTTTTTAATTTAACGATCTGAAAATAACTTCATAAAAGAAATTGTGAAAGAGTGTGCGTCTCCTGGCCAACGAGAAGAAACATAATTTCCGTCCGTAATTGCGTGACCTCTTTTTAATTTTTTATGATTATCTCTGAAGATTGGTTTTGGGCCAAAGTGAAAATCTTTTGGATCTTTTAAAGCCGATCTTACTTCTTCTTCAACGGTTTGAGGATAAGTTCTATAGTAACTTCCCAACCAAAGTCTAGTAAGATTCCAAGCCGCCATTTCTTGAGATTTTAAAAGAGCCGTAGTTTTTTTTCCGTAAAGAATGGAGCGGTCGGTTCCTGGTAATTTACTACGAGCCGCTAAAACGACACCGTGACAAATTGCTCCGACAGGTTTACCTGTAGCAAAAAATGAGCCTACAAATTTTTGTAATTCTTCTGATTCTAAGTATTCTTTCATTCCTGGAGCGTGCCCACCCGGAAGGATGAGTCCTGCAAAATTCTCCGCTTTTAAATCTTTATAAGAGATTGGACTTTGAAAGTTCGGATCCGAGATCATTTCGTTGTAAGCAGTTCTGGCTTTTTTATGAGCAATTAAAATTGGTTTCCAAATTCCAAGACCTTTCCCGGTAAGCATTCTAAAATCAGCAGATCCGGGTCTACCGTTTGGAGTTGCAAAAAATACTTCATAACCATTTTCCTTTAATATTTTCCAGGGGATTGAAGTTTCGGAAGGATCAAAATCGACCGAAGGTAAAGGAATTAAAACTTTATAAGTAGAGATCATGGTATCGATTCTAATTTTTGTTTTAAAAAATCAAGATCTTAAAAAAAAGAACTCAATATATACCAGTACAGTTTTTTTATAAAGGTTAAATCTTTTTAAGACGATTCGATTCCAGGTCTTCATTTAGGTCAAATTATTGGTAAAAATGATCGACTATGGAAATTAATTTTAAAAAAACACAACAACTTGATCTGGTTAGTATCATAAAAGCGAAGCGCTGAGTAATCCTTTGTGCAGAAACTTTACGATGTTGAAATTGTTTTGTAAAAACTCTAATAGGAATTTCTTAAATTAGAATCATAGAAAAGTTTTACTCAATCTAATACTAAAAACAGAGCCGCAAAAATTGTTGAGCGAATATTTACAGATAAATGTATACAAATATGTTTATATATCCTACATTAGAGTTTTTGAAAAGTTCCATAATAAAATTAGCAAAAGTGATTTAAGTCCGTTTCAATGTAAAAAAAATAGATGGGGAATTAATTTTTTAACAACCTCTAATTTTAATAAAAAGTAATTCTAAAATTTAAAAAATGCGAAAATTCATACATAATTTTAGAAATAAAACTGAAATTTAAAAGCAGTAAAAATTTTTATTGACTAAAATTTGAAATCTATATTTTATAAAATTAAATTGTGCACAATTAATTGAGGTTCGATATGAACGATACATTATATGATTTAACAGCAACTTTAAATAACGGAAAAGAGCAAAAATTAGAGAATTATAAAGGAAAAGTACTCTTAATCGTAAATACCGCTAGCGAATGCGCTTTTACACCACAATATGCAGGTTTACAAAATTTATATAGTAAGTATAAAACTGAGGGGTTGGAAATTTTAGGTTTTCCGTGTGATCAGTTCAAACATCAGGAGCCTGGTTCTGATGAAACGATCAAAAACTTTTGTCAAAAGAATTACGGAGTAGAATTTCCTATTTTTAAAAAAATAGAAGTAAATGGAGATAACGCTCATCCAGTATTTCGGTTTTTGAGAAACAAGGCTTCTGGTTTTTTTGGAAATTCGATCAAATGGAACTTTACTAAATTTTTAGTGGATAAACAAGGAAACGTAATAAAACGTTACTCCCCCATTACAACTCCAGAAAACATCGAGAAAGAAATCCAAAATCTTTTAAAACGGTAAAAATAAAACCAACTTCTTTAAAAATGGGAAAGACCGCAAAAGATCTTTTTTTAGAAAATCAGGTTTGTTTTCCACTCTATGCCTGTTCAAGAGCTCTGACCGCGATTTATCGTCCTATATTGGAAGAATTAGGTATTACTTATCCACAATATTTAGTTTTACTCATACTTTGGAAAGAAGATGGTTGTAGCGTAAAAGAAATTGGAAAAAAATTATATCTAGATTCTGGAACTTTGACACCTCTACTTAAACGTTTAGAAGATTCAGAATTTGTAATACGAAAACGTTCCATAGAAGATGAACGTTCCGTAGAAATTTACCTTTCTGCAAAAGGAAAAAAACTTAGAGATAAGGCTGTTTGTGTTCCTTCAAAACTGATTGAAAGTTTGGAAATAGATAAGAAAAGTCTTATCGATCTTAAAAAAGATTTGGATCGATTGCTCCTAACACTTTCTGAAAAAGTGGAATAAATTTTGTATCTGTTGCAAGTTTTATAGAAACGAATGGAGAATTAATTTTTCAACAACTCTATTTAACGTGAGCTTGGCGAAAGGAATTCATGATTTATTTCTCTGAAAAAGTTGGGATCTGAACTCTACAGATTAATTCCTAAAATGTGGGAACTACTGCAAATTACAATTTTACAAACGAATTCTTAAACTGTAGGAATTTACACTTTTAGAAAATTCTTTCTTGTTCTCTTATAACGAACTCACTTTATTTAGAACTTGTCCCAAAGCCTTAAGATGTGGGAACTCACACAAAAATTTAGCAATATTAGAATTACTTGAAAGTTCACAAATGTGACGGTTTTTGTAGGAACTATTGTGTTTTATTAAAAATTTCTAAAGAACTATCATATAAATTCTTTAAGATTTTGGGACAAGTTCTTAAGTACTCAAATTTTATAGAAGTTTGTAAAATTGAAAAAATTCATAGTTGAAACTTTAAAAAATTAATTTTCTTTTACTATTCAAAAATTATGTGATAGATTAAACGTTATGCACTATTAAATTTAGAAACGTTTTCTTCTTTACGGATTTTTAATTTTACAAATAAGTTTTCTCTCTCCGTTTCAGAATAACTGGACCAGTTACAGATTTCTTCTAATGTTCTAAAGCATCCTTTACATAAACCAGATTCAAAGTTCATGGAACAAATTTTATTACAAGGAGAACGAACCAATTTATTTACTTAACCTTAATTTTAGATGTGGAAGATACTTTTTTTTTCATCGTTTTTTTCTTCTTCACACTGCTGGTTTGGCTCTCCAACGATCGTTTAGAATGATCTACGATTGTTTTCATTTCTTTAAAAAGAGACATACCGCTGATTCTACCTGGAACAATGACATGTGCGGCTCCACTTTTTACAAGAATTTCGGCTTCTTGAACATCGTCCGTGGTAAGAATGATGGAAGGTTGGGTGCGATGGCAAATAACTTTAAGAGATTCTAATAATCTACGGCTGGTGGTTCCTTTAAGAATCATATCGGAAATTGTACAGATCACATATTTTGCTTCTTCGATTCCGAGATGATGTAACGTTTCTGGGTTTGCCAAATCGCCATAGGCCCAACGGATTCCTTTTGCTTCTAAAGATTGGCGAAAAACCGGATTAAAATCTACGATTAAAATTCGATTGAGCCATTCCGGTTTTTCGCGTTCGATTCCCTCTAAAAGACCTTGCGCGATTCTAAAATAACCTAAAATTACGATGTCTCTTTTAGATTGGCCAGTGATATAAGATTCGGTTTGATCTTCTTCATCTTCTTTTTCTTTTAGGCCAATCATATTCAATATTTTTAAAATAAATCTTGAAATCGGATCGTTAAATAGAATGATATAAGTCGAAACTACAGATGCTAAAATCATAGAAGTCAAAACGGTGGATTCTAACTCTTTACTAATATGGCCATAACCCATTCCCAAAGATAAAATCACGAGAGAAAATTCGCTGATCTGAGCTAAATTTAAACCGGTGACGATTCCAGCTCTTAAACCTTTTCCGGAAAGATAAACCGGGGTCGCAACCGTGATCACTCTGCTAAAAATGACGAACACAACTGCGATCAAAGAAATACTGAGGATTTGAATGGAAGGAATCGGAATTTTCATTCCGAGAGCGACAAAAAAAAGAGTGATGAAAAAATCTCTAATTCCTGAAAGTTTTGCAATTACGTCTGCGCCATACGGAAATGCTGCGATGCTTACTCCGGCGATTAAGGCTCCCATTTCTTTGGAAAGTCCTGCTTTTTCTGCAAAACCACAAAGTAAAAAACACCAAGCGATTGAAGTGATTAAAATCAATTCGGGTTTGGAAGCCGCAGCGTTAAACAATTTAGATAAAAAGAATCTACTAATCAAAAAAGAAACACATATTAAAACTAAGCCGATTCCTAACGAACCTGCAATTTTTAGAATTTGAGGGTTTTGTAAATTAGGTTGAACTCCCATAAAAATGATCGCCCAAATATCTTGAAGAACTAAAACTCCAATTGTAAGACGTCCCGCGATCGTACTCACTTCAAATTTATCGTGTAAAAGTTTGACTACGATCATGGTGGAACTAATGGCGAGTGCAATGGCAAAGTATAAAAGATCAAACCTACCTGTTGAATTGGCGAGAATCCATTTAAAAAAGAAAAATCCAAATAATACACAAAATACAAACTGAACAATTCCTAAAACGAACATGGACTTTCCCATACGCGCTAATTCTTTTAAATCGATTTCAAGACCGATGATGAATAAAAGAAGAATCAATCCGATTTCAGAAATCAATTCGATACTTTCTTCGTTGATCACAAGACTCAAACCCAAATTTGGTCCGAGTAAAAGCCCGCCCGCCACATAACCTAGAATTAATGGTTGTTTTGTAATTCTGGCGATATGCGAAAAGAATGTAGCGAAGATGATACTTAACGCAATATCATTTAGAAGGGAGAGTGAATGATGCTCCATTTATGATTGTCCTACAACGATTACAGTTTTTGGTTTTTCACAAGAAAGAACTCGGGTTTGTGGCGGACTGTAATCGCTTTGCATGCTAAGGTATGAAAGATTATTAAAGTAAAAAACATTTTTTTTATCAATCTTCTAAAAACTTAAATCGTGAAGATTTAGAATATTGAAAGAGTTAATCTAAGAAAAAAGTAAAAATAAATATTCTCAGATTTCCGTTTAATATAAAAGATCAGAAATTAATTCTGGATTGTGACAAATTATAGTTCTACTGCGCTTTATAATAAAAAATTAAACCGGAAATTGAGGTTCACCAGGTTCTAAAACGTGTATATCCGGTAAATTTCTATATCTCCCGTCAAAATCCAAACCGTAACCCACCAAGAATTCGTCAGGAATTCTCCAACCTATATATTTTACAGGAAATTCTAAAGTGTCTTTTCTTTCTTTTAAAAGGAGGGTTACAATTTCCAGACTTGCGGGATTACGAGTAAAAATGTGTCTTACTAAATATTGAAGAGTAAATCCGGTATCTAAAATGTCTTCTACTATAATTACGTGACGATCCGAAAGATCAATGTCTATGTCTTTTAACAGTTCGATTTTTCCTGTAGACACCGTTCCGGAATAAGATCTTGCTTGAACAAAATTAATCTCTACCGAAAAAGGAATTTCTCTGGTTAGGTCTGTAAAAAAATAGACGCCTCCTTTTAACACGCAAATAAAAATAGGATTTAGCTTTTTATAATCTTCTGATATTTGTAAAGCAAGAGATTTTACTTTTTGAGAAATGTCTTCTCTACTAAAACGAGGGTGTAAAATATCTGAATTGATTTTTTTCATTATGGTATCCAGAATCTAATTATTTTTCCCGGAAGTTTTCCAAGCTCTTCCCAAGACTCGGCTTTAACTTGTATACTAAGAAAACCGGATGTTGGAAACTTAAGGAACATAGATTCTGAAAATGAAGAATCTTCGCTTCCTCGAATGAGTCTGTTTGCGATTTCTTCGATGCTTGGGTTATGACCTAATAAAGTCACATCTTCAAATTTTCGATTCAAACTTCTGATGGTTATAAGAATGTCTTCACTGTCCGATTCGTATAGGTTTTCTGTAGTCTTCGTCTCGAGGGATAAATTTCGGTTTTTAGTTAAGATTTTAAAAGTATCTATAGTTCTTTTAGAATCCGAAACCAAAAGTAAATCTGTTTTAAATTCGATTTTTTCTAAATACTTTCGGAGAGACTGAGCGTTTTTTTTACCTCTTTCGGAAAGAGGTCTTTCGTGATCGGATTTAAATTCCGTTTCCCAGTCCGATTTAGAATGTCTGATGAGATGAATTCGTTTCAATGAACTTTGTCTCTCGTTTTCCGGCTCTCCGGTCAACTTTAAATTCATTGACAAGATGTAAAAGAAGACGTTAATAATGGGCTATGAAAAATGTTTTTGCGTTAGCAGGAACTGCTCTGCTTTTTTTAATACCAGGTCTGTTAAGTGGGCAACTGGCGGGTCCACCTGACGGAGAAAAGGCGAAAAAGGACATTCAAACCTACTGGTTAAAGAAAAATATCGGAGATAAAATTCAATCGATAGAAAGTAATGGAGAACCCGTTCTTATAGAAAATTCAAAATCTAATTCGGATATTCTATATAAATTCCCTTTTTTAGTCACGGTAAAACGTAAAGATGGTAGTGTAACGCGTACAGAAGTAGGGGTAAACTACGTTTTCATTCGTACAAAAGGCTGGTCATTTTCAGAATTGGGCTTTGGTAAAAATATAGTACTTTCCGATCCTGGAAAGGAAACTCCTGATAAAGAAGTCGCTCTTAAATTAATCGAAGAAAGTTTACTTCAAGATCGATGGAAGGGAAAAACGATCGAAAATCTAAAAATAGGTGAACCTACTTCAGGAATAGATTTAGAAACACATTGGTATCTTTATTCAGGGGAATACATAGTAGTAGACTTTAACGCCCGTTATATGTGTTCGAGTTTAGCAGTAAAGTTATTTAAAGAAGATTCTTCTTCGACGGATTGGAAATTGGACTGGAAGGAAAAAGGGATCTGCAGACAAATTTATGGAAATTCCAATGAAACTTCACCTTGAAAAATTCCATGGTGGCGATTAACAAAAACTGTTCAACTGATCATTTACATAAACCAGAAGGAAAATTAACTTTTCAATTTTAGATTAAAACATTCAGTTTTTCTAAAATGTTTATCAAAGAAATTTAAACAGCGTGAATTTTGTGTAAGAAAATCTTGGCGAATCACTCGCGACCACACTTGAACTCAATGTTGCTCCTTACTGTCGCGATACAATGTTCCAATTCCTTCGGAATTTTCGCTATAATCGCTTTCGCATGGTTATACCAAATTCACACTAAACAATAATTTCTAATAAGATACTATAATTTTCACAGATTACTGCGCTTTTAAGACGTTTGCGTGAATTCTTAAATTCTTCATCAAATCTTAGTAATTTTTAAAACCAAACAAGGTTTTCCGGAATCAAACACAATTCTATCCTAAATTACGATCAACAACTCGTTTTCATGTTATCGATCGTTTTAAGTTAATTGATTTTAATTAGATGGATCTGTTTTTTTTAAATTTTTATTTTGAATTCGATTTAAGTTTTCCTTTTTTAATCGTTCTGAAAATCGAATTGAATTTATTTTTCCAGTACGTAATCCTCTCAGTGTATTTCGAATAGAAACACCGATTTGGTCGTTTGCGGAATATCGATTTAAAAAATTTTCAGTACGAATTCTATCCGAGAAATAAAATGTTTTTCCATAGGAAAAAGCGGCGGAACTTCGGATCGAAGGATGTGCATTTTCGTTGGCGATGGTCGATTCTAAATAATTGATAGCCGAGTTTCCTCCAAAATCGGCTATCAATTCGTTGATCTGAGATAAAGCGTACACTCTTAAATCTGGGTCTTTGGTAAGCGCGATTAGATATTCTTGGGGGTTAGAATTGATCGCGTAAACTTCTCGAACTAAAGTTTCTTTTTCAATGTGGCCCGTTTGTGTAACAACCGCTTTGATCTTTTGATATTGGTTCTGATCCAAAGTTTGAGCTTGAATTACAGAAAAAATTCCAAATAAAAATACGGTGATTATTCCGTAAAAACTAATTTTTGAATATATCATAAAATTTTTAAATTCCATTTTTTTAATATACAAGAGGGTGAGAACGGAGCACCCAACCTTGTTCCCCTGTCAATTGAGTTTGATCGATTTTAGGATTTCCCGCCCAAAACATTAGATTTAATCCTCCGCTGTTGTAAAATCCTTCTCCTAAACATTCCGTTAAACCTACGATATTATTTCCATTTTGATCTTTACATTCCGGAGTTTCTGGTAAAGGGTCTAAGGAATAACGTCCTTTGATTACGTCTTTTTCGACTAGATGATAAAGACCCAAATAATGGCCGCCTTCATGAGCGATTGTTTTTGCGAGAAAAACTTGATCTGATGCACAGATCAAATCTTGTCCTTGTACTCCACATCCGGAAGCAGTTCTATGATTTTCTATAAATACGATCATACCAGATCTAGGTGTACCTGTAACTGGAATTCCAGGTATGCCGGAGGAAATCCCTAAAATTCCAGCGGGCGCATCGTTTGAAACCGTATAATCTCTTGTAATGTATATATTCAAAGAATTTGAATCTTGTGCGTTATTGGGATTTGTTTTATAAAGATTTCCTAATGAATTAGCAACGTCTCCATAGTCGTCCGTGATATTTTGAATTGTTAAATAAGGCGCACCTGCTGCTGCTATGGAAGCCGTCACGGTCACGTCGATTTTTACTGTGTTTTGAGCATAAATATCTTTTAATGTTTGAATCATCGTGGCCATACCTGCAACGGTAGGAGTGGCTACTGCCCCTGGAATAAAGATTAAGTTGATATTCAGTTTTTTTCTGGATTGCCAAACTTTACTTAAACCTGAAGAGGAACTTCCTAATAAACCGTTTTGTTCAGTGCGAAATTTATACTCTTCGCAAGTTTGAGGTGTGTTGTTCGTAACTTTTTTAGTTATAACTGGTGTACTTAAATTAGCTGGAACAACAAAAGTTGTTCCTAATAGATTACTGTTAAAGTTATTATAATCGGCACTAGGTGCATAGTAGCCAGGAGTTGAGCCTATGGGAAAAGCGGTTGTGGTAGATCTGTATCCGGGTGATTCGCTCTTTTGATCGTCTTGAATTAGATCTCCAGACTTATTTATCCATAAAGGATATATAAAACGATTTGAGTTGGATGCAAATTGATGATTTTGTTCGGCATAAACGATTCCTAACGGATTGTTTCTACCAATTCCGGGAAACTCTACCGTACCTACTAGATATGCCGTTCCACCATCCGCGTATACTCCGTTTTCTGTTAAAAGGACTTGACTGAGATTAGAAGTAGATATGCTAAAATTTGGTGCGCTTCCGCTTGTTCGAACGTTTTCTTCTGGGGCGCAATAGTAATTTGCTTCGTTGAGTAAATACAATCCTAAAAGAAGTTCTAAGTTTTTAGAATTATCGTCTTTGCCTTTATTGAAAGAACAACCCCATGCAAGAAAACAAAAAACTAAAATTAAAGCCGAGGATTTTTTTAACATAACCTTGAATTCCTAATTCATATTTAATAAAATTTTAATATTTTAAAGTAGATAATTTCGCTTATTTGTAAAATTAGATATATTTTTGAAAGACAATTTTAAACTATTTTTGATCTAATCTAATTTCCTTTTCTTTTCCTACTAGATCTGATACGGTTTTTAGATCTTGCTTTTCTAAGAACCGATCCAAAAACTTTAAAATTCTCATAGGTAAAAAAGGACCCTGATAGATATAACCGGTATAAATTTGGATTAAATCAGCTCCTGCAAGAATTTTTTCTAAAGCGGTTTTTTCAGAGTCAATTCCACCCACTCCTATGATCGGAATTCTTCGTTTTAAAATTCGATAGGCAATTCGAACAAATTCTGTAGAACGGTTTTTTAAAGGAGTCCCAGAAAGCCCTCCTTCTTTTTCTACGTTAGGGTAGTTTTTTAGACAAGATTTGTCAATAGTTGTATTGGTTAAAACGACTCCGTTGATTTTTAAACTCAAAGAAGTTTCGAGTAAGGCTTCGAGTTCTTTTGTTTCCATATCGGGGGCAAATTTTACGAATAAAGGAATTTTAAAATTTTTGCCTAAGTCTTTTCTAATTCCTTGAATCAAAGATACAAAGTTTTCTTGCTTTTGAAAATTTCTTAATCCAGGAGTATTTGGAGAGCTTATGTTGATGACCGCATAATCTGCATAAGGTGAAAGTTTTTTGAGAGTGTAAACGTAATCCTCGACCGCTTTTTCCTCTGGAACGATCTTCGTTTTTCCTGCGTTGATACCTCGGATCTTTGTTTTTTTTTGGGAGGAAATAATTTTTTTTGCGGAGTCTGCTCCTGGGTTATTAAAACCCATACGATTGACTAAAGCTTGATCTTGTGGATAACGAAATACTCTAGGTTTCGGATTTCCGGATTGTTTCTGTCCTGTGATTGTTCCTACTTCGATATGACCGAAACCCATTCTCGAAAGAAAGGGATATAGTTCTCCCGTTTTATCGAAACCCGCTCCCATTCCCAAAGGATTTTCAAACTCGATTCCAGCGATTTTTGTTTTTAAACGATCGCTTTGATAAGAAGTCATCGATTCCATTAATGTTAAAAATCCAGGAAATTTTTGACCGATACCAAGAAAATTCTTTGCAAGTTCGTGTGCCGTTTCGGGATCTAAGGAGAGAAAAAACGGCTTTAGAAAAACCGAATATGCACTTTGTCTTAAGTGAGGTAAAAACATCTCTAAAACTATTTTATTTCTATTGATCAAGACCAGCGAAAAATTTTATTTCCTATAAAAAGAAAGACAATTCCATATAAAAACAACGAAATCAAAGTAGGAATTACCGAACTTAACTCCACGCCTTCAATAAAAACAGCCCTTAAGGAATCTGCCATCATGGTCAAAGGAAGATTTCGAATAATTGGAAGTAATATTTCTGGAAAATTTTGATAGGAGAAAAAAACTCCCGAAAGCACCATCATTGGAAATGTTACTGCGTTGATCAGTCCATTTCCTACTTGAGAACTGGCTGCTCTTGAACCAATGAAAATTCCGATACAAACGAACGCAAAATTTCCAGAAAGATAAACCGCAAGTGCAACTCCGATGGAGCCCTCCATCGAGTTTTCAAACGTGTATTGGGTAAAACCAAGTAAAATTGCCGATTCTACCACGGTTACGATCAATCTGGTAAAAAAGAAGGATAGAAGAAAATATAACCGATTCATTGGTGTTGCGGACATTCTTCGTAAAAGTTTTTTCATTCTCATTTCGATCAGATTCCAACCAACTCCCCAAAGACAGGAGTTCATTACGCCCATCGCAAGCATTCCGGGAATCAAATAATCTATGTATCTTGTTCCCTTCGAATCCAAACGATCTACTACCGACTCAAAATCAGTTTTATGAGAACGCATTTTTGCCAAGATCAAAAGATAATCTCTTTGGCCGTTTGGATTGTCTGAATCAAAAGAGAAATGAATTTTTCGATCTTTTGTTCTTTCTATAATTACGTTAAGTTTTCCTTGTTTAAGATTTCGAATCGCTTCTTCTTTAGAAAGAATCAAAAAATTGAGAGATGGAAACGAAAAGGATTTGGAGTTTACTTTTTCTTCTTGATTTATCGTGTTTTCTAATGGATCCGAATTTAGAATTTTTTTGAATTCATCGAGTTGATAAGAATTTTCTAATATTGCAATTTTTACTTCTTCTGAACCTCGGTTTTTAAACGCAATCCCTAGAACTCCAGCCATTGCGATCGGAAATACGAAGGCCCAAAAAAGAATCGCAGGTTCTCTATAAAATTCTTTAAGTTGAATGTTTACGAGTTGAAATATCTGTTTCATTCTTCTAATCCTCTTCCTGTCATACTTAGAAAAATGTCGTTTAACGTTTTTCTATGACATTCTAAAGTATTTAATTTTTTTCCAGATGTGGAAATTGTCTGCATCAATTCGGGCAGATATTCTGTAATTGAAGAAACGTAAATCCTTGCTTCCAGTTTTGAGGAATCCCAAAAAAATTTACAAGGTGGAATCCAACTTTCGGGATTGGAACCATCTTGCATGGAAAGTCGAATGATTTCATCTCCCTCCGTTTTTCCGAGAAGTTCCATTAAAGATCCTTGGTCTAAAATTTTTCCATGATCCATAATAATGATTCTTTCACAGAGTGTTTCTGCTTCTTCCATATAATGGGTGGTGAGAATCATTGTAGTTTTATTTTGTCTAAGACCATCTAGAATTTTCCAAATATCTCTTCTTGCTCCTGGATCTAGCCCGGTTGTAGGCTCGTCTAAGAAAAGAATTTCAGGATAGTTTAATATAGAAACTCCGAGTGCCAATCTTTGTCTTTGACCACCGGAAAGATTACCTACGTATGTTTTTTGTTTTTCTTCCAGGTTGATCAATTCTAGAATCTCATTTAATCTTTCTTTTTTACTTTTATAAAAAGTTCCAAAAAGATTTAGAGTTTCTTGAACTGTAATCCGATCCATAAATCTAGTTTCCTGAAGAGCTAAACCTACTTTGGACCGGAGAAAGGTTTCATTTTTTTTCCAAGTACTTCCAAGAATGGATATGGATCCGGAGTCCGGTCTTTGTATTCCTTCCAACATTTCAATCAAGGTTGTTTTTCCGGCTCCGTTTGGTCCTAACAATGCAACAAATTCTCCTTTGTGGATTTGGAGGCTTAGATTATCGACTGCGATCGTATTTTTAAAACGTTTGGTTACATTTTGAACTTCTATTAAATTCTCTTCCGACTTGGGCGATTTTATATTTAGATTCAATGTGAGTCCTTTTATAATTTTATTTTAGAGTTGTTGAAAAATTCCATAGCAATAATTAACAAAACGCTTCAATCGACCGTTTCCATACAACGAAAACCGATAGAGAATTAATTTTTCAACAAGTCTATTATAGAATTTTTGTATTTTTAATTTTTTTAGATAAAACATTTTTAGAACTTCAAAAAAATCTAATTACAATTACTCTGCAAGTTCTTAATAAAATACAATCGTTCTTATAGAAACAGTCACACTTGGAAATTTGCAAATATCAAATCTTTATAATCTTTAGGTTTGCGACAATTCTAAATTAACTTTTACCGTAATAACGTAAGATTTGTCGAAGAGAAGATAGGTAGGAAGGGCCAAAAAGATTAATATGAACTAAAATCGGATACATCTGCCAAAATGGAATTCTATCTTTAAAATGTTCTGGGTTTTCGATTCCACTATGAGAAAGTATTCTTTGCATTTCTTCTAAATTTAAAGAACTACCAAATAAATTCAGCATGGCAAGATCTTGTTCCGGATGTGAAAAAGAGATGGAGGGATCAATCAAATAAGAATGTCCATTTTTACCGGTGAGTATATTACCCGACCAAAGATCTCCGTGTATTAATCTAGGATTACTTTGATTGAGAGACCATTCTTCTGTGAATTTTTGAAAAACTTCTTTTACGTTTTCTGTATCTTTGGTCGTAATCAATTTACGAGAAAGAGCCAGATTCAATTGAATTGATAAACGGCTTTCCCAAAAGAATTTTTCAAAGCTAGAATACCATTGGTTTTTTTGAGAGAGAGTTCCGATAAAATTATTTCGTTTCCATCCCCAAGAATTAGAATCTTTGCGATAGAGTAGTTTTAAACTTCGAATTAAATCTTCTCTTGCAGTTGGGACCGATCCGGGTTCAATATAGTCCATTACTAAGAGCCAAAGATTTCCGGTTTGTACAGTGCCATAACATTCAGGAACACGTACTCCAATTCTATAAAGTTGTTCTAAAGATTCTTTTTCAGTTTCTGCCATTTCTTTGTTAGAAATGACTTTTACTCCAAAAGAATGATCAGGAAGTTTAGCGAGATAGATTTCATTAAGGCTAGAAGAATGAAAAGTTACTTTGGGTCTGTAACCGGAATTTAAAATTCCGAGTTTGTCTAAACCTTCGCAGATTGCCTCTTCTAAATCCGCATGGATAACCACTAGTTCGTTTCCTCCCGGATATTCCGGTACTTTTTTGTTTGAATAAAAAATCGGTCTGAAAGGTTCCCAGATTGATTGAAAATTTATAAATCGATTTTTATAATTCGTAAGACGTGAACATCTTAAAAATTCTTACCGTATTCTCGTTGTTTGTCGGAAACTCTCTTTGGGGAACCAATTTACCTTTTTATTGGAATTACGTTTTAATTACATCCATTAAGAAACAATCATCATCTTATTGGTCTGATATTTTTTCAAAATCACACACAATCTGTTACACGGGAGCCGTCATTTTATCAAATGGTTATTTTAAGTTTTCATTACTTCCTAAGAATTTTATCAAATTAAGTAAAAATTATAAAATCAGACTAATTCCTTTGATTACTACCGTTTCTAAAAATGATTCTAGTTTTTTAAGTTCGGATGTTACGATGAAAATTGCGATTGAAAACTTAATCAATTTTTTAAAACAAAATCCTGAAATTGCAGGACTACATTTTGATATAGAATTTCTTCCTAAGTCTGAGATTGGGAATTATAAAAAATTTTTAAGAAAGTTAAAACAAGAACTTCCTAAAGAAAAAGTTCTTACTGTTGCTATATTTCCTCAATTAGAATTTCCTAATCAAAATTTCATCACTCATTCTGAGCTTATCGAAGAAAAATCTATTGATGAATTTGTTTTGATGAGTTATGATTTTCATTCTCCAAAAACTAATCCTGGGCCTGTTACTTCTATCCCATTGACAAAAAAGAATTTAGAGTTTTTATTAAAACGAACTTCTAATTCAAAACTTTGGCTTGGGCTTCCTCTCTACGGATATTTTTGGAATCGCAATGGTAGAGTTCAAATTCTGACACAAAAAGATCTGAAAAAATTTAGGGAAAGTTCGGAAATTATCTTAAATGAAGACGGTTTTTTCTTTGTTAAAAATAGTAAAGGGGAAGGTTATATTTCGGATTTAAATACTTTAGAAAAGTATAATGTACTTATTAATACGTTTCAACTCAAAGGAACTGCTTTTTGGAGAGTAGGATTTTAGACTTAAATGAAACTGGGTTTATTGTTTTAGATTTTATTTCAATCCAATTTAAAAATGGATGAGTTTGTCGGAACAATTGATTTCGTTTTCAGGGTTTTACCGTAAAACTTGAAGTGTAGTAGTTCCTACAAATTACGTCGTATTTTAGGGTCTAAATGTTTCTTTTTTATTTCAACTTGTGTGAGTTCCCACATTTTTTAAAAGAATGTAAGAATAACTTCGATTGAACAATTGATTTCGTTTTTAGAGTTTTACTGTGAAATCTGAAATTGTAGTTGTTCCTACAAATTACGTCTCTTTAAAAGAATGATCAATTCCAATCATTGACCGTGCCCAAAAAATTCTAAAATAGAGTTGTTGAAAAATTCTATAGCAATGGTTAACAAAACTGCTTCAATCGACTATTTCATAAACAGAAACAAGATGGAGAATTAATTTTTCAACAATTCTAATAAACTCCCGCGATTTATTTGTTTGGAAGCAATTTGATTTATCTTCTTTTTATAAAAGTTATCTCAAGAATAATTTAGGAAAAGTTGATAAAATCCAAAAATAACAACCAAATTTCAGTTTCATTGATATTTATGACGGCATCATAAATTTTAAGATATACCATTTAGATTCTAGATAATTGCTTATGAAGTGTTTAGTGGTAATTATAATCAAATTAAAAATAGATTCGTTGAAAAATTCCGCAATTTAAATAAACAAAACTGCTTTTAATCGTCTATTTCAATGAAATAGAAGCGGATGGGAAATTAATTTTTAAACAATCTTAATATATTATAAAAGATTCTTTGTAAGATTGAATGTTGAAAAATTTTTACAATTGAATCGGCGTTTTGGGAACTTTTTATAAAATCATTCAATAATAAATTACAATAAAGTAGAAAAGTTTATTATGAAATCTGAAATCGATGTAAAATAAATTTTACAATTATCTTTTAATCGTTATGATTGGACGCTAAATTCCGGTTCGATTAGAAAACGTTTTCCATTTACAATCAAAGTTTTTTCAACTTACTGAAAAAAAGAGGTAATCGTGCAAGAAGTTCATCGGTATCTAGATCGATATTTAGAAGAAAATATTCTTCAATCCGAAACCATCCATAGGATGAAACACGTTATCCACGAATTTAGCATTCGTGCTCCCAAGGTCCTTGTTACAAAATGTATCGATGGTAGAGTTCACGGAAGTAAATTGAAAGGTTATCCGGTTACTACGATTCGTTTTGGCAGGACCGATGGAAATATCGTTTCGACAAACCTAAATAATTTCTGGTTTTGGAATCGAATCGATCGATTGATCAACGATGCGACTTGTAACACTCCTAATACCCCCGCTTTGTTTATTGCATATATGCATAGATCTGACTTACACGGTTTAGGTTGTGCTGCTCACAATCACGACGAATTAGCAGCAAGAAAGGCGATTCAAGAGCAGACACAAGCCGTTCGTAAAATTTTTAAAAAAGACAGACTTTACGTTATGGAAGGAATTACAAATACCGATTCGATGGCGGAAACTTTAATTTTTGAGAACGGAACCGTTTTGGACACAACTGAATTTATTCAAGATTTCGATTTTAAACACTGTTCTGATATTTTTCATCGTTCCTTCTTAAAATATCCTCTTAAGGATTCTTCCACGGCAAGGTATGTGGGATTTAAAACTCCGGAAGAATTGCTTTCAGAACCGGAACTTCTTTTTTTTAACGATTTTCAAACTTCTCTCTGTATGAAAACATATTTGATTCGAGAAGTAACTGGTATTATCGTTTCAGACGATTTCGCTTCACAAAAATTGATACAACCGGACTTATTTAATGCTTTGACTCAAAAACTTTTTTCTGTCAAAGATCTTCCTCCTCTTTTGATCCCCGCATTATTGTATCAATCGGTTTGGAATATTGCTTATTCTCTTTATCATAAACGAAAGTTATCCAATCTAAACGAAGTCGAAAGGTGGAAAATTTTGGATCACGCAGAAGAGTTGATTTGTTATGGAGACGGTTTCGAATTACTCCAAAGAAACAAGGCCATTCTTGTCAAAACGGGAAGAGGAAACGATATAGACGCTCTAAATGTAGCTCGAAAAGTTTTAGAAAAAAATCGAACAAAACAATCCGATCAAAACCCTATTTTAGTACATCTTAATATTGAAATTTCCGGGGAACTTTCTGCTTGGGAAGATATTAACGAAAACATTTCTTCTAAAACGAATACATTACTCAGAAACTTGGAACAGGTTTTTCAGAATGTAGAAACGGTAGTTTTAACCACCTATTCGTATAGGGATCAAAAACGTTTTTATCCAATCCATACTAAAAGAGATAATCGAATTACTTATCCAGTAGATATTTTAAGTGGAATCAATTCGGAAATCTTATTTTCAAGTATGAGTTTGAAGTCAAGAGAAGCTCTTTATTCTACAGAAAGAATGGGTAAATTTATTTAAATATTCAAAAAATGGATTTTACTTATACGACATACATTCACTATATAATGGTATTCAATATTTTGTTTTGGAATTATACCGTAGGAGGAAATTTTAAAGTAGTTAGGGTTTATGAGGAATAAAAAATCAAATTTAATTCTAATATCTTCAAACCAGAAAATTATTATCGTAGATGATAATCAAAAATATGCACAACAATTAAGTTCTTTATTACTTTCAAAAAAAGAAACGATACAAATATCATGTGCTGAAAATATTCGTAGTGGATATAAAAAAATCTTAAAAGGAAACTTTGAAGTTTTTTTCTGTGATATTACAATAAGAAAAAGATTAGTTGGTTTTTATCTGGTTCATAGATTAAGAAAACGAAACGATAGAATTAAAATTATATTGATGTCTACTATCTTTGATTATCGTATTTTTTTCATCCTGTTTTATCGTATTATAAAATTCAGTTTTGCTTTAAATGGCATTTGTAGAAAATCAGACGTTATAAATGGAAAGTTGGTAATTTATTAATCGAACTATTTCATCAGGTAATAAATTTGAATTTTTGATTTTAATATATTTAATATTTTTTTCTTTTAGCTTTTTAGTAAGAATATTCTTATTTAATGAAAAAAGTATATAAGTAATAAACAAAAGCATAAACTTTTCAAATCTAGTTTTTCGATACGAAGGCCTATTTTTCATTCTTATCCATAGATCGAAAAAAGAAAAATCGAATAAAATAAACACTAAACTTTCGCTTTTTATAGTTTCTATAATTGTGTTGAATAAATATGGGAGAATTAAATGTGATCCTTCGTACACACAAAGATTGTTTTCATTTTTTATAATTTTATCTAGTACGGATTGGTGGATCGTTCTGAACTTTTTTTTTCCGATAAGTTTAATATTGAGTTTGTTTTTATATTCTTGATCAAAATTAAAAATTCTCGATTTTTTGCTATTATATTTATAAGAAGTTGTCGTTTTTCCGGAATTGGTTGGGCCTACCATGATTAATTTAGAATATTTTAATTTCACAATGTTTCTAATTTGAATTTTTGAAGTTTATTTTTCTTTTGAAGAAACATACTTTTGAGAAATATTCCGAAGACAGAAAAGTATGAATAATTTCTTAGTATGTTTTCACATTGAGAAGATTTTAATAATAAATTTACTTTCAAATTTTCCAAATAATTGCGCACTTTAGGATCGGAGAAATAAAATTCTTCGTATCTTTTAAACGAATAAATTTCTAAAGGGATATTAATGTAACCAATCTTATAATCCTTTTTATAATCGATTAAATTATCTACTTGAATATAAAATTTAGCCAATGTATCTAATTGTATTTGGTCATTTAAAATTTTTTTATCTTTAAAGATAGAAGCACAAATTTTTAGCGATAAGATTCCAAGTTTTATATTCCTATTTTCGAGGGAAACTCGATCTAATAGTTTAAACTTTCTTTTAAAATCGTTTTTTTGAATTTCTAAAAATGATTCATAGAGAGGTTTATAGTTCTCGCTATGTTTTGATAAGAATATTAGCTTCCCTAAATATTCAAATTCGTTATTTGGCTCTCGATTAAAAAATAATATTTCTTTTTGATTTTGTAAAAATTTTTCTACTTCTACTTCATCTGATAAATTATTATCTACGTTATTATCAATCCATTCTAAATAACTGTAAATTGTGTAATAAAGAGTAATTCTTTTTATTTTGAAAAAAGTGACAAGTATGATGATAAAGTAGGGAATTTTGTTTTTTGTATTTGAACTTATAAATCTTAAAATTCTATAGATATTTTTTCGTTTGTCCATCAACTGGAAATTCTTAAACTAATACAGGATAGGCATAAGAAATCAGCTGAATTTAATTTTCTGCAAGAAATAAAATCAATGAAAATCTCCCAGTATAAAACTGACACGATTTCGTGGAAATTCCCATCAATTTATTTAAAAGACGGTTTTTTCTGATTTTTACGCCAAATTGTTGTTAGACTATTTAGTATTCCTTAAATTTTGAACGTGTTTTGAAAGTTCTGCTCTAAAAGAAAATTCCCAGATTCCCATTAGATAACGAAACGCAGAAACGATTACATCAGGACGAGGAGGATCACCTCCAATAAATAAATCCGGTTGTTTTGGAAGTTTACCTAATTTAAAAAGACCACCCGAAACGGCTTCCGATCCGCAGGCTACAAGTGCTTTTGGAGAAGGCATAGTTTCCCAGGCTGTGTCTAAGGGACCTTCCATGTTTGGCCCTACCGGCCCTGAATATACCAGTGCGTCTGCGTGTTTTGGAGAAGCTACTACTCGGATCTTACTTGCCTCACTGTCAAAAAGAGCGTTGAAACTTGCATTAATTTCCGCTTCGGTCGTATTATTTCCACTAGCCGCTACTTCTCTAAATTGAAAGCCGGTTTTTTTAGTAACCTTTCTGAATTGTTTTATTTCTTCCGTTTCCACTTCCGGTTTTTCATCTGGCATTCCGTTTGTATATACTACTTGTAACGTTTCACGATCGGTCGAATATACATGAACAAAACCGGAATCTATAATCTTTCCGTTAGAACATACCTCGGAACATTTTCCACATTGAAGGCAAGCACCGTAATCAAAACTCATCTTATCTTTAGATATAATCTTGAGGGAATGAGTTGGACAGACCTGTTCGCAGGATTTGCAAGTTAGGCAAGATTCGTTTGAAGATAAAACCGGAATAGGAATTCCTCTCGCATTTGGATTTAGAGGGGATACTTTTTTATAGTTCATCGTCTTTGCGGGACGAATAATATTCAATATTTCGAATATACTTTTCATAAATCAACTCCTACGTAACTCAGATTGAAGGATTTGTTATTTAGTGGAAAGTCCCCTATATATTCCCCTCGTACCGCTAATTCTAATGCGTGCCAATTGGGAACGGAAACTTCTCGGATATAAGTGTTTTCGATCGTACCGTTTGAATCCAAATCCAAGGATACAAGTACAGGTCCTCTCCAACCTTCTACTGCGGAGTAATACATTCCTTTTTTGACTGGGTTTGATTTTCCAAACTTAAGATCGAGCGCTGCTTCCAATTTAGGAATCGCTTCTACAAGCCACTTGCTGCTATTTTTTAATTCTTCATAACGAAGATAGAATCTGGCCCACGCGTCTCCTCTCATTTGATCTCTGTTTAACTCTAGTGAAATTGGGGAACTAAATGCATAAGATTTTTCTAAATTACGTAAATCTCTATTTAGTCCGGTACATTTTTCCACCATACCTATAAATCCAAGATGTCTAACTTGTTTTTGTCGAATGACTCCGCAAGATTGTAGTCTTTCTCGATTTGTAGATCTTCCGGCGGCGCGTTCAAAATGTCCTACGACTTCTTCTGTCACAGAACGAATTCTTTCTGAAAGTTCTTTTAATTTATTTCGATCGAGTCCTTTTCTAAAAAAGATTTTACCTGGAGACAAAGCTCCTCTTCCAAATCGATTTCCAGTTAACGCTTCCATTACTCCAAGAGGAATTCCTCTTTGTAATGAACATACACCTTGTAGAGGGTAATAGCCTATATCTCCCGCAATAGCTCCCATGTCTCCTATATGAGTTGCGACTCTTTCCAGTTCTAAAAGTACTAATCTAGCAAAATCCAATTCTTGAGGAACTGCGATGTTTTGGGCTTCTTCAAAAATCCTGGAAAATGCAATCGCGTAGGAAATTGTACTATCTCCCGAAATCGCTTCGGCATAAGGTATAGAATCTTTGGGACCTTTTCCTTTGATTAAATCGATCAAACCTCTTTTTTGAAATCCGAGTCTAATATCCAAACTTCGAATCTCTTCACCTTTTACGATAAACCTGAAATGTCCCGGCTCAATTACACCCGCGTGTATCGGCCCGACAGCGTGGGAATAATGACTTGCTGGAATTGGTACTTTTAATCCCTTATATACTAAATCTTTAATACCTTTTTTAGTTACAAATTTTTCCAGATCTGTTTTGCGATCGGCGGTAATATATCTTTCAAAATCATAAGAAGAATAATCTTCTTCTCCCTGATCTACTCCTAAGGAATGTCTGAGAATCCAAATCGGATTTGCTGTATCTTCAAAAGCTTCCTTTTCGGAGTATTCTACGATTTCATGTTCTATTCCTTCGTTTGAAAGCCAGAAACGGTTGTAACCTTTTTTTCCTTTTCTAGGATAGAAACCAGTTACGCTGCGCATTCAAAATTCTCCTTGCAGTAGATGATAAAAACCCCATATACCGAGACCCAACACCATTATAAAAAGTAAAAGAGAGTTTGTCATACGGATCTGTAAAGTACTCGCAAACTCTTTTGCAAAAGGCCTGTCCTCTAAATTAAAAAGTGGAACTGTTTTGTAGAGTAACACACCAAAAAAGATCAATCCTAAAAATGGAACCGTGATCACGAACCATTGGCCTTGAGCCCAACCGACTTTCAAAAGTAAAAGATCATTTACGAAAATCGGAGAACCTGGAAGTACAAATGCGACGAACAAAGACGCAGTATAAAGTGAAAGTGCCTTCTTGTTGATTTTTTCAGAAAGAAAAATCTTACTCAATTCTCTTTTACCGGCGTCCATTCTTACGATTCCCATCGTTAAGAACAATACTGCTTTTAAAACTATGTTTCCGGCCATCACGAAGTTAAAAACTGGATCGGGTAAATCCATCCAAAGAAAAATTCCAATTGCACCGCTGTGAAATAAGGCAACCTTCGCAGTCATCATTCTGAGATCGTTTCTTTGATAGAGAGCAACGATACTTTGTAACATCGTTATAATTCCTAAAATCAACAATCCGTCTGAAGCACTGAAAGTTGTCGGATACAATTGGTGGTCCATGTGGATGAATGGACGTAGCGCATAACTTACCGCAACCGGAACGAATGCTGCGATTAAGGCGGAGATTTGACTTGGACTTTCTCCATAAGTATCCACGACCCACACATGATTTGGGAAAAGACCTAATTTTGCGGAATAACCAAAAATCGCTAACCAAAGCCCGATCTCAAGCCATAGGTTTTCTGGATGTTCGGATAATTTGCCTGCTAGAACTTCTACGGGATGATCGATTCCGTGTAACGTTGCCGTTAGAATAATGATTCCTAAAAATGCGATCCCGAGTCCAAAAGAGTTGATTAAAAGAAATTTCCATGCGATCGGAAACAATTTCGAAGTTCTACTAGAAGATACTAATAAAGCTCCCGTAAAAGTAGTCGCTTCGATTAAAACCCATTGAAGAGCAAATCCTTCTAAGTTCCAAGCCGCGAATGTAAGTCCAGTACAAAGGATCATTAGAAAAGACCACATTGCTATTTTTTTTTGACCCTTAGTAGGTGCTAAAATATACGCGAGTAAAATCAGAAATAAAACGACTACTCCGATTCCATTTAGTATGAAAAGATTCATACGGACACCTCTTCTTTTTCGTTTTCGGAGGAAACTTCCATACTGATTCTAAGAGTTGCAGCCGCTCCAATGATGAACACTGCATCTAAGAAAGAACCAAATTCGATTCCTAAAGGAAGTTCCGTTCTTAAAATTTGAGTCAAAAGAAAAGTTCCGTTTTCAAAAACGGCAAACGAAGCAATCACCCCAACCCAATGACGACGAACCACGAATCCTACCATTCCTACATACAATATAAGAAACGTATATAAAAAGGACATTTGATTTACTTGACCAAATCTAAATTTAGTAAAACCTAATATAAGAAAACCAACAATTGCTCCTATCAAAAGAAGAGCAAAAGTAGGAATATAACCCACTTTGGGAAAAGTAGATTCCACTGAGTTTGTTCTTCTAGCAGTCAAAAAAAGGATCCAGGGAGTTAAGATCACTTTGAAAAGTAAAATCATTCCTGCTAGAAATAAACTATGAGTGCCATATCCACCGTCTTCGAAAAGAGGGACTAAGAGAAATACACTCTGAAACGCAAGAAGAAGAACGAGTCTTTTCAAACGATTTTCAAGAAGAATCACAACTCCAATTAAAAGTAAAATTAGATAACTGAATTCTGTTCCCATATAACTTTTTCCTTAGGATCAACCTAATTTAAGAAGAATGCCCAAAAAGAGCATGAAGATGAAGTTTAAACCGAGTAACTCTGGAACCCAGAGCCACTTTCTTCGAGTACTATTTGCTTCTATGTAACCCACACAAATTGAAACAAAAACCGCTCCTAAAACCGCAACTATATCGAGCCAAAAAATGGGTACGGAACGATTTAAAAAGAATTCTCCGTGATAAACTCCCATCTTAGCTACAAATAGAAATAACGCGCATGTTTTAAATTGTTGTGCCAATTCAAAAAGGGCCCTTCTACTTCCGGACGCTTCGAGCAACATAGCCTCGTGAACCATAGTAAGTTCCAAATGAGTTCTAGGATCGTCAAACGGCGGTTTGGCGAGTTCCGCTAAAATTATCAAAGAAGTTCCTAAAAGAAATAAACCGCCGAACGCGAGACTTGCAAAGTTCGCATTAAATACCAGATGTGATTCAAACACTACTAGAACCAAAATCATAATTGGTTCACAGAACACATAGAGTATAACTTCTCTCGCTGCACCCATTCCTGCGAAAGATGTACCGTTTTCTACAGAATAAGCGAGTAACGCAAATCTCATAATTCCGATTAAAAATGGAATCAAAAGAAAAGATCCCCATTCGAAACTAGTCAAACTCCAAACAGCAAATCCAGATAAACAGGCTATGAGAGGGGAAGCCTCCGTAAAAAATCCTGAGAACGGTCCATCCACAGGTTTTTTACGGATCATTCTCCAAGTGTCGTAGAAAATTTGAAAAACGGGAGCGCCTACTCTTCCTTGAGAATAAGATCTTATTTTTTGAACCAGTCCTCCGCATAAAAACGGAAGAACGATAAAAGACAAAACCCGAATTATCGGGTCAAGGTATTTAAGAATAATTTCCATAAATCTCCCTCGGTCAACTTCAGGCCGATAATTACGAATAGAAGGATTACCACTGTCACGGAAGAAAAAGCGAGATTGATCGAAATCGATTCTTCGTTTGTTTCGTTCGGTTTGGTCTTAAACATATTTAAGAATTTTATAATTCCCTGAAGTATTCCTTCGTCCAAACGAGAATTACCTTCTACGTTTGTGAAGTATCTTCCCAAAGAAGGGAAAAGAGGATCTGAAATTCCGTCGGAAGGAATCGCTATGTCTGCGCCTCCATAATTCCCGCCGCAATCCCAAAGTTTTCTTTTAGAAATTTTAGTTCTCAACCCCATAATTCCAACCAGTATAATCATCCCGAGTCCGATAAAGTTCACGATCGCAAGACCTTTATACCACTCTTCATCTAACCATTCTTTGGTGGGTGAATGATAAAGAGCATAAGCTGAAATTCCAAAGGAAACGATTAAGATCAAAACACCGCTAAAAAAAATAGAATAGAATACTGAACGGGAAGGTTTGTGTTCCGGCCAGTTTGTTCTTGGTCTGGATAAAACCATTCCTAAGAAAATTCTTAAATGTCCTGCTGCACCTAAGACTAAACCAGAGGAAACCAAAATCAAAAGTGGGAGAATCAGAATTGCGCTTTGTCCTGGAATTTCCAAAACACCTGCGACTAACTTTACAAAGGTGGCTTCGGAAAGAAATCCGGTTGTTCCTGGAATTGCAAGAAAACTGATCGTTCCCAAACTTAACAAAGAAGTTGGAAGTCCTGAAATTCTACCTATTCCTGTATTCTGATCTACATTCGAAAAACCTGATATTTTAGTCAGGTATCCGATCGAAAGAAATTGAAACGTTTTGCTAATACTATGATGGATCAAAGATAAGATGAACAAAAACGAAAAAGATCTGCTCAACACTTTTAAACTTTCCACTTCGCTGTCTTTCCATAAGGCGGAAAGAAGAATGCAGAGAAATAAAAAATTCATATTCTCTACAGTACTATAAGCAATTGCCTTTTTTGCGTCTCTTGAAAATAAGGAAGAAAGACCCGCCCAGAGAACTCCAAAGCCCGCGAGGGGAATTAAGATTTTAATGTAGATCGTATTTCCGAACCAAGGTGCTACGAGTTGATGAAAAAGAATCAAGGGAAGATTTACAAGAATTCCGGAATAAGCAGCTGATGCATGAGCAGGAGAACCGGAATGTGCTTCTGGAAGCCAAAAATGAAAACCAAAAAAAGCAGCTTTGACTAAAAGCCCGGCTACCAAAAACATATTTCCAAATTCGCTTTTAGGCGAATAGATCCAATATGTAAAACAAAATGCTCCTACTCCACCCGCGACGACTAACGCAATAAAACTTTTGATGGAGTTCGGAGTCCATTTGCCTCCTTGATAAAGAAGAAAAGCGTTGACGGTTGACAATTCCCAAAATAGAATCAACCATAATGTCTTTCCAACTAAATAACAAAGACCTGTACTAAGAAAGAATACGGAGTATCCTAAGAGTACAGTAGTCCTTTTACGATGTTCATATCCATAGACATAAATGGAAGAAATGAATCCCAAAACGGCTTGAAGAGTAAGAGCAATAAATAAAACCGAGTCTTGCTCTAAAAAATTTTTACCGAGTACTTTTGCCGCTAAAAAAGGCGCAACAAGCGACATTAAGACTATCAGATAAGATAAAACAATCATCGACTTTTAAGTCTCCTCTTAAAGTGCAGCGTTCAACTGAAAGAAAAATACGCTCGCGTTGTTTGCTGAGGTATGTTGTTTCATAAACGCGGCGGAATTTAATTCAAATTCGTTTGTTGTTGTGTTGTATATCAAGGGACTGTTTCTATAATTTCGAATTGAATTACCAGCAATTAGGAAACCTGCACCTGTCCAAATAGATACATTGTCATTTATCTGAAACATCCAAGTTAGATCCAATTCGTTATAAATATTTCTACCTGTTGAATACGGTTGTGTAAAAGAATTTCCAGTATAATTTTCGGTCGAACCGGCGGCAGTGGTTCCACCAGTTGCGTTAGTCGACGTTGCTACAGGAGAAGAGAGTGCGGAACCTGCGATAGAATTTGCACCACCGTTGATCGCGTACCAAGCGTCATTTTTCTGAACCTTATCATTGATAATATAAGCGATTTGGAACATACCCCATTTTTCATTTTTATAAGTAATGTTCGCGTTCCAAGAACTTAGATTTTTAGTATCAATATTTTCGGAAAGACCCGCCACGTTATTCCAATAAGGAATCACTCCAAAACGAGGATTGACAAGAGTTTGGAAAGTAGAAATACTTCCATCGGCCCTATTGTTGTCTCCGGAAGCGTAGGTATATTGAGCGCCTATTCTTAACTTTTCCGCAAAGGTATAACCGGTTTGAACTACATGAAATTGTCCTGAGTACTTGACTCTTTCCGTTTTAGTATTAGCAAGAGGAATACCGTCTTCTGTTGTAGCCGGAAGATCATAACCAAAGAACTTTTGATGAATTCGTTGGCCATTATAACCGTTTTGCCAAGCACTTTCGATTGTCCAGTCCCAACCTCTTCCTTGAGGAAGGTTGTTCTTGTTGGTTCTGTTTGTAAGTCTAAAACCTGTCGTGTAAAGCATGTCGTTTTGCTTTTTACGGTTTTGAGCTAGGACGTCATCTGCAGTAGAAGAAGGAGTGGTTTGAGGAATCCATTTTTTAACCACATCTATATTATAAACGTCTAAAACAACTTCATTCAAAATTTTGAAAGTATTATAAGTACCAAAAAGAGTTGTGTCCGATTGAGACGCAGAAGGGTTTGTATTCGCTACGGTCTAATTTAACTTAGGGTCATTTGCTGAAACAACTCCGTTTACACCGCTTTGAGTCCAAAAGGGCCTTGCTACAAAAAAATGGGAACTGAAACTATCATAGTCGAACATAACTCTGGCGCCGTCATAGGAAAGGCCATTGATGGTCCAGTTCGCACCACCTAACATTCTCTGGTCTCCATAAGCCCAAATCTGTCTACCAACTTGTACTTTTGCGTCTAAAGGAAGTTTTTTAATCATCACAAAAGCTTCTCTAATGCTCGTATTGTTGGAAGCGATTGAATTACTAGGTTTACCAGGAACGTTTGGATCAGAACTCAGAGTAGGAGTGTTACTAAAAAAACCAGAACGAATGTCTCCTACGTTTGCTGGAGAAGCGCCGCCCCAAACTCTGGTATCTTGGACTGTGATTTTAAAAGTTACATACGGACTTGGATCGATTAGAAAATAAAATGCAGAAGTCTGCATGATACGATCGGTATAAGCGTGATTGGATTTATCGAAATTGAGATTGTTTCTGGATTCATATCTAGGTCTTAGATAGAATCCTAACTTAATCCAATCGTTGACCCAAAGTTTATTGGAATATTTGTTCACGGTTTTAGAAAGATCTGGGTCGATGAACATATGTCGATTGTATTCGGCGCTTACCCCTTCCTTTTTCATAGGAGAAACGTAATCCGCGTCTTCGGGTTTTGTATCGGTTACCTGCTTTGTAGCGGCAGGGGATTCAACGGAAGGTTTATTCTCCGTAACCTGAGCGGTTTGAGACAATAACGCTCCGCTTCCAAAAGAGAGGAGAAAGAAAAAAATGAAACCTATTTTTACAGAATGTTTTTTTTGGTTCGAAGTCATTTGATTAACCCTTCGTTTTTTATTTAAGAAATTCTAATAACAGACTATTAGGAAAAATACAAACCGGATTTTAATTCATTCAAAAAGTGTTAAACTTAAAAAACGAATATAAGATTTTATGAATTCTTTTAAAAAAGAATTCAAATAAAAATTCGATTTATAAGAAAATTCTACCAAAACCTGTAGGATTTTATTGTTTGATAGGCTCAATTTTTTATTTCCTACGGGTTCGGAATAATTCTAAATCCAACTTTCTCGACAATCTTTCAGGAAACTCAAATTTGATCCTAAAATAAAATTAGAGTTTTGAAATGAGTTGTAAAAACGATTGTCGAGAAAATGAAACCTTTTTCCTTAAGTTAAAGTCACGAGATAGTAATAGAGCGGAATTCCCGCGACTATGTTGATCGGAAAGACGATCGAAAGTGCAACCGTAAGATAGATACTCGGGTTTGCTTCCGGAATCATATCTTTCATAGCGGCAGGTACGGCTATATAAGAAGCAGAAGCGCATAGAACGACAAACATCAAAGCGTCTCCCGCTGGCATCTCGATTACTTTGGTAAGAATTAAACCTAGTGTTGCATTTACGATCATCAAAGCAATAGCCGCAATAATTAGGAACAATCCAACGTTAGCGAGTTCTTTAAATCTACGAGCAGCTGAAATACCCATATCCAAAAGAAAGAATGTAAGAATTCCCTTAAATAGATCATCCGCGAAAACTTTCTCTGCTTTCCAACCGGAATCTCCAGTAATATAACCTACGATCAGAGCCCCGACTAGAAGATAAATTGAAGAACCAAAAAGAGCTTCGTGTAACAAAGCCTTCCAGTTGATTGCCCCGCCTCCGTTCATTTTATTTTTATTTAAACGGTCTAAAACTACAGCGATTACGATCGCAGGAGATTCCATCAGAGCCATTCCAGCGACGATAAACCCTCCGTATTCTACCTTCAAATTGTGTAAAAAAGCGCCTGCCGTTACAAATGTGACGGCGCTGATGGAACCAAAGGAACCTGCTAAGGCGGCGGCGTTGTGTTTATCGAGTTTAATTTTCAAAACGAAATAGGCATAGATAGGAACTATAATTGCCATAATTGAACATGCAATCAGAGTAAAAAGGTGCTCTTGACTGAATGCGGTTTTGGATAACTCGTGTCCTCCTTTAAAGCCAATGGCGAAAGGTAGATACATTGAAAAGAATTTAGACAGGGATTCGGGAATAACCAAATCCGATTTAAAAAAGACTACTCCCATCCCAAGGAAGAAAAACAACACTGGCGGGTTTAGCACATTTTCTAAAATTGCGTGCGTGTCCATAATCAGCTAACTCCATGATTTAAGAATTTCAAATTTCGATCGAAATTTACAAATCGAGATTTGAAAAATCTGTAATTTTACAAAGGGAAGGAAAAGAAATTGAAACCTACTCTCTACAATCCCTACTGAAGGAATAGACTTTCCAAGATTATAAAATTGGACAATCACTTTTTCAAAAATCGATTTATTTGGAATTTCCAGAATATTTTTGTAAATTGTAGACCTAACGTAAAAACGTTAAAAAAAATCGTTTTTTAAGAATTAAAAAGGTAATAAATGTATCGATTATTGGTTAATATCCAATCTGTTACAGGTTCTTATGTAAAGTGCTGTGAATTTAAAACGAATCCTTGTTTAGAGGCAGAATTTTGGAATGTTTACTTATTAGGGAATTGCAGAAATTGAAATTTTTTTACAGAAAAAATAAAAACTAAATTTGCTTTGGAAATATTTTTTAAAACGATGATATTGTTAAATTCAAGGTTAATGAAACGGAATGTATAAAACCCCAACTTCTAATTTTAGAATTTTTGTACTAGTTTTTGGCGTTTTTATTTCTTTTTTTCCGGTTTTTGCTCATCCCGAATCGGTATTACTTACTCAAGAAACCTCTTCAAAAAACATAAGTTCCCTTATAGAATATAGATATAGGGGGCAACAATTTGCAGGTTGTTCTCCGGATCATATAGATGGTTTGGAAGATTTAGAATGGCATCAAATTCCGACCGAGGTTTTACGTGTAAAAAGAACACCTTTCGGGAATTGGCTGAGATTTAGTGTTAAAAATTCCGAATCTACGATCCAAAGTAGAATTCTTTTACTCGGATGGTTAAATGTTCCAGATACACAGCTTTGTTTTTTTGATAAAAGCGGAAAGTTCGTTTCTGCGCGATCTGGTTATTCAAATGATATAGAAGATGAAAAAATTCTCACGAACTTACCTCATTTTAGAATAGATTTAGAACCTAACGAAAATAGAATTTTCTATCTTTTTGTTTTATCGAACGAGGATATTAATTATCGAATTCAAATTATGGGTTTAGAGGAATTTGAACTTCGTAAAAGACTTAGATCGATCATTTCTTATTCAATTATAGGAATCGTAGCGATTGCGATTTTTTATTCTCTTTTTGGTTATTATCGATTTAGAAATTTTACTTTCGTTTCTTTTTTATTGTATATTATTTCTGTTCTTGTTACATTTTATTTTCTTCATGGACGCACTTTTGCAGAAATTGCGGGAAATACAAATAATCTATTTCGGCACAGTTATTTCTTATTTCTTGGAATTTCTTACGTGTTTTTATTTTTATATTTATTTTCGGTAGATAAAATTAACCAAAGGAAAGTTTATCGTTCAGTGTTTTTTTGGATCTCTGGAGCTTTAGGAGTTTTATATTTTCTAATTCCTCTTTTGCATTCTTGGTATGATCATAGGATTTTGCTTTTAGTAGTTACGGTAGGTCTTTCCTCTTTTTACTTTATTCGGGTACACTATCAATTTTTTGGTTCTAACTCTTCGATTGGATTTCTTTATACCGCATCTTGGACCGTGTTTCTAGTATTAAATATTTATAAGACTATTTTTCATTTTGATTTTTATCCATTTAACTATTTTTCAGTGTTTGGGGTTGTACTATTTTTACCTTTTCATTCTATTTTAATAAGTTTTTATTTGAATGAGTTTTTGAATCGGAAAAAGTCTCAGAAACTTGAAGAGAAAGATTCGATACAAACTAGAAAATCTACAACTAGTTCTTTAAATGTGGTAGAAATTGTTCAGGGTGTTAAGAATCTTTTGGAAAAGAAAAAAGTATTTCTTCAAAAATCTTTAAAAGAAGAAAACGTAGCTAAAGAACTTGGTTTAAGTCTTCATCAACTTTCCGAAATCATTAACGTAGAATTTGGTAATAATTTTCCTTCTTTAATCAATCAATATAGAATTGAAGAAGCTAAAAAACTTCTTCTGGATCATCCAGATAAGACAACTGCTGAAATCGGAAGCAGCGCGGGGTTTAGTTCTAAATCTGCGTTTTATATGGAATTTAAAAAGTTTACCGGAACCAATCCGAACGCATACCGTAGAAAAGAACTTAAAAACGAATCTACATTTCGTAAAAATTTTTAATTCTAATTTTTAGTATATTCATAAAATTTAATACTTTGAATGAATTTTCGTGTTTATCCTTTGTAATATTATATTACTTAGGGGGCTTGAATCGATTTCGGTCTTAAAATAGAATATTTTTCAAAGTGAAAAATGTGTTTTTAATTCATAATTGTGATCTCTCTTGAAAAATTATTTTTAGAAGAGGCATTGTATTGAATTTAAAACGTTATATGGGGAAATGCGATGCAAAAATTTTTTTTTTCGATCTTTTTCATTTGTATACTCGTCTTGAATTTGTTTTTCTCCTGCAATCTAATTGCGTATTTGTTCCTTTCAAAAGAAATTGTTCCTTCAAAAATGATTATAATTTTTCATACTGGCGAAATTGAAATCGTTAGATATGGAAAAATTTTACCTTCTTCCATAGGTTTAATTTTGCAAGAATGCGATTTGATTCGAACTTTTTCCGGATCGGTTGATATTCAATCTGGAAATGGAAATCTGATTCGAATAAAACCTTATACGGAAATCATCTTAAAAAACCTTCCTGACAAACAACACAAAGAAACAAATCTTTATTTTCAATCTGGAGAATTGTTAGTTAAAACGAACAAACTTAAAACGGATGAGTCTTTTTTTATATCTACTTCCACTACGGTTGCAGGTGTTCGAGGAAGTAGTTTCTCGTTAAAACTTGAGGAAGGTAGTCAATCTCCTGAAGTAAAAGTTTATGAAGGTGCAGTCGGAATGAGTTTCAAGATTCCAAATAAAATCTTGGAAGAAATCAAAACTATGAACGAGGAAATATATGATGAATTTATAATGTTTTTGAAAAAAAATGAAGTCGTTTTAGATAAAGGAGAAGTTTCTCTTATAAAGCCGAGTCTGGATCGAATGATTCAACTCATTTTGACAAAAGTGGAAAATAAAGAAGATATTTCTAGAGAGTTTGCTTCGATTCAGAAAATTGAAAATTTCAGTCTTCAAAAAACCACTTTTGTAGAAACTCCTCAAGAAATTGCAGAGATAGAAACTCTCGTTTATGCAGACCGGATTCTAGTCGACCAGGCCTTAGCCGAACAAGATTCTAACGAAGTTCAACCTTTTATTTCTTCGATTTCTTCAGAGATACAGCGTGATCAAAGTTTCAAGTTGGATCAAGCCTTGAACAAAATTCAAGCAAAGATAGAGAGAAACGTTTTGAAATACGAATCTGAAATTTATGAATATTATAATGTTCTTGAAACTGTAGTCAAAGAAGATGGCTCAAAACTTTCGGGCGCGATCGTTGCTCAAGTCGGCGATACATTAATTTTGCATACTCCTAAAGGAGCAATTCGTTTAAATAAAAACGAAATTGATTATATTGATTATCAAAATTCTAGAATGAAAGATAAATAAATTGTATATTGGATTTTTGGAATATATAAATTACTACAAAAATTTCTTCCAAAAATGTAAGAACAGCTATAATTTCAAGTTGGACAATAGAATTTTGTTGTTGGTTTTAATTTTCTCTTTGATCTTTCTGTTCATTCTTTCAATCTGTCCCAGACTATGAAAAAGAAAATCCTTCTCTTAGGTTCCGGTGAACTCGGTAAAGAATTTGTAATTGCGGCTCAGAGGTTGGGGCAATATGTTATTGCAGTTGATTCTTACGATGATGCCCCTGCTATGCAAGTCGCTCACGAAAAAGAAATCATCAATATGTTAGACGGAAACCTTTTGGATCAGATTATAGCGAAACATAAACCGGATTTGATTGTTCCAGAAATCGAAGCGATTAAAACAGAACGTTTTTACGAATATGAAAAACAGGGTTATCAAGTTGTTCCCTCGGCAAAAGCTGCCAATTTTACTATGAATCGTAAATCGATCCGAGATCTTGCTGCTAAGGATCTAAAACTTCTCACAGCTAAATATGCATATGCTTCTTCTATAGACGAACTGATAAAAGCAACGGAAATATTAGGTTTTCCTTGTGTTGTAAAGCCACTCATGTCTTCTTCTGGAAAAGGGCAATCGGTTATCCAGTCTCGAGAAGAAATTTCTAAAGCTTGGGAAGCGTCTCAAACAAAAGGTCGTGCCGGTGCCGCAGAAATTATCGTGGAAGAGTTTATTCCTTTTGAATCGGAAATTACTCTTTTAACGGTTACTCAGAAAAATGGTAAAACTTTATTTTGCCCACCGATCGGCCATCGACAAGAAAGAGGGGATTATCAAGAAAGTTGGCAACCGGCCGCAATCTCGGAAGTTCAACTTAAAGAAGCCCAGAGGATGGCAGACGCAGTGACAAAAGAACTGACTGGTTTTGGCATTTGGGGAGTGGAATTTTTTTTAACCGAGGATAAGGTTTATTTTTCGGAACTTTCTCCAAGGCCGCACGATACTGGAATGGTTACGTTAGCCGGAACACAAAATTTCAACGAGTTCGAACTTCACCTTAGAGCGATTTTAGGAATTCCAATTTTAGAAATTACTCTGGAAAGAAAAGGTGCAAGCGCTGTAATTCTTGCGAGTACTGAAAATAAAACCCCCGAAATTAGTGGGTTAGATATTGCATCTGGAATGTCTGAATCAGATTTTAGAATTTTTGGAAAACCTATTACAAGGCCGTATCGCAGAATGGGTGTTACTCTTTCTTATTCTACAAAAGGAGAGGAAATTTCTTCTCTTCGTAAACGTGCGGTTCTTTTAGCTTCTAAAATCAAAGTCGATTGAATGAATCTCTATAAAATTCAAGGTAACGATTTTCAATTTAGTTTTGCGTAAAATTTGTGTTTGGTGATTCGTGCTACAAAATTGTAATTTCGTGTCAAAGTTTAATTCTTTTTGGGTCTTATCGTGATAGCAATAAATACGGTAGTTCCTAGAAATTATGTCTATTTTAGGTGATATACTATTTCATTTGAATTTTATCGTAGTTTCTTAATTGTATGAGTTCCCACACTTTCAGAATTTATCTATAAAATCCAGATTTCTAGGAACTACTGCGGATTTTTTTCTCGTAATTATTTTGATTGGTGCGTATCGGCGATTTTAGACTTGTAATACTATTTTTGCGGTAGTTCCTAGAATTTTGTTTGTATAATATAAATTTAAAACTTGCCCAAAAGTTATCGAACGACCCGTGAGATTGAGTTTTACAAAAATGGGGAACTACCTACGAAAATTTAACGAGATTAGAATTTCTCGAAAGTTCGTAAATTGCCAATGCGACCTAATTTGTAGGAACTACTACATTTGATTAAAAACTTCTAAAGAATGATCACTCAAACCTTTTGAAACAAGCCTGAGTGTTTTTTATTTGAACCCGTTTTCACTACTGATCTCTACCAAATTAAGTACTTAAATAGAGTTGTTGAAAAACTAACTTTCCATCTGTTTCTATTTTATGGAAACGGTCGATTGAAGTAGTTTTGTTAATTGAACTATGAAATTTTTCAACAACTCTAATGTTTATCACAAAGTGCCGTTTAGCGATAGTTCGATATAATCCAATGCGAAAGTAATTGAAACGTAGATGAACTCAGCAAAACGCTCTTTCAAACTCAGCGTTTTATTCTCCATGAGTCGTTCGACGGATCGCATTCTATAATAAATTGAAATTAAAGACAAAATATTGTATTAAATTTCTTTTATGCGGTTTATTTACTGGAGCTAAGAGCGCGGTCCGGCGAAGCTGGATTTGCTCAAGTTTTTACTCTAAATTAATATTATAGAAGTATAAAATAATGGTTTAGTATTTTATGATATAATTATGAGTAAGAGGATTCGTCCGAACACATATTTGCATAGTACTGGATCAAATTCTTGTCTAATATCTTTAAGTTTCCATTCTCTAAAGATATTATTTTTTTTTGCTTTAATATTTTAAGTCCTCGTTTTAAAATTTCATTTGAATCCTGAATGAGATAGTTTCCTTTTTTAGTTAGTAGAGTTTCTTTGATTAAGTTTCTAAGTTCGTTCGTGTTTACTTCTCCTCCGCTTTCTACGATCATACGCGCTACAAGTTGATTCGGTAAAATTCGTCTATATTTTTTCCAACCTTGAGTGATTTCAAATCCTATTGATCCTGTGGGATCTTCTTCGTGTATATATCTTGAAACCGGTATTGGTTCGCAAAGATCCATATATACTTCTTTTCTTTTGTAAAAAAAATCTTTAAAACCAGATTTCTTATCTTTACCACAAAATTCTTCGTCTTCAGGAACATTTTCATAAGACAACACGATCGGAACTACGATTACTTCGGAACCAGTATGTTTGTAAGCTTCAACGGATGTGGATAAGATTCCTGTTTTGATCGGTAAAATTCCCCCGGTTCTAGAACGAGTTCCTTCCGGATATACCAATGTAGGAATTCCAGCTTCCAACATCATTGTTGAATATTGGGTTAAACATTCTAAATATAGAATATTCCGATTTCGTTTTCTATCTACCATATATGCACCTAAAGATTTTAGCACGCTGGCAAGTCCTGGTGTGGCCATTACTTTTTTATCCGCGGCGTATCTAGGTACCGGCAACCCCAACCATTTTAATCCAAAAGCTACTTCGATTGAATCTAAATGAGATCTATGTGTGGGAGTATAAAGTATATCATATCTAGAAGCGAGAGCCTTCACTTCTTTAACACAACCACCTATTTTGGGTAATCCCGCGCCGGATTTAAAACCGCTTAATACGTAGCGAGCTGGAGCGATCAGATGAATCAATGTGTCTCTTAAAAAAGGTTTATAGTCGTCTGCAATTTCAGTAACATAAAAGTCTAATATTTTCGTTAGATCTTTGTTCCCGGTTTCCTGAAACTTTTTTTCTACTTCGCTCCAAAATTGTATCTCTTTGGGAATTTGTAATAAATCTGTGACGTCGTTAGATTCTTTTGCTTCCTGGTATCTTTTTTCTAAAGATTTTATAAGAAGAGAAGATTGTTTGAGAATACGATCCGTCATTCCAGGTTGTCCGTTGATACGTCTCAGTACGTTTTTACTCAAGGCTTCTTGAAATTTTTTTCCCGAAGCCATTCCCAAACCGGAACGTTTTGTAGCGATTTTGGAAATATGATGAACTTCATCCGACGTGGACTTAGATACGAAACGAATGAGTTCCGTTGGAGAAACTCTTCTAGTAAGTATTTGAAAGAGTGTATCATAAAGTGGAATTTCCACTTTTTTTTCTTCCGCCAAAGAAATGATTGAAGCAAGTGCAAATGCTCCTTCTACGTGGCTTTCGCTCTGGCTTACTTCTTTTTGGATGAATTCTGCGGGATTAAAAAATAATTCGATCCTTTCTATCAGATTGGGACGATCTTCTCCCGAAATCAATTTATGTACAAATCGATGACCATACGCTTTATTTCGACTATAACGAGAAGTGCAGGAAGCGATTAGATCCGCAAGTCCATATTCTTGAACCGGTTGGATAGGAATTTCGAGCGCTTTCAAAAGAGTAATAATTTCGGAATAACCCAAGCTGATTAATTCTCCTTCGAAGTTGCTTCCACATTCTGGAATTCCGGAAGCAATTCCACAAGCGATCGCAATTGGATTTTTCATCGCCCCTGATACTTCCAAGCCAATTAGATCCTCATACGTTTTTGTATGATTGCGAGAGCCACAAAATAAAGTTTCAAAAATTTCGATGGATTGAGTTCCGGAAGAAGCCAAACAATAAAAACTATGATGTCCTCGTTTGAGTTCTCCTAATAAATTTGGTCCGTTAACTGCGGTATATTCTATGTTTTTAAACTTTCCGGCAACACATAACTTTTGTAAATATTCAGAATATGTAATACAGTTCGTTTTTTTTCTTGTAGATGAGGATAGAAGTCCTTTTGTAAACGTAAAGATAAAATGTGAAGAATTCTTATCTAAAACTTTAGATAATTCGTCCAAAATTCCTTCCATCAATCTAGAAGGCACTGCTATAATTAGTGCCCAAGAACCGTTCTTTAAAAAATCGAATTCACTTTGGATACGAACATTTTCAGGAATCGAGATTGAATCTTCAAGTATGGTGGCTATTCTTTCTTTTTCTATTTTTGCGGCTCTTTTACGATCGTCATACCAAAGATAAATTTCCTTTGCCTTAGGGGAAAGATATGTAGAAAGATAAATCCCCATCGGACCACCTCCCAGAACGGCGATATTTTCAGGGATGATTGTGGATGATTTTATTTCTTCCATTCTATCTCTATTGAGACCTTAAGAATTTGAGAAACAATCAGAAAACGAATTTTTCATTTTCTTTTTCCGGGTTGCCTAACTGATAAATCACAAGAGAGTGGGTCTGTGACTTTATCGAATTCCACAAAAAAATATAACGGATTTTTGCTTTTTTTCTTAATCTTAAATTACTTTCTGATCAGTTTTACCAATTGTGCCACGTATTTTCAAAATAGAAAAAACGATTTTAAGGACATCTTTACTATAGGAGTGGAAACCCCCGGTTATGGAGCGGGAGTTAGAATTGGTCCTTTAGCTGCGGGTTTTGTTTTTCAAGGTGGAGAATCCGCTCCTGGTAAAAGAGATTTAGGAAAAGGTTATGGACTTCGAGGAGGTTATTTTGGTTCGTATCGATCTCAACAATTGATCTTCGGAATTTTAGGTGGGGATACTTTTTTCCCTTTAGAAGCGGATAAACAAACTTCTGAAACTGAATCGACCGAAACAACTTCTTCGGAAACTACGGAGGAATTGAAAAATCTGGAGGACTCTAAGATTCCTGGTGATCAGGTTCCTGAGTTTTTAAATGAAAGGTATAATATCAAAAGTCAAAAGTTACGTTATCTTTCTTTTTACAATATTCCGGTTGCGGAAAGAAGAAGAAAAAAGAAGGAGGAATTTTACAAAAGGTTTATAGAAAAACAAAACTTAGACAGAAACGATCCCGCCGTACAAAACGCATTACAAAATTTTAATAAACGAAAGGATGGTTATCCTAGAAGTTTTCTTTATCAGATCGAGGTTTATTTAGGTATTTATGCGGGACTCAGAATCGGTTTTAATCCTATGGAACTTTTAGATTTTTTAGTAGGATTTACTGGATTGGATTTATTAGAAGATGACGTTGCGGATTAGAAAGAATTTACCTCAAAACTCTCAGATAATTTGTTCTATTGCTCATAACTATAATCGAGTACCCAATATTTGGCGCTGAAACAGGGCTTTACAATAAAAATTTACGGCACTCAATTTTATAGAAATCGACAAGAACATTCATTTGTGAAATTCTAAGAATCTATTCCAAAACCTTATAATCAATCATCTTTGAATCCCCAATAAAAAAGTAAACCATCACATTACGATTTGCGATTCTTTAACATTAAAGTTTCTGTATGAATTCTCACATTTTTGTGAAACTAAAACGTCTCTTTTCTATTTGCGTTTGAGAAACTCAGATCTCTTTTCCGGATTACTTGACGGTTTTGGGACAGACTCTGAATAAAAACTCTTAGATTAGAGTTTATATTCCATTTTTTTAATCACACCTTTTTTATCGATCATAAGTTTAATGAACTTAGTATCTTCGGTGACGGTTGCAGGTCTTTCGGCTAACGTCTTATAAGAATTTTTTTGATAATCAGTAGAAACCAAATACCATTCTAAAACAGCTCCGTCTTGCGTGTTAAGTTCTACTGAAGGTGTTCCTAAAACTGCTTCTGCCTTGATTCGTTTATCTCCTTCTTTAATCATTCCTACTTCAAAGGTTCTAATGTCTGAATTAGGTTGATATTCCTGCCTAGGAGGTTGTTTTTTCTCTTCGGAACTACAAAATGAAACTGTTAGGATACAAGTTAAAATTAAAATCGTTGAAAAAATATTTCTTATCATTGTTTTCTCTAAGTTTGGATTTTGAAGCACAACTATCGTTTTTGTTTTTACTCTGTCGAGAGTAAAAATCGAAACAACTTTTAAAAAATTCTTCTTTATACTTGTAAAAGTATCACGGTGGTCTCATGAACGAGAAAGTAAATTTCAAAAAAACAATTTTGGTAACCGGTGGTAGTGGTTCCTTGGGGTTGGTGCTTGTTCCTGAATTACTCAAAAGTTATAGAGTAATTTGTATTGGAAGAAAAATTTCTTCTTTTCCGGATACGATTCGATTTCATTCTAATTTTATTTTTTACGAAGTGGATCTTGAAGACGATTCCGATTTTTCGATCCGAGAAAAGCCGGAATTTATTATTCATCTTGCGGGAAAAGTCAGCGGCCAGGCTTTTACCTTGGAAGAATATAAAAAAGGGAATGAACTTTCAACTCGAAAGGTTCTTCAATTTGCTTCTAAAAATCGTACGACTAAAATTTTATTTTCTAGCTCTTCTTCGGTTTATGGTTTTTCGGATCGACCCGTTACAGAAACTTCTGCGTTAAACGGAAATACTTTTTATGCGATTTCAAAAATAGAATGTGAATTTCTCGTGAAGAAATCTAAAAATCCTTTTGTGATTTTAAGAATTGCTTCGGTTTACGGTCCTACTAATAAAAGTTTTCTAAATAAACTCTTAAAGTTGTTTCAATATGGGATTTTACTTTATTCTGGAAATCCTAATTTCAAAAAATCTGTTGTTCACTCTTGCGATGTTGTGGAGGCTATTTTAATCGTATTAAAAAAATGGAATCAAGCTTCCGGAAAAATATTTAACGTCGCTTATCCTAAGGCTTTGAGTTTGGAAGACATAGAATTTCTTTTTTCAAAATTAAATCCAAAGAAGTTTTTTCTTAAATTGAAACTTAAAGGTATAATATTATTTTTATTGAATATAGTAAATATATTATTATCTAAATTGACTAAAAAGAAAATCAATTTAGAATACATTCAGGAGTCTTCGGTTATAGATTCTGGTCGAATCCAAAAAGAACTGGGTTTTCGGTTCAAAACGGATTTCGAAAAAGGGATTGGATCTATTTTAAAGTAATCAATTTGAATCATTCACAAAAATTACTACATCTCATCTCAAAAATACTTTATTTTTGCTTAAAATGCCAATCATTCTAAGATTTTTTTGAAATAGCTTCACTTTTCTCAATAATACTAGGACAAGTTTGTTCAGAAGTTAGAATGTAGAATTTCTCTCAAAAATAAACAACGAATCGATACTTTCATGGTCGTAACAGACATTTTTACGACCTTTAGGCTTTCCATGAAATCAATCATAAAAAATGTATTCGGTTATATTTTTATCATATTCCTACTGGAAACTATAAATTGGAGTACTTAAAATTCTGCGTTTAAACGAAGATTTGTATTAAAATTGACGGTATTCAATTATCTATAGATTAGCGGTTCATCACCATTCTTTGAATAACAGAATTTTTATATTGTTTCTAACTTTGTTTGTATTTTAGTTCATTCGAGACTTTATAATGATACTTATTTTTCTCAGAGCGAGTTTTGATCTCAATATAAATCTGTCGTAATTCCGACAAATCCTCTGTAAAACTTAGTTCCCACCCCACAACGCGATTCATAAAGAGCGTTGTGCTGAGTTTTCCCTATTTTTGGGTGAGGGCGGTAAAGTTCGGAAAATTTTTCTCTATTAGAAAAACATACTTTTTGCAAGTAAAAAGACTCATTCTTGTCGGAACACTTGAAAAATGTGCCTTTTTGAGCCCAGAACGGCGATCCATAGAAAGCCCGTTCTGTTGAGTTCAATTTTGATTCTAAAATCCTATTCAACTTGTGGGGTTGGGTGATGTTAGAAATTTTCCCGTTGTCTTTGCGATAGTTCTTTTTTTGGGCTTATGCTTTAGTTACTTTTCTTTATCGTAATATGTTAATTCGCTTATTATTTGCAATCAGTTCTGAGCTATTTTTATCTATAGAAGTTCTAACACAAAAAGAAATACTCGTAGAATCACTTTATTCAGAAACACACAAAAGTTAGCTTATATTTCACCTGACAAACGATAATTAGAGTTGTTCAAAAATTCCATAGCTAGGCTTAGCAAAATTGCTTCAATCGATTATTTCATAAAACAGAAACAAGATGGAGAATTAATTTTTTAATAATTCTATTATCGATATTTCGTAAGGTTTGGACGCTTAGATCGCTTTTTTAGGAATTTTCATGTTAAAAATAGGCTAAATTTTTAAGAACATTAATTTAAGTATTGACTTAATTAAGTAAATGCTTTATTTTTTATATATGAATGCTTTTGCTGCTCTTGCAGATGATACAAGAAGGGAAATTGTGAGATTGGTGGCCAAAAACGGCAAACTTACCTCCACTGAGATAAGCCAAAATTTTAAAATGACTCCGCCCGCTATTTCACAACATTTAAAGGTATTAAAAGAAGCAAAGGTTCTTCATATGAAAAAGGAGGCACAAAGACGTATTTATAGTCTTAATAATTCAGGAATTGATGAAATGGAAGATTGGTTACTTGATATTAAAAATCTATGGAATAAACGCTTAGATAACTTGGATAAATATCTTTTAAAAATAAAGAAGGAAAAATCCCATGATAAGAAATTACGCTGAAACAATCGTTGAGAGCAACAAAGTCATTTATAAGAGATATCTAGATGTACCGGTAGATCTTGCCTTTGAGGTATGGTCATCTCAAGAGCATCTTTCACAGTGGTGGGGACCGGAGGGTTTTACATTGACGATTAAAAGTATGGATTTTTCAAATGGTGGGGTTTGGGATTTCATTATGCATGGTCCCGACGGTCATGACTATAAAAATAAGATTCAATTTATAGACATTAGCAAACCTAATTACATTTATTATAAACACTTAGGCGACGGTGAAGGTGCAAAAGATGTTGATTTTCAATCGAGAGTTATGTTTGAACAAGTTGGTGAAGGCACAAATCTAACAGTCGAACAAGTTTTTTCGAGTAAAGAAGAACTTGAAAGAATTAATAAAAAATATGGTGCAATTGAAGGTGCTAAACAACATATCGCTAAATTTAGTAAATATTTGGAGACACTCAATAGATCTTAATATGGAAAAATTACAGAGTTTTAAGAATCCAAAAACCGAATCAGTGAGGCTGAAAAACTCTGTCTAATTTTATATCTTCGAATAGATAAAGATTTAAAATTTGATCTAATTTCAAAAAAATATTATATAATAAATTAGAGTTGTTCAAAAATTCCATAGTTAGGCTTAGCAAAATTGCTTAATTTTCCATTTTAATGTAATAAAAACAGATGGAAAATTAAGAACTTGTCCCAAAACCTCAAGATGTGGGAGCTCACACAAAAATTTAATAATATTAGAATTACTTGAAGGTTTCCAAATTACCAAATGTGACGGTTTTTGTAGGAACTATTGTGTTTTATTAAAAATTTCTAAAGAACTATCATGCAAATTCTTTAAGATTTTGGGATAGGTTCTAATTTTTAAACAATTCTTTTATGTAAAAACCATTTGGATATAGTGATTATTCATTTTTGTCTGGAATTTATGAACTGCTTAAAGTCTGTCAAAATTTTTAAATACAAAAACTTATGTAAAAATTGTTATAAAAGATTTTTATAAACTTCTAAAGTTTCGAAAGTCGCTTTTTCCCAAGAAAATCTTGTAGAGTTTTTCTTACCTTTCGGGATCATTTTTTTTATGGAATTTCGATTTTTTAAAAAATCTTTTAGAAGATTTTCCAATTCAGCTGGGTTTTCAGGAGAAAAGTAAAACACGCTGTTTTGTAAAATTTCAGGCATTACGGTCGAGTTAGAAGAGATTACCGGACAACCGCAAGCTTGTGCTTCGAGAGGAGGAAATCCAAAACCTTCGTATTTTGAAGGAAAGATAAAAAGATCCGCACAAGAATAAAGACAACGAAGTTCTTCCAAAGGTAACTTTTTCATGGGGACTATTTGGTCTTCATAACCAGTTACAAATGATTGTAAATAATCTGGAATTTTTCCAGACGCACCACCTAATGTCCATTTGGTTTTTAAAATTTTGGAATTCCAAAGAGATTTTAAAACGTCTAAAACTAAGTTTAAATTTTTGTGACCTTTACCGATTCCGACACTCAATAAATAACCTTCTTTGAGATTATATTTTTTTAAAAAATTCTTTTTTTCAGTAGAAGTTGCCGGATAAAAAACGGAATGGTCTATACCATTATAAATCAGTTTCATTTTATCTTTAGAAAAACCGAATACAGATTTTAAATCCATTGTGGTGTGTTCGGAAACGGACACCACCTTTTTTGAAAACGATCGAATTAAACGAAATACAATTTGCATATAAATTCGTTTTACGAAATTTGAATGAAATTCCTTCATTCGAAAAGGAATAATATCATGAATTGTTACGATTGATTTATTCAGATAAGGAAGAGGCGCGTTAAAATGAGGAATGTCTAAAAGATCCATTCTTTCCATCCAAGGATGACCTAAAAATTCGGAAAGGGAATAAATCGGAGCGAGATATGAAATTACAGGATAGGAGAAATCTTTTGTTTTTCGAATAGATTTATTTTTGGTTGTAATGGGGTTTTGATCTTGTTCAAAACCAGAAAATTCATGACATGAAATTCCTTCGTTTTGAATCGTTTTTAGATCACCAAAAAGATAGATTTGAATTTTTTCCTTTTTAGCGATGGGACCTAGATATTTCAGAAGTCCTCTAATTCTCATTCCAATGCCGGAATGAGAGATCATACGGGCGTCTAATCCAATTCTAAAATCGCGGTTTGTTTTTTCTTTCTGATTTTGTATTCCCATGATCGGACATTACTTCTCTTTGCTGGAAATCTGCAAGAAAATGAAAATACGATGGAAGATTCGGAAGATACTTTTCAAAATGGGGATTCTTGAAAAAGGTTTCTAAAAATTACCGAAGGAATGGAGCATTATGCTGCGATCCATCGAGAACAAGACAGAATTGAGTTTGAGTGCGTTCATGAGCCATTTTGTTATAAAATTCGAGAGCGGATTCTTCTCAATTTTCTTACGCCAAATTCGTGTTAAATTAAGTCTCACTTTTGGTGTGATATCTAAAGGACTTGTGACAATTTTAGCCACTTGGATTTTGTGGATGTATTGAAGTATAAATCCCTATAAGTTTTTAGAAAAACTTAATGATTTTTAAAAGAAAATTGAACAAGAGAGTTTAAATTGGAAGAAGATGTAATTAATATTTTAAAATCGATTGGAGAAGATCCAACTAGAGAAGGCCTTCTCAATACTCCAAAACGAGTTAAAAAGGCGTACGAATTTTTGACATCCGGTTATCGCGCTGACATTACAAAAATTGTAAATGGAGCCATCTTTGAAGAACCAACAGAAGGAATGGTTTTAGTTAGAGATATAGAAATGTATTCCCTTTGTGAACATCACCTTCTTCCTTTTTATGGAAAGGCGCACGTGGCTTATCTCCCAAACAAAAAGATCATAGGGATTAGTAAAATTCCTAGAATTGTGGATGTTTTTGCCAGAAGGTTGCAAGTTCAAGAACGTCTCACAGAACAGATTGCTTACGCTATTCAAGAAGTTTTAGATCCTCAAGGTGTTGCCGTGGTAATCAAGGCAAAACATCTTTGTATGATGATGAGAGGGGTGGAAAAACAAAATTCTGAACTTTTCACCTCGTGTATGTTAGGCGCTTTTAAAGAAAACATGGTCACTCGTTCTGAATTTTTGGATCTGATTCGTACTGGATCCACTTAAAGGATAGTTCTTAATCATAAATTTTATAAAAAACTTCTTTCGCAATTTGGTAGACAGAGAGAAAAAAAGAAACATTCTTTGCCGAATTCGGAGGAAGTTATGGCAAAAGAACGAGTCGTTTCACCGTCCGCAGAATTTAAAAAGAATGCGAACATTAGTCTTAAGAATTATAAATCTCTTTATAAAGAATCCATAGAAAACCCGAACAAGTTTTGGGCAAGAGAAGCCAACCGCTTGATTTGGTTTAAAAAATGGACTAAAGTTTTAAGCCACGATTTTAAAAACGCAAAAGTAGAATGGTTTAAAGGTGGCAAACTCAATGTTTCTTACAACTGTTTAGATCGTCATATCAGCACTCCCTTAAAAAACAAAGCCGCTTTAATTTGGGAAGGTGATAATCCCACAGAATCTAGAGTGCTTACCTATTATGATGTTTACAGAGAAGTAAATCGTTTTGCGAACATTCTTAAAAAATTTGGAGTAAAAAAAGGGGATCGGGTTTTGGTTTATCTACCTATGATTCCAGAATTAGCTATTACAATTCTTGCATGTACTCGAATCGGTGCGATCCATTCTGTCGTGTTTGGCGGATTTTCCCCGGAAGCCCTTCAAAGTAGAATCGACGATTGTAAACCAAAGTTAGTTGTCACTGCGGACGGAGGTTTTAGAGGTGGAAAGCCAATCGAGTTGAAAAAAAACGTGGACCTTGCTCTCGAAAAGTCCAAAGAAAAAGTAAAAACCGTAATCGTAGTTCGTCGTACTGGAAACGAGTCCGGTCTTACTTGGAAAGACGGTCAAGACTACTGGTATCATTTTTTGATGAACGATCCGGAACTTTCTGCATATTGTAAGCCGGAAGAGATGGATGCTGAAGATCCTCTTTTTATCCTTTATACTTCCGGTTCGACTGGAAAACCAAAGGGAGTTTTACATACTACCGGAGGTTATCTTTTAGGAGCTAATTTAACATTTCATTATGTATTTGATATTAAACCCGAGGACACGTATTGGTGTACCGCTGATATTGGTTGGGTAACTGGTCATTCTTATTTAGTTTATGGCCCGTTGTCCAACGGAGCTTCTTCCGTAATGTTTGAAGGGGTTCCTTCTTATCCGGACGCTGGGAGATTTTGGGACGTTATCGATAAATACGGTGTAAATATATTTTATACGGCACCGACTGCAATTCGGGCTTTGATGAGAGAAGGATTAAATCATATTCAAAAAAGAGATTTAAGTTCTCTTCGTCTTTTGGGTTCTGTTGGAGAACCGATCAATCCAGAAGCTTGGGAATGGTATTTTAAAAATATAGGAAAAGGAAAATGTCCTATCGTGGATACTTGGTGGCAGACAGAAACAGGATCGATTATGATTACGGCTCTTCCGGGAGCGATTCCTCAGAAGCCAGGTTCTGCGACGTTGCCATTTTTTGGAGTACAGCCTGTTTTAGTGGATAACGATGGTAAGGAGATTACTGATAAGGGAGAAGTTTCTGGAAATCTATGTATCAAAGGTCCTTGGCCTTCAATGATGCGCGGAGTTTACGGAGATCCTAAACGATTTTTTGAAACTTACTTTTCTCAGTTTAAAGGATATTATTTTACAGGAGACGGAGCGCGTAGAGATAAAGACGGATATTTTTGGATCACTGGAAGAGTGGACGATGTGATTAACGTTTCCGGTCATAGGATCGGAAGCGCAGAAGTGGAAAGTGCACTCGTTGAAAATAAATCTGTTGCCGAAGCCGCTGTAGTAGGTTTTCCACACGACATCAAAGGTCAGGGAATTTACGCCTACGTTACGGTTAAAGAAGGTGTTACGACTAACGATGTTTTGAAAAAAGAGCTTATCTCAACTGTGGAAAAAATGATCGGTAAAATTGCAAGGCCGGACGTGATTCATTGGGCTCCAGGTCTTCCAAAAACGCGTTCTGGAAAAATTATGAGAAGGATTTTAAGAAAAATTGCTTCTGGAGAATTTGAAGGTTTAGGAGATACTTCTACTCTTGCAGATCCATCTGTGGTTCAAAAATTGATCGAAGATAAAAAGAAATTTCACAGTTAACATCCGTAAGGTGGTAAAAGTTTGATCGGACCGAAAAGAATCATCTGTCTTACAGAAGAAACAACCGAGTTATTTTACCTGCTTGGAATAGAAGAACGAATCGTAGGAATTTCCGCTTATACAGTTAGACCGCTCAGAGCTAAAAAAGAAAAACCTAAAATTTCTGCGTTTATCAACGGAAATATAAAACGAATTAAGGAACTAAAACCGGATCTAGTGATCGGATTTTCAGATATACAATCGGATCTTGCAAAAAATTTGATTGAGGAAGGATTGAACGTACTTGTTACAAATCAAAGAACGATTTTGGAAATTTTCGATACCCTATCTCTTTTAGGATCTATAGTAGGTAAAGGGAACGAAACTCAAAAATTGATTGAAGGTTGGAAAAGAAAGTTAGACGAAATTGAAAGAGTGTATTCTTCAAAAAGCCAACCATCTGTTTTTTTTCAAGAATGGGATGAACCGATCATAACTGGAATTTCCTGGGTTTCGGAACTCATTAAACTCGCTGGTGGAAAAGATTGTTTTGAACATCTCAAAACGAAGTCTTTGGCAAAGGATAGAATCATTTCTGCAATAGACGTTGCAAAGGCAAATCCGGAAGTTTATATAGGTTCTTGGTGTGGAAAACCTATGAACTTTGAATGGGTGCAAAAACATCCAGACTGGCAAAACGTAAGTGCAATTCTAAATCATAAAGTTTACGAGTTAGATCCTTCTATTATTCTTCAGCCCGGCCCAGCATTGTTTGAAGAAGGAATCGATCAACTTGTGAAATTAATTCATTCTTAGTTTGTTTTAGTTCCTTAAAATTGGGGATAAATTTTAAATACTTTCGTAAGTTTATCCTCTAAAAATTTGAGTGTAAATAAAAACTATTATTACAGAAAAATTGATTTAGAACTTACAAAATATTATAAAAATAGCAAGGATCGGGTTTCCAAAAATCCAGACTTCGAATAAGATTTAAATATGAGCCACTATCAAAAAATTGCGGAAGCAATTCAATTCATACAAAAAAATGCGATTTCTCAACCCGAGTTGGACGAGGTTGCAAAATCAGTAAACTTAAGTCCGTTTCATTTTCAAAGACTGTTTACGGAATGGGCAGGAGTGAGTCCGAAACAATTTCTACAGTATATTACTTTACAAAATGCTAAATCGATTCTCTCTAAACCTCAAACCACTTTATTTGATGCTGCTTTTGAAACTGGATTGTCTGGAACGAGTAGGTTACATGATTTGTTTGTAAAGATTGAAGGGATGACTCCGGGAGAATTTAAAAACGGAGGTGAAAATATTAAAATTCGATACAGTTTTCAAAGAAGTGTTTTTGGTAATTATTTAATTGCTTCTACAGAAAAAGGAATTTGTAATTTATTTTTTTATGATATTCCGGAAGAACAAATTGTTTCCGAGTTAAAAGAACAATGGAATAGGGCGGATATAATTGAGCAAATGGATGAGAATCAAAATCGAGTCATTCGTTTTTTCGATAAAACGTTAAACGGGCATGAAAAAATCAAACTTCATTTGAAGGGAACCGAATTTCAAATCAAAGTTTGGGAAGCTCTTCTCAAAATTCCGGAAGGACAACTATCTTCTTATTCAGATATTGCAGATTTGATTGGGCAAGAAAATGCTTCTAGAGCGGTTGGAACTGCTATCGGTAAAAATCCAATAGGATATTTGATTCCTTGCCATAGAGTGATTAAAAGTACAGGTGGAATTGGAGAATATCGATGGGGTTCTGAAAGAAAGATGGCTATGATCGGTTGGGAGGCGAGTAAAGTTAAAATTTGACACTTAGTTTAAACCATACAAAAAATATTTTTGAGTTTGTTCTAAAATTTTAGAGTAGAGTTGTTGAAAAATTCCATAGCGGTGATTAACAAAACTGCTTCAATTGATAGTTTCCATGAAATAGAAACAAATGGAGAATTAATTTTTCAACAATTCTAATGAAACTATTTTTAAATCTTCAATCAAACATGGTAGTTCCTACAAATCGTTACATCGTCTGATTTATAATCTTTAATATTCCTTTGTTAGATTCTGTATAAGATCTGTACGATTTCTCAAAACTGTAAAACTTCTTTTTTATGCCTTGTATCGAATTTTTTCGAAAAGGTAGTGTTCCTACACTTTAAGTTTCAAAACATCCTAATTCTAGAGTTTTAGTTTTTAATACTGAACAGTAGTTTAAAAGTTTTTTCATTTACCATTTTCAACTTCAAATCTCAGATTTTAAACAAAGATTTTGATCAAAATACTTCATTCTAAAATTGAAATCTGTCGTTTTATAATACGGATACTGGATTTCCAAATAGGTTTTCACTTTTCATTTACTGAAATTAAATTATAAAAACGTTTGGCTTATGTCCAAACAATCTATAGAATCCATTCGCAAGAAGGGAGAGGCGCTTACATATTATTCTAGAATGACAATTATGGTTATGGTGCTGATTTCTTTAGCCGCGAGTTTTAAAACACTTCAAATTCAGATTAAAATCATTCATTCTTCCGCTGCGTTTTTTATGTTTGTTTACACGCTTTTCGGTTTTATTCTCTATAAAAAATATGAAATTAAACAATGGGTTCATAATCTATTTATTATATTTGATTCTCTTATATTGAGTGTGACGATTTTTTTGGATAGTATGGTTTCTCCGGAACTGATTTCCCCCGTTCTCAAAAACGCGATTCTTTATTCAGTATATTATTTTATTATTGCTTATTCCGGTCTTTTAGGTAGGCCAAAGTTTGTACTAATTACAGGTATGTTTTGTTATTTTGGTTATTCGATTGCATTGACTAATGCAGCCTTTCACGGTCTTAGATTTTCGGAAGACAATACGATTAATATGAAGCCTGGTTATGTTAAACTTAGCGCAGAGATCACGAAAATCTTCTTTATGGCAGGTGTAAGTTTAATCCTTTATCGATTAATGAATTTATTTGACGAGTTATATCAAGAAGCTTCCTCTTATTTTCAAGAGAATAAGGATTTTTTAAATAAGTTGGAAAATAATAGAAAGATAATTCATTCTTCGGCGGAAACTTTGGAGCTTTCGGTAACGAACTTTTCGGAATTTACAAGTTTAACTAGCGAAAAGATGGAATCGCAGGCCGCTTCTTTAGAAGAGGTAAACGCAGTAATAACTTCTTTATCTAAATCGTCCGAAAAAAACGCAGACTCGATTCGAATTCAAAACGAAAATTTAATCGAACTCAATCAAAAAGCCCAAACCCTTTTAGAAGTGATCGCTGAAATCTCAGATCATTCTAAAGGTTTGGACGTTAATGCGAAAGAAAGTAAAACCGAAATGAAAGTCGTAAAGGAATCTGTGGAAAAAACTGGCGAGTTCTTAAAAAACATTTCGAATTCATTTCAACGTGTGGATGAGATCAATCGTATTTTAGGAGAAATTGCAGATAAAACTAATCTTCTTTCTTTGAACGCTTCTATCGAAGCGGCTCGTGCTGGTTCTGCAGGTCGTGGATTTGCTGTAGTTGCTCAAGAGGTTAGTAAACTTGCAGAATTTACGGCTACAAATGCAAAGATGATTGCAAAAGTGGTTCAAGAATCTCTCGAATTTATTGAAGAAGCAAATACCGCTTCTCAAGGTACAGGGCACTTGACTGAGAATCAAAGTATTAAAGTCAATCTTACCGTTTCAAAAATAGAAGAGATGAGTCGTTTGTATGAACGTGGAACTACGATCGTTAATGATTTTGTTAAAAATTTAGAAAGAGTTAAAAAGTTATCGGACAACTTATTTCATTCTACAGAAGAACAGATGACTGCTCAAAAAGAAATGATGAAGGCTATGTTTGAACTTGAAAAAGAAGTCAATGAGATTACTCAGGAATCTGGAAGAATTCAAGACGGGGTTTTACAGATTAAAACCCAATCTAGAGATTTAAAAGCTTTGAGTATAGTTTAATTCTTTTTTTACGGATACAACATTTTTTACCAAAACACGTACGTAGATAACAATATGTTATGGGTTTGTTTCAAAAGCAATTGATTCTGAAAATGTACAATTTCTAAGAGTTTCTGTATTTTCGCAAAAGTCAATCGCGAAGCTATGATTGTGTTTTTTAAGATTTTGAGCTATAATCGAAAATAAAACGAGTTTTTAGATTGGGCTTATATTTAATTATTATTTAGTGGTTCTCTTTATGGAATCAAATTTTTATTTTAAAATAAAATAATATATTTATATATTTTTTAACGATTAAGTCGGAAAGGATTACCGCGCGGTGGGTAACTCAGCAACACTGCTCTCTACGGATCGCAGCGTG
>NZ_FTNA01000010.1 GCF_900156205.1 Leptospira interrogans
CGATGTGCTGAGGCAAGTTCGAGACGCCCCGGAACCCAGTCGAGCACGACGCGAGACTGTGAAGGGGCGAGTCCCTTCTTCGGCAGAAATAAAATGATTAATTTATTACTTTTCCAATAGCAGCGAAAAGAGTTGCAACTCCTAACATCCCGCCTAAAATCCAACGAGTTTGAGTAGAAATAGTTTTGCGAATATCTACAATGGACTTTTGTAATTCTAAGAAATCGGTTTTTGTTTCTGCTCTAAGATCAGCAATTTCAGTTTTTAATTCCTTTCTAATTTTAGCCATTTCGAATTCAAATTGAAGCTTTAAAATTTTAGAATTTACTTCGCTGAAATTTATTTTCATCTCTGCCCGAAGATCTAAAACTTCTCCTTGAAGATTCACAATTTTAACAGCCACTTCATAACGAAGCTTTTCAATTTCTCCCGATAGAGTTGTTTTCACTTGCTTGATCGTAGAATCTACCTGCGAAATCTCGGACTTTAAAAAAGTTTCATACTGTTGAAAGCTAATCTCAAGAGTCGCGTTCTTTGAAGCAGTCAACGCTTCTTCTAAAAAAGCCAAAAATTGATCCTTCCTTCAGGACCCAATATCTCTTCCATTTGATCAAATTCAAAAAAATCCGAGACACGATCACCAAGTTTTTAAAAAGAAAAGGAACCGAGACAATCACTACAAATATGATCCGAGAATTTCAATCGGGTTCTTCAATACTTTCTCTAAATAAAAGTGCCATTTTAAATGTAGCTAGCCAAAGACATTTAGAAAGAATCAATTGTATTGTTTCCAAAATTTTTTAATCCGATTTTTCTAAAAAAGCTTAGGAGAATTTGATTCTTTTGCAAATTTTTAAGCCAGGTTTCGGTTTTTAATGAAACAAGATTTCAAGTTAATCGTAATCCATTGAAAATAATTTAAAAATATCAAAAAACATTTTCATGATTCTTTCTCAATTTAATGTGGATCCGGCCGAAAATAAAATTATCTTTAGAATAATTGTGGAAATTACAACGCGATGTTACATCGCTGGATTTGGGAACCAAAGGGATCAAAAATTTTCAAATAGAATGATTATCAAGTTAAAAATCATTTTAAATTCTTATTTAATTTATTATTTCCTGAGAGGACAAAAACACTTTGATTCGAACTCTTCTTTTTGAATTTCCTTTAACTACCTTTTTCGTTTTTTTAATGGTAGCGACTTTTTTTATCGTGAACGTTTTTCTTCCTGAACATTTAATTCGACAATATTTTTTAAATCATCCGGGACAAATTCAACCTCTCTCTTGGATTGGAGCCGTGTTCTATCACGGAAATTTAATACATCTATTTGGAAATATGTTTTATCTTTTTTTCCTTGGAAGAGCAGTAGAATATAAAGCCGGAAAAGGAAGATGGCTTTTGTTTTTTTTTATGGCAGCTTTGATCTCTTCTTTGTTGGATTCTTTCATCCGAGGAGTGATCTTGCATGACCCCACTCCAGTTGTAGGTGCATCCGGCGCGATCTCCGGAATCGCCGCAGTAGCCGCACTACTTTCTCCTTTTTCACTTCGTTTTAATCAAAGAAACATTCCATTTCCGGTTTTTTTAGTCGCTTGGATTATGGTTTACTCGGACATTACCAATGTCTTTACGGAAGACGGGGTAGCACGTTGGGCGCATTTAGGCGGTTTTATTTCTGTAATTTTTGCGGCCTATTTTCTAAAACCGACGGAAAGAAAACAACTTCATTCTGGTTTTATACTTAATTTAATATTCATTATTTTAACTTTGATTCTTGCATTTTTTTATTCAAATCGATCTTAGAATTTAACTCGCTGGTTTGATAAAAGAAACATTTTCAAATCAATGATCAAACAACTTTATCAATACTTGATTTTATAGATCCAAGTAAAAACAGAAATAAACTTAATAAGGTTGTTGAAAAATTCCATAGTGAAGATTTATAAAATTGCTTCAATTGTCCGTTTCAATACAACGGAAACAGATCAAGAATTAATTTTTCAACAACTCTAATATTAAAGTAAGTTTGTGGAGAAATAACTTTCTTAAAGTAATAACTCTCAGATTTACTACTAATCTTATAAAATTAAATACCATAAATTTTTATTGCAAAGCCCTCTTTAGCACAAAGTATTGAAAACTTTATTTATAATTCTGAGTAATACGATTCGATTGTGTTTTATAATCAAATTCCTACAATGACGAACCAATATAAAAATGATTGTCAATAAGGAAAAAATCTCAGCCCCTGTAGGAAATCCGGAGAATGAATGAGCAAACACGGCTTTTTTCAGATTACCCAAAAACTTTTCTTAAGAAAAGGAGACGAACTTCTAATTCTCAGAGATCGCAAATCTGGTTTAGGAGATTTGCCCGGCGGGAGGATGAACGAAAATGAATTCTTTGAAGATTGGAGCCTCAGCATGCAACGCGAGATTGAGGAAGAATTAGGTTCGCAAGTACAAATTAGAGTTTCTACAAAGCCATTGTTCATTCACAAACACAAAGTTAACGAAGGAAATTTTCCTTGTATCATTATTGCTTATCACGCGGATTATCTAGGAGGGGACATTATTCTCTCCGATGAGCACGATTATATCTCATGGGAAAAAGTTCAAACTTATGAACCGAGTCCCTTATTTACCGAATATATGCTCGACGCGGTAAACCTATATCTCAAGGAATATGCCCCTTTAGTACATTAAAAAAAAAGAATATGATTCTATTTTGGAAAAACGTAGCCGCTTCATTCATCTTAATTCCTATTTTTTTAGGAATTGCGTATATCTTTTCAGGAAAACAAATTTCATCGGAACAATACAACCCCCTCACCCGTAAGGAATATCAAATTTTAACAAATGGCTACGATAGAAATGCAGGAAACGTAGTCGTAATTCAGCCAGAGTGGAGATTAGAAAATTTTTCTTCCGAAGAAAGATTTCTTAAATTTGTGGAGGCACCTCTCAAACAAGCCAAACAAAACGGGCTTTTAAAAAAGAATACTTTAGTGGTTTTTCCGCCTCATACTGGAAGTTTTTTGTATTTTTTAAATTCCCGCCAAGAAGTTTTTAAAAAAGCAAATCTTGAAGAAGCATTCCATTTTATTAAATTAGAGATTCTTTTTAAATCTATATTTGGATTGAATACGGAACAGAAACCGAACCCCAGCTCTACATATTTAAGAATTTTTTCCAATTTATCCAGAACCTACGGTGTTTATATTCTACCAGGTTCAATTTTAACACCGATTGAAAATTCAAATCCTGATTTCAAAATTTGGCAAGAAGTAGTTTATATTTTTGATCCGAATAAACAAATCTCTTTTAAAGAAAACATATTGGCTAGAACTCCTACGGCGACCTGGAAAAAAAATTTAACCGCTTTCCAAAAAATGGAAATACAGTCTAACGAAATCGAAAATAATTCACTAACAACTTATCAATTTCCTTTTGCAAGATTTGGAATTTTCTATCTGGATGAATTTAAAAACCCTGAATTTCAGGAAAAAGTGAAAAAAACATTCGTTTCAAGAGTGATCGTGTTAGGTGAGAATCCTTCCGAAACGGATCTAAAAGAATGGGCTACAAAATCCAATTTAGAATCGACGATTCGAGTCATTCCTTCAGGTTCTTTTTTGGATAAAACTTATGGGGGAGGAAGTTATATTAAAACTAGATATGGTTCTTCAACTCCGGGAGTAAATAGTAGAGAACCTCTAATTTTAAATTTATTCTTATAACCTAAAGAAATTTGTATATAAAAAATTAGAAATTTACTAATATATAATATTGATAATCCACTAAAATTTTAAATAAAACAAATCTTCACATTAGAGTTACTGAAAATTTTACAGTTCAAATTAACAGAACTGACTCAATCGACTATCTCCATGAAATAGAAACAGATGGAGAATTCATTTTTCAAAAACTCTATTCATTTTTGAACTTATTACAAAACCTAGAAATTACGAAAATTTGATGATGGATAACTACTGTAAAATTCGTAAACGTTCAACCTAAGTTCCTGCATTCTTTGAAAGCTAAAGTGTCTCTCTTCTATTGATGATCGAGATAAATTCTAAACTCACCTTATTTACTTCTTACTTCTTCATAGAGTTTCCAAATACTCCAGTCCTCGGGTTGAAAATCCAATTTACTAAGAAACAATTGGCCTGGCTCCGCTTCACAAACAATTCGATCGTCCCCTGTCAAAAAAACGCGCTCACATAAAATCGGAAGATTTTGACTTTTTTTTGCGGGACCCCAAAGATGCACCTTCCCAGAGTAACCGGACAAAAACTCATTTTTTTTAGATAACTTCCAGGGATTAATTTCTTTTCGACTAACAGTAAAAAGTTTCGTGATTACCGGTTTAGCCTTAGAAGAAAAATTAATTCTTCTAAGATGTAGTTTACCAATTTCTCCACCAATATAATAAGCACTTTCTCCATTTCCATAATATAAAATTGGACTGAGAATATCCTTATCTATCTTTTCTGCTGTTTTTTGAAAAGGATGAAACCAATATAAATTATAGGCACCAGCGTTTCCTGAAAAAATTAAAAAAGAATTTCCCGAAGGATACATTAAAAAACGTGTTTTTAAATTAGGAAAAGGTGATACGATTTTTTCCTTTTGTAAAACAAGAACTGGTTTTCTAGGCTCGACCGTTTTTTCTTCATAAAGATTATCATCAACGAAATAGTAAATTTTTGATCCATCGGGTAAAATCGATCCTCGACTTTTACAGGAAACCTGAGCACCTGCTTCGTAAGAAAGACTAGAATCTTTTAAAGAAATAGCTACATATCTACAACCGCCGGAAGCTTGCATCGTGTATTCAACCAAAGCATAATTCGCATTTTGAGAGAGGGAAAGATTGGAAGGAATCTGATCCAAACTCCTGGAATTATTTTCTCCTGCTGCGAGATCCTGAAAAAAAATCTTTTGATCTTCGGTCCAAACAAGTTTTAAACGATCGTTTGAAAATTCTATGATCCGAGTAGATTCCGGAGCTTCTGCAGAAAGAAGTTCGTCTCTATCTTTAGGAAATTGAAGTTTTTCCTTCAATTTTTCCGAAGCTTTTTCGTATTTTTCTTGTTCGACGAGTTCTTGAATTTCTTCGATAAAAGTTTCGTGACTACTTTTGCAGAAATTAAAAAAAGAAATCCCAAATAAGACTAGGATCATGTTCCTTTTTATAAAAATCTGTTTAAGAAAAAACGAAATCTTACTGCTTATTATTTTTTCATGAGAGAACAAATAGATTCCTAGAAAAATTGCAAAACAATAGGGTTTGATTTTATTTTTCAAAATAGTTTTAAATTTCATAATATACTGATAGTCCAACTCAGAAACTTTTTTATTTTTTATAATAAAGCCGTAACGTTATTATAAAAATTTCCAGGATAATAAAAAACTTTTTCCAAGTCTATTGTTCAAATCGGCCTGTAAATTCCAATTCCTTTTGAAAAAGGTCCCTAGCCCTTCTACCAGTAGTTTTTGTATCTAGAAAAGAAATCCCTCCGTTTAAAACGGAGCCGATATACGGCAACCAGGAAAATCTTGAAGAAAAATTTCCATTCCTTTGAAACAATTTCCATCCCAAATGAAACCCGATTGAACGAAAGATTTCCAAAGTAGCCGGTCTAACGAGTACTCTGGTGCCAACGTCTCTAACGATAGAACGAATCAAGGCGTGATTTTTATCCGGAAAAATACAATAACTCATAATCTCGGGAGATACTTGAGATTCTTTTCCATAAAGAGCGGCAATATCTTTTACGAGATGACCTTGAATTCTATAAAATAAGATCATTTCCGGTAACAAAGTCAAATAACCGAAATGTCTTTTAGAAATAGAAAGCCCAAGTCCAATTGCACCGGCTCTAATCGAGGCCTTTTGAATACATTCTTGAATGAGTTCAGAAGGATTTCCTACGGTTTTGCCAAATGGGCTTCGATATCCTCTAAGATCGGTCAATAAGGATAGAAATTTTTCAGAAAAAACTTCTGCGAAGGAAATATGGTTTTCCATAGAGTGCGTTGATTTATAAAGGAAAGGTCGAGTTCATTCAATGATAGATAGACTTGAAAAAATACAAGAAAAATACCTTCGAATCAGTGAAGAGTTAAATCAGGCAAAAGATCCTTCTTCGCTGAAAAATCTTTATAAGGAAAGATCGAGACTCACTCCTCTGTATCTCAAAGTAGAAGAATACCTCAAAATCTATAAGGATAGAAAAGACGCAGAAGAATTGATTCAGTCCGAAAAAGACGAAGAAATGCATTCTATGCTTAAGGAAGAAATTCGAGAAGCGAATCTAAAATTAGAAACTCTCGAAAGAGAATTCGAAATTCTACTTTTACCTCCAGATCCTAATTCGGGAAAAAACATTCTCGTGGAAATCAGAGCCGGAACCGGCGGAGAAGAAGCAGGGTTATTCGTTGCGGATTTATTTAGAATGTATTCTAAATTTGCGGACAAACAAAAAATTAAAACCGAAATTATAGATTCTTCTCCAACTGGAATCGGTGGTCTAAAAGAAATTATTTTCGCTTTAGAAGATGATCGTGCTTACGATCTTTTTAAGTTCGAGGGCGGGACACATCGGGTTCAAAGAATTCCAAGCACTGAATCAGGAGGAAGAATTCATACGAGCGCTGTGACAGTTGCAGTTCTTCCCGAAGCAGACGAAGAAGAAGTCCAAATTAATGAAAGCGACCTTAGAATTGATGTATATCGTTCTTCCGGTGCGGGAGGTCAGCACGTAAATACTACAGACTCTGCGGTTCGGATTACCCATATTCCTACCGGAGTTGTAGTTGCGTGTCAGGACGAAAAATCTCAGCATAAAAATAAGGCAAAGGCTTTGAGAATTTTAAGCGCTCGAATTTTAGAAAAACAAGCCGAAGATAAAAAGCAAGCTTCGGATGCGATCAAAAAACAAATGATTGGAAGTGGAGATCGTTCTGAAAGAGTAAGAACTTATAATTTTCCTCAAGGTAGATGTACAGATCATAGAATCGGTTTTACGAGCCATAATCTTTCTGCAATTATGGAAGGAGACTTAGACGAATTGATCGGAGCCTTAACAGAAGAGGATAGAGTTCGAAAAATTTCCGAGACTCAAACACATTAGAATTTTAATAAATTTACATATTAAAAAATTCCCAATGAACAACCACTGGAATCCATAAAATGTTAAAAGAAATCAACGAACCACACCGAACACTTTGCGGAGAAAGAATTCCATTTGAGAACATCCACGCGGTTTCTGTAAGTCTTCCACAACTGTCAGATGTGATTGGTTACGAAGAAAAAAGAACGGAAACTCTTTCTAGATTGAAGTCTGGTTATCCCAGATTTGTCGCACATTCTTATATAGCCAGAATTTTAGACTACAACAGGGATACAAAAAAAATCAACACGCCCCAATTTATCATTTCTTCCAAAAAAGCTGCAAACTGGATCGTACAAAAATTCTCCATTCAAAATTTTGAAATTATCGAAGACGAAGGAATTACAACCTTAGTCATTCCAGATTTAAAAGATTTAGAAAAAGAAATTCTTTCTTTCATTCAACACACCGGATGTCTTGCTTCTTCTAGAATGGCAGAGGACTTCCTTTTAAAAAAAGGAATCCTACAAGAAATTTTTAGGGAGAAAGTTGAAAAAGAAAATCCGGTCGATAAAATTCTTTCTACTCTATCTTCTTTCTATGGAGATCTAAATCCTGAAATACTTCTTTCCGCTTCTGGAATGAACGGTGTCTATTCTGCTTTTGAATCCTTAAGCTTAATTCAACAAAAGAAAGGAAAAACTATTTGGGTTCGTTTGGGTTGGCTATATGTTGATAATATTAGAATATTAGAAAAATATACAGAAAGTTCTTACGTAATTCACAACGCTACTGACCTAGAAGAACTGGAAATATTTTTAAAACAAAATTCGGAGCAAGTCGCTGGAATTATCACGGAATGCCCTACTAATCCACTTCTTTTGGTTCCGGATTACGAAAAACTTAAATCCATCGTAGACCATTACAAAATTCCTTTGATTGTAGATATTTCCGTGGCAGGATCAGCGATAATCAACATTCTCCCCTACGTAGATGTAATCGTGGAAAGTTTAACCAAATTCGCCTGTGGAAACGGTGACCTTATGATGGGTGCTGTAATATTAAATAAAAATTCAAATTGGTTCTCCGAAATTCTTCCGCTATGTAAAGAATGGATTGAAAAACCATATTTTAGAGATTGTGAAAGACTAGCTTATGAAATCAAAGATTATGAAAAAAGAGTTTTTAAAATCAGCGAGAACGTCAAAAAACTCGCAGATTTTTTTTCAAAACAACCCGGTATTAGAAAAGTTTTTTGGACAGGGGCAATAGATTCTTTTCAAAACTTCCAAAAAGTTACCAGACTTCCAAATATACATTCTGGAGTTTTATCGATTGAACTTTCAACTTCATTAGAAAAGTTTTATGATCGACTTACTTTATTAAAAGGACCAAGTTTTGGCACCGAGTTTACTCTCAATATGCTTTATGTCTATCTGGCTCATTACGACTTAGTGATTCAAGATGAAGGAAGAAAATTTTTAAAAGAAAACGGACTCGATCCAAACTTGATCCGAATTTCCGTTGGCATTGAAGATCCGGAACTTTTAATTGAGGAATATAAAAAGGCTCTAGAAGTTTAATTAATTTTAATATACTAATTTAATGTATAAAATTTATTTATAGAAATCTAGATAAAATCCAAAAAAGAACCATAGTCTTAATTAAACTTTTGTATAAAATCGTCGTTTTATGGACATTATAAAAATGGAAAAACTATTTTATATAAAAATTCCCTCAGTGTAAATTTAATGCAAAAAAAGTTTTACCGTGAAATCTAAATTTGAGGTGAGTTCGGAAGTCCATGGTTTATTTTTCTAAAAACCTGATTTTTCCATAAAAATGAATGTTTAAAAATTCATTATGTGACTTAATCTGTGGGAACTCTCACAAATTTAGATTTCACGGTAAAACTTTGAAATGTGGGAACTCCCACAAATCACGATTTTACGAACAAATTCTAAAATTGTAGGAACTCATACTTTTAAAAAATTTTTTCTCATTTTCTTACGCCGAACTCACGTTCAATTTATAGGAGTTCCTACAGATTTTGTTTCTTTACAAAAGTCTAAATACATCTTTCGTAATTTAACTCGTATGAGTTCCTACATCTTTCAAAATTAAGAGCCTACCTCAAAACTTTAGAATAATCATTTTTAAATCTTCAGCAAAATGTAGTAGCTCCCACAGAAACTGTTGTATTGTATGATTTAGAGTTTTTTAATATTATAGTTATTGAAAAATTAATTCTCCTTCTGTTGCATGGGAAGCCGTCGATCGAAGCAATTTTGTTAATCTCCGTTATGAATTTTTTAACAACTCTATTTTTCTGTTATTATAATTTTTGTAAGAGTTCCCACTTTACGGGAAAATAAACTTTCATAGAAAAATATTTTAAGATGGGCAAAATGGCGACCTAGGCTTAAAAAATCTCAAAAATTTTACGTAGTCGTCCCTAAAAAAGGCCTCAAATGTCGTATAACATAAATAAAACGCCATCCAAGAACAAATAGTAAGAAATAAAATCACCGGAAAGCATTAAAAAATTATATAAAACGTGGTGAAAATTAAACTAGAAAAAGCTAAATTTTTTGAAATCCTTTAGATTCTTCTTTTAGCCTCAAAATTTGAGTTTTTCCATTTTTTCAGGAACGACTATGTAATCATTTTTTAGAAATTTTTAATCAAATGCGGTAGTTCCTACAAATTAAGTCGTGTTTGGAAACTTTCAAGTAGTTCTAATGTCGTTCAATTTTCGTAGTAATTCCCACATTTTTGTGAAACTCAATCTCGCGGGTCATTCGAAAAATTCAGCAAACACCTCTTAAGGATCGGTGAAACTCAGCGTCTCGCTTCTATTGGCGCTCGACAGGATTTGGGACAAGTTCTAAATCAACCAATCGAAAGAGGAATATGAATTTTAAACTGAGTTCCTTTTTTAGAGTCAGATGAAAAGTCGATCTTACCACCTAGTTGTCTCACAAGTATATTCACAAGTTTTAATCCGAGCGAATTAGAATCCTTCAGATCAAAACCAAAAGGCATACCAATTCCATTGTCTTCAACACGCATTTCTAAATTTTCACCTGATTTAGAAAACGAGACTCTTAACTCCGGTTTGTTAGGAATTGATCTACCTTCCGGAAAAGCATACTTTAAAGAATTTGAAACTAATTCGTTGATAATCAATCCGATCGGAATTGCACGGTTAACCGTAATATCCAAAGGCTCTAATAAAGTTACTAATACAACCGAATCTGATTTTCCATAAACCTGGAAAAGTTGATTTAAAAGTTTTTCGATATAAACAGAATATTGAATTTTACCCAAATTCTCGGATTGATAAAGTTCCTCATGAATCATGGACATCGTCCTGAGTCGATTCTGGCTTTCTATAAAAACAGAAAGGCTTTGTTTATCCTGAACGTAATCGGATTGCATGGATAATAAAGAAGAAATCACTTGAAGATTATTTTTTACTCTATGATGAATTTCCTTCAACATAACCTCTTTTTCGTTCAGAGAGAGTTGTAACTTTCTTTCTGCGGATTTGATTTCTGTAAAATCAAGAAGAGTCACAATCACACTAGAAAGAGAAGATTCAAAACCAGGCGGAACGGACCAGCGAATTTTGATGTCAAGTCTTGTATTATCCTTAACCCTAAAACCAACTTCAACTTCGTAAAAATAAGATTTTTCGCGAATCTTTCTTAAAACTCTTTTAAAAACTTTAAAATTATCCTGACTGAAAAAAAATCTCCAGCCTTTATAAACCTCATCTATAGATCCGACCCTCAACAAATTTACAGTTTCTTGATTTACTCCAACTACTTGGATCGAATTAAAACAATGCCGAACAAAATCGGGACGTGTTTCGATGTAATCGGAAAAAATGTCCCCTTGAATATCAGAAGGAAGACAATCTAAAACTCGTTTGAGTTCAGAATAGTCTGCCTCGATAATTGCAACGGGAAGGTGTTCAAACAATCCCATATATCGAGTCTGGCTTTTTTCAAGAGCGGCCCTTGCTTCATTCTTTTCTTGAATTTCTTCTCGAAGAATTTCATTAGAACGAAGAAGTTCATGAGTTCTTTCTTCCACTTTCTCTTCTAAACTTTGATGAGAAATTCTAAGCTGATCTTCCACTTCTTTTCTTTCATTCACCATACTCACAACAAGTAAACTCGTGATGGATAAAACTGCGATAAAGAACTGAAGTAAAATACTAGACTCCCCAATAGATTCCGCATTGAACCTTGTAGGAATCGATCCAAAGATCGCTATGATAGAAGAAAGGATAACTGCTAAACTGCTGGCCCGTTCTCCCAATCGAAATGCCGACCAAAGAATCAGAGGAACCAAAACATAACCTAAAGAATAATTGAAGAAAAAAACTGAAGTAGTTAAATCAAATGAAGTAAGAGAAAAAAATACGATTAAAAAAAGTAATATTGCAGATTCAAAAAATTCTTTCCATCGAAATAACTTGTATGGCCCTCTAAACCAAAACAGAATAAACGGTGCTCCTACATAAACTCCAAGTACTTCTCCCACCCACCAAGTCAACCAACTCTGACGAATTGAGGATAAGTCGATCTCTCCCAAAAAGTACATCGAAGCCACAGAACCGGTCGCGTTGATTACACATACAATCGCTTCTAGAAAAATAAAAAGAAATACAAACTGAGTACGATCGGAAATCTTATATCCGGGAATCTTACGGGTAAGAACGGTCTTTCCAACATAGCTTTGAAATGCAGAAAAAAAACCGATCAAAAAGTTAAGATATAAATTATCTCCGGATAATATACCCGTTCCAAAGTTGAAAAGAACAGAAGCTAAAAAAACTCCTAAAACCGCATAATTTCCAAAAAGTAAAGTGAAACCAAGTGCTGCTCCAGAAGCAGGCCAAATCGCGGCAGCATAACTTGGATAAATCGCAGTTTTCCTTCCAATCAGCGCGAGGACATAATAGATCATTCCAGAAATAAAAATGATTCCGCAGATCTTTACGATTTCTTTGAAACGAAGAGACAAAATGATCAATCCAAATTAAATTTGTTCTATAATGAGAATCGAAGAACTACTATTCTCTGACCAGCCTTTTATGATTTTTGACGAAGGATTCCATCCTTTCGGGAAAATTATATTCCGCAATCCAATTAAAACAATTGAAGTTTATCATTTAGATACACTGTTAACTTCTCTTAACGAAATAAACGTTTATATAAAACAAGGTTATTATGTAGCCGGTTTTATTTCCTATGAGGCAGGTTATTTTTTTTCCGACATGAACTGGAAAAAAATCGATACCGTTTTGCCGCTTTTGTATTTTGCGGTTTTTCAAAACCCCGAAAAATTTCCCGAAATTGAAACAGGACCCTCTCAAAATTATGGCTTTTACATTTCCTCGATTCCAAACCGTAAAACTTATTTTGAAAATCTAGATATGATTCGAACCAAACTTTATCAGGGAGAAATTTATCAGATTAACTATACTGATAAAATTTTTTTTGATTTTGAAGGAGATATATTATCTTTTTATAAAACACTGTCCGAAAGACAACCCGTTCCCTACGGATCTTGGATTAGAACCTACGATTGGGATATACTTTCTTTTTCACCGGAACTTTTTTTTGAAAAAAAAGAAAAAACTCTGATTACAAAACCAATGAAAGGAACTTATCCAAGAGGCAAATCTCCCAAAGAGGATAAAAAAAACGCCGAGGCTCTTATCAATTCCGACAAGGAAAAAGCAGAAAATCTAATGATCACAGATTTAATGCGAAATGACCTCGGAAAAATTAGTAAAGAAGGAAGTGTTCATGTTCAAAATTTGTTCTCGGTAGAAAAATATAAAACGATCTTTCAAATGACGAGTACGATTCAATCAGAACTATTAGATTCAATCGAATGGAAAGATATTTTTAAAGAACTTTTTCCAGGTGGATCGATCACAGGAGCACCAAAACTTAGAGCGATGCAACTGATTCAAGAGTTAGAAAAACCCAGAGGAGTTTATACCGGAGCAATCGGAGTAATTCAACCAAACCAAAACGCAGTTTTTTCGATCGGAATCCGAACTTTAGAATTAAAAAAAGGAAAAGGAAATATTGGAATCGGTTCGGGGATTACTTGGGATTCTGATCCTGAAAAAGAATGGCTTGAAATTTTAGAAAAAGCAAAATTTTTTACGGAAGCTTCCAACAAATTCTCTCTTTTTGAAACCATACTTTATAAAAATGGAATATTTTATTTTCAAAAAGAACATTTAAAAAGGATCAAAAATTCAGCAAAAACATTCGGATTTCCTTTTTCCGAACAAGAATGGATTTCTTGTTTGAAAAAAGTTTCCACAAATTGCATAAGCTCTAATACTTATCGAGTAAAGATCAGTTTAAATTATCTCGGAAAATTTACACTTGAGTTTCAAACACTCGAAAACTTCCCCAAAAAAGGAACATTAAAAATATGTAATACTTTGATGAATTCTTCTTCCGAATTCAGAAAACACAAAACAAATCTAAGAGAAATATACGACCGGGAAGGAAAACGTTCTAGAGAAGCGGGTCATCTTGATATTTTATTTTTGAATGAAAAAAAAGAAATCACCGAAGGAAGTATCAGTAATATTTTCGTAAAAATTGGAAATTCTTACTTTACCCCCCCGGTGTCTTCAGGTTTACTTCCCGGTATTTTTAGAAACCGCCTTTTAAAACGAAAAGGATTTTACGAGAAAACTCTTTCTTTGGATGATTTGTTTCGATCAAATTCGGTATTTCTATGCAATTCTCTTAGAGGAATTTTAAGAGTAAAAGAAGTTTATAATTTCATAAAAGAATAACGTAGGAATCTAGTTGCGTAAACCCAAAAGGATTCTAAACTTTAAGTATGAGAACTTTTCTCGGAATCTCTATTCCAGAAGAAATAAAAGAACAATTAACTTCGATTTGTTACGGTCTTTCGGACATTCGATGGGTTCCAAAAGAAAACTTTCACATCACCTTAGTATTCTTAGGCGAACAATCCTCTGAATGTCTGGACATTCTATCCGACTTTTGCTCGGAAATATCTTTTACCGAATTTGATCTGAGTTTAAAATCAGTGGGAACTTTCGGGAAACAAAAATCTCCTTCTATCCTTTTTGCAGCTGTAAAACCTTCCATCGAACTTTCACAACTTCACAAAACTTTAGATTCCGGAATTCGCAAACTTGGTTTTTCTATAGATCGACAGAATTATCAGCCTCATCTTACAATCGGCCGTTTTAAAAATTCGAACGAAACAAGAGTAATTATGTACTTGGAAGAATTTGCAAATTTTGTTTCTTCCAATTTTAAGGTTTCCGAATTTCATATCTACTCTTCTAAAACATTCTCAAATGGACCGGTCTATTCCATCGAAGAATCTTTTTCACTTTTACCGTCTTACAAAATATGAAAATCCTAAATTATAAAGTTTTAGAAAATTCTAAAATAGGAAACAAACCTTGAAAGACTTCTCCGATTTTTTTCGAAACCCTCACATTTGGGATCGAGAAATTGTAGCGGTCGGAGGTGATCTTTCTCCCGAGCGACTTTTATATGCGTATAAAAACGGTATTTTTCCCTGGTCGGATCAACCGATCCTTTGGTATTGTTTAGACCCGAGAAGTATTTTTGATCTTAACAAACTACATATTTCTAAACGATTAAAAAGAAAAATCAATCAAAAACGTTATACGATTACATTCAACCGTGCATTTGAACAAGTGATGCGATGTTGTGCTTATCGTCCAGGTGAAGATACTTGGATCACAGATCTTTTTATCAAAAGTTACACTGAATTTCATAAACTTGGTTATGCTCATTCTTTAGAAGTTTGGGACGAAAACGGAAAGTTAGGTGGAGGAGTTTACGGAATTGCAATCGGAAATTTTTTTGCCGGTGAATCTATGTTTTCTTTCATTCCAGACTTTGGAAAAATAGGACTCTTTCATTTATTTGAAACTTTAAAAAAAGATCATTTTACTCTGTTCGATACTCAACAATTAAATCTAGTTACTCTAAGTCTTGGAGCTTATCAGATTCCAAAAAAAGAATATCTCAAACGATTAGAATCTGCCGTAGCTTCCGGGAAAAAATGGAATCCTTCCCATTTCGTTCTTTAAAAAACGTATTTACATTTTTCCTGAGGATGTTGGACTTCTCCAATCAATCATTCTATTCAATAGGAAATTTACAAATGACCCTTTTTAAGAAAATTCTTATCCAACTTTTGATCGCCGCTATGGCCTTAACCGGATTCTCAGCACTCGTCGCAGAAGAAACTTCAGAGACCCCAAGTGAGCAAACGGAAAGCCCAAAAGAAACTAAGTCCGAGAAAAAAGGAAAGAAATCTAAGAAATCAAAAAAATCCAAAAAAGAAAAAGCAGAAAGTAAAAAAGAAGAAGCCGCTCCCGCTTCGGAATCTTCTACTCCTGCAGGTGAAGAACAATAATATCTTCTTCTCCGTCTATCTTTCAAAAGATAGACGGACTTTCCTTTTATCTTTTTGCAGCGCACCTTCCAAATTCTCTTTCTAAAATTTGATTGACTCTTTTAATTTTTCTTTTAGTTTAATCAGCCTTTAACCTACCGAAATCAGTTCGGTAAAACTCACTTAAGAGGAATTGAAAATGTATAAAAACCTCGCGGATATGTTGATACAATCCACCGAGAAATATGGAGATCGACCTGTATTTTGGAGTAAAGGAGAAGATAAAGAATTCCATCCAACTTCTTATAACCAACTTTATGACATGGGTATAGCGCTTGCCGAAGCGCTCATTCAGTTAGGATTAAAAGCGAGAGAACACGTCGGAGTTTTGGCAGACAACAGACTAGAATGGATATTAACCGATTACGCGGTTCAATTTTCTGGAGCGGCCAATGTGCCAAGAGGAACGGACGTCACCGAGTCTGAATTGGAATATATTCTCAATCACTCGGAAGCAAAAATCGTTTTTATCGAAAATGATAAGATGCTGGAAAAATACAATAAGGTTAAATCAAAAGTTCCTAAAGTAGAAACAATCATCATTATGGATAAGTCTTCCTCTGCAAAAGGAAAAAACATTCATAAAATTTATGATTTGGTTGAAGAAGGAAGATCCCTTAGAGCCAAAGGTAGTAAAAAAGCAGAAAAAAGGATCGAAGAAATTAAACCAGAAGATCTTTTTACTCTCATTTATACTTCTGGAACCACTGGAATGCCTAAGGGTGTAATGCTGATGCATTCTAACATGATTCATCAAATGGTCTACGTAGTTCCTATGCTTTTGACCGAAATCAAGCCTACGGATAGTATGCTTTCTATATTACCAATTTGGCATATATTTGAAAGAATAAACGAATACGGAGCTATTTCGAGCGGTATCCAAACGTACTATACAAAAGTAGCCGATCTCAGAAACGACCTCGCGAAAGCAAAACCTTCCTTTATGGCTTTTGCCCCTCGCGTTTGGGAAAATGTTTATGCAAATATTTACAATAAAGTAAACGACCCAAAACAAACCCCTCCAATTCGTAGGGTTTTGTTCAAACTCGCGTATTTCTTTTCGAAACACTATAATGCTTCTAGAAGATTTTTAAATGGACTAGAAGTTGATTACGAAAACAGAAATATAATGAAATCTCTTGTAATCGGAATCAGATCCCTGATTGTCCTTTTACTAACGGGGCCTTTTACGTTAAGCGCAATTTCGATTCTGGCTTACCTGACTCTTCCGGTCTATGGGATCCATCTTCCAAATTGGCTTTTCTTCTCTTCAGTGGGTTTAGGGCTTGTTTTCAACGCAAAAACTTTAGATACGATCGTTCTTTCTAAAATCCGCGCCGCTACTGGAGGAAGATTAAAGGCATCTTTATCGGGTGGTGGAGCACTACAATCACACGTAGATAACTTCTTTAACGATATAGGTATGCTCGTTTTAGAAGGGTACGGCATGACCGAAACAAGTCCCGTAATTTCAGTAAGACCTTTTGTAAAACCAATCATTGGTTCCGTAGGTTTTTTGGTTCCTAAATCTGAACTGATTATCAAAGACGAAAACGGTAATGTGCTAACTCACATCAACGATCAATATGAAGTTTTGGCTGGCAAATTAGGACAAAAAGGAATCGTTTTTGTAAAAGGCCCACAAGTAATGAAGGGTTATTATAAAAATCCAGAAGTTACTAAAAAAACCATCGTAGACGGTTGGATGAATACTGGAGATATAGGGTTTATTAATTTCAAAAAAACTCTTACACTGACCGGTAGAGCCAAAGACACCGTAGTATTGTTAGGTGGAGAAAACGTAGAACCGGTTCCAATTGAAAATAAAATGGATGAATCTCCATTTATCAAACAATCCATGGTAATCGGTCAGGATCAAAAAGTTTTAGGTGCGATCATTGTTCCTGATATGGAACATTTAGGCGTTTGGTGTAAAGAAAATGGAATCGATTCTTCTAAAATTGATGAAATAATCAAAAATCCTAAAGTGATCGACTTTTATAAGAAGGAAGTTCGTAGCTACAATAGTACTAAAACTGGGTTTAAGTCTTTTGAACAAGTTCAACACGTAATTCTAGCTAAAAAACCTTTTGAAGTTGGAGACGAGTTGACCAATCTTCTTAAAATGAAACGTCATGTGATCACTGAAAAATACAGTAAAGAAATTAAAAAAATCTACGAAAAAGATTAAATGTAAAATCTATTTTCGTATTAAAAATAAAAGCTCGGAGTTTTTACTTCGAGCTTTTTTATTTCTTTGTCTTAGCAAAGAATTGACTTGTTACAACTTAACTAAACTTTAAAATACGATGAATATAATCTTTCCTGGTGAAGCAGAAACTCCGTTTTTAATATTTTGGGCTTTCATTTTATTAAGTGGCCCAGCTTTGGGAATCTTGATAGGAATTTTAACCCGATTCGAAACAGGGTTCGTTATCGGAACGTTCATCCCAGCTCTAATCGGATTTTTTTTTACGATCCAACTTTTTCAAGAATACAAAAATCTTATCACACCAGGTTCCGATTTATATCCAGGCAAAGTGGTCGACATTAAATACAATGGAAAAATATCGAGCACGTTTTCAGAATTATCGTCTGAACCAGTAATACAGTTTGTTACTAATAAAAATAAGACTATTGTTTTTCATGGTGGTCCTAGAGATTACGAAGAATATAAAATCGGCTATCAAGTCGCAGTCTTATACGATATTACCACTGACAAAGTTATTTGGACTTACAACGTTTCAATTCTAAAAATCCAAGTTCTCGTCTTAATGGTAAGCTCAACCTTCTTATTGATTATCGGACAATTTCTTAGTATGGAAATCATCACAGATATCATAAGAGATATAAAAGCGACTCGAGCTAAAGAGTATGCCTATCCCGAAAAGAACGTTCGAGGAACTTTGTCCATCATCTGGGAAAATCTTTTACGAAAAAATAGAAGCTTGCCAATCGAAAAAGAGAAGGAAGTTTCCTTATATTATAAAAGTTTAACCGTTAAACTCAATTCTATATTTACAGTTCTTTTGTTCATAGGTGTTATAATACCGGCCTTTTTTCATGATCTTCGTTTGGGTATTCCGATAGGATATGGAATTTTCTCTTTCAGTCTATTAGGTATTATGATAAAAGAGTTTTTTAATCCGAATAGATCTTTACAAACGTGTTACGGTTTATTCTTATTTTGGATCATGTTATCAACTATAATCTTAGCAATTACAGTCTGGATTTAATAAAACCTTAGTAAAGTGAATTCGATACAATCAAATTTGAACGAATTCAGCAATGTTCTAGAAAAGTAAGTTTGAATATAATAAGACAGAAGTGAGCTTTAGTTAATACGAATTTGGTGAGTAAAAAAACTCAATGTTGTTTTTATGAATCGTAATATAATAATCGCCTTCACATTATTACACCAAACTTACGTTAGTTACTGAAAAGGATTTACTATTCTAATTTTTGAAAAAACTCATCATAATATTGTTTTTATGTGTTCTAGTAGTAAAACCAAGTTAGATAAAAGTAATATTTCAAATTTTTTTATGTAAATTTTATAATTGATATAAACTTCTAAAACGACTATTAAACGGATTAAGATCGAAATGAAATAAATCTAACAGATATAGCAAATTACTTGGATTCTTTTTACAGCGAAAATTGAGTTGAACACAAGTCGGAAATAAATATAGAACAACACCCATTTTTAAAAAAAATCAAGAACACGAACTCCGGGGGTAATTTCTTCTCCTTCCTGCAAAATGGAAGGATCATGTAACGTAAGTATCTTTGTTCCTTTACCGTTTAAGATCCGGATATATTCTATAAAATCACGATTTCGTTTTAAAGAAAAAGCGGCTTCTTTAGGAAGACCAATTCCATTTTTACATTCTTCAATAAAATAACATTCATCGCCAGTAAATAAAATTTGTATTCCAGAAGGCGAAATCCATTCCAAAGCTTGAGATCCAGGAGTATGCCCACCCGTAAATAAAATTTGTAATCCCGGTAGAAGTGAATAAGTTCCATCAAACGAATGGATTTGATTTGTTTTTATTAAAGAATTTAAATACATAGATTGATTTGGAAAGTAAGATTGTTTTTTAAGAAGATCCAAATCGTGATTTTGTATGTGTAAAATTGCTGAAGGAAAAAGAAAAATTCCTCCTGCATGATCGAAATGAAAATGTGTAAGTACTATATCTGTAATTTCTTTTGGATCAATTCCACATTTTTTTATTAGGCGATCTGGATTTTCAAAACTTAAAAAACCAAATTTTTTTTTGTAAGATTCGTTTAAAAAGCCTGAATCAATTAAAATATTTTTTCCAGGAATTCGAATTAGATAAAATAGATAAACAATTTCACGACTTTCTTTATCTTCTTCTACATTTAAGAAACGGTCGGGATATAAACTTCTTCCATAAGTAAACACATAAAGACCAAAACCAGATTTACAATTTCCACGTTCCGTAATTTTCAAATTAGTTGTATTATGATTTTTTGAAATACAATTTAAGATCAAAAAAATAAAAACTAAAAATCCGAAAATAAAATATCTCATTTCAAAACTTCTACGGGCCCACTTTTGATTATAGAAAAACCTTTTTGAATAGGAGTTCTGAATTGCATTAGGATTCCCTTATGAAGATGACCAGATAATAACATCCAATCCTGCAAATTTTCCAGAGGTTGAACATTATAATGTAAAGGATAATCCACCGGAATTTTTTCTCCGTCAGGTGATCCATATTCTTCCTTGGTTCCATTTTGCATTGTTCTCAAAACAACTCCCTTTTCATCCGTGGGTAAACTCAGTAGGTTGTCTCGAAAACTATCACTGTAAGAAAAATAGTCTTCTATATTAGAAAGATAAACAACTCGAATTGGAACGTTCAATCTTGCGGCTCTCTCCGCCACAGATCTCATACTTTTTTCAGCATTAATGTCCCCTTTTAATATTTGTATTCTTCCTTGAAGAACCATGTTTCGAATGTAATTGTATTCTTCTTTAGAATGAATAAACGTCTTAAGGCCAAATCTTTGCGACGTTCGATCAAGCTCATTCCATCTTTGTGGAACGTCTGATTTGCCTCTATGAGCCACTTCCCAAGCTTCTCGAATGAGTGGCCATTCTGGATCTTTCTCCCATTCTTTCTTTATGATTTCAAAAGAAGTATGTTTATTTTTTCGAGCCCAAAGCTCCCGATACGATTCAGGATCTACGGCAATTCTAAAAAACAAAAGATGAATTCGATTAATTAGACAAATCGTATAATCAAAATCCATTAACCATACATATTTACTCTTTGCCCAAACGATAAATGTAAAGTTCTGATCCGTTCCAGCACCTAAATAACCACCTTCTAAATTTTCAATATACGGTTTGAAAAGATCGATTCTGAGTTCGCTCGATGCAGGATAATGCCTTCCTCCTAAATCTTTAGAAACAAACTCATCAACTTTCAAAGGAGCTAAAAATAGTTTTTCATTCTCTTTAAGAGAAGGAACGATCCACGGATCTTTAGGAGGAGGCGTTTTACAAGCCGAAACGAAAAAAATAAATCCAGTTAAAACAAACAGGATCGTTTTAAAATGAAACATAAACCTGATTACTTAAAGTTGAGTTTATACCAATTCAGCCATTCGTTCCGAGAATGGAAGTTCTTTCCTGTAATCGATGAGAGAGAAAGCATTAAAAGTTTAAAACTTACTTCTTCGTTTTCATGCAAAATTTTCATCAAAACGGGAATACTAGCACGTTCCTTTCTTTCTCCGAGTTCGGAAATCGCAACCTGTTGTAAAGAAACGTTTTTCTTTTGTGCAAAATCTTCTAAAACTTTGCGTGATTCTTCTCCTGGAATCGAAGCAATTGCGGAAACTATAATGGAGGACGAATCTGGATTTTTTTCCGCGAGCGCTGTCAAAGTTGAAAGCGCTTTTGGAGATCCTAAAAACCCAAGTGCTTCGATAGCCAACAAAGAAAGCTTTGAATCCTTAGATTTTGATGCTGCAATTAAATCGTCTAAAACTTCTGTTGCCTGTAAAACTCCCAAAGACCAAACCGCTCCGTATCTGCCCTCTCCTTCCGATTCTTTAAGAACATTCAATAAAACTGGAATACTTTTTTTATCTCCTAAATAACCTAAGGATCTTCCGATCATTTCGCGATCGGGTAACTGAGAATTTATAAAACTTTTTTCAATTGTTGGACGCGCCGGTTTAAAACCAATTCTACCTAAAACCAAAGCTGCCGGCCCAACCGAGTTCGGCTCATTCTCCTCAAGAATTTTTAAAACCTTAGGCCCAGTTTGAGAGGAAGGAATTTCTGAAAGAACATTTACCGCACGATAACGAACATCTCGATTTTTATGTTTTAAAATTGGAATTGTAGGCGTAATCGCAGCCGGACTCTTAATCTCAATCAATGCGATCATAGAATTTTCACTTCCTTTATCAAAATCTCCTGCTAGTCCTCGAATTAAAATAGGAATCGATTTTTTACTGGAAATCCTTCCCAGAGCAAGATAAGTAGCGGCTAACGTAGGAGATGGTTCCGCCATTTTTGCAAGTTCCATCAGATAAGATTCCGCAGAACGAACCTTAAGTTTTCCTAAAGCCATTGCATACGTTTTTGCAATTTTAGGATCTTGATTTTTGCGAGCTAAATTAAGAATCGCTTTTCCGGCAGAATCGGCCCCTATACGAACCAGGGTATCAACGGCAATCAATCTCAAAGTGTGATCCTGAGATTGTAAAAAAGGAAGGATAGTATTAGCACAAGAAGGATCCCCCATTCTTGCAAGAGCTTCCAGTAAAATTTCCGGAGTCACTCCAGAATCTTTAGAAAATAATTTTATGATTTCCGGAATAGAAGTCTTATCTTTCCAGGTCCCGAGCGCAATGGCAGCCGTTCCTTTAACCGCAGGATTGACATCGTTTTTGAGTAAATTTCGAATTTTACCCAAAGAAGGTTTATACATTCTATTAGAAATCTCTAAAATAGCTTGCGCTCTAACCTGTGGATTTTCGGAATTTAATTCCTCTTGGACTTGTTCTAACGGAATTTCTTTTTTTTCTTCTGGAACCGGTAACATTTCAGGTCTCGGCGGTCCCTCACAACTCCATAGAATGAATATACAAATTGAAAATAATCGCATAGAACTCTCTCTTAAATATTTTAGTGAATAGAAAAAATTACAAATCTGGAATTTGGTTTTGAACCTGTTTTAATTCCGAAAGTTCTTTTTTCCAATCTCCTAAATCCTGATATGCCGTTTCAGCTTGGTCTGGATCTAACCTTCCTTCTTGAATCGTATATTCAATTAATTGAATTCTTGATTCTAATTCTTCGATCCGATATTGGAAATAAGTACGTTGTTCCTTTGGATCTACATTTGGTTGAGAAGAAGGTTCTTCAGGCGCTTTTCCTGGTTCTGCATATTTCGCTAAAGAATATATAATCGCGTTTTTGGTTTCTATATCCGTAAAAGTATCTAATCTTTCTCTCGCTTTTTTTTCTTCTGTTTCCGTCAAAGGAGGTCGGAACTCCGAAGGAATGTATAAATTTTTGGGATACCTTGCTATAAAGTCCGCCCATTCTTTGCGAATCTGTTCTTTTTCTTCGGGAGTTTTTTTAGGACGGAATGCTTCCGGCCAAAGTTTTTTCGCCTGAACTTCCAGATCTGGATCTTCATTAAAAGGATGAGGAGCATCCGGATAGTAAGGATCCATTTCAGAATAATATTTTGTTTTTAAGACAACTTTGTTTTCTTCTGCAATTGAAACGACTCGTTTTTTTGAATTTTCAGGCCAAAAGACAAGGAACAATATTAAAAATACTGCAAGTATAAAAATTATAAAAATATATTCTTTTTTGAATTTCATAAATAACTCCCTAAATAATTGAACATCGCCTACCATTAGGCGACATTCAATTACACTCTCCTGTTATTTTAGGTAATCTGCATAAATGAATTTTTCATTTTTGATAATATTCGCATAATATCAATTTAATGAAAAAACCTGATTTTACTAAGCTATATAAAACGAAGCGCCATAAATTTTTATTACAAAATATTAGAGCTCTGTTATATAGTTCTGAGTAAAACCTATATATTTTTAGATTTCATAGAAATTCGCTTAAGTAAAAGTCCGAAGAATCCAAGAAATAAATATTCCAAAAGTATATTCCTTTAGATATTTTTTTAGATCGATTGGATCTCTATTTAAACTATCGTAATACCAAGCTGCATATTCGCTAACTTGAGGAATACTAAAACCGTAATGAGAATTTATGGCTTTAATTAGCTCATTTGCAAAAACGGCATGTCCATACATGTTAGGATGTACACCGTCCAAGCTAAAAACCCCAGGTTGTCCTGGTAAAGGCCAGCTTGCACGAGCATTACCCGGACTCCAACCACTAGGGCTTTCAATACGACGTCCATTTTCTTTCAAATCGTCAAAGACTACTTTTAGATCCGCAACCGCAAATCCCATCGCTGCACCTTGAGCTTTGATTTCATCGTTCAACATACTTAAATAATTTGTAATCTGATTAACTTCTCTCGAATCTAAAACTTGACCTTCATGAGTTACGAAACTACGGTAAAACGCTTTTAATCCTGTTAAATTTCCTCTCCCTCTTGGATCCCTATATCGATCCAAAAAGAAAAGTGTAGTTACATTCGGAATCGTAAATAACACTCCACCTTTGATACTCCCAATAGCTGCCAAACGTTTCATTACTTCACGAATATCTTTTTTATATCGCGCTTCATCCAAACAAGAGGTAGAAGTTGTAAGTACAGTACAAAGCACGTGATTGCCTGCTGCGGTTCCAAAAATAAAGGTGGGTTTTACCTTCTCCATAATTTCTATTTGAGTACCAGAATCGCGAAGACCAAATCGATGAAATTTATCAGGAGTTTGACAATCTTGGACTTTTACCCAACGATAAGTAGGCCAAAACCAATTCCACCAACTCCATTCTTTCTTCCATTTCATCGCGGTAACATCTTTACACTTTCCCGAAGTTCTCAAAACGGAACTATATTCGGCCCCTGTAATTCCGGCATTTGTAGGAAGATCTACGGTAGAAACGTTTCCTCCTATCAAAGAACTTACAATACAAAAGAGCCCACAATTTCCTTGCAGAAAACTCTCAAAATCTATCCAAGGTCCTTTAAGAACGTTATACGAAACAGAAGAGCCTGCCTGCTCACTGACTAATACAGGATAAGCCCAGCGTTGAGTTTTTTTTTCCACGGTAGCACCAAAAAAACCTTGGCTCAAAGAATCGCCGATAACTCCAGGCTTTGCAAAAAGTTCGGCTTGTGATTGAGCCGCTAAATTTGCGACTTCAAAAACAAACGACAACAGAAAAATCATAAACCATTTTATCTTTCTAAACATTTGCATTTCTCCTTATTAGAGTTCGGACAACCTGTTTGTTACTATAAAAAACTTATTCTTTGATCATCCATAACCCTTGTTTTTTTATAATAACACTAATAATAAAAAAGATTCGTCAATAGGATTTATAAAACATGTTATGAAAAAAATAATTTTTTTCATATTTGCTACAAAAGTAACAAATAAAAATCCATTGAGTAATAAGTAATTAAGAATATAATATTAAATTAATAAATAAAAATTATACTAAAGAAACACATTACTTAAGAATACGTAACATTTTTGTTAATTTAAGAAACTTGCATAAATTAAACTTATATAAAAAAATTGATCGTTTTCTTTGAAAAGATTATAGATTTTTAGATTGTATTCCGTATAAAATTAGCCGCTTGAGCTACTATGCAAAAATTAAAAATCGTTTTATAGAATCTTGCTAAACAATAAAAAATTTCGAGAAAATCTTGAATAAAATTTACGTACGAATTCACTTAGAATTATATAAAATAGCATAAAACAAATTTTTATCACAAAAGTACAATTACTACTCGGATGCATAAAAAGAATATTATGTTGTACCTGTTTCAAAACTTAGAATATTAGATTCTTTCAAAAAAGCGAACAATTCTAGGTTTGGCGCAATTTTGTAAGGACTTCTATATCTTTAAAAAAATTACCTGTTAATTTTTGATGAACATTTTCACGTGTCCGAGTAGTAAGTATAAAATATTGGAACACAATAATATGATTATCAGTAAAATTTGAAACGCGACGTGTTTCAAAAAGGAATAAAAAAACCGGAAGAAATCTCCGGTTTTGTAATGAGATAAATCGAAAAATTTTTATTTTAACCTATACTTTTCTTATTTCCATACCACGAGTTTATTTCTATATAAATTGAAATTAAAGTTTTTGTAAAATTCCAGTCGCTGCCGAATCTTCAATCTGTGTCCCCGCAACTCCACCATATGAATTTCCACAATAAACTCCACTGGAACTAGCAATAAGATTAATTTTAAATTTATCTCCTGCACTTGCATTGAAAATAATAAAAGACCCCGTCTCATCACTTCCATTTACCGGATTTAAATTAGAATTAGAATTATTTAAATAAACTGCAAGATGCTTTTCATTAGAAAGAGTTGAAGTTCCACATTTAATTTTATAATAACCACTTTTCATAGAACCTACTTTGTATCTGCCACTCTTCTGAATCGTAATTTCTGCAAATCCTTTGTCCATACCACAAATCGTAATCGGCTTATCTTCTGAATATGAATAAACAACCTCAATATCATCGAAAGAAAAGGATGCAATTTTTCTTGCGATCGCTACGTCTGCACCACATCTTGGAGTAACAATATTATAAAACTGAACAAGACTCATGATTTCTTCATCAGATAAATCTTTAAATGGATCTTTTGAATCTTCTTGGTCTTGTTTACATTGTAGTAACAAAAAAATTAAAATGAATATTTTTAAAACGAAATACAAATATCGATACATAACGTTATTTTTTATGAAATTGTACATAGTCAATTTAAATTGATAAGATTTAAACATTTTTAGAAATTAGAATATTTAGTACAATGTTTCGTTTTAGTAAAAATAGAATTTTATATACTTAAAAAATTATTTCCAATCTTTTTACACAGAATTTACGTTTATCAGCAAAACAAATTTTATCACAAAGCCATATTTGAGTTAAAAATAATAGAGTTGTTGAAAAATTCCATAGTAGCGATTAACAAAACTGCTTCAATAAACCGTTTCCATAAAACAAATGGAGAATTAATTTTTCAAAAACTCTAAATATAGAAACTCTGAGTAATAATAAAATTTTAATCTTTCTTTTCGACTTTTACGATAACTTCAAAGTGTTTCGTTCTTGGAAAAAAGTCGACTAACGTTACATTAGAAAGTTTATAATCTTTATTTAAAAACAGAGAAAGATCTCTTACAAGGGTAGAATGATTGCAACTAGAATATAAGAAACCATTTGGACTTGTTTTTATTAGAGTTTGTAAAACTTTTTTAGAGAGTCCCGCTCTAGGAGGATTCATAATCCAAAAAGAAGAATTCAAAACTTCTTCGGAATCAATCCAATCTGTTTCCAGATTCAACGTTTTAAAATCACAAGATGAAATACCATTTAGTAAAACATTTCTCTTTGCTTGTTGAACACAATCCGAAGAAATCTCATAACCCAACCAACTTGTAGTCTTAGACTTAAGAGCAATTGCGATCAAACCTGATCCACAATATAATTCTAATATTCTATTTTGATTATTTGGAACTAATTCAAAAATTTTTTCCAACCAAGGAGCAATGAGATAACGATTTACTTGGGAGAATCCTCCTGCCGGAATTTCCCAAACGATCTTCTTTAATTCTGGAATTCTAATATTTTCACTAAAACTTACCGATTTTTTTTTGTAGGAAATAACTTTTGTCCCTTCTAATCGAAAGGAAAGTGTTTTTGACTTTAAAATCTGTTTTGACCCCTTAACTTCCTGTTTTAAAAACTCAGCAAAAGCAAAATTCATTTCTTGAGGTAAATTTTTACACCCTTCTTCGGGAAGATTTACAATAGAATGAGAAAATTCCTCGTAAAAACCTGCGAGTCTTTGATTCCCAGCAAATCCTAATTGGATCTGAGCCGTGTTTCTATAACCGTTCGGATCACCGCTGAGAATTTCAATTTCAGGAATTTGAATATGTTTTTTGGATAAAAAATGTTCCAACGTTTCTTGAAGCAGAAACTTCTTGATCTCTAATTCTTTTTGATAAGAAACGTGACGATAAGAACAACCACCACAACGAGGAAATATGCTACAATCGGAAGAAATTCTCTCCGATGAAACCTCTTGAATTTCGGAAGCAACTCCCCAAAATAAAGAACCAGATCTTTTAAGAAGAACCGTATCAACCGTTTCACCCGGAATCGCATTTTTTAAGAAGAAAGTTTCTTTTTCTGAATTTGCGATCGAATAACCTAAATTCACCCAAGAACGAGGTTTAAGTAAAATTTTACCTTTATGAATTTGTATTTTAGAACTACTTTTATGTCCCTCAGAATCACTTTTCATTTCTATCTATAGTGATTCCAGGAAATACAAAGATCCAAGAACGCAAAGAACAATTCCCTTGACACAGAGGGGTTTTCTCACGGTAAAGTAATTCCGTCGTCAGGAGAAGTGGCTGAGTGGTCTAAAGCAGCGGTCTTGAAAACCGTCGTGGTAATCCCACCGTGGGTTCGAATCCTACCTTCTCCGACTGCAAACCTTTGGAGACGTGCCTGAGTGGCCGAAAGGAGCAGTTTGCTAAACTGTCGTACGGGTAACTGTACCCAGGGTTCGAATCCCTGCGTCTCCGGATTTTGCTTTCATTTTAACTGAATCACTTGAATTCTCACTTATGTCCTCAGAACGATTCAAAACCCAGGAATTGATTCAAGAAACCTTGAGAATTCTCAAAAGTGAAGAACTTCCAGGTTTGATCGCAGCCCTATCCTACATTCCTTTTTTCGGTTGGTTGCTTATTTGGATTTTCCGCAAAACCCAAAAATTCGCGTATTTTCATATTCTGCAGTCGTTAAAACTTAACTGTGCCTTTATTGTTATTTATTCTATAGTCTGGTTTCTCAGAGAATTTCCAGTGATTAGTTGGATTTTATCTTTAATTAGAATGAATCCGATCGTTACAGATTTTATCAGTTACGTTTCTTGGATCGCATTTTTAAGTTATAGCCTACTAGGGGCATGGAACGCGTATCAAGAAAAAGAATCTACTCTACCTTTTTTTCCGGAGATGGAAAATGAACTTCAAAAAATATTTAAAAAAATACGAACCGGTTCTCCGTAATTTTCCCGAAATCGCAAACCGATTTCTCAGATCGGAAAGATTTTTGGTCTACTTAGTTTCGTTGCCCTTCTTTGGAACTTGGTTAATTGGATTCACTTTTTATTGGGAGAACCAAACGGTTCGAAAGTATTCCGGAATTTCTTTCCTAAATTTTCTTTATTTTCTAGGATTTCTTTTAGTGAGTGTTTTAGTTTCTTGGATCCCAATAGCAGGCCCTTGGCTAGGAAATATAATCCATCTTATGGGTATTTTGATTTATCTAGGGATTTCCGGATTACTGCTATACAATTACACAAGTGCAAAAAAAATTGGACTTACGATTCCTGAAAGACACCTTTCTCATTTGGAATCTTACATCCATTGACCCACGCGCCCATAGCTCAGCTGGATAGAGCGTCTGACTACGGATCAGAAGGTCGGAGGTTCGACTCCTTCTGGGCGCGCCAATTTTTTCAAGACTCTAAACAATTTCATTTTTAAAATCAAATATCTGCATGAAATGACAGTTTTACGATCATCATCGAACTCACATTATTCGGTGTATAAAGAATTCGTTTTTAAAGGTTTGTTTTACAGTAAAAAAATAAAATGAGTATGGGATTAAGTTCAAAAGATTAGTTAACGTGAATTCTACATAAGAAAACGAGAAAAGATTTTCTAAAAGTATGAGTTCCTACATTTTGAAAATTTACTACAAAATTTAAGTTTGCAGTAGTTCCTACAAATTACGTCGTATTGAAGTTTAAAACAGATTTTTCATACTAATAGTTTCCACACTTTAAAAATCGATTTGTAAAGTTCAAATCCAAACTTTTTTCAGAAAAATGAATTCATTATATATCGAATTCACGTGAACAAAAAAGTACTCAGTATTTTGGAAATAGTCTCTTGTAATAAAAATTTACGATACTCAACTTTATAGGAATCAAAATACCTTTTATTGAAGATTTAAAAATAGAGTTGTCGAAAAAATCCATATCAACAAACGATTTTTACCCATTCAGGCTTATAAAAAAACGGAAGAAAATTAATTTTTCAACAACTCTAATGATTCATCCTAAGGTTTTAAGGCAAATCCAATGAAAAAAATATTTGTAAATTCTAATATATTAAAAAAGAAAATTTTTATCTTTTTCATTTTTGCATTGGGAATTGGAATAAGTATTTGGATTATAATTCAAAATTTTACAAATTATCAAATAACAGTTTTTTCTAATATTTCAAATGAAACTCAAAAATCAATCGTTCAAACCAGTCAAAATCAAAACTCTGAAAAAATCATAGAAGGTTGTAAAATTCTTCCTCTCAATGAAAAATTTAAAAATTCTACATCAGAACATCTACGTGGCGGAGCAATATGTAATTTTACAATTCATAGGAATTTACCTATTTATAAATTTCATCTTGTAGGTGGAATCAATACATATAACGTATTTGATCGTATTGAGATTTCAAAAGGAAGTGAAAACGTTTTCGTCCAGACACTGAAGATTGAAAGAATTGATTCTCCACAAGAAGATGAAGAATTTTTTGTAGCAGAAGATATGAATTTCGATGGGTATAAAGATATTAGATTGATACTCTATCAAGGGGAAACTGGAAACAAAGGTTATATCTTTTGGTTATTTGATCCTTCTAAAAATTTTTTTATTGAGAATAAGGAATTAAATGAATTAGTACGTCCTGTATTCGATTTAAAAACAAAAACGATTCAGACTCATTATCACATCTCTGCTTGTGAATATATAAATCAAACCTATAAAATCGCTAAAAACGGAAAGTTAATTCAGATTAGCGAAGAAACACAAGAATGGATCGAAAAAAATAAGTCGTTTCGGCAAAAAATCGGAAAATTAAAAAATGGAACTTGGGTATATCGCACTCGATTGACAGAATGCTAATTTTTAATTTGAAACGAAGTAGTTCCTACATTTTGAAATCTAATACAATCTTTGATAGTTTGGGATCGATTTAAATTATAGAATACCTTATATTCCAAAACCTCTAAAATCAGAAATCTTCCTTGAAATCTTTTTCAAAATTATGTCTCTTTTAAAATTTATAAATTTTTAGATTTTTAAAAAATTCTTAAAAAATCAATGTACGATTTGACACTAAGACTGAGTCTCATTTACATTGTTAAGGAAACCGTCCCAAAAGTAGTTAGATCAAAAATGGATAAATGTCACTGTGCACAAGTCGCTTTCGAAACTATAGTTGAAACCGCGAGATACGAAGGTGTAGAATATCAAGAAATTATAGAAAGGGTAAATGCGGGAAATACTTGCACAGCCTGCAAATCATATCTTATTGACTACTGTGAATCTAGACTCCAAACCCCACAGACAACTACTTACGGATTCTCTTTTTTTGGAAGTATTGCAAAAAGCGAATGCCTCCCCTCGTAAAAGAGCAAACCACAACTTTCACGAACTTTCCGAAGTATATCAAAGATTTTTAAACGTGCTCACACGTGATACTTACGTACAAGCGCACAGACATAAATTCCCACCAAAACCGGAAACCTTTTTGGCGTTAAAAGGAGATCTAGGATTTATCCTTTTTAATGATGATGGCTCAATCCAAGAAACTCATTACCTAAGTTCCCAAGGTCCAGTATATGGAATCGATATTGTCCCTGGAGTATTTCATACTCTCGTTTGTCTTTCTGAAAACGCGATTTGTTTTGAAGGAAAGTCAGGGCCCTATGAGCCCACAACGGATAAAGATTTTGCTTCCTGGGCTCCGGCTGAGACCGACCCAAATCGGAACGAATATTTGGATAAGTTAAGAAAACTTTTTTAATTTGAATTCAAATTTGTTTTTTACTTTTCTTATTCTAAATTCAAGTTCCTATTTTTAAAATATAAGGTTATAAAACAAAACCTTGTAACGAAAGTGTAACTCCAAATTATCAACTTGATCTTTCTGATAAAGTTGAATTAGTTTTTAGAGCATTCTGTAAATCATCGATCATAAAGAATTCGAAAAATATTATGAACTACCCCGTCAAATACGGCCATTATAATCTTATACCGGATTCTCTTCCTTGTGAAAGCGAATTTACATTAAAGCTAAGACCTATGGATCTTAGGGTTCAATGGAGACGTTGTTCTCTCACCGCAGATTACATCTCAAATTATTGCTCTTATCAAGAAAAACTGGATTCCGATGCTTCTAATACAATTTCGATTATAATCAATGAACTGATAGAAAATGCCGCAAAATTTTCCAAAGATAGAAAAGGAGAAATCTTTTTAGATTTAAAATATTATTCCGAAATACTAAAGATAGAAATTAAAAACTTAACCGACGAAATTTCAAAGAATAAACTAGAAAAATCTATCTCGGCTCTGGTAGATCGAAACTCAGACGAGATCTATATCAACAAGCTTAAAAAAGGAGAAAAAAACGATTCGGGAATCGGCCTTTTACTACTTTCAAAAGACTTCCCTGTTCGATTAGGATTTTTAATCAACGAAGTTTCTTCAGCTACTTACGAAGTAATTGTAAGGGCTTACTTAGATTTAAACGAAGTTATTAAAACAAAATTTAAAACTTTGAATTTTTAACTTTCACTCAAGACTTGTTTGAATTTCTGATCTGAGTTTTTTAACATTCTCCAAAAACGCGATTTGCCAATATCTATTTTTATTACCTTTGATTTCTACGTTACGAAAGTTTTTCTTATCATAAACCGCTACAAATCTAGAGAGACTGGCGATTCCTGCGCTATTTAAAAAATCCAAATTTTTAATATCAATGACAGCTTTTCCACGCCCAGAATTATCCAGAACAGTTTCAATAGCTGAGATGATCGGATCATATTCATCCACATTCAATAGACGAAGGGTTCCGGAGATTTTAATTCTTCCGCGATTTTTTTCCGTTTCCACAGAATAATCTTCTTTTGAAATTTCCATTTTGCACTAAAGCCAAAGTTTAATCTCTGTTAAAGATCATATCTAACTATTAAAAAATAAGAAGGCATTTCTTGTATTTTTTTAAAAAAAGATCAATCTTTTTCATAATGTTTCCAAATTTAAAATTTCACTGAAAAAATAATTTCTCACAAAGTTTCCGTATTTTTTCTGTGTTCCAGATACTTCTTTTAGGAAATTCTAAAATTTTACTTCCTTCTTTCTGTTTTATAATTTCAATTTGTCTGACTTCCTCAATTTTTAAATTATGTCGTTTTACGAACTCGCCTTCTATCTTCTCCATAAATACTACTTTCGGATTTGAGATAGCTAATCTTCAGGGATAGCCTTCAAAAAAGAATCCTACACTAAAATTATTTTAGGTCTTCTAGCTAATAAGTTTGGTGTAAGAGATTTTGCTTTATGAAATCTAATTTTTTTGTAAAAAATAAAATGTGGGAACTACCACAGGTCTGGGTTTTATAATGAAATTCTGAAAACGTAGGATTTTATACGAATTAAATCATGAAAAAATAGGCATTTAAAAACTCGTAAAACGACAAAATCTATAGGAACTCTTCACAAATCTATATTTTACGGTAAAACTTTGAAATGTGAGAATTTCATCATTTTTAGTCTTTAGAAACTAAAAAACCAGGATCAATCATTTCCATAAATGTAGAAACTCTTACTTTTAGAAAAATTTTCCCAGCTCCTCTATTATGTCCATAACCAACCCCACAAGCTGAATAGGATTTTAGAACCAGAATGAACTCAACAGAACGGGCTTTCTATGGATCGCCGTTCTGGGCTCAAAAAGGCACATTTTTCAAGTGTTCCGACAAGAATGAGTCTTTTTACTTGCAAAAAGTATGTTTTTCTGATAGAGAAAAATTTTCCGAACCTTACCGCCTCCACCCCCACCCAAAAATAGGGAAAACTCAACACAACGCCCTCTATGAATCGCGTTGTGGGGTGGGAACTAAGTTTTACAGAGGATTTGTCGTAACTCCGACAGATTTATATTGAGATCAAATACTTGTGGGGCTGGTTATGATTATGTCAAGTCACGTTAATCTATTAAAAAACTAGAAGATGCTTCTTATGCTTTAAGAAAATCAATCTTTACAATAACTTCTCAACTCAAAAATCCTATTGAATAGCTCTTCACAAAGTTTTCATATTCCAAATACTTATTGGAGATAAGAATTTGGATAAATTTTATTAATCTATTAAAGGACCAACAAACCTCATTAACCAACATCTTCTACAAATCGTTAGATTTGTTATCTCAAACTTATATAGTTTTCAAATGCATTTTTTAGAGTTTACGATATGAAAACTCTTGCAAGACCGCTCCCCAAGAAGACTATATGAGATTGTGGGAATTTTACCCACCTATATAAATAAACCTGGAAAAGAAGCTCTATGCCTGAGTTTGATTCGATTGATCTGATGAATTATGCTGTCTACGGGAACGAATTAGATCCCGAATGGGCCGATATAAGAAATTATATTAAGTCCAGTGCTTCCGCACAAAAAGAATTAGAAGAATTAAGACGTTCCGTTCCGCATCCACAGAACGCCAGAAAAAGGAGAGACCCTTCTCAACCCCAAGAATTGGGCCGAGATAAGTCCTACAGTTCCGACCCAAGAAACGCAAATTCTACAGAGGAAAAAAAGAAATGGTGGTCTATTTTTTCGGGTGAATAAAATAGCTCCCCTCATCGTAACGATTCGAGGAAATGCCCATGGAAAAGGAAGTTCAAACTTATCTCAGATTGAAACAATTCGTGGCCCCTTTTTTGGGTTTTGCCGTTAACATAAATGCATATGGTACGGAACATATTGCCCATGAAGGAAAATTAATTCTAGTCAGCAACCATAGATCTGATATGGATCCTTTCATTATTTCCTACACTTTTCCACGTTATATATCTTGGATCGCGGCCGATTATACTTTTCGAATTCCTATTTTTAAAGACTTAGCTAAATTAGCCGGAGGAATTCCGATGGCTATCGACGGAAAAATTTCCATGGCAAGTATCAAAATGGTACAACAAGTTTTTAAAAGAGAAGGTGTTTTAGGAATTTTTCCAGAAGGCCATGATTATATGGTTCAAAATAATTTTTCCGCGCCTATGGTACCATTTCACGAAGGTTTTGCTGCATTTTCGATCCGAAATAAAGTAGATATTCTCCCTTCTGTAATTGTTCCGATCGAAGAAAGTTATTCCGATATTCCAATTCCTTCATTAGTTCGTTCTTTTATGGGAATGCCAAAAGAAGTCTGTGACATCAAACGAAGATCCATTTATAAAAAAGTTCGCGTTCTCTATGGACCTAAAATTGATCACAGACCTTATCTAGAAGGAAAACTAGAAAACAATCTCAAAAAACTTTCCAACGAAGTTCGAGTGAGAATGGAAAACTTACAAAAGACGGAAGTAGTTTAGAATATACTAAATTTCTATTTCTCCTGAAAATATCTCACGGGCTGGGCCAGTCATTAAAATGTTTCCAGATTCTTGCCACTGAATTCTAAGAGTGCCACCTCTCAAATCGATTTGAACGTCTTTTCCAGATCTTCCCGTTAAATTCCCAGCCACCATCACGGCACAAGCTCCTGTCCCACAAGCGAGAGTTTCTCCCGCCCCTCTTTCCCAAGTTCTTTGATAAAGATGGTCTTTTCCACGAATAGTAACAAATTCCACATTCACTCTTTTCGGAAAGATAGAATGACGTTCGATTAACGGTCCAATTCCTCTTACTGGAAATTCATCGCTATCATCCACAAAGATTACACAGTGTGGATTTCCCATACTAACCGCAGTAAATTTTAAATTTTTATCTCCGATCTCAAGTGGTTGATCAATGATTGTTTCTTCATTTTTCCAAACGACCGGAATTTGAGATGGAACTAGAACCGGCTTTCCCATATCTACGCTTACAAGATCAACCTTGTTACCGGATCCAATTTTTAAATCTACTTCCAAAATTCCCGCGCCAGTTTCGATCTTAGGATTTTTAGAACTCGTTAAACCGTGATCATATATGTATTTGGCAACACAACGAATTCCGTTCCCGCACATTTCGGAAGAACTTCCATCCGAATTGTACATATCCATCATAAAATCGCCTTGTTTTGAATTTCGAATAAAAATGACTCCGTCGCTTCCAATTCCGAAATTACGATCGGATATTTTTTGAATCTGTTCTGGTGTTAGACGAATATCATTCCGAGTAGAATCGATATAAACGTAGTCGTTACCGATTCCTTCCATTTTGGTGAACTTAAGCGAAGCCACAAAAACTCCTAAAATAAATTGATTTCTATATTTTCTTAGACTGTGATCCGAGGAAATTCAAAAACGAGAAAACGTTTTATAGTTTTTTCTGGCTTTTCCGGGTTTAACCTTAAAAATTGAATATACGAGGAACCTTTTTTGAATCGAACCTGTTATCTTTGCTCAAGCGCACAAAACTCCGTCGTTTTCGTGGAAAATGGAATTGACATCGTTCAATGCTCCAATTGCAGCCACGTCTTTTCTACATACGAACAAGAAGAACACTACGAAGGTTATTGGGATGATGATTCTTCGTATGATCTAGGTTGGTGGGACAACGCTCACAGAGAAATTTATCAAGACTTTATCAATAAGTTTTTAATTGCTCCTTCTGGTAAAATTTTAGACGTGGGTTGTGGACTCGGCTTTTTTGTTAAGCGCATTATAGATCAAAAACCAAATTGGGAAGCGATTGGTTACGAAATATCCGAAAAGGCGGTTCAATTTGCAAAAGATAAAAACGGATTAAAAAATGTTTTTTCAGGAATCGTTCAAAATTCGGGAATCAAAAAGGGTTCTTTAGATATAATCACTCTTTGGGACGTAATCGAACACATTCCTAAACCTCATAGTCTATTAGAATATTTGCATTCTCTTTTAAAACCGGGTGGAATCCTTTTTTTACAAACACCTAACTTTCCGATCCAACTTTTTAAAGCGAAATTAAAGGTAATGCTCAAAGGTATGAGGACAGACGGTCATTATTTAGAAGCGAAAGATCATATTAACGACTACACTGAAAAAACGATGAAGATGCTCGCAAAACAAACCGGATTTCAAAATTGTAAATTTACGATTTTAAAACCGATCGCTTCTGTTTCGGGAAGCCAAGGTGGAAGTTTTGGTTCTTTTTTTAAAAAAGTTTACTATTATGTGACTAAAATTATTTGGTTGTTCAGTTTTAAAACGATGAATCTAAATAACACGTTATTCGCTGTTTTAAAGAAATGATTCCAAAGCCGTTCTAAGATCGTTCGTTTCTAAATAAGAATATTCTTTTTTAATGGAATTGACCTCCAATTCTATTTTCCGTTCTTTTAAAGGCTCGTTTTTCTTTGAAAAGATAGAAGTGAGATGAATCGCCGGAATTCCATTACAAAGAGCACCTTCTACGTCGTCTTTGAGAGAATCTCCGATCATCGATATTACTGTTTCATTGTTAACTAATCCGCTTGCACGGGAAAAAAATTCTTTCGATGGTTTTTCCTTTCCTACCTCTTCCGAACTTAAAATTGAATACAAGAAAGATTTTGGAAATACAAGATTCATTTTAATTAGTTGAGTTCTTAAATTTTCATTTGTACAAAAAAGAAGTTTATGTTTTTCTGAAATTATTTTTAAAAGCATAAAAACTTCTTTATATTCTCTTTTGTACTTTTGTTTACGAACCTTTATTCCCTCTTGGAAATATTTAAAATAATCGTTCTCTAATTTTAAAATCCATTTAGGATCTAAGGTCCCCCACTTAGATAAACACATCTTTTTAAAATAGATGAGACGGAGTCGGTTAGAGGGAGAATCCGATAATTCGAACTTGGTCTCTTTTCTTGCTACTTCATAGAATCGTGAAAATTCTTTAACAGATAAAAACCCGTATTCTTTTGCATTTTTACATAGCTGCAAAATCGTAGTCTCGTAAATTCCTACTGAGTCCAAAAACGTGTTATCAAAATCCAAAAATAGAGCCATTTTTGCAAAAGAATCTTTTCAATTTCAAACGCAATTCTTTTACTCCATTTTTCCTTGCACTACCAGAGATTCCATTGAATCTTCCCAACAAGTATGAATTACAATTCAAAAAACATCTCCAGAAAATCCTTTCTTGCCATTTTGGGTTTTTGTTTTTCGGCGCTTGTAAGTGGAATTTGGTTTTTAAAATTTAGGAAAAAAATTTCAGGAAAAATCATAGGTCCGAACATGGAAATCGGACATAGAATTCGTAATTCAAAATTCAATCAAATAGCGCATAACGTCAATTTTTCTAATTCTGAAAAAGTAAAAGTTCTAATTTTAGGCGCTGGGATTTCAGGACTAAGCGCTGGTTATTATCTTTACAAATCTGGTTTTGACGAATTTAAAATTTTAGAACTGGAAAACGATCCTGGTGGAAATTCAAAATCCGGAAAAAATTCAATTGGTTCCTTTCCTTGGGGAGCACACTACTTACCACAACCAAACGAAGAAGCCGTGCTCGTTCGAAAATTTCTAGAAGAAAATAAAATCATCATCGGTAAAGATAAAAACGGAAAACCAATCTACGAAGAAAAGTATCTTTGTTTTGATCCCGAAGAAAGAATTTTTTACCAAGGAAGATGGAACGAAGGTTTATTTCCTGGTGGAACTCCAGGTTCAGTATCTGCAAATGAAGAACAAAAATTTAAGAATTTCATTCGGATTTGGAGATCTAAAATCGGAAGAGACGGTAAAAAAGCATTTTCAATCCCGATTGATCTTTCCTCCAGAGATCCTGAATTTTTGAAATTAGATAGAATTAATTTTTTTGAATATATTAAGGAACAAGGTTTTCGAACCAAAGAACTTTTTTGGTTCTTAGACTATTCGGTTCGAGACGACTTTGGCGGTTCTATGAATACAGTCTCCGCGTGGATTGGTTTACATTATTTTTGTTCTCGCCCCGTAGATGAGAATGGGGAAGACTTAACACTTCTTACTTGGCCAGAAGGTAATGGATTTTTAGTAGAAAAACTTAGATCCCCAATTCAATCTAAAATTCAAACGGAAACACTCATAGAAAAAGTTAAACCTTCCGCTTCTAAAAAAGCTAGGTTTGAAGTTCAAGTTTATCAACCTTTCACCAAAGAACAAAAACATCTTCTCTGTGATTCTATCGTTTACGCTCTTCCTGCTTTTACTCGAAAATATATTCTGGATGAAACTTCAAACGTAACGGAAGGATTGGTTTATTCTCCTTGGCTCGTAGCAAATCTAAGTGTAGACAAAGTTCCAACAGGAAAAGGAATTCCTCCTTGTTGGGACAACGTAATTTACCAAAGTCCGTCTTTAGGTTATATCGTATCCACACACCAAGATTTACGCGCCAGCAGAGAAAAATCGATTCTAACATATTACCAAGCCTTTGGCGAAAAAGACACTATTTCCACACGCAAAAGAATGATGAAAACTTCTTGGGAAGATTGGAAAGAATCTATTTTTTTCGATTTGAAAAAAGCTCATCCAGACATAGAAAAAAGAACACAAAATATAGACATAACGACTTACGCACACGCTATGATCCGCCCAATTCCAGGACTGATCTGGGGCGGTCAAAGGGAAAAACTTTCTGTATCTTATTCAAATCTCCATTTTGCACATTCTGATTTAAGCGGAATTTCTATTTTTGAAGAAGCACTTACAAGAGGGTATAACGCAGCTAACAAGATCCTAGGAGAACAAAAAATATGAAGTCTCAAGGTTGGATCTTTAAACCTTCTCTGGATTTAACCTTTATCATCTTTCCTGGAATTGTTTCTGTAGTTTTTTTATTTATATTAAAGAAATATAATATTTTGCCTTCCGAAATTAATCCCTGGACCTGGTTTTGTACAGTCTTGTTAATAGATGTCGCCCACGTGTATTCTACTCTTTTTCGATCTTACTTTAATATGGAAGAATGGAGGGAGAAAAAAAATCTTCTCATTACACTGCCGATTGTTTGTTTTTTATTTTCGATATTTTTATATTCTTTTGGAACGATTTGGTTTTGGAGAATCATGGCATACGTCGCTGTGTTTCATTTCATCAGACAACAATTCGGATTTTTAGTGCTTTACCGAAAGAAAACAACTTCCGTTCAAGTTCCGTTTCTATTTGATAAAATCACGATTTATCTGATGGGAGGTGTTCCTATTTTATATTGGCATCTTACGGATCAAAAAAGGGAATTCTCCTGGTTTATGGAAGGGGACTTTTTAATATATCCGTTTCCTGCATTAGCAAACTCAATACTTTGGTTACAACAAATTTGGCTCTGTTGTTATATTTTAATTCATATATATCATTTTACAAAATACCGTTCAATACCTTTGGGTAAGATTTTGCTTGTATTGAATACTTGGATCGTTTGGTTTTTTGGAATCGTTTACTTTAATTCTGATTTTTCTTTCACAATTACAAACGTAATCAACCATGGAGTTCCTTATATCTTTTTACTTTTTTATTATACAATTCAAAACCAGTCGGAAATTAAAATAGAAATGTTCCAAACTGGATCTTGGATAAAAATTCTGAGTTGTTTCTTAGGTATTCTATTTGTATTTGCTTTTATTGAAGAATGGATTTGGGACAGTTTTATTTGGAAAGATCATTCTTTTATTTTTAAAAACTCAAGTTTCTATTCTTTCGAACTTCCCGAGTTTGTATCCGCACTTTTAGTTTCTGTTCTTTTTCTCCCTCAATTTACACATTATATTTTAGATGCTTATCTTTGGAAGGTAGAGAAATCCAATCCGAGACTGTTTCATTTTTTTGAAATCTCTGAAAAGAATTAAAAATCTATTTTCTTGAATTTCTATCACATTAGGAATCAGTTTTCGTTTTTAAATAGACAATCCAGGTTTTCCTACCACAATGACGAAAAAGTTAAACAGGACTGGATCCATGATTATCGTTGAAGGAATCGACTATTTCTTAATACCTGCGGAGAATCCGGAAGCCTCTGCGAAGTTTTATTCTGATATATTCGATTTTGAATCGTTAGATGAGAAATCAGGAGAATATGTTATAATGGGGCTCGATTCCATTAACATCAAACTTCAAAAAATTTCAGGATTTAAAAATTCTTTAGGAGAAAACAAAATTCCTGTTCTTAGTTTTGTTCTTGATGTAGATGATTTTACAGAAGCGATTGCAGAATTAGAAGAAAATAAAATCTCCATCGTTCGTGGTCCTGAAACCAATCAAAGCGGAGAATTCTTACATTTTTTAGATCCTTCCGGAAACGTTTTAGAAATCAGCTATAAAGATTAATTTTAAAGCATTCTTCTACCCAATAAAAAAGCCTCTCAAAGGAGAGGCTTTTTTATTTTCTAAGGATTTAAACCAATTTTCTCCCGGTTCAACCTACCTTATCAACAAAAGTTCCCTTAACCTTATAGAAATCCCCGTCTTGGCCGGCTTCAATTGCAAAGGCTCTTTTATCTGAAACGTTAGCCTGCTTATTTTCATAAGGCTCGACGTGAATCATCCCTTCTTCTTTTGGGATTTTTCTTGTATCCTTGACTCCTTTTTCTGGAAGCCCTAGCTGAACCGAGGAAACTACCTTCATGAGACAACTCCTAATCGAACTCTAACAGATTTATAGAAAAATCCAAACATTTTTTATAAAGAACGATTCTAGGAAATTATAATTTCTAGCAAGTTTTTCTCGAAATCTATTCTTAAAGTTCTGTTGAATGATCTCAGAAAATTTTTATTCGTTTAAAAAATCTTATGCTATATTGAACATTTTTTTGTATCTGATTTAAGCTTTTTACTAAGTTATATATGATAGAATGCCGTGAATTCTAATTTATAAACGGATTTTGGACACTCAGTTTTATAGTTCTGAGCTACACCTATAAAGTTTAAAATCTTAACATTTGAGTGTTTTATAATACTCTCAGGTACATTCACGAAAACTAAGTTTTATAGAACTGAATTTTTACTAAAAAACAAATGGGGACTCTTACAAATCTAGACTTTACAATAAAATATTAAAATGTAAGAACCACTATAAATCCAGTCTTACAACGAAATTTTCAAGATCTAGAATTTACTGCACGAAATTAAAACACAAGTTCAGCTTTAATTGATGTAAAAACATTGAAGTCTAGCTTGGTGCATCGCTTCTATAGTCAGAATTCAGAGACGCTTCAATAATGTACAAACTATCAGTTTTTTAATTTAATGTGAATTCGGTATAATACGAAAGGGATCGCAAAAGGAACAAAGCAGAACACTCTTTCAAACCCAGCGTCTCGCTCGGTCTCCATGAGTCGTTTGATGGATCGCGTTCTATAATAAATTGAAACTAAAGACGATATGTTATATAATGTTTCCTATATACAATTTATTGACCAGAGCTGAGAGCCCGGTCCAACTTGCCTGTAAGCTTAGATTCGTCCAGATTTTCTTACTTCGAACTCATATTAATTTAGAACTTGTTTTTATCTTTGAGAATGATCGATAATTTATTGAAAGTTGATTTTACAACTTCCCTTTCCAGTAGTTATAAAATATTGAACCGCATAATTATCCGTAAAATTGATAGTTGGATTAAAAACCGGAGCATCAAAAGTACCTACATCTGTGGTTTTACAACTTGGAGAAAAATATTTTACGGAGATTAGGTTATCACATTCGAACGCGAGTATCGTTCCTCCAGCTTCTCTAAGATTAGAACGAAAAGCTTTTGTGGAAAAATTTTCCTTAAATTCTATTGTCTGAGAATCCGGATAATTAATTGCGGTTTCATCTCCATAAATATTGTTGTAAGCCTTATAACAATCCACGTAGAACCTTCTCGCGGAACAGTTATAACCGTCTGTCCCGTAAACAGTATCACAAGCACCATCCGCTTTTGACACCGTTAAAAATCCTGCAGTCGCTCCCGTAGGAACCGTCGTAATAATTTCAGTCGTGGTTATAGAAAAAATTGTGCCCGTAATTCCATTAAACTTTACAGTCGTTTCGGTTGAATTGGGGGTGAAATTCCTCCCTTGAATGGTTATCTGAGTCCCAGTATAAGAAACTCCGTCACTTTGAGGAGGTGATCCTGACGGTGGATCAATCAAAGTAATTACCGGATTTCCAAAACCAATTGCGGCCAATAAGCCGTTATCCGAATTTTTTTTATCACATTGAATGAAGAAGAATATGAATGGAAATAAGAAAAGAATCTTTATCAATTTATGCAACATAACTTTATTTGATCTAAAAAATCTAATACGGGCCTCTAGTTTATAAAAGTAAAAAGGTTTCGGCAAGAATTATTCTGCTGAAAAAATGGTGTACTGAAATGAACGAATTTTCTACAGTATTGTATTCCACGGAAAAAGAAATCGCGGTTCTACTTCTAAATAGACCGGAAAAAAGAAACGCAATCAGTAAAGAACTTCTTTCTACACTTCATAAAAATATTCTCAAAGCAAAAAAGGAAAAATCAATCCGTAGTCTTGTTCTAAGCGGCGTTGGACCTTCCTTTTGTGCAGGAGCAGACTTAAAAGAAAGAGTAACCATGTCTCCTAAAGAAGTGAAACGTTTTTTAGAAGATCTCAAAAATTGTTTTTTGGAATTGGAAAACTTTCCATATCCTACGGTTGCCGCCTTAGACGGAGACGCATTTGGAGGAGGATTGGAACTTGCACTTTGTTGTGATTTGATTCTTCTTAAAAACGATATTAGAATTGGACTTACAGAAACTCGTTTAGGAATTATTCCTGGTGGAGGAGGAACTCAAAGACTTTCACGTAGAATCGGAATCTCGAAAGCGAAAGAAATGATTTTTACGGGCAAAACAATTGACGCACAAACCGCTTTAGATTTTGGAATCGCAAATTCCATTTGGCACGATTCCTCCCTTCCCGCAGCAAAAATGTTAGCTGAAGAAATCGCATCTCAATGTGCACCAATCGCACTTCAGCTTGCAAAGAAAGCAATTACAGAAGGTTATGGTCAGGACATACGAAAAGCTCTCATAACCGAGAGTAAATACTATAATAACACTTTAAATACGGAAGATCGGTTGGAGGCACTCAAAGCGTTTCAGGAAAAACGAAAACCGATTTTTAAAGGAAAATAAATGATTCTTACTGGAAAAGAAATTCAAAAACGAATCGGTAATGATATTGTAATTACTCCTTATTCAGAAAAACAACTCAATCCAAATTCTTACAATCTAAGACTTCATGAGGAACTTCTAGTATACACCGAACTTCCTCTGGATATGAAAAAACCAAATCCGGCCGAAAAGTTGGTAATTCCTGAATCAGGTCTTTTATTAAAACCAGGTATATTGTATTTAGGTAGAACCTTAGAATCCACCGAAACTCACAATTTAGTACCTATGCTTGAAGGACGATCTTCTATTGGAAGATTAGGAATGCTCGTTCATGTAACTGCAGGATTTGGTGACGTAGGTTTTAAGGGATTTTGGACTTTAGAAATTTCGGTTATCCAACCCCTCATCGTTTATCCAGGTGTGGAAGTTTGTCAGATTTTTTATCATACACTAGAAGGACAGATAACGGAATATACTTCCGGAAAATACCAAGCCAATCGAGGAATTCAAACTTCTATGTTATATAAGGATTTTGAAAAATAGGGATCCTTTCTTTTTTGTTGACTTTCTTCGTATTCTTTTGAGAATTTTGTCCGCAAAACACTCTTGGAGAATGGAATGAATAAGTCTAAGTTGATCGCAATTTTTTTTGCGTTCGTATTGATTTCAACGCCGGCGTTTGCAGGCGAAGAAGATGCAATTCTTGGAAAATGGTGGAATAAGGAAAAAGACGCGCAAGTAGACGTACATAAATGCGGAGCTAAGATTTGTGGAAAAATCGTCTGGTTAAAAGAACCTACTTATCCAGCGGATAGTAAGGAAGGTACTCCGGGTTCTCCAAAAATAGACGTACACAATAAAGACGAAAGTCTTCGTACTCGTCCTATTTTAGGATTGGTTTTTCTTACCGGTTTTTCTTACGAAGGAGAACAAATCTGGACCGGAGGAAGAGTTTACGATCCGAAAGGTGGTAAAACTTACGATGGCAGGCTTACTTTAAGAAATGCTGATACTCTCGATTTAAAAGGTGGTTATAAAGTCGGCTTTATGATGATCGGGAAAGAATCTACTTGGACTAGAGTTAAATAAAATTTCTAAACTCCGCTTTTCCTTTGTTGCAAACTTCAAAAGACCCTCCTACAGGAGGGTCTTTTAATCTAAAAAATTTTCTTTTGATAATCACTATATAATAAACTACTCAATACTTTGTATTCAAATGGGCTTTACAGTAAAAATTTGTGATACTCCATTATATAATTCTGAGTAATGAGTAAATGCAAAAGTTGTTTTGCATTTTGATTAAACCATTGTTTTTTCGGATTTATGAGAACAAACTTCTATAAAGTTCAAAAAGAATAATTGTTTTCGCACTGATCATTATTTACTACTGATTCTAGCGTAATCGAATGTTGTAAGTTTTTAAGATAAATTTTAGTTTAGAGATAAAATTTGAGACACTTTATTGTAACGTAAATTCGACGTAAAGAATCCATAATTTATTTTCTGAAAAAGTTGACTCCGAATTTTACAAATCGTTCCTAAAATGTGGAAACTACCACAAATCACAATTTAAGAATAAATTCATAATTTTAGAAAATCTTTTCTCAGCCAGAACTTAAATTAAGATATAGATTTGTGAGAGTTCCGACAGATTAAGTCACATAATAAATTTTTAAACATTCATTTTTTGTGATTTAAATCGGAGTTCCCACATTTATTTCTTATGGAAAAACCAGGTTTTTATAAAACGAATTCTTATGCCGAACCCACATTAACATAAATTGCATTTTGAAATTTAGTTTTAGGTTTTAGATATACCATTTTCAATTTTCCTAAGAATTTTTTTTGCGTTTTCATTCTGAGGATCTAAATCTAATACCTGAGCTGCAATCTCCTTAGCTCGAGTATATTCATTTTGGAGTCGATACAAATCAGATAGATTTACTAGATTGTTTGTATTGTCAGGCTGTTTTGCTAAAACCTTTTCAGAAGCATAAATTGCTTCAGAAAATTTTCCTAATTTTTTATTCGCAATAGAAAGATAATACCAATATTCGCTTAGTTCAGAATCGACTTCTAAATACTTACCTAAAACTTCCACAGCCTTTATATAGTCCTTATCTTTAAAACTTAAAAGTGCGAGTAATTTAATTACTTTTATGTCTTCAGGAGTTTTTGAATAAAGTTCTGCAAGTTCATCAATGGCTTCTTTTACATTTCCATCTTTATACAATTGTCTAGCGTGTGAGTAAGACGCACTCCAATCTGAAGTTTCTTCTTTTAAAAAATCATTTCGGGTTTTATCAGTATTTAAAGAACTTTCCTCTGGATCAGCCGACCTAATCCCGTATTCTATTCTCAACAAAGATAGATCGTCCGTAATTTCTCCTTCTTTGTAAATAAGTTGTTCAATCTGTTCTATATTCCCTTTTCCAATTTCTACTGTTTTTAAAAAAAGCGTTTCGTCTTCGTTAATCGTTCTTGTATCTTGATCGGGTGTAAGATCTAAATCATCTTTACCATCAGAACCAACAATCAAAACGTCTCCTTCTTTGAGAGTAGTTGTAAAAACTTGGAAAGGATATTCTGATTCTAAACCTATCTTTCGAAGCATTAAGGAAGAATCCAAAAAAGTGGCTTTGCCATCTTGATAAAAAACGGTAAAAGGATGTTCTGCGTTAAAATAATAAGTTTTACCTGAACTTTCTTCAATTAAAAAGAAAGAAGCTGAAATCACCATACTACCGTTAAACGATTTAAACACGGAGTTTATTTCCTCATAAGTTTCCGTAAGCCATTGTTCAGGAGAAATATCCAAAATCCGATCGTTTGCCGCAGATCGAGCCAAGATGGAATTCACTACAACCCCCATAACCAAAGCACCACCTGCACCTTGCATCGATTTACCCATTGCGTCTCCGTTCATCGCAAAAACATATCTCTTATAATCCGATGGTATTCCTAAACGTAAATTCCCAGTTATGCAAACATCTCCACCTAAATCGGCTCGTTTTCCTCTAAATTCAAATTGCTTCTTTTGTCTGAGTAAAAACTGAGTCGAAATACGAGTTGATTTATTTGCGTTATAATTTAGAGGTTTTGCAAGTAGAGAAGTTAAAAAATAATCCCCATCTTGTTGGATCTTAAGTCTTTGAAATTCTTCGATTTTTTCAGACAATTCTTCCGTTCTTAATCGGACCTTTGTAGCAAGGTGTTCTGCATAATCTTGAAGTTCTTTTCTTGCGTCCCGAATGGAAGAAACCATGTCATTAAACGAATCCGCCAAAAACCCAATTTCATCTTTAACTCTAATTGGAACTTCAACTTCTAGATCTCCCTCATTTACTTTTTCTACTCCACTCAACAAATCATTCAACGGAGCGACAAGACTTCCTCGAAAAAAAAGTGGAAATAAAAAAATGATTACTACGATTACAACTCCTAAAACTAAAATCTGTTTTAACGCGGTAGGATGCATAAACTCTCGATAAGTTCTGTAAGAAAATCCGACTTCGCTTACGTTATTCTTTTTATGATTATATTTTATAAATCCTATATAATGAAGGCTATGATTCCCTACGTCTTTCTTACGATAATACCTAGTAAAGGAAGGTACAAACGGTCTAAAATAATTCAAAACTTCTTCTTTTAGTTTTGATAAAGCTATCTCCTTACCATCCCATTTACAATCGTTCCAACGAGACTCTAATGCGACACGAAACATTCTCACTTCTTGAGCATTTTCTAAATAACTTTTTCCTTTTGTACAAAAATCTTCTTCGAATATGTTATCCAGTTTATTAGAAGTTACGAATACATGAAGTCCTAATCTTGATAATTCTTTATTTAATTCGAGTTTAAGAGTTTTATCTTTTAAGTCAGGATGTTCTTTCAAAAAATTAATGATCGAATATTTATATCCCCCAAAGTTTCTATGAGACTCTTCCATAAGCTTTGTAAGTGATTCTCTAAAATCTTTTTCAGAAAGATTGAATATTTCATCATATAATAAAGTGTTTTTAAAATCGATTTCTATCTGTTCTAGATTAGGATGAAGTTTAGAATCAAATTTCTCTTGATCAAAAGAATTATCTTCTCTATTCCATTTGAGTATATAAGCAATTCCACCCTTTACGGTTCCACCTTCTAACACCTTTTCCATATAAATTTGGCTTAATATATCGTATTCGGATTCTTTGTCTTGATTGGAAATATAGACCAACACTTGCATAATTGTTAATACAGTTACAAATGTAATTCCTACGATCTTAAGCATAAAAGAAGTTTTTTCGACAGAGAAATTTAAATACAAGATGAGAATGATAAAAAACGCGGCCATGAATAAGAGCACTATCGAAGTAAGGTAAATCGATCTTTCAATATAACCGTCTCTACTTAAAAGATTGGCGACTACAGGTACCGTTCCTCCTACCAAAAAAGACATTAAAAATGCGAAAATGATCCATCTCGTTTTTCCTTTAAGATAAATTATTCTCCAAATAGGAATCGCAAGAAAGTTGATAAACACATAACTAAAAATAATAATCGCAATCGTTCTACTTACGTTTTCTGCGTTAAAGTCCCAGTGATGTGCAGTGAAGTGATATTTTACAGAAGCATCCCACGTAGAATAACAAAAATAACCTACGGAAAAAACGGCAACTATCCATAACACGATCATAGTTATCCGATTGAACTTCGGAAAATCATTCTCTGGATAACGAGCAACAAACTGTCCTATATGTAGGATCGCAGGTAAAATCAAACCTACTGTAATCCAACGATGATATGCAGCAAAAGGATGATAAAGAACAGCAGCAAAAACGTATCCAAATTGGAATATGCCAAGGAGTAAAGCCCCAAATGCTAAGTGTTTTGTGCTTGATACTTTTTTATCTATAAAAAGGAAAACGCCAGCTATGAGTATAGCCGTTACAAACGACAATAAACTCCCAAAAGAATAGTAATTGAGAAGTATGTTGCTCCAAATGGATTCAGTTTCACTCATAATTTTAATAAGACCTTTTTTTCAAAAAATTTTTTCCGATCTATTTTATTCTTTCAAAACAGGCATTACTTTAGCTACGGGAGTCTTACTTTCAATGATAAAATCAAAATGATTTCGAATTAACGAACGTCTATAAGACCGATTACCCAGAACTATAGAATGCCAATATTTTGCATTCAAACGATACTTTGTAATAAATTCACGATACTTAATTTTATAGATATCCGTATAATTTGAAAAACTGAAATTTTTGGAAGATTTCAAAATCTTCACCTAAATAACAAAAATAAATGCAATTTTTTCAATATTCTATTTCTTTTAAACAGTAAACCAATATTTACAAAATAGAATATATAAACTTTGAGACAAGCTCACTATTTAAATACAAAATTGCAAACGTTCTACCATTCAGTACTTGAATAGGATCTAATTTTTGCATAAAACTGCTGTTCTACGAAGACTTTCTAATTAAAAATTAGAGTATGGAATTAAGTTAATATAACGTGAGTTCGATCTAATTCATTTCTCTGAAAAAAATTTGAATTTGAGTTTTATATACCTAAAATGTGGAAGCTACCGCAAATCACGGCTTTAAGAACAAATTCTAAATTTGTAGGAACTCATACTTTTAAAAAATTCTTTCTTATTTTCTTAAGCCAAACTCACATTATTCATAACTATATAATAAAGTACCTAATATTTTGCATGGAACCAGCGTTTTGCGATAAAATTAATGGTACTCAATTTTATAGAGATCAGTATAAGAATTTGTGAACAGACTCTTATAGTTATTTTTGTGATAAAACAAAATCAAGTTTTAGAACACGTTGTAAGTTCAATTTAAAAAAAAGAAAACAATTTTTTAAAGCTTTATTAAGGCAGCTGTACAAACGTTCCTAAAATAGATTCTTTTTGGAAAGTTTTCCAAGTATAAACTTCGTAAGGCCCTGGAATAACCCAACCTTTCAATAAACTCGTCCAGTTCTTATCTCGAATCGATTTTAATTTTAAGATCACTTCTTTTGTGGTCTTAGGAGAATTCTCAAAAACCAATTTCTTGACGAAATCTCGATAACCCGCAGGACCTAATTCCTTATAAAGAATATATTGAATTTTTAATGCTTTATTATAAAAGGTAGAAGTAGAAGAAGGATTTTTTTCCCTAAAATCAGGATCTAATGGGAAATCTTTTTCTCCTTGAAGACCTTCCTCTGTATTCCATTCTTCTGCGATCGAAATCAATTCTTCTTTTGTAAGATTTATTTTCCTCTCCTTATACAAAACAAAAGGTAAAAAAGAAACCAAACCTTCACTCAACCAAGGCAAATCCGAAAAGTAAAAATGTCCGAGTTCATGAAACAATAACGCAGGATAACCTACAGGAGAAAGATTCGGTTCCATAAAAATTCCACGCACCGATCCTAAATCTCCTGAAATATTATTGTATCCACCTACCCTTGTTCCATTTAAAAGAATTCTATCTTGGACTATTAAAAGAACCTTATATTTCTCGGAAGCCTTTTGACCCTCAAACACGGAAGCGCTCGCTTCGTGGAAGGAAATCCCGGAATAAGATTCCAAAGCCTTAAAAAGGTCAGAAGTTTTATGATAAGCGAATTCATTCCAATTTTTATCTTGGGAATGATTTTGAATTTCAAGGACGAGTTCCCCTCTACTTAGAGGAATTTTTCGAATCCACGCGCGTTTATCAGAATAGAGACTAAAAGAAATTAGGAATAAAATTCCAAATAAAAATTTATGCACGATCTCTTTCGATGAGTTTCAAAAGTCTTTCTCCGTTTTGATTTCCTGGATCCAAGTGTATTAATTTTTTTGCAACTTCTTCGGCCAAATCAAATTGATCCATCAAACGATAAATATCGGAAAGGTTGACTAAATTGGATAAATTTTCCGGTTGAATATCATTTAGTTTTAAACTCGCCTGAAGAGCTTGTTCATATTTTCCTACTTTTTTATTTGCAATCGAAAGATAAAACCAATATTCGTGTAATCCCGGATCGGTTTTGAGATAGTTGTTCAAAACTTCAATTGCAGTTGTATAGTCTTTCCCTTTAAAACTTAAAAGACCTAAAAGTTTATTGATCTTTTGATTTGCCGTATCGTGTGTATATCCCGTTTTGAGAAGCTCAAGAGCTTGATCTACTTTTCCATTTTTATAAAGTTGTTTTGCATCTTCATAGATTATATCAGGATTTAAGGCGACTTCAATTCTATCTCCACCGGTAAACGTCTCTTCTTCCGGTTCATCCGATTTTCTTTCCATCTGGAATTCTACTTTTAAAAGAGAAAGGTCATCCGTTAATTCTCCATGTTTGCGAATTTCACTTTCAATATCTTCTAAGTTTCCTTTACCTTTTTCTACGTTTACGAGAAATAAATTTTCGTCTTCGTTGATTGTTCTTACAGTTTCTTCGGGGGTAAGGTCTATATCGTCCCTACCGTCCGATCCTAATATTAAAACGTCTCCTTTTTTCAATTCGAAAGTTCGTACTTGAAAATCAAATTCAGAATCCAGTCCTAATTTACGAAGTTGTAATCCTTCTTCCAAAAAACTGGCTTTTCCATCTCGATATAAAACCGTAAACGGATGTTCTGCATTGAAATAAAAACATTTTCCAGATTCTTCTTCGATCAAAAAGATCGTCGCGGAAATCACCATACTTCCATTAAACGACTTAAACACCGCATGGATCTCGTTATATACGTCTTCTAACCATTCGGAAGGAGTTTTATCTAAAATTCGATTGTTAGCCGCTGAACGAGCCATAATGGAATTCATTACAACGCCCATCACCAAGGCACCACCCGCACCCTGCATGGACTTGCCCATTGCGTCCCCGTTCATGACCATCGTATAACGTTTATAGTGATCTGGTTTTCCTAAACGTAAATTTCCGGTGATACAAATATCTCCACCTAAATCGGAATGTTTTCCACGGAACTCGAATTGTTTTTTTTGTTTTAACATAAATTCTGAATGTACGAGTTTCGATTTGTTTGCATTATAAAAAAGTGGTTTAGCTAAAAGAGAAGTAAGAAAGTAATCTCCGTCCTGTTGAACTTTTAGTCTTTGGACTTCCTCCATTTTCTCTTGAACTTCCTGAGTCCTCTCTTTTACTTTTTCCTCTAAGTTCTCCGCGTAATCTTGAAGTTCTCTTCTGGCTTGTTTGATAGAAGAAACCATCGAGTTAAAAGAATCCGCCAAAAACCCAATTTCATCTCTCACTTTTACGGGGACTTGAACGTCAAGATCTCCTTTATTTACCTTTTCCACACCGGACAATAAGTTGTTCAATGGATTAACAAGACTACTTTTGAAGAACAATGGAAATAATACAAGAACCACAAAAATCACCGCAAACAAAATGATCGTTTGTTTTACAGAAGTAGGATGTACAAACTCTCTATACCTTTTATAAGAAAAACCTAATTCTACCACTTGTTTTTTAGAAGGAAGATATTTCATAAACGCAACGTGATGTCCAAGCCCGTCTATACTTCTTCTATAGTGTCTGGTTTCTGCAGGTTTAAAATAACTGAAGTATTTTAAAAATTCTGCTTTCAACTCTTTACCTGAAAGTTCCTTTCCTTTCCAGTTACATCCTTCTAGATTTTTCAAAATCCCGTTTCTATACGATTCCAAGTCCTTATTCTTTTCTAAATAAGACTTTCCTTGTTCACAAAAAGAATCAGAATTAATTCCCTGAAGTTTATTAGTATTTACGAAAGCGTCTTTATTTAGTTTTTCTGCATATTTCAAAAGTTCTTTTTTTAGATCTTTTGTATTTAAAGAAGAATTTTCTTTTACGAAATTATAAATGGTGTCTTTGTGGCCCGCAAAATATTCCGGCGATTCATCTAAGATAATTTTCAAATTTTCACGGAAACGATCTTCTTTTAAAGACGCAATTTCTTCGTAAATCAACGTATTTTGTAAGTCAACTTTAACAAGGGATAAATCCAATCCGTATTTCGGGTCGTAATCATCTGTGATCAACTCGCCGGTTCTTTCATCGTATCGAAGCGTATATTGTACCTCGCCGTTACCACGACCGCTCTCTAAAACCCTTTCGGCGTTTACAATATTCAAACTATCGTATTCTGATTCTTTATCCTGGTTAGAGATAAATACAAGAGCCTGCATAATCAAACAAATGGTAAATAACGTGATACCCACGATCTTAACCATAAAAGTAGTTCTTTCGGTGCTATTATTGATAAAAGCGATAACCACAACGGAAAAAGCCGCAATAAAAAAGATAACGTTGGAAGTCATGTATGTGGATCTTTCCATATAACCGTCTCGACTTAAAACGTTTGAAATATTCGGATAAAACGCAGCGATCATAAACCCGATAGAAAATAAGAAAATCGCAAATTTTTTCTTTTCTTTATCTGTAATGATTCTCCAAGAAGGAATGATAATAAAAGCGATAACGGAATAAAAGGCGATGATAAACGCAAGATACTTGCTTGCAATCAACGCGTTAAAATCCCAATGATGAGCAGTAAAATGATATATCTTTTCGGAAATAGCAGTAAGATAAATAAAAAAACAAGCAACAATAAATCCCAGGATGTGTTGGAATACCATCATCCAAAACCCAAACTTTCGATTGTTATTGCTCGGGTAACGGATAAAAAATTGAGTAAAGTGCGTGATTGTAGGTAAAATTAAACAACCAGTCAACCATCTATGATAAGCCGCGATCGGATGATAATAAAACGCAGCCATGAAATATCCGATTTCAAAAAGACCAAATGTAAAAAAAGCAACTCCGAGATGAAACGTAGCGACCGTTTTTCTTTTTAAACTAAGAAAAAAAGCGGCGAGAAAAAAAGTTGTAATCGTTACTAAAAGACTTCCAAAAGAATAATAATTGAAGAGAATCAAATCTGATCTCAGAAAATCTAATCCCATAATCTATAAGTCCGTTTTTCTAATTCTTTATTTGTTTCGAAAAAATAGGGCTTCATTAAAATCTCGAAAACGGCTTTAATAATTCACACCAAAACTAAAAATCAATAGAAAAAATAAGGAATCAAAAGAGTTTTCCAATATGCGAGTTTTCGAGAAACTAACTTCCCTTAATATCAAGATCCTAAGTAGTTTGAAAGAAAAACTTTGGTTAAAAATCTTCGTTGGAATGTTAGCTGGAATTCTTACTGGGGTTTTACTTGGTTCCGATTTATCTTTGGTAGATAGAAACACCGCACAACTTACCACTTCTTGGCTCATTATACCCGGACTTATATTTATCAACCTTTTGCAGATGATTATGATACCCTTAATTTTTTCTTCTATTATTCTCGGAATTTGTTCCGCCGAAAATTTAGAGAATATTAAGAAACTAGGAATCAGAACCTTAATTTATTTCGTTTTTACAACCTTCATCGCAGTTACAATTGGGATTACGTTAGCACTTTGGTTAAAACCCGGAAAGTCAGCGGTCCAAATTCAAACCACTTTCAGTTCCAAAGTTCCAGCTCCGGCTGAAATCCCATCTTTAGATAAATATCCAGAGTTATTGATGTCATTCTTTCCGAAAAATCCGTTTCTATCGATCACTCAGGGAGAAATGTTAAACGTAATCGTATTTTCAATTTTACTTGGAATTGCAATCCTTTCTGTTTCAAAAGATTTATCAAAACCAATTTTGACAATATTGAATTCAGTTTTTCAGATTAGTATGAAAATTGTACATTGGGCGATGGTTCTAACCCCTTTCGCCGTTTTCGGTTTAATGACAAAAGCGATTTCTTCTATTGGCATAGAATTGCTAGTTACCTTAGGCGTTTATATGAGCGTCGTTTTATTGGGACTTCTTTTAATTATTGGAGTTTATTCGATTATCCTTATTTTTTTAGCAAGAAGAAGCCCGATTGACTTTTTCACTAAAATTGCAGGTTTACAATTACTAGCATTTTCAACCTCAAGTTCAGCAGCTGTAATGCCCGTTTCAATTCAAACCGCAACTGAAAATTTAGGAGTAAGAAAAAACATAGCAGAGTTTATCATCCCGGTCGGAGCAACGATTAACATGGATGGGACCGCACTTTATCAGTCAGTAGCTACAATATTTTTAGCGCAGTATTTTGGAATCGAATTGGCCCCAGCTCAATTGGTATTTATTCTTTTTGCGACTGTCGGAGCATCAATTGGAACCCCAAGTACCCCAGGTATTGGAATTGTAATTTTAGCCACAATTCTTTCAGGACTAGGCATTCCGACAGAAGGGATTGGAATCATTTTAGGAGTAGATCGTTTTTTAGACATGTGTAGAACGACTATTAACGTTACGGGGGACATTACGGCATCCTGTGTAATGGATAAGATGACTTGATTGGGATATCAAAAATTTGTCCCGAAAAGAACTTAACACTTTGTTACCTAAAGATCTCTCGATAAGTATTGAAACACGTCATAAGTTTTACAAACTTACATTCTACAACATTCTTGCAAATATCACGGTTCCTCTTACTGGTATAGTAGATACATCTATATTAGGGAATCTTAATACCTATGTTTTCATGGCGGGAGCTGCTTTATCCGGAATTCTTTTTGATTTTATGTTTTGGATGTTCGGTTTTTTAAGAATGGGAACCACAGGTTTAACTGCACAGGCAGTAGGAGAAAAAAATGAAAAAGAATCTATTTTCATTTTGGTTCGATCAATTTCTTTAGCTTGTTTTTTCGGAGCGATGATTCTAATTTTTTCTCCTTGGATTCGAGAAATTGGATTTCAAATTTTGGAAGGAAGTTCCGAAGTCAAAATGGCGGGAATTTCATACTTTGACGCTAGAATTCCGGGTTCGATTGCGGTTCTTTGTAATTACGTTTTTACGGGCTGGTTTTTAGGAAGAGGAAAGAGCTCGGTCGTATTGATTGCAACCGTAGTTGGAAACGGAATCAATGTTATTTTAGATGTTTGGTTTATTTTCAAATTAGGTTGGGAAGCTTATGGAGCAGGTTTAGCCACAAGCATCAGTCAATTTGGAATGTTGTTAATTTTTATATTTTTATTTTTTATAGAATTAAAAATTCAGAATATTTCAAAATTCTTATTCTTAAATAATAAAAATTTATTTTCAGTCCAAGGTTTTTCTTCCCTTCTCCATCTCAATAAGGACATCTTTTTGAGAACCTTTTTTCTGATTATTACATTTAGTATATTTCGAAATTTTAGTTCGGAAGCGGGTACAGAGATTTTAGCGACAAATTCAATTTTGCTTCAACTGATACTTGTCAGCGCTTATTTAGTAGACGGTGCAGCGTTTGCTACGGAAAGTTTAGCCGGAAATATATACGGTAAAAAAAATTGGAAACTACTTAAAGAACTTCTTTATTTAGCTTTTTATAATTCTATTTTTTTTACTTCCATTTTTCTTGGTTCTGTTTTTTTGTTTCCCAATTTTATTTTCGGAATGATTACAAAAAGTGATAAGGTATTATCTCTATTAATAGACTATAGATTCTGGTTGTTTCCTGTATTAGAAGTCGGAGCAATAGCATTTATTTTAGACGGTTTTTTTATAGGACTTACAAAAGGAAAAATTCTCCGTAATTCTATGTTGATAAGTACCGCTTTTTTCTTTTTTCCAATTGTTTATCTTGGAAAAATTCAGAAGGACAATCACCTTCTTTGGCTTTCTCTAGTTTTATTCATGGTTGGAAGAGCTTTAACTTTATCCTTTCAAGCAAAAAAAATTTTTGAAAATTCTAAACTACAAAACGTAAACTAACATGAGTTTGGCGTAAAATGGAAAAAAGATCTTATAATTAACGTGAATTCGTGAAGAAATCTATGATTCTGAAAAAATTAGAATCTGAACCTGCAAATTTTTTTCTAAAATATAGGAACTACCACAGAAAGCTTTCTCCTTCCCTCGAAATCTGACCTCTATCCACTAAAATACTTTTAGAAAATTAGAAAGCGACTCCTATATTGATAATACATGATTACTCATCGAGCATACCTAACAGAGCTTTACAATAAAAATTAGAGAAGTTAAAAAATGAATTTTTCATTTTGTTTCTGTTTCATGAAATAGTCGATTGAAGCAGTTTTGTTAATCGCCGCTATGGAATTTTTCAAAAACTCTATTACTAAACTCTCGTTGTAACTACTGCATTCTTAGAATTTTCTTCCCGGCATTAATATAAAAAATAATATTATAAATACAAAAATTCTAATATAACATTTCCAACTGTTTATATATCTTATCTGGCTCTCTTAAGAATAAATTATAATTTTTTTCCTCCGTATCACATACATTTAAGATATTCAAACTGTAAAACCATTCACCTGTGTCCGTATGCCTGCCGTTATATAGGATTCTTCCGAATTTATTAAAAAAAATATCAAAAGCTTTTTCATGTAAAAATCCAAACGTCTTTCCGTAGCGTATCGGATTTCCGCAATTTTTAGAATATAAAAAATATAAATTGTATTTAGAATTTTTTATCGTTTTACACTGAACACAGTTTATATTACATTATTTATAACTTATTCAAAAGTTACGGAATCACTCTAAAATTACCTGAATTTCAGCCGGAAGATTTTTCCATTCTTCAGAACCCCTACTTTTGTAAAAAACAGGGGATTGAATATCGTTCCAACTATCAGCTCGAAATAGATCGATACTTTCTTCTCCCTTTTTAAATACACGAGAAGATTCGTCCGAAGAAGGTTTCACATTTTGAATAGGAGCCCATCCAAAACCAGGAATATAAACATCCATCGTGTCTTTGAAAGAAACAGAATTTGAACTTGCAATAAAAGCAGTATATTGAGAACGAACAGGAACACCCGAATCCAAAAGACTTTTTTTTAAGGAAGGTATGGTATTTCTAAACAACCTAGCATCAAAAATTTTATCTACGTAATAAGAATTTTTCTGAGTTTCAATTGGTCCGTCTTTTAAAAAAAGTTTTAAATCATCTCCTACTTTCTCTTTTTTTTCCAAAAATTCATCCGTCACGTAATAACGGATATTTTGAGTCCGAACTTCAAAAGAATATTCTAATGTTTGTTTACCTTTGGAATCATCCACACCAAGGACTTTTACAAACGCTTTTTCACTTCCGATAAAATCCTGTTTAAATCCAGTTTGAGCCATTTTTAAATTTCGAATTCTTTGGTGTTCCGTCGTGGGTGGTTGAAAAATTCCAAGAGAACCTCCCGCGATCGATATTTCATTTAACGAAAAAGTTAACCTAACTTTCATTAGACGAATAGTTTCTCCGGAAGCAATAAAACGATCTGTCTCTACAAAAGAAACCTTTCGAACTTCTTTTCCAGCTCGATCGATTACAAAAATTTTACTTCCTAAAAAAACAATTCCTCTGATTTCTTTAGAAGGTGTTTTGATGGAACCAGTAATCGCTCCATTATCCGGATTGTATCGATAGATATTTCCATCGGAAGAATCTGAAACCCAGATAGAATCCCTTGCAAAAACTAAATCCCTAGGTTGAGCCCGGTCCGTTAAAAAACCTCCGATTAATTTTCCGGTTGCTTTGTCCAAAATGGAAATTTTTCCGTTCTCTTGATCTAAAATATAGAGTAGGGAATTAATACTTGCAACCCCGGCAATTTTTTCGATCGGAACCGGAATTCTTTCTGTAACACCGCCTGTATTGGGTTCTACCTTTAAAATAAGTTTTCGTCCGGCCACAAAAATCCTTCCTTCACGAGAATCAAAATTAATTCCTGTAAGAAAAGGAACGTTCAATGAAAACGATTCTTGTTTTCCATTTGGATCAACTCGATATAAAGATCTATGTGTAGAGTCTAAATACCAAAAATTTGTACCGTCGTATGTGAAACCGTATGCGTTTTCCGTAAGTTTGATTTCTTGATCTTGGTCAAAAACCGGAGTCGAAATTACGACCAGAACAAGGATTAAAGATCTGAATAAACCGATTTGAGAGAAGTCCATATTTCCTCAGCAAGACCAGGCCGATTTATATCCGTTCCAAATTGGATGGGAGAAGGTACAAAGATGAAGATCAACGTAAATAAAATCAACAGACCACCAATCTTTCGAACTCGATCCAATGGAACCGCCGAGTCAGGAACAAAAGGATGTTCTATTTTTATGATGAAATAAATCAGGAAACCCCACAGTAACCAGGAAAAATTCCACAGACATAGAAACAAAAAACAAATAAAAAGATAATAAATCCAATTTCTATATTTTTCACCAAAAACGGAATAAATCACGTGACCACCATCTAATTGACCAAACGGAAGTAAATTGATCGCCGTTACAAGAAGTCCAACCCAACCCGCCTGAGCCAAAGGATGAATCCAGACGTCTTGAATGGCAGGATTAAAAGGTCCTAAAATCCATTGATTTACGAAAATCGTAAAAATAGATTCCCCAAAAGAAATGATTCCTGGATTTCCTTTTACACTTTCCATAGGAACCAAAGAAGACATATAAATTCCTACCACATAACAAGGTACGGAAAGAATCAAACTCATAAGAGGACCCCAGATCCCTATGTCAAAGAGTTGCTTTTTATTCCGGATTGGTTCCAGAATTCGAATGACCGCACCCATAGTTCCAATAGGGGCTAATGGAATTGGTATAAAATACGGCCAGGTTACTTGAATACCGTAATAACGGGCTGCTAAAAAATGCCCCATCTCGTGAGCGAAAAGAATTATAATCAAAGAAAGAGAATAAGGAAGTCTAAGAAAAAATAATTCCTTTAAAGATTCAGCCGATAAGAAAGGGATCTTGAAAAATTCACTCTGAAATGTGAGAGTCAAAAAGGTTAATACAAACAAAATTATGTGTGTTGAAAATTTATATTGTTTCAAATTTATATTCTATTCTTCTTAGAAAGAATCCTCTTTACATCATATCACGAATTTTGAACCTTTTCCTTAACAGTTCTTGTTCAAACCAAATACTTTACAGGTATGATAATTTTTAAAATTTATCTTCCCAAGTTTTTGAAAAAGAATGTCGAATTGTTTCAGAAAGGTTAATTGTAGTTTTGGGAAAATGGAGATTAACATTTGTTTGAAAATATTAAATTTATAAGGAAATATGATCCCGCTGCTAAGTCTTACTTAGAAATTGTACTCTGTTATCCCGGTTTACATGCCCTCTGGTTTCATAAACTGGCTCATTTTCTTTATAGGATGAAACTCCCTTTAATCCCAAGGATGATCAATACTTTTTCCAGATTTATTACTGGAATCGACATTCATCCCGGAGCAAAAATTGCAAACGGGATTATGATCGATCATGGACACGGAGTTGTAATCGGCGAAACCGCCACAATCGCAAAAGGGTGTTTAATTTACCAAGGTGTTACTCTTGGGGGTACTGGAAAAGAATCTGGAAAACGTCATCCGTCTTTACTCGAAAACGTAGTGGTAGGCGCAGGCGCTAAAATTCTTGGAAATATTACGATCGGAAAAAACGTACGTGTAGGTGCTGGATCCGTAGTTATGAGAGACGTTCCACACGATAGTACGGTAGTCGGAATTCCTGCCAAAGTAGTTCGCTCTAAAATGCCAATCGGCGAAGAAGGCGAACACATGTTGGATCATAACGAAATTCCGGACCCGGTCGCTAAAGTATTTTCTATCCTACTTGAAAGAATAGAAACTCTTCAAAAAGAAGTGCATTCTATAGATAAGAGCGGGATTCATTCCGTTAAGTCAAACGACAATCTGGAAGAAATTTTAGATGAATTTATACACGGCGGAGGAATTTAAAGATCTATTTTGAAAATTTACGATTCTAAATTATTTAACGTGAGTTTGACGTAAAAAAATCTGGGCGAATCCGGCTGTCTATGGCAGCCGGACCGGGCTCTCAGCTCTGGTCAAGTTATTGTAAAACTCCAGAATTAGATTAAATTTTTATAAAATACCAATAACTTAACCTCGCATCGATCCCTTTCGCATTATGCCGAATTCACGTTATTTAGATCAAATAAGCGCGGATTTATTTTAAAATTCACATTATATATTTATTATGTAGCCAAATCTGAAAAAGAGCAAAGGATCAAATCGCGAAGAAAGGTAATATTGATACGATCCTCTTCTTTGTCTTTGAGAAAATTCGAATCATTTTGTAATCGTGTTTGAGATTAAAAAGAACTGCCTTAATAGCAGATTTTCTCAAAAAAAGTAATTACTCCTAGGCATATGAAAATAATACCAAGTTATTAACGGCCAAATTTGCGAAAAAAATAACGATACTTAAAAATACCGCAAATTCGGGATTTACGACATTTTAGAACAGGCCAAAACATTCAAATTTTTGAAACAATCTAATCCAAGTATTCTATTTATACGTCCGAGTAATAATTGCGAAACAATCACAATCTGTAAGAACTTTAAAATATAAACTCTTACAATCTAAGAGAAACCCCGCAAAAAGTTACGGGGTTTACTAACGAGGAAACAATTTTTTTAAAATTTAAAGGTGGTTATTTTTTCGGAATGAAACAGTCAATTCCATCGTTTTTTAATTTCGATTTCAACGATTCCGCCTCAGTTCTGCTTGCGAAATCCCCTAACTGAATTACAAATAAACCATCTCTTGTAAATAGGAAAGTTTTTTCACCGTATTCTTGTCCAAGATTAGATTTATAAGATTCAGCTCTAGATTGTTCCCGAAAAACACCTACTTGAACCGTATATCCTTTAGGAGCACCTTTGATATACTTTCCACCGGCAATCGGTTTGTTTTGATAATCCGATTTTTGAGGATTTAGTTTTTCAGGTTTTCCATCTTCTAAAAGAGCTTCTTCATCGTCAGAATTTTCGAGATCTTCGGATTCTTCGTTTGCAGCTCCTCCACGTTTTACTACTTTAATACCTACTTTAGCAATACCTACATCTTTAAAATCTAAAGTATCTGCAGCTTTTTCAGAAAGATCAATGATTCTATCCTTTACAAAAGGTCCTCTATCGTTGACACGAACTATAACTTCTTTTTGGTTTTCTAAATTTTGAACTCTAATGATGGAACCTAAAGGAAGTGTTGGATGTGCAGCAGTTAGTTTTGTTTTATCAAATTTTTCTCCGCTTGCCGTTGGTTTACCGTGAAACTTTGCGCCATACCAGGAAGACATTCCAACTTCGTCAAAATCTCCAGAAGAATTGGTTTTTTCAGGTGGTTGAGCTTTTGCATACTTTTCAACACTCAATTCTTCTTCGAAAGATCTACGTGCAGGTTTTTGAGAAACGAAATTTGAATTAGAATCCATCGGAATAATTTCTTTTTCAAAAAAAATCTCCGACGGATCTCCAGAAGCGCTGACGCTTCGTTTAGACTCTACCGACGCACAAGACGTAAAAATGATCAGGGCGGTTAAGATTGCTATTTGTTTCATAGTTTCCTCGGTCCTATTGATTCCTTTAAACAAATCGGTTGATCTGGAAAAAACCATTACAACTTTTTGAGTCGTCCGGGATAGAAATGATTCCGATAGTTATACTATGACAGGAGCGGATATAGGCAAAAGATTCAACCAAGCTTTGAACTTAGAAAAAGAAGGCAAATATCCAGAAGCGATTTTACTTTATGAAGGTTTAATTCAATCCCAACCAAAATACCAAAAGTCTTATTTAAATTTAGGAGCGCTTTATTCTAAACAAGGTAACTCCAAAAAAGCGATTGAGATCTATCAAAAAGCCCTACAGGTTGGAAAATCACCTGAACTTTACTATAACATTGGAATCGAACTTTATAGAAGTGGTGAAACAGAAACTGCAATTCGATCTCTTAAAAAATCTTTAGAAATTGAAAAGAAATTTTTAAAGTCACATATTCTACTTGCGTATTGTTATAGACAACTTGAGAAGGATGATAAAACAGAACTTTATCTTACCAATGCGATTCGGTTAGATCCTAAAAATCGAATGGCGCTTACAGCTCTTGCAACTCTATATTTTGAAAAAGAACGTTGGAAAGAATGTCTTGAAGCGGCCAACAAAGTAAGCAAACTTTTTCCGAACGATTCTAGAATGCAGGTGCTTCTTTCTGAAGTTCATACTCGTCTAGGAAATTTTAAACAGTCTTTTGAAATTCTTAAACAAGCGACTTCACAATCGAAAGGATTTACTCGTTTTTTAGACACAATCGAAGAATTCAAAAAAAATCCAGAAGAAGCAGCTTTCTTTGATTCATTAGAAAAGCTTACAAAAAATAAATTGAACGAATTTCGATCAAAATTTGAAATGAGTCAGGAAAATCCAGAAGACTTCTCTCCCCCAAACCCTCAGGATGCACTTGATCTTTCTTTGATGTATTTATTCCATGGTGACAAAGAGCGAGCTCTAAAATACATGCTCTATGCACAAAAACAATTGGAAGAATCAAATTCACAAAACGATGTCTGATTTTGATCTATTCAAAAACGAATTTTAGAAAAACGTTAAGTATTAGTCCCTACATTTTTGAATGATAAGATGATATTTTATAGTAAGACAAAGTTGTATAAGAGTTTTCATATTTTACAATATTTAAGAAACAACTACAGTAAACTTAAAAAACGATTTTTTTTATCATTCGTTCGGATAAGACTTTTTTCATTAAAGATCTGTTGCAAAATTCAGAAAATGTGGGAACTCATACGGGAATTTACTATCGAAAAAATAATTCAAAATTGTAAAACGAGCTTTATGAGACGTAATCTGTGGGAACTACCACGTTTTTCTTTTCGAATTTTAAAATGCACCTTACCATTTTTTATCATTTCCCTTTTTCATTTTTGTATTTATCCAATTCGAGAGGCGGAAGTCTTAGAAACGGATGTTTCATTTTTATATTTGAACTCTACTGAATTTCCACAAAACGAATTAGAAAAAATGAATTCGATTTGGAAAGTAAGAAAGCTTAGAGACAAAGGAACTACAGCGGAAGATAAAAATAATTTGGGAATTTTATTTGCAAAAAATTCGCTTTTGGATGATGCAGAATCGTTTTGGAAAGAGTGTATGAAAATTTCAGAATCAAATCCAGTATGTTTTTCAAATTTGATTCGAATGTATTATTTAATCGATGAATACGAAATCTCAAAAAAAGAAATTTCTATTTATCTAAAAACTGCAAAAAAAGAACAAATTCAGCAGGTCAAAAAATTACTCACAAATCAGAATCGGAAAGAAGAAACCATTTTACTTTTAGACGTTCAATCTAAAATCCCAGGTATGGAAGTAGTATCTTGGGACGAATTGAGTACATATTTTCTCGAAAAACAAGATTACGAAAAAGCGTATTTTTATTTGGAAAAAATTTTAGAAATCAATCCATATCATAAAAACGCTCGTGCTTCTATGGTTCTTTTAGCTCATGATCTGGAAAAATGGGACGATCTTTTAATGTTCGCAATGAATCTTAATTCTACGGATGATAAGATTCCGGATTTAAATTATTATATTGCAAAAGCATATTATGAAAAACGAAATTACTCCGAAGCTCTGGAATGGATTCGAAAATCCCCCGAATCCGAAAGAGAAACTCTTTCGTTTATAGAACTCTGGAAAAAAATTTTACTTTCGGTAAATCCGAACTCGGACTTACATCCGATTCTTACTTATATTAAAAAAATGCAAGCCAAGGGTATACAAATTAAAGAAGAAGACGTTCTGCCAACTCTCAATCCTTCCGGAAAAAAAACGATCGAAGATATTAAAGTAGGAAGATAAATACTTAGAACTATAAAATAAAGCACCCAGTACTCTGCGCTGAAGCAGTATTTTGTAATAGAAATTTACTGCATGTCCCAACGTGAGTTTGGCAAAAAATTTATAATTCTGAAAAAAGCTGGAATCTGAACTCTACAGATTAATCCTTTAAATGCAGAACTACCGCAATTTATAAAATAGAAGTTTATAACACTTGAATCTGTCGTATTCAAATTCAAGTGTGGAAACAAACTACTGTAGATTACGATTTTTAGGAGCAAATTCTAAAATTGTAGGAACTCATACTTTTACTTTTAGAAAATTTTTTTACACCGAGTTCACGTTAAAATAGGATTTAAATTTTGACGATAACCGCAAAACAGCGATTTTGTGCAAAAATCTGATTAATGATTCTTTTATATTCCATAGTAATTCCCACAATTTACAAAGTTTAACTGTAAATCCATGATTTGTGAGAGTTCCCACATCTATTTTTTACGAAAAAACTGACTAAGATAAAACGGATTTCTTAGATCGAATTTACTTTAATTTTACTTTATCGAAAAACTTACTACTCAGCGCATAAAAATAATACTTATGCTGATGTGAGACCTTCTTCTAAAAATTAACAAATCCGGATTAAACGCCATTTTTTGAAAACTTCCACATCCTTGGTAAAATCGATTGTTAATTTTCGATACTGTTTTTATACGTCGGGTAGTAAACTGGATAACCTAAACGTCTCGCTTCCTCATTGAAGCCGAACGGATTTTGATCCTGCCATAACAATTACTTATTCATTAAATTCCAAATTTTCAAAGCTTGTTTTAAATTTTTAGGTTCATGAGTTCGGATATATTCTACATTTTGAATACATAAATAAAGTTCGGCAATTACGGTAGGAATTTCTCTTTCTTCTACTTTCAAACCTCCGAGCGCATTTCCTAAAAATGATTTTTTTGTAACCGAAACCATCATCGGAGAAAACTCTTCCTGGAGAGTTTTAATTTTTTTTAATACTTCAAAACTCACCTGAAAATCAGAACTGAGAAAAAAACCCATTCCAGGATCAAAGATCAATTGCTCTTGTGCAATTCCCGCGTTTAATAAAATTTTTTTTCTTTCACGAAAAAACCGTACAATTTCTAAAATTACATTATTTGGTGTTAGATGTGATTTTGTTTCCGCACGATTGGAATGATTATGAGAATACATCAAAATAAACTTTCGATTGGTTCTGGCATATTTGGAAATCTCTCGAATAGATTCTTCATCTACAAAGCCTCGGATATGATTAATAAATTCCACACCCGCAGATAAAGAATTAGCAATTACTTGAGGTTGAAAAGAATCTACGGAAATACGAACTCCTTTTGCAACCAAATTGGAAATTAACTCCTTCATTCTTATCCATTCGATTTCGGGACCGATCAAACTTGCTTGAATATTAGAAGACTGAGCGCCTATATCAATTACATCTGCGCCTTGGTTTAACAGAGAATTTGCTTTTTCAGAGGAAGATTTAAAAGTAAGATACTTTCCTCCATCGGAAAATGAATCTTCGGTAATATTCAATACCCCAAAGATCTTTGTAGAATAACTTGAAGAATTCGAATCTTGTTTACTTTCCATCTTTAAAAACTTAGATATAAGACCGATACTCTAAGTAAGATCCTGAATTTAAACTAAAAACAATAATCTTTATATTCTTTTCGGAGCGGGTTCATGCGTCCTTTTTCTAAATTAATTTTTATTCTGGCCTTTTGTATTTTTTTGCCCGTTTTCTCTCAACCTCTACCGGACCTTCCGGAAAAACAATTTGGTCAACCTCTTAATACACAAAACGACGAATACAATCCTATAGTAAGCCCAGATGGAAGATACATCGTATTCCAGTCCAACCGTCCAGGCGGAGAAGGAGGAATGGACATTTGGATTTCCGAGAACATTCGCTTTTTAGATAAGGAGATACCAGCAGAATGGACTAAACCCGTAAATATGAATCAAAATATTTGGGAAGAATTAAAACGTCCACCAGCTGCTGGAGTTCGTAAACCAAATCTATTCAACTCTAACGCGTTTGAAGGTGGAATTTCAATTCTTTTCGATTCTAACAACGCGCCTTCGGAAATTTATTTTACTTCTACAATTAACCTTGCTGTTGGGCGTTCCGGTTTTGAAGGTTTGAATATTTATAGAACAATTAAAGATAAAAAAACAGGAAGATGGACAGACCCAGAACATCTCAGTGAAATTAATTCCAACTTCAATGATAAGATGCCCGCAATTTCTCCCGATGGAAATTTTTTGATCTTCTCTTCGGACCGTCCGGGGGGTTACGGTGATTTCGATCTTTGGATCTCGGTTCGTAATCCAAAAAACGGAAGTTGGTCCCAACCTAAAAATTTAGGTTCTCCCCTCAACTCTTCCGAAAGTGAAATTCTTCCTTTCATTCATCAAGACGGAGAACAACTTTATTTCAGTTCTAATCGAGAAGACGAAAGAAAAAAATTTAAGATTTTTAGAATATTCTTAAAATATAAATCTGCTCTAGACAACATGTTAGAAGACGAAGAAGAAACCGAAGAAATTCCTACAACCAAACCAACTGAAATCTTAATTCCTAAAATTGATCAATCTTCTTTATTACTTCTTCCCAAACCGTTTAACACTGATAAGTGGGAAGGTTTTGATAACGAAGGAATCAATTTTGACAAAGACGGTATCTGGGCTTATATTTCTTCCAATCGTTCTGGTGGAGAAGGTCAATTTGACATTTTCCGCTTTCAAGTTCCGGAATCTATTCGCAACTCCTATACTTTAAACTTCAAAGGTCTAGTTTTGGATGGTTCCGAAAAGACAATGATTGGATTAGATTCTACTTTAAAAATTTATGATGGAACTAAACCGGCTAACGTAATCACTTCGAAAAGAATCGGAGGAGATCTTAGCAAAGGAAAACCTTCTAATTTTGCAACAACTCTTCAAACCGGAAAGGTTTATAAAATAGAAATTAGTTCTCCTGGCTTTCATCCTCAAGAGGATATTTTGGATTTAAGAGGAAACATAGGTAAAAATCGAAAAGTTTATAGAACCTACGTTCTTTTACCAATTCAAGTTGGAGAAGGTAAAACGGAAGAAACAAAAATAGAACAACCCATAGAGAATCAAAAACCAAATTCTGCCGCGTTGAAAGTCATCGTAGCAGACGCATCTACAAAACAAATCATACCAGACGCTAAAGTTACTCTTTTTACACCTATGAACCGCAAAGGAGAATCTCTTGTCCAAGATGCGGATAAAAAATCTTTTCTTATTAAAAAATTACCAGATAACGATTTTGAATTATTTGCAACAGCTTCGAAATATATTTCTGAAAGTATCAATATTATTCAAAAAAATATTTCCAAAAATGGAACTGTAACAATTTATCTGAAAGCAGAAAGCGACGTAGATCCGGTTTATAATCTACGAGTTTATTTCGAATTTAATAAAACAAAAATCACAGAAGAGAATAAAAAGTTGCTAGATCCTCTTGTAGGCTATCTTTTGAAAAATGCGTCCGATAAAATTGAAATTGGGGGACATACCGACAACGTAGCCTCTAAGGAATATAACACAAGATTGAGTGCCAAAAGAGCCCGTAACGTTTACGAGTATCTTCTTTCAAAAGGAATTCCGGAGAAAAGAATGAGAATCAGGGCTTATTGGTATTCACAACCGGATGCAGACAATGAGACAGAAACCGGAAGAGCAAAAAATAGAAGAGTTGGTTTTAGAAAGCTCTGAGGAGTTTTCATGAGCGTACAATTTCAAACCCACATGCAAGCTCAAAGATCTTGGGAAACGATCCAAGATGTGAATAAGATAAAGTATATTCTCAAGGAATATATTCATTTTCAAGGTCTACTCGTTAAAGAATCTCCTTTTCATCAGGAATTAAAACCGATGGAAATTAGAGAAGACGGTACTTTCATTTTTCCAATTGATTCCACTTTAACAAACATCAACGACGAACTTGTACTTTATAGAACCCTCTCCAAACACATAGAGATCAGCTTTGACGTAATCGAAAAAACCGACACTCAGATTATATGCAAACCTCTCTTTGCAAGGATCGCAAAAGCAAAAAGAATGTCTCCTCGTATCGAAGGTTTGATGGGGAAAGTGATAGCTCATAAATTTTTAATTCCTAGAAAAGAATTAGATATTGCTAAAGTTCTAGGGACTTCCGGACAAATTATACTTAACGATTTAAATCGAAAAGTAAAACAGATTTATCCTTCTTCTAAGCTAGTATTCAATTCTTCTAAAGAACTTTCTCCAGAAGAAGAATTAGTAAAAAAATATAAAAAACCGATTTATATCCGTGATACGTCCACTTTGGATTCAAATCCAGAAGGGGAATTTGCAAACTTAGATTTACTCCCAATCAAAGAAACTCTCCAAGAGGAATTGATTTTAGAAGAAAGACTTCGTTTTTTCAAAAGCAGTAAAACTCGTTCTCTTCTTATCTATCCTATCCTTTTTAAAAGTGGGGGCGAAACTCAAATATTTGCGATGGGAGTAATCGAATCGAGTGAAGGCCCGATTTCGGACCAAGTCGTTCCTCTTTACAAAGAGATGGAAGAAATTTTTAATTCAAGAATGGGGGATTCAAATACAAAATCTCTGGATAAGAGACAAAACATTCTGAATATATCAGAAGGCGGAATCCTACTCGAAGTAACCGATCCAGAATTGATTCAATCTTTTTTGCACAAACCAGTTTTTACTGCGGACATTACTTTTAAGATGCAAGCCCCTCTGCGGTTTGCATTTCACATCCGACATATTTCCCAAGTCGGAGAAATCTATCACGTAGGCGCAGAAATAGTTGGCTCCAACGATGCTAAGGCAAATATGACTCTATTGAAGAAAAATATGAACTTCATTAAGACTCAGTAATTTGCCTTGGAAAATCAGAAAAACTTTTTAACCACAGCTCCTTACAAGGGGACCAGAGATTTTTATCCGGAGGATATGAGACTTCGGAACTGGATGTTTTCCGTTATGCGGGAAACCGTTCTCTCTTTCGGCTACGAGGAATACGACGGTCCTATTTTAGAATCCTTCGATCTCTACAAAGCTAAAAGCGGAGAAGAAATCGTTGAACGGCAGTTATACGATTTTATAGATAAAGGAGAAAGAAGAGTTGCAATCCGTCCTGAGATGACTCCTACGCTCGCAAGGATGGTAGCAGGAAATTTACGCAATCTTCCTAAACCTGTACGTTGGTTTTCTATTCCTAATTTATGGCGCTACGAACAACCTGGCAAGGGTAGACTCAGAGAGCACTGGCAATTGAATGTGGATCTTTTTGGAGTGGATTCTCATCGCGCCGAACTTGAAATTCTTTTGATTGCGGATTCGATTTTAAAAAAGTTCGGAGCACCGATTGGAAGTTATCAAATCAAAGTTTCTCATAGAAAACTTTTAGATAGTTTTTTAAAAAATTCCCTCAAACTCAATGGTGATCAAGTTCACGGGGTTTCTAAACTTTTAGATAAAAAATCTAAAATTTCTTCTGAAGCTTTCGAAACAGAAATGAAACCTTTTTTAAATAATTTTAAAGAACAATTCTCCCTGATTGAAACGTATCTCAATTCTAATTTAGAAACAGTTTCTAAGATTCCAGGAATCGATACAAATTCTGTTTCTTTTATCCAAAATTTATTTCAAGAGTTAGGCGAACTTGGAATCGATAAACAGTTGTTATTCGATCCTTCTATCATCCGAGGATTTGATTATTACACTGGTTGTATCTTCGAAGTTTTCGATACCAATCCAGAAAATAGAAGATCCTTATACGGTGGAGGAAGATACGATAATCTCATCGGTTTGTTTTCCAAGGAACAATTATCCGGAATTGGCTTTGGATTAGGCGACGTAACACTGAAAAATTTTTTAGAAGGCCATAATCTAATTCCAAATCTAAGTAGAGAAAAAACCATTTTTCTTCCAATTATGGATGAATCTCTTTTTGTAGATACTTTCAAACTTTCTAAAGAACTCCGTGAAAATGAAATTCTCACCGAAACAATGTTAGATTCCGCAAAAATCGGAAAACAAATTCAAATCGCAGAAAAAAAAGGTTATCGCTACGTATTGTTCCTTGGAGAATCGGAAATCCGCACGGAAACGGTCCAAATTAAAGACTTAATTTCCGGAGAACAAAAAAGCCTTCCAAGAAAAGGGCTTTCGGATACTCTTAAAAAAGATTTTCAACTTTGATAGACATTGTAGATCAAATCGATTTTTCACTCTCTACTTGGATTCGGACAAATCTCCACAATCCTAGATTAAATCGTATTCTTTCCAAAATCAATCGTGGAGAAGTATTTCTATTGATACTCCTTCCTTTTCTTTATTTGAAAAATGACCTTCCAATCGTTTGGTATTGGGTTTTACTTTTTACCGGTTTAATCACCTATGCAAATGATCGTTTTGTGCTTTTTCTAAAAAAGCTCATCGCAAGAAAAAGGCCTCTTATCACGATCGCTGGAAAAGTTGATTCTAACCCGGATATGAAACACTCGTTTCCTTCCGCTCACGCCGCCAATTCCATGACTGCCGTTTTGATTCTTGTACTGTTGTTTAAATTTTCTCCGGCCCTGATTTTAATCAGTTTTTTAGCCGGAGTAGGAAGGTTACTTTCTCTTCATCACTTTGTAAGCGACGTGATCGGAGGTTGGATGATCGGGACGATTTTCGGTTTTTTCGGCTTATTTCTTGGAAGCGCTCTTCTTAGGTTTTGCTGCTCCTGACTTAGATCCCAAAGCGTCTAACGTAAGTTTATGACGAACTTCACCCTGGTAAGTAATTGTAGTCGAAGAAAGAATTTCATCATTTAGATCTAAATTGATTTTTTTATCCTTAATCAACAGTTTAAGAAAATTTAAAACGTTCTTGCTGAACATTTTAGATGCGTCTGCAGGAATCGAACCAGCAAGATTTTTATGACCGATCACGGTAACTCCTTTTGGAGTAACTACATTTTGTCCATGTTTTGTATATTCGCAGTTTCCGCCCATAGAAGAAGCAAGATCCACAACTACAGAACCTGATTTCATATTATCTACGATCTTTTTAGTGATCAATAATGGGGCTTTTTTTCCAGGAATGAGCGCAGTTGTTATGATTACATCCGCCTTTTGAGCGTATTTATCGATCGCTTCTTGTTGACGTTTTTTATATTCTTCGGTTTGTTCAACCGCATAACCGCCAGCAGCAGCAGAATGGGAAGCGCCTTCTACTTCTACAAACTTCGCTCCAAGAGAATGAACCTGCTCTTTTACTTCTGGTCTTGTATCGAATACGTCTACTACCGCGCCCAATCTTCTACTGGAAGCGATCGCTTGTAATCCAGCAACTCCGGCTCCAATAATCAACACGGAAGCAGGTGTGATGGTTCCAGCCGCCGTAGTAAGCATTGGAAAAAATCTGGCTAAATGAGAAGCCGCGAGCAATACCGCTTTGTAACCGGCAACCGTTGCCTGAGAAGAAAGTACGTCCATAGACTGGGCTCTCGTAATCCTTGCGATTGCATCTAAACTTAAAACTTCTACCTTTTTAGAAGCAAGTTTTTGAACTGTTTGTGCATTCATCGCAGGTTGGAACATTCCTAAATAAATGGTTCCTGGTTTCATTTTTCCTAATGTTGTAGGGTCGGCAAAATGAATGCTTACAATGAGATTGGACTTATTAATAACATCTTGACGAGATACAAGACTTGCTCCAGCTTTTTTATAATCTTCATCATGATAATAAGATTGTTCTCCAGCGCCTTTTTCTACGAGTACAGTCGCCCCGATTTTTTTAAGCGCATCTACAATGTCTGGTGTAACGGATACTCTCGTTTCTTCTTTAGATTCTTTTAGAATTCCAATGTTCATAATTTATTCCCGGTGATCAAATAGTGCTTCCGGACTGGTCGGTAAAGTACGTCCAGAATTTCTTTGTATAAATTTAATCCAAGTTATTTTTAAAGTATTCGATGGTTTTCCGAATTCCTTCCACAAGAGAAACTTTCGGTTCAAATCCAAGTTGTTGTTTGGCAAGAGTCAAATCTGGTTTTCTACGCGCTGGATCATCTTGAGGTAGCGGCTTATGAACGATTTTAGAAGAAGAACCAGTTTCTTTTAAAACCAACTCCGCTAATTCACGAACTGTAAATTCTCCGTCGTTTCCTAGATTTACTGGCCCATTGAAATTTTCGGTGTTCATCATCCGAACGATCCCTTCTACTAAATCATCCACATAACAAAAAGAACGTGTTTGATCTCCATCTCCGTACAATGTTATGTTTTCTTTTTTTAGAGCCTGAACGATGAAATTACTAACCACTCTTCCATCGTCTGGTAACATTCTAGGACCGTATGTGTTAAAAATTCGAATTACCCGAATATCAACCTTATGATTTCTCTGATAATCGAAACAAAGAGTTTCAGCGACTCTCTTTCCTTCGTCATAACAACTTCTGATTCCGATCGGGTTTACGTTTCCCCAATACGTTTCTTTTTGAGGATGTTCTAGTGGATTTCCGTAAACTTCGCTGGTAGAAGCTTGAAGAATTCTTGCCCCTACTCTTTTTGCAAGACCGAGCATATTCATCATTCCTAAAACGTTTGTTTTGATCGTTTTGATCGCGTTTGATTGATAATGCACCGGACTTGCAGGACAAGCCATATTATAAATCTGATCTACTTCAAGTTTGATGGGATCAGTTACATCGTGTCTGATAAATTCGAACTTAGAATCATTTAAGAGTTTTTGAATGTTCTTCTTTCTTCCAGTATGCAAGTTGTCTAAACAGATAACTTCGTTGCCTTCTTTCAAAAGCCTTTCACACAGATGAGAACCGATAAACCCAGCCCCCCCTGTGATCAATATTCTTTGTTTTTTCATAGTTCTTCTTTTTCTAAAAACTCCGCTGGTAGCGGTTTTCCGTTTAGATCCAACCCTTTACTGAAAAACCATTCCATAACTTCGGGAGTTACTTCTCCAGGAAATGGAGTTTCCTTATTTTCGTTTTCGGAAGATTGGAAAAAATCGTTTTGTTGGAATTCTTGTTCCGGAACTACGATTTCTTCTGATTGGAAAACTTTTTTAACCGATACGAATATGATGGATAAGCTAAAAAAAGACCAAAGGAGAGCAATCAAATATCCCAAAACGATTACCGATTTTGGAACTACCTGAGAAGAATTTGCTCCTGTTATCCAGGCCGCCATAATCCCTGCGTCTGTGTATGCTATGTTTCCGGTAAAATCTAAAAGGTCGTATAAACTATAAAGGGAAATACTTGTTCCTATAAAAACGAGGACAAATCGATTGATTCTAAGATTAAAAAGCCCAAGCAATACAAATCCCAAACCCCAAAAAATTCCAGTATATTGTGCGAGGTTTCCAGGTTTGGAATACGAGATTGTCATCAGTAAAAGAATCGTTCCAAAAGAAATCAAAGTGGGACGTATCATCTTTCCAGAAAAACCTCGGTTTAATAAAAAACCCCCCATCAAACAAGATCCTAAATACCCAGCGGATACTACAAAAATAAAAAATCCACTTCCTGAACTTGCAATGGTTTCTCCGGATTCGTTTCCGTGAAGTTCGATCGTATGAACAGAACCACCGGTTAATAAAGCAGCGATCGCGTGACCGATTTCATGGATAAACACGATAAAATCTTTTAGATAACCTACAAGATGATGATCCCAAAAAGAAAAAAGCGTGAGAGCTATAGATATAAAAATCGTCAGTCTGAGAAATCGATTTCCCATCGATTTAGTTATCGGCAGTTTCTTTTATTTCCAAAAGAATTTAGAGTTTTCCCAAACCTTAGAATCAATCGTCTTTGAATTTCAACAATGTGGTAGTTCCCACAAAAAACCGTCGTATTTGAATGACTTATAGTTTTTTAACATTCTTTTGCTAATGTGAATTTGGCGTAAAGAACTCACGATTCTGAAAAAAGTTGGAATCTGAACTTTACAGATCAATTCTTTTAATGTGGGAACTACCACTCATTTCCATTTAGAATTTATACAATTCCCGCCTGCCTGAGTTTGAGAAATCATATGGATTATCCAAAACAACTTTAAAACGTAGAAACTAACACAAAACTTAGGTTTGTCTGTAAAATGATGTAGGAACTCTTACAAATCACGATTTTACGAACAAATTCTAAAATTCTAGGAACTACTTTTAGAAAATTTTTTCTTGCGCCAAATCCACGTTAAACATTCATTTTTTATAGTTAAAATTCGGCGAGAGTTCCACATTTCAAAGTTCTACCGTAAATTATAGATTTGTGGTAGTTCCCACATTTTTTGTGAAACTCAGCAAACACCTTCTATGGTAGGTGTTTAAGTTTTGGGACGGCCTTTAAGAAGTCTTAAAATGTTTTAAGATTTCGTACAACTTAGCCGCTTTACGAATGGATTCGTCCACGAGTTGTTTGATTTCTCCGGATGTTCTTGCGATCAATTCCGAACTTTCCGCGATGTTTTGCATGGATAAAGAAATTTCATCGGAAGCCGTTTTTTGAAACCCGGAAGATTCGCTTACGGTTTCACCGAGTTGATTGACTTGATCCGTATTCTTTCTGATTTCTCCCAACTTTTCCGCCTGAGCAAATAAAGATGCTCTCACAATCGTAGCGGAAGAATTTACTTCGCCTATATAATCCGTAAGTTGTTTAACGATGGATAAGGATTCTTGAAATTTCTCCGCGCCTAAATTAACCGCCTTTGTAGTGTTATCTATTAGATTGACTATGTCTTTGATAGATTCTCTAGTCTGAGAAGCTAATTTTGAAATTTCTTCAGCCACCACACTAAAACCTTTCCCAGCTTCTCCCGCTCTCGCAGACTCGATGGAAGCGTTTAACGATAGTAGATTTGTTTTTTCGGAGATCGAAGTAATAATTCCTATAATATTTGAAATTCCGTTCGAATATTCTTTGATTTCGTTCATTGCTAGAATTGCTTTTTCAAAAGTTTTTTCACTTTGAGAAGCCTTTTCTTTTACGGAAGAAGTTTGAGAAGAAAGATTATCCATAGATTTAGATACGTTTTGAATCGACTCGTTTACTTTTCCGATTCCGTCGTTAATTGCGGTCAGACCTGTAGATTGTAAATGAATTGATTTTACAATTTCATCTAACGTTGAAGATAGTTCGTGAGAAGCAGACGCTGTTTGTTCCACGGAAGCGGCCTGATTTTGTGTTTTAGATTGAAATTGTTCACTCGACTGAGAAAGATATTGATAAAGTTCCTGATTCTTTTCAAAGTTTTCTTTAATTTGAACCAACAATCCCCAAATACTGATTACAAAAACTCTAAGACTAGAACGAATTTCAAATATTTCGGAATTCCCTTTTTTTTCTGGAATTTCCATGAGGAAATTACCAGATACAATTTCTTTTTGAATTGAAATAATTTCTCGAATCTCTTTTCGATAATTTAGAATTGTATTGATCAAAAAAAGAATTCCTACACTTCCGCAAGAAACTCCTAATATAGGTAATACGATCATACCATTTCGAATCCATTCGAAATTTGCGAACAATAAGGGAACGAAAACAAGTAAGGCATATACTATAATCTTTCCGGAAAGCCCCAGTTTTTTGAATAATATCTGAATACCTTCTTTTAATTTCCAAAGAAATGATTTTGTATTTTTTAGTTGAGAGAATAAAATTTCCGCCCTTCTGATCTGATCTTCAGTCGCTTTTTTACGAACGGACATATAACCGGAAATCACACCTTCGTTCATTACCGGAGTAACCGTAGCATCTACCCAATAATAATCACCTGACTTAGCACGGTTTTTTATGATTCCACTCCAAGGATTTCCATCTTGTATCGTTTCCCACATCTCTCGAAAAATTTCGGAAGGAACATCCGGATGACGAATTAGATTATGAGGCTCGCCTAACATTTCCTCTTCGGAAAACCCGCTGATATTAGCAAAATCCTGACTTACATACGATATTCTTCCTTTCATATCCGTACGTGAGATTAGAACTGAATTGATAGGTATTGTTATTTCTTGACTTGTAATCGGGAGATTTTTTCTCATGATCCGTTACATTAAAAATGAACCTCGAGTATTTAAAACAAGAAATTCAAATAATGTTTCAAAAGAAAAAAATATAAGATGACCGTCTCGTCAAATCGAAAATATATAGAAAACGATCAATAAAAATTGAATATAATTTTATTAGAAATCACCTCAAAAATTTATCGTTTTTATTGCATTTAAGTTTTTAAGACAAATTTTTGTCTCTGGTTAAATTTTATCTCAAAAATTCATTCCATCACTTAAGGACATATTTTATAAAATCTTAATGTTTCCGTTTAGATCTAGAATTTAAACTTTAAGTGATATTACTAATTCCTATAAAATTGAGTACCGTAAATTTTTATTACGAACCTTATTTCAACGTAAAACGCTAGGTACTTTATTAGAGTTGTTAAAAAATTAATTCTCCATCTTGTTTCTATTTCATGAAATGGTCAATTGAAGCAGCTTTGTTAAATGCAGTTATGGAATTTTTCAGCAATTCTATTATATAACTTATAGAAATCTATTTTGAGTTTATCCCAAAAACCGTCCAATGTGAGAACTACTTACTACGAAAGTTGAATGAGTTTAGATCGCTCGAAAGCTCACAAATTTCTAAATGCGACTTAATTTGTAGGAACTACTATATTTTATTAAAAATTTCTAAAGAATGATTGCATAAAATTTTTTGAGGTTTTGGGACAATCTCTTTATATAATCATTATAAAATTAGTAGCACTTTACTTTTTCGTAGATTAAACGATCATTTCAAAAACAAATAGAATATAAGAATTTTTCTACTTTAGAGTTATACATAAATTACCACGATTTTTATTATAAAACTTGTTTGAACACAAAATATTGGTACTCTGTTATATAATTCTGTAACGATTTTAGTCGCTTTAAATTTTATGAAAGAACCGTTTTTAAAAATATAAAGTTTTAAAACAAATTCCAACTTTTGTATAAAACCACATGTTTTATATTCATCACAGTAAATCTATTTTATAGAGATTCCCAGTCATTCTATATGAAAATCTAAATAAAACTTCCCTAGGAATCTTGCCGTACCAATCGACAGAAAAAGGATGGGTTTATGAGCGTTAAACTTTCGTTTTTGATTTCGGGTTTAATTCACACTTTATTATTTCTTTTTTATTCTATAACTTTTCTAAAATTTTCAAAGATAGAAAATTTAAAAATTCATCTTAAAAAAGGAACTACTCCAACAGTAACCCTCAGCTTTTTACAAGATGGTTCAAATAAAAATTCAAAGTCTTTTATGTCTGAAAATTTGAGTAACGAAGGAACTTTAAGAAAGGAAATTGAAAAATTTAAAAACGAAATTCACTTTCCACAAGGCGCTCTGGATCAAAGACTGGAATCGGATTGTTCTTGGGAAGTAAGAATAAAGTCTGACGGAAAAGGGGAAATTTTAAGAACCCTCCAACCCTGTAAATATTCGATCTTTGAAGTCGAATTTAATAGGGCCTTAAGAACTTGGAAATTCGATCTTAAAGAGGGAACAAACCTGATCATTCCGGTTTCCTTTAAAATATATGATAGAGAATTCTGACGTTAACGAATGGTATGTTCTTTATACCAATCCTAGGTCCGAGAAAAAATTAAAACGATTATTCCAAGAAAGGAAGATCGAATGTTTTCTTCCTCTCATTTCTAAAAAGAAAAAATGGTCCGATCGTTGGAAGGTTATCGAAGAACCGATGTATCCTTCTTATATCTTTGTAAAAATTTCATTCTTTAAAGATCGAGTTAGAATTTTACAGTTACCTGGAGCACATCATTTTGTATTTTACTTAGGTAAACCATACATCATCCCGGAAGAAGATCTTGATTTAGTACGAACTTTTTTAGAAACGTATCCAGATAAAATCCAAGTTGAAATCCAAGAAAAACTTTTGCCGGGTAAAAAGGTTCTCATTCAAGAAGGGCCATTCGCCGGATTTAAAGCCGAAATTATACAAAGAAAAAATGAAGAACAAATCGTCGTTAAATTCCCCGGAATGAATTTGGTGACATCGGTAACTCTGGATATAAAAACGTTAAAATTGGAGGAAACTCTTGGATCCAATTTTTGAAAAGATAGAAAAAGCAATCGATACCGAAATAGAATCCATTCTTTACTTTAGAAAAAATTTAGATCCATCTATTAAACAAGCAATCGAATTGATTTTAGAATGCAAAGGAAAATTAATCGTTACTGGCGTAGGCAAATCAGGAGACGTAGGAAAAAAAATTTCTTCTACTTTATCTTCCACAGGAACACCTTCTGTTTTTTTACATCCCGCAGACGCAGCCCACGGAGACGCCGGAATCATTTCGTGTGAAGACATTATCATAGCCATCGGCAAATCAGGTGAAAGTGAGGAATTACTAAATCTAATTCCAACAATTAAAAATATAGGTGCAAAATTAGTTTCGATGACGGCTAACGTAGATTCTAAACTTGCAAAAGAATCAGACGTTGTTTTGATCACGCCAGTTTTAAAAGAAGCCTGTCCTCTTGAGCTAGCTCCTACATCTAGTACCACGATTGCTTTGATTTTAGGAGACGCCATTGCTATGTGTTTGATGGAATTGAAAAATTTTAAAAGAGAAAATTTTGCGCTTTATCATCCAGCGGGCAGACTTGGAAAACGTTTGAGTTTGAAAATAGATGATGTAATGAGGAAAGATAAAGATTTAGCCAAGGTATTACCGGATACAAAGTTAGAAAATATACTCACGGAAATTACAGTAAAAAGACAAGGGGCCACGGGAGTTACAGATTTAAACGGAACACTTTTAGGAATCATTACAGACTTTGATATTCGTAAAAAACTAAAAGAAGGAAAATTGGATTCCTCAATTTCGGCAGAACAATTGATGAACCCAAGTCCTACTATGTTTCTATCTGGATCAAATGCTTATGACGTTTTAAAACAAATGGAATCTAGGCCTAATCCAATTTCAGTCGCTCCGATTGTAGATAATTCCAAAAGACTGATTGGAATCGTTTCCATCCACGACCTTTTACAAAAAGGTCTTTGATTTATGAATCAGCGAGAATTTAAAATCGTTCTTACGATTAACGAAGACGAATTCTTTTCTCTTAAAAAACATCCCTTTTGTGATCGAATTGAAATTCGCCTCGACTTATTTTCTCCTAAAAATATCGGACAAAACTTAGTAGATAAAATCGAAGAACTGAACGCGAAATGTATTTTCACTTACAGACAACCGGAAGACACCGATCAAGTAGCATTTGCAAAAAAAGAAGAATTAGATTTTTATAAAATAATTTCCAAAATTGATCCTAAAGTTCATTATCTGGATTTGGAATTAAATCGCCCTAACGATCTTTTTGAATCGAACCTAGATAAAGGTTTTGGTCTGGTTCGATCTGTTCATAAATTCGATGGAATTTTATCGGAACAGGAAATTAGAGATTGGATTGATAAAGATTTTTATTTAAAATCAGAAAAATATAAATCGATTCTACCTTTAATTTATAAATTTGCTGTATTCCCAAACTCTATTCACGAATTAACTAAATTTCTTTCCTCCTTTAGAATTGTATCAAATGAATTCAGAAAATTGAATATACTTTTAACAGGAATTTGTATGGGGCCGTTAGGAATAGTTTCACGAGTATTTCCGGATTCTTTTGGTTCTATTTTTACTTATTGTTGTTTAAACAACCCCAAAGCTCCCGGCCAAGTGGATTTAGAATCTTTAATCCAATTACGAAATTTATAAGTTTATCTCCAAAATTTTTGTGTAAAATTACACGAGTTCAAGTTAAGGAAATTCATTTTTCTGAAAAAAGTTGAAATCTGAATTTAAAGACGATTCCTAAAAATTGTTGAAGAATTAATTCTCCATCTGTTTTCTTTGAATTGAAATGGAAAATTGAAACAATTTTGCCAATTCCACTATGAAAGTTTTTCAACAACTCTAATATAAAATCTAGGTCTTATCTAAAGCTTGATTATTATTTTGATTTGTTTCTTTATCAGAACCTTTAGTTTCCAAAAAAGACTTAAAAGAAGATTTTTCTTTAAACCGATCAAACTCTTTTTCTTCTGCTGCAGTGGACCAAATCGCTGGTTTTATTTCTGCTGCTTTGCGTATGTATTCCATGGTTTTTTCAAGATTGTCTTTATTCGCATAACATTTTGCTAATAAATAGTAAGCCCCCGAAGAATTATTTACTTTTTCCAAAAGCAAAATCGATTGATCTATCTTTCCAGTATAATAATAAGCTTTTCCTAGATAAAAACGATATTCCCTTTCCTCTTCCTCAGAAGACTGAACGGAATGAAAGTAACGAAGAGCCTTTTCATATTCTCCACGATTTGTATAATAACGGGCTAATTTTAAAATTCCATCGTTATAAACATCTGGAAGATTTTTAAATTCCGGATTTTCCTTTTCCAACTTAGAAGCGATTTCCTTTAAAATCGTATAACCTTCCGTTTCTTCCTTATTTTGAATTTTACAAAGAGCTAAGTACATCCGAATTTCATGAGTTCTTTCACCAAATTCCAGCGCCTTCTCTGCGGTTTTGATTGCGTTTTCGCAATCCTTAACTTCGTATTTGAGTTTAGTTAATCCGATCAAAGGTTGAACCGTATTATGAGCTGTATAAGATTTTCTATAATATTTAGCCGCTTCTTCATAATGTTTCATCTTATGATATGCAACTGCTTGATTTAAATTTGCATAATATAACATTTTTGCATTATCGTTTCCGATTTTATTTTCGAGTTTATCCAAAATACGAAGAGCTTCTGAATATTTTTCCAATCGAATCAAAATTACTCCGTATTTGTAAAGATAATCATGTTTCTCAGGAAAGTCTTTTACAAGTCCTTCTAGTAAAGTTTCTGCCTGTTGAAATTTTTTATGATTCGCATAAATGAGAGACAAATTCCAACGAGCAGATGCGTTGTTCGGTTCCTTTTTTAGAATTTTAAGATATTCTTCTTCGTTACTTGGTCCAGCGGTTTCCGTTTCTTCTGAATGTTTTTTAGAATGGTGATGTACTACGTGATGACCTGAAGAAAGCCTTTCTTCCGCCGTAGATCTAATTTTTTGAATATGCGATAGATCAGGACTAATTTTTAAAAGTCGATTGGAATAAGAAATTACTTCGTGATAATCCCTTTGATAATTAAAATAGAGAATAATTTTTTGATAACAATTGATTAGATCTTTTTTAGGTAAACTAAGACTCACCGCCTTTTTAAAACTTTGAATGGATTTTGGATAATCTCTTCTATATTCGTAGATATAACCCATATACATCCAAGCTTCGCCAGAAGTCGGATTAGCATCGTTAAACTTCTGGAACTCGTCCATGGCCTTGGAAAAGTCCTTTCTTGCATAAGCCTTTTTACCTTCTTTCAAATCCGCATACAACGAGACAGAGAAAGAATACAAAAAAATCGAAAAAAACAAAATTCGAAAAGCCATAGAACCAAATATTAGAAAGGAAATCTTTTTTAAAAGTGAATTTGTGATCTCTTTTTGAATCGGTTTATAATAAATTTCCTAAAATATATCCTAAAAATCCTTTCTTCGTGTTTTAACGAGTTTCATACGTTATTGATTACTTTAGAATTGACTCAACTTTTCAGATTTTTTTAAAGCAAGAGTTTGAGAAGCTCTAAGCACCAAACTCATTGTAGTAATTTGTGGATTGACAGAAAGGCCCGTCGGATATACGGAAGCGTCCATCACATAAATATTTTTATGACCGTACAACTCCATATTCAAATCTATGGCTCCTTTTTCAGGAGAATTTGCGGCTTGAATCGATCCATGAGGATGCGCAGAACCCACCACTAAACTTCCAGGATTGAACTTTTTTTCCAAAACCCAATCAAATTTAGTATTACGATCCACAAGAACAGGAGTTTCCATATCTGTAAACGGGAAGATAAGTTCTTTGGCTCCAGCTGCAGCCTGTACTTCCGCTAACATTTTCAAACCGCGAAGCATATTTTTACCGTCTCCGGAAGTAAGCTCAAAATAAACTTTCCTTCTTCCTAAAGACCATTTTACAGAAGCATTTGCTTCTCCATCAGATCCGTCTCGAACCAATACGATTCCGGCGCTCATATTGGAATATTTTTCGATCTGTTCAAATTGTTTCGATCCGTAAAAAGGAATCAAAGAAGCGACTAACGTAGGACGGAAAGGTGCCACTTCCAACCAAAAACCATAACCAGTATTATCCTGATTATGCCCATCTTTGATAACCGCAGATTGTGGAGGGCCTGAATACATATTGATTTTCTCATTGAAAACGGCAAAAATTGTACTCGTAGGATGTACTTTTAGATTTCTTCCTACCCAATCATTACCTATACCTGACCTTTGCAAAAGTGCTGGTCCTTCGATTGCACCCGCACTAACTACTACTACTTTTGTAGAAATTTTAAGTTTTTGAATGACCACATCCGGTGTTTTTTCATAAGGATCAGGGGTGAAGTCAGCAATTACCGTTTTTGTAGGTCCATCATGAATTACCTGTGCTTTCATATTTGCGATTACGATCGCACCAGATTCGATTGCGTCTGGGATATACGTCAAGAACATGGATTGTTTTGCATTAATCGGACATCCTAATCCACATCTTCCTAAACCAATACATCCTCTATTATTGTTATTTAAAACTTCGGGATCAAGACCCAAAGATTTTCCGCCTTTCATTAGAATATTATTATTTGCATTGATAAGATTCTGAGGAACTGGGTGAACTCCCAATCTTTCGTGAACGGAAGAAATATAAAAATCCATATCCTTTCTAGAATAACCTTTCAATCCGAATCTTCGATCCCATTCTTCCGTAACATAATCCGGAGGATAAAGAGAAGTCTGCCAGTTGACAGTAGTGGAACCGCCTATTGTTCTACCTTGAAGAATACTAAGAGTCTGTTCCTCAGTTACTATAAAACCGGCATCACGATATAATCTAGCAGAGGAGATAAATTCATTTCCATTAAACTGAGCCGGAGTAAAATAAGAGCCTTCTTCGATTAAAATCACGTTCCAACCGTTCTTTGCAAGCGTTGCAGCCGCAACTGCACCACCTGCGCCTGAACCAATTACGACTACATCTGAATTCAATTCCCAGATTCCGTTTTTAATACTTTCTTTTTTTATAATTTCCTTATGTTTTTTTGGAGTGATAATCTTATCATTCGCTGCTGGTATGCCGCCCATATATTACCCCTCGTATCCTGCTAATTTTTGAATTCTTTGATCTTTAGAAACTAGAAAGAAGGAAGTCTGTCTTAAAATAGAATAAATTCCTCGTTTTATACCAAGTGAAGAAGTTTTCCAAGATAATAAACGTTTCTCTCTTTCTTCTATGTTTAAAGAACTCATAGACTGTAAAGAAAAATCGAAAATAAAAGCCGCTAACGTGGAAGAAGGAATTCTTCCGAGAAGCAAAATAATATCTTCGGTATCAATTGGAGTTGGATGTCCGTATATATAATCGTCAGCTGCAATACCAAGATCAAAATCTAAAATTGGGTTTCCTTTTAGAAAAACTTCACCTATGGATTTAAAACCTAGATATTGAGTTTCTTTCAGTCCTCTCAGTTTGGGAATGGAACCGTTAGAACAAGCACCTAACCCAGGAAGCATTAAAAAGGCTGAAAGTTTTAGAACGAGTTTTAAAAAACGATTTCGAGAAATTGGTTCCTGCAAAAACGATTCCAAGTTTACCTCCAATTATGGATGGTCCGAGTAATTTCGATTTTTAATATAAGCCATTATAAACTTTTTAAATACTTTCAAAATGTTTTTGTATCAACATTCAAAAATACTTTGCATGACTTACGAAACTAAGAAAAACCGTTCCGCAGAAATATTAGAAAAGAATTTATTTGTCTATACTTTCTTTTGGAATTTTTTCATTTTTACAAAGATTTTAATTTCTTCGTAGTCGATTCGATCCAGTTCTACTTCAATTTTATCTCCAAGAGTATAAATTTTAGAATACTTTTTAGAGTAAAATGAAAAGTCCGTCTCTAAACGAATTTCACCTTCATCCGTAAACTCAGAAGAAAATAAACAAGCATCTACAGCAGGATTTTCCAGATCTACAAAAATTAAATGTGGTCTACAACCAGTGATCGTTGCTGAAAATTCTTTAATTCCAGTTTTTTCCAAATAGCGACATGCCTTAAGTTTATAATAATCCCTTTCTGCATCACTTGCTTTGCGTTCCTGATGTGAACAATGCAAACCGAAAGTCACTATTTCTTCCGGAGTATAAATAGGCTTTTTACCTAAAAGAATATTTTGTAAAACCCTATGGCAAACCAGATCAGGATATCTTCGAATCGGAGACGTAAAATGACAGTAGTCTTCAAATCCCAAACCCCAATGTCCTAAATGTTCTCCAGAATAATAAGCTTGCATAAATGTTCTCAATAAAAACATATTAAACAATCTTTCTGCAGGTTTTGCTTCTAATTCTTTTAGAACCGAACGAATAGATTCGTAACTAGAATCTTTGAGTAAAATTTTAGTGGCATTTAATTGAAGAAATGCGTTTAAGGATTCTATTTTTTCTTCATTCATGGCTTCATGAACTCTATATAAAGTCGGGTGTTTTTTCTTACGAATATATTCAGCAACTTTAATATTTGCAGAAAGCATAAATTCTTCTATGAGAATATGCGATTGGAGCCTATCTTGAATCGCTATTTCAATCACGTTGTGTTCGGAATCAGTGACCACTTTATTTTCTTTCAAATTTAAATCCACTCTTCCATCTTCGATTCTTTTTGTTCGAAGAATTTTGGCAAATTCATTCATTCTAAAGATCCAATTATCAGAATCCCCAGATAAGATTTCGGACTCGGCTTTGTTATAAGTATATCTTTCTTTTACATTTATTATGCTTTTATAATATTTTGCGTGAGTAATTTTTCCTTTCCAATCAGCTTCCATTTCCACGGTAAAAGCCAAACGATTTTTTCCGGCAATCAAGGAACAAAGACTTTCGGATAACTCGGGAGGTAACATAGGAACAACCCGACTTCCTAAATATACAGAAGTAGCACGATTATATGCTTCTTCGTCTAAATCGTTTCCCGGTCTTACATAATAAGAAACATCCGCGATATGTACGTAAAATCGAATTCGATTTTTTTCCTCTATAAAACTAATCGCGTCGTCAAAATCTTTGGAATACTCTCCGTCTATTGTAATACATTTCAGATTCCTAAGATCTACACGTTCATTCCAATCGTCCACAGTGCTTTCGTTTACTTCTTCAGGAAGATCTAATATTATATTTTCAGGATAAAGAATATTATAATTGTATTTCATCAACATTCTCATCAGATCCAAATCTTCTTTGGTATCTGACTCAAAACGTAAAAACTGGACCTCATAAAGATTCTTTTCGTGTTCCGTTTCTTCTTTTAATTTAACTATCAAAACGTCTCCGGATTGAATTTCCTCTTGAAGATCCGTAAGAATTGTTTTACGAAGAAGATAACCTTCCTTTTCCTCTCCGTCTATATCCAAAAGTTTTCCGAAAATAAACTTAGGCTCTTTTTCGGTGACGATCATTCTATAAAGATCGCGCCCTCTTCTGAGAATCTCCGTGACTTCTCCTTCTAACCTTCTCTTTTTACCAACTCCGTAAGGACGAACTTCTACTAAATCACCTTGAATGGCAGATTGTGTATATTGATTTGGAACGAAAATCTCGACTCCCGAAGAAAGTTTTACAAAACCGTCTCCTTTTTTACTAATAGAAATTGTTCCTTGAAGTTTCTGGTTTGAATTGATAATAATATTCTTTTTTTCTAATTCGATTAATCCTTCTGTTTCAAGAATTTTTAATGTTTCCAATATCTCCCTTTCTTTTTCTTGAAACTCCCATTTTTCTCTTTTTTTACCGTAAGAGTTTTGATTTTCTTCTCTTAGAATTTTCGCGTTCAAATCTTTAAATTGAATTACAGAACCCGCTCTGGATTGAATATACTTTAAGATTTTTTTTCCTATTTCATTCTCACGAAAACCGTCGGTTCTTTCTTTTTTAGTTTTATTGGATTTATCAAACGTTTTCTTTTTTCTGTTAGATTTTACAGATTTATTTTCTGTTGTTTGTTTTTTCTTTATATTCATAATTTCTAAATCGTTGATCTATCATCAACATAGGTTCCGCGCACGTAGTTAGGTACAAGTTTCCAATAAGGAAATCGATCCGGAAAATCCAGAGCTTCCTGAATCAAATTTATATTTTGATTCAATAAAGCTGATGCGGAAGGTAAATTTTCTAATATAGAATTTCCAGAAAAAAAATCCGTATGATCCGAATATTTTTGAGATGTTAAAAAAGTTTGCAAACGGTCTTCTGGAATTTTATTAATAATATCTTCCGGTCTAACATCAATCGAACCAAAAAAGCCTCTGTTATCTTCCATTCCAAAATAAATTTTTTTCTGTTTTGCTTCTATTCCTACAATCACAGGATCCCCAACTTCTTGATAATAAAACGAAGTATAAACGTTCAAACTATCAAATCCGATTGCGGGAATTTTCCAAAGCTGAGACAAATTTCTAGCGGTTGCAACCGCAATTCTAAGTCCGGTAAAAGAACCTGGACCCAAAGCACTTATGATTAAATCTGGGGTTTTCCAATTCGATTTTTGAAGAACACTTTTTAATTCCTGAATGAGAAGTTTGGAAGATTCTCTGGGATGAATTCCAGAATAGGAAGCAATTGTTTCTAATTCTTTATCCGGATTTAAACAAAAAGATTCCACTAAAATCCATTGATTAGTTGCGTCAAAGAACAGAATCTTTTTCATATCGAATGTTCCCACAAATTTTTCAAAGAAACAAAGTTCTCTATATCAGTACTTTTGATTATAATAGTTCTTTCATATTCAGAAATAGTTTTAAACTCCACTTCAATTTTTAAAGGCAAAAGATTCAAATCTTCTTTTGCAATCTGCCACCATTCTATTATAGAAACCCCCGTTTTTCCCCAAATTTCTTCGAAACCTAAATCTTCCAATTCATCCGGAGATTTTAATCTATGAAGATCAAAGTGATAAATTTGAAATTTTTCCTGACCAAATTTTTCTTTAGGTATAAAATTTTTTGCTAAAATATTTTGAAAGTTCAAACTTAGATCCGTTTTTTTAGAGATTGAATATTCATTTATTAAAGTATAAGTGGGGGAATTGACGTTTGTATTCGGAAAAATTTTTTTTACAAGTTTAGAAGCAAACGTAGTTTTACCGGCTCCCATAACGCCCGTAAATAAAAAAATAGGATGAAGTCCTTCCTTTAAAAAAGAAAGAATCAGTAAGGCAAGAAATTCGGCGGGTTTGTCAAGTTCATCTAGTTTTAGATTTTTAAATTCGAGTTCCAATTCATCCTCAAAACAATTCGCTTACCTTTTCTCTTTCAAAACGATAAACAGAAGTACAGAATTCGCAAGTTACTTCGATCATTCCGATTTCGTCCACGATCTGCATTGCTTCTTTCTTCCCTAATGTTTGAATTAATTCTCTGATTTTATTTTCAGAACAATCACAACGAAACTCAGGTTGACCTTCTTCTAAAATTTGAACCGCAGAACGAGTTGATTCACCGATTTTATTCAGACAGCTATAAACATCCTTTCCTAAAAAGTCGTTTATATTTTTATCTATTTTTTCTGAAAGACTTGCAATTTTTTGAATGTGTTCTTCCTTCGCTTCAGGTAATGATTGTAAAAGAATCCCTCTTACGTCCCAGTGAAATCCGTTTTTTCGAATGTATAAAGTCACAAAACAGATAATTTGTTCTGAACTATTTAAATAATTTCTAAAATTCTCTTCAAAACTTTGATTAAGATAGGGAACTACAGATTGATAGATACAAGCCCCGTCTTTCCAACGAAACACTTTCATCACTCCCGAATAATCTTCCATTGCCTTGGCTGGTTCTACGTCTTCTTCCGGTCTTTCTCTGAGAACCCCTTTCATTCTTCCTTGTCTATCGCTATAAGCAAGTACAGAATGTATGGAAGAATCCTCGTTAAATTGAATTTGCAAACTTACTTTCGTATCTTCTTTGATCTGGTCGGCCAAAAAAAAAGCGCCGATCATAGTTCTTGCAAGAAGTTCCGTATTTGAATCATCTAAGTTGTGTAAGTTGGAAGCCGCTGTAACGGAATAAGAAATTTCGGCGACTGAATATCGGAAGTGAACATCGGGTAAAATTCCGTATATCAATGAATCCTGATTGTGCATGGAATCCTTTTTGGCGAGAAATGAGAATTGAGGTTATAGACGTATTGTAATTCGCGTCATTTGTATCCTCTCAGACTTTTCTAGAAAAGACAGTATTTTTTATTTTAAACAACCCAGAAGAACGGTTTTCTTTGTTTTCAGATTCGCCCTTTAATTAAATTTCTTTCGAAAGAAAGGAGAACGAAATGATATTCGGAGCCGATTACTATCCGGAACAATGGACTCGAAAAGATTGGGAAGAAGACATCTCTATTATGAAAGAAATGGGTTTGAGTTCGATTCGTCTTGCGGAGTTTGCTTGGGCGATGATGGAACCTAAAGAAGGGAAATACGATTTTTCTTTTTTTGATCATATTCTAAGTTTAATCCAAAAAAACGAAATGACCGCGATTTTAGGAACCCCCACGGCAACCTTTCCTCCTTGGCTTGCTAAAAAATTTCCAGACATAATCCAGGAAAGAGATGGAATTCAAAGGACAATTGGCACCAGAAGACAGGCTTGTTTTTCTTCACCTAACTATAGAAAGGCGGTGATAAAAATTGTGACCGCAATGGCTAAACATTTTGGAAATCATCCTGTGGTAATTGGTTGGCAAATCGATAACGAAATCGGGCATGAAGGTTCTGATATAGATCATTCTCAAACATCTCTAAAAGCTTTTCGAATTTGGTTAAAAAATAAATATAAAACGATTCAAAACTTAAATGAAACTTGGGGAAATGTTTTTTGGGGAATGATTTTTAATTCTTTTGAAGAAATTCCGATTCCTGGTCGACACGTTGCGAGCAATTTTCATCCTTCTTTGATCCAAGACTTTTATCGATTTCATTCAGATACAATCATCGATTTCGTAAAACTTCAGGCACAAATTCTTAGAAAATTTTCAGTCGGAAGACCTCTCACTACTAACCTCTATCCTTCTCCATTTTTACCGATTATTGACATGGCAGAGTTGGCCACCTATTTAGATTATATTTCTTGGGACAATTATCCTACTTGGGGAGAACAAGAAGCTCCATTTCCTCATCCGTTCATCTCTGCGATGCAACAATACAACCGAGGTTTAAAAAATCTTCCGTTTACTGTTATGGAACAAATTTCTGGTTTTCAAGGACACGACCTACTTGGTTATCTTCCGGCTCCCGGACAAACCAAACTTTGGATGAAACATTCTATTGCACACGGTTCAAATGCGATTTATTTTTTCAGATATAGAACCGCGCGTTTCGGTCAAGAACAACTTTGTTACGGGATTTTAGATCACGATAAAAAAAAGACAGAACGTTATTACGAACTTCAAAAAGGAATCCAAGAAATTGAAAAATACACGGAGGATTTTACAGAAGAATTATTTCCGGCTGAGGTTGCTCTCGTACACGACATAGAAAATGCTAGAAATTGGAAACACCAGCCTATTTCCACCGGATTAAAATTCTCACCTGTTCCTTGGTCTCAAGTTGGTTATGATATTGAAATGGCTACTTGGTTTTCTGGCATGAACGTGTTAAACGTTAACACTCATTTCCGTCCCGCTTCTAAAATCGATTTTAAAGATTATAAAATTATAATACTTCCAATGTATACAATGGTTAACGAAACAGTTTTTAAACGTTTGGAAGAATTTGTAAGAGAAGGTGGAACTTTAGTTTTAGGTTTTAGAACTGGAGCCAAAGATTTAAACGGATGGATGTATGATTCTCAAATTCCGGGACCATTTGCAGAAATGGCTGGGATTAAAATTCGAAAGTTTGAATCGGTAGGCAATCAAAAGGTCAAGTTTCGTTTTCGTTTTTTTCCGGGAACTTGTTCTAAAATTTGTGAAATTTTAGAACCTACCACAGCGGAAGTTTGGGCTCGTTATACAGATGGAAAAAAATTCTACAAAGGAAGTCCCGTAATCACTGCAAATAATTATCATAAAGGAAAAGTCATTTACGTAGGATCTTCTTTAGAACCCTTAAGTTTTGTTCTTCTTTATAGACGTATTTTAAAAGAAGCAAAAATTCCATTCATCTTCTACGGACCCAATGTTGAGAAAATTTTTAGATCGGGAAGAAAACAAAATTATGAAATCTTTATTAATCATTCCGGAAAGAAAAGTCTTGCAGGTTTAAAAATTTTAGATCCTTATGAAGTTAGAATTCTTTCTAAAAAGAAATGAAATTTAAGCGGAAATTGTAGGAACTCCGCGTCCATTTATATTCATATAACTTGAATTAACGTGAAACAGTCGATGCAGGAGAACTCAACAGAGCACTTTCAAACTCAGCGTCTCGCTTCCTGAATGCCTATCCTAAGAAAGACATTCGCTGAGTTTTGTGGGTCGCTCAATACATCGCGTTCTATATTAGAGTTATTGAAAAATTCATAGTGGAAATTAACAAAACTGCTTTAATGTTCGTTTCAATGTAACGGAAGTAGATGGAGAATTAATTTTTCAACAACTCTAATAAATTGTAACCAAAGACGATATATTGTATCATGTTTTTTTCATACAATTTATTGACCAGAGTTGAGGTCTGGTCCAGATTTTCTTACACAGAACTTACATTACAATAGGAAAATTATAAAATGAATTTTTAATTTTTGCGAAGATCCCTAAAACAGTAATTTTACGCAAAAACTGAATTAAAGGATGACTCTTTTTTGGATTCTATAAATTTATAATGTGTTTTAACATACATTCTATTTTATGATAAAAATTTTTTTAGATCAAAAAAACTTATGAGAATTTATCATGTCGTTTAACAAAATGAAACAGGTGTAAATCCATTGGAACTGATTCAAATTGAAGAATTAAATAAAATTCTCTCATCCATATCTGGACAAAATCGTCCTCATGAAATTTTTGTAGATAATTTACATACTGCATTTTTAGAATTTGAAGAAAATTTTATTCTTCCATCTACTTCGGTTTACGAAATCGACTTTTCAGCTGCAAAAGAATTTCTTTTACAAGCAGAACAACTCATTCCAGAATTAATCCAAGGATGTAATGTACTTCCAATTCCTAAGCCCAAAAAAAACTCGAATCAACTTTTTTTGGTAAAAGAGATCCATTTTTCCGAAGAAAACCAAAATAAAAAATTCATCTTTGTAGTAAGCTTTATACTTACGTATTTAGGTGGCGCTCCAAATTCGATGATCGTCAAACAACCTGTACAGGGCAAAACGGCGGCAGTTAGAACTCGGAGAATTTACTTTTTGGCAAGAATTCTTCCTTTAGAATCTCTCGAATTTCAGAATGACGTCTTGGTAGATTTTTTAACCAGAAGATATAAAGAGACAGAATTCATGATAGATGTTGATTCCGTTTCTTCTTATAACAAATCACAACATACTTATTCTGAACTTTTCGACGACGTAGATTACTCTAAACAAATTTCTATGATTCATTCAATTTTAAACATCAACAAAGAAATTTGGAAACCAGGTAAGGTTTTTGAACCGATCGATGTAGAACTTCATACGATCAGTTCCAGGTTTTTAGAAAGTTCTCAAGAAAGAATTTTTAATCAATTTGAAACCTTCCGGCATTTGATTGATCTTTTATTGTCGCCGGAAAGCATGACCATAAATTTGATGAACCAGGAACCTTTGCACGAATGGCTTCATTCCTTCGAAACGGAAAGAGGTATAACTCCTTCCGGAAATATGCTTTGGAAAATCCTAAAACGAAAGTAATCTTTTTGAAGAGAAACCTATGGAACATCCGCTTGCCCCTCCCATTGATTTTCCGTTAGAGGAAGTCAAACGTAGGATCAAATCCGTTCAATCCGTATCCGGTATTTTTATTGAATCAGCTCTGAAACTTCAGAAAGATCTAAAAACTTTCTCTTTCTCGACTGAAATCGAAGAAAGAGATCAGATTCATAAAGCGGATGAAATGATGGGAAAGTTTATCGTAGAATATTTAAGACAAAATTTTCCTTCCGATTCTATTCTTTCCGAAGACCACTACAAACACGAAGGAAATAATTCCTTTCGTTGGGTTTTAGACCCGATCGATGGATCAATGAATTTTGTAAGAGGAATTCCACTTTATTGCGTTTCCATTGGACTCGAACACAGAGAATCCCCAGTTGCCGGAGTTGTATTCGCTCCGGGACTCAGTACAAAATATTCCGCAATCCTATCTCAAGGTGCATTTAAAAACGGACTTAGAATCGACGTCTCTAACACCGAATCCCTTGCTCGTGCAATGTTAGTTCCAAGTTTTCCAACAAATAGAAAAGAAATATTAAACGAAGTCATTTCCGATATAACCGCGTTTATCAGTTGCGGCAGATCGATGAGAAGAACCGGTTCTTTTGTTTTAGATACTTGTTGGGTCGCAGAAGGGCTATTAGACGGTATCTGGGAAAAAGGAGTCAAACTTTGGGACACCGCAGCCAGCTCCGTCATTTTGATGGAAGCCGGTGGCAAATTAACCGATTTTAATGGAAAACATTTTCTTTCCGGTAATTCCGAGGTAGTCGTATCCAACGGAAAGGTTCATTCTCAGATTGTAGATATTATGAGAAATGTTCGGGACTCCATAGGGAGAAATTAAGGCGTATTCAAAAACGTTTCTATACTACGAATCTGTTCGTCGTTTAGAGGAAGTCTATTCATAACTTTGCTCGTACGTTTAGGAATATAACCAGGAGGATACGTTCCTTCTACAATCCTCGCTTTTAATAATTCAAAATTTGATCCTCTAATCGCCGGCCCAACCGCACCATCTAAAGCGGGATTTTGATTGTGACAAGAGGAACAATTTGTAATGTATAATCCTTTCCCTTGAGAAATCATTTTTTGTTCTGGAGAAAGATTTTCGTCTTCTTTACAATTTGCTAAAATAAGAATCGAAAAAATACAAACAGTCAAAAGGCGGGAAAACCCGCCCCGATTTTTACTGATTTTCATGAATTAAAGAAGAGCCTCAAGTAAAACGTAGATAATTAAACAAAGAATAAATCCGGAAGTAATTACACCCTTAACGGTTTTGATCGGTTTAAAACTAGCGCTTTCCGGTGTTGCGGTTAACGCGTTGATTTCTACGATTGCAAGAATTCCTAAAATCACTCCCAAAAACGTATGAGCTTCCGCGCTAGTTACATCAAAAGAAATAGAAAGATTTCTTGCAGCTCCCATCAAAAATAACATAGGGATAGAAAGTAAAGTATTTGTCCTAGAAGCTAAAAGACCTCTTGCAGCACGAGGAGCCGGATTTTCCGTAGTTTCTCCCTTTGCAGATGCAATCACTACTTTTTGCGCAGGCCAAATCACAAACCAAACGTTAAACCACATCAAAGAACCGAGCAATCCCCCGCCGAGAATTATCGCAAGCCATTGGCCACTGGAAAGAGTAGCTCCGTTTATAATTTGATGAATGATCATACACCAGCCGCTAAGGAAAGTGAACATCGCACCCCAACGAAACCACCAAAGAACTCTTGGAACCAATTGTTGAGTGGCTTTTTTCTTTGTATCTGCGTCGGTTTCTGCAAAGAAAGAACCTTGTACAAAGTTAATGTACCAAAGTAACCCGATCCATGCAACACCTGCAAGAAAATGGATCCATTTAAAAATAAAATACAAGCCTTGACTTGTAAAAAGAGCGATTCCGTCCATAGTACCTCCAATTCATCGATTGAATTATGATTTTGTGTTCTAGAAAATAAGAGAACACTAAAATAAGTCCCGGAACTTAGACTCTCAGTCAAGCACTTTAGAAAGATTCTACAATCTATGATCAAAATCCTCTTCTTGTTAAAAAAGAAAACCGTAAAGCGGAATCAATAATTTCTGAAATAGATTTTTTTAAGTAAAAACAAACCTACTTCTCAAAATGGATTTCAATATAAATCTTCAATTAAAGTTTCCTGTAATATATCCCAAAAAGAAGGTTGATCGTCTTTTTCATCAGAAGAACGAAACGGCGAAAAACGGTCTCTAAAAATTTCAGCTTGTGATTTCAAAATTACTTTCATATTTTTTCCATTTCGAAACGATTCGGATTCAAATTTATTACCTCCTTTACCTTCACTTCCTTTTACAAGAAGAGTAAAATATTGATCAAAGTATTCTTCCATATTTCCAGGAATAAACCAATCTACCATTCCGGGTGGAAAAATTTTCAAAAACCGTCCGCTGATTTTCTTTTCCGGTAATTTAGAAAATTCCCCAGTAACTTTTTCATAATTTTTAGAGGAATAAAAACGAAGCGTATATCCTAAATTTCTAATATCTATTTTGAGTCCATAAACTTGAATGAATAATGAAATACGAATATGAAGAATTTCTGGCTTACTCCAATAACCAGCAAAAGTATCTGGAATTTTTAAAAAAGTTTTTGTTCCTTCGTTATAAAGTTCTATTCCACTTAAAAATTCTCCTGTTTTAAAGATTGTAATTTTATAAGAAACTTGATTGAGAAGTTTATCAAACCGTTTGTAAAACTGAGGATAAATAGCTTTGGTAGATTCATCTAACTCATAAAGAAGCCAAGAAAAATTTTCTCCTCTTCCGGAATTACAATGAGAAACAGAACAAAGATAACGATGTGTATTTGAAATCGTAGTCAGTTTTGAGGAATGATCAAAATCGGAACGAAGAAAATTTTGAAAACGATCTATATGATGGAAAAAATCTAAATAACTGTAAAAAGGAAGAATCGTAACCGTTTTACGTTTCATTTGAAACGTATTTTGATCTCGGAACGACGTCGGAAAATATTCCACATGAATTTGATACGGAACATCTTCCGGAATTTTTTCAGTTGTCAGAACGTTTTTAAATCCTTGGCTAGTTTTTTGAAGATAAAAATCGATTGAAAGAATATTATCTTTTTCTTGTAGAAGAAATTCATCCTTGGAAGTCAAATTTCCAAATAAGGCATTTCGAATTCCTCCATTTGGATATTCCTTAAGAATACTTTTCTGATATGAAAGATATTCTCTCCAATAAGCCGCTTGCTGCGGTTTCTTTTCCACACAATTAAAAAAAAGAATAAAAACACAGATTCCAATTTTACTTTTTTTGTTTACGTACAATTTCATACAAAAAGTCCACGGTTTGATCATCCACTTCTTTATAATAAGATTCGAATATTTGTTTTTTACTTCGGGAAAAAATTCTCAACCAGGAAACGTTAGGCCGAATCCCAGAAGACAAAACTCCTTTTGTATCCAATAAAATCGATTCATAATTCTTCGATTTATTTTCATCGATATAAACTTGAATCGCATTTGGAGCGTTTCTAAGATCTACAAACGCGATAAATTCCACAAAGTCTTCGGACTCGTCGATCAGGTTCTGCATTCTCCAATAAATTTTTCTTCCGTGCTTTCTACATAGAACTATATCCATGTAAGAACATCCTAAAAGAAAAACCATTTTTCCTTTTAAGTTTTTTGAATTTAAAACCTTGTTTCTTTGATCCTTAAGTTGAAAATCGGGAAGATCTGAGGAAAAAATCGAAACCGCAGATAAAAGACAAATTATAAAAAGGACTTTCTTAAACAGTAAAACTTGAAAACGAATAAAAAAATTAAATCGAAGTTTTATTTTTATTATAAAAAATCTCATTATTATGAATAAAATTGTTGAAAAATTAATTCTCCATCTGTTTCTATTTTATGTAAATCGGCAATTGAAGCAGTTTTGTTAATCGCCATTATGGAATTTTTCAACAACTCTAATATACATAAAAATAATATTACAGAATTTTTTAAAAAATTATAATATAGGATTTTTTTCATAAAAGCTATAAACTCTGGAATAAGTTCACTGTCTGTAAGAAGTTTTATAAAAACCCTACTTTTATTTTTTATACACCTTTATAGCAATATAAAAACTTAGAGTATATTCTAAAACTATTATGTTTTTTAGTAAACTGCCAATACTAAATTATTTATAAAAACTTCTATAAAATCCAAAAAACGATCTTGCTCAAAACTATAACGAGTATTTCATACTTAAACAAGACTTTACTATAAAATTTACATTAGAGTTATTGAAAAACTAATTCTCCATCTTGTTTCTGTTTTATGGAATAGTCGATTGAAGCAGTTTGTGTTAATCACCTTTATTGAATTTTATAAGATCAATAATCTCCCTTCATAACCATTTTAAAAACATTTGAGATTGTTTTAAATTATTTGCTTTTTAAAATTTTATTTCGTTTAGAATCTTATAAGGGTTTTAATTCAAACTTTCTGTGTTATTGAAAAGATTTTTATGTATCTCTGATAATTTCTAATAAAACAAACCTTTTCTACTTTGTCTGAAACCTAAAAACTCCATCCCAATTCTCATCTGGGGGTTTGGAAGAATATAGTTTACAACGTTTTAAATAAATCATAGAAATAAAATCTTTTGGTTCTTCTCGATAGAGTTGTCTAAAAATTTTAGCGGCTTCGTCAAACCTCTTGGATTTATATTCTAAAATTCCTTGAGACAATAACTCTAAAGTTTTCAGTTTAAATTCCTTGATTGATTCGGGATCGGATTCGATTACCTCATAAATATCCACGGCTTGATCTCTTTCTTTTAGAATAACCGAATCGATCATACGTATTCCTATTTCACTCATTCTATGAAGTCTAAGATACGTATGATGGGAAATTAATATTTTACTTTTGTAAAGTGCCGTAAGAGATCGAAGTCCAGATGAAAGATCAACTGCATCCCCAATTACAGTTGTATCGATTCTTCTTTCACTTCCTACGGTTCCTAAAATCACAGAACCGGTATTGATCCCAATGCCGATCTCTAAGTTCCAAAAAGATGGTATCAAAAAATTTTTTACTAATTTTCCAGATCGGATCGCATTTACCATTTTGATTGCTGATTCCACCGCGTTGTCTGCAGAATTGAAATTTTCTTTTGCTGCTCTTTCGTCGTAGTCTCCAAAAAGTGCAAGTATCTCATTTCCTATATATTTATCTACAAAACCAGTGGTTTTATAAACCAATTCTTCCATTTCGCTTAAATAAGAATTTAAAAACGTAATTGTTTGATTTAATGGAACTGTTTTAGAAAGACTTGCAAAATTTCGAATACAAGAAGTCAAAACAGTCATTGATTTTTCTTTACTATCGCCGACCGAAATCGATATGGGAGATTCTCTATCTATAATTCTAATAAAATCCACAGGAACAAATCGATAAAAAGCTTCTTTCTGATCGATAAGATATTTATTTAAAAGCTGAGCGTCTTTGTAAAGTTGAACGTATCTTAGAACTAATGTGCTGGCGATTGATATGATAAAAAATAAATAAACAAGCTTAAAAAAAGTAGAATGATACTTTGCATTTTCAAAAACCGAGCCGTATAATTCCCAAGTAGAAAAAACAATACATACGCAAATCCCCACCAATATTTTACGTGCATCTTGTTTCTTTTTTCTTACGGTTTGAATCGAAAAAAATAAAATATAAACTGAAAAACAAATCGCCAAAATTTGACAAATTTTAAAGGCGATATGCACCCAAGAAAATGGAACGGTTAAAAACGCAAAAAACAACCCGATCAAAAAAATTACAAAAAAAGAAGCAATCACACTCCCTTTTTCTTTTGGAGAGAAATAATCCTTTAAAAAATAATAGAAAGAAGGAAAAATCAGAGTCAAAGAAGAATACTGCATCCTAAAAAAAAGAGAACTGTCTAGTTCCGGATTTGGATTTACGAATTTTTGAAAGATCAAATTGGAAGAAGAAAAAAAATAAACCGAAGAAAAAAACGAGAACAATCCGAAATAGAGATAATATAAATCTTTTCTTCGAATAAAGTAAAAATAAATATGATAAATTCCGAATATAGTATAAATTCCATATAACAACAAATCCCAATATTCAAAGGTAGATTCATAAATTTGTTCTAAAGATAAAATTTTATATCCTTTTGAATGATAAAATCCGAAATGTTCATTTGGAATATAATGTGTAAAATCGGATTCTCCGATCATATATATTAAAATTGTATTTTTCCCTTCTTTTAAAACCCCAGATGGAATTGGTAAAATTACGGATTTTAAAGATCTTCGAACCGAAGGAATTAAATCTCCGGTATCGGTTTGTTTTAGAAATTTTTCTTTTCGAATTGGTATTCCGTTGAGATAAAGTTCCCAGTTTTCTCCCAGATCTGGGAAATAAATTGCAGTCGGTTGTTTTAAAAATGTTAGAAATATTGAATCCGAATGAATAGAAAATTCTACTTTTACGGTTACATCGTGAAATCCAGATTGTTTCGGTATGGAAAAAAGAAAATTGAAGTTAACGGGAAAGCGTGTAATTAATTTCCAATTTTTAAAATCTTTTGATTCTTTTTCCCTAGAATTCGTTTCAATATTCAGTTTTTCTTTTTTGTTTTTTAGAAAAGATTTCTGAACATTTGACTTTTCTAATCTATCTTTTAAATGATTTCCTAAACTAGCAGTCCATTCCGCTTGTGTTATTAGATCTAAATTTTGAAAACGATCGGAATCAGATACACAAGAACATAAAATCCAAAAGACTAATATGTATGCAAAAGTTCTAATAAGCCGAATCATTCAATCGGGTTCCATTCAAAAAATTTGAAGTGAAAAATGGTTTTTCAAAAACGAATCGATAAAATCACATAACGAGTTCGTCTTCACCGGCACGAGCCACGACGATTTCACCTGCATCTTCGAGTTTACGTATAATATTAACAATTTTCTGCTGAGCGTCTTCCACGTCTTTAATTCGAATCGGACCCATAAAATCCATGTCTTCACGAAGTAAGTTCGCAGCTCGTTTAGACATGTTTTTAAAAATCTTCTCTTGAACTTCTGTATCAACTGACTTCAAGGCTTTTGCAAGATCCGAATTATCCACTTCTCGCATTACCTTTTGGATCGCTCTGTCATCCAAAAGAACTATATCTTCAAATACGAACATTCTTTTTTTGATTTCTTCCGCAAGTTCGGGATCTTCTTCTTCCAGAGCTTCAATAATAGTCTTTTCCGTTCCCCGATCGACTAAGTTTAGAATCTCAACTACGGAATCAATACCACCCGCAGAAGTATAATCTTCAGAAGCCAGAGTAGAAAGTTTTCTTTCCAAAACTCTTTCCACTTCCCGAAGTACGTCCGGACTGACTCGGTCCATCGTTGCAATTCGTTTTGCAACTTCCGCCTGAATCGTATGAGGTAAGTTAGAAAGAATATTAGAAGCCTTTTGAGGATCCAAATAAGAAAGAATCAACGCGATCGTCTGAGGGTGCTCATTTTGGATAAAGTTTAATAAATGTTGCGGGTCAGTTCTTCGGATAAAGTCAAACGGTCTGACTTGCAAAGAAGAAGTAAGTCTATTGATAATATCAATCGCCTTTTGATTTCCGAGCGCTTTTTCCAAAAGGCCGCGAGCAAAATCAATCCCTCCGTTAGAGATGAATTCTTGAGCCATCATTAGCTCATTGAATTCTACTAAAACTTTTTCTTTGTCTTCGGGAGTAATCTTATCGAGTCGTGCGATTTCGAACGTAATTTGTTCGATCTCATCCTCACGTAGGTGTTTGAAAATCTCGGAAGACACTTCACTTCCGACCGCAATTAGAAAAACTGCGGCTTTTTGTCTTCCGGTTAGGTTTGTTTTCTTATTCAACACGCCCGAAGCTTCCCGTAAGAATCCTATCGGTTAAAATCATTCATTTCAACGAAAAGATTTTTAGGCCCGAGAAAGAAAATTCTCTTCTTTTAAGCGTTCCTTTCTGACCGGTTTTGTCGAGAAGTTGGAATCGATTGAATCTCAAAATTTTCTTTTTCAATACTTGATAAGAGTAATAACGTGTTTATAATTTTATGGCTTCTATCGCTTAATTCATTCGAAAACTGTCTCAAAGTTTTATAATTAATTATCTTTGAGTCCCCAACAAAAAGTATGAGTTCCTACAAAAACCGTCAACATTGTGTGACTTACGGCCCTTTAACATTGTAGTTTTTGTATGAGTTCCCACATTTTAACCATTTATCTGTAAAACATAGATCCGAATAGGGAAATCCTACAAATTTACTGATGCCTGCATAATAGATTAACTTGAATTTATAAATGAATTACCGTTTAGAAGCTAGATTTTTGATAATCTATTACACAATTCTCAATAGGTCTTTAAACAGATTTTCTGTTACTATAAATTTCTGATAATAGTTCCTACATTTTCAAAAACCAACTGTAAAATCTGAATTTGTGGTAGTTCCCACATCTTATTTTTTACGGAAAAGTTAGGTTTTATAATATGAATTTCTTGTATCTAATTCATATTATTTAAGAAATTTTTAGATTAATTGTTTTCGAATTTCTCTTAATTAAATTAGTTTAGTATAATATACTGTTCTAAAGTATAATTTAACTTTTTCCATCTTTTATTGAATAACTAGAGTTATTGAAAAATTAATTCTCCATCTGTTTCCATTATATTGAAATGGGCAATTGAAGTAGTTTTGCTAATCTCCACTATAGAATTTTTCAAAAACTCTATTGTAAATTACGCCAATAATCAAAATTGTCTGTCTTGAAAAGTATTTTGCAAATTAAACCAGTCTAAAAACTCTCACCAACTTTTGAAAAATAGATATACAACAACGAAAATATTTCTGAATATAATTTATTATTTAAAAAAGCATAATCCTAATAAATTTAGTAAATTTGAATGAAGAGAAACTTGACCAAAATAAAAACGAAAAAACTATCAGAATTGGAGAATGATTTTGAAATTGAAAGTTTACGAATATAAAAATTGTTCTACTTGCAGAAACGCACTTAAATTCCTTTCCGGAAAAAAAGTGAAATTGGAAATTTTACCAATTCGCGAAACTCCTCCTAAAAAGTCAGAACTCAAAACAATGCTTCAATATTTAGGTAATGAATCTAAAAAATTATTCAACACTTCTGGTAATGATTATAAAGAATTAGGTCTTAAGGATAAACTAAGTTCCTTATCTCTCGAAGAACAATTGGATCTACTATCCAAAAACGGAAACTTAGTCAAACGGCCTTTTGTTTTAGGAGAAGGTTTCGGATTTGTAGGTTTTAAAGAAGAGGAATGGAAAAAGTGGATTTCATGAGAATAATAGTAGTACCACCCATAATCTAATTTGCAATTATTCAAATCAAAAGAATCTTATTTATATTACCTATTAGCATTTTGTTATTATCCTGCGTTTCTAGACTCAGGAGACCTGAATTATCCGGAACAATCATGGAATATGATAAAAATCCAATTGAGGGATGTGCGGTAGGAAAAACATCTACCGATAAAAATGGGAAATTTAGCTTAAGTGAGTTAGAATATGAATTTTTAGAGTTAAATAGAAAATAATTTATAATTTTTCATCTATTTACTACTAACTATTTCATGGCTCTACTTTAGAATTTTATGATATAATGAACGTGAGTTCGTAGAGAAATCCGTTTTATTTTAGGTCAATTCTTTCCTAAAAAACAAATGTGGGAACTCTCACAAATTGTGGATTTACCAGTTAAACTTTAAAAATTCTGGGAACTACTATGAGATACAAAAAGAATCATCATCTAATCAGATTTTTGAACAAAACCTCTGTTTTGCGGCTGTCATCAAAATTTAAATCTCATTTTAACATGAGTTCGGTTGAGAAAAAATTTTCTAAAAGTATGAGTTCCTACAATTTTAAAATTTCTTCGTAAAATCGTGATTTGTGAGAGTTCCCACATCATTTTACAAACAAACCTAAATTTTGTGGTAGTTCCCACACTTGAATACTACAGATTCAATTGTTATAAACTTCTATTTTATAAATTATGGGAGTTCCCACATTTGAAGAATCGATCTGTAGAATTCGGATTCTAATTTTTTCAGAATCATGAGTTCCTTATGCCGAACTCATGTAATTAATTCTAAATAAAACAAGATTCCAATCATAAATCCACGGAAGTCCCAAACGTTCCGTTTACATCTGGTTCGACGAAAATTTGTGGGGCCGAAGTATATCCGTCCAATCCGTTTGATATATAAAGGTAAACGTTTCCAACATTTGTTCCACCTACGGAACTAGGAGCTCCCACAAGAACGTCACTTAAACCGTCACCGTTAATATCTACCGAAGCAATTGAATTTCCCATATCTCCTAAATTCACTGGAACCGTTAGAAGATTTAAAGGGTTCACAGTTAAACCCATTGTATCACCCGTAGTTAAATGAGTAATCGCATAACCTTGATTTGGAAACGTAGAAGTGTAAGAATAACCTCCGGTAAGAAGATCTAAAAATCCATCACCGTTTACATCTCCAGTTGCCACAGAAGTTCCAGTTTGTGACCCAACCAATCCTGAAATTGGACCGTTGGCGGTATTCACAAGAATTCCTAAATTAGATAAATATAAATGTACTCTTCCAACGCCGCCCGATTCTTGATAAGCCCCCACAAATAAATCCGCAAATCCATCCCGGTTTATATCGGTAGCAATTGCTGAATTTGCATACCATTCGTTTGCAGTCGATCCCGTAATTGTTTGAGAATAAGCAGCAAAAGCCCCTGCTGCTTGCGCAAGATAAATAAAAGAAGCGCCGACCTGTCCAGAACCGACCGCTCCTATAATCGCATCCGATTTACCATCTCCATTAATATCACCTAACGTAATGGCATATCCGTAAAATGCAGCACTACCTGCATTTCCAGGATTGTTCAATTGTTGACCAAACGTAACACCTTGCCCCATAACTCCATTTGAAAAATAAGAATAAACACGCCCAATATTTCCTACGTCATAAGGTACACCAATCAAAACGTCTGAAAATCCGTCTCCGTTTATATCTCCTACATCCACATTCAATAAACCACCAACACCAATAGGGATATAATTAATCGCCGTTGTCGAAAGCCCACCGATTGATCCTAAATAAATAGCGAATGTATTTGTTGCACTTCCTACAACTGCATCGGCGTATCCATCTCCATCGATGTCGCCTAACTTGACGGAATAACCAAATCCACCTGCCCCATTTAGTAAAGTGACCGGAACCAAATCTAAACCCTTTGCTTTCCCAAGAGAAAGATAAGCCCTAACTCGATTTGCAGCTTGAGAACCAATCAATGCATCTGGATAACCGTCGCCGTTAATATCCTTGTTTGAACCTTTTTGAACAGTGATTGTAATCGGAATAGAATTTGATTCCTTAGAAGTAGATCGAACCGAAATTGTATGTAAACTCCAGTCTCTCCAAATTCCACTTGAAGGAATTGTAGTAGAAACACCTGCGGCAGGAAGTTGAAATTTCCACTGATTGCCAGAAGTTTGAGCGTCCATAAATGGACCCGAATCTAAAGAAATTTGAACTCCGGAAGCAGACTCATCCATTTCACCAATTAAAAATCCTGTATTCAAAGTACTTTTTGATTTTATGTTGAGAATCGTAGGGGGAGGCAACTGAACCGACGTGTGCATACCGCAAATACTCGTTTTGCCGGAAGTTAAAATAAAATTTAAGAACAAAGATTTATAAAAAAGAGAAGTACTCGTATCGCACGGATTTTCCGTGGGCTTGACAGAACAATTTTGAAAGAGTAGAAATACACACAGTAAAAATAAAAATTGTTTCATGACTCTTCCGGATACTTTTTCACATCTAAAAACAAAAGCCTTAGATAGAAGAGACGAAGCCGTATTTCATTTTAATCAGTTTTGAACAATGATTTTTAGAAATTTATTTTTTTGCAATGTGCTTGATAAAAATTAATGATACTTTCGTTAAATTCAACAAACATTTCTCTAAATTTCAATCATAGAATACATCGTAGCTTTTTATGATTGTGTAAATGCAAGGCCCTATTCTCTAAACAGTATTTAGAAAATTTATTAGTGAGGTCAAAATTTAAAAAAACATTTTGCAAACTCATTCAGATGTGTTAATTCCCACAAATTGTGTTTCGTTTTCATCAAAGTTGTTCAAAAATTCCATAGTGACCGATTAACAAAACTGCTTCAATTACCGGTTTCCATAAAATAGAAACAGATGGAGAAGTAATTTTTCAACAATTCTATTATATAGTTATCAGTAAAACGATTATAAAAATTTTAATCCGACATCAATTATAAAAGTTCAAATCCCTTACCTTCTCTTATAATTGTAATTTCATCTCCAGTTAGATCTAAGATTGTAGAAAGTTCCACTTTTAAAATTCCTCCGTCTACAATCCCTTCTACACGAGATCCGTATATTTTTTCTAAAGAATCGACCTCGATGATAAATTCATCATTAGCAAAAACGGAAGTAGAAGTCAACGGATTAGGATGAATTTTCATTAACTCTTGTAAATAAATTGCATCCGGAATTCGAATTCCGATTTGTTTTTCTTTCTGATTAGAAAAAGAAACCCTTGGAAGATGTTTATTAGCGCTCGTAATAAAAGTAAAAGGACCCGGTGTGATTTTTTTCATCAATCGAAATGCATCATTCGAAAGATGTTCTATATAATTGGAAGCAATCGAAATACTTGGACAAATCAAAGAGAGAGGTTGATTTTTAGAAATATTTTTCAGTTCATATAATTTTTCAACACCCAGTTTAGATTGAGAGTCTGCCAACAAAGCATAAACCGTATCCGTCGGAAATATATAAATTTTACCTTGAGACAACTGATCCGAAATCTGTTGTAACTTTCTTTTTTCAGGATTGATGGAATGAAGAGAAAGAATCATTAAAAGTTAGACTGTTTAAAGTCCTGCGGTGATTCCTCCGTCTACTACAATCGTTTGTCCTGTTACATAAGAAGATGCGTCGCTGGCAAAAAAAATCGCTGCCCCTACTAAATCTTCTGGTTTTCCAAGCCTTCCCATCGGAATCGCATTAGTCATTTGTTCTAAAACATCAGGCTTTTCCTTAATCATCTCCGTCATATCCGTATCGATAAAGCCAGGACAAATTGCATTCACTCTATAACCGGAACCAATCCATTCGACTGCAAGAGCACGAGTCATATTGATCACGGCACCTTTGGTCCCAGAATAAACGGAAGCTAATTTTGTTCCTCTCATTCCTAAAATAGATGCAATATTGATAATATTCCCGCCTTTCTTTTTATGAATCTTGTAATAAGCAGTACAAGCTCTAAATACTCCCGTAAAATTCGTTTGGATGATAGATTCAATTTCATCTTCTTTTAAAAAAGCCGCGGGTTTATTAGAAGCAATTCCGGCGTTATTTACAAGGACGTCTAACCTTCCATGTTCTTTGACAATAGATTCAATAATTGGAGTCATTACATCCGGTTGACGAATATCCGCGGCAAAACCTTTAATTCCGGAACCGTCAAACTTCTTAATTGATTCTTGAGAAGAACCGGTTCCATAAACAATGGCTCCTGCGTTTTTAAAACCTTCTGCAAAATATCTTCCAATTCCTCGAGTAGAACCGGTTACTAAAACCGTTTTATTCTTTACGTTAAATAAATCGTTCAATGGATCACTCCCGGTTGTATTGTTGTTTTACTGGATAACAAGGACGAATATCTTCGATAGATTCCGATCCATTTGCGATAGAGGGTTTTTTTCCTCGTTCCGTATCGAAAACACGAATTAGTTTACGTGGATCGATTCGAATATTTTTTCCGAAGTCTGCATTTGTGTCTTTTGATTTTTCTTTTTTGGATTTTTTTTCGGAATACGGATCGAAAACTTCCGTATCTTTTTCTTCTTTTTCAATCGTTAGATCATCCGCAAGAACTTCCCGATCGATATAATGAGTTCCATCCTTTTCATAAGTATTATGCAGTGGATCACAATCAAACATATCGATTTTAGCAACAACGTATTCACAAAAAAGAAGATATTCTTTACAAAAATATTGAAAACTAGATTCTTTAATACGATCAAAACTACCTCTTCTACAAGAAGGAAAAATCAATAAAATTAAAAAACAAATCCAAAGTTTTTTGTAGAATATCTTAATATTCAAAAAATGATTCATAGAAATCTAAACCTTTTGTTTTTTCTTCTTTTAATATATTAGAGTTATTGAAAAATTAACTTTCTTTTGTTTCTTATTCATTAAAAGTGAACAGATAATACCGTTTTACTAATGTTAGATATGAAATTTTCAACAACCATAATATTAAGGTTTTATCTTATTTTCACTGCTATTATTTTGTGTTGAATCTTGATTTTTGATTTCATTTTTAGATTGGTTTTTTTCAGCAGAAATTCCCAATCTCCATTCGTAAGATTTTAAAGTTTTGGTTTTTTCTTTTTTTCGATTCGCTTCCGCTTCCGTATTTAAGCGACCTTCCGCGTCGTCCCAATATAACAATTCTTCAGGTTTTAGATAATCCGAATCCAGAATTTTATTTTTGGAAACTTTATCCGAAAGAGAAAGAGCGGAATCCTCATTTTTTCCGAGTAAAATTTTAGTTTGATAAAGCGAAAGAAGCGCCTGTCTTTGATAATATAAAGCCGAGGTTTTATCTCCTTTTTCTAACTCTTGAGCAGAAGCCTTGGACGTTTCACCGAAACGAATATAATATTTTTCTAATACAGGTAAAATAGAACGATTTTTATTTTTTTCGTCTAACCGAATGGTTACGATCAAAGGTGCTAATTCCTGACTCAATTGAGTCGTTTTACTTTCGTAGTCTTTTCGAATTGATTCTTCAAACGAAATAATAGATTTAAAAATATTTTCAAACGCGATTGTAGCGTTTCCGTATTCTGCTTTGATGTACAAGGTTTCAGCTTGTCCGTAATCGTTTGCAAGTTTATCTAGTTCTTGTTTTTTACCAAAATTGAGAAGAGAAACTCGGATTCCTTTTAATCCAAGATACGCTTTTTTTCGAACCGATTCTAATTTACCTATTTCTATCAATTCCCGATCGGATTGTGTTTTTTGTTTTTCTTTAGGATCTTTAGATTCATTTGAAACGGCTTGTGAAAAAATAGATACATTCCAAATCAGTACCAAAACACAAAATATATATCCGATCTGATCTCGCTGAGTTAATGGATTCTCTTTCATCTCTATCAATATCGGCAGGAAAACGAATGCAAGGCAAGGCTTTTCTTAGACTATGGATTTATGATTGTACTTAGATCCAAATCTCCACGTAGAAAGCAAATTTTAGAATCCTTGGATCTTGATTTTAGAATCGAATCAGAAGATATAGACGAAAGTTCTTTGAAAGACGAGCATCCTTTGGAATATTTAAAAAGGATCTCCTTATCTAAGTTAGGCACAAGATCCAAAGATGAACTTTTAATATCTTGTGATACGATTGTGGTCCAAGAAAATTCAATCCTACAAAAACCAGAGAATTTTTCGCAAGCAATAGAAATGCTTGAGAGATTATCAGGAAAAACTCACATTGTTTATTCTGGATTAGGAATTTATTATAACAGATTGGAACAATTTGCATTCGATTCTTCTAAAGTTCATTTCCATACTTGGAACAAGGAACAAATTAAAAAATACATCGAAAGATATTCTCCCTTTGATAAAGCAGGAAGTTATGGAGTTCAAGATATAGAAGGTCCGGTTCAATCTTTCGAAGGATCTTATACAAATATATTAGGTTTTCCGATTCGAATGTTTTTTCAGTACCACGAACTTTGGAAAAAATATTTAAAAGGAAATCAAGCGTAGAAATCGATTAGGCTTCCACGTGTAGTAGGCAAAGTTTCTTTTGATGGAGTAGAAAAATTTGTTCCACGAGTATTTGTGTCTGAATTAAAATCTTCACGACGAATGGGTTCCACAGCATACACTTTTCCTCCCATACGAGCAGGACTTACATACGTCAAAGCTTCGTTTGGAAAAGAAATCCTCTGGACTCCGGAACTGATATTCATAATCTAATCTTCGGAGACTTTATTTTATATCTTAAGGACTTGTTTTAAAAAAAGAGCCTATGAATTTTATTTAGGCAAATTTTAAGATAACGCAAGCTCGGTATAATGCGAAAGGGATCGATGCGAGGTTAATAAATTGAAACTTAAGGCGAAATATTGTATTACGTTCCCTGTATACAATTTATTGACCAGGGCTGAGAGCCCGGTCCGGCTGCCAATGGCAAGCCGGATTTTGCCCAATTTTCTTATATCGAACTTACGTTAAGATAGGATTTATATGAGTTTCTATTTTCGAGAAAAATTTAGATCCGATAAAGAATTGATAAAATTCTAAAACAGAGTTGTTAAAAAATGAATTCTCCATCCGTTTCTATTACATTGAAATGGACAATTGAGGTAATTTTGCTAATTTTCCACTACAAAATTTTTCAAAACTCTAAAGAACTTATAAATTAAATTTTTAACTAAGCAATGATCGCAAAACAACGGTTTCCTGTAGAAATTCAAAATTATTTTTTTGAATTTAATAGAAACTTTCTAAAACGATCTTTATACTTTTAAGAAAAAATAGAATGGCAACTAAAACTAAAGAATATAAAAATTCCATAGAATTCTTAAATGATTGGAATCAAAAATTACCTCAAATTGTTTTTGTAGCAGCCAAAGAATCTTACGAATTCGAAATTCTAGCAGAGAAATACAAAGACTCAATCCGAAAAACGGGGGAATCCCACGAAATTGTAATCTTTGTATCAGAACCAGGAGACTTTGAAAGATTTCAATCCGAAGCCTTTAACTTGGATATTTTCTCTAATAGAAAATTATTTATCATCAAATCGGGACTCGAATTTTTTAAACCAATATCCACCGGAAAAGGAAAGAATAACGAATCCTTACAAAAACAATTTTCAAACTTTCCGGATTCGATCCAACTTTTGATTCATTACAATCACTGGGAAGTTCCAAATAAAGTACTTCAAATTTTTGGTGGAAAAGCAAACCTCATCAAAACTAAAAATTTTTATCCAAACGAAACCCGTGGCGGACTTTTACAAGCTTGCAAAGAAATCGGAGTTCAACTCGACGAAGATGCAATAGATGAATTCCTTCACAAAATTCCTCCGTCTATGGGTGCATATCTTCAATCTCTTTCTAAACTGAAACTTTATCTTTCAAAAAAAATTTTTACCAAACAAGATATAGAAGATGTTTTACTGTTCAGTGGAGAATTCAATTCTTCCGGTTTAGTAGATTTTTTCATGGAATCAGATCGGATTCGTTTTTTTAAGGAATTGAAAAAATTTCAAAGTGGGAAAGATTCTTTGCTTTTGTTTTTTTCAATTTTAAAAGAAAAAATAGATCAACTTCGAAAATACAAAATTATTTCCAAAAAATACGAAACTTCTCTTTCTGACGAAGAACTCTATGAATTTCTGGGAATTCAATCCTATAGTCCTGCGAGAAAAAATTTTGTTCGTAACCGTCTTAAAAAAGAAGCGACCTTTTTTTCGGATAAAACAATTGGAGAACTTTATGATTTTCTAATAGATATGAATATTCGAATCAAAACCAACTCGGAAAAAGAAGAATCTCTATTTTATTTTAAACGTCGGATGGAAGATTTTTTCCTTCAACTTCGTCGGAAAGACCGAATTCTATAATCTTTCTATAAATCGTTCTTTCCGAAATCCCGAGTATTTTAGCGGCTTTTTCCCGATTTCCGTTTACAAGAATTAAATTCTTTTTGATAATCTCCCTTTCATAATCTCTCAAAGGAATTCCGGTTTTCACTTCGATAAATTCAGAATACACGTACGAAGTTTCGAACATCTGAGGTGGAAGATGTTTTACGTCCAAAATACGAACCGCAAACAAGGAAATCATACTTTCCAACAAATTTCTCAGTTGTCTAATGTTCCCAGGAAAATCATAATTTAGTAAAATATGATATAATTTCTCACTCAGCCGAATTTCTTTTCGTTTATATTTATCCGAAAGAATTTCTAAAAAATGTTTAATCAGAAGAGGAATATCTTCCTTTCTTTCTCTAAGATCCGGAAGGTCTAATCTAAAATTAGAAATTTCAAAATAGAGAGATTCTAAAATCTGACCGGCTTCTAATTTTTGTTTCCACTCTTTACCAGAAATAAAAACAAAACGAGAATTGTTTTGATTTTCGCGGATTCTTTTTAATAGATAAGCTTGGTTTTCTTTTGGAAAATTTGGAAAGTCCTTAAAAAGAAAATATACATTATCTTTGACCGAAAGTGCCGATTCTAAACTTCTCTGATTTTCGTGATGATCAGAATCTATAATAAATATTTGTGGATTTGTACCAGACAAACTTGCAATTAAATTGGAAACAAAAGTTTTACCGCTACCTGGACCTCCTGTAACAAATAACGGCAGATTACTCTGGGACAAAGATTTCAGTCGATTGAATATCTTAATCGAATTCGAAGCGTTGCCAATAAAAATATGTTCTTCAGAATTCAATTGAAGAGTCCTTTGTAAAGATTATAATCCTTTGACCTGTAAAACTCTACCTCGGATTATACATTCAAAGGAACTTTTATTTGTATTCTGAAAGTAATTTCTTACTTGGATAGGAGTACATTCTAAAATCTGAGATGGAGAAATTTTATAGTTTTCCGTTAGATTTGCAACATTCACAACACCGTCCACTGAATTTGCAGACGGAACATACCTTGTTTGATACTGAACTTGCTCGTCCACTTGTGGAATTTTCATTCCTTGCGGAAGAAAAATCCAATAAGCTTTTTCACCTGATTTTACTAAAACTTCCGTTTCATTTCCTTCTCTAAACTCATCCTTTAATAAAACCCCGGAAAGTAAAAAGGTAAGATTTGTTTGTAAAGTGTCGGAAGTAAAAATTTTATCACCCGTTAATTCAGAATATATTTCCATAAAATTCAAGGGATTGATTGATTCCGATTCCATATACTTACCCGAGTAGGATACTTTGTTAAGCGAGGATTCATCTATAGCTTGATTAGGAGACACGTTGGAATATGTAAAATAAATTTGTCTTCCCCGAAATATTAAAGTTTTTGAATCTTTAGTTGTACTAATTTTTCTAAAATATGTTATATCAAATAAATTTCCTTTGGGAAAAATTCCCTTATAATATCTTGTTTGAGACGCAGAAAAGTACGACGCTGTAAATAATAAAACCCGGTAACCAGAAGTTTGCAGATTCTGAATCGAAGAAGCTAAAGCAGGATTAGGGATTTTTCCTTTTGCGTTTGTAAGAATAACCACTTCTTGAGACTTAGAAACAGAACCAACTAACGATCGTTTTATGTTAAGTAACGCCTCTGATAAATCGTCCAGGTTAGATTTACCGAACGACTTTAAACTTCCAATTTGAGTTCTCAATTCCGCTAAAGAACTCGCTTTTGGAAGGATAGAAATTTTTCCTTCGGAAAAAGTTACGATTCTAATCCCAGTTAAAGAATCCCAAGAAGTATTTTTAACAAATCGAACCCATTCTTCTCTTTCTCTTTGAAAAGAAGGAGATAAATCGATTACGAAAATCAATTCTCTTGAACTCTGATTTGATACTGAAGCGATAGTTTGTCTTTTTTTAAAAGGAATCCAGGGGAAAGAACGTTCCGTCATAGAACGCATTAAAATGAAAAGATCGGATTTTTCTGAAAGGTGAAATTCTTCCAATCGTCTTTGAGAACAATCGTATAAAGTTCGATCAAGGGTAATATTGTTTTGAAAGCCAAGTTCATCCCGAACTAAAAAGTCTGTTGATAATTCGGAACAAATTTTGAGAAAATCTTCTTTTGCAAAGTGAGAGTTTTTGAACTTATTAAAAATTTCTTTATCTCTAACTTTTTCAGTGGTATCTACTCTCGCCCTTAGTAACAAGTTTGCATAAAAAGCCCCAAATTTAGAAATCTCTTGGGATCTGTCGTCGATTCTTTCTAAAGTTACAGGCAACCTTCCATCCATTTTTCCAGGAAGAAAAGTTATACTCGTAGAAAATATCGGGTGAGTCACCAAACAGAAGAAAAAAAATAAATTTCTCAGCATGTAGAACTTAGTATGATCCAAATGAATTCTTAGTTTTAATATGGGAAATCTTGGATTCAAAGCAACTCATTAAAAAATGTGTTGCACAAACTCGGTAAAGTATTAGCTTTTTTCATTTAGTAGATCAAGGAGAAAATAATGATCAATAGACTTATAGCTCTATCTTTAGCAACAATGATTTTTGCAGCTTGTTCCAGTACTGACACAGGACAAAAAGACGCAACTACTGTAGGTGATGGTGGATGGACTTTTGAAGGATGGGGTGGACCTCCAGAGCAAAGAAACGACGGAAAAACACCAAGAGATACAAATCCAAAAGACTGGTACTATATTAAATTTTCTTCCAGAGCATCTGGAAAAGCAGTTGCTAAGAAAAGTCAAGCGATGATGCAATCCACATGTCGCGAAGCTTCCAGACTTCAAGGCGCATCTGATGTAGTGAAAAAAATGGTTGGGGAAACAGTAGAATCTGCATCTGGAGTTTCTGATGGTGAAGCTACTGCATCTGTAATCGTTTCTCAATCTCAAGGTGTTGTAAAAGGAGTTGGTGTTTACGAATGTAAAGCAACCGGTTCCGGATCCGATCCGAAAGACGTTTCTAAAGACAACTGGGAAGAATGTCAGTGTGTAATTTACGCAAAATTTCCAGGTGGTAAGGATGCTCTCGTAGCAAAAGCTCAAGAGGTTTCCAAACAATAATTCGTTTTATTGAAGAGCTACGATATATTTACAAACCCCGCGTTTTATGCGGGGTTTTTTATTTGAAGTTTGTGGTTTAAAATCTATTTTTTTATATTCAAAATTTTTATTTTATTATCTATTTTAATATTTTATAAAAAGTAGTTTTATACGTTTTTTTAAATCAAAAAAACATTCTTTGAATTAAAGTAAGTTCAGTATAACAAATACGAAAGTCATTCTATGTTGAGTCTGCATCACAACCATAGAGACGTTGAGTTTAAAGAGTTGTTGTATTGAGTTTTTTCATTCGCCAAAATTTTCTCTACGTTAATTATCAATCTCACAAAAATCCGTTTACATACAAAATTGAAACACTATAAAATTGATCAGAATCAGTTTCTAAATTTAAAAATTACGAAGTAAAAATTTTGTCTTATAATTTTGATAAAAATATGACTGTGTTCAAATTCGTTTTACTTGTTTCCTCATTTTTTTTGCTGAGTTCTTTATCTCAGTGTACAACAATATTGCTTAGAGATTATCAAGAAAGTGCCAAGATATACGGTTTTTATTACTACTTTTATGAAGGATTTAAAGATACCTCAGGCAAACCCGGCGCAACAATCATAGAAAGTCCTGATGATTGGTTTGATTCAAATAAAATCTTTCAATACTGTGCAAACAATCCACTGTCATCTTTGGAAGCGAATCTTGATAAAGATTATTCGTATGAAATACAACGTCGTAAAAAAGACGAAATCTGTAAAAAACTCGGCAATTCTACCGAAAGTAATCTAATAATCGAAGCTAACGGAAATTTATTGCTCTTTGATTTAGGAACAAAAATAGCTGTTACCTCCGGACATCATCAACATTCTAGTATATCTCCACTTGACCTTGTCATATACAGAGGTCCTCCACTTCGAAAATCGATCCAAAACATAAAAGCCGCATGGATTTCCAAAGATTCGATTTGTCTTGAAGATTCATCGAAAAAAATTGTATCATTAGATTGTTCTCATACAGAAGGTAACGGAGACTTTGAACGCAGAGTGTGTTTTCAAACGTCTGCGGATTGTTCCAATAAAACACTCGCACCACTCCATCTATCTTCGATTCCCCGTTCTGCTCCTACTTACTTTTTAAAAGAAAGATGTTACGGAAAAGTAAATGAATGTAATAATGTCTCGATTGCGGTATGGTTTCCGGGACAACACGCTTCTAACAAATCGCAAATCATAGAAATTGAAATAGGTAAATTTTCGGAACAAATGATCATGTCCAAGACGATCCCATACGTTATGAGTTACGGTTTATACCCGGTCACAATTGTCTGGGACGTAATCACTTTTCCTTTTCAAATTGCGGCTTTTATTATTTTTTTCAATGATTTCAGTTTTTGGGGTTATGTTCCTCCGGGAAAGAAATAACGTGAATTCGGCGCAAGAAAGAATTTTCAAAAGTATAAGTTTCTACAATTTCAGGATTTGTTCGTAAAACCGCGATTTGCAAGTAGTTCCTACATTTTACAGACAAATCTAAATTTTGTGTGAGTTCCCACATTTGAATACTATAGATTCAATTCTTATAAACTTCTATTTTATAAATTGTGGTAGTTTCCACATGGAAAGAATCAATCTGTAAAGTTCAGATTCCAACTTTTTTCAGAAGTCATGGGTTCATAACATCGAACTCGCGTTAAAAAAGAAGATTTTCAAAAACGTTTCGAAAAAAGGAAATTAAGTTTTCGAAACGTTTTTTAGAAATTAAAATTTAGAATTTTATTGAAGAATAATTCCGAATTTTCCCGCAAGTGTGTTTATATCCGTATTGAACTCATCCTGTTTAGCCGCCGCCTTTTTCAAAGATTCTGTCGCGACTTGAAGGATTTTATTTTTTTCCTCGTCGGAAACGGAGTTATACTTTGCAAGTTCTTGACTTGATTTTTTCAATAGTTTTACGGTTTCTCCAAGAAGAGGATCCTTGCTTAAAGAAGTCGATATTGTTTTGATCCAAACGTCGTAATAATTGTTCAACTTGTCTTCCGTCAAAATCGAATCATAACAAGTGACTTTAGAGAATTCTTGGATCACTTCCTGTTCTAAACAATACATTCCTCTTTTTAACTTACCTTTTGTGTTAGCAGTAATCGTCGGTTTTACAAATGCATCATCTGCATCGTTTAACACGAAATATACGTTTTCAGAAAAATTCTTTGCAGGTGCAAAACCTTCTTTGTTTTCAACAGTTTTTACTTTGATATAGGTTACAGTGGAAGTTCCTTTTTTTGTAGTTACTTCCGCTTCAACGTTTTCTAAACCTGTTACTTCTTCCATTCCATAAACAAGGCTGACTTGATCTTCCTTTTTATCGGAACCAGGAACTTTATAAATCCATTGGTCAAAGTTCGCATACCTGTTTCCTAAGATCTGCGCTTCTTGTTTTTTTTCTTCCTTTTTACATCCGATTATAATCAACAAAAGAAAAGAAAGAATTAAGAATAACTTAATTTGTTTCATGCAGTGGCTTCTCCATTTCTCAAAGTTTTTAAGCCTGCAGAGAATTTAGTCAAGAATTAATGAAGACAGTTAAGAAAGGTGCTAACACGATTCGACCGAGACTTCTCGGTGTTCGTGGTTCTGAGGTGCGCAAAACAAAATGATGTTTATAAAATATCGTATAATGTTTTAAGATAACAGACATACCCGGAACTGTTTTTAGTACCATTTCCTCTGTTAGGTGCATTTGTATTACAAGTCATTAATGGCCCAATCTGGAGCGGAGAACTTCGGCCGCAATTCTTGCTTCCGATTCAAAGTTAATTTCCATTTCACGAATCTCCTTATCCTTTTCGATCAGGGCTTTAGGATTCCAAAGATTGCGTTCATCTCCTACCGGAAGATGGTCGGTTTCGGAATCGATACCTAAGAAAGTTCGGAATAAAGGATCGTCGTCGCTCAACTCATTACCAAGCCGCCATATGAGGCGTGACGCTTCAATGACCGATAACCTTTTTTCTAGAAAATTATCCAGGCAAATAAGCAAACGGTCCCTCACACGTTGCAAGTAATCTTCAAGCGATAGATCGTGATGGTCGTTTGTCATGGATGGTTATGGAAAAGCAAAACGTTTAGTAGTTCCAAAAGTGGGCACAGTGAATTCGATTCTTTTTTTATCCGAGAGCAAAATATCTTCAAAACGATTCCACTCTTTAATTTCCAATAATTCCGTTTTCCAAGCGAGATCAAATTCAAAGCCATTTAAATATTTTACGAGATGTTTTCTAAATAAAACCAAACCGAATTCTTCTCCATAATCCTCAATCATCCAACGTAAATGTTGTAAAATTACATCTAAAACTTCAGACCAAGACAATTCTTCTTTTTTAACTCCGGAAAAAATCCAAGGATTTCCAATCGCGTTTCTACCGATCAAAACTCCGTCTAACAAATATTTATCGATCTTAAAATTCGCCTCCTGAAAACTTTTAATATCTCCGTTGCCAAAAATTGGAATTTTCCGATTTACTTTTATTTCTCCGATTGCATCCCAATCCGCAAATCCTGTATAAGCCATTTCTTTTGTACGACCGTGAACCGTAAGAGCATCTACACCGGATTCTTCCAAGATTTTAGAAACTTCAAGATAGTTTCGAGAAGTTGAATCCCATCCAATCCGTATCTTTGCTGTAACGGGAATGTTCACTCGTTTTTTTATAGCTTCTATAATTTTGCCAGCTAACAAAGGTCTACGCAAAAGTCCAGCGCCTGCTCCTCGTAAGGAAACCTTACGAGTGGAACAGCCCATGTTTAAATCGATGATGTCGGGTTTTAATTCCTGAATGATCTCTGCAGCTTCTGCGATAATTTCCAATCTGTTTCCAAAAATTTGAAATGTGATCGGACGTTCTTCCGATTTGTAGCGAAACATTTTCAGAGCCTTAGGCGCTCGATGAACGAGTTCGTCTGTATTTACAAACTCGGTATAAGAAAAAGCAGCTCCAAATTTTCTACAAATTCTACGAGTAGGTGAATCTGAAATTCCCGCCATCGGAGAAAGAGAAATTTTCCCCGGAATCGTTACGTTTCCGATCCGGATCATAAAATCAATTTTCTCCTAGAACTGTAAAATCCTGAACCTTATCGTTGTCTTTTAAATCCACAATACGAACACCTACAGCAGTTCTACCTAATTTAGAAATATCGAATGCATTAATTCGGATTGTCATCCCTTGTTGAGTGATTAGAATAATTTCGTCTTCGCTTCCAACAGAACCTGTTCCCACGGAAAATCCGTTCTTTTCGGTTATCTTTAAATAGGCCATTCCTTTGCCGCCTCTACCTTTTGCGGCAAATTCTTCAAAGCCAAGACGTTTTCCATAACCTTCTTCCGAAACTACAAATATATCTTCCCCTTCTTTATATTTGCTAAGTCCTACAATCGCATCGTCCTCTGCAAGTCTCATCCCAGTAACACCACTAGCGGTTCTTCCTTGGGCTCTAATGATGTTACCTTCAATTCGAAGAGCTAACCCTTTTTTAGAAAAGATCATAACCTCGTCTTTATCGGTCATCGATTCTACTTTGATTAACTCGTCTCCTTCTCTAAGTCCGATTGCAATAATCCCAGACTTTTTAACATTTCCGAACTCTTTTAATTGAATTCGTTTAATAAATCCTTTCCTTGTTACCAAAAGAAGATCTTTATCCATATCTTCTCCTCTAAACGTAAAAACGGAAGAGATATATTCGTCTTCTCTCAAGTTGATGATTGCTTTGAGAGATTTTCCTCTTGCTTCTTTAGAAGCAATTGGTAATTCGTAGGCTTTCATTACATAAACTTTCCCTATATTAGAGAAAAACATAATATTATCATGAGTCATTGCAGCTTTCATGATCTTAATTACATCATCTCGTTTTTGAGAAAGACCCTGAATTCCTTTACCACCTCGTTTTTGTCTTTTAAAAGTATCTATAGGAAGACGCTTGATAAATTGATCATAAGTAATTTGAGTTACAATTTCTTCATCCGCGATTAAATCCTCTGCGTTAAATGAAGAACTCTCTATAGTTTCAATAGAAATTTCTGTTTTTCTTTTATTCCCGTATTTATCTCCAACTTCTTGAAGTTCTGTACAAACAATTTCATTTACACGAGAAGGTTTTGCGAGAATATCCTTTAGATCGATGATAAGCTTTCTCACTTCTTCCAATTCATCTATGATCTTCTGAACCTCAAGAGAAGTAAGTCTTTGTAATCTCATCTCCAGAATCGCATCCGATTGAACTTCAGATAAACTAAATCGAATCATCAATTGTTGTTTTGCTTCTGGAGGATTTTTAGAAGCACGAATCACTTTAATCACATCTTCTATATTTTCTAAAGCGATTTTCAAACCTTCTAAAATATGAGCTCTTTTTTCCGCCTTATCTAAATCAAACTGCGTTCTCCTAACGATAACTTCCCTTCTATGGGCCGCGTAAGCAGTTAATATTTCTTTAATATTAAAAATTTTAGGTTTGTTATCTAAAATCGCAAGCATTGTGATTCCGTAACTTACCTGAAGTTGAGTCATCTTGTAGAGTTGGTTTAGAATGACTTGAGCATTTGCATCTTTTTTAATATGAATTTCTACACGAATTCCTTTTCGATCGGAAAGATCTAGAATTTCTGAAATTCCTTCGATTTGTTTTTCGTTAACTAGATCTCCAATTTTTTCCAGAAGGACTTTTTTATTTACTTGATATGGAATTTCTGTGACTACGATTACTTCTCTTCCATTTTTCTTTTCTTCTATTTCTACTTTAGAACGAATTCGAATTGAACCTTTTCCGGTAGAATAAGCAGAGATCAGCCCCTCCCCTCCGATAATAATTCCGGAAGTAGGAAAATCTGGACCAGGTATAATTTTTAGAATTTCTGGAATTGTAATTTCCGGATTTCGAATGACCGCGATTACTGCATCAATAGTTTCCCTAAGGTTATGAGGAGGAATGTTTGTAGCCATTCCTACCGCGATCCCAGAAGAACCGTTTACAAGTAAGTTTGGAAAATTTGCAGGTAAAACATCCGGTTGTTCTTTCGTATCATCATAGTTAGGTGAAAAACTAACAGTTTCTTTTTCGATGTCGCGTAATAATTCTTCGGCAACTTTTTCAAGCCTTGCTTCCGTATATCGATAAGCCGCCGGGTTATCTCCGTCGATAGAACCGAAATTTCCCTGTCCATCAATCAAAGGAACTCTTAAGGAAAATTCCTGAACCATTCTCACAAGCGCTTCGTAAACAGATGCGTCTCCGTGAGGATGATAATTACCGATTACTTCCCCAACAATTTTAGCACATTTAACATAAGGACGATCACTTCTCCATGCACGTTCGTTCATAGCATGAAGGATTCTTCTATGAACCGGTTTTAATCCGTCTCTTACATCTGGAAGGGCACGCCCAACGATCACAGACATAGCGTATCCTAAATACGCTTCTTTCATCTGATCTTCGATTTCTACAGGAATAACTCTTACGCCGTTTTTAAGAGCATCTGCAATATCTGGTTTTCCAGCAATATTATAGCTTAGGACTTTGGTTTCATTTTCCATTTCTTGACTCATTTCAAAATCCCCTTTCGATCAAAGATCTAAGTTTGCTACCTTAGCCGCATTTACTTCTATGAATTGTTTTCGAGGTTGAACTTCGTCACCCATAAGAACATTAAATGTCTCTTCTGCTTCCACGAAATCGTCTAACTTAACTTTTAGTACAACTCTGTTGGAAGGATCCATCGTAGTTTCCCAAAGTTGCTCCGGATTCATTTCTCCTAAACCTTTGTATCTTTGAATTACCACTTTTTCCGCACCTATGTTTTTTAATAATTCTTCCTTTTCCTTATCCGAATAAACGTAAGTAGAATTTTTGCCGTGTTTAATTAAATACAAAGGAGGTTGTGCAACATAAAGATAACCTCTTTCAATTACGGGACGCATATAACGAAAAAAGAATGTAAGAAGCAAAGTACGAATATGAGAACCGTCTATATCCGCATCAGTCATAATCATAATTTTATGATATCGAATTTTATCTATATTAAATTCATCTTCTCCGATTCCGGTTCCTAAAGCTGAAACTAAAACTCGTATTTCTTCACTGGAAAGGATTTTATCTAGTCTTGCTTTTTCAACGTTTAGAATTTTACCTTTCAAAGGAAGAATCGCCTGCGTATTTCTATCTCTTCCTTGTTTTGCGGAACCACCCGCAGAATCGCCCTCGACAAGATAAAGTTCAGAATGTGCCGGATCTTTTTCGGAACAATCCGCAAGTTTCCCTGGAAGACCACCACCTTCTAAAACCGTTTTTCTTCGAGTAAGATCCCTAGCTTTACGAGCGGCTTCCCTTGCTTTAGCGGAAAGAATACATTTTTCTAATATCTTTTTTGTAATATTCGGATTCTCTTCAAAAAATAAAGTCAAACCTTCTGAACTTAAGGTTTGCATAATCCCTTTGATTTCCGCGTTCACTAATTTTTCTTTTGTCTGGGAATTGAATTGAGGTTGAGGAATTTTAATCGATATAACAGCTGTTAATCCTTCTTTTACATCTTCTCCGGAAAGACCTGTTGGATGTTTTTTAGAAAGGGTAGAATCCTTTTTTAAAAAGTCGTTTAATGTTCTTGTAAGAGCCGCACGAAAACCTTCTAAATGTGTTCCACCTAAATTGTTATTTATATTGTTTGTAAAACAGAATATGTTTTCCGTATATGTTTCCGAATATTGGATCGAAATTTCAGCCAAAACGTCGTCTTTATTTCGTTCAAAGTGAATCACTTTGTGCATGGGATGTTTGTTTTCGTTGATATGTTCCACGAAAGAAACGATTCCACCGGAAAATTGAAATTCGTTTCGTAAAATATTTTCCTTTCCGCGTCTATGGTCTTCGACAACTAAAACCAAACCTTTATTCAAAAAAGCTAATTCTCTAAAACGTGCAGAAAGAACGTCAAATTGAAAATCTACTGTGGTAAAAATGGTGGCATCCGGTTTAAAACGAACTATGGTTCCCCTTTCCGAAGAATCTCCTTGAATTTGAACCGAAGAAACAGGAACGCCTTTTTCGTATTTTTGAGTGTAGACTTTCCCTTTTTGATGAACTTCAACTTCCAGATATTCGGAAAGTGCATTCACTACCGAAACCCCAACCCCATGTAAACCTCCAGAAACTTTGTAGGCATCATTTTCAAATTTACCACCTGCGTGAAGGATTGTCATAACAACTTCGATTGTGGAAATTTTTTTGTCGGGGTGAATATCGACTGGAATTCCTCGACCATTGTCTTTCACCTCAACGATGTTATCCGGTAAAATACTGATTTTAATTTCTGTACAATGACCAGCCATGGCCTCGTCAACCGAGTTATCCACGACCTCGTAAACCATTTTATGAAGCCCGGTTTCGTCCTGAGTTCCGATATACATTCCCGGACGTTTTCTAACAGCTTCTAGACCTTCTAAAATTTTAATCTGACCGGCACTGTAGCTTGTTTCTTCTTGGCTCATATTTTTCGGACCTCAGGAATAGTTTTCCTGAAAACCATAGGGAGGCAAGGAAATTCATCGAATCCTTAAAGATATTGAAGAATCTCTAGGTAACGTTTTTTAATTTCGGGATCAGTTTCTTTTTCGAGAATTGCAATTAAATGGTCCTTGCCTTCTAAACCTTTTTTTTCTTTGGTCTCGGTATTCGTAATAGAATAAGAAGCTGTTAATTTACCGATGGAAATCTCAATAGAACGAACGATTCCTTTTCCTAAAAATCGAGCGGATTCTCTGATGATACGATTTTGTAAAAAAAGTAACTCTTGTTTATACGCGTTATGGGATACAAGAATTCTAAGTTTACCGAATTGAATCGAATTGACTTCGGAATTAGAAGCGAACACTGGGCCAACAATTTCTTTCCAACGGTTTTTAAGAGTATGAATAGAAATTTTTTCTTGGAGATTTTCTTCCGTAATTCCCATTTGATTTAAAATAGAACGAAATTCGGAGGTTTCGATCTTTTTAGATGAAATTAAATCGTCTTTCATTTTATAGGCTCGACTTTTCCTTGTCGAATTAGGAAAATTTGCTTTTGATCCTTAAGTTTACCGACATAATCTTGAATTCCTTCTAAATCCGTCGTAGTAAAAAAAGCCTGCCCCGCAGTAACTACAAGATCTACAAAGTATTCTCTTCTTTTTACGTCCAGCTCTCGAATGACATCATCAATTAATAAAACGGGAATGGTGTTCAAAATATCTTTGTAATAATTAAAAGTTGCCGCCTTTAAAGCGATCACGGTACTTCTTTTTTGACCTTGGGAACCAAATTCGGTAATATCTCTTTGATCGGTTCCAATAAAAAGATCATCTCTGTGAATTCCTACTGAAGTATAACCAAGCCTTAAATCTCTACTTAAATTACGGTTAAGTTTTTCTAAAAATTCGTCTTGGTCTTTTACATTAGGTTTATAGATTAATTCGAGTCCGTCTTTTCCTCCGCTCAGTTTATCTAAATTAACCCTATAAAAAGAATTTAATTCCAAAACAACTTCTCTTCTTTTGTTGAGTATAAAGATCCCTTTTTCTACGATTTTTTTATCCCAAATAGAAAGATGAGAAATATCTAGATTTCCACTTTTTAAAAGCGCATTTCTATGTTTTAGAATTTTATTATATTCTAATAAAAATTCAAGATAAAAAGGATCAAAGGAAGAAATAAAAGCGTCTATAAACTTTCTTCTTTCCGCCGGACCACCTTCTATAATTTTTAAATCCATCGGAGTTAATAATACAGTGATAAACTTGCCGATTAGATCTGTTCTTTTTTTTATTTCTTCTTGATTAAATTTTAATTTTCTTTTAACAGATGGTTTAGAAGTAAATCCAATTTCTAAAACGGATTCTTTTAGGTTATTTTTAATTTTTCCTCTGAGAAAATAATTTTCAGAACCCCATCGAATAAGGTTTGAATCTTCAGATTCGCGAAAACTTTTTAACCAAGATAATATACAAATCGCTTCTAAAAGATTAGTTTTACCTTCTCCATTATCTCCAACAAAAAAAATAAGCCTGGAATCAAAATCTAGACTCAGTTCTTCGTGGTTTCTAAAGTTTTGAATAGTAAGATGTTTTAAAAACATTATAATACATAACCAAAAGACTATTTAAAGTTTTAAAAGAAATATTTAAAAATCTTAATATTAAATGAGTTTAGCACAATAAAATCGGGCAAATCTGACTTGTCTATAACAAACCGGACTCTCAGTTCTGGTCGTAAAATTGTATGCAAAAAATATGATACAATAATCTTCTTTAGTTTTAATATAGAAAGCGATCTATTGATCGCCCATAGAAGCGGGATGCCGAGTTCGCTCACATCGATTACTTTCACATTAATACAATAAAGTAACTTTTACAAAACATGTCTTTTTAGTTTATAAACTTTTTAATAAACTTCATTACTAAAACGATGTGGATTTCTATTTTTCTCAATTTCATTTTTTTAAAATGATACGTCAGCTTTTTCTACTCAGAATTATATAACAGTGTTTAATATTCTGTATTTAAACAATTTTTTACAATAAAACTCATGGTACCTAATTTTATAGAACTCAGTAAAACAAAACTTTATAATAAACCAGTACCAAAACTAGAACCTATTTTTGTAGGTTGATCTTTTTGATAAAATACAATTAGATTTTTGGCTGAGCTTTAAATTAAAAGATACAAACCTTAAAATCAAACTTAGTTATAAAAATTTCATTTTTGCAATTAATATTATATAATAAAATTATAATACTATTACAATTTCATAGGCATAATCACAGAAATAAATTCAGGATCAGAAGGATCTTTAAAAATAACCGGAGAGTTTGCATCTGAAAATTCTATTTTAACTTCGTTGTCGTCAATCGATCTAAAAATATCCATGAGATATTCACCTTTGAATGCAATCGTGACTTCATCCCCAGAATATTCGATTGGTTTGTTAATACTTGCCTCAGAAGCACCAAGAGTTTGAGCGAATAAATTTAAATTATTTTTACTGAATGTAAGTCTTACTTGTCTGGAAGGTTCTTCTGCAGCGGTCAAAACTTGTCGTAAGGAAACTTGAAATTCTTCTTTAGAAATGCTCGTAGAAAATTTAGTATTTTTAGGAATGACTTGTTCGTAGTTTGGAAAATTTCCTTCAATCAATTTACATAATAGTTCAATGTTGTTTGCAGAAACATAAATTTGACCGTCAATTAAACCTATATTTCCAACTTCAGAAGTTGCGATCATTTTAGAAATTTCCCGGATCGCTTTTGCAGGAACTATAATAGAATCTTTAAACTGTAATGGGGAAGGAAGGGTTCTTTCAATTTTGCAAAGTCTTCTTCCATCCGTTCCAACAAAAATCAGTTTATCTCCGTTAGGAATCATATAAAGACCGTTAAATATAAATCTCTGATCTTCATGTGCAATTGCATAAGAAGTCTTACGAATCATGTCATTTATCAAAGTACTAGGGAAAGAAGATACTTGCGAAGAATCAATTTTTGAAATTGTTTTAATTTCATCAGCATCCATTCCACTGATTTTGGATTTATAATCGTTTTTACCAGAAGCATCGGTAATGTAAACGATAGAAGAATTACTATCCGATTCTTCTAAAGACAAATTTGTATCTTCAAAATGGATTGTTTTAAAAAAGCTAGAAAGTTGTTTTGCAGGTAGAGAAACATTCCCTTCTTGAGTTACGTCAGCAGGTACAGATGTTTTGATTGAAATTTCGAGATCGGTAGCAGAGAGAAAGGTTTCTTTTCCTTCGGCTTCTATTTTAAGATTTGATAATATAGATTTAATCTCTCTTGTAGTAATTACACCTTCTACGGCGTGAATTGCTTTTAAGAATTCAGATGTATTAACTTTAATTTTCAATTTTTTTCTCCTAGTTTCTTTTTAATTAAATAAGTTCTTATTATTGTACAGTTGTAGGAGTAGTACCTGTAAATATGTACATAAAATTGTATTCCTAAAGAATACTGAAATATGTCTCATTTTTTTTGAAAAGAGAATTTTCTTTTCCGACATAATTCTAAGTCGATTTTTCATTTCTAAGTGACAATAATCTTACATTATGTCTTATTTACAGATTTATTTTATTTTTTAAACACTAAATCTATATGTTATTAACAGGTTATATACATTCTTTGGGAAAATTTGTATTACTTTCAAATTCTCAGTTTTGTATAAGTTCCCACATTTTTAGATTTTAGAATCGATTTTAAATTCTAAAAATAATTAAAACGATAAACATTGAGATAAATTTTGCCTAAACCACGTAATAGAATACGCAAAATTTATAATACTTAATTAGAATTGTTCAAAAATTAATTCCTCATTTGTTTCTATTTCATGGAAACTATCAATTGAAGCAAGTTTTGTTAATCACTGCTATGGAATTTTTCAACAACTCTATTTTATAAAATCAACATAACACCGTAGTAAGTGTTTTGTAAGTACTACATTAAATTGATGAATTATGGTGTTTGATAAATGAACTCAGGTTTAGAAATTCTAAGAGCTGATAAAATTAAATACTGCTATATAAAAGGTGATTTATTTAAAAGTACTTCGAGCTTTTAGAATTATTGAAAATGATTATAAAAGTCAAATTTAAGTTTAGGAATTTTATTGATCCTTGTGTAATAGAGCATCATGAATTTTAAAACAAATCCTAAATTTTGAAAATTCGGTTCATAATTTTTAAATAAAACAATTCATCAAAACCTTACAAATTGCACCTAATTCAAAATTGTTGGCCTTTGTAAAAGAAATGTTATATTATAAGTTTTGAAACAGACGTATTGATAGTTACTTCTTTTCATTCTCACCTTTATCTTTTACCTCAATTTTTGGCGAAAAAAATGTCTACTTTTATGTTACCAGGTCAAACCCATGATTCTGAAAAAAAAATTGGAATCTAAACTTTACAGATCGATTCTTTAAATGTGGAACTACTGCAAAAATTTAACGAGATTAGAACTGCTCGAAAGGTTCGTAAATTGCTAAATGCGACCTAATTTGTAGCATAACCAACCCCATAAATAATTGGATCTCAAGATCTATCGTCGGAATTACGACAAAATCTTCTGTAAAACTTAGTTCCCGCCCCACAACGCGATTCATAAAGAACGTTGTGATGAGTTTTCCCTATTTTTGGGTGGGGGGAAAGGTTTTCTTTATCAGAAAAACATACTTTTTGCAAGTAAAAAGACTCATTCTTGTCGGAACACTTGAAAAATGTGCCTTTTTGAGCCCAGAACGGCGATCCATAGAAAGCCCGTTCTGTTGAGTTCATTCTGATTCTAAAATCCTATTCAACTTGTGGGGTTGGTGATGAATTGTAGGAACTACTGCATTTTATTAAAAATTTTAAAGAATTATAACGTAAAATTTTTTGAGGTTTTAGGACAACTCTAAGATAAAACGAATTTCTCCACGAACTCACGTTAAAAATTATATAATAAAACGTATCTAAAATTTTATAAGAGTAAATTTGAATATCAATCTCTACAAATGTAGAATGAATCTTATTGTAGTTTATATTTGGAACTAATTCGTTCTACTAAAAAACGCATTTCCTTATTGTTGGAAAGAAGTTCCTCGGTTTTTCTAACTCCGTGGATTACTGTGGTGTGTTGAGTTTGAAAAAGTCTTCCAACTTGGGACTTGTTCACGTTAAATACATTGTGGAGTAAATAAAAACATATATGACGCGGAATGATTAATTCTTTCTTTCTACTTTTTCCCATAATTTCGGCAGTGTTTAAATTAAATTCCTTCGCAACGGCTTCTATAATCCGATCATGAGAAAATTCTATATTTTTTTTACGATAAAGTCTGTTTTTTACGATTTCTTTCACTTTATCTAAATTTAAAAAAAGAAGAGAATACGATTTTTTATATAGATAAATGTCGTTAAGCGCACCTAAAAGAAGTCTTGTATCTTCTTCGATTTGATCTGCTAAAAAATCTAATATATCTTCGCTTAAACCCAGATCCATAATTTTAGAATGATGAGTTACTATTCCTTTTCTAATTTCCCTGTCTGGGTATTGAATGTCTGCTTGAACACCTGTAACAAATCTAGATTTTAGTCTTTCATGAATTGCAAGTTCAGAGCTAGGACGATCCGAAGCGATTACGATTTGTCTTTTTCTTTCAAATAAAAAGTTAAACAATGCAAAAAACTCATCTTGAGTTTTTTCAGCATTCGTAGAGAGAAGCTGAATATCATCTACGATAAGACAGTTATAGGATTGATATTTAATCTTAAAACTTTCGATAAGTTCCCTGGATTGAAGTGCAAAACGAAACTCATTCATAAAAGAAGAAATATCTACATAACATACTGTTTTCCATGGATCTTTTTTAGTAAGTTCTGATCCAATTGCGTGAAGTAAATGTGTCTTTCCTACTCCTACACTTCCAAATATATATAGAGGATTGATTTCTGCAGGTTTTCGAACGCATTCTTTTGCAGCTGTATATGCCAAACGATTACAATCCCCTACAATAAAAGTTTCAAATGTATAATCTGGGTTAAATTGAAAATCTTTTTGATCAAAAGATTTTTCAAGAATAGACTGAAGAGGAGAAGCTGCTTTTGTTTCGATTAAGATTTCCACTGGAATCTTATCGCCACAAGTTTCTAAAATTGCATTTTCAATAATACTTTGATATTTTCTTTCTACGTGCGTTTTGATTGTGGCAGATGGAGCTATGATTGTACATTTTTCAGAGTTAATGGTCTCTAACTTTAGTGTATCAATGAACCGTTCATAATATTGCGGAGATATTTTTTTGGATACTTCTTCCAAAATTTTATTCCAAACTAGGTTCAATTTTTCCTCCAAAAACAATTAACTCTCTCTTAAAGAAATTTATATAAGTTCGAATTAAAAAAATTTTCTCAATTCGATTGAGTTTACTGATCTTTCATTTATAGCATTCCAAAATTTTGAAAGAAGTCGGCTAAAACAAACTGTCGGCAGATTTTTATCAAAACATAGTGTTCCGAAAAACTAAATTCTTATATGGTTATACTTTTTCGGATGACTTTCGACTCTGAGATTTCTATGTAAAATTCCTACATTTGACAGACTTTTCAATTCTAGAATTCAATGAATGAGAATACAGTATTTTTAAAAGAAGCCTTGTACTCAAATGAAAATTCCGGAATCAGAAACTTTCACTAAAAAAAGAATCTGTTTATGTTTTGAATAATTAATTATGTCACAATTATTCAATAGATTCCTTTTTTATTTTGACTAACGTTAAAGGAGTAATCGTAGAGTAACATATATTCAAAATTTTGAATATATTCTAAATAGAAAGTTTAAAAAATAATCTGGAAAGAGCAATTGAATCGATTCCAATTATCTTTTTGTGAAGTTCTGTTTTAAATTGAAAGATGGCTTCTAACTTTGAAAGATTACTTTCGTAATCAACTCTTGTGTATTCGTACATTAATATAAGACTTACAAGTTCTAAAAATTCTTTATAAGAAAAATTTTCCTTCCATTCTGGATGTTCATCTTTATAGGAAAGAATCCACGATTCCAATTTTAAAAGATCTAATCCTGTTTCTAATCGATCTTTTATTTTTTCTTGAACTAAATCTAACACTTCTTTGGGGCATTCGGATGATATAAGACTTCCACCTTGGAATGGAAATGTAGAAAGACCTAAGTTTGTATTTATTTTTCTAAGATCCTCTTGATTGAGGTATTGGAAAGGAACACAAATGGCTCTACTTACGATTGTTTCTTTGAGTTTATCTAAATTGTTTACGATAAAAATAAATCTAGAAAACGGAGGCGCTTCTTCTAAGGATTTTAAAAGTGCTGTTTCTGCTTCGTTTCCAATAAGAGACGCATCTGGAAAAACAATAAAACGAAATTTGGAAAGATGAGGACGATAATTTAATCGAGAACGGATCAACCATCGGATCGAAAATTCTTCTGGATTATCTTCACTTCCGATGGGAATGATTTTACCGCTTTCTTCTGGAAAACGAATATAATCCGGATGTGAGTTGTGTATAAAAGATTTACAAGAAGCACATACTCCGCACGAAGTTCCTTCGAAACACAATACGTTTTTGATAAATCGTTCGGATGCAGATTCTTTTCCGGTTCCGTCCGGCCCGTGGAAAATTAAAAGTGGTGGAATGGTTTCTGGTTTGGAAATATATCTTTTTAAAAAAGTAAGAGCAACTTCTTGTCCTAAAATTTCATCCAACTGAAACGATTTCATTCTTTTCTAATATACTGGAGTTAACCAATGTCTGTATTTTTCTTCTTTGTTAATCACTAGATTAAAAAATAAGTTTTGAATCTTTTGAGTAATTGGGCCAATAGCTGAATTTCCGATTTTTCTATGATCGATTTCTGAAACCCAAGCAATTTGAACCCCAGTTCCAGAAAAGAAAACTTCGTCAGCAATATAAAGTTCGCTTCTGGATATATCTCTTTCGATTACTTCGATCCCATTATCTTTTGCGATTTGAAGTACACTTCTTCGAGTAATTCCTTCTAATAAAGAGGAGTTGATTCCGGGTGTAATGATCTTCCCATCTCGAACTAAAAAAATATTTTCAGCAGAACCTTCGCTTACAAATCCTCTCGAATCTAAAAAAATTGCTTCATCAAATCCATTTTGAACTGCTTCCGATTTTGCAAGAGCTGAATTTACATATCCTCCGGATACTTTGGAAAGAGTTGGGATTACTGCGTCGTCAAATCTTCTCCAACTAGATACCATCGTTTTTAATCCTCGTTTTGTATCTAAGTAGTCGTTCAACTGAAGAATGTAGATCGCGAGTTGTGTCGGAACATCATGAAAACGAGGTGAAAGCTGCAGTGCCGATGTATAAACGAAGGGACGAAGATAAATATTTTCTTTGTAGCCACACTGGCGGATCAAATCAATCGTTATGTCTCTCAACTCTTCTTTTATCTTATCTAATTTCAGCTGCATGATTCGAGTTGAGTTGATTAATCTTTGATAATGATCTAAGATACGAAAAAGATAAATATTATCCGTGTCTTTATCGTAGTAGCCGCGAAGCCCACCAAAGACGGTTGTTCCATATTGAAGCGCATGAGTTTGAATGCTAATTTTCGCTTCGGACTCGGGAACGATTTTTCCTTCGAAATAGGATAGTTTCTTGATGGATTCTGCCATAGAACAGGAACCTGATAAGTGATATAATTCCATGAATCAATATGTTGGGTCTCTTGTCGATTCATCTTGCAATCGTAAGACTCAAACCTTGAGAAACATCTCATTCTAAAATTTATAATTAATTTTCAGGAAGTTGAATTTAAATGATCGAATCCAAGAACCAATCTTTTTTTCCAAATCGTTTTGACTGTGTTGTAGTTGGAGCTGGTCACGCAGGTTCGGAGGCGGCTTATATTTCTTCTAAAGGTGGTGCGAGAACTCTTTTAATCACTATGAACTTAGATACAATCGGTCAGATGTCTTGTAATCCTGCAATTGGTGGAATTGCTAAAGGACATATGGTAAGAGAAGTAGATGCACTTGGTGGTATCATGGGTAAGATGATCGATAACACTGGAATTCAATTTAAAATGTTGAACACTTCCAAAGGTCCGAGTGTTTGGGCGCCCCGTGCTCAAGCGGAAAAGAAAGAATATCAACTCAAAGTAAAACATACTCTTGAAGCTGAGAAGAATCTTTCAATTCGTCAAGACACCGTTGAAGAATTGATCATCGAAAACGATCAAGTAATCGGAGTAAGAACAGGTCGCGGTTTTGAAATTTTTACGAATCACGTGATCTTAACTACAGGAACGTTTTTGTCTTCTCTTGTTCACATTGGAACGTATCAAAATGAAAACGGAAGAATGTGTGAACCTACCGTCAAAGGTCTTTCTAAGTCTTTAGCAAAATACAATTTAAAGTTAGGAAGATTAAAGACAGGAACTCCACCAAGAATTCATAAAAACTCTGTGGACTTAAGTGTACTCACAATTCAAGAAGGGGATTCAAATCCTTCTCCATTTTCTTTTTCCACAGATAAGATTACTCGAAAACAAATTCCTTGTTTCATTACTTATACGAATGCTGAGACTCACAAACTCATTCATGAAAATCTAAATTTATCTCCTATGTATTCTGGACAAATACAAAGCACAGGCCCTCGTTACTGCCCTTCGATCGAAGATAAAGTTGTTCGATTTGCAGATCGTGAAAGACACCAAGTGTTTCTTGAACCGGAAGGATATGAAACTTCTGAAATTTATCTCAACGGAGTTTCCACAAGTCTTCCTGAAGAAGTTCAGTGGAAGTTAGTAAGATCTCTGAAAGGTTTAGAAAATGCGGAAATTGTAAGACCCGGTTACGCGATCGAATATGACTATGTAGATCCGACCGAACTCAAACCAACTTTAGAAACAAAAAAGATCAAAGGTCTCTATCACGCGGGACAAATCAACGGAACTACAGGTTATGAAGAAGCTGCGGCTCAAGGTTTGGTTGCGGCTTATAGTGTTCTTCATTCTTTAAGAAATCTTACTCCATTGTTGTTCAAAAGAAGTGAGTCTTATATCGGTGTTTTGATCGACGACTTAGTTCACAAAGGTGTGGAAGATCCATATAGAATGTTTACTTCGCGTGCAGAACATAGACTTCTTCTCAGACAAGATAACGCAGATCAAAGATTAATGAAATATGGATATGATCTTGGTCTTGTAGATCAGAAAAGTTATGATTGTATGAAGGAGAAATACGAGAGAGTAAATTCGGTTCGAGAAAAAATTTATCAGATTCCGCTTAAACCTTCAGATAAATTTCAAAATCTTTTGGATCAAAAAGGAATCACAAACTATAAATTTGGTATGAAACTAGATTCTTTTTTAAAACGTCCGGAGATTAAAATCAAAGATATAGAGTTTATGATTCCTGAAGTAAGCTCTTGGTCTGATTTGGAAAAAAGTATTCTTGAAATGGAAATTAAGTACGAAGGTTATATTAAAAGAGAACTTGAAACAATCCAATGGAAAAATAAATATTTGGATCTTGCAATTCCGGAAGATATAAACTACGAAATGATTGCAGGATTAAAGAAAGAAGCCATTCAAAAATTAAAAAGCCACAAACCAATGACTTTAGAAAAGGCGAGTCAAATTTCCGGAGTAGACCCAAGTGACGTAGATCTAATTCTTTATCACATCAAAGGAAAGAAAAAACAGGAAGTGGAAATTTTCTAATCGTTGTTGGTTTTACTCTGAGTTCTAGGAACTCCTACTTAGCGTTTCGTTCTAAGCTTTCCCTGTAACTTGCCGTCGGAATTTCGATAAGCGATGTCAAGTGACGACAAAGTCGGGTTGGCAAGAATTGATTGTTGTGAGAAACTCATAAATACCTTTTTTCGACTTACATTTTTGAAACCAATTGAAAATGTAAAAAATCTTCTATCCTGTAAGTTGGCATTCATCCAATGAAATTGAAAAATCAATGACT
>NZ_FTNA01000016.1 GCF_900156205.1 Leptospira interrogans
AATAGAATTGTTGAAAAATTAATTCTCCATCTGTTTCTATTTTATGGAAACGGGCAATTAAAGCAGTTTTGTTAATCGGAACTAGGGAATTTTTCAACAACTCTAATAATATAATAGAACTTTTTTCGAAAAGTGGCGTTTACTTGGAAACGCCACTAAGTTAGATCACGATGTATTTTTAATAAAAAATTTATTGAGAAGCGTATTCTTTCGCAAATTTATCAGAAGCAGCATTGAGAGTATTTACAGCTTTTTCAAAATCCTGATTAATACGATTGAGAACTTGGTTGATTTCATTTGAGTCTGCTTTGTCACCTAATCCTCGTAATTCGATCAAACGTTTGTAGTCTTTACTTACTATGTTTAAATAAGTTTCGAGAGCTTGGACGCTTGCATTTTTAAAACTGGAATCTCCTTTAAAATCACTGATTCCTTTAAGCTTATCGAGTGAAGAAACTAGCTTTGTTTCCCAAGCTTTTCTAACATTTTCTGCGTTTGTAAGGTCTTCCTTTTCCATGGCTGCGTTTAACGCATCTAAATCGTTTGTAGAAGCGTTCATGATTTCCATGATTTTATTATTGTAATCTACTGGATCTTGTTTGCATCCGTATGTTAAAAGAAAAATGCAACAAGCAGTTATAATGATTTTACTGATAGAATGTTTTTTCATGCCAGTAAAAAATGAGGTGTTGTATAGAATGTCAATAAAAATTTGACTTTAAAAATTTAAAAACGGAAATTATAAGTATAAAAAACAAACTTAAATATCTATTTGAATCTTATCGAATTTTTGGACACGGTCGTGGGTTTAAATGTTTTAAGTGAGATTTCAAAAAATTCAATTTTTTTGATTGAACACAACTTGCTACTCGGATGTACAAAAATCAACGACCAAGTTTCTGAAGATGTAGAAGTTTTTATAAATTAGGCTTAATCTGGAATTTTTGGCAATTTTGAAAGAGATTTTACATTCTAACTTTTGAAACAAGTTCGTCACATATTGTTTTCATGGAATCTAGAAATAGATTTCTTTACAGTGATAAATTTTATAAAATCATTGGACCTAAGTTTATAGAGAAACTACGTTTTATATAACTACATGGAAAATATAGAAATTATATTTTTAGAAAATAATTTTTAATTTTTTATACTGAAATTCATGTTAACTTGTTGATCTGAATAAGATTAGGTGCTATTAATTATTATCACAAGCCTTGTTTGATTAAAAAATATTTGACATTCTATTATATGGTTTTTGGTAGAATTGAATTTTATAAATTTAAAATATTTTAATAAATTATTTAAACTCAATAAATCGAATGAAAGTGTAGATAAAATTTTACTCTAAGTTAACCTATTAAGGGTTTTAAAAATTTAGATTTATATTGAATTTGAATATTATGTTTTTTTAATTTTTTTTGCAAATGAATTTCATTTTTTGAAAGCTCTTCCAAATTATTGGGAGGCGGAAAGTATAAATGTTCCGGTTTTAACCAGTTTAAGTTATATAATTTTTGAATGTCCCGAACGAGTAGTAATCCTGCCATCTGGAATGCCATTTCAATTGCCCTAATTGAATCAGAGCCAAACGCTCCATGTGCTTTTTCAGAACCGATACCTATAATTTGTAGAGGGCAGTACCAACGAATGACCGGGTCTGGATGAAGTTTAGGCTTTCCAATTTTGATATGAATCTCAGATTTTTTTTTCCCGACTTGAAAGAGAATTTCTCGTTCCGCAATTATTGTGCCCAGTCGATAAGTATTTTTCATTGTAGGGTATTATTTTCAATAATAAGGGTTCGTTTACTATCTTTTTTCAATCTATCAAAACAAGATTGGTTTCAAACGTGGGAACTCGTGCAAAAATCCAATTTATACAGAAATTTCTTAAACCATAATAACAGTTTGTCCCAAAACCGTCCAATGTGGGAACTACTACATTTTATTAAAAATTTCTAAAGGGTTATCGCGTAAAATTTTTTGAGGTTTTGGGACAATTCTAAATTAAATAATGAAACGTGATTTATGGTAACTTTTTCATTTTATGGAGGATTTAGTTTTATCAGAGCACATTAAACTTATTGAATTTACTTACAAAGTTGCGTTTGATACCAGGAATATTTTTGAAATAACTTTTCGTTCTTGTCCAAGCCAAGTTAATTTTCCCGGTTGAGTTTTTTGAAAATGAGAAAGATCAATTATAATCATTTTGATTGCAAGCTGGAGAGATTGCATCGAATCTACTCCATAGACTGCACGTATTTTTTGGGATCCAATTCCTGTAATCTGTATCGGACAATACCAACAATCGTCTGGTTTTTGAAGGTATTTAGGTTTGCCGATTTTTACGATGATCTTTTGTTTTTTATTTTTTGATTGAAAGAAAAGTTCTCTTTCTGCAATTACAGTTCCTAATTTGAATTGTTTTTCGATCATAAATTATTCTTATTCTATTTTAATAAAACGATTTTAACTTAAAACCGGTCTCAAAACTACCTATTAAAAAAGTTGAAAGTAATAATGGAACTTGCCAGATAAAGAAATGCAAGATAATTTTCAGATTTTATTTCCCAACGAATCAAGATGGCTCTGAATCGATTGTGCCAACTGTTTGTTCTTTCAACGACCCAACGTCTAGATTTTCCTTTATATTTACCGATAAGAGGTTTTTCACCTTTTTTTCGAATATGAGATTGAATGTTTCTTTTTTTGATTAAAACTTCTATATCTTTGAAATCATAACCTTTATCTAAATAAAGGTGTTTTGGTTTTTTTCTATTTTTTCTGGAAAATATTAGGATTGAATTCAACGTATCCTTTACACCGTGTTTGTCATGAACGTTAGCTCCAGTCAACGTAATTGCCAAAGGAATTCCATTTCCATCTGTAAGAATATGCCGTTTAACTCCTAATTTGGCACGGTCCGTAGGATTTTTCCCGGTTAAACTCCCCTTAGGGAGCTTTAACCATTGCCGAATCCATCGAAGCCCAGTTTCATGCTATCTTATTCTTTACATCATAATATTTTAAAATAGAATTATAAATTTTTTTGAATACTCCTGCTCGTTCCCATTCTTGAAATCTTCTATAACAAGTTTGACCAGATCCAAATTCATTGGGAATTGCACGCCACTGACAGCCTGTTTTCATTCGATAGATGATTCCTGCCATTACTATTCTTGCAGGAACACGATTGCGACCTTCTTGAAGATTCTCCTTTTCTTTCGGGATCAACGGTACTATTTTTGCGTCGGGGATTTCTGAATAATATTTGCCCATTTCACATTGATATGATTGCGCTTTCTCTGTACAACCAGTTTTGAGACCGACTCTAAGATCCACGGCGTCTTTCTTGCTAACTCTATGGATTTGTTTCTGCTCTCCACGGATCGCTTGAAATACTCTCACAAGAAAGTTTCAAATCTTTCTGAGGATTTTTGTTTGAAGAGGGGGATACTCCGTTGGGCCCAGAAGGACTTGAACCTTCGACCCGCAGATTATGAGTCTGCCGCTCTAACCAACTGAGCTATAGGCCCGGAGTGATTCCAGTTTTTATGATAAGTCTTGTTCTTCAAGTGAATTTCTCAAAAGAGATCAAAAAGAATCGATTGAGGTTGGTATCAAAAATTGATTCGGATCTTGAAAAAAATCGGAAACGATTTTATTTTCTGAATCAAAACAGATATAGATCGAAACGATTTTTTTATTTTTTTCCAAAAGAAAATAACGAATGGTAAGAGGAGTTCCGGAACCGATTTCTTTTCTTTCACCGCCAATCGTTTTTAAATTGGCAAGCGTAGGAACCGATAAGTCTTTAGAATTCGGAAATAAATCTTTCAAAAGAGATCTGAGAGATTCTTCGTTGGAAGGAAATCCATCCCATTCTCGTAAAATCAACATCCAAGCTCTTCCTCGAGTAGGGATTATTTTCCAGTGATTTCCGGTTCCAAGTTTTAGAACTTCCGCTTTTTCCGGAAAACGAATTTTTACTATGTTTAAAACAAAAGGAGTCGAATGATACGATAGATTTGGGTCTAACGGATCCAGTGCGAGTAAATCAAAGAACGAAGAAAAAATAAAACTGCTTAGAGAAATTGAAAAAGTTAGAAATTTCTTTATAAAAAAATTGTTTTGAATTTTATTTTTAATAAAGAATTTCATCCAGAGACAGTTCCTTAAATTCGACAAGATCAAAAACCGGAATGGAAGATTTTTCTTTTTTTTCTTCTAAACTAATTTCGGAAGCTTTTTTAAAAAGTGGAACGGTGGAAACTTGAAATACGATTAAACCTTCCCAGAGGCCGTTCACTTCGTATGCGGCGCCTTCCGAAAGTTTACGAACCTGTTTGAGTTTAGATTTGTCAAATTTGTTAATTCTATATTTATAATATACTGTTTCTCCATTCCAGTCGTAAAAAATAGCATAGTTTCCCTTGAGTTCTTGAAAAAAAAGTTTCAAGGAATTTGGAAAATTAGGAGATTCGGAAGATAAGGCTTCTTTAATATCGGAAATTCTGGGTTCTGAAAGAGAGATCGAACTTCGATACGTAGAAGCGGCCCTATGTATTTCCTGAGCAAATACGGATAGACTCGAAATATATAAAAAAAGAAAGTTAATCCATAATATTTTTTGAATATTTAAAAAGCGTAACAATAAGTTAATCCTCTAAATCTTCGGATTCGGGTTTGCCTCCGGATGGAGGAGACCCACTTTCTCCTCCTGAAGGTCTTAGATCAGGACTGGAAGTGCCGGGTAATGGAGAGGGATCACTCGAGCGAATTGGTTTTTCTCTATGCCCTGACTTGGGTTGTTTGATAGGAAGTGAGTCGTCCGAATCTCTTACGGATTCTCCTTTTTTTAATTTTTCGATCGCTGCTTTTGCGGCTTTTTTAACCTTTTCGCTCGGATCTTTCTGAGCCTTATACTCTAAAATTTCAAGAACGGACATATCTCCCGTATCGGTAAGATGTTTGATCGCTCTAAGTCTTACGACGGGATCATCGTCTCTTGCATATGCATACAATTCTTCTAATATATCTTTGTCGCCCATAGAAACGAGTGCCGTAATGGAATGGATTTTTAGAGGTTGAAAGTCTTTAACTTCTTGTTTATTTTTGAGATTTCTAATTTTTTCCAATTCCTCCTTGATTGTCTGCATTGAGGAAATGGATTTCATTTTACCAAGAGAACTAACGGAAAAACTTCTAAGAGTGATTGGTTCTTTAGAGTCCTTATAGATTTCGAGTAATGTGCTCTCCGCTCTTTTATCCTTGTTCTTTCCAAAAAAAAGAGCGATTTGGGCTCTGATTTCCGGATCGTTGAAGTTTTCATGCAATCGAGCGAGTAAGAAAGCAGAAGATTCTTCTTGAGGAGGAAAATCGCCTAACGCGTCTAAAAGTCCTACGGTAAGATTAGAATTTTTAGTAAAGTCCTGTGTTTTTAGTATCTCAAAAAGAATCGGAACTGCTTTCTCGAATTTTAATTTTTTAGTGGCGTAGATGGATTCCTTTTGTATATCCGGTTGTTCGTTTTTTAGAAGTTTAAGGATGGATTCTTCATATTGAGTAAGTTTTAATGTGGCAACGGTTCTAATTGTATAGACCCTCATCATCCAATCTGGGTCCTTATCTAAAATTTTACCGAGTTGGTCTATTAGAATTCCAGAATGTTCGGGCGGAAACCCTTCAAGTTCTCGAAGCGCCATGGCCCTTTCTTTTGTAGTTCCGAATTTTAAAACTTGTAGAAGAACTTCTTTTTTCTTTAGAATTTGTTCTTCGGAAAGTTTAGCCGATTTTAATTGAGCAAATACAGAAATTTGCGTAAAAAATAAAAAGAGGATATATGCAAAAAAAAGAATATGTTTCACAAAGTTAAGTTTTTTTTTAGATTTCTTGCTGAGATTTTTGATTTTGTTCTTCCAGCTCTTGGATTTTTCTACTGAGTTCATTGATTAAATGTTGATTCTCTAAATTTTGACGGAACTTTTCTATCAAGAAACGGATGTCTCCTGTAAGTTCTTCTATATTCCAAGGTTTTTCCACATAACGACTTAAGCCTCCGTAGTTGATCGCGTGGATCGCGGAATCAAGACCGGCTTGACCAGTAAGCATGATCTTGATCGAGTCTGGAAGTTTTTTGTGAACTTCCTCTAAAAACTGAGAACCCTTCATACCGGGCATTACTTGATCGGTAATTATCACTTCGATTACATGCCCGGAATTTTGAATTTCCTCCATTAGCGTCAGAGCTTCTTCTGCGCTGTTTGCAATTTCGATTTCATGGCTTTCTCCGAATTCGTTACGGAGTTGCTGTTGAATCGTTTCCAGCACCGATATTTCATCATCGACACAAATGATATAACCTTTATTCATAATCTTTGTCCCAAATCGGAAAGTATCTTTAGAAATAGAATTGCGTCAAGAGTATATCTTTAAGATTTACTTAGGGTTTGATTACCGAAGGAATATTCAAAATCCGAGAGGAAAAATAACCTTTTAGATCCAAATGTGCAACGCAAAATTGAATCCATTTTTCGAACTGAATCTTTTTTGGATCTTCTAAGATCAAACCTTCTCCGAGTTTTTTTGTGATTTTAGACATAGGATTGGATTGGAAAAGTTCCGGAGATTCTTCTTTTAATATTTCTAAAATGGAAAATCTTTTTTCCCACGACTTTGATTTTTGAAACCGCGTCTTAAACAGACTTACTTTTCTGGAAAGAAAAAAGCGATCATAAACTTCGTAACCACTGGATCTACAATGAGTTTTACCATTGCTTCTATGAAAATCTACACCTTTTAAAATTAACCTATCGTATTTAAGATGTTTGGCGAAGGACACGGCGATTCCCGCCATGTTTAAAGACGGATTTTCCAAGATAGGCGCATTCTGAAAAAAAAGAGATCTTAAAACTTGATCTAAAGGATGAGTGGAAAAATAAATCCATTTTGGATTTGGAAGATCAAAAAGATAAGTACAACCGCCAAACCAAGTAAGGATTGGAATTTCTTTGGGAAGAATATTTCGAAAGTGAAATAACGTACCTCTGGAAGAATCTATACTCAAAACCGCGTCAGGAACGATTCCGAAATTTAAAATCCAACCCAAAGAAGTGTCCGAAGCGAGTAGATGAAATTGGTTTCTGTTTTTAGAAATCCAGTCCGTTTCTTTTTCGAGAGTAGGACTCGCGCCTGTAAAAACTAAGGTTTGGTTTTGAAAGAAATTGTTTTTGGCTCCGGAAAAAATCAGAGAAGTATTCGAATTTTGGAATAAACTCGTAAGGTTTCGGACACAGTTACGTATCCAGATTTTTTGAAAATATTCTTTGGCGATTTTATTTTGAGAATTTTGTTTGAGTGAATCCAAAAAACTCAATGTTAGATCGGAAAATTTTCTAGAATAAACGGGATGTAAAAAAGGGGAGACTTGGTTTGTTTTTTCGGAAAGCCAGAAAGAGAGTGGGTGAGATAAAAATTCGTCCAGGCCAAAAACGATTTGGATATGATGTCCTTTGTTTTCGTATGATTTTGAGATTCTATCAAAAAATTTTTCCGCAATCGATTTTAATATTCCGATAGGTTCGAGTACTAGAATGCTTACTGGTTGGTTTGTTTTTTGGAGGTAAGACTCTAAGTGGTAGCCTAAGCCAAAACCGAAGATGAGAACAGTTTCTTTGTCTGAGAGTGGGACCGGAATCTGTTCAGCGATTCTTTCTCCTTCTGCAATTGGATTGAATCTAGAATGAAAAAGGAAACCCGATTGGGTTTCCTTTAAGTTTAAAGTGCCGTTTGGATTTGTAACGAGCTGGTAGATGAACTCTAATCCTCTTCTTTTTCGGAATCTTCTTCGTCCTCGTCAAAGTCGTCTTCATCCTCGTTGTCATCGTCCTCATCTTCATCCTCGTCGTCATCATCATCTTCATCAAGAGAATCTTCATCTTCGTCATCTTCTCCATCGAGAATTGGGCGAGGTGCTTCTTCCGGAATGAAATCTTCTTCTGTATCTTCTTCTGCAATTGGAGCTTGAGGAGCTTCGAAAAGTCCATTGAATTTAGAGTAGGACTCGTTTGTAAGATTTGCTTCTCTATCGAGTTGGATTCTTTCTTCTTTTGTAAAATATTGATATTGTACTTCTTCGCTGGCGAGTGCGAACATTGCCTGAACAGCTAATTTTCTAGCCTTGATCTTTTTAGGCAATTCTAGTCTTTCGATTCGATCTAGTGTATGGAATCCAGCAACAGCTCTTTCATATTTGTTACGTTTTGCTAATTCGATAAGAGTGACGATGTCAAATTCTGAATTTTGGTTCATTCGGATTCCCTGAATAGATTGGAAAGAAACTTCAAAATACCACGAAATCAGTAGAAAGATAGTTGTCAACTGCTTCTTTCTATAATTTTTGAGAATCTCACTTTTTTACTTGATTCTCTTAGATGGTTTTAAAAATGCCGTTTCTCGAAAGAACGTTCTCAGAATCTGTCAGTAAAATCGGAATTTTATAATAGTTCCTACAGTTTCAGAAAATATGTCTTTGAAATCGGCGTAAGAAAACGAGAAAGAATTTTCTAAAAGTATGAGTTCCTACAATTTTAGAATTTGTTCGTAAAATCCTGATTTGCGGGAGTTCCCACATTTTAGAAATCAAGATCACATTTTTTTTAGAAAAAGGAACCATGGATTCTTTACATCGAATTCATGTTACATTATTTTGTAATAGTTCCCACACATGAAAATTGTGTGTCGATTTTTTAAGAATGAAACTGGATTTTCAAATCTTAACTGGAGCAAAATTAGAGATCGTGTTTCCCGCTTGATTTCTTGGATATGGCCCGTTTAATCATCCTGATTCTGACTTGAAAGATCGTAGGAACAAAAGCAAAAAACTTGTAGTAAAACCTGAAAATGTGGGAACTCACACATTTTGTTAGGGTGACTTTAAGATTTGGAAAACGTTCTAAATTGTTTTTCTTTGGAAGTAAAAATCGGTTTTTTGTTTTACAACCTTTTCAACTCAAGCAGACAAAACATACATAAATTTCAGGAAATAAAATGTCTCATCACTCTCAAATTCAGAAAATTCAAGCTCGGGAAATTATGGACTCCCGTGGAAATCCTACGGTCGAAGTGGACGTAATCCTTTTAGATGGTTCTTTTGGAAGAGCGGCGGTTCCTTCCGGAGCGTCTACTGGAGAATACGAAGCCGTAGAACTTAGAGACGGAGATAAACATCGTTATCTTGGAAAAGGAGTACTTAAGGCGGTAGAACACGTAAACCTGAAAATTCAGGAAGTATTGAAAGGAGAAAATGCGATCGATCAAAATAGAATCGACCAACTCATGTTAGACGCTGATGGAACCAAAAACAAAGGTAAACTAGGCGCGAATGCAATTTTAGGAACTTCTCTCGCGGTAGCCAAGGCTGCTGCTGCTCATTCTAAACTTCCATTATATCGTTATATAGGAGGAAACTTTGCCAGAGAACTACCCGTTCCTATGATGAATATCATCAACGGAGGCGCTCATGCGGATAACAACGTAGACTTTCAAGAATTTATGATTCTTCCCGTAGGAGCCAAAAGTTTTCGAGAAGCTCTTCGTATGGGGGCGGAAATATTTCATTCTTTAAAATCAGTACTCAAAGGAAAGAAATTGAACACTGCCGTCGGAGATGAAGGTGGATTTGCTCCAGATCTGACTAGTAATGTGGAAGCGATCGAAGTTATTCTACAAGCTATTGAAAAAGCAGGATATAAACCTGAAAAAGACGTTTTACTCGGTTTGGATGCGGCTTCTTCCGAATTTTATGACAAAAGTAAAAAGAAATACGTACTCGGTGCCGAAAATAATAAAGAGTTCTCCAGTGCCGAACTCGTGGATTATTATGCGAATTTGGTTTCCAAATATCCGATTATTACGATCGAAGACGGTTTGGACGAAAATGACTGGGATGGTTGGAAACTTCTTTCCGAAAAATTAGGAAAGAAAATTCAGCTCGTAGGAGACGACCTTTTTGTGACAAATATAGAGAAACTCTCCAAAGGAATTTCTTCCGGAGTTGGAAATTCGATTCTGATCAAGGTAAATCAGATCGGTTCTCTTTCTGAAACTCTCTCTTCTATCGAAATGGCGAAAAAAGCGAAATATACAAACGTCGTAAGCCATAGAAGTGGGGAAACGGAAGACGTTACGATTTCTCATATTGCAGTTGCGACTAACGCAGGACAGATTAAAACCGGTTCTCTTTCTAGAACGGATAGAATTGCAAAATATAACGAACTTCTAAGGATCGAAGAAGAACTCGGAAAGTCAGCAGTTTATAAGGGTAGGGAAACTTTTTATAATTTATAAAATTGTTTTTGTATTTGGAAAAAACGCGTCTTAGTTTAAAATAGACGCGTCTAAAGCAAACAAATACAAGTTTCTATAAAACAGATTTGCGATTTTTATTGGATAGCAATCATAGAACAAGGATTAGATGCAGAAATTTGATTTATAAGATTATAGTTTTAAGATCTTATAAGTTGGTGTTTGGGGCGATCGAGTTTAAAAAGAATAGATTTGAAATTTTAAAGATTCAAAAAGATTTTTTATTTAAAAACTTTAAGGACTGTTGGAATCAAAACGGGTAAAATTTCGAAAGCAGTATAAATTTATGATCACACTTCCAACGAAAATTTTCTTGTTCTCTTGTTTTCTTTCAGGACTTTTTTATTTTATCGTCTTGGGAGAATCTGGGATTGTAGTGCGTTCTCAATTAGAAGAATCACTTGCTTCTTTACAACTCGATATAGAAAGACTCTCTTATGAAAATAGGCAATTGGAAGAAAAACAAAAGATTTTAAAAAACGATCAAGTTGCACTGGAAAGAGAAGCGAGACGGTTTTATTTATTGAGTGAAAACGCTCATATCGTTAAATTTAGAGAAACGGAAAATCGGTCCGAACTAAAACCGGTTTTAGCGTCCAGATTAAACGCGTTTCGTCCTGGAAAACAGTTTCCAGTTCCCCCCATCCATTTTATTCGGATTTTCTATGCAATCTTCTCTAGTTTCATTTGTATTGGAGTTTTCATAAAAATGAGGAAGAAGAAACTGGACTTTAGAAACGAATAAGGAAAGGTTCATGCCAGAAACAGAAAAAATCGCAGAAGTATTCGAAGAACTCACAGGAAGTAAAATTTCCAAAAATTTCCTCGACCATAGAAAGATTTTTCTCTGGGGTCCTGTTACAGACGAATCTTCTAAGGATTTAGTTGGTAAACTACTTTATCTGGAAATGAAAGATCCAGGTAAAAAAATCACTTTTTATATCAATAGTCCCGGTGGAGTTGTAACTTCGGGAATGACCGTTTTTGACACGATCAAGATGATCAGTTCTCCAGTTCACACGGTTTGTATGGGAATGGCTGCTTCTATGGGTTCTGTTCTACTTGCAGCAGGAACTAAAGGAGAACGTTCTATTTGGCCGAACGGTAAAGTGATGATTCATCAACCTAGTATTGGTGGACAGATTGTAGCACCTGCAACGGATTTGAAAATTCACGCGGAAGAAATTCTCAAAACAAAGACGAAATTGAATCAAATCCTTGCGGACGCTTGTGGACATCCCATTTCTAAGTTGGAAGAGGATACGGACCGAGATTATTACATGGACGCGGAAGAAGCGATCAAATACGGAATCGTAGATAAACTCGCTACTAAAATCGATTTTAATTGATTCGAATAAAACCTTGTCTAAACCAATCTCCTTAGAAGAATTCCTAAAAGAATTTTTAGTCTCTTCCGAACAAAAGGGAAGAAATTCGGAAGTAGATCAAAACCTAAGTGAGATATTTCTAGAATTTGTTTCACTTTTGTTTTTGGAAGGAGAAGAGCAAATTCAAGAAGGAGTTTTATTAAAAGATATAGGTTCTTTTGAATTGGATGAGTTTGTAAATTTTTACCTTTCCGATATGCATCCTGACGACCCGACAGTTGTAAAACGTGGGATTGATTTTTTAAGAAGGTTTTATAAATTCGCCAAAAAAAGTCCCTATATCAAAAAAGAATAATTGGAAGACTGGGACGAATTTTTTAAAGAACTCTAATATTCTATAAAACGCATATTATAATGAGTTCAGAAGCCTTTAAACCGAAACGATTCGTTCAAGGCAAACACCTTCAGACTGTTTATAATACTTTTTTTCCTCCTAAAAATTATCTTAGGAGCAAATATTATTTCGAAGATATTCTTCTACAATTAGGGGATGGTTCTGGAGATTCTCTTTGGTTAGAACACAATCCTCCTATTTCTCAGTATTCTTCCGGTCCGTCTTGGAACGGAATTTATATAGTAATGATTCACGGAATGGAAGGAACCTCGGACAGTTCTTATCTAGTCAGTTTGGCACAGAATGCTTTACTTCGCGGATACGGATGTATTCGAATGAATCTTAGAAACTGCGGTAGAGGCCAGGGATTTTCTAAAGGAACGTATAACATCGGTCAGACGAATGACGTTCAGGATGTGATCGATTTTGTATGGAAAAAACTTTCTCATAGAATTTTTCTTTCCGGGTTTTCTCTTTCCGCAAGTTTAGTTTTAAAATATTTAGGTGAAAGGAGGAATCATAAAGTGGAAGCGTTTTCCTCTACCAACCCTCCTTTGGATTTATTTAAAGGTTGTGAGTTTATCGATTCGAAAGAAGGAAAGTTTTATAGGGATCGATTTGTGTCTGGTTTTCGTAAAAAAATCAAAAACAAAATCATTCAACTTCCTCCTGAGTTAGAAAAAAATGCGTTTCAAACCAAAACGTTTTATGAATTTGATGATCGTGTAACGGCACCTTTTTTCGGTTATAAAGACGCGAAAGAATATTATATGGATTGTTCTTGCGTTCGTTATATCCCGGATATTCGTCATTCTGGAATTATAATTCATTCGGAGGATGATCCTGTGGTTCCTCCTTTTGATTGGGAAAAGATAGAATGGAACAGACTTCCTCATATACGAACGATTCTCAGCCCTAAAGGAGGCCACGTCGGATTTCTGACGAACCCGACTCCGGAAATTCCAGACGGAAGATGGTTGAATAAAATAATTCTGGATTATTTCGATTTGAAAGTAGATTCTGGAAACTGATCTTTATCCGATGAATTCCTCTAAAAAGAATCCTATCACAAAGGAAAAACTCAATCGCCCTCCGGGTGCGGCCTTTTTTATTGTGGTTACTTTTGAAGAAGCGGAAATATTTTATTCCATCAAAACGAGGTCCGAAAAAAAATTCTCCGCAACCTTGTATGAAAGTAATCCTATGCCTACTTGGAAGGAACCGGACGCAGATTTTTGGAATTCGTTTCCAGGAAGAAATACTAAAATTCTTTCTTTCAAAAGAAGAATTCACAGAGAAGAGCTTCCCTCTATTCAAAAAGAATGTCTTTTGATTCAGAATTCCGCCGTGGAAAAGGATAGAGGGGTTCGAATTTTTCCAGGATACCTTTGTAATCATTCTGTTGTAATTTCTAGTATCCAGGACGATTTTCATAGAATTTATCTTTTTAACGGAGTTTATGCGGAAACGGTTTATAACTATCAAAAACAAAAGATGGTTTTTAAAGAAACTGCTCCTCCATTTTTCAAAACTCCCGAAGCAGTTTATTTTTTTACAAGTTTGAGAGAATCCTATGTTCAAAATATTAGTAAAAATTAATATTCTATTTTTCTTTTTAGTTTATTTTTTATTGTTTGGGTGTTGTGCTCCTTCGAGGTTGGAAATCGTTTCTATGATTCTTTGTGATCATTTCAATCGGGTTGGAGAATGTCTCGAACCTGTGGAAAGAAATCATCATTATAAAATAGAAATTCCAAATCACAAAAAACCGGATACTTGGGAAAAGTTTTCTAATTATCTTTACTTTCATGCGAGAGAAACTCCTGGTTTTCTGATTCGATTTAATCGAAAGTTGACTCCTTCCGAATCTAAAATGATCAAAGATTCTTATTACGCCACGATGAGTTTTTCCGGAACTGTAGAAAGGATGGAAGGTTTTGAAATGGGAGAAGATTGGGTTGGTTCGTTTCAGTATCTGGGTTCTATAATTAAAGAAAAATTAAAAAAAGAAAATCGCCTCTCTTCCTTTCCTTATACAAATTCTATCTTTCCGGCAGAAGTGGAATTTAGATTCAATTCTTCTCTTTTTGAAGGGGAAGAAAAAACGAAAATTAATCTAAGTTTTATCGTTCTTCCTCCAGAAAAATGAAATAAATATTCAAAATCTAAAATTGTGGGAACTCTTACAAGGTTTTAGATTTAGAGTGGAACTTTGAAAATGTAGGAACTCTTACAAATTTAGAAATGGAATTTTGACCCAACTTTCTGTTTCTTTCAAAATAGAAAACGGTCGCTGTTATTTTTAAGCTACGATGGCCTTTGATTTTTATTCCTTGAATTTCCCTCTATTAGGCTTTCTACTGGTATTATCCATGAATTTGGAATCCAATTCTCGTATTCGTAACGTGATCCATCGATTTTTTCTTTATTTTATTTTCAGTTTGTCGGGATTTTATTGTGCGCTGTCGGAACAATCCAACTTAGGCGTTCAGGAATTTCAAGGAATAACCCTAGATGGACAATCCGTTCGACTTTCCGAAGTGAAAGCATCTAGATTGATTTTAAACGTGTACGGTCCTAATTGCGTTCCTTGTATTAAAGAAATACCGGCTCTCAATTATCTCTATCAGGAAATGCAAAAGGATCCTAAGGTCCAATTTTATATGGCGATTGACCCATCTTTATTTTTCGATGACTCGGAGGTGATGTCGGAAGATGAAATGTTGACCAAGGCGATACCATTGGTAAAGGATGAAATTCAGAAATATAAAATTCAAGTCCCGACGATTTTAATGAAAAAGCCGTTTCGAGTTAGTAGAACCAATTCTATCATTACAGGAACTCCCGAAACCCTTCTTTTTAAAACAAAACCTTTTGTACTATATTATAATTTTATTGGACCCATTAGCGAAGAGGGAAATCTAGAAAGACTAAGCATAGATCAGAAGATACTATTTTTTAAAAGGATGGCTGGGTCTTCATGAGAAGTTTGATCGTTCGATTTAAGGATTGTGAAGGTCCAGGAATTCTACTTAATTCTTTAAAAAAAAGAAATTATAAAATTACCTATCACAACGCATACGATTTACGAGTAAAACCACTTCCGGACGCTCATCTCGTTTTTGATCTAATTGTACTTTTAGGTGGGCCACAGTCTGTCACAGATCATTCTCTTGCCGATTTTTTTGAACCTTGGTTAAATTTAGTGCGTTATGCGAAATCTATTCCAAATTGTAAAGTAATCGGAATTTGTCTTGGTTCACAAATTATTTCTAAGGCACTGGGTGGTGAAGTCAAACGAGGGGAAAATGGACCCGAAGTCGGATTTTACGACGTTCAGGTTCAAGAGCCTCATTTTTTATTCGATGGAATTTCTTCGTTTCCGGCGTTTCATCTTCATGAGGACGTGTTTTCGATTCCTGAAGGAACAAAACGTCTTTTAAAAAGTGAAAAGTATTCCAATCAAATGTTTTCTTTCGAAGATCGAATTTTTGGAATTCAATGCCACTTAGAAATTACTGCTTCTATGCTTTCCATTTGGCAGAAGGCACATTCTGATTTTATTCGTTCTGCGGGTTGGATTCCCGGACCGGAAACGGAATTTTTGAGGTCTCAGATGGAGAAAGTAGGAGGTAGTATTTTTGAAAAAATATTGGATCATTCTACTGGTTTTGAGACAAATCATCGTGCTCTTTTGAGTTCTCAAGCTATGACTGCTAAAAGCGGATGATAAAATTTAAAGAAGAAATCTTGTTATCCTAAGAGTTAAAATATTTTTGGAATCGGCACGATTGTCTTAAAAGTAATAATTCAAACAATAGAATATACGGAAAAATGAATATGATTCAAAACATTCTCCGGGTGGTTTTCGGAAGTAAATTTGAGAGAGATTTAAAAAAACTCATCCCAATCGTTAGACAAATTAATTCTTTAGAGGAAAGTATAAAGGGAATGGACGATTCCACTCTTTCTTCTCAAACGAAAAAGTTTAAAGAAAGAATTGTACAAGGAGAATCCTTAGATTCAATTCTTCCAGAGGCATTTGCCACAGTAAGAGAAGTTTCTCTTCGTACAATGGGGATGAGACATTTTGACGTGCAGATGATGGGCGGAATCGCTCTGCATGGTGGAAACATCTCCGAAATGAAAACTGGAGAAGGAAAAACTCTTACCTCTACTCTTGCAGTTTATCTCAATTCTCTTGCGGGAAATGGTGTACACGTTGTTACAGTAAACGATTACCTTGCCAAAAGAGACGCGAATTGGATGAAACCAATTTATGACTTTTTAGGGATTTCAGTCGGTGTAATTCAACACGATATGGATCATGAACAAAGAAAGGTGGCTTACGCCGCAGACATCACCTATGGAACCAACAACGAATTCGGTTTTGATTATTTAAGAGACAATATGGTTTCTCATAAGGATCATAAGGTTCAGAGATCTCATTTTTTTGCGATCGTAGACGAGGTGGATTCAATTTTAATTGATGAGGCAAGAACTCCTTTGATCATTTCCGGTCCTTCCGACGAAGCGACTGATAAATACGTTCGTGTCAATAAAATCATTCCTAAACTCTCAGAAGGTGAAGATTTCGAAGTAGATGAAAAGGCGCGTAACGTTCTTTTGACTGAAAAAGGTGTTTCTCACGTTGAAGAAATACTTTCGATCGAAAATTTATACGCTCCTGAGAACGTCGATCTAGTTCATCACGTTCACCAGGCTTTGAAGGCACATAAAATTTTTAGAGTGGATAAGGACTACGTGGTTCAACAAGGTCAAGTAGTAATTATAGATGAATTTACCGGTCGCCCTATGGAAGGAAGGAGATATTCCGACGGACTTCATCAAGCGATTGAGGCCAAAGAAAACGTTACAATCGCAAAAGAATCTCAAACTCTCGCTTCTATCACATTCCAAAATTATTTTAGAATGTACGATAAGCTTGCCGGAATGACTGGAACCGCGGACACCGAAGCGGAGGAATTTAAAAAAATCTACAACTTAGACGTGATTGTAATTCCGCCTAACGTATCTGTTCAAAGAAAGGATTCTCCAGATCGTGTGTATCGTACTGAAAAAGAAAAGTTCCAAGCAATTTTAACTGAAATTCGAGAGCTACAATCTAAAAAACAGCCGGTTCTTGTAGGAACTATTTCCATTGAAAAGTCGGAGGTTCTTTCTAAAATGTTAGCTTCGGCTGGAATCCAGCATAACGTATTAAACGCTAAGTTTCATCAAAAAGAAGCCGAAATCGTTGCAAATGCTGGCAAACCTGGCGCCGTTACGATTGCCACCAATATGGCGGGAAGAGGAACCGACATCGTTTTAGGAGGAGCTCAGCTTTATAAAGAGAATCTAGAAACTTGGAAAGATGAAGACGAAATTGTAAAACAGTTTAAAGAATCCATTTTAAGACAAAATCTTGAATATGCAGAATCTCTAATGCAAAAAATGGATTCTGGAACCAAACAAAAACGTGCGTCTGAAATTCTAAGTTCCGTAAAAATTTGGAAAAAAAATCACGAGGAAGTTTTGGCTGCAGGAGGGCTTCATATCTTAGGAACGGAAAGACACGAGGCGAGACGGATTGATAACCAGCTTAGAGGTCGTTCTGGTCGTCAAGGTGATCCTGGTTCGAGTCGATTCTATTTGTCCCTTCAAGACGATCTTATGAGAATTTTTGGTTCAGACCGAATTTCCGGGCTTATGAAATGGGCCAATATGCCGGAAGGTCAAGAGATCGAAAGTAAAATGGTGAGTAACGCGATTGCAAGAGCGCAAAAGCGAGTGGAAGGTCATAACTTTGATATTCGTAAACACCTTCTTGAATACGACGACGTGATGAATCGTCAACGAATCGTAATTTATAAAATGAGAAACGAGGTGCTTGAAAACGAAGATATTTCTCCTTTAATTTCAGGTTTTATCGAAGAGACTGTAGAAAATCAAATCGTAACTCACTGCGAGGGAAATAATCCGTCTGCTTGGAATTTAGAATCATTGAAAGAATGGTCCGATGGCTTAGATTTGAACCTACAGATTGACGAAGTAGAATTTAAAAAATCTAAAAACCCACAACTATCTCTTTTTGAAAAAGTAAGTTCTACTGCAAAGTTGAAATACGAATCCAAAGCAGAAAAGATTGGCAAAGATATTTGGAAGTTACTCGAAAGAAATATATTCTTGGATATTTTAGATCATCGTTGGAAAGAACATCTTTATTCCATGGATCATTTAAGAGAAGGAATCTGGACCGTAGGTTATAGTGAAAGAAATCCTCTTGTAGAATATAAACTTCAAGGTTTTAGAATGTTCGACACTGCGATCGAAAATTTAAAAAACGAAATTGTAAACTTCATCTTTCGAGTGGAAGTATCAGAAAATTCTAAACTACCGGAAGAAAAAAAAGAATATAAAAAAGTAGGGCAAGAAATTACCGGAGGATTTCAAGAATTTTCAGGTGGCAATTTAAATCGTTCTCAGTCCAACGGTTCCAGTGTAACGGTTACTACCAGCTCTGGTGGGGGAACCGAAAGAAAGACAAGCCGGAGAAGAAAACGCTGAGGTTTTCTGTCTTCATTTCGATTTTGTCCTGCGTTCTATTTTATTGTGTAACAACAGAACCTCAAAAAGGAACCGCAAAACAAATCTATTCGGATTGTATGGAAACATTTCAGGACTCTGAAAAATGTGAGAAACTAGTTCTCAAACAAGTTTTAGGTTCTGATAAGACCGAAATTCAAACGGAAACTGAAAAGAATCAAACTACTGTTTTAGATCCGGAAATTGAAAAGAATCTCAGACTTAGATCCGAAATCAAAGATAATTTACAGGGACAAAATCGAATTTTTGTAAAAGAGTTTTTAGGAAATCCGGATCAAGTTCAGTTTAGAACCAACGGAATAGAAGCTTATATTTATACCAGACCGGTCAGTCGACATAAACTTGGCGTAAAACCTGATTTAGAAATCAGAGTTTTGATGCGAAATGGAACTGTAGTACGAGTAGAACACGTAGCTCCTTAAATCGAGTTAGACCTTAAAAAAACAAACCGGTGCTGTATTTTTAAGCATTAAAAATCGAAAAACGTTTGTAAGTCAGATTTAGCCTTAGAATCGTGGAGGAATGAAGGTCCGTTGGATCCATCGATTTCTGATTCTTGTTCTTACAGCGGTAATTGTATTACCTTGTGAAGAAGATGGAACCTTTGATCTTGCTTTTTTAGACGTTCGAGGTAGGGAAGTTCATTCCACTCTTGCGAAAAAGATTCGCAGTCAATCGCAACATAAGACGCGTTCTGAAATTCAATCCGGTATCGAAACCAGGGATCTTACAATTTATACGAGAGGACGTTACGATTTTTTAGATCTCGTATTCTCCGGTTCTTTCGAACTTTCAAAAGTGGAAGTTCATTACTTTTCCGGAAAGTTCAACGCACCTAAAACCTATTTTAGCTATTTATTATCTTCTCTCCTTTTGAATTTACCACCTCCAACGGTTTGATTTTTTTACGGAGCCCTATCAGGTTCCTCAAATCTTTACGATAAACTTTTACTACAAACTCGGTTTGTACGCGAAGTATAAGGAAAATCAAATATAAACGTGGAGAACTGTACACTGAATCAGCAAACCATCATTTCTGGAAAACCTATGAAAAAGATTTTCATTTTACTTTTTTTCCTTGTTTTTACGATTTGTGTTTTTTCGGAGGAATCGAAAACAGAAGTTTTGGATTCTGCTATCTTCCCGAAAGAAAACGAAGAATCTAAAAATTCACTGAACTGGGAAGAAAAACCTACCTTTGAAAAAGAAAGGGTTTTAGATTTAAAAACCGCAGAGGAAAAACTTTGGCGTAACAACTTACTTTTACTCGCGTCTCGTTTTAACATAGACGCGCGTAAAGCAGGGATTGAACAAGCGGGACTTTACGCGAATCCGAATATTTTTATCGATCAGAGTATCTACGCGGAACCTACACAACGTTATTTTGATTTTTCAAGATCAGGACAAACAGTTGTTCAAATTCAGCAACTTTTTTTGTTAGGCGGGAAAATTGGTAAACGAGTTCGTGTGGCCGAACTGAACGCTAGAATGAGCGAACAAGAATTTTATGATTTGGCTCGAGGACTTGTTACAAAATTAAGGAAGTTGTTTTATGCGATCTATTACTATAGACAGGCGATTTCCTTTTATGATCAAAGTTTGGAGGCCTTGGGTAAAACCGTATCTTCGGCGGAAATGGGTTATAAAAGAAGGGCAATTCTTCAAGCGGAAGTACTTCGTTTAAAAGCTCTTTATTTCTTTTTGAAAAAAGAAAGAGAAGATTTGAATATTCGAATTTTGGAAAGAGAAGCCGATCTAAGGGTTTTGTTAAACGACGATTCTCTTAAAAATCCAGAAACTAAAATCGTTCCGGAAATCGTAGAAGAAAATTTAGATTTATTGGAACCTGCAAAATTAAAAAGGGAAGAACTTTTAGAAGTCGCAAGAAATAAAAGACCCGATCTTAAAAAAGCGGTTCAAGCTCTTCGATATGAAGAAGCCAATCTAGAATTGCAACACGCGAACGCCATTCCGGATCTTGCGTTTGGGCCCATGTACAATCGGGGAGGAACTGCGTTTCAGAACTATTGGGGGATTACGGCTCAGTTAAACGTTCCGATTTTCGATAGAAACCAGGGAAATATTAAAGCTTCTGAAAAGGCAGTACTTTCCAGAAAGCAGGAACTTAAAAACACTCTTTTAGAAGTCGAAAATGAAGTGGCCGTTTCCATTGAAACCGCTCGAGTGAAAGACGAACTTTATAAAAAATTCAAAAATACTTATACGAGAGAATATACGGATCTCTCTAAGGATATGATTCTAAGTTATGAAAAACGTTATATTACAATTTTAGAATTTGCCGATTTTTTTGAAACGTATCGTTCCAGTATAGTCGAAATGTTAAAACTTCAGACCGATCGAATGGATGCTATTGAAGGAGTTAATTTTTCCGTTGGGCAGGGAGTCCTGATTCCAAAACTCAAGTCAGCCGAGAGCGGCACGGAGAATAAGTGAGGAAACCGATATGAAGATACATTTTACAAGTAGAACACTTTTAATTACCGGAGCGGCGATAGTCATCGCAATTGTTTCTTTGGCGATTTTGGGACTTTCCAATCGAGTAGATAAAAAGACAAAACTTCCTCCGAGCAAACCGATCATTTCAGAAAACGGAGAAAAAATCGAATTTAAAGAAAATAGTCCAGGTCTTGAAATTATACAAACAAAAGAAATTGGAAAGGATGGAGAGTTTATCAACGTAGACGCTCCTGCGCGTCTAATTGCTTCTACTTCTCCTTCTGTGAGTGGAGGAGAAAGGATTATTCTTTTTGAATCTGCCGAACTTAACGATCTCTATGTAGGTTATGTTCACTCTCGTAATAGTTTGGTTCGTTCAATTAAAAACTTCGAACGGATTACAGATATGTTTAAACATAGAGTGGCAACCGAAAAGGATCTTATCGAAGCCGAAACTCAAAGGAACAATGATCAGGCCGAGCTGGCTGAGTTTGAAGGGAAGTTACGTGCAGTCGGTTTAAACCCGGCTCTACTTGGTAAATCCGGAGCTCAGAGCGCTTGGATCATTAGTGATGTTCCTGAATCTCAACTTTCTAAACTTAAAAAAGGAAAAAGGGTAAAGGTTCGTTTTTCCTCTTTTCCAAACGAAGAATGGTCCGGAACCGCGGAAGCTCTCGGCGACAACGTAGATCCTATGACTAGAACCGTTAAGGTTCGGATCGTGATTTCTAATGCAGGTTACAAACTCAAACCGGGTATGTTTGCCAATGTTAAGTTTCCGGAAGACACGGCGAACGACACGGTTGTGGTTCCGTTTAACGCGATTGTTACAGTAGAAGGCCAGAACTATGTTTTTGTAGAAGAGGCTCCGCATGAGTTTGTAAGACGCGAAGTAACTTTAGGCATTTCGACTACAGATCGAGTGAACGTTATTGAAGGTTTGACCAAAGGCGATCGAGTTGTCGTTCAAGGTTCTATTCTTTTAAAGGGACTCAGTTTTGGTTTTTAATATGCAAAAATTGGTCTTATTTATAATATTATGTTTTTTGAATGTATCTGTTTGGGCTCAGAGCCAGAATCAAAAATCCCCTTCCGATTCTAAGTCGGATCCTTCTCCCGAATGGGTAGAAGATCCAGATAAAAAAACTAAAATCGGCAAGGAAGAATATACAGAAGACGTTCTCAAAGGCAAATCCCTTCCTAAATCTACCAATTTTTTAGTTTATGGTGCAAGCATTGGCTCTCCTGGTAGTATCAATCTAAATCTAGGTTATTACTACAAAGACGTGGTGTTTCGTGTTTCTGGTGGAAAATGGAATACTCATTGGTGGGGGGGGCCAGGTAGATATTGGGTATAGTTTTTGGAAAACTCCAGTGATTGCTCACAGTGTTTCGATTGTATTTGGGGCTTTTGAAGTAGATCCTTTTCAACCCGAAATTGGTAGAGGTGGTCAAAATTCATATCCGAGTGGTTCTTCGTTTCCGGGTTATCAACATAGAGATCCTACTTATGAAGATTTGATCATTCGCTCTTATGTAACGGAACAATCTCCTGACTTGGCCATGTATTTAGAGTATGAAAGCCGAGATAGACAGAAAGTACATTTGAATCAACAATACGTGGGTTTGACTTACGACTTTTTATTAGGTAATTTCTTTCTTCAGCTCGGTGGAGGAATCGGCAAAGGGGATTATAAAAATCCTCAGTTGCTCATTCAAGTTGGCTATTTGTTTGATACGAGATAATATTCATGAAATTTTTAAACTTACTCATTGAATCGGCTTTACGATATAGATTTTTTACGTTAGTCGCAGCGGCTCTATTATTGGCGGTTGGGGTTTGGTCCTGGCTTGACATTCGCAAAGAAGCATATTCTGACATTGCGGACACACAGGTTCGTCTGGTTGCAAAGTTTCCTGGTAAAGCCACTCTCGAGGTAGAAGAGAGGGTAACGATGCCGATTGAACGGGTTCTTCATTCTACTCCAAACTTGATCGTAAGAAGATCTAGAACGATCAATGGTCTTGTGGTTTTCCAATTCGTTTTTGAAGAAGGAACGGATGATTATTTTGCTCGTATGCGTTTGATGGAAAAAGTGCGAGACGTTGTTATTCCGGAAGAAGTAACCCCGACTCTTGCGCCTATGAGTTCTCCTGTAGGTGAAGTATATCGATATGTGGTTGAGTCTACTGCTGGAACTCATACTCCTATGGAGCTTAGAACAATTCAAGATTGGATCGTAATTCCAAAACTACTTCAGGTTTCTGGAATTGCGGATGTAGTTACGTTTGGAGGTTTGCCTAAACAATTTCACGTTGTAACTTCTCCCGAAAAACTGATTCGTTATAGCGTAACAGTTGCCGACGTGATCGAAGCGATCAAAAGTAATAACCTAAACACAGGTGGAAATTTTCTTTTACAAGGGGAACAATCCCTTCCGATCCGTTCCTTGGGTGCAATTAGAACTCCGGAAGACATAGAGGACATTGTAGTCAAAACCGTGAACGGAGTTCCTGTTTATGTGAGAGACATTGGTTCTGTGGAAATTTCTCATCCAATTCCGAGTGGTGTTTTAGGTTATACGGTTCAAAACGAACAAGAAGGTCTGATCGATGTAGACTCCGCTGTACAGGGGTTAGTCGCTATGAGAAGATGGGTGGAACCAAACGCGTTTGGAGAAAGGGTCCGAGCCAAGGTCAAAGAAATTAACGATCGTTATATGCCGGAAGGTACAAGAATTAGAAACACATACGATCGTGGAGATTTGGTAAAATATACCCTTAGAACGGTGGGAACTACTTTACTCGAAGGGATTGCGGTCGTGAGTTTGGTGGTGATCTTTTTTATCGGAAGTTTGAAAGCTTCTATTGTAGTAGTCGCCACGATTCCGTTTGCACTTCTTTTTTCGTTTACGATGATGAATTCTTCCGGGATCTCCGCAAGTCTTCTCTCTTTGGGGGCCGTAGATTTTGGGATCGTAGTGGATAGCGCCGTGGTGATGGTGGAAAACATCATGCGTCGTTATAAAAACGCTACTCCCGCGGAAAAACAAAAAGGAATTGTCCGCTTCACTTACGATTGTGCAACCGAAGTAGGAACCGAAGTTTTATTCGCGATCCTAATCATCATCTTGGCGTATCTTCCTATTTTTTCTTTTGAAAGAATTGAAGGCAGACTTTTCAAGCCTATGGCTTTTACTTTGTCGTTTGCGATTTTCGGTGCCTTATTGTTTACGATGACTGTAGTTCCGGTTCTAATGTCTTTCTTTTATAGAAGATATTTTGAATCTAAAAATCCTGGACCGATTGAATGGCATAACCCCGTTTACGAATGGGTGGAAAGAAAATACGAAAAAATCGTACACTATCTAGTAGATCGTTCTAAAAAAGTAGTGATGATTGCATTTACAGGAGTCACAGGACTTTTGATCGTAGGGGGCATGTCTCTTGGAACTGAGTTTCTTCCTTCTCTGGATGAGGGTGGATTTACTCTTCGTCTTTATTTTCCTGTGGGGATTTCTCTTCCCGAAGCAAAGAAATTTGTCCCTAAGATTCGTGGGATGATTTATAAAAACGAACAAGTAAATATGATTCTTTCTCAATATGGAAGGAATGATGACGGGACGGATCCGCTACCTCCAAACCGATTGGAAATTTATGTTGGTTTAAAAGATTATAAAAACTGGAACGAGAAGATTACTAAAGAACAACTTCTCATTCGAATGAGAAACGATTTAGAAGAAGGATTACCAGGTGTAAAGGTAAGTTTTTCCCAGCCCATTATGGATAACCTTTCCGAAGCAATTATGGGAACTATTGCCGATCTTGCGGTTTTCGTTTCTGGTCAGGATCTAAAAGAGATGCGTCATATCTCTCAACAAATTTTAGATATAGTTTCTAAAATGAAAGGGGCAAGTGAATACGGGATTGAACAGGAAGGACCTGCTCCACAACTTGTGATTCGTTTGAAAAGAGCCGTTGCCGCTCGTTATGGGATCAACATCAGCGATATTCAAAATGTGATCGAGGCTGCGGTTGGTATGGAACCGATCAGTTATTTGTACGAAGGTCCTATGGATACACCTCCCAAAGAAAGGGCGTTATTCGGCATTGCTGTTCGTTTTGCAAAAGATTATCGTCAGTCTGCAAGAGAGATTGCAAACATTCCTATCATTTCTCCTAAGGGAGAAAGGATCCCTCTTTCCGAGTTGGCGGAGATCACTCAGGAGGATTCTCCTACGATGATTTTTAGACAGGATGGTAAAAGAACCATTACGGTCCGATTGAACGTAAGAGGGAGGGATCAAGGTGGGTTTGTAGCTGAATTACAGGAAAAGGTCAAAAAAGAAGTCAAAATTCCAGAAGGATTCGAGGTCCGATATGGAGGTCAGTATGAAAACTTGGCCCGAGTCGGTAAGCAATTAGCCATTGTAATTCCTGTAACGATTGGAATCATTTTCGGACTTTTATTTATGCTCTATCGTAATTTGAAATCTGTAATTGTTGCCCTTTCTTGTATTCCTCTTTCTCTTTTAGGAGGAATTTATGCGCTTCTTGGAAGAGGATATTATTTTAATGTTTCCGCGGGAGTAGGATTTATTTCTTTGTTTGAAATTGCTACGATGGCTGGGATTTTGTTTGTCTCCAAAGCAAATCATCTTCGTCATGATGATATTATGATGTCTGTGAGAGAAGCTTCTATTCTTTCTGCGGTCAGCCAGCTTAGACCTAGATTGATGACTATGTTACTGGCGCTATTAGGGTTGATTCCTGCAACGATGGCGTCCGGAGTTGGCTCAGATGTGCAAAGACCTCTCGCGACCGTTATGGTGGGTGGGCTTGCTTCAGCGCTTTTTTTAGTATTAACCGTAATGCCTAGTCTTTATATTCTAGTGATGGGAAGTAAAGAAGATGTAAAAAGTAAAGGTTCTTCTTCCAAAAGTTTAAGCGGTGATTATGCTTCTATTTATCCGGAACCTGAATATTCTACTATCAGTGATGATGAGGAATATCAAGCTCCAACCGAGAAAAGCAGAAAGAAGTTAAAATCAAATAAAGATAAAAAAACTAAAAAGGATATTTAGTTTTTTTAGGATTCACTGTGGGTTGAAGTCGCCAAGGTGAATCCTTTTCTTTTTGGTTCGAACTAAAATTTGGCTTTAAATATTAGAGTTGTTGAAAAATTAATTCTTGATTTGTTTCTGTTGAATTGAAATGGACAATTGAAGCAATTTTACGAATTTTCACTATGGAATTTTTCAACAACTCTATTGTTTTAGAAAAGTTTTGATTTCTTTTTCAAATTGCATTTTGTTATAAAAAATGCTTGCACTTCTTTTAAATTCACAGATTTTTCACAACAATTTTAAATAACAGAGTTCACGGTGAAATTTTTAGATATTTCTTCGAATGGGATCTTAATAAAATGTGTTGACAAATCAATTTTTGCGTTTCGTTTGCTGGGTTTTTAAAACAAAGAACTTGAGAAATTTCACCGTTTAACGTATTAAAATTTACGAATATCTCTTAGAAATGTCTTTCATTTATGAACTGGAAGGCTCAATTTTTCGTTTTTAAGATAAAAATCTCAAATTATTCCTAACCAAGGAATTGAAATTATGATCAGAAATTTACTGGAAGGGATGATGCGTTTTCGTGTCGCTACTTTGGCGGCTTCCGTAGGCGCAATCGTTTTCGGAATTTGGGCTTGGATTGATATTAGAAAAGAAGCATATTCAGATATTGCTGATACACAGGTCTGTCTGATCGCTAAATTTCCAGGAAAGGCCGCCGTAGAAGTAGAAGAAAGAGTTACGATTCCAATTGAAAGGGTTTTAAACGCGATTCCCAAGGTTGCAGTTAGAAGGTCTAGAACGATCAATGGTCTTGTAGTATTTCAATTTGTATTTGAAGACGGAACTGATGATTACTTTGCAAGAACCAGACTTTTGGAAAGAGTTAGGGACGCGGATATTCCTTCGGAAGTGGAACCTACTTTGGGTCCTATGAGTTCCCCTGTTGGTGAAATTTATAGATATGTAGTGGAGTCAAAAGCCAATCATACTCCGATGGAACTTAGGACGATTCAAGATTGGAACATCATGCCTAAGATGCTTTCAATTCCTGGAATCGCCGATGTGGTTACATTTGGAGGTTTACCAAAACAATTTCACGTGGTTACAACTCCGGATCGTTTGATTCGTTATAAACTTACGATAGAAGACGTTATCAATGCGATTCAAAAAAATAATCTAAATACTGGAGGGAATTTATTATTACAAGGAGAACAGGGATTTCCTATTCGATCCTTAGGAGCGATTCGTACTCCGGAACATATAGAAAACATAGTAGTAAAAACGGAAAACGGAGTTCCCGTTTTTATACGAGATTTAGGAAGTGTTGAAATTTCACATCCGATCCCGAGTGGTGTTTTAGGTTATACGATTCAAAACGATCAAGAAGGACTTATCGATGTAGATTCTTCCGTACAAGGGCTTGTGGCAATTCGTCGTTGGGGAGACCCGAACATTATGGGAGAACGGATTCGAGCGAAAGTAAAAGAAATTAATGATAACTATCTTCCTGATGGAGTTCAGATTCGAAATACCTATGATAGGACGGATCTAGTGAATTATACTTTAAGAACGATCGGTAAAACTTTAGTAGAAGGTGTGGTAGTAGTTAGTTTAGTTCTGATCTTTTTTATCGGAAGTATCAAAGCTTCTATGGTTGTGGTCGCTACTATCCCATTTGCGATGTTGTTCGCTTTTTTATTAATGAATATCACTGGTATTCCAGCCAGTTTACTCTCATTAGGTGCTATTGATTTTGGGATTATCGTAGACGGGGCCGTAGTGATGGTTGAAAACGTTATGCGTCGTTACCGGGACGCTTCTCCTACGGATAAGAAAAAGGGAATTGTGCGCTTTACGGTGGATGCCGCATCCGAAGTGGGAACTGAAATCATATTTTCCATTTTAATCATTATTCTAGCTTATCTCCCTATTTTTTCCTTTGAAAGAATCGAAGGAAGACTTTTCAAACCTATGGCGTTTACGATTTCTTTTGCGATTTTAGGAGCATTGATTTTTTCTATGACCGCGATTCCTGTGTTGATGTCATATATTTATCGCAATTATTTCGAATCTCAAAATCCGGGACCGATCGAATGGCACAATCCGTTTTACGATTGGGTGGAAAGAAAATACGAAAGGCTGATTGAATATCTTGTAGAAAGATCCAAAAGAGTTGTAGTGATTTGTTTTTCGATTGTTGGAACTTTGTTGGTAGCGGGAGGATTATCTCTTGGGACTGAATTTTTACCTGAGATGGATGAGGGTGGATTTAATCTTAGAATTTTCTTTCCGGTTGGAATTTCTTTACCGGAGTCTAGAAAGTTTATTCCAAAAATTAGAGAGATGATTTATAGAAATGAACAAGTTAACGTAGTTCTTTCTCAGTTAGGAAGAAATGACGATGGAACCGATCCATTACCTCCAAATCGTTTAGAAGTGTTAGTAAGTTTGAAAGACTACAACGATTGGAAGGAAAAAATCACCAAACAAGAGTTACTCATTCGAATGAGAAATGATTTGGAAGCTGGATTGCCCGGAGCCAGGGTAAGTTTTTCTCAGCCGATTATGGATAACCTTTCCGAGGCGATTATGGGAACAATCGCAGACCTCGCTGTATTCGTATCCGGAAACGATCTTAAAATTATGAGACAGATCGCCTCAGAGGTTTTGGAAATCGTTAAAGATATGAAAGGTGCAAGTGAATTTGGAATCGAACAAGAAGCGGATAGTCCTCAATTGACCGTTCGAATTGATCGTGAAGCAGCAGCACGTTATGGAATCAATGTGAACGACGTTCAACAAATGGTGGAAGCAGCGATCGGAATGCAGAGGATCGATACTCTTTACGAAGGACCTTCTGATGTTCCTCCTAAAACTCCTGCACGTTTTGGGATCGTAGTTCGTTTTTCAAAGGATTACAGAAGTTCTAAAAGAGCAATTGAAAATATACCGATCATTTCTCCCAAAGGAGAGAGAATTCCACTTTCCGAACTTGCAAAGATCAGTTTAGAAGACGGGCCAACGATGATCTTTCGTCAAGAAGGGAGGAGAACGGTAACCGTTCGAACCAACATACGAGGTAGAGATCAAGGTGGTTTTGTAGCGGAGCTAAGACAAAGAGTTCAGAAAAAAATAAAACTGCCAGAAGGATATGAAATTCGTTATGGAGGTCAGTATGAGAATCTTGCAAGAGTGGGGACAAGGCTTGCAATTGTGATCCCTCTTACGGTTGGAATTATATTTGGAGTTTTGTACTTACTTTATAAAAATCTAAAGTATGTTTATGTTGCTCTTGCTTGTATTCCTCTGTCTCTTGTTGGTGGGATCTACGCTCTGTTGCTAAGAGGATATTATTTTAACGTATCCGGTGGAGTTGGTTTTATTTCACTTTTTGGAATCGCTACCATGGCAGGAGTTCTTTTTGTATCTAGAACCAATCATTTGTTACATGAAGACGACGAAATCAGCGTAAGAGAAGCAGTGAAAAAAGCAGCCGTGATTCAGCTTAGGCCAATGCTTATGACTATACTTTTGGCTCTTTTAGGATTGATTCCAGCTACTTTAGCTTCCGGTGTAGGTTCTGATGTGCAAAGACCTCTTGCTACCGTAATTGTGGGAGGTCTTTTTTCAGCATTGTTCTTAGTTCTTACGGTTTTACCTTCTTTGTATTTGATTTTAGTAGGGGAAAGAGACTACGTTCCTAAAAAACAAAACTTAGAGCCATATTCTTATCTGGATCAATATCCATTAGAAGAATATGAGAGTGAGGAATTGGATGTATCAACGGAGACAAAATCTTCTTCTAACTTAGGAAAGGAAAAGAAAACTTCTGATAAAAAGACAAAGAAGAAAAAGAAATCTTAAAGGTTTGTATAAAAATTAGAAATGATTTTTTTAAAATAACGTGAGTTAGACGGTTGAAAATCAGGGCGAATTCGGCTTGCCTGTGATTAAGTCGGACTGGCGCTGCTAAATAAATTATATACAGGAAAGGTTATGTAACAATCTTATTTAGTTTCAATTTAAAACGAGATCTGTCGAGCGCCCTGATACGCTGAGTTTGAAAGATTGTTTTGCTGAGTTCCCTCGCATCGGATCCTTTCATGTTATATCGAATTCACGTTAAAATAGTGATAGAAATATTTAGAATAAAATTTGATTCCAAGATTTTTTAATCAATGTGCGATCAACAAGTTTACACATTTATTTTTTTCGTGATAACAAACTTTTATCGAATGGAATTTATTGTATCGAACTCACATTAAATACATTTAAACTTTTCATCGGATCTATGTTTCAAGACAACAGAACAAAATTTATGAAAATTTTTTATTTTACGAATAAAAAAGCGCCTTCTTTTCAAAAGGCGCTTTGATTTAATTCGAAACAGTAGGTAGCTTTGTTTTAGAATTTTGCTACAATACCTAAGGTCATACCGTATTGATGATCCGTCTTATCACCTTTTTGATCTACAAATTGTTTTCCGGTTGCCCAGTCTCTGCGAAGATCGAGTTTGATCAATAAGTTTTCGGTAAAGTTCCAAACGGGTGTAACTGTAAAGGTTTTGTATTGACCCGCGTTTCTGGTTCCACCGTAATTTTTATAATCGTCACTCATTACTTCAAGAATTTGTTCTTTAGTAATTCCTAATGGACCAAGATTGGGATCTGCTGCTAAACTTGCAACGACTGCGTCTGCAATTGCAGCATCTGTGAGTTTTTTAAATTCACTCAAGTAAGTATTGGGTCCCATAAACGGATTGAAAATGGTTAACGCGCCGTTGTTATGTTTATCGTCAATGTATTCTGCACGGACGTTCACTCCCCAGTTTTCGTTAATTTTGAATTTAGCGAAAATACCGTAGGCTTTGTAAGTAGTTTTCAAATCTCGTTTATTGTTCAGACCCCAGAAAAGAGTGTCTTTGTTGAAAACTTCCGCGGTATTTGCATCTACGTTATACCGTTTTTGATCCAAACTGTTATTAGCAAGTGCTCCTGATTTTTCACTCCAAGTATAATCTAAGTCGATCGTGATTTTATCAGTTGGAGTGATAGAAAGAATCGCATGATTCATAAACCAATAGTCTTTGTTGTATTTTGCCCTTGCGGGATTAGTGACGTTGTACTTTGCTATGTTTGGATCTCCCAAAGCACTTGATAATTCCGTAGCCATTGCTGCTTTAGAAGGATCGACTCGAGCATAGGCGCCATCACTGGAATAGAGGGTGTTCCAGGTTACAGAAAGTTTATCTTCGATTAGCTGGCCTTTGATCTGTGTTCCAATCGCCTTTCTTTCCGTCTGACCTTCTACAAAGTAACTTTTTCCTGCCGCATTACCACTGTAAGTTGGATCTGTAATTACGTTGAAAGGAGCAGTTGTGACGGTTGCAGGGGAATTGTAACCAGTGCCGGCTCCGCTGTTATATACATAGAAAGTTCCTGCCCATTTATCCGTGAACTGAGTAGTTAAACGAGCACCGGTATGAATAAATGGGATTGTGTTTTGGAAGATTGCCCCGATGGAATAGTTAGGATTGCTCATGGATTCGAGCACTTCGTAACCTATGTGAGTTGCCATCTTTCCTACATCCAAAGTCATTCCTTTTAAAACAGGGAAATACAAACTTACATATGCTTGTTTTAGCATATTATAATTATAGATACTGTTGCTTTGAGAATAAGGCGCCTCTTGAAATGCGTTATTCTGGCCGTTTTGAATGTCGATTCGAAAACCCCAAGGAGAACTTTTTTCAGCCGCTTTTTGAATGGTAAGAGCTACTGCGTTTACCGCAAAGTTCTTATTGCTGGTTTCGAAAGCTCTGGTTGAATCAATATCGTTGCCTTGTTTCGGATTGAGATTGTACATATAATACACGTCTGCAAATCCGGAAAATTCAACTTGATCGTACCATTTTTTTTCTTCCAGTTCGATCGTTTGGGAAGGGGGGGGGGCGGGGGCAACTGTATCTGCCGCCGGTTTCTTTCCAGTTTGAGAAAGTAACTGGGATGAAACCAGCAGACAAAAAACAGAAGCAACGAGGTTTATTGTTTTTATTCTCATCATTCTCCTAAATCTCCATGCTCAGACTATGCAAAATATATGCCAAAGTTTAAAATTTAGAATTTAGCTCAAAAAAAGGCATAATTTGAATTAGAGAATAAATTTTTTGCCTATTAAATAGGAAATATATTGTGGTATATGATTATTTTTTATTCATTTGCTTAATATTTAAGCTAATGGAAGTTGTTTTTATGATTGGATTTTTTGAATTTTTGTTTTTTTAGGAACATAATACGGAAATTTTTAGTAAAAAGAAACTCTGTATGAGTTCCCACGTTTTGGTTCTGCTGAAATTTATTTTCAAAAAACTTTTATGAAGATCCCATTCGGTTCGTAAGAATTGATATCTTTTAGTAAAAAGAAACTTTGTGTGAGTTCCCACGTTTTGGTTCTGCTGAAATTTATTTTCAAAAAACTTTTATGAAGATCCCATTCGGTTCGTAAGAATTGATATCTTTTAGTAAAAGAAACTCTGTATGAGTTCCCACATTGGATTTGCGAAATAATTTTAACGTGAGTTCGGTGGTTGAAAAAATTTTCTAAAAGTATGAGTTCCTACAATTTTAGAATTTGTTCGTAAAATCGTGATTTGCAGTAGTTCTTATATCATTTTGCAGATAAACCTAAGTTTTGTGGTAGTTCCTTGCACTTACTACCCGGACGCATGAAAATAGTACCAAGTTATTAACGGCTGAATTTACGAAAAAAATAGTGGTATTTAAAAAATACCGCAAATTCGGGATTTACGGCATTTTAAAGCAGAACCAAAATATTCAAATTTTTAAAATAATCTAATCCAAGTATTCTATTCATGTGTCCGAATAGTAAGTATGACAGATTCAATTGTTATAAACTTCTATTTTATAAATTGTGGTAATTCCCACATTTAAAGAATCAATTTGTAAAATTCAGACTCTAACTTTTTTCAGAATCATGAGTTCTTTACGCCGAACTCACATTAATTTTAGAATCGTATTGATACTTATTTTACTCATTCCTATAAAATTGAGTGCTAAGTCTTTATTCTAAAGTGTCGTTTCATGTAAATTCGATAGAACCCAATGCGAAAGGATTGGAAGCGTAGGGGAACTTAGCAGAACGCTCTCTCAAACTCAGGCTTCTAGGGTCGCTCAACAGATTGCGTTCTAAATTGAAACTAAAAACGAAATATTATCGTATTATGTTTCTTTTATACAATTTATTGACTGAAATTGAAAGAGAGGTCTGGTAATGCCGGATTTGCCCAGATGTTTTTATGTTGAGTTTATATTATTAAAGTATAAACTTTTATTGGATTAGGCTCTTTATAATGCAGTTTCGAGTAAGAACAGATTCTAAAACTGTAGGAATTTCATACTTTTAGAAAATTCTTTCTACCGAACTTGCGTTATTTACTTTGGAAGTAGAGGAATCAAAGAATCTTTTCGATTTGCTTCCGGATTTTCGAGCACAAAAGAAAGGAGTTTTCCAAGAACAGAACCGATTTCTTTGGGAGGGAGATTTGGACAAACTTCAAGAATATCCTCGCCTCTAAGAGCTAACTCGGTAACTAAAAGAGCTTGTGGTTGTAATAATAGATCTAATATTTTATGAAAATTGAAAACAGATTTTAGAGTTGGTTCATAGATATATGCAAGATTCAGAATGTGTTCAATTACAATTTTAAGATTTTCTCTCCCGGAATAAACACAAACGGGATGTAATAAAATTTTTCTGATTTCCGAGTCGGTTAGTGTAGAATCGTTTTTATGGTTCAACAAAACGGAAATAGTATCCGAGAAAAAGATTGATTCTTTTGTGTTTTGATTGGAATAACGTAGATCTTTCATAAATTGTTTTGCAGAATTTCGGTTTTGAAAATTCCCGAATAACCAAGCTTGTAAAAAAGAAAGTCTGAGACTAAGAGGAAACGCTGGAACTTCTTGGATTTTATTTTCTACGATTTCATTTTTTACAGGATAGAGTTTGAGTTTGGTGAACAATTCTAAAATTCCAAATTCCTTAAATAATTTTAAAGAAGGAGTAGGATTTTTACTTTTTAGAATTTTATTCAGTTCGTCATGAACTCTTTCTCTGGAAACCTTTGCGGTTACGTTTTTGCAAAGAATGATCGCCTTTGCTGTGTTCGGTTCTAAATGAAAACCCAGACTACTTACAAAACGAATCGCTCGAATTGGTCTAAGTCCGTCTTCCGTAAATCTTTCGATTGGATTTCCGATTGTACGGATGATTTTATTTTGAATATCCAAGAGACCGGAATGTTCGTCTATGAGAGCTTTCGTTTCTAAATCAAAAGCGAGCGCATTCATAGTGAAATCTCTTCGTTTTAAATCTTCACTTAATGAAACTCCAAATTCTACAATCTCCGGCCTTCTTCCGTCTAAGTAGTCTGCGTCTTTTCGAAAGGTTGTAATTTCGTAAGCGCGATCTTGTATCAGAACGGTTACCGTTCCATGTTTGATTCCAGTGGGAATGGTTCTTTTAAATAAGGAAAGAATTTTCTCAGGTAAAAGAGAAGTAGTAAGATCAAATTCTTTTGGAATTTTAGAAAGTGCTAAATCTCGTACCGAACCTCCTACTAAATAACATTCTCCGCCTTCTTTGCGAATGATTTGTGTAATATGAAGTATATCTTCCAGAAAAATTTTAGGAATTTTTTGAATCAATAAAACTGGATCTACGTTAGTCATTTTGAATCATTTTTTTCCAGAGATTTCCATATCTATTTTTTAGAGTCTGGTCGTTTTCAAGAATGGTATCGATTTTCTTTTTCCATTCTGGATCTACTGTAATTTGACTGAAAGGGAGTTCAATTTTTTCGGAAAGAATTTTATCGATTTCAAAAGCAGTTTTTTCCGTTGCGAGTTCACAAAGTTTTTTTGTATCTTGTGTTTCTTTTTCGGAAAGACAGAGTAAAAGCATCTCTTCGAATTTTTCTTCTTTTTGTAGAGCGAGCAGTTTATCCTTTAGGGATTGTCCACAATGAAAGATCGGATAAAATAAAGTTATACAAAACCATATTCTTGCCCAAAGAAAAAACGTCTGTTTAAATGTGTTTTTTGTTCTAAAACGAAAGTTTATCAAAAATTTCTCCTAAAACTTTTTTAATGTAATAGTTCCCACAAATTACGTCTCTTACGGTGAATTATATTTTTTTAAACCAGTGATTGGTTGTTATATGCGTATGAGTTCCTACATTTTTTAGTTATTACGCTCGGATGCATGAAATAATACGATTCTTAAGCCTGTTTCAAACTTAAAATGTGGGATCTCACACAAAAAAGCCAACGATTTTGAGTTAGATAATTTTTGGGGAATTTCTGCGTCTTTGTAAAATCGCCCATTCATTTTCTGGTATTATTTTCATGAGTCCGAATCGTAAGGACCAGATAAAAATTCCAAACTGTATTTCAATTTCAAAGCAGTTTTTTATTTTCGAAAGGCTTCGTTTGCGAGTTTATCCGCGACTGAATTTTTTTCGCGAGGAACATGAGTGATCTGGAAACTATGTAAGGAAGAAATGAGTTTGTCCACTTCCTTTTTGTATTCTAAAAGATTGGGATGTTTCACTTTGTATTTTCCGTTTACTTGTTTGACTACGAGTTCAGAATCCATGTAAGCATGAATGGAATCAAACTTTCTGGAAATACATTCTTCGATCCCCTTTTTTAGGGCGCTCCATTCCGCTACGTTATTCGTGGTTTCTCCGATCCGTTCCGAGATTCTAAATTCTTCCTTTTCATGGATATATGCCACGATTCCGATCGAGGATGGACCTGGATTTCCTTTGGAAGCTCCATCACAGTAAATGGTGATCAAGAATTTTTTTCTCCTCGAAATAAATCGATCACAACTTGAATCGGTTTCCATAGAATTATATAAAGGATCAATAAACTAACCTTTGAGATTCCGCTGAAAAAAATTAAGATCCATTCTAAAATCAGATTCGTAAAAAAATGAAACGCCTCCGGTTGAACCAGAGTAAATAGGAAAGAAACGAATCCAAGTCCTAATAGAATAAATTGTAAGATTGTATTTCCGGTAAAAAAAGAAATCAGACTTACGATGGTAAAAAATAGAGAGATACGAAGACCTCTTTTTTTTATTTCGAAGTTCTTAAGTAGTTTGTGCATTCTGAGAGTTTTTTTATTCCTTAGATGTAATTTGTATTCAAGATTTTGCTCTAATCAGAGCTATATAAAAAAGTACCAGTCTTTTGCTCTCTGTGATAAAAATTCACGATACTCAATTTTATAGAGATAATAATACAGTAATCCTAATCCACATTCTGTGGTGATCCATTGAACAATTTAACTGATAATAACTTCCTGCATTTTTCAAAAAATTGGGACTATTCTGACATAAATTTTAAGAATCAGTTTTATCATTCTTTAGATGAAGTTCTGTATTATAGAACTTCAGTTTCTAAAAGCCATCTTGAAAATGACTATCTCTTTCGTCGAGTTTTCCCTAAAAAACTTTACGAGTTCAATATGGTCTGTCATCGTTTCCTAGAATGATTCAGAATAAACTTCAAAATTTTGTGGATACTCTCCCCATCAGTCCTGAGAAAAGTTGCTCTTATTATCCCGAGCGTTTGAGTCAGATTCAATACTTTCCGTTTCCGGAAGAAATTTCAAAAGAAGTTTTGCAGTTTTTTTTTGATTCTGGTTTTAGAAGAAACGGAAATATTCTTTATCGTACATCTTGTTGCGGTTGTAAAGATTGTTTGAGTTATCGGATTCCTTTGGATCAGTTTGTTCCTAGTCGAAATCGCAAGAAATTACTAAAAAAAAATTCTGATCTTAAGATTTGTTTTGAATCTCCGAATCTGACTTTGGAGAAAGAAATTCTTTACCTTCGCTACCAAAGATCTAGGTATCAAAATTTTGTAATTGAAGAATCCGATCAGGAGCTTCTAGAAGGGATGCGTTGGAATCTTTTTGAATACAAGGAAAATTCTTTGGAGATGACTTTATCTTTAGATGGAAAGATTCTTTGTTTTATGATTTTAGATTTTGCTTCCGATTCACTTTCCGCGGTATATTCCGTTTATGATCCGGACTATCCGGATAGAAGTTTGGGAAGTTTTGCCATTCTTTCTTCTATTCTTTATGCAAAGGAATTAGGAATGAAATACTTTCATCTAGGTTATTTTCTTCCCGGTCATCCTAATATGGATTATAAAAAATATTGGACCCCTGCACAAATTCGGGAACCGGTTTCTAATGAAAATCGTTGGATTGAAACAGACGATTTTCAAAAAAGATACTCTGACTTTTCTTGGTAAGAATTTTCTACCTTTAAATCATACTTGTCAGTTCCGTTTATTCCCGTAGAACGGACTGATATGGCAAAAAAAATCATCGTCGTAGGTGCGTCTAGCGGGATCGGAAAAGAATTAGCTACTTTACTTTTAGAACAGGGACACACAGTCACTCTTGTGGCTCGCAGAGATAAGGAGTTAAAGTCTATCTTGGCTTCTTTCAATTCATCTGGAAAAATGAATGCATTTGTAATTAAACACGATGTCACAAACTTTGATCAGGTAGAAACTGTGTTTCAAAAAGCGATCAAATCCATGAAAGGTTTAGACGAAATCTACTACGCTTCTGGTGTTATGCATAATATTAAACCGGACGAGTTCGACGTAGAAAAAGATATTTCTATGTTGAATACCAATCTTTTAGGATGTGTAGCGTGGCTCAATCCAGCAGCAAATCTTTTTCAAAAACAAAAAAGTGGAAAGATCATAGGAATTTCTTCAATCGCGGGAGATCGTGGTAGGAGAGGAAATCCGGTTTACAATACTTCTAAAGCGGGAATGAACACGTATTTAGAAGCTCTTAGAAATCGTCTTTCGGTGTTAGGTGTTCAAGTACTTACCGTAAAACCAGGTTTTATAGATACTGCCATGACAAAAGGTATGAAGGGGCTTTTTTGGTTGATTTCTGCAAAAGAAGCCGCAGAGATCATTTTGAAAGCGGCAGATTCTGGAAAAGAAAATATTTATGTTCCGGCACGTTGGGGCCTTGTAGGTTTAATTATCCGTTGTATTCCTTCTTTTATTTTTAGACGTCTTTCCATTTGATTATTAAAGGGTAATACTATGGCAATTTCATCCAAGGCCAAAACTTCTCCTAAAAAGAAAACTTCTGCAAAGACTTTGAAAGTTAAGAATATAAAAAAAGTTCCGATTGAAATTCAACTTCCGGAACCTACCAAAGTAGAAGCTTGGGGAATGAATCATCATTCTATTTCGCCGGTTCTTTTTCCAGAAAAGGAAGAAGATTTTAAAAATATATTTTCTTATGCGGATCAAAAAGGGCTTAAATTGACTTTTCGGGGAGGAGGCTGTAGTTACGGGGACGCAGCCACCAATACGAAAGGTACGGTGATTGATATTTCTAAGTATAATCGAATTTTGGAATTCGATTCTAAAAACGGAATTATCAAAGCGGAATCCGGAGTTACGATCAAACAACTTTGGGAATTTGGAATCGAAAAAGGTTATTGGCCCCCTGTCGTAAGCGGAACCATGTTTCCTACATTAGGCGGAGCCTTATCTATGAACATTCACGGAAAGAACAATTTTGCCGTGGGTCCGATTGGTGATCACGTTCTAGAATTTACGTTTATGACTCCGGACGGTAAGGTTCATATTTGTTCTCGTAAAAAAAATCAGGAACTGTTTTTTGCTGCTATTTCCAGCTTCGGAATGTTAGGTGTTTTTTTAACGGTCACTATACAATTAAAACGTATCTATGCAGGAAAGATGAAAGTTTGGCCCGTTGTAAGCACAAATCTTCAAGATATGTTTGATTATTTTGAAAGGGAATATAAAAATTCAGATTATCTCGTGGGTTGGGTGGACGCTTTTGCATCTGGAAATTCTCTCGGAAGAGGTTTAGTTCATAAAGCAATTCATTTAAAAAAAGGAGAAGACCCAGACTTTCCTGAAAATTGTAAATTAGAAAAACAGAATTTACCTAGTACTTTTTTAGGAGTGGTTCCAAAAGCTTGGATGTGGATATTTATGCTTCCATTTGCCAACAATTTAGGAATGAGGTTTGTCAATTTTGCAAAGTTTATCTCCGGTTATTTAACAAATAATAAACCATATCTACAGGGCCACGCGGAGTATGCGTTTTTATTGGATTACGTCCCGAATTGGAAATTTATGTATAAACCAGGTTCTATGATTCAATACCAGAGTTTTATTCCTAAGGAAAATGCAGTGGATGCATTTTCGGAAATTTTACGAATCTGTCAAAAAAGAGGAATTATAACTTGGCTTGCAGTATTCAAAAAACATAAACCAGATTCGTTTCTTTTGACACATGCATTAGACGGTTATTCAATGGCGATGGATTTTCCAGTAACTTCTATAAATCGAAAAAAACTCTGGGAGCTTGCGGGAGAGTTAGACGAAACCGTTTTGAAATTCGGTGGTAAGTTCTATTTTGCAAAGGATAGTACTCTGAGACCAGAGACTGTTCAAAGAGCGTTTCCAAAAAAGAATTTGGAAACGTTTCATTCTTTAAAAAAGAAATTAGATCCAAAAGGAATTTTGGAAACAGATCTCTATAGAAGAATTATGGGAATTTGGTAATTGGTGTTCGGTTTGAGTTCGTTTTTGACGGAAATTAAAAAAAATAAAGATCTCAAGATTTTTCTTTTTGTATTTACGTTAGGCGCTTTTTTTAGACTTTTTCGTTTGGATTTACAAAGTCCTTGGGAAGACGAATTATTTTCTATCCGGGCTTCTTCTGTAACCTCTTTAGGTGATCTTTGGAATTGGATGAAGGATGATCCTCATCCACCTTTGTATCAAACTCTTTTATATTTTTGGTTTCAACTTTTACAGCCGACTGTTTTTGTAGGTAGGTTATTGAGTGCAATTTCCGGCCTTTTGGTACCGCTTGCGTTTTACATTTTTGCGCCTGTAGAACTCAAAGGAAGAATCAAAGTTTCCGTTTCTGCTTTATTAAGTTTATCTACGGGACTCATTTATTACTCCCAAGAATTAAGATCCTATAGTCTTTTAGTTTTGTTTTGTACGATTCAACTGGCTTTTGTTTTAAAACTAGTTTATGAAAAAGAAAAAAATCCTAAATTATGTTTCAGTTTATTAGGAATTTCTTTATTAGCTTCTTATACTCATTTTTTTGGATTTATCTGGTCCGCTTCTATTTTTTTAGGAATGTTTATAGAAAAACTGATTTTTGAAAGGAAATTTTCTAAGGAGTTTTTCTTTTTCGGAATTTCTTTTGGTTTGTTGTTTTTGCCAGTGCTTTATCTATTATTCAATTCGGATAAGATAGGAATCGCCTCTTGGATACCGGAAGCTGGAACGACTGCGTTTATCGTATTTTTCGATTTGATCTTTCATTCCGGAATTCTAAAGAAGTTTATTCCTGGAATTGTAGCTTCTGTGGCTTTGTTCGTGGGATTTGTTTCTATTTATTTTCAAAAAAGTTCTTCGGAAACGAAAATGGAGGTATTGGATTTCGCTCATAAAAAATCTGTAATATTGTTTGGAATTGTTCTTACTATCTTTTCTATTGCACTTTGTGTTCTTTCTTCAATTCAGCCATTGATTACAGCTAGGAATCTCTTGGTTACGGCGCCGGTTTTATACTTTTTGATTGCAACTTTATTTTCTATTTTTCCGATTTATAAGGGAAGAAGGCTCGAATTTGTTCTCATTTTAATTTCTTTCGTATCGTTGTATTATTTTACTCGTTATTATTATAAACCGTACAAGGAACAGTGGAGAGAAAGTTCTCAGTATATTATTTCTACCGTTGTAGGACACCCAAAAGATTTTACTCTTCTTTGTTCTTCTCATGCTTATAACATGGAATATTTTCTAAAGACTGCAAAGGTTACTGGGATTGTTCCTAGACTTTACACCAAAGAAGAAGTAAATCTTTTTATTCAAGATTCTTCTAAAAAGAATTTAGTGATTTTAGAAACTTCTTGGAAGTATTTGAATTCTGAAGAATTGGAATCATTATTTATGCGTAGTAACTTTGATAGAAAAGATCAATTGTTTTACGGGATGAGAGTCGTCACGATTCGCAAAAAGTAAATTCCGGAATTTTAAACTATGAAAAAAAAGAATATCACCTATGTAATCCCGTGTTTGAACGAGGAAAAAACTCTTCCTCTTGTTTTAGAAAAATTAGTTCGGCTCAAAAAAGAATTAAAACAATATAATGTGGAAATTTTGGTTTCGGACAACGGAAGTGAAGATAAATCCGTATCCATTGCAAAAAAATATGGAGCTAAAGTAGTACATTGTAAAGAAAGAGGTTACGGAGCTGCTCTCAATTTTGGAATCATAAACGCAAACGGAGAAATTGTACTTTTTGCGGATGCGGATGATACTTACGACTTTTTAGAATCACCAGCACTTCTTGCTGAAATGGAGAAAGGTGCAGAGTTTGTGATTGGTTCTAGACTTGACGGAACTATTTATAAAGGGGCGATGCCTTTTTTACATCGTTATTTAGGAACACCGGTTATCAATTGGATTATTAATTTATTATATTCTAAAAGAGGAAATCGTGTTAGAGATTCAAATTCGGGTTTTCGTTGTTTTTTAAAAAAGAAATATCTAGAATGGGAGATAGAAAGTACTGGGATGGAATTTGCTTCTGAGATGTTGGTAAAAGCGCTTAGAAGTGGAGTTAAACTTTCTCATGTGCCAATTAGTTTACACCCAGACGTAGCGGGAAGAATTCCTCATCTAAGAACTTGGAGGGATGGGATGAGGCATCTTTTGCAGATACTCATTCATTCTCAGCAACTGTTTTATTACACTGGCTTTACTCTATTTTGGATAGGTTGGGTAGTCACAATTTTAGGGTATTTTACTGGAATTATTGCCATCGGTCCTTTTCATATTTTTGGAATTCATTCTCTTACTGTTTCTCTATTAGTCGCTACTTTAGGTCAGACCGTTTGGGCGATCGGGTTATTTTTGGCCGCTCGAAAAATTCCAGAACTCAAATTGTATTCGAAACTGATTCACTTATCCGAAGATCTTTTGTTTTGGTATTCAGCGAGAATGATATTAGTCGTAATTTTACTTTTTGCTTTTATTGTATTTCGTTGGTGGAGAAACTCTTTTCAGCTTTTGGATTTAGAGAAAGAAATTTTAATGATTAGTTTTTTAAGTGTCCAAATTTTGAATGCAATTGGACAAACGATCACTGCTCACTTATTGAAAAGGACGTAACTTACGGAATCTGCATTGCGGTTTTTCGATTGGGTTCAGAAAAAACGATAGAATTAAAAAAATAGATGCTTTTTTTGTTCTTATATAAGTGAGATTTTGGAATTTAATATATTAGAAAATTATACTTTTTGTAAAGACTAAGCTTTTGCTGATTTTTTTAAAGAACTAAACCAGAGCCAACTCGCTCAAATTACATAATGGATTGCTCAGAGTTATAGAATAAAATCCCTGATATTTTGCGATTCAAACAAGGTTTCGCAATAAAAATTAGTGATATTCAATTTAATAAAGATGGCAATTGAATTTCTACTCCTATCATCAACGCGGTTGAATAGTATCTCGATTGTTGAATGTTATACTCATTATGAAAAAAAGAAACCTTGATCAGGGCAAATCACTCTATCAATATCGAGATAAGATTTTTGTAGAATGTCCGAATTGTTCATCGATAGCGACCATTACTGTACAGGATATTCGATATAATTATCCGATTTCTCAATCTGAAACTATAAGAGTAGTTTGTTTGGCGTGTGGCTTTTATAAAAAAAGTGAAAATACTTTTTGGAAGGGAGCGATTTATGGTTCATTTAAAAAACCTTGTGGAAATTGCGGATACAAATGGATGGAAAAACACATTTATCGTGTTAAATTTTCTTCTGATACTCCAAAGACTGTAAAGTGTAAATGTCCAGTTTGTAATTATGAGACGGAAGAAAAATTACAATGGCAAAAATACTATTCAGCCACGCAAGGAATAGATCCATATTTTGGTTTGTCGTTATGGTTAAAGTTTAAAATCGGTAACCATCAAATTTGGGTATATAACGAAAGTCATATAAATGACTTAATTGATTATGTAGAATCGGATCTGAGAGAACGTATTGTTTATCCTACAAAATGGTCAATGGTTGCAAGACTTCCTAAATGGATAAAGGAAGCTAAAAATCGTAAAGTGATTGTTAAAGCATTAAAAGAATTGAATAAGAAGTTGCAAAAAAGTATCAGCGTTTTTGGTTAATTTCCTTTTACGTGTTTTATTTTAGATTTTTACAATACGATCTAACTACTATCGAGTTAAAAATTTATAATATGACTTAATCTGTGGGAACTCATACTTTTAGAAAATTTTTACTCGTGCCTAAATCACGTTAAAATGGGATTTAAATTTTGATGATGATCGCAAAACAGAAGTTTTGTACAAAAATCTGATTCTTTTTGTATTTCGTAGTAGTTCCCACAATTTACAAAATTGAACTGGTAAATCCACGATTTGTAAGAGTTCCCACATTTATTTTTTTACGAAAAAATTGACCTAAGATAAAACGGATTTCTTACGTTACGCCAAATTCTATCTTAGAGCCTTGTTTTAGTAAAAAATATTAGGGAATTTATTATATAGTTTTTGAGTAAAATTTAAGTTAAGAGCTTGTCCAAAACCTCAAAAAAATTTACGCAATCATTCTTTAGAAATTTTTAATAAAATGCAGTAGATCCTACGTTTTTGTGGAACTCAATGCATCGCTTCTATGGTCGGTGAAAATTCAGCGTCTCGTTTCTATGGGCGCCATTTTGTCTAAATAAAAAAGTTTTTGAATATTCAATGATTTGAAAGTTGATAAGTTTTTAAAGTAAAGTTTAGAATTTTTTTAGAATCTTTTTGTTTATAAAAATAGCTTGGGTCTGGAAAACGAACCGCAATTTTTTCTTTAAATTGTTTTTCTGGAAGATTTGGGTCTCTAGGCGGTTCTAAATCGTATTCTAAAATGGAATAAGACTGTATTTGATTCTTTTTGAAAGTTTCTTCCAATTGGATTGAATCTTTTTCCGTAACTGCTGCAAAGTGAATCGAGTTTAGATAAGAATAACCGATTAAATAATTTGTGAATTGTCCTTTATGAACTATAATTTTTCTAGATTGAAATTCATTTTGAATTTCTGTATAAGGTTTTATAGCACCGAATAAAATTTTAAAACCCTCTCTCGTAAATTTATAATTATAGTATAAACTAAAAAGAGCCAGAAGAACTAAAACTTTTCCAGCGTTTGGAAATTCTATATTTCTTTGATAAAGAAATATAAAAATTCCTGCAGATAAAAATATAAAACCCGATTCTAAATAACGAAGACCAAAATGATGAACTCCCGCTGTATAAGGGCTTAAAAAAGAAATCCCAAATATGGTCCCGATTCCTACGAGGCCGAAAATTGTTTCGCCTGAAAGAGTCCTTTTGCGAATTAGGTTGGAAAAAATCCCTAAAACCAAAATTGTATAGGGAGATGCTTTTAGGAATCCAGATTTAGTTTCATCTCCCAAAAGATAACCTTGAAAGATTAAAATTTGTTTTCCGAACGAGAATTGATTCATCGCGTCACCTGAACTGATAAGAAAACGGATTCCCATCGGATGGCCAGAATAAATAAAATTTAAATAACCTATCAATCCAAATGAAACGATTGCTCCAATTCCGGAAAATATTAAATATTCTTTAAGTTTTTTCCGAGTCGTTTCGGAAAATAAAGAAAGAAGTCCAAACAGAAATACAGGGAACACAGATTCGGTTCTTAAAAAGAATGAAGTCGTTGCTAAAATTCCAGAAACAAATGAGAATATTCTAAAATTTGAATCTTTAATTTCGATTTTGATTTTATTTGAAAAAAGGGATCGAATCAAAAAATATCCAAATGATAATAAAAGTAAATTATTGAGAGGAACTTCGGAAAATTCCACGGAAGATAAAACCGGAAAACTAAGTACAAAAGGAATTAAGGTGGAAATCAAAACTATCCATGCCTTATCGATAAATAAAAAAAGTATTTTATCAAAAAATAGAAAACATCCAAATAAACAAAGAAGAGGTAATAACGTAATGATTTTTGTTCCCAATAAATAGGCGAGAAGTCCGTTTAAAAGAGCAAAAAGAGGAGGATATTGAAAAAGACATTTCCGGTTTTTGTTTTCTTTGAGAAATGCCCAGGGATAGTCAAATGGAAAATATTTAAATTCTGGATCGTAAATTTTTCCTGGATAATGGCATTCCGATTCTTGGATCGCTCTAATTCCTTTTTCTGCAAACATTACAGTTTGATAATATTTAATTTCGGAATCGCTGGAAACAAATGGAATTTGATTATCCAGTTTAGAACGATTTAGAGCTAGAAATAATATTACCAGAATATAGATACAATAACGGGAGTAAGGATGAAACAGACGGTTTAGCATGGTTTATTCCGTAAATATGATATGAAAAGGATCCGTTTTTTTACCTTCTTCTAGTTCTCTCGTAACGTTCTGATCTTTTTTACTAAGAACGTCCGCTTTTTCTTTCCAGCAAACGGATGAATACGGATTTTTAATTACACATCGATTTAAAAGAGATTCTACCAAATCCTGATAATCCGGACTTTTACGAAGAATTAAAGACGCCAAAACTATATTTTCCTCGGAACGGATCCAAAATTGATTTTTTAATATTTCTTCAAATGGATGGGAGAACTTTTTACGATTTCCGGAAGGTTTTTTCTCTTTGTAAATTAGAAAATTATCAAGTTCTATTTCGTCTTGGGTAGAGGCTAAAATTAGATTTTTGAGTCTTTGTTCCCAAATTAATTGAAAAGAAAGAAAACCTAACAAAATCAATACGATCATATAAACTGTTTTAAACGAAAGATTCTGTTTGAATTTTCGGATTGGAAAACTCAGTTTTATCCGAATCAAAGATAAAGAAAGTACGACCGGAATAAAAAAATGCTGTTCCCCTAAATTGTAATCGAAGAATTCATGAACGGCAACAAACACCAAAACACCCGAAATAAATATTCCTGAATTTGTAACCTCCTTACTTTTGGAAGTTAACATTAGATAGGTGATAAACAGAAGATAGATCCCAATCCATAAAAAAAGTAATGAACCTAAAATCCCTAAACTTGTAAACGTTTCTACATAAAGATTATGAGCTTGAGGATAAGATCTAAAGGAATGCAAAAATCTATAAAAGTCTTCGTACCCGACTCTTTCTGAATTTGTTCCTGGGAGGTGGGCCAAAAGAGAATCTGCGTCTAACCCAATTCCAAAAAGTGGAAAGTTTTGAAGGACCGATTGAAAATGAAAGTTCCAAAGTGAAAATCGGATTAGAAGGGTTTCAGCATTAAAATAACGAGAAGCCGTTTCCAGAGGTGTAAAAAGTATACTTCCGATTAGTAATAAAGGAAATAGAATCGATATAGGTATTAGAATTCTAAGAGAGATTCTTTTTTTGTTCCAGAAAAATAATATGATATAAAGCGCCGCAAGTATAAAAGCCAATAAACTCGCCCGGGAATGATTAAAGAACACTAGATAGATAGAGATGATACCTACTGGGATTAAGAACCAAGAATATATACGATATTGGAACGCAGTATAAAAAACGACTAACGCAGAAAATGCGGATATGACTGCGATTGCTGATACTGGAAAACCTGCATAAGTAAGAAAAAGAGGAGGTACAAAAAAATTAAAAGGCCAAATTAAATGAACCGCAGAAAATAAATTTACAATATTCAAAAGTAAATTTAAAGAAAGAATCAAAAGAAGTCCTTTTTTAATCAATCGACTTGGATAAGAGGAAAGTAAAAAGAAGATCAAAACTCCGGAAAATAAAAGACAAAGTTGCAAAAGGGCAGATTGAGATTTATAAGAAAGTAAGGAGGAAATCAGTAAGACGAAGAAAAAAAACGAAATGATAGCGTGTAGTTTGTGGATTCGGATCCGTTTTGGAATCAGATAAAAAAAAGAAGCAATTACAAAAAGTAAAAGAGGAACCGATTTGATACTGGAAAAAAGAGGAGGGGAACACGAAAAAGCAACCGTATGAATAAATAAAAAAATCGGATGAACATTTTTAAGAAATAAATAAATTGTAAAACATAGAGAAGCAACATAGAGAAGTTTTAAATTCAACTTCTGAGGAAAATAGACAACAGGAGCTCCGTTGATTCCATTGATCGTAGAAAGTCCGATTAATAAGATACATGCTAATTGGAAAAGAGGATGAACTTTACGTCTCTTTTTTCGAAATGAAATTCCTAAACATACCGCCCAAATAAAAAAACTAAATACAACAGAATCTTTAGAAAGAGAAGGGTTGGAAGGATCGAAAAAAAATAATAGAGAGAGAGAAAAGACGAGTATTAAAAGAGGAACGGTTTTCAAATTGAGATACTGACTCATTTATCTTTTGTTAGTTCTTTTTTGGGACAATGATAAATGCAGAGTATCTTCGCTCCCCAATTTTAGCAATCAAGATTCTACGGATTGTAAAAAGGTAACACTTTTAAAAATTATAAATTATTTTGATACCATTCCCGTCTATTTTTATCTTCTCCATTTTTAAAATAATAAGAATCAAATTCAGAAAATTTTTCTTTTCGTTGTGTCACATTTAACTTCCTATATTCGTATCTATAGGTGTCCAAATAGGATTCAAAATCTACTGCGTGAAAGGATGGAATTTTAAGAAGTTCTTTCATTACGGAAGGTGAATACGTTAAAATCCTCCAAGGTGTGGAAAAATTTCCAGTGAGAAACTCGTTGTATTCCGTTTTTTCTGGAAGTCCATTTGAATAGAGAATGAGATGAATATTTCTTTCTTTGAGGTATTGTAGAGGAATAGATTTTCCATGTCCTACTCTTTCTAAATCTTTGAATTCTGTTCTTGCAATTATTGGATCGGTAAGGCCAGTTTCCGTTTCGATTGCCAGAATTGGATTTAGATAATAGATCAAAAAACATTCGGAACCTGCAAACGCTACTCTGACTTTGGATTTTTCAAAATGTTTTCTCCAAGGAAGTATTTCGTTTCGGATTCGTTCCATAGATTCTCTTTTATAAACCTGATTTTCGTCTGCGATTCCGGATACGACTGGTAATGAAAGGCCTTTGTAAATGTCCCAACGTAATAAAATTAAAATAGGGATAGAATAAAGAATCAAATATGCGGTTTTTTTGTGTTTAGAGTGTGATTGAATTAAATAGAGAATTTCTTGTTCGGTCCAAACAAAAATGAGAGGGAGAATGGGAAGATAAAATCGAGAAAACATAAAATCACCTCCAATCCAAGTATAATAACCCGCATAAAGAATTGGAAATAGAACAAGTAAAATCCAGCGAAAGTCTTTTTCTATGTTTTTACGAATCCATTGTTTTCGAATTGTCCAAAAAAAAGAAACAAGAACAAATCCTAAAATCGGTATCATACCGTAATACATTTTTAAAAAATACCAAAGATATATGAGTCCTTGAGTAAGGCGTGGACTTCCTCCTGATTTGGCGTAGAACGTATTTGGAAGTATATTTCCATAATATTCTAATTTCCAAATATAATAAAATACTGGAAGTAAATAGGTAATACAAAGAATCACTAAAGAAAAATCGAAACGAAGATTCGTATGATTTGATTTAGATTCTTGTAAAAATTTCAGAATTATATAAATGCCCGCGAGAATATGAAATAAAATTCCGTCTGGTCGATTGAGACAACTTAAAGAAGAAAGAAGGATTCCAGGTATAATTTTATAGAAATTGGTTGTTCTACAATATATTAAATGATAAGAAGCTGATAAAAGTATAAATCCGTGTAATGAAGTTTCTAATCCTCCCGTTGCAAAAATCCGATTGTGATAGAGTAAAACAAAACAAGAAAGAGCAAATGGAATAGGAGATAACTTTTTACAAAATAAAATCAGGTAAATACAAGTTCCAAAAAAAGAGAGAATTCCAAAAAAGTAACAGGCTTCTACGGGATCAATTTGATTGGAAAGATGAAATGGAATTAGCAGAATCGTCCAAAAAAAATTTGTATACCCTTCTACAAATTCTCCTTCGTTGAATACTAGACCTTTTCCGTCTGCGAAATTTTTTGCGTATCTAAGACTAATGAACGCGTCATCCGAAATCCAACGCATCCTATAAGAAGTGGTTACTCCGAATAAAATTAATACCACACTAATTGCAAAATATAAAATACGTTTCAAAATTGTGTTCCTTTTTTCATAAGCAATGTCAGGAAGTAATGTTGTTTTTTTATATTTCACGGAATTTCCTTGTAGGATTAAGACATTCCAAAAACGTGTTAATCTAAATGATCGGCATTTCTCCAAAAACGAAATTGGAATGGGATCTTTGGTTCCAATCCGGAGAAATTGTTCCTTTTTTTCAACCCATCCTTTCTGTAGAAAGGGATTCTATTTTCGGTTATGAAACTCTGGGAAGGTTTCGAGATCAATCCGGAAAAATCCATTCTTTAGGTCCTTTCTTTTTGAATGCGTTGTCCGGGGTAGAAGATCTTCAAGAAAGAAGAGAGATCTACATTCTTAAAAGAGATATTGATCGTAGTATTCGTAAAAAAGCACTTCTCCATCTTTTAAAAAATCAGAATCGATTTCCAGAAGCAAAATTATTCGTAAATATTTCCCCCGCGTATATGAGGGATCATATCGAGGAAGAAGAGGTAGATCCATATACAATTCGACTTGTGAAAGAATTTGGTTTAGATCCTTCCAAAATAGTTATTGAAATTGTAGAAGAACATTTTGACGGAAGTATAGAAAGTTTAAGACCTCTCATTTCTCGTTATAAAGAAGAAGGATTTTTAGTAGCGATTGACGATTTGGGTTCTCGTTCTTCTAATTTAGATCGAATTGGAATTTTCCATCCGGATATTTTGAAAGTAGATCTTCAGATGCTTAGGCATTCGGTCATTTCTAGAAATTTTCAGGAGATTCTTTTTACAATTTCTAGACTTTCTGAATCTCTAGGTTGTTCTCTATTGTTTGAAGGGATTGAAAATGAGACGGAACTTTTTCAATCTCTTACTTACAGCGCACGTTTTTTACAGGGATTTTATTTTGCAGAAGCCCTTCCGAATATGGTAGGTCAAGAGGAGTTAAAACTTAGATTTTCTGCTGTTCATGAATGTTTCTTAAACCATAAACGAAATCAGTTAGTAAAAAGAATTCAGTTGGAAAAAGAATTGGAAGAGAAGCTGGATCTTTCCGGAATTATAGTAAATGCAGAAGAAGAACTTTGTTCGATTCAAATCCAGAACCCTAACTTACTGAGCAATTTTGTATTTCGAATTTATGCTACCAATCTGATTGGAAGCCAGGTTTCTCCAAACTATATGAAAATTGGAAATTCTTCTATAGACATAGATTCTTCTTTTGTAGGAAGAAATTGGAGTTGGAGACCGTATTTTTTGGAACAACTTTATAAATCAATGAAGGATACTCGAGCGGAATGGATTATTAGTAATCCGTATTACGACATCAGCTACGGAATTCTTCTCGTGACGTATAGTAAAAAAATTTCTGAGCAAAATGTACTATTTGTAGATGCTCAAGTTCTTGAATATTAGAAATATATAATAAACTATTATTCAATATTTTGTTTTGAAATAATGTTTTTTATAAAAATTTGAGAATAGGGATGAGTAAAATCTTTAGAATACTATAAACTTTGAGATGAATTAGAAAACAAATTTCTGGATATTTTATATAATTCTTGAATAACGTGAATTCGTGGAGAAATTCGTTTTATCCTAAGTCAATTTTTTTGTAAAAAAATAAATGTGGGAACTCTCACAAATCGTTAATTTACCAGTTAAACTTTATAAATTGTGGGAACTACTAGGAAATACAAAAAGAATCATCTTACAATACGATTTTGCACAAATCGCTGTTTTGCGGCCATCATCAAAATTTAAATCCCATTTTACTACCCGGACGCATGAAAATAGTACCAAGTTATTAACGGCTGAATTTACGAAAAAAATAGTGGTACTTAAAAAATACCGCACATTCGGGATTTACTACATTTTAAAGCAGGATCAAAATATTCAAATTTTTGAAACAATTTAACCCAAGTATTCTATTCATGCGTCCGAGTAGTAACATGAATTCAGTGCGAGTAAAAATTTCCTCAAAGTAGTAGTTCCTACCATTTTAGAATTTGTTTGTAAAATCTTGGTTTGCAGTAGTTCTCACACCATTTTACAGACAAACCTAAGTTTTGTGGTAGTTCCCACAACTTGAACACGACAGATTCAATTGTTATAAACTTCTATTTTGAGTTTGTCCCAAAACCGTCCAATGTGGGAACTACTACGAGAATTTAACGACATTAGAACTACTCGAAACTTCACAAATTACCAATACGACTTAATTTGTAGGAACTACTGCATTTCATTAAAAATTTCTAAAGAATTATCGCATAAATTTTTCGAGGTTTTGGGACAAACTCTTTATAAATTCTGGTAATTCCCATATTTAAAGAATCAATTTGTAAAGTTCAAATTCCAACTTTTTCCAGAATTACGTCGAACTTTAGGTTGAATAATAAGCGAAGCTTACGTTATTCGGATATATAATAAAATACTAACATTTTGCATTGAAATACGACTTTCCAATAATATAATAGAGTTATTGAAAAATTCATAGTGGAAATTAACAAAACTGCTTTAATGTTCTTTTCAATGTAACGGAAGTAGATGGAGAATTAATTTTTCAACAACTCTAATATTTAATTTTGTAGGAATGAGTATTTGAAATTTCAGGATAACGTTTGAGTTCAAAATTGGCTTTGAATTGGGTTAGCTTCTACAAGAAGTCTATTGACGTTATCTATATATTTCTTTCTTTCTCCCGGCCTATAAGAGTTTCCTTCGATAGAAAGACCAACGTATAAGTTTCCTTCTGTATCTTTAGTGACCGAACGAATGACTCCAAACGCTGTAAGTGGTGCTTGCATTTTGAAAAAAATATCAAATGTAAATCCGGCTCTTTTGATAAAGTCTTGATTTAAATCTGGATGATTGATTTTCACTTTCAAACCTCCCGTAGAAATATTTACGATTGGGAATCTTTCTTTTACAAGAATGGTGTTTGACTCGCGAATTCGATCTACCATTTCGAAAGTAAGAGTTTTGATTTCCATTACTTCTAAAATATCAATTTCTCTGCTACGGTTTTGAGCGTGTACAAATCCGATCGGGATTGCTTGCTCTTCATGACTTAAGTAAATTACAGGAACGATTAGCTCTGATTTTATTTTTTGATTCGCATATTCAATGATTCTTTTATGAACGTCTTCTTCATCTCCCAACTCTGCGGCGTAGTCTATAAAGTCCTCTTGATTGTATGCCGCATAACTTTGTTCTTTTTGAGTATTTGAAATATAAAGAATCTTACGAGTTTTTTTTACCAGATCGAATTTATCTCCGATCGTTCCAAATACGTCTACTTTTAGAAAATCGTATTTTGACTTCAGCTTTGTTTCGTAGTCTGCAAAATTTACTTTTACGGAAGTGGGGATGTTAAATAAGTTTGCGTCGATTGTAGTTTTGCTAGTACGGATATTCGTAATCCAAACGGTTCCTTCTGGAGGTACGATTCGGTTGAGACTTCTTTCTTTGCTCGCGATCGAAATTTCCGAAACGGAAAGAATAAATTGATTGTTAGGTTTTTCATCGATAACCTCACAACTGAGTTCTACATATTTTGCCAATAGTTTTGCGAGGGTAACATGAGAGTTTAACGGAAGTGCGTTAGGCGTTTGTGTTTGAACCAGTATTTTTGTGGCGTCTTTAGAAACTTGAAGAATTTTGACGATTTGTTTTAAGGAATTGGAAGTTTGGGCTATAATATCTGTTTGTACTAGAAATTTAGAAATAATATGAAACTTTTTAGTAGGGTCCGAGATCGTTTCCTTCTCTCTTTTTTTTCTCTGAATTGTTTCCATAGTTTTTCAAAGCGAACGAGGGGAAATTCTCTTGATCTTAGTTCTCAGTTTACCTTTTATGTACTAGGTAATGTCAAACCAAACTTACCGCGACTCCGAATATTTAGACGGACTATCTGGAGAGGAATTATTCAATCTTCAGATTGGTCTAACTTACAGAGATTTTCTCGTTCTACCTGGATTTATCGACTTCCATCCTTCTGAAGTTGAGCTTGAAACCAGACTGACCAGAAATATAAAATTGAAAAGACCTTTTATCAGTTCTCCTATGGACACAGTTACCGAATCCCAGATGGCGATTGCCCAAGCACTTATGGGAGGGATCGGGATCATTCATTATAACAATACGATCGAAGAACAGGTTGCACTTGTAGAAAAGGTAAAACGTTTTGAAAACGGATTTATCACAGATCCGGTGATTTTAGGGCCAAAAAACGTCATTCGTGATTTAGATGCAATTAAAGAACGTAAAGGATTTACAGGAATTCCGGTAACTGAGGATGGAACAAGAAATTCTAAACTTATCGGAATCGTAACAAACAGAGATATAGATTTCGAAAAAAATAGAGAAATCACCTTGGACAAAGTGATGACTACCAATCTAATTACTGGAAAAGAGGGGATCACTTTACAAGACGCAAACGAAATCATCAAAAAATCTAAGATCGGAAAACTTCCGATTGTAGATTCTCAAGGAAAATTAGTATCTCTTGTAAGTCGTTCCGATTTAAAGAAAAATAAAGAATTCCCAGATGCCTCCAAAGACGAAAGAAAAAGGCTTCGTTGTGGAGCTGCAGTTTCTACTTTGCTGGAATCTAGAGATAGAGTGGCTGCGTTGTATGAAGCGGGAGTAGACGTGATCATCATCGATTCTGCCCAAGGAAATTCTAATTACCAAATCGAAATGATTCAATTCATTAAAAAGGAATTTAAAAATCTAGACATAGTTGCAGGAAACGTAGTGACACGTGCTCAAGCAGAAAATCTAATTCGTGCGGGTGCGGATGGGCTTCGAATTGGAATGGGCCCCGGTTCTATTTGTATTACTCAAGATACAATGGCAGTGGGACGTGCTCAAGCGACTGCAATCTATCAAACTGCAAAACATTCCGCAAAGTATGACGTTCCTGTAATTGCAGATGGTGGAATTTCTAACATAGGAGATATTGCAAACTCACTCGCGATTGGTGCGTCTACGTGTATGATGGGGTTTATGTTTGCCGGAACCACAGAAGCTCCCGGAGAATATTTTTATGAGAACGGGATTCGCCTTAAAAAATACAGAGGAATGGCGTCCATCGAAGCTATGAAAGCAGGTGGAGATAAACGTTATTTTAACGAAGGTCAAAAAGTAAAGGTGGCTCAAGGAGTCAGTGGGTCCGTAGTAGACAGAGGATCGATTTTGAATTTTATTCCTTACCTATCTCAAGGTCTCAGATTATCCTTTCAAGATATGGGTTATAAATCCATACCCGAAATTCATAAAGCTCTTAGGGATGGGAAACTGCGTTTTGAAAGAAGGTCCGAATCCGCACAGGCTCAGGGTTCAGTACATGGACTCTATTCTTTTAGTGCTCCTACTATGAGGGCGGAGTAATTGGATCGGATTCTTGCGTTTACGTTTGGTTTTTTTGCTCTTGTAGTATTGAGCAAAGAAATAAACTCGCAAGGATCTGCTATAAGAGTCGCTCAGGAATTAGTTGCTAGGCTCGATCAGGTTCTCGTAAAATCAAATCAAGGTTTGATCAAAGGGAATTTGATTCTAATCCGAAGAAACGGAGAAACCTGGAATTGGGATGTAAGTATATTCAGAAAAGAAGATGATACACTTTATTTATTTGAAAGTAGTGGGAAAGGACTCGAATATAAAATTTTAATTAAGGATGAAGGTGAACAGATTTACATATTTAATGCACTTTCTAAAAAGATTTTTAGAAAAGTAGACGAGGAGAAATACGAATCTCATTTGGCGACCGGATTTAGTTTTATGGATTTATCCGGAGCGTCCTATCAGGCAAATTATAATCCTATCGTACAGAGTGATCTTAAAACCGCGGATCAATCTTTTAAAAGAGTTTCTCTCAAACCAATCATACCGTATTTTTATTCTAAGTTAATTTTGCTTTTGAGTTTGGATTCGTTAAAACCTACAAGATTGGATTTTCATGATCGGGACGGAGTATTATTTAAAACGATGAATATCAAATACGGACCCGTAAAAGTGAAACAAAATCAAAAGACTACAAAAGAAGAACACGCAAATCGACTTGAGATGTTAGATTTGAATACCGGATCTGTTAGTGTATTAGAATATATTGAAATAGATAAGGAAGTAAAACCAGATCCTTCTCTTTTTGATCTAGCCAATTTAAATCGATAGGGTTTTATTTTGAAAGAGGCGATTCTTTTCAGAAGAGAATGGAATGAAGAATATCCTTTTCATTTAAACAAAGAAGAAATTTCCCATTTAAAAGCGCTTCGGATTTTTTCAGAAGATAAAAATTTAAGAGTATTGAACGGAATTGGAACCGAATGGATTTATGAGATTCCAGGAAATTCAGTTCAAGGGATTTTCAAAAAGACGATCACTCATTTGAAATCGGAAAGGGTTTCCGCGGTTGCGACAGCTATTCCTAAAGGAAATCGATTGGAGTGGTTGTTACAAAAAGGAACCGAATTGGGTTTGACTCATTTTTATTTTTTAAATTTCGAACAATCGGATCGAAAGGATTTCAATTTGAATCGGGCTCAAAAGATCGTGGAAGAGGCATCGATTCAATCAAAAAGAATTTTTCTTCCAGAAATAGTTTCCCCGGTTTCGTTGAAAGAATTTTTGATTTCGCAAAAGAAACAAAATCTTTCTATCTATCGATTGGATCCGCAAGGGGAATGGAAACTAAAACCTGAATTCTTTCAAAATGCAATTTGGATCATAGGTCCGGAGGGTGGTTTTCGAGAGAAGGAAATTCTTTTGCTCCAAGAAAGAAATATACCTGGAATTAAGGTAGGGGATACAATTCTAAAAATAGAGACCGCTGTAGTTTTTACGGCCTCGTTATTTCGTTATTCTACTATTTGTTGAGATTGTTGAATTGAATGAGCAAATTAAGAACGTTACAGTTATTAGAACAATTACTCGTACATGTGTTGAGTGCCTGTAAATTTGCGTTTGTTACGGTTTCTCCATAAGTGGCTCCGCAAGCTGCGTTACAGGAATCGATTGTTCCACCTGGACCACAAGATAACATATAGTTTGTAATCGCTTTTTCTTTCGTGGTATCCTTTCTTGCGTTACAGTTTGACATCACGATGAAAAAGAAGAATGAAAGAAGTAGGATCGAAAATAATTTCCTCATAAATGTATAGTTGCCAATGTAGGAATTCTACGTAAATCAAAAAAGATTGGACGTTTAAAGATTCCTAAACCAAACTTTCTAGAAACCATTTCACGAATGGAATTAAAATCCAATTCATTTTTTCAAACTTAAATTGAAGAGTATTTTGTCTTATGTAATGTTTTGGAATTGAGCCTTACTTTGAGTTTGTTACAAAACCGTTCAATATGGGAACTCATACAAAAATTATAATAAAAAAAGAATGTTAAAAAACTATAATTATACAGTACAATGGTTTTGTGGGAACTACCACATTTTATTGAAGATTCAAAAGTAATTTATTCTAGGCGTTCTTTATTGAAAAAAACTTAGTGATTCTCCGGTTCTCTAAATATAGTAAATAAGATATTGGGTTTAGTGAAACTATAGTATGATCTATCTTTTTTTAATGAAGTTTGGCTTATTAGAATATTTGAAACTAAAGGTAGTATGTGATAGTTTTCAGGTTTTAGAGAAACAAAAAGGTGCATTTATGAATTCGATGTTACAAATTAAAAGATGGGATTGGATCGATTTCAAATCGTAAGGTTGATTGAGTGAGAGCAAACAGTTTTCCTTGGCGAGTGCCTGGAATTTATCCTATCCTCGATTTAGATTTTTGTAAAAGTAGAAATCTGGATTATTTCAGTCTTCCGAAATTTTGGATAGAATATCCAGATCTAATTCCTTTTATACAGATTCGGGCTAAGTCAGCTTCTATAAATGAATTAGAATTTATAGTAAAATCGTTACAGGATTTATATCCGGATTTGTTTTGGATTGTCAACGACTTCTGGAAACAGGCTATTGAATGGAATTGTTTTGGAGCTCATGTCGGAAAAGAAGATTATGAAGCTTTGAATTTAGAAGAAAAGAATACACTCTTTAAATCTAAACTCTATTTGGGTACGTCCTCTCATACTCTGGAAGAAGTAAGCGAGTTGGATTCATCTCTTTGGAACTATACTGGATTAGGCCCCATTTTTCCGACAGAGAATAAAGAGGATGCAAAGTCTCCAATTGGAACGAAAACTTTAAATAAAATCAAGAATGGAAATTACTTACCTGTAACTGTGATCGGTGGACTCAAAGTTGAAAATTTAGATCTGATCTTAAAGGAAGGGTCCTTTTTAATTTCGAGTATATCCATGGCTTGTTTAGAAAATGAATTTAGGACCGCCGCCACGAAATTACGGAAATAAATTTAGGTAAGTTTCAATTGACTCTAAGTTTATGTCGTATAGTATGCCTTTAAGATGAAAAAGCCAGGTGAAATTATACATCTATCCGCAAAGGATGACAGAGATTATCTTTTGGATTATCAGGTAATTCAAACGGAGACGTTAGGAAAAACCGATATTTTAGGAGTCCAGTTTGATAATGTAACTCAAGATGAATCCGTGGCTAAAATTTATAGACTTATGGAGGAAAAGGAAAAGTTTCATCACATTCTTTTTTTAGATCCGATTAAAATCATGTCGGTTCGAAAGGGAAAAAAACTCCATAGAATTACTGAAAAAGCCACTATGATTCTTGCGGAAGGCGCGGGATTACAATGGGCGGCGACTCGTCTTAGGAGAGTTCTTAAGGAAAGAATTTCTCCGATAGCTTTGATGATGGATTTGGTTCGTCTTTGCGAACTTAGAAATTATTCTATCTTTATGTTAGGTGGTAAAGAAGACATTATTGAAAGAGTGTATTTTACTCTTTCAAGACATTTTCCTGGAGTGAGAATTGTAGGAAGGCACGCTGGTTATATGAATCCTCAGAGGGAATTGATGGTAAAGGAATCGATTCGTAAGACGAGCCCCAATCTGATTTTTCTTGCAATGGATTTTCCGGAACAAGAAATTTGGATTGAAAACAATACAGCATTCTTTGGACACTCCGTGATCATTGGGGTTGGCGGCTCTTTGGATATTCTTTCCGGGAAAGTAAGAAAGGCTCCTAATTTTTTTAAACTCAAAGGGCTCATTTGGTTGTGGAGAATTCTTTCTAAACCTTGGAGACTTTTTCGTTTTTTTAGAATGTTCCAATTCTTTACTTTAGTATTCTTTAAATCTCTCTTCCAAAAGAAATCTTAGTAACTTGAGTTCAGTTGTAAAGAACTGAATTTTTATAAAGAGATTATCTAAAAATCTAGAAACTATCTTAATTAACGTGAGTTCGGCTATGATTCATTTTTCTGAAAAAGGTTGGAATCTGAATTTTACAGATCGATTCTTTAAGTGTAGGAACTACCACAATTTATAAACTAGAAGTTTTATAACGCTTGAATTTGTGGTATTCAAGTGTGAGAATTACCACAAAACTTAGGTTTATCTATAAAATGATGTGGGAACTACTGCAAATCACGATTTTACAAATAAATTCTAAAATTGTAGGAACTACTATTTTTAGAAAATTTTTACTCAGCCGAACTCCCATTAAAATGGGATTTAGATTTTGATCATGGCCGCAGAACAGCGGTTTTGTGCAAAAATCTGATCGGATGATAATTCTTTTTGTATTTCCTAGTAGTTCCCACTTTACAAAGTTTAACTGGTAAATTAACGATTACAAAAGTTCACACATTTATTTTTTTGAATATAATAAAATTAAAAATTACTTGCCTTTGATTTCAAAAAATATAAATTTATATACATGACGAATTTGTCTTTTTTGACATTGATGGTCACCACCTTTTTGGGATTTGGATCTATTTTAGGTTTTCTTCATACAATTTGGAAATATTTATCTTCTTAACTTCAAGTGTCGAGACAAGAAACGAAGTCCGAAATTTAAGAGTTAAGGTCGAAAGTTCAAGATATAAAGATGGAAATGAGTAACTTATGTTCCGAAGTCAAAAAAGACTTTCATAAATTAGAAAACCGTTTTGATGTTTCTTACTCTATTCTTAGAAATAAAATTGATGTTCTAATAGATAGTTTAGTGATTCGATTTATAAACGATGTTCCGCGTAAAAAAAGAATTCCAGGCTAAAATCAATCCATCCATGGTCACGATTGGAATCGATAGAATTATTGAAAAATTAATTCTCCATCTGTTTTTATTGTATTGAAATGGAAAATTGAGGTAGTTTTGGCAATCCCACTATGAAATTTTTCAACAATTCTAATTTTATTCTGGTCTCATCAACGGAAATAAAATGGTATCTCGAATCGAATGAGAATTCGTCAAAAGCATTACCAGACGATCGATTCCAATTCCGAGCCCGCCGGTAGGAGGCATTCCATATTCCAAAGCTCGTATGTAATCCTCGTCCATCATAAACGCTTCGTCGTCTCCAGCCTCTCTTTGTTTTACCTGATCTTCAAATCTTTCTTTTTGATCAAAAGGATCATTTAACTCGGTAAAGGCGTTTCCGATTTCTCTTCCGGCTACGTATGGTTCGAATCTTTCCACATAACCAGGTTTATCTGGGTTAGATTTTGCAAGAGGAGAAAGTTCTTTCGGATAATCGGTGATAAAGATCGGTTGAATCAGATTTGGTTCTGCTTTTTCGGAAAAAACTTCATCCGCTACTTTCCAAATTGTTTGGCATTTGGAAACGTCTACTTTTAATTCCGAAGCTTTTTTCTTGGCTTCTTCCAGAGAAATAATCTGACTAAAATCAATTCCACTGTATTCTTTGATAATATCCACATAAGTAGTTCTTTTCCAAGGAGGAGAAAGATCGATTAAATCCTTGCCGTATTGAATTTTTAAAGTTCCACAAATTTTTTGGGCCAGGTGAGTAATGAGTCTTTCCGTAAGATCGAGCATCGTACTCATATCTCCAAATGCCATATAAGCTTCCATCATCGTAAATTCAGGATTGTGTTTTGTAGAGATTCCTTCGTTTCTAAAATTTCGGTTGAGTTCAAAAACTCGATCCATTCCGCCAACGATCAAACGTTTGAGATAAAGTTCTGGAGCGATTCTTAGAAATAATTGCATATCCAGAGTATTATGATGAGTGACAAACGGTCTTGCAGCAGCACCTCCCGCAATCGGTTGCATCATAGGTGTTTCCACTTCTAAAAATCCTTCTTGAGTCAGAAAACTTCTAATTTCAGAAACGATTTTACTTCTTGTAATAAATGTATCTCTAACGTGATCGTTTACTATTAAGTCCACATAACGCATTCTATATCTTTGTTCTACGTCGGCAAACGCATCGTAGACAACCCCGTCTTTTTCTTTTACTACGGGAAGAGGGCGGATACATTTTGAGAGCAGTTCCACCGATGTGACGTGTAACGTAATCTCTCCTTTTTGGGTTTTAAAAAGATATCCTTCCAAACCGATAATATCTCCCAAATCAAGGGATTTAAAAATGGAGTATTGAGTTTCACCTAAATCGTCTTTAGTAGCATAAAGTTGTATGATTCCGGAGTTGTCTTTGAGATGAGCAAAACTCGCTTTCCCCATTACTCTTTTGGAATGTAGTCTTCCGCCTAACTTAAATTTGGTTTCTGGACCAGTCGGATTTTTTTCGAACTTTTCGGCTATGTCTTTCGATTTGGAATCCGGGAAAAAACGAACCGGGTAGGGATTGATTCCCTGTTTTTTTAATTCTTCGATTTTCTGAATTCTTTGTTCAATGAGTTCATTTGATTCTGACATTTTCGATTTTATTTTCCTGGGAGTATTTGATAAAAGGTTCTGGCTAAATTTAAAAATATAATTTCAAATCCTTCTTCACTTAAAAACCAATTTCCGATACCAATTTTATCTGACAAAGGAACCACATGAACCTTCAAACCCGCCGGGCCTAAAACGGATTCATATAATCTTTGATTAAAAGAGGATTCAAATCTTTTGGAGAGAATTAGAATATTCTTAAGTTGTCTATCTAAACAAATTTTTAAAAGAGATTTAGAAAAATTTTTAGCACCCGTAGGATACGGTTCGAGTTTATAAATTAGAATTTTGGATTCGTCCACTCCTAAAGAAACGAGAGAATTTTGTATTTCGGAAGTTAAATCTTGAATTACACCTAAGTTGGAGTGAGCAGTTGCAGGAGAATAAAGGACGATTAGAATTCCAGCATATCCTTTTTTGAATCCGTCCGCTGCGTTTTTAAGCACGTCTTGAGGAATCGTTTCCTTTGCTTCTAAGATCAGAGCGTCACTTTTAGGAAAAGGGCGGTCTTGGATTAAAAAAAGAGGACTTGAAAAAATCAATCCTAGGATTGAAATCAAAGCCAGAAAAAATCCGGAAAAAAATAACCGCGCCTTGTATAAAACTTCTTGTACGGATACTGGTCCTGGATTTACAGACATAGAACGAGAGTTTTTTCCAGGAACGAAATTACAAGAGGAAATTAGGATGTTATCTTTCTTGTAGATCCTTAGCTCCTTCTAAATCGATCGCAACTCTTTGTTCTACCCAATGAGACACCGTATCTTCTGGAGGTCTGTTTATAGAAAGAAGAATATCTTCCCAACACGATCTCAGTCCTATAAATTTAAAAATCGCATAACCTAAAAGAATGGCGTTTCCTAAGTTGTAGATCGAATAGATCCAGTTTCGATACATGTAGTTTGTGATAAACCCAAATAATAATTGAGCCAAAAGAGAAAATTCTGCCACTATGTAGAGAGAAGGCATAGAGGTTCTGCCGATCACTTTTGGGGTTCTGCTGAATGGAATTTGTTTTCCAGTAATTGCTTGATTGATCGACATAAAAACTCCTGCTAAATTTACAGGAATCAAAAGTAGATTGAGAGAATAGATTTGAATCAGATCAATCCATTTATATCCCATTCTAACTAAATCCATTCCGTATAAAATAAAATACGGCAAAGAGGAAATTGCGATCCAATACGTTTCTACCCCTTCCCCTAAGGGACTTCCCATAAGAATGACAAGGCCAATATTCACCGCTGCGATCGAACCAAGGTAGTGAACTCGAAAGAATGCTTCTATAAATTTTGTAAAATTCCAGGGCCATCTAAATACGTGACGCAATAATTTAGGAAGGATGATCAATCCCCCATTGGCCCATCTTCTTCTTTGAATTAGAAGGGAACCAAAGTCTGGAGGGGTTGCACTATAGGCGAGTCTTTCCGGATAATTATAAAGATTCCAATTCACATCCAAAAGATCAATACTAGATTCAGTATCTTCTATTACAGTATTGTCTTGGATGTATTTATGAATTTGAAAACCTCTTTCCTCGTATATAGTTTGGATATCTAAAAGCGCTTTGTAACGAAGCATTGCATTTGCACCTACCCAAAACGTTGCTCCAAAATTGGTAAATCCTTGATGAATCTGATATTGAATGTCTGTGGTTGCACCGGCTATTTTTTCTAACACGTTAGACGCTCCTGGAAAGGAACTGTAAGGGGTTTGCGCCACTGTAATCCTTTCGTTTCCGGGAGTTTTCATAACGTATGATAATTTTAGAATATAGTCTGGAAGAAGCACACTGTCCGCGTCCAAGGTAATTAAAAAATCCGCACTAGGAATTTCAAATGAGGAATCGTTTTGAGATTCTTCTAAAAAAATTCCTTTAGAATCTTTTTTTTCTATCCATCTTTTTCCTAAAAGATATATGTAACTGTTAAGGTTCATGGCTTTGTTAGGAAGATGAGAAAGGTTTACGTATTTTTTTCTTTCAAAGGTAGAAAAGTTTACGTTAAACAGTGAAACTAGACGATTGAATTCCTTTTCGATTCTATAAGAATCTGCTCCCCCTTTTGTTAAAAGAAATTCTAATTCGGAAATTCTTTTTGAATGTAGATTACACCATTCTTTAAAAAAAGAATTTCTCATAAAAGTTCGAGTATGTTCCGGAAGTTCCTTTCGGATTGTAGAATCGTCGTATTCGTTCATACGATTTTGAAACCAAAGGAATGCGTTTTTATAGAGTTGAATTAGTAGTTTTGTTTCTTTCTGAGGTTTGGATTTATTTGAATTTTTACGTTCTAAATATCCTTTTTTTGCCTGAAGAAAAGGATAAGCAGCTTCGTTAAATTCTTTTTGAAGAGAATTTGGTAGATTTCTCATGTTTTGGAGAGATTCAAAAGCAGCATAACTTTTAGGTTCAGGAGGATCATCAATCAGTAATACAATTCTTCGGTTTGGATAATCTTGAAGAGCCGCAGAAAGAAGGGTTTCTCGAACTATATCCAATTCTTCTTTGTAAGAAGGAATTAAAATTGCTAAAGAGGGACAGTCTTCTTTATAAATTTTTTCCAATTCTTCGCGATCTGGAGAAGAATGTTTCAAAAGTCTTTGAAAATAGCCTAAACGAGTAAATTGATAAACGAAGTTACCATAGGTCAATAAAACAATGATAATAAAAAATGCAATTTGTCCTATGGCTGCGAAGGATCTATGATCGAGAAGTTGTTCCCAGAAAACTTTGAACATCTCTAAACACGCAAAAGCGCAGGCAACGATCGTTAAAAGAAGAAAAATTTTTGTGATTCGAATCTGATTCTGACAATACTGTTTATTCTTTGAATGTGTCGATTCCATTACGGAAGCTAGATTGGTTTTCATTTAGATATACTTAAACTTTACTATAAACAGAACTATACTTTCTTAATGGAATCATAATACTTGATTCTATAGGGAAAAATTGATTTCAAAGTATCTTAAAGTAAGTGTCACGTTGATAAACTATTTTGCCTTAGTTGGAAAGTAGATCTTGCAAAACGGTTCAATATTTCCAGATGAAAATGAATTTTTAGTAAAAAATCCGTGAAAATTTTAATCCGAATAGGGAGAGTTTCCTCGTGTAGGTTTTTGGGATTTCTGACAGACGATATATCTAGGATTTTTCAATTGTTCGATAAATGACGTTAGGCTGCATTTCCCATCTATAAAAACTCGCTTGATTTTGAATGGATTTTCTCCTGGTAGATTCGTTCCGTCTTCGGTTGTGAGTATTGATTTATAACCTGATTGTTGTGCTAGTTGGATAAGTTTATCATTGTACCAACCGCAGGGCCAAGCTAGATAATCTACGGAAATACCTAATTTGGATTCTAGGATTTTTTTAGATTCTTTTAGTTCAAAGAGCGCATCTTTTGCACTCTTTCCAGGAACACGATTATCCACCCAGGTTACCAAGTTATCTTTTGGGTTCCAGGGATGGCTGTATGTGTGAGACCCTATCTCGAATTTTGGATTTTTGGCAAGTTCTTGAATATCGGACCATTCTAAATATTCTCCGTTACCGATTCCTTTCGGTCCGGCTATGATCCAAAAAGAAGCCGGAAAGGAATATCGATTGAGCACTGGAACCGCGTTTAAAACGTTTTTCCAGCCGTCGTCAAAATTTAAAACTATAGATTTATCAGGTAAAACTTTTCCTTTTTCAATATAAAGTAGAAGATCTCTCATGGTAATTGGGTTATACCCTTGAGAAAAAAGATACTGCATTTGTTCTTCAAATTTTTCTAATGTGATTACAGTTTCTCCTGGTTCTTTTGCAGAATGAATTACAATTTCATGATAAATTAAAACGGGAATACCATTTTGATTTGTTTTTTGTTTTGAGGAAGTGGTTTGCGATTCTCGAGAGAACGAACCGCAAACGTTCAATGAAAAAAATAAAATTCCGATCCAAAAATTCTGATTCTTGAATATTTTATTAAAAAGAAATTCCAAAAAATTCGTCGTCGATTATTTTAACTTTTAAAAGGCATTTCACCTAGGTAGTTTTTCTTTCCTATATCTACGCCATTATGACGGAGAATTGAATAGGCGGTAGTAATATGAAAATAGAAATTAGGTATCAAATGTTGAATTGCAAATTCTTTTCCGGTTAAATATTTCCCTTCCCAACGAGGATTGAATACTTTTCTATCATTTGCTTCTAAAAAATCTTTTTCTGTAAACGTTGAAAGGTAATCTAACGTGGAATCAATTCTTGTTTGTAATTCTGATAATGTTTTTTCTTGGTCTTCATGTTTTGGAGCGTCTTTTCCTGTTAGGCGGGAAACTCCTAATTTTGCAGTGTCACATACGATTTGAATTTGCCTGATGAAATGAAATTGGTCCGGTGCTAGTCTTGAATTTAAAAGAACTTCCACGTCAAATTTTTTAGTTTCAGAGTAGGAGGTTCCCTTTTCTAAAAGTAGCTTTAATTGATGGAGCATTTTAGAAAATTGTTGGATTGTGATTTCGAAAAGCATACGTTTTGTTTTCCTTTTTTAGAATCAGCGTTTTTTTCATTTTTTTGAAGGGCTTTTCTTGTGATAGAATTTTTCCAAGAAAGTAGAATGGAATCAATTAAATCTAAGAATCTATCTTGAATCCGTCGAGCGCCAATAGAAGCGAGACGTTGAGTTTCCGAGCGCCAATAGAAGCGAGACGTTGAGTTTCCGAGCGCCAATAGAAGCGAGACGTTGAGTTTCCGAGCGCCAATAGAAGCGAGACGCTTTCGTTTCACAAAAATGTGGGAACTCATACAAAAATTATAATGCAAAGAGTCTTTTGGCAAATTTCACTCAATTAAGTGTGTTTAAAATTTTGTATCTAACTTATGAGTTTATATTATACGTTTACCGTAGCTTATAAAAAGTGAGTTCAGTATCAGGAATACATCTTATAAAAGTTTGATTCATTGAGAAAAAATGTGAAAACTAACACAAAGTGCGGTTTTGAAGACATATTCTGAAAGTGTAGGAACTCATACTTTTAAACTTAAAAAATAAATTTTATTTCATGGACCAACTGGGGAATATCTGAGTTTTGAAGGTTTTACTGTAAGATCTAAACTTGTGAGAGTTCCCACATTTTATTTTTTACGGAGAAATAATAGGTTTTGAATTTATAGAAAAAATCTCGGAATCGTTTACTTCACTTCTTACGGAAGCTCGAAATGTTTTCCAAAGCTCGCTTCGAGCCTGAAGCTTTGTTATGATTATCTGTTTGATTTTGAAAAAGAAAATTTTTTTGCTCGAGAGGGGACTCGAACCCCTACACCTAAACGGCACAAGCACCTCAAGCTTGCGTGTCTACCAATTCCACCACCCGAGCGGGTTTGCAATGACAGAATGGGAGAGAAAGCTTAGGAGTCAAGGAACTTACATTTAAACCAGTTCGTATTTCTTACGAGTCTTTTTATCATCCGGATCAATTTGAATTTTTTCCGGATGAAATACAATATTCCAATAACGTTTAGAATAAGCAAAAATTCCAATACAAAGAATTAAGACCAAGATATAACCGGAAATTTCAGGATGTTTTAGAATGCTTTCGCCTAGAATTCTAAATTCTATGAGTGGGATGCACATGTACCAAAGGACGGTGATTGCCACGAGTCCGACTCCGAACTTTCCCCACCAATTCGGTTTTCCTTGTATCCCTCGTTTTAGATAAAGAAAACTTCCCAACCAAACTCCTAGAATTTCTCTTATGATATAAGCAATCAATATCCAAATTGGAAATCGGAAATAGTGGACGATGACAGAAAGTCCACCGATTGTAACAATTTTATCACATATAGGATCTAAATATCTGCCTAATACTGATTCTTGATGAAGTAGTCTTGCTAGAAAGCCATCTAAATAATCAGTTAAAACAGCTAAGATACAAGTTAAAATTGCATACAATAAAAACTCGGTTTTATCTGGGGAAGATATATACGTTTTAGTGAAAGTAATAAAAAAAGGTAAAAGAAAAACTCTACTAACGGAAAGAAAATTGGAGACTGTAAAGATGCGATCTTCTAAGAGCTCTTGAGGTTTTTTTTCCTGAACGATCATCTGGATTGGGGTTCCAATATTTTTAAATGTGAAATTTTGTATTCCAGTAAATGAACGAATGGATTTTCAGAATAGAATTTTTCGAATCCGCTAAATCAAAATCGATTGACCGGAGAAGCTCTTTTGAAAAAGTAACTAAGCATAAGGAGCTGTAGCTCAGCTGGTTAGAGTGCCTGCCTGTCACGCAGGATGTCGCGGGTTCGAGTCCCGTCAGCTCCGAAATTTTTCTTTTTCAAAATCAACTTTCAACTTTCAACTAACATAAATTATGGGACTCGAAGCTTTTTTGCGAAAGTATTTGTAACGACTCTTAGGGAGCGTTAGAAATGCGACACGAGCCATGGATGGCGAGTGAGCTAAAAAGACGCCACGGAGTTTAGTTTTATAGGAAGTGAAACTGCGTAGTGGCGAGTCCCGTCAGCTCTGAAATTTTTCTTTTTCAAAATTAATTTACAACTTATCTTACACATTTCATTCTCTAAGAATTGTTTAAAAATCAGCAAAATAGAATAAAAAGGTATTAGGAAAACTTTTTATGAGATTGGTTCAATAGCATAATAGAATTATTGGAAAATGAACGAAAAATAATTTAATGATTTCGTATTATTTTCTTTCCTAAAAAAAACTTTTCTGATCTTGAATTAAAAAATTATGAACCGTCTTTATTTAGATTTAGACCAAGCTCGTGTTGGTTATGAATCTAAAATTTATAAGAAGTAATCTTGTTCTTTTTTTACAGAGAACGTCTGTAAAACACTAAGACGAATCGAAAAATAATGACTAGGAATGTTCAGTTTTAAAGACATTTTATCAAGAATTGAGTTTAGAATCATATTTTTCGTTTTTAATGTAAATTTGATATAAAGAATTTATGATACATTTTTCGATAAAAAATTGGATTATAAATCTGAATTTTGCAGATTTATTTCTTAGATGTGGGAGCTACCACGAATTATAATTTTAAGAACAAATTCTAAAATTGTAAATGCTCTTATTTTTAGAAAACCTTTTCTCATTTCTTAGGCCGAACTCTCGTTAAAATGCGATTTTGTAAAAGTAAGTAAACTTTTATGATATTTTTTATATGGTTTTATTTTTTTAAAATTATTTGATGAGGTTTGTTATAAAACCTGAAAAAATTATACATATGGGCCAGTTTGTAGCAAAATTAGAAACTCACGTCATTTTATTAAAAATTTCTAAAGAATATCACGCAAATTTTTTGAGATTCTAAGACAAGTTCTGAGTTAATTAACAAACTTTTAAATGTCTTCTTAGTTTTTGGTATTCATAATAGAAGTCCCTGCATCTTGAGTATTTGGAACCAGTTTTAAAAAATATCTTATGGAACATAACTTTGTTTCAAAAAGAATAAAATTTGAATGTCGAATTCTTGTTTTAAATAGTCTTTTTTCTAAGATCTTAGAGGAGGGGTTACGTTATTTATAATATTCTTAATAAATTATAAGTAGTTAGACATAATAAGTGTTTTATATTTAGCTGGAGGCTTTCGTATAATTTGTGTAATATGATCAATGTTTATAGAATATTATATATAATGAATGTTATTTATTATAAAAATGAAATAAAAATAATAGTGATATGAAATTGACTTGAAAAAATAGTAAGTATTATTTAAGTGGTTCGCCATGATGGCTAAAAAATGGATATGGCTGATTTTAATTGGCCTTTTATTACAATGTAATGGGATTTTTGAAAATAAAAATAGAAACGTTATCAATGATCTACTTCTGTTTTTACGTCCTGAGGCATTTACGTATTCTTCCGAAGGAAATCCTGGGAAGACGATTGAAACAAAAGAAGTAGAAACGAATTTTCTATACCAACTCAATCCTGAGTTGGTAGCAAGGATGGGGGCTTTTTTTACTATAGATGCTTCGGATCCACCGCGTGCTACCGTGTTTTCTCATGTAGCCGGGATTACTTTGGCCCCAAATCTTAGGCCGGCTAATTTTCAATCCGTAGACTTTACGATATTTATGTTAGACTCGGTGGGAGGTAATGTATACTTCTCAGTAGGTGCTAATAAAATTTATTATAAATCAAATACGGATTTTATTGGCGCAAGTAAAATCTCTTTAGAAGCGAATGGACGGATTGCTTTGCTTAAATCCGATACGATCAATCTTTGTTGGAATTTCGATGGGCAAACCTCTCAACGTTTAAACGGATGTCAAAATATAGTTTCAACACCGGGCGCTCAAGAAGTTGTTTCGTTTGGACCTTCTGCCTTTCTAGTTTATGGACCGAATTTAGGCTTTCGCCGTTTAGGAATTGATGGAACTATAACTGCGATTTCAAGTCCGGTTGCGATTACTGATCTACGAAGTGTATGGGCCGATGAAACGCTTGTTCTAGTTGTCGATCAAAATGGCAATAGAGTCATCGGTTGGGATCCAAGAGATCAGAAAATCATTTTTAATCGGACAGAACAAAAGATTGTTACGGACTCGACAAATTTAAATCCTACTTTGATTGCTGCTGCTCCGCTACCTGATGGTATGGGTTTGGCCGTCCTTCTTGAAAATTCTGATACTCTATTATTCGTAAATCGTAATTTTCAAATAATAGGAGGTTTAACTTCTCCGAGTGGTGCTTATCCTCTCAGGCGTATCAATCTGATTCAAGGAATATCTGTAAATTTATTGGGAGGAACGATAGGGGTTTGGTCTTCTCGCGGAGTAAACGTTTCCGCATTTGATCGAAATGCAAATTACGATTTTACATATCTTGTGCCTGATAGTCTCACTACGTTGCCTCAAATACTAAACGATCCATCTGTAGAGAACGCGCTTCAAGCTGATCCAAGGACAGATTTACTAGATGTGCCTGCCGTAAGAAATGCGCTTACGAACTTAAGGAGTCAGTTATGAAGTTAAAAAAAAATATATTCGTACTTACGATATTGATAATAATCAATTTGAGTGTAGGTTGTAAGGCAGTAGTAGTAAGTATGCAGCAGGCAAGCATTAATTGTAATCTGTGGTCGCATGCAGGGGGAAATAACGCGCCACCTGCTCTTTGGCCTGTAGGGGCAGCTGTTGCCGGTTTTTGTCATGGGGAACAACCGGTTCCATATCCAGGGGCAACCATTTGTTCGGGTGTAATGTGCAGGAATACCTCCGATAATTGTCATTGTGTTCCTATAGCTGGAAATCCCTTTCGTGGACCTGGTGTCGGTCCTAGGCCCGAACCTCCAGATATCAATATTGGCCCAGTTTATTTTCCTCCGATTCCTTTCCTAACACAAGGAGATGCGTTTTTTGGAGATTCAGTAACGGAATCCAATCCTTCTGCTGGTAATCCACAATTAGGTCCGAAAGTTGTAATTACACAGCCGAATATAAATGCTGTATGGCTGGCGCCTTTGTCTCAATCTCTTGTGCTTCAATTTGATCATCGTATCGATCCGAGCACCTTGAGCTTATCCGGTACTCTTGTAGGCAATCAAACTCCAAAAGTTCAAGTGAGCAGTACTTTGGTTACGGATGATACGATTTCTTTAACGCCTTCGCCTAATTGGTCTGCTGGAAATCGTAATCTTCAAGTGAACGTTAAGGATCTTGCCGGTAATTTAGGGACTTCGAGTATGGGTCTTAATGTGGGCGCCGTAGAATGTAGTCAACCATGGGAACCCTGTAACTGTCGTTGTGATTTTATGGGATTTCCCGTTCCTTGTTTTCCCGGACAACCTCCTACATGTGATCAGTGTATAAAACCTGGGTGTTAGTTTGACTAACACCTAACTTTTCCACTTTGATTTAATAAAGGGCGAATTAGCGAAAGAAACAAGTTTTAAGTTGAGATTTTGAATTTGTAAAAAGAATATTTTCGCGAGTTTGACCCTTTAAGTGTTTATTATTTAATTTTGTGTAAAATAGTCTTAAGGAATTTATATCTAAATAGGTTTTTAATGTTAGTATAACGTGATTTGGTATGAAGAATTTATGATTCATTTTTCTGGAAGAATTGAAATCTAAATTTTAAGGATCTTTTCCTAAAATGTGGGAACTGCCACAGAACTTAGGTTTGTCTATAGAATGATGTGGGAACTACTGCAAATCAAGATTTTACAGATAAGTTTGGAAATGTGGGAACTCATACTTGTAGAAAATTTTTCTTCATTTTTTTTACGTCGAACTCACGTTAAATTATTTTCCTTTTTGACTCATTTGCTGAAAAATAGGTGTCGGTTTTACGTCACTGATTTTGGATCAAAAGCTATGAATCGTTTTTTAAGTTTTTATAATGTACTTATTTTTAAAATTGCGAGTATTTTTTAAAAGCTCCTACTTTCTAATTCTCTTATATAGAACTTGCGTTTTGTAAAAAATCTTGTCTAGATTTCTTTTGAGGTTTTGAAGCGGGTTTTTTAATTAAAGAATTTATACAAAAGTCTAGATAGAATTCCTGAATTTCTAGGTGGTTTTGAAACCCTCTCAAAATGAATTTCGCATTTTAGTAGAAGTTTTTGAACTTTTTCTTTCTCTTTTTCAAAAAAGAAATTGGAACCTTGTAGATAGAATTCCTTTAGATTTGAAAGAAATCTAATTTTTTCCGGAAGAGTTGTAAGTTTAAGTTGGTTCCTAAACAAAACCAACCTTTCCAGATTCTAAAAATTTCTGGTTTCTTTTGGTAAAGTTTTGAGTCTCTCTTACTCAAATTCAAGGTTATAACTTCTAAAAGATTTTGAAATACTTTGGTTAAACTCAAGTGGGTAGAATTAGAAGTCATGATCTGATTTTTATAATATAGATTTGTTAAAAAAATCTATATTATAAAGCGATTTTACCATTCGTTTTAATGAAAAAAAAGAAAGAAAATTAATTTTTCAACAACTCTAATATACTTTTATTTTTTACGGTAGAAATTTAAATGTATTCTTCCCCGTCTTTTTTGACGAAAATCGTTCCTTCTTCTTCTAATTCGCGAACTAAATTGACTATGACATTTCTTGCGTCACCAATTTCGCGTAACGTTAATTTTCCTCTGACTTCCATCATATCCATAATTTCCGTAGCACGATTACGCGACATCGCGCTCAAAAAATGGTTTCTGAGTTCGTCTCCGGCTCCTCGTAAGGCTATACTTAAACAATTATCGTCGCCTATACGATTGATTAAAATTCTCATTTCCTTTTGATCTAAACCTAAAACATCTTCAAATGTGTATAACTTTTCTTTAACCTGCTTTGCAAGCTCTGGAGAATTTGCTTCCAATTCTTTGAGAATATTTTCTTCTTGAGATTTGTCCATGTGGTTGAGTATATTTGCAAGTGCTTCTGCACCTCCTGCTTCACTATATTCGGATCTATCTCTTTGTTCGTATTTTTTCTTGAGAACTCTTGCAATTTCCTTAATTGCATCAGGATGAGTTTTTGTAGTATTTGCTAAACGATAGGCGACACCGGCTTGTAATTCTCCCGGAAAAAATTTTAGAATATCGGCGGCTTTTTTAGGGGCCATAAATGCGAGTGTCACTGCAATTGTTTGAGGAGATTCATGTTGTAGAAGACTTGCAAGAACTCCAGGTTCAGCCTCGCTTAAAAAAGAAAAATCATCTTCTATGTCCTTACGCGAAAGTTTTCCAAGAATATTCTCTGCTTTTTCTTTTCCTAAAGATTGTCTAAGAATTTCTCTGGCGGCGTCTATTCCACCTTTGATTTCTCCTTCATTGGGAAGAAGAGAATTTTTAAATTCTAAAAGAACATCTTCTTTTTCTTTTTTGGAAATCGTTTTGATTTGAGCCATTTCTAAAACGATTTCTTCGATCATAGAGTCGTCTAACTTAGATAATACTTTGGCTGCGTCTTCTTTACTTAAAGAGAGAAGTAGTAGGGCTGATTTTCTGATTTTTTCTTTTTTGGAAGCTGGTTCTGATTTTTTTTCCACAACAATTAACCTGTAAGTAGGCGAAGGGGATATTCCGTATAATCTCGAAAAGAAGATAAAAATCTAGCTCCGGTTGCTCCGTCTACAACTCTATGATCGCAAGAAAGAGTAACGTTTAGTGCTTTTCCTACGACTATACTTCCTTCTTTAAGAACTGGTTTTTCAACGAGTGCTCCGACCGCAAGAATTGCAGCTTCTGGTTCATTGATGACTGCAGTAAAAGAAGAAATTCCAAACATCCCAAGATTGGAGACGGTAAAGGTTCCGTCAGTGTATTCCGCTGGTTTGAGTTTTCTTTCTCTGGCACGGGAAGCAAGTTCTTTTATTTCATGACCGATTTCGCTTACTGATTTTTGATCTGCATTTCTAATATAAGGAGTGATTAGACCACCTTCTATGGAAACTGCCACACCTATATCGATTCTACCGTGTTCAAGAATATGATCTTCTCTCCAGGAAGAATTTACTTCTGGAACCTCTTTTAAAGAAAGGGAACAGGCTTTAATAATTAGGTCGTTCAAACTAATTTTTGAAGAGCCTTCCAGTTTTAGATCTTTGTTATAAGAATTTCTAAGAGTGTCTAACGGAGTTGCGTCCAACTCTAAAGTAAGGTAAAAATGAGGAATCGTAGAAGTGGAATGTGCAAGACGGGATGCGATTGTTTTTCTCATTCCGGTTAGTTCTAATTTACGATCTTGTCGCTTAACAAAAGAACCTTTTTTACCACTTCCCGATTCTTGATAGGCGAGAAGGTCTCTTTTGATAATTCTTCCTCCTGGTCCGGAACCAATCACTTCTCCTAAATCCACTCCTTTTTGAAGAGCCAAGTTTTTTGCCAAAGGAGATGCCTTTATCGAACGACCACCGCGCGCTGATCGAATAGGAGAATCTTCCGAGCCGAACGGAATCTGTGTTTTGAGAGACCGTTCTTCGTGCGTGGTTAGCCCATTGCTTTCGGTATTTTGCGAAGACGCGTCGCTTGCTTTTGTTGTGAGATTTTTTACTGTGTTTGCGCCGGAAGTTGTAGAAGACTGCGAGGTTGCGTTTTGTGTGGAAGTTGGGGCCTGGCCTTGCGTAATCGAACTTTCTTTTTTTGCGGGAATGGATTTTTTTGCGGTTTCAACTAACGCGGAAACGTCTTCTCCTTGTTTTCCAATAATCGCTACGGGGGCGCCTACTGGGAGAAGTGTCCCTTCTGGAGCCAAAATTTCCAGAAGAATCCCCGTTTCAAAGGCTTCCATTTCCATAACGGCCTTATCCGTTTCCACTTCCGCTATGATTTCTCCCGGAGAAACCGGATCCCCTTTTTGTTTAAGCCAACGGACTATTTTACCTTCCGCCATTGTAGGACTGAGTTGAGTCATTTCTGCAATTTTAGCCATTTTGAATATTCCTTATTCTTGTTATTCCAGCATTTCCCGAACTTTGGAGATGATCTTTTCTTCGCTGGGTAAGGAAGCCTTTTCTAAGTTTGCGGCGTAAGGCATAGGAACGTCTTCCTGAGTAATTCTTTCTACGGGAGCGTCTAGATCATCGAAAGAATTTTTCTGGATTAAATAAGCGATTTGGGAACCAAAACCAGCGACTTCCCAACCTTCTTCTACTACCAATGCACGGTTCGTTTTACGAATTGAAGTATAGATCGCTTCTTCGTCCAAAGGTCGGATCGAACGAAGATCTAAAACTTCAACTGAAATTCCTTCTTTGGAAAGTTTTTCTGCGGCGGGTAGAACATACATTAATGCTCTAGACCAACTAACAATCGTTATATCAGAACCTTCTCGTTTGATGTCCGCTTTACCAAATGGAATGGAATATTCCTGATCGGGAACTTCTCCTCTGGTTCCGTATAACACTTCACTTTCAATAAAAATCGTGGGGTTATTGTCTCTGATCGCGGTTTTTAAAAGACCACAAGCGTCAGAAGGAGTATAAGGAGCGATTACTTTTAAACCTGGGATGTGAGCGTACCAACTTTCAAAGGATTGAGAGTGTTGAGCGGCTAGTCTTCCGCCAGCGCCTCCTGCGCCTCGAAACACAATCGGAATTGGAAACTGACCCGCACTCATATAATTCATTTTTGCCGCCGAGTTGATGATCTGATCAATCGCGACTAAAGAAAAATTCCAAGTCATAAATTCTATGATAGGACGAAGACCCACCATGGCGGCTCCGATCCCAACTCCCGCAAAACCGTTTTCGGAAATGGGAGTGTCTATGACTCTTTTTTCTCCGTATTTAGAAAGCATTCCTTGGGAAACCTTATAAGCTCCATCATAGTGACCCACTTCTTCTCCCATGAGAAATATATTTGGATCCTTATCCATTTCTTCGCACATTGCCCGATTCAGAGCCTCTCTATATGTCAGAACCGCCATTATACATCCTCCGCATATACGTGTTTATACAACCAACCTAAAGGAGGTTCTTCACTTTTGTCTGCAAATACGATTGCATCTTCCACTTGAGCTTGTATATCTATATCAAGTTTTTCTAGTTCTTCTTCTTTCCATTCAGAATGAATAAGATCATCCTTTGCCTTTAAAAGTGGATCACTTTTTTTATAACGATCTAATTCTTCCTTGGTTCTATACTTTGCAGGATCGGACATGGAATGTCCTCTAAAACGATAGGTGGAAATTTCCATGAGAGTGGGGCCTTCTCCTCTTCGAGCTCGTTCGACTGCGACACTTACGTGATCTCTCACTTTACGAACCTCGTCTCCTTCGATATGATCTCTTGCAATGTCATAAGCGGTTGCACGAACCGAAACGTCCTTTACGGATAACGAGCGATATTCTGGGGTTCCCATTGCGTAGTGATTGTTTTCACAGATCATTACAAGAGGAAGTTTCCAGATCGCTGCTAAATTCATTCCTTCATGAAAGGAACCTATGTTTGCAGCTCCTTCTCCGAAAAAACAAATTGTAACCGAGTTTTCGTTTTTATATTTAGAAGCATAGGCGATCCCCGCAGCGAGAGAAATATGACCTCCCACGATTCCATGCCCTCCCATAAATCGTTTGTTCTTATCGAAGAAATGCATCGAACCTCCGTAGCCACTGGAGATTCCCGTTCTTTTACCAAAAAGTTCCGCCATCAATGCCTTTGGATCTAAACCTCTTGCGAGTGCGTGGCCGTGATCTCTGTAAGTGGAAACGATATAGTCTTGTTCTTTAAGGGCCGCGATCGAACCGACACCAACCGCTTCTTGGCCGATATAAAGATGGCAAAAACCGCCTATCTTTCCGGTGCTATAAGATTTGGCGGCACCTTCTTCAAAACGGCGAATGAGAAGCATTTGTCTGTAGAGTTCGAAAAGGTCTTGGGTTTCTTGTTTGGTTTTAGGATGGTTCATCATAAAATTTAAGTTGTTAAAACAATCGCAAAGTATCTTTCGAGAAGCGACTTATGCAAACCGATTTCGTTTCTAACTTAAAAAAATTCCAAAGTTTTGGATGGGGCAAAAATCTTCTTTTCCTAAAAATGAGATCGATTTTTTATTTTCGTGGATGCGTACAATTCTACTCACAGAAGACGAGCCGGGGATTCGAGATACGATTCAAATCGTTTTGGAATCGGAAGGTTTTAAAATGATCTACGCGATGACTGGTAAAGAATGTATTTCTCTTTTGAAAGAATCCCCAGACTTATTGGTGCTGGATGTGGGACTTCCAGATGGAAGTGGTTTTGAAATTTTGAAAGAACTTAGAAAGAAAAATTCGATTCCAGTTATTTTACTTACCGCCAGAGAATCGGAACTTGACAGGGTTCTTGGTTTAGAGTTAGGTGCAGATGACTATATGGTAAAACCTTTTAGCCCTAGAGAATTGGTCGCCAGAATCAAAGCGGTGTTAAGAAGGTATGATGGAAACTCTGAAAAAAAACAAACAGAGTTTCTCACGGATGAAGATCGTAAGATTATCTATTATTACGGTAAGTCTTTATCTCTTACTCCGTATGAGTATAAAACGTTATTATTATTTTTAAAACGACCTGGAAAAATTTTTACAAGAGAAGAAATTATGGATCGAGTTTGGACGGAACCGGAAGAAAGTTTTGATCGTGCCGTAGACACTGTAATTAAAAACATTCGCTTTCGATTAAAAGAAATTCGACCTGACTTAGATCCGATTGAAACGAAACGGGGTCAAGGATACGGATTGAAGGATACGTTATGAGTCTTTTGATCCGAATTGTAATCGGTTTTTTTTTGCCTTCTTTATCGGTTATTATTACTTTGTAGATAAAATCGAAGAATCGATTCGGCCACGTTATATGGAAGCAGTGGAAGAATCGTTGAATGATACGGCTCATCTTTTGGCTTCTTTATTAGAAAGAGAATTTTCCCAAAAAAACGATTCTTTAGAAAAAATAAGCGAACGAATTCTTTCCCCAGTGATGCGGACTACAACGGAAAGAGATTTGAATTCTAAAATTTTTGAAATTACTAAAAAGAAAGTAGATCTGCAACTCTATGTTACAGATGAACGTGGAATCGTAATTTATGATTCGGAAAAACTAAAAAAAGGACAGGACTATTCTAAAAAGAACGACGTATATCTCACCTTACAAGGAAAATATGGAGCCAGGTCTAGTTTGTTATTTGGTTCCGAAAAAGGATTATTTGTAGCAGCCCCGATCCGAAAGTCTGGAAAAATAATCGGTGTACTTACGGTGATCAAACCCAAAAAAAGTTTGATTCCTTTTATAGAATCCGCTCGAAAAAAATTTTGGAATTTAAGTTTGTATGTAGCTCTTTCTATAATTATTTTGTTTATTAGTATTTTATATTTTTTGTTTTCACCGATTCGAAAATTATCTGAATATATTTCAGCTTTGAGATTTCAAAAACGAGTTCCTTTCCCGAAAATCAGTGTACCCGAAATTAGAGGATTGGGGGAAGAGATGGACAGATTGTTTCGGGAACTTGCAGGAAAAGAATACGTGGAAAATTATGTACAATCCATGACTCACGAAATTAAAAGCCCACTTTCTTCTCTACTTGCTTCTTCTGAGTTGATTATCGAAAATCCGGATCGTTTAGAATCTTTAGTTTCTAATATTCAATTAGAAGGAAGAAGAATCCAAACAATTTTAGAAAAACTTTTAGAACTTAGTTCTTTAGAAAATCAATCTCAGTTGGAAAAAAAAACTGAACCTCAATTTACAAGACGTGGTTCAAGAGACGGTTGCTTCTTCTATTTCGGAAGCGGTCCGAAAAAAAATACGTTTCAGAGAGTTAACCGAAACCGTGTATGTGGAAGGGAATTTTTTCTTTTTAGGAATGGCTCTTAGAAATTTAGTTCAGAACGCATTGGATTTTTCAAATCCAGGTTCAGAAATTACGGTTCGTTGTGGTAAAGAAAATGGATTTCCTTTTTTAGAAGTAGAAGATTCTGGTCCTGGAATTCCATCTTATGCTTTGGAAAGAATTTTTGAGAAATTCTATTCTTTGCCTCGTCCTGATACTGGTCGTAAAAGCTCTGGATTGGGGTTAGCATTTGTAAGAGAAATTGCAAAATTACACGATGCGGACTTGGAGGTAAAAAACGGAACTTCAACGGGTGTAATTGCTAGGATTTGTTTCAAAACAATTTTTTAATAAGAAAACAAGTTTTAACTAACGTGAGTTCAACGTAAAAAAACTGAGCGAATCCCATAACCAACCTTACAAGTATTTGGATCTCAATATAAATCTGTCGCAATTACAACAAATCCTCTGTCCAAAATTAAATTTTTCTTAAAATTCAAGCTGTTTTATCATAAAGATCAGTAAGTGTAAGTTCTAAAGTTCTCACACAATCCTCACAATTCGCACATAAGTTTCTCACTTTTAAATTACATACTCTTAGAGTAAGGAGTATACAGTATATGTTGAATATTCAATCTTTTGTAAGTATTAAAGTATTGTTCTTTTTCATACTTTTGATCGGACTTTTAATTCCGACCTATATGGTCTGGGAAAGTAGAGAAAGAGTTCTAGTAGAAAAAGTATATTTGAGTAAGAGTAACATTTTGAACAAGAAAGAAAAAATGAAATGGTGGGAACAATTATATAGAACGCACGAAGACGGATGCGCGGATTGATCATTGGAGAAAATAATATGTTTAAAATTCAATCGTCTGTAAGTCTTAGGATTTTAATTTTAGGAATAATGCTTGGTTTGCTGTTAATTCCGATCAACTTGGTCGGTTCGTTAGTTTTTGAAAGGCAAACAAGAGCCGGAGAAGCGATAGAAGAAATGAGTTCGAAATGGGGTGGTAAGCAGGAGATGGCCGGCCCTTTTTTAGTAATTCCTTATCAAGCACTCGAAGAAGAAATTAGAGAAGATAAACATGGAAAGGAAATTCGTGTTCAAGTAAACGTATTCAAAGAAATGTATTTTCTTCCGGAAAAACTCAACTTAGAAACGGACTTAAAAGCAGAAAAGAGAAAGAGAGGAATTTATGAAGCGGTTCTATATCATGGAAATGTAAAGTTCCAAGGAAATTTTAAACAACCGTCTATTTCTGATTTTCCAATGAATACAAAAAAAATTTTCTGGGCGGAATCAAAAATGATCGTTGTTGTCAATGACGCAAAAGGAATTGGAAATGACGTTAAATTATTTTTAGCTGAAAAAGAAAAAACGTTTCAACCGGGTTCTTCTTCCGAACGTTTTACATCTGGGCTACATTCTAAAATGAATCTTTTAGATTTTAAGTTTCCACTTACGTTTCAAATTCAAATTCCAACCCAAGGTTCTGATTCTATGGGTTTAATTCCTCTGGGTAAAGAAACTAAGATTCAAATTTCTTCGAATTGGAAAGATCCGTCCTTTGAGGGAAGTTTTTTACCAAAAGAAAGAAGTATTTCTGAAAATGGATTTCAAGCAACTTGGGAATCTTCTTATTTTTCTAGAAATTATCCACAAGTAATTTCTTCCGAGGAACATTCAACTTTGGGTACTATTTTATCTTCTGGGCTTGGAGTTCGGTTGATCGTTCCTGTGGACCATTATTTAAAATTAGAAAGGTCTATCAAATACGCGATTTTATTGATCGCAGCTAGTTTTGCTCTTTTCTTTTTATTAGAAATTTTTGGAGGAAAAATTCTTCATCCATTTCAATATCTAATGATTGGATTTGTAATGGTGGTATTTTATATTTTAAACTTATCTTTATCAGAACATTTAGGTTTTATAATATCTTATACGATTGCATCTCTTGCTGTATCTGGTCTCATATTTTATTATGCGACTTCTATTTTACAAAGTAAAAAGAGAGGGTTCATTGCTGGAGGATTTTATTTCGGTCTATATTCTTTCTTATATGTGATTTTATCTTCTGAAGACTATGCCTTACTCATTGGTTCCGTTGTAGTGTTTGTATTTTTAGCACTTTTGATGCATCTGACTCGAAAGATAAACTGGTATTCTTTTGGGTCTAAGGAGGAGATCAAATCTTCTTAAAAATGAAATTAAAAAAGTAAGATCAATTTTATGTTTTTTGTTTGTAGCCCTAACTCGAAAGAGTAGGGCTTTTTTATCGATTTGAATCTCTGGAGTTTTCAAGGTTCTTTGAAAGGGTTAAAAAAAATGGAGCAGGAAGGCGCTTTTTAGGATTGTCTAATCCGATTTTTGCAATCAATTGGAAATGAATTTACAGAGTATGCGCCTCATAGACTTCCAAATACATGTACGACCTGCGGGGCTGGCTCAAATTGAACAAAAATCTTGCAATGAAGCTCTCTTTCCTGTATTCGAAGCAATTCGTCTCTGGCTTCGAGAAAGGAATATATCTGCACCTTTCAGGAAGATAGCCGTGTCTATTGCCGACTATTCCGTAGCACAAGAATGGCATGGTGACGTCTCGGTAGCACTCAGTATCTGCGAGGTCACTGAAGCTTGCGACATTAACCAGGTTCATTTAAAAGTTCACGATTATATTTGGGTTTCAACATTGGTATTGGAAGCTCTTGAACATATACGATTAGAGACTGGATGGGATAACGTCGAGCTACGAAACATACTGGGACACAAAGTCCGCCATGTGCACACCTGTTCGGCAAGCTCAGAAAAATTGACAGAAAAACAGGCATCGTTTGTGATGTGTGGTTAGTCGCCGCTTATAAATCAACGAGTGTTATGACTCGATTTTCTTATGAAGGTAAGCAAATTGGTGAAATCATTCTAGTTCATAAACCAGGACCACTCTATATTGAGGACGATTTACCTGTCGCCGCTACGGCCATTGTGAAGCGCAGTTTTGTACTGCTCGACCGAAACAGACAACCACTCGCCAGTGTACTCATTCCTTTTGCGGATTCATTCAAGGATAAAGGAGGCGATGACTTCCGAAAGGACGAAAGTAAAATGTCCGTTTTGAAGGAATTTTATTCCGTAGTACAAAACGCCGCCCATGACAATCAAGGCCTGAGTTTCCTAGGACTGATTCATCTGAATAAGAAACGTCGGAAATTTTAGAATATCTTCTCAAAAGGAAGTGATGTAATTTAACGTGAGTTTTACGTAGGAAAATGCGAAAGAATTAAAAGTATGAGTTCCTACATTTTCAAAGTTTAACCTTAAAATTCAAATTTGCAGTAGTTCTTACGTTTTAGAAATTGATCTGTAAAGTTCAGATTCTAACTTTTTTCAGAAAAACGAATCATAAATTCTTTTATGTTAAACTCACGTTAGTTTAGGGGATTATCGTATTCATTTTTTTAGTAAAATTCCGATTTGTAGAGCGCAAACTCGCCGTAAAAAATCTAAAAGTATGAGTTCCTACATTTTTGGAATTTATCTGTAAAACCCCGGTTTGTGTGAGTTCCCACGTTTTAAGATTCTAGTACAAAAAATTTGAGTTAGGGTTTTACTGATTTAGGAATGAATTTGTTTTAAAAAAATAGAAAAAGCCGGTTTGAAAATAAAAAATACTTACGGAAATTTTAAAATCGATCGAACCTAAGATTAGCTCAAAAAAGAATTAATTTTTTCAAAAAAAAGTACAAAATTTAAATTTCTAAAAAACTGTCATTTTCTTTAAAAAATATCAAAAAACGACGATTTTTAAAGAAAATTCTTACTTATCCTAAACTTAATCCAGAAGACCGAATCACCGAAGATAGTGAAGGAAGGAAATGGACTCGAATGCAAATTCGATTCTTTAAATCCTTTCGATATAAATAAAAATATTTGGCCAAAACCAAACTCACAAGGGGCTCGGGCACGGATGCCGGAGTCATGATCAGTTTCAAGGAGGAAACCCATGATCATTAATCACAACTTAGCCGCGATCAATTCCCATCGCGTTCTGAAGTTTCAGAATAACGAAGTAGCAAAGAATATGGAAACTCTTTCTTCCGGTATGCGTATCAATCGCGCCGGAGACGATGCTTCCGGTCTTGCCGTTTCTGAAAAAATGAGAACGCAAGTGAAAGGTCTCAGACAAGCTGAGAGAAACACCGAAGACGGCATGTCTTTGATCCAGACTACGGAAGGATATTTACAGGAAACGAATGATATCATCCAAAGAATCCGGGTTCTTGCTATTCAGTCTTCTAACGGAATCTACAGCGCCGAAGATCGCCAGATGATTCAAGTAGAGGTTTCTCAGCTCGTAGACGAGATTGATCGTATCGCTTCTCAGGCTGAATTCAACAAGATGGCTCTCCTTCAGGGGGACTTTGCAAGAGGTTCTAGAACTTCTTCTATGTGGTTCCATATCGGACCGAACCAGCACCAGAGAGAAAGAGTGTACATCGCTACCATGACGGCGAAGTCTCTTAATCTCATTAAGGCTGACGGTTCTCTCCTGACTCTATCTACAGCTGAATTCGCCAATGACGCTATTGGAACTCTGGATGACGCTTTGATGAAAATCAATAAACAAAGAGCGAATTTAGGGGCATACTTCAACAGATTGGAACACGCTTCCAAAGGTTTGATGGTTGCTTACGAAAATATCCAGGCTTCAGAGTCGAGAATCAGGGACACAGATATGGCGGAGGAAACTGTTGCGTTCACTAAGAATCAGATTCTGGTTCAGTCGGGAACAGCAATGCTTGCTCAGGCTAACGTAAGACCTCAGTCGGTTCTGCAGCTTCTTAGATAAGATTTTAATCCTTAAAGGTTGAAATCTGACAATCGTAGAATTTTTAACGATTGTAAGAAACGGTGAACAACTGACCGGAAGAGGAACACATTTCTTCGGAGATGTGTTTCCTTCCGGAATTGATTCTTAAATTCCATCCGGTCCGTTTAAATCCGACCTTATTTAAGAAAGCCGCATATAGCGGCTATTTGTGTTTGAGAATCCCCTGAAGAACGATGGAAGGTTCGTTTAAGAAATATTCTAAATTCAAATATTAGAATATTCGCTTTCCATGGTCCTTTTGGGATCAAAGAGGTTCGTTGAATTAACAGTGATCGATAATCGAATATAACTCCGCGGTAGGACGCCTGGTCTGTCAGGTGGTCTGAATACTGTCCATCCCGGAGCACCGGACAGACCATGTCCGGCCGGCAGATAGGGAGATTTGCCGGTTCATCTCTACAAAGGAGTGTAGAATGATTATCAATCACAACCTGAGTGCGGTGAATGCTCACCGTTCTCTAAAGTTCAACGAACTTGCTGTGGACAAGACGATGAAAGCTCTGTCTTCCGGTATGCGGATTAATTCTGCTGCGGACGACGCTTCCGGACTTGCAGTTTCCGAAAAGCTTAGAACGCAAGTAAACGGTTTGCGTCAAGCGGAAAGGAATACTGAAGACGGAATGAGTTTTATTCAAACTGCCGAAGGATTTCTGGAGCAGACGTCTAACATCATTCAAAGAATCCGGGTGCTCGCCATCCAGACTTCGAATGGTATCTACAGTAATGAAGATAGGCAGCTCGTGCAGGTGGAAGTATCTGCGCTGGTGGATGAAGTCGATCGAATTGCTTCTCAGGCTGAATTTAATAAGTTCAAACTTTTTGAAGGCCAATTCGCTAGAGGTTCCAGGGTTGCATCCATGTGGTTTCATATGGGTCCAAACCAAAATCAGCGTGAAAGATTTTACATAGGCACGATGACTTCAAAGGCTCTGAAGCTTGTAAAAGCGGACGGGAGGCCGATCGCGATCTCTTCTCCGGGAGAGGCTAACGACGTGATCGGTCTGGCAGATGCTGCCCTTACGAAGATCATGAAGCAGAGAGCGGATATGGGAGCTTATTATAATAGGCTTGAATATACCGCAAAGGGTCTGATGGGTGCGTATGAAAATATGCAGGCATCTGAATCTAGAATTCGAGACGCCGATATGGCGGAAGAAGTTGTCTCGCTGACCACAAAACAAATACTTGTACAGAGTGGTACGGCAATGTTGGCGCAGGCAAATATGAAACCGAATTCAGTTCTCAAGCTTCTGCAGCAGATCTAAAAGGAAGCCTTCCAGGAGGGAAGGTAGATAAAGGTTCCACCGGAAGGGTTTCTCTTCCGGTGGATTTTTTTATCCGATACATTATGCGCAATCTCAAGTGATGAAGTTTTACTAAAAGTAACGTGAGTTAGGTGTAAGGAACACATGATTCTGAAAAAAGTTAGAATCTAAACTTACAGATTGATTTTTTAAATGTGGGAACTAACGCTCATTTCCATAACAGAATTTAGGCAATTTTCTCCTCCTTGAGTTTGAGAAATCATATGGATTATCCAAAACAATCTTAGAATGTGGGAACTACTACAAATCACGATTTTACAAACAAATTCTAAAATTGTAGGAACTACTACTTTTAGAAAATTTTTACTCGTTTCGAACTCACGTTAAAAGTAATATCTGCCTTCTTTTTTCTAAATAATACCTCTACAATTCTTTCTTAAATTTTTTTTCAGTCTATCAAACGAAGTTTATTTCTAAACGATCTACTTTGCCAAACTGGTTCTTAAATCTCTTCCGATTTTAGTTTTATTACGTTTTTTCGTGATTTTGTCTTTAATTTTATTACTCTTGGGAGGTTTTAACTGGCGTTATGCGTAATTTTTATCATTTTTTAAGTTATATGACAATTGAGTGGTATTTTTATAATATAAGTAAAATTTAATATATTTATATTTTTATTTGACAATTTATGTGATGTTCAATAGAAGGTGATTGTTTTTGAAAAATTATTAATATTTTTGAATGTTCCTCAAGAAATACGTTATGCGAACTTTATTGATTTTTATTTTGTGGAATAGCATCTAGGATTTTTATAGGAAGTATAATCTTTAATTGTATATTCTGCGTTAAGTGTTTTGTTTTTGAATAAAATTTTAGAATGTTTTCTTTTTATATATAATATAAATTTAATGTATTTTAAATAGGTATTAATTTGTATTTTAGAAGAAGAGAAATTTAATTTTATAAGATGCTTATCGCTTCTGGATAGTTTTTTATAAAATAAAAGCGGATGACGTGTATTGGAGATTGTATTTAACAGGGAGTGTTAGAGTGAAAGAGAAACAAAAAAATCCAGAAGTAGGTTTTTTAAGATTAGATTTATTAAATATGACTCAAATTGGAATGAGATCTTTGGGACTCATTTTAATTTTTTCATCTTTAATATTTTGTATTCCCGGAAAAAAGACTTCTAACAAAGAAATTATGCTCATTGCATGGTTAGTCGGAGAAATGAATTCTTTTAAGGAAAAGCAAGTTTATTCAAATGTTAAATATTTAACTGGTCCTTTAGGGCAAGTAGAGTATAGAGGTTTAGATCATTTCGAAAATCAAGCTTTAAATGGGGTTGGAAAATACAATTGGCAAGAAGCGGGAGATGCAACTTTTAACGTAGGAGTAACTTTGGGTGCGATGGCGTGGAAATATAAAAATACTCGTGACCCGGATACACTGGCTCTGATAAAAAGATATTTAGAATATTATAAATTAATGCAATCTCTCAATCGGGGTGGGTTTGGTAGAAATTTCGTCAATATAGAGGCATACAATCAATTTCCATCTTGTAATCAGCATGGAAACGTAGGTGTTCCACTAGATAATAAACCTTGTGGTACTATGAGATATACAGATTATTCGTTTGAGGGTCAACAGTATAAATTTAGATATGATTTTTCTTTAGACGCAACGCTTCACTCTTTGGTGGGACTCTATTGGACTTTTATACACGTAGAAGAGTTTAGGGAAGATGTTGTAAAAATTTGTGCCGATTTTTTGAGATATTATGAAACGAATAATTATCAAGTAAAAGATTTTAATAATGTTGAGCTTCGCTATGGTAATCATACTATTGATATTAACCCTGTGGCTAAGATCAACGAGATAATCTTAAAATACATTGCTCGTAATCAGATAACTCCTTTGGGGCAGTGGCAAAATTTAATTACACTCGGTTCTATTTTTGTAGGAGTAATTGTTCAATCGGAGGATGCCAATTTTTTTAATCACTATATGCTTCTCAAAGGGGTGGGTGTTTTAGTACATATGGGTTATCCTTTACAAACCGGATTGAAAAATTTAATCGTCGCGGTTAAAGATCAAGGACACGAATTAGCGGAATCGATGGATATATTTTTCTTTCAAGACCCTAACAAAATACACGTAAAAGATAAAAGTGGATTTCCACTTTACAATTATCATTGTATAGAGGATCGAACTTTTTCAGATATAGTGGGGCTTTTCTATAGAAAACCTTACAATAAATGGGAGTTTGCTCCTTATAGAAGATGTGTCATTCCACAATCTTCTGCATTGGGATTGAATGCGGATTTTCTGGAAGCTTATTGGTTATGGTAGTTTAATCGAATTTTTAGTACAGTATTAGAAAATCTTAATTTACAAAAGCGTAAACGGAATTGTTTTCAATTCCGTTTACGTTTAGCGTTTTTCTTGGAATTTTTACATAGACAGAATCGATTGAAAGTATTTTAAAAATCATTCCAGAGAAACTATCTCTACGGTATCTCCTCTATCCATGTTCAACACGACTCTCTCGATAAGTTTTGTTACTTGATTCTTTTTTTTATCATCGATCTTATCAAAAGTAATTACTACAGAGAAATAATCAATGCTATATAGATATTCTTTACTGGCAGTATCATAATTTACCGTTAAATCTCTTTTATAATATTCATTTCGATCATTTTTCGTGTTTCCATCATATCCAGGAGGATTTTCAGATTCTATAGCTTTGCCATTGTAACTTTCTAGTATCTTTTTTTCACTGATTCGGGCTTTTGAAAAATTTACATGAGGGATGATAAGAATTTTATATTTTTCATATTTCATGGAAGTTAGAATTTCTTGAATGGTTTGAGTGAGAGTAGATATTTCTGCTTTCTGAAACTGATTGAATTGATCTAAATCTCGATTGCAGTTTAAAAAAAAGATTGTCGTTAAAGCGATAAGTAATGTTTTTTTTAACACAAATGATTCCTTTGAGTTGAAAAATGTTTTTCTTAAAATATATTTTGCGAGAACGGATTGATAATTTCAATCCGTTCATTCACTTTTAATTTAAAATCGGTTCAGGAACTCTGTTTCTGACTGGCTTTAAAGATTTAAGATAAGCAAAAATATCTTTTAGTTCATCGTCGCTTAGAGGATTCATGTTTCCAATAAAAACTCCGTTCATTGGAGGAAGAATCGGTCTACCCACCCCTAATCTTTTTTGAGTCCGAACCGTTTGGATAAACATATCTTCTGTCCAACCACCAATACCGGTTTCTGGATCGGGGGTAATATTTTTTGCAAAACTAACTCCCCAGGGACCGACTACGGCAGTAAGGTCTCCAGTAAACAAAAGCCAAGGAGAATTTTTATAGTTCTTATAATCCGGCAATTGATTTGTTTCTAAATATCCAGCTAAAAATTTAGAAGTGTCCGGCACTGGGCCTTGTGGAGTCATTATTTTTGCAGTGTGACAATCCGTACATCCGGCGACCATTACCAATTTTTTACCCCGTTCAATGCGAGAACTATTCGAATTATTATTTTGATTTGAACAGTTTACGAAAGTTAGAATCGCGAAGAGCAGAATTAAAATTGAAGAATGAATTTTTTTCATACATTTTCCCAATTGAATTTTATAAAGAATCGATACTTTAAATTGGATCGCCTCTTTATCGTAAAAGGCAGGTTGAAGGATCTAAAAAAGAAATCTATCTAAAAATAGAAATTTAGAAACTTCAAGTTATGATAAATTGCACAATGATTCGATTCGATTTATAATTAAGATTTCAAAATGTCGAACCCTTAATCTTACTTTTATAAAGACAAAAGCCGCATCGTTTTCTAACAAAAAACATCAATTTGTTTTAGTTCCCGCATTCTAAGATTTCACTGTAAAATCCAAGTTTGTAATAGTTCCCACAAAACATTTTTATGGAACGTTTTAGTTTAAAGAAATCTTTATAAAATCAATTTTTTAGGAAATGGCGGTTTGCAATACACGGTGATTTTACGAAAAAATCCAAACTTAACATGGGTTTGAAATAAGAAAATGAGAAGGAATTTTTTAAAAGGTTGAGTTCCTACAAATTTTAGAATTTGTTCGTAAAATCTAAATTTGTAATAGTTCCCACATTTAGGAATGATCTATAAAATTCAAATTTTTAACTTTTCAGAAAAGATAATCACGGCAGAATTCACATTATATTAGATGAATATAATAAAATACCCGGCGGATTTGCCGGGTATTTTATTTTTTTGAAAGTGCGAAGTTAGAATTTATTTCAAAGGTTTGAATTCCAGAGTGACCACTCCTCGAGTTGCGGATTTAACTTCTAAGGATTTAGTCGCTAAGAAAGAGAAACCTCTATCTTTTTTGTAAACTAGTTCTTCTTGAAATAAAGAATCTTTACCAGGATAAATTACTTCCCACTCGGAACCGTTCGTATCGGAAGTTCTTACGTTTACTTCTTTTGTAGCAGTAAACTCGGTTAGATCATCTTTAAATTTAGTGGCTTCGTCTGCGTTTAGACCAGTAAACTTCAGAACGATAGGGTTGTTTTCGGTTAGATTAAACCATTCTTCTTTCAATTGATTGTTTACTTTTTTAGATACGGAGGCCGCCCATTCTGAAATCGCTTTTTCTCTGGAAACTTTTTGAGTAATGTCTGCGCCTCTACCGTCTGCAGTTCCGCTATCTACGATCTTTCCGTCTCCCCAAAGAAGAACTACTTTATAAGTTCCGGTAGCCGCAGTATTATAAATGGTTCTTTCCAAAGCCTTTCCGTTAACAGAATCTAAAGGTTGCTGATCTTCTGTTTCCACATTAGCAAGAACTAATACTTCCGCTTGTAGAGCCTCTGCTAAAATTTTGATCAAAGGAGAACCTTCTACATTTTCAGTGTCTACCTGAGTTTTATTTACTTTTTTAGCAGTAAGGGAAGGATCGATCACTTTGTTTCCGTTCTTTTTCAGAGCTTTGATGATTTCAGCTTCTCCAAAATTACCTGGAGTTGCAGGAAAAACGGGAGCGCCTCCTACTTTACCAAGAACTAAAACGGCCACTCTTGGATTACCAACATCTGCAAGAAGATTGTCTACCGCAGTGGAGATTTTAGATTCTTCTACTTCACAACGAACGGTAAGTTTTAACATCGGTTGGGTATCGATTTTACCTTCCGCTTCGTCTATGATATCATAACTTTTGACAAATGCGTCCGTTTTAGAAAGAAGACTGGATCCTAAGCTTTCTCCGTCGGAGGCTTTACTTTTGTTGCTGATCTCTTCTCCGATTACTTTACGAACCGCGTTGATCTTTGCATCTTTCAATGCTCTTTGTTTAGCGATTTGTTTGTCTCCGTTATAGATAGGAGCTTCTCCGATTACGGTAACTTTGTTACCTTCTTTTTCATAGAATTCTTTCTTTTTACCACGAGTGGAACCGGAAGAACCACAACTGATTGAGAAGGAAATAACTGCTAAGGCTGCGATGAGCCTGGTGGTAGGGAAACGATTCATTGTGTCGTTTTTCTCCTTGAAGAATAGGTTTGAGGGATTTTTTTAAACAAAATAGGAATTCTCGGATGCTCAACACAAAAATAAAGAAAAAATTATTTCTCTCAGTTATTTTTTTTCTATTTCTACCATCGGTCGCCTGTGCGGAAAAAAGTTTTCGTAAACATATCGCGGACTCAAAACTCATTCCTTCTGAAATCGAATTTTATTCTAACATTCTTCCCGGACTTTCCGGAAAAAATGTCATTCTAATTACAAACCCATCTGGAATCGGAAGAAGCCCCGAAAGGATTTTACGAGAATTTAAAAAACACGACGTAAAAATCAAACATCTCATCGGATTGGAACACGGATTTTTAGGACTCGAGGAGGACTTCAGTAAATCTCCCGTTACGGTGGATGAATTTTTTAATCTCCCAATCTATCATATCTATCGAGTCAAGAACGCAGAACTTCCTACGATTTTGAAAGGAGCCGACGCGATTCTTTTTGATGTGCAAGATATGGGGATGAGATGTTATACTTATCTAACCGTTTTAAAAAGAATTATGGATGGAATTCCAGATCCTACAAATACGCGACTGATCGTTTTGGATCACGTAAACCCCGCTCTTTATTTAAAAGGAAGAGGAGAAATGATCGATAAACGTTTCTTAAATTTTGCAGGAGAATTCCCTTCTCTTTTTTTTGGAGGTTTGACCTTGGGAGAATCAGCGGTTTATTATAACTCTGAATATTTAGATAAAAAGGTTCGTTTAGAAGTGGTATCTCCTAAAAACGCAAAACGATCTTTTGATTGGGATAGAGAAGGAATTCCTTGGACTACACCTTCTCCTAATTTACCAACTGTAGATTCTGCGATCAATTATCTGGGGCTTGTTTTGTTAGAAGGAGTGAACGTTTCTGTGGGAAGGGGTACAACCGCACCTTTTGTATATTTCGGAGCCCCTTGGATGACAGAGCCCGAAAAGTTAGCGGAAGAATTAAATCAAAATTCAGGTGGAGAATATTATTATCAGACTGTGTTTTTTAAACCTGTATTTGGTCCTTACAAGAATGAGATTTGTAGAGGATTGCGCCTAACGGTAGTAAATCGAAAGTATGATCCTTTAAAAATGGCATTCCAGTTGATCTCCGCTTTAAAATCGAATTATAAAGAATTTAAATGGAGATCGTATCCGGATGGAACCTACAATATAGATTTCCTATGGGGAACGGAATCGTTTCGAAAAACGATCGACGCCGGAAAAAAATACGATCAATATGCGGAATACTTAAGTTCCATTGAGAAAGAATATAATGAAAAAATTAAGAAATATTATCTCTACTGAAATTAGGATTCGGTTTTACATTTTACGAACGTTTTTATTTTATACTCTATTCTTATTTTTGAATGTTTCCGTATTTCCAGAAAGCTGGAAAGAGTATTCTCTGAGAGAATTGATTGGGAGATTGAAATATTATACGTATGCCAAGGTCGCTCAGAGTCTGAGAAAAGAATATCTTACCGATCAAGAACAGATATGGGAAGATTGGAATTGTACAGTCCCTGTTCCGGAACTCCCCGGGCCTTTTTTTTGCGGACTTTTAAAACAACAATTCCCTCTCGAATCTGTGTCGGAAAAAATTTCCTCCGTTTCTTCTCCTGAAACAATGATACCGGAAAAATCTTCTGTGAGTCCAGTGCTTGCACTGAATCCTAGTTTAAAAGTATATAAGAATATTCAATTGTACTCAGGAATGACGATTTCAGGAAAAAATGTAGTGAAAATTGATTCCGATGAAAATCCGAGTGAGTCTCTTCGTGCGTTTTATCTAAATAACGGACAACTGAGTCACTACGAATTTAGAAACAGGATTATAGTATTTGATTGGTCCGGTTCTAAATTGAAGGCCATTTTGGATGTAAAAGTGGATTCTATGTTTAGACCTCTTTCCGGAAGAGAAATTATACTTCCATGAAACAGATCGCTTCCGGTTTCCTACGAATGATGGATCATCAAGGAATCGATCCGGTTTCTTATATCTGGGTTACTGCAACTTATGATTCTGATTCTTCCGAAAAACAAAAGGCAAATATTCAAGAAAATCCTAATATTCTAAATTACTTAGGTAAAAAATTAAGGTTAGAATTTACCGGAAAAATTCGTTGTGTATCTTGTGGAAGAATTACTAAAAAAAGTTTCAATCAGGGAAATTGTTTTACTTGTTTTCAGACATTGGCTGAAAACGATCTATGTATTTTAAGACCGGATACTTGCCATTTTCATTTAGGAACGTGTAGGGAGCCGGATTGGGGAGACACACATTGTTTTATTTCTCATACCGTTTATCTTGCAAACAGTTCGGCGATTAAGGTGGGAATTACGAAAGAAAATCCGGTATCAAATCGTTGGGTGGATCAGGGAGCGGTTCAAGGAATTCCGCTTGTAGAAGTTTCTTCCAGAAGAGATGCGGGAATTATCGAAAAAGAACTTTCTAAAGTTTTATCGGATCGAACTACTTGGCAAAAAATGGTTTCGGGAGATCCAGAGCCAGTAGATCTCGTTTTTAAAAAAAAAGAGTTTTTGAAAACGATCAAAGAACTAGATTTAGATTTGGATTATAAGATTTCTAATCAAGAAAACCCGACTCATATTCGTTATCCGATTCAGTCTTATCCATCTAAAATACAATCTTTGGCTCCTGAAAAACATCCGGTGATAGAAGACGTTCTTACCGGAATCAAAGGACAATATCTTTTATTTTCATCCGGGGTTATCAACATACGCGCGTATGGTGGTTATGAATCTATTTTGAGCGCGGAATGAAAAGATATTTTAAGAATTTTGTGTGGGAACTACTCTCACTAGTTTGAACGCGAATGGGGCCTAAAGAAATCCATTCGATCTATGTTAACCTGAGAATTTATATTGATGCCCAACCGTAACTTATCGATCGGATTCCTTTAACGATGCGGGTAGGAATCCTTGAGGTTCGACTCCTCAGTAAACTTGTGGAAGATCAGTTGTCAAAAGACTGTTACGCTGAAAAAAGGTCGGAGCGGCGAAAAACCTTCGCAACTTTTCTAAACCCTGCAATTTAAGGGAACAAAGTCGGAAAGACTTCTCGAATTAGATTCCGTTTTGAAAGGCGCTCCGACCCCTCTATTAGAAGGAATGAAAATGAAGATCGTAGTAAATCCGAACGAAAAAGCGTTGTTATACGTGAATTCAAAATTGGAAAAAGTTTATGATCCGGGCGTTTATCGAATTTCCGGTTTTTTAAAAAAGATTTTGGTTTTTAAACACCCTACGATAGAATTTTTGATCACGGTTACCAACCAAGAGCTTTTGACGAAAGACAACGTAGCTCTGCGTCTCTCCTTTTCTTATAACTATAAAATCGTGGATTCGATTCGTTTTTCGGAAAATTTTTCGATGAGTGATCATCCTACTTTCGTGTTGGGAGGTCTCGTTCAGCAATTGACCAATCTTTTGAAAGTGGAGATTCGGGAACGTATTTCCAATTTTACTATTTTCGAATTGAACGAAAAACGAGAAAAATTGTTCGAAGGAATATCAGAAAAACTGAATGTGAGTTTGGCAAAACAAGGAGTTATTTTGACTTCAACTTCTCCTTTGGATTTTTCGTTTCCTAAAAACGTTCAAGAGATTTTTGCAAAACTTGTGGAATCTAAGGTCAGAGCTTTGGCTGACTTGGAAAACGCCAGAACTCAAGTTGCAACGGCAAGAACGTTAAAAAATGCGGCGGAGTTGATGAAAGGAGACGAAAATCTTAAATTCTTCCAATTTTTAGAAACGATTTCTCGGATCGCTTCTAAAGGAAGTCATTCCTTTGTGATCGGTACGGATTCTTTAAAAAAGAATTAAAATTCTATTTTAAGGAGAATCGATTTTTAGAGCTCCTTAAGAATGAAAATGGATAGAAAAGTTTTCAACGTTTCAACATAAGAACCCGTCGGGAGCGAGATTTGAGTGCGCTGTAAACAGTCCTGAGAAAAAGTTCTGTATTGGATCGTTCCATAATTTGTCCAGTTTTTACTCGTATCCTAAATTTCCGGTTTGAATCCTATTTCCCAAAATAAAGAATGTTTCGTATGAAAAAGATCCGGAATACGTTCGTCTTAGTTTTTTTCGCTCTTTGTTTTTCGAGTTGTGGCGCGATTGTGGAGTCCGTGGTTCCGATCGAACTGGATTTACAAATCGGAAAGTCGTTTTTAGAAAACGCAAAGAACGGAAGAGAGGGAATGCACGTCTTAAAAAATATTGCTTTGGAAAAATATATAAAGTCGGTTGCAGATAAAATTCTTAAATCGGATCAAATCCGATATAAAAAAGATTTTCCTTATAAAATTACAATTTTGGACGACGATGATACGATCAACGCAGTTTGTACTCCGGGAGGTTATATCTTCGTATATACTGGACTTTTAAAACTCATTCAGGATGAGGCAACACTCGCCGCAATTATCGCACACGAAATTGCACACGCTGAAAAAAGACATTCCGTTAAACAAATCATTAGTTCCCTAGGAATTTATTTTACGATCTATATTGGGCTTACGATTTTTTTAGGATCGGATGCAGCGAGTTTGATCAATCTAGGTTCTAGAATAGGAGGGGAAATTCTTACTTTGGCCAATAGCCGTTCTGCGGAAGCGGAAGCAGACTTTATGAGTTTTGAATATTTGAAAAGTACAAAATACTATCCTGGTGCTCTGGAATCCTTTTTCGTTTTGATCGAAAAAAAGGAGAAAGAAGAGGGCGGAACCACAGATAAACGAATGATTCAATTTTTATCCACCCATCCATTAAACGATGAAAGAATCGGAGAAAACCGTAAAAGATTAAATTTGATCGGAAATCCTAAAGCCACAGCTGAAAATTTATACTCGGAACGTTATCAAATTATTATGAAACGTGCATTTGGGTCTGATTAGGTGATCCATCTTTGAAAATTTTTTCGATTTGTTTTTAGCTTGATCGTAAAAATATTTACGTTCATTCTTAGTGATATGTTACACTTGACCACTCTTGATTTTCTTAAAAAGTTAGCTAAGAATAATAATAAGATTTGGTTGGAGAAAAATAAAGAATCGTTTGTAAAAGCCAAAGAAGATTTTGAAAATTTAATTACGGAATTGATCGTAGGGCTTGCTAAAGTCAATCCATCACTTACTGGATTGGATCCTAAAAAGTGTATTTTTAGAATTTATAGAGACGTTCGTTTTTCCAAAAACAAAGAACCTTACAAAATTAACTTTGGTGCAAGTATAGGGGAAGTTGGAAAGGATTTAGGAAGACCTCTTTTTTACCTTCATGTTCAACCAGGAGAAGAATCCTTTCTTGCAGGTGGTCTGTATATGCCCGATTCTCCCACGTTAAAAAAGGTTCGAGAATATATATTAGAAAATTCTAATTCTATTAAAAAAATTGTTCAAGATAAAAAATTCCTAAGAGAATTTGGAGGACTTTCAGATATGAAGTTAAAAACTTATCCGAAAGGATTTGCAAAGGACCATCCTGATCTAGAATGGATTCAATATACGAGTTATATTGTTGAAAAAAAACTCAAAGATGAAGAGTTACTTTCAAAGTCTTTTGTCAAAAATTCGATTCAGTCTTATAAAATATTGCAGCCATTTCTTACATATTTAAACAAATCCATTTTTCGTTGAATTTTTAATAAGGTGAACTAAAATATTAGAAATCAATAGCGAACTTGTTTTAATATTTTAAAAGAAATAAATGATAATTCTTTAGAAGTTTCTAATAAAGTGCTGGAGTTCCCACAGAAATCGTTAATCTGGAAGTTTGTGAGTTTTCCAGTAGTTTCTTGATCATCAAATTTTCGTAATTTTTAAATTTGGGAATAGGTTTTGTGTTATTTTTATGTGCTGAAGAACGGTAAATGTGGGAACTACTACGAAGTAATC
>NZ_FTNA01000037.1 GCF_900156205.1 Leptospira interrogans
GTCTGCAACTCGACTCCATGAAGTCGGAATCGCTAGTAATCGCGGATCAGCATGCCGCGGTGAATACGTTCCCGGACCTTGTACACACCGCCCGTCACACCACCTGAGTGGGGAGCACCCGAAGTGGTCTTTGCCAACCGCAAGGAAGCAGACTACTAAGGTGAAACTCGTGAAGGGGGTGAAGTCGTAACAAGGTAGCCGTATCGGAAGGTGCGGCTGGATCACCTCCTTTTTAAGGAGAATCAAAGGCTCTTAGGAGCCACGACAAAAACTCGGGGCTTTCGTAAAGGAAGTCCCGAGGGTGTAAGTCACGCTACTTTTTCTGTTTTCAATATTCATCCCTTCTGAATAATAAGCCCGCTTTTAGTGCGGGCTTATTTGTTTCTGGACGAAGTTACTACCATATATTTCTTTTCATTGATTTTGTTTTTTACGGTAAATAGTGTGAATCGATATATGGAATTTAAGATTCATTCTTTTTAAAAAATTGGAATCTGAACTTTACTGATTGATTTCTTAAATGTGGGAACTACCACAATTGATAAGATAAAAGCTTATAACAATTGAATCTATCATATTCAACTGCGGGAACTATTACAAAACTTAGATTTGTTAAAATGTGTGTGGGGACCTGGACTACTACAAATCACGATTTTATAAACAATTTCTGAAATTGTAGGAACTACTACTTTTAGAAAATTTTTTCTCAACCAAACTCGCGTTAAAATAGGATTTAAATTTTGATCATGGTCACAAAACAGCGGTTTTGTGCAGAAATCTGATTGGGTGATGAATTCTTTTTGTATTTCCTACAATTTTCAAAGTTTAACTGGGTAAATCCATGATTTGTGAGAGTTCCCACATCTATTTTTTTACGAAAAAATTGATCTAGGATAAACGGGTTTCTTACTTCGAATTTGCGTTAACTACTTTTCCGGACTTAAATCGTCGAAAACTGTGAAGGCCTTTGGTTGTAGAAAGATATTCAATTTTCGACAATATGTTGGCTCTTCTTCGGTATTTTTAAACCAATTCTCACTAGGAAAAAGACATATTAAAAATGAAAGATTGGTTTTGTGAAAATATAGAAGGATTCTTACAAATTATATCTATTTCGGAATTTATGGTTTTTTTGAGAGAATCTTACATTGTGGACGGAACTCCGCCGCAAATGAAAGGGGAGTTTATTTTTAGATTCTCACTGAAATTCACTTGATTGTGGCTTTCTAAGGATAAAACTTTCTTTTGCAGCCAGATGAAACGTGCTTATACTCATCCGATTTCGTCAGTAAACTTTCAAGATTATGAACTCCTGGCTAAACTCGCCTGGGAAGAAGATTGCCCTGAGGAAGATATCACTTCTGTTTCTCTTTTTTCTATCGACCAAAATGCTACCGCTAATCTGAATTCGAGAGAACCTGGAATTCTATGCGGAACTGGTGTATTAGAAGTTTTGAATACACTTTCGGGAAATAAAATTCGGTCGGAACTTTTTAAAAAGGATTCGGAAAGTTTTCAGGCGGGGGAAACACTTTTAAAGATAGAAGGAAGTCTCGTTCAAATTCTAAGGATAGAAAGGATTTTACTAAATTTTATTCAGTATCTTTCTGGAATTTCGACTACCACTGGAGAAGTAGTTAAAAAGTACGGACAAAAAGGTTTGATGATCTTGGATACCCGTAAGACACTTCCCGGTTATCGCAAACTTGCTAAGTATGCTGTCTATTGTGGAGGTGGAAGTAATCATAGACTGAATCTTTCCGAAATGGCTATGATCAAAGACAATCATCTTGCGATGTATTCTTCCGCTCGCGAGCCTGTCGAAAAAATCAAATTAAGTTTTCCTAATAAACTGGTCGAAGTGGAAATTGATTCTATTTTACAACTTGAAGACGCCATAAGTTCTGGGGCAGAGGTTATTCTTTTAGATAATTTTTCTCTGGAAGATTCTAAAACAGCGTATTCCATTTTGAAACAAAAGGCGCCTAACGTTCTAATAGAATTTTCTGGTGGAATTACTCCTGAAAAACTAGAAGCCCTTTCTGAATTTTCTGGAGCCGGAGTTAGTATGGGTTATCTTACACATACGACCCGTTTTTTGGACTTGGGTTTGGATATTGAACGGCACTAAAATTATGGGATTTGTAAAAGCTCCTGTTACCAAAGATATACTTCTCGAAGGAGTTTGCCAAAAACTTGGAGATCACGCGTATGAATCCGTTCAAAAGGCGTATGACGTTTCGGAACGAGCGCATCAAGGTCAGTTTCGTCTTTCAGGAGAACCTTACATAGTTCATCCTCTTCAAGTGGGATTTATTCTTTACGAGTTAGGTCTTGACGAAAAGGTAATCTGCGCCGGTCTTCTTCATGACGTCATTGAAGATACGGAATATTCTAGAGAGGATATGATTCGAGACTTTGGAGAAGACATCACAGATCTAGTTGAAGGTGTCACTAAAATTTCCAAAATTAAAAGTCAGTCTAAAGAAACCGAAGCCGCGGAGAATATTCGAAAGATCATTGTTGCAACAATCAAAGATATCCGAGTCATTCTTATTAAACTCGCAGATAAAACTCATAACCTTCGAACTCTTTCCTTTCAACCACCGGAAAAACAAAGAAGAATCGCTCAAGAAACTCTTTCTTTATACGCGCCGATTGCGGGTCGTTTGGGGATTTACAAAATCAAATCCGAGTTGGAAGATCTTGCATTTCAGATTTTAAATCCAGATGAATATCAAGAAGTAAAGAAGAACATCAATTCTAAAAAATCGGAAAGAGAAGGTTTTATTGAAACTTTGAAGATCATCCTTCTCCAAAGACTTTCTGAAATTCAGATTGAAGCGGATGTGGACGGTAGGGCGAAACATTTTTATTCTATCTATCGTAAGATGAAACTCAAAGAAAAAACTTTTAACGAAATTTTTGACCTTAGGGCGATCCGTATTATTACGAATGAAGTAAAGGATTGTTATGGAGTATTAGGAATTGTGCATACTCTTTGGAATCCCGTTCCAGGTCGTTTTAAGGATTATATTGCAACTCCTAAAACGAACATGTATCAATCTCTTCATACGACTGTGATTGGACCTGATGGAAAACCTTTGGAAGTACAGATTCGTACAAGGGATATGAACGACATCGCAGAATACGGAATCGCAGCACATTGGATTTATAAGGAAGGTAAACCTTCAGCTTCGGAAAAAAATGTAAAAGTGAAGTGGTTGGAACTTCTCAGTTCCTGGCAGGATTCCGCTTTAGATCCAAAGGAATTTGTAGAAGAACTCAAATACGATCTTCACGAAGACGAAGTCTTCGTATTTACTCCAAAAGGTGAAATTCTTCAGCTTCCCAAGGGTGCTACCATTTTAGACTTCGCGTTTCGAATTCATACCGATGTAGGTTTAAAAGCGAAAGGCGGAAGAATCAACGGTCGAATGCTTCCTCTTCGTACTGAACTTCGTTCCGGAGATCAAATCGAAATCATTACCGATAAAAGAACAAAACCTTCTCCAATTTGGTTACGTATTGTTAGGACTCCCTCCGCTAGACAAAAATTAAGAAGTTATTTTAAGAAGTTAAGAGAAGAAAACAAAAAAGATCTTCAACAAGAAGCCGAGTTTGCAGCGGAGATTACGCTTAACGTTGATGTTTTAGAAGAACTAAAGAAGAAACCTTCTTCTAAACCGACTAAACAAATCGATCTGGCTGCTGGTAAAGTAATTGTTGCAGGTCTTCGTGGAATTCCTGTTAGACTTTCCGGTTGTTGTTCTCCTTTGCCAGGAGATGGTATTATTGGATTTGTGACTCGAGGTAGGGGGGTAAGCATTCATAAAAAAGGATGTGTTACCGCCAAACAACAGGAACAAGAAGAATCCATGCGAGTTATTACAGTCGAATGGGACTATGGTCAGAGTGAATCTATTCCTGTGCTTATCGAAGTAAAGTCAAAAGATAGACAAGGTATTTTTATGGAAATTGTAAAATCGATTTCTAATACACAAACCAACATTCGAGAATCTAAAGCAAGCACGGATCAAAGAGGAAACTTGGTCGCTAGTTTTGAAGTCGACGTAGAACATTTGGATCAACTCAAAGAGATTTTAAGTAATCTCAAACAAATTCCGGATGTATATCAAGCGCATAGAATTAAAAATTAAAAGAGGTAATTACTTGAAGAAAATATTATATTCTGTTTTTTGTATTTTGTTTTTTTGTCTTCTTCCCGTTAATTGTGGGGATAAAGAAGAAGTCGAGTCCGTTGTAGTTGAAACCCTTCCTTGGAAGGGAAATCCAGATTCTATCCCTTTGGCTCTAAGAACTCAAAATCCTATCGTTTCACCGGACGCTAAAAAAGGCGGGACGTTTCGTATTTACAGTAATCAATTTCCTAAATCCTTAAATTATTATTTGGATCAGTTTTCTACTACGGCTCACATATTTGGTCTGATGTTTGAGCCTCTTTTGGATTATCACCCAATTACTTTGGATCCAATTCCACACCTTGCTTCTTCTTGGAAAATTTCTCCAGATAAAAAGAAATTTACTTTTAAGATTGATGAAAACGCGTTTTGGTCGGACGGCAAACCGGTTACTGCGAATGACGTTTTATTTACCTACGAAACCTTGATGGATAAAAATAATAATACTGCGGTTTTTAGAATCGATCTTTCTCGTTTTGAAAAACCGGTTGTTTTAAACGAAAGGGAAATTGAATTTACTCAAAAAGAAATTCACTGGTCTAACTTCAACACAGTCGCAAATTCTTTGTATATTCTTCCTGCTCATTATTATAAAGATAGAAATTTCGATAAGGAGAATTTTGATTTTCCGATCGTATCAGGTCCTTATTCCATGCTTTCTGCTAAAAAAGGCCGTTATGTGAAGATGAGAAGAAGGGGTGATTATTGGATGAGAGCTTATCCTTTTTATAAAGGAACGGATAATTTTGACACCATTCTATTCAAAGTTTATAATGAAGAGCCAATCGCCTTTCAAGCATTCAAAAAAGGTGATATAGATATTTATCCAACTTATACTGCTTCTTTTTGGGTAAAAGAAGCAGTGGGCGAAAAGTTTGACGAGAATTATATCCTCAAACAAAAGATTTATAATTCCAAACCGATCGGTTTTCAAGGTTTGGTTTTTAATATAAGAAGAGGAATTTTTTCGGATGTTAGAGTCCGAAAGGCATTTGCTCATTTAGTGGATCGGAAACTTCTCGTCGAAAAATTGGCTTATAACGAATACGAACTGACAAACTCATTTTATCAGGATCTATGGCCTACAAATTTTTCTCCTAATCCTCCGATCGATTTTGACGTAAAGAAGGCAAGAGAATTACTTTCGGAAGCGGGATGGAAAACGAACTCGAAAGGTATTTTAGAAAAAGATGGAAAAGAATTTAGATTCACTATTTTAGAAAGGGATAAGAAGTCTGAGAAATATCTGACTCCTATTCAAGAAAGGGCTAAGGAAGTTGGGATTATAATCAATTTAGAATCCACGGATCTTGCAGAGTGGAGTTCTAGAATGGATAAATATGACTTTGATATGACTTGGGCTGCTTGGGGTGGAGGTGTTTTTAAAGATCCAGAAGCTATGTGGTATTCTAAATACGCGGATGAAAAAGGACAACCGAATCTTTCTGGTTTTAAAAACTCAGAAGTAGACAAGTTGATTGAACAACAAAGGGCTGAATTTAGTGTTCCAAAGAGAAATGAGATTCTTAAAAAGATAGATAAGATATTAACCGCAGAAGTTCCATATGTACTTTTATGGAATACGAGTGCGACTAGAATTATGTATTGGAATCGTTTTCAATTTCCTAAAAATCCTCTTGGAAAATACGGAAGTGAAAAAGAAGCTTCTTCTCTTTGGTGGCTGGATGAAGAACGATCTTCTAAATTAAACGACTCTATTTTAAAAAAGGAAAAGTTACCTTCGGTTCCGGATAAAGTTTACTTTCAATAGATTCAAATTTATGAATAAACGGAATCGACTTGGAGAATTAAGTGGTGTTATACGGGATTTTTTAATTTCTCCTAAGATTCCAAACTTTATCGAACTTTTAGAAAAAGGGCTCGATAAAGAACTGTTTTACGATCCGGAAAAAACAAAACCGGAAATCCCAATCGAGGATCTTCCGGTTGATTATAGACTTCGTGAATCCGGTTTAGTTAGAAAAACATACGAGAAACTTTTTCCGGTTTCTCATCTGTTTCGCATAACGCATAGATATGAAAGGGAATATTTAGACAACTTTATGCCTCTTTCCGGCGAAAAATATATAGGAAGAGGTTCTTATAAGTTCGTATATGCGCTTCCTTGGAATCAGGTGGTGAAAGTAGGAAAATCTAAATTACCTTCGGATCCTATTTTTGGTTCTTTGTATAAACACGTAAAAAAAAACTTGGATCGTTATCTGAAAGCGGAGGAAATCCAACTGATGGATTTTTTAAAATCCAAGGTTTGGACTCGATCTGCTAAGGAGAATATCCATTTTAAATTTTCCCGTTTGGGTTTGGAAAGGTTACATTATTGGAAATTAAAATCTTTGATACCAGATCTAGTTTTGCCTACTCGATATTTTATGGGGCTTAGATTTAGAAGAACTCCGGTCGGTATTCCGATTTTAACTCTTACTCCTTGTGATAATCAGAATTTACTTCCCGGAAAACATCTAAAAGAATTTATTCGATTGAATGAAAAGATACGTCAAAATCCGTTGCAAGACGCTTTTTTTCCTAAATGGAAACTTAACTTTGACACTCATAAGTTCGGGGTGATTAGTCGTTCCAAGTTGAAAAAGATCGCATTAGATTTTCATCGTGTGATCGAAGTGACTAAACATTTGGCCGATGAGGAAAAATTGATCTTCGACATACATTCCGAAAACATAATCATTACGTTTCCAGACTTTTCTCTGAAGATTTTCGACTATCACGTGTTTGACGAACATCTCTACGAACCGAGTAAGGAAAATCCTTCGCCCGAAATCGATCATATCAACACAATCCGCGAATTTGTCCGTTCTTTTGAATTGGGCTGAAAAATTTTGGATTATCGGTCTACCGTCACTTTTTATGACTTTTCGGAAAGATTTGCAAAGTGTGCGAATTCGAAGGACGTGTAGAACTTTATAAATTGTTTTGCAGGGGAAGCGTCCCCCTGAGCGGAGCCAAGGTCTCCGCTCACCCCCTCTCCGGGAAATTTTTTCGGGTAATTCCCGGACCCAAATTTTATGAAATACAATAAAATAAGAATATTCTAATTATTAAATTTGTATATTATGTTTTTTATGAATTCAGAATAGCAGTAGATCTGCATTTCTAGGAAACATTGATTAGAGTTGTAAAAAACCATCCGTTTGTGTTGTATTGAAATGGACGATTGAAGCAGTTTTGTTAATTGCACTATGGAATTTTTCAAAAACTTTATTACAATTCTATGCTTTTTCATAGAATGCAAAAAAATAATTGATGGAAGGTATATTATTAAAAATAGATAAAGCAAAATGAGTTTCTACGTTTTGAATGGAAAAATCGGTTGCCTAAAGATGTATCTATCTTTTGAAATCTGAAGTGTTTCAGTTCGTGTTTTTAAAAAGGATCGAAATCAATTCAGAGTATGTTTTAACGTTACACAAAAAACAAATTTCAATTCCTTTTTCTACTGATCTTGTTTTTCTTTTTACAGAATACACTTCTGTGAAAGAATGGATAGGAATTCAAAAAGGAACTTACAGAAATGATCGATCGATATTCCAATCCTGAAATTTCCAAAATCTGGGAATTAGAAAACAAGTTCGAAATTTGGAAAGAAATAGAAATACTTGCCTGCGAAATCAGAATGAAACGAGGCGAAGTTCCACAAGAAGATTTTCAAGAAATCAAATCGAAAGCTAAGTTTAATGTGGATGAAATCCTTGAAATTGAAAGCAAGGTTCATCACGACGTGATCGCGTTTTTGACAAATATGAATTCCTACATCGGGCCTGCGGGAAGGCACGTTCATTACGGTTTGACTTCTTCGGATATTGGGGACACGGCTCTTTGTGTGCAAATGGTTCAGGCAATGGATTTGATTCTAAAAAAAACGGACTCGCTGATCGAAGTGGTTCGGGAAAAGGCGATCCAGTATAAGAATCTTCCCTGTATCGGACGTTCTCATGGGATCCACGCCGAACCTATGACTCTGGGACTTAAGTTCGCATTATTTTTTGAAGAATTAAACCGAAATAGAAAAAGAATGGCCGAAGCAAGAAACGAAATTGCTGTTGGAAAACTTTCCGGAGCCGTCGGAACTTATTCTAACATCGATCCTGAAATCGAAACCTACGTATGTGAGAAGATGGGTTTGAGGGTGGATCCAATTGCAACTCAGGTTGTTTCTAGGGATCGTCATGCTTTTTATCTTTCTGTATTGGGAGTTACCGCTTCTTCTTTGGATCGTATGGCGACCGAGATCCGACTTTTACAAAAGACAGAAGGAAGAGAAGTAGAGGAGCCTTTTTCTGCGGGTCAAAAAGGGTCATCCGCAATGCCCCACAAAAGAAATCCTGTGATCTGCGAAAGAATCTCCGGGCTTTCCAGAGTGATTCGCGCAAATGTAAACGTGGGTTTACAAGACGTGGCTCTTTGGCACGAAAGGGATATTTCTCATTCTTCTGCGGAAAGGGTTGTACTTCCAGATTCTACTATTGCTTTAGAATATATCTTGGATAAGATGTTGTTCGTGATCAAAAATCTTCACGTTTATCCAGATGCGATCGAAAGAACGTTAGGCGTCACTCGTGGACTTGTATTTTCGCAAAAGGTTTTACTCGCTCTGATCGAAAAAGGTAAAATTATAAGAGAAGAAGCGTATTTGATCGTTCAAGAACACGCTATGGCGGTTTGGGCCAGCCAGTCAGAAACTTTGAAATCTAGATTGGAAAAAGACGATCGGGTCAGTAAAGTTTTGACTCAAAAAGACTTAGACGACATTTTTAAAATAGAACCTTATTTGGAAAAAGTAGGATTGATCTATAAAAGATTGGGTCTTGAATAAATGAAAATTGGAATTTTCGGTTTAGGATATACCGGAGTTCGGATTGCGGATCTTTTAAAATCTCAAACGGGGATAGAACTAAATACATTTTCGGCTAACACTCAAATTAAAGGAACTTTAATATTCGATTTTTCAAATGCTGTTGTTTTGAAACAATTTTCTGAAAAGTTTTCGAAAAATAGTTTTGATTTAAGTTTGGTGACTTTTCCGGTCCAAAAACTTTCTGATCCAACCGCCTTTTTGGACGTTTTGTTTTCTGTGAGTAAAAATTCGATTCTTTTGGGAACTACTAGCATTTATAAAAGGATTCCTGACATTATAGAATCTACACCTATTCTCAAAGATCATGATCGTTTTGTGGTGGAGACAGATTGGCTTAGAAGGGGTGGAAAAATTCTGAGACTTTGTGGTATTTATGGACCTCTTCGTAATCCAGCGGATTGGATTAGAAAAGGACTCGTGAAAAAAAATTCCAGACAACTCAATCTGATTCACGGGGACGACGTGGCTCTTACGATTTCTCTTTTAATTCAAAAGATTCAAACGGCTGGATGGGATATGATTCCAAATGTTCTCAATCTTTCGGACAATCAATGGCATACTTGGAAAGAAATTTTTTCCTTTTTAGAAGAACATAATAAAATTTCGGAAACGTCTATTGAGGAATCGATCAAAGAAGATTGTTTTATAGACAGTGAAAAAATTCGAATTTTACTTCCTGATTTACAAACCAAAGATTTTTGGATAGAGTTGGAAAATTTGGAAGGAATCATTGATCAGTGAAATTAAGAATTCGGTTTTTATTTAAAGATTTCAGTTTGAATTAAGATTGTAATGTAGAATGAGTAGAATAGTAAGAGTGGTTTTGTCGCTTATCATTTCTATGTTTTTAATTTAGAACGAGCGAAGCGAAGTCTGAATAGCCAGCGTAAAAAATATAATTTGCAATAGTTCCCACAGATTAAGTCGCGTTACGAATTTTCAAATAGTTGTTTTTGTTATAATAGTTCCCGCGTTTTTAAAGTTTTACAATAAAATAGTAGTTCCCACATTTTATTTTTTACGGAAAAATCAAATTTTATAAAACAATCGGCTTACGTGAAGAATGATGTCGTTTATTTTTACGAAAATGTAGAAGTTGATCTATTTTAATATGAGTTCGGTCATAGTTCATTTTTATGAGAAAGTTGAACCTGAACTTTGTAGATTATTCTTAAAATGTGGGAACTACTGCAAATTATGATTTTACGAATCGATTCTAAAATTGTAGGAACTCATACTTTTAGAGAATTCCTTCTCATTTTCTTACGATAAATTTTTATTATTTTAACGTGAGTTTGTGGAGAATATTTGGGCGAATCGCTCGCAAATATTATAGTATACAATGGCTCGCGACCGCGCTTGAACTCAATGTTACTCCTTGCTGTCGCAACATAATGCTGCAATTCCTTCGGAATTTTCGCTACAATCGCATTCGTATACCGAACTCACGTTATTTTAGAATAGATTAATTTTTTAATGTTCTCTTGTCTTGAATAACCAATGCAAAAGTAATACGCAGTATTACTTGGAGCGAACTATTTATCCCTATCAAATTGAGAACTCAATGTTTATCCCAAAGTTTGGTAAGTTTGATAGAATCCGAAGCGAAAACGGTTGAAGAGTAGGATAACTTAGAAAAATGCTCTCTACCATAATTAACCCCACAAGCTAGGTTTGGAAAGTGTTTATATATTAGAAAAACATATTTTTTACAAGTAAAAAATTCATTCTTCTTTGAATACTTGAAAAATCTGCGTTTTTACTACTCGGATGCATGAAAATAATACCAAGTTATTAACGGCCTAATTTATGAAAAACTAGGGGTATTTAAAAATGCCGCAAATTCGGGATTTACGGCATTTTAAAGCAAGACTAATATATTCAAATTTTTGAAACAATCTAACACAAGTATTCTATTCATACGTTCGAGTAGTAATTCCACAACGCGACCTACAGAGCGATGCATTGAGTTGAGAAAAGCGTTGTGTTTTCCCTATTTTTTGGTGGGGTGGTAAGGTTCGGAAAATTTTTCTCTATCAGAAAAACATACTTTTTGCAAGTAAAAAGATTCATTCTTGTCGGAACGCTTGAAAAATATGTCTTTTTGAGTCTTCTGATTCTAAAATCCTATTCAACTTGTGTGGTTGGTTATGGCTCTCGACAGATTACGTTCTAAATTAAAAATGTAGTATCATATTACGTTTATTTCATGCAATTTATTGACTGGGGTGAAAAGTGCGGTCCGGTGTCGCCCTGATTTTCTTTTTCTAAAATTAGAATTGTTAAAAAATTAATTTTCCATTGATTTCTATTTCATGGAAACGGTCGATTGAGGCGTTTTGTTAATTGTTGCTATGGAATTTTTCAACAACTCTATTGTATGATTGAAGTGTAAATTATTGGTTTGGGTACTTTATTGTGTAGTTATGAATAAAATACTACCTATCTAGAGCGTTTGCTGAGTTCAAGCAACAACATTGAGTTTAAATTCCGAAGAAATTGGAGTATTGTGTTTTTGATTCGCTAAGAGTTTTTTCACGAATTCACATTCAATTTTGACGATTAGAGTTGTTGAAAGATCAATTCTCCATTTGTTTTCGTTGTATTACTTATAACTATATAATAAAGTACCTAATATTTTGTATGGAACTAGCGTTTTGTGATAAATTTAACGGTACTCAATTTTATAAAGATTAGTAAAACGGACAATTGAAACAGTTTTGTCAATTTCCGTTATGAATTTTTCAACAACTCTATTTTTTGGAATCGTTACAGAGTTTAAAAAAATGCAAAACTTAATACATCGAGAATATTAAAAAGATCGTCCAGTCACAAAAAAAATCAGAACAATTTTAAAATAAGCAAGCTTTCATTGAAGTTTCAGGTCATAATCAAATTTATAATCGTGGGTTTTCTTGCAAATATTTGAAGGTGGAGAATGGAAGAATTATTTTCTAAGTTAGGTTATTCCGGTCTTTTTGGAATTATTTGGACAAGTTTTCTGATACGGTATTTACTCTTTTCAGGAATTTCATTTTGGGTCGTTTGGATTTTGTTTGAAAAAAAATTTTTCCATAAACTCATTCAGGGTAAAAAACCTGCAAAGGAAAATATCATTCATGAAGTTAAGTATTCTTTTGTTACTTTCTTTATATTTGCTTTGTCTGGAGTTTTTGTAGTTTGGGCAAAACGAAACGGATACAATCAGATTTACGAAAACGTAGAAGATTATGGAATTCTATATCTGATTTTCAGCTTGTTGGCTCTGATTTTTTTACACGACTTTTATTTTTATTGGACGCATCGGATGATGCATCATAAATTTTTGTTCAAACATGTTCATCTCGCACATCATAAGTCTATAAATCCTTCTCCTTGGGCGGCGTTTTCTTTTCATCCGTTGGAAGCGATTATAGAAGCTGGAATTGTTCCTATCGTATCGTTTGTTCTTCCTCTTCATCCTGGTGTAATGATTGTATTTTTCGTTTATATGACCTCGTTGAATGTACTCGGGCATCTTTCTTATGAATTTTTTCCTTCCTGGTTTTTAAGAAATAAGTTTACAAATTGGCATAACACTACTACGCACCACAATATGCATCATAAATACTTTAACTGTAATTATTCTCTCTATTTCAACTTTTGGGATAAGATTATGAGAACCAATCACGAAAAATATAAAGAAAAGTTTGAAGAAGTCTCTTCTAGATCGCCTAACAAGGATTATATATTAGAAAAATCAAAAATTCTTACTTAGAAGAATTAAATTTTCTAAGTAAGAACTGAGCCCGTTTCTAAAATTGTGAATCGAATACGTTATTCTTTTTCTGTTTTGGTTTTTCCTTTGGTTCTTTTGTGTTCTCGCTCATCTCTTGCGCTTCAAATTGATCCTTGGGTTTAGGTCGGTCTGGTACAGGAGAACTGTTTGGTTTTACCGCTTCTTTTCCGTCTTGATTTTCTTTCGGAATTGTTTTGACCACTTCGTTCTTTTTCTCTTCTTCCTTTGCCAATGGACAATATACTTCCACAGTTCTTGAAGTATAAAACGGTCCCGCAAAAAAATGGATCATAGTATCTGGGATTGTGCGAACCATCTTCACTTCTCCAGGGTTATCCTGACATGAAGCTTCTTCGCTATCTGATAAGGAATAGATTCCGAAAAAAGTATTTGATTGTTTATTTCTTTTTTCAGGTGGTGGAGGTGCATAGATAGAAGACAATGGTTTAGAATTTTCCTTATGAATGATCACAGTAGAATGGCAATTCATAAAAAAACAGATCGTAAAACTGAAACCTAAAATTTTGATTAAGGATAACATTCTACCTCCAAGGTCTGAGGAGAATAGATTGTAAGTGTCAATTGTTCCCAGACCGCGTCCCAAAAAGAAGTAAACTGATGCGCAGATCTTGGCCCTTCCGGGCAATATTTGCTTATTTCCACTATCTGTTCTTTAGGCAGTAGTCCAAAAAAATAATAGTTCTGGCGAATTGTATGTATTTTGCCGGGCATTTCTCTTTTGGTCCTTTTCTCCTCCATTATACGTTTACATTCGTTTGAATATTGATTTATCTGACAAACCTCCGGGATCGTTTGTGGAAACCGAACCCAAGCATGTCTACATTCCGCTAAAAGGATAACGGAAATAATAAATATCAGTATTTTATAATTTTTTATATTTATAATATTAACCATTTCAAATTCTCCTTAGTTTTGTTGGCGATACGTCCGAACTGGAACGTTACTTTTTCCTACGCTTACGTAAATATAATTGATACTTCCAGAAGGTACGGATACCGCAGAGTAAATTTGTTGTACGTTAGTTGAATCTGTTAGACCGTTGCCCGCGATTTGACTCCAAGATGCAGAGGATGATCCTGGGTTGGCTACATTGGTTCTATAAATTCTGATTCCGTTTGGATTATCGTATCCTATGTAAAGATAGGATCCGTTTTTCATCACCATGGTGATCGTTCGGTTTGTAGAATCTCCCATGTTTGTGATTCCGGTTCCGTCGTCTCCCACCACGGACCAATCCGCTGCGTCACATTCACTTGTGTTTCCTGAAATAGTTGGATCACATTTCCAAAGTTGTGCTCTTCGATTTGTAGTCGTTCCGTCAGTACATCCCGCTACCGTTCCTGGACTGGTTCTGATTCCAGTTGCCTGAGAACTTTGAACACAAATGGTTCTAGTTACATAAAGGTTATTGTTGAATTCAGCAAATTGTGCAAACGCCTTATCTCCCGGAATCAGATTATAAAATTGATTTAATTCCAGAGAGAACCAGTTGTTTGTGGGACTATTATGCCATTTTGTATTGGTTCTAGGTCCAATTTCTACCCAATTAGAACAAGAATCTGGTCCGGTACAAGCCGCAGTTGGATCTGTAGTTGTAGAACGTATTATGGAACCGTTATGTCCTACTGAGTGTAATCCTCCATTTGCAGCGTAGATACGGTTTTTAAATACGAACATGGAATCTACTCCGATATAATACGCCCAGTTTGGATGTGCATTATTATTAATTCCTAATAAACCAGTAGACGGTCCTCCGAAGTAAGGAAGGAAGTCGATTCGAATTCTTTTTCCTTTGGTTCCATCGAACGCGTCACAATTAGAACCCGGAGTACAAAATCCAGTTCCTGAATCCGCAGAGTTAAACGTTACAAATCCGAAATCGGGTGCGTTGAGTCCTCCGAATAATCCGATTCCGTCGTTGCTTGATTTTGCAAAACCTGCAAACACTCTATTGTTAAGCACAGTTAGAGAAGAAGTTCCTGCGGTTAAAGTTCCAGTGATCGATCCTAGATCTATATATTTGTAACTCATATTAGAAGAGGGGTCTGCGGAGTAATACAGATAATCGAATAAGTATTGTCCCAGTCCGTCCGCTATGGTTTTTGCACCTGCAACAAATAGATAGGAAGCGCTGGAAAGAATTCCAGTTGCAAACACACCTCTTCCGTTTTCGTTATCCGGACCACATCCTAAAGAAAGAGTTCCATTATTTGTAGTACATCCGGAATGTCCTAGTGTCACATAAGGCGGAACTGAGATCGAATTTTCTCTAGAAGAAGCTAAGTTAGAACTTACGTTAGTCGCATCACCATCTTGAACGGTTGTATCTTTTTCAAAGGAGAATTGAACTGATTCTGGAATACTTCCGTCGTAGGCGAATCGGAGTGCTCCGTTTCCGGAATTATTTGGTCCTGAGTAGATCTTAGAGTTAAAATCGATTAAATAACCAAACGTGGATGAGTTTGGATCTATAGAAATTGGTCCGTCTGCAAAGTTGACCGGAGAAGTTCCACATCCTAAAAAGGAAGCTCTATCTCTTGGAGAAGATTGAAGATTCTCCGTATCTAAAGAATTTCGGATTGATCCCCAACTTGAGTTGTCAAATCCGTCTCCGTCTACGGAGTCTGCGGTGATGATCGTATATTGTGCTCCGGTTTGTACTAAATTATGTACTACGCATACTTTTGCAGAGTCCGCAGTCGCTCCGTTACAAACGATTCCATCTAACACCTTCACGCTGTTAATCGTTCCCAGATCGCTTGCTCCGGAAATTTTATAACGGTTAGAACATTCTGTAGAACCGGTACATTCTGCGGATCCGGTGATATTATTTCCAGATTTAGGAGCCTTAGAGAAGTTCAAAATCACAGAATTGGAATTTGCACAAGAAGCAGATACAATCTTGATTTGTTCTTGTCCTAAAAAGTCTCCATAGTTTGCACAACCCAAATTGTTTGGAGTTGTAGAAAGATCTTGTACTCCCAATTTATTCACTAAAATCGTATAAGGTGCGTTAGATGTTTGTGAAGAACCTAGAGTTAAAACGAACACAGATCCGCTTCCACTTACTGAGGAAACAGTAATCACAGAAGAGGTAGAAGTAAAATTACTGTTATCTGAACAACTTCCAGTTACAGAAGATGTAAGAGCCAGTTTGTAATTGGCCGCGATTTTTGCCTGTATTTCGTTTACGTTTTCGGAATACGTAATTCTTACAGTAGTAGGAGTCAAAGCGACTACGTTTGTGACCGTAGGCGGGATCGTATCTAAAAAGATTACCGTCAAAGAGGTGTTTCCACTGATACTTCCCAAAGTCGCTGTGAGCGTCACGGCACCTGCAGCAATTCCTGTAGCCCTGCCTTCTATTCCAAAAGAGTTGCTGATTGTTCCCAAGGTTGTATCGGAAGAGGTCCAAGTAACTTGAGTTGTAAGATCCTGCATTGTTCCATCAGAATATGTTCCTGTAGCCGTAAAATTTTTAGTTTGTGTCATATAAACAAAGCTATTGGTAGGACCTACTGAAAGTGAAACCAATACGGCGGCTGTAACCGTTAAACTCGTAGAATTGGAAATCCCCCCAAGAGTGGCGGTAATTGTGGAGGTACCTGTGCCTACAGTTGTAGCGAAACCTTCGTGACCACTTGCGTTACTGATGGTAGCAACCGAAACACTGGAAGAAGTCCAAGTAACTTGAGAAGTAACGTCTAACGTGCTAAAATCTGAATATACTCCGATCGCGGTGTATACCTTGGTGTTTCCTTTGGATACGCTAATGTCTGCTGGAGAGATTTGGATTGAATTCAGAACCGCAGACGTAACGGTTACATTTGTGTTTGGACTAGATGTTCCTCCTAACGATGCGGAGATATTCGTAGAACCAGTATCAACTGCGGCCATTCTTCCTTGAGTTCCGTTTGCATTGCTGATAGTAGAGACTGAAGCATTGGAAGAATTCCAAGTGACTTGGGTAGTCAAATTCCTAGACGAACCATCCGTATAATAACCTGTCGCTACGAAGTCTTGATTTAACCCTTTTGCGATGTTGAAAGAAGAGGTGGGAGCGATTGTGATGTTTGTTAAGGTTGCGTTTGTAATCGTTAGTACACTTGGGTCGGAAGTAACGGCACCCAGGCTCGCGCTGATATTTGTAGATCCGGTTTGAAGAGTGGTTGCTTTACCGTTGGTTCCGGAAGCGTTGCTGATTGTGGCAACTGCAGGATTAGAAGAAGCCCAAGTAACGGAGTCGGTCAGATTTTGATTGCTACCATCCGAATAAACTCCGGTTGCAGTAAAGTTTTGAGTCAGACCGTTGGCAACACTCGGATGTGTTGGATCGATTTGAATACTGGTTAAACTTGGAGCGATTACTGTAAGATCGGCGTATCCGCTTACACCTCCTAACGTTGCAGTGATTCTTGAAGTTCCAGTAGTACTGTTTCCGTTTGCAGGAGAATTCATCAGTTTCTTTTTAGGACCGGTTTCTAAAACTCCTAGTTGAATCACGTTTGTTTGTGAACTATCCCAAACAACTTGGTCACTAATGTTCAAGTTGCTTCCATCTGAAAAAACACCTGTTGCTATTGCTCTTGTAAAAGTTCCTTTTGCAATGGGAGAATCTTCCAGAGTTACTTGAATTGAGTCTAAAACTGCAGCATTTACAGTAAAACTGATTGTTGAAGAAACTCCGCCTAACGTAGAGCTGATTTGAGTATTACCTTGTGTAACACCTGTTGCCTGTCCCTGTCTACCCGAAGCATTGTCTACGGAAGCAATGGAAGAATCCGCACTTGTCCAAGCGACGGAGGTAGTCAAGTCTTGATTACTTCCATCAGAATAAGTTCCGGTTGCGGTAAGATTTAAACTTCTTCCTACTGCTATGGAAGGAATAGATGGAGTAATCGTGATCGAATTTAAAACAGCGTTTGTGACTGTAAGAGTGGTAGCGGAGGAAGTAACTGCGCCTAACGTTGCGGATATGTTCGTAGTTCCGGCGGAAGAACCCAAAGCGATTCCTTGGGTTCCATTTGCGTTGCTGATTGTAGCCCTATTCGTGTTGGAAGAATTCCAAGTTACTTGAGAAGTAAGGTTCTGATTACTTCCATCGGTATAAACTCCGGTTGCCGTAAAAGGAATAGTAAGGCCAGCAGCAACCGAAGGATTTGTGGGTGATACTTCGATGGAAACTAAGGTTGCTGCATTAACCGAGATGTCGGTATATGCGGAGATTGCTTCTAAAGTTGCGGTAATCCTTGCCGTACCTAAACCTCCGGAAGAAGGAGATTGTATTTCTCTTTTGGGGACTGCATTTAAATTAGAAATCTGTAATATTGAAGAATTAGAGCTGTTCCAAGCGACTTGATCGCTTATGTTTTGAGAAGAACCGTCTGAATAGACTCCGATTGCTTGTACAAACGTAGATGTACCTCGGGCGATCGAATGTGAATCGGAAACCACTTGAATCGATTCTAAAGTAGCGTTGGTAACATTTAAGGAAATTGTAATATCGATTCCTCCGATGGCAGCGGTGATATTTGTGCTACCGACCCCGACTCCAGAAATTCTTCCAGATAAACCGGCGGAGTTATCTGCGGTAGCTACACTTGTTAAAGAACTGGACCACGTTACTTGGCTCGTAATGTCAGAAACTGTACCATCTGAGAAAACCCCGGTGGCTGTAAGATATAATGTTCTTCCATTGGCTACGCTTGGATTTGCAGGAGTGATCGTAATACTAGTAAGAACTGCAGAGGTGACATTTACTTGTGTTTGCCCAGTAATTCCGCCTAACGTTGCTGTGATGTTCGCTGAACCGGTCGATTGAGTAGTAAGAAGGCCTTTGGAGGATGCAGAATTATCGATTGTCGCAACGGAAGTGTTTAGAGATGCCCAGGAAACCTGATTTGTTAAATCTTGAGTGGACTGATTGCTGTATGTTCCTATTGCTGTGTATTGTTGGACCTTACCAAGAGGATAACTTGAGTTTGCAGGAGTAACTGCAATTGAACTAAGAGTTGCTGCACTTACGGTTACATTTAAACTGGAAGTTTTGCTTCCATAGGAGCTAGTAATAGAAGTGCTGCCAGGAGAAAGCCCGGAAACTAAACCTGTTGTGTTTACACCTGCGATAGAAGATTGAGTTATGTTCCAAGACGCACTTGGATCGGAAGTTAAAACCTGAGTGCTACCGTCTGAAAAAATTCCTTCCAATTTACATTGACGATCGATTCCAACAGGTAATGGACTACCTTGATTTACACAAGTTACGGTTAAATCGGACAAAACAGCAGATGTGACGGTTAACGTTGTGGTTGCATTTTTTCCTTGAAAGGATACGTTTACATTTCCAGAACCTAGATTCATTCCTTTGAATTGAGATTGTGTTAATAGCTTGAGAATACTCGAATCCGTAGAGGACCAGGATCCTTCCGAGGAAACATCTCGATGAGTATTGTCTTTGTAGATGGCGGTGGCGTTTAGATGTAAAGTGGTACCTCGAGCAAAACTTGAATTTGGTACGGAAATTTCGATCCGATCTAACTCTGTCTCGGATGGTTCCGATTCAAGTGGGTTGTTTACTCCTAAAAAAAGCATCCAAAGTGAATTGTTTGCCCCACCTTTTTTACCTGCTAACAAACCCGGAGCGCCTGAAAAAATCGGCCAAGCCGCGCAACTTTCCAAAAAAAATAAATTGAATGTTAGAAAAAAAACAAAAGTAAACTGAAGAAAAGACCGCGTTTTTTTATCTCTGAGTTTGTTGATATGTTCAGTCATAGTCATAAACCTTTTTTAAAAGACTTAAAAATACGATATAAAGGGGATGTTAACTTTAAAGAATGGAAATTAAAACATAAACAATACTTTAACATCCTAAATAGCAAACTATCATAATATTGTTATAATAGTATGATTATTTGTTATGACTCAAAGAATATGTAAAAAATTTACAAAGTAAATAATTTTTTGACAAAAATTTTACAAAAATAATTCAACAGATAAAAATTGAACTCAAACGTTAAGTATTATGTAAGTATAAATAACGTACAAAGAGAAATTAAAATTTATTTAATCGCTTTAGTAAGAAAAAATATTAAGCGACTTAAAAATTTTAAGGACTTAAAGTCTATTTCAAAGTTTAAAGATTAGAATTGTTGAAAAATTAATTCCCCATTTGTTTCTATTTTATGGAAATGGGCAATTGAAGCAGTTTTGTTGATCGGAATTAGGGAATTTTTTAACAACTCTATTATTGATTTTTATTATAAAATCCTAAATGAAGACTTGAAAGAAGACATAGTAGTTCCTACAAATTACGTCACATTACACATTTTTAACGGTAGGTAACTATGATTCTGAAAGAAGTTGGAATTTGAACTTTGCAGATTGATTCTTTAAACGTGGGAACTACCACAAAACTTAGGTTTTTCTATAAAATGATGTAGAAATTCATACTTTTAGAAAATTTTTACTCGTACCGAATTCACGTTTTTTAAATATTCAATTTTAGTGATTGGAGTTCCTACATTTTCGGAATTTATCTATAAAATTTGGATTTGTTAGAATATGAGCTGCAGATTCAGTTTCTCAAACAAAATCCTTTTATTATAGAAATTTTTTGTGGTAGTTCCCACATTGTAAGACTTAAACGGAAAGATTAAGTTTTATAGAGAGAATTTCTTACACCGAATCAAGTTATTTGGAACCTAAATTAGAGAACTCCATGTTCTTTTAGGATTTTTTCGGAAAGCCCAATAATTTCTAAAACTGTTTTTAGATCGATTCCCTTAGAAAGCATTTTACTGGCATCTTCTAACTGAGCTCAATGCTTCTTTACATACCTTCTAAAATGAGTCTTTTGCAGTAGTGTATGATTCTAATTTAGATCTTTGGAAAATTTTATTGAGTTCTGGAGTTTTAAAATCTCGAACCCAATCAATATACAATAACAGTTACCCGGACGCATGAAAATAATACCAAGTTATTAACGGCTGAATTTACGAAAAAAATAGTGGTACTTAAAAAATACCGCAAATTCGGGATTTACTGCATTTTAAAGCAGGATCAAAATATTCAAATTTTTGAAACAATCTAACCCAAGTATTCTATTCATGCGTCCGAGTAGTAAGATTGAACTCTTTTTGATTCTTCTTGGATCTCTAATAATAGAAAAAAAAGTCAGGGTAAATGAGAGAAAAATTTTAAGTCACCTTCTTGAATCTTTTGAACGCCCCCAGAGTGACTTAAAAAATAATACTTTCTAATTTATCTTTTAGTTCTATCGTCTTTAGATCAAATAAGTCTATTTTAAAATTGGGCATAAATTCTTTTAGAATATCGATCTCTTGATTTGTTAAAACAAATTGATCTAAAAATCGATTTCCTAACTTCCATTCTTTTTCACCGTGATAAAATACGAATGGAATTACAATGGAAATGGATTCTACGTTTTTGTACTGGTTTTGATAGATTTCTGTAAGATAACCGAGTAGTTGTATATAGATAGAGTTCTCTAAATAACTTTAATTTTTAAAAAGTAGATACACATTCGTTTTGTTTCCAGACTTGAAACAATAAATCGGTTTGTTCTTGTTTAAGTTTTTCTGAAATAAAACTGGATTCTAAGTTTTCTAAATCCAGTAATTTCACTACTTCTGGTGGTAATGTGTTTTTAAAAAAATATGGCTGCTTCTTTTTTATCCTGAAAAGTTTCTCGGATCAATCGTGAGGATTGTTGACTTGGTCATTGTATCGAGTATTCTCTCATACAAAAATTTCCAGAAGGATGTTTGTATTCTTTTTTAAGAGTTGTACTTTTACCAACGGCTGCAGAACGAATTCCAAACTTATCCATCATTTCTTTTTGACCGCAAGTAGGAGTGATTACAAGTGCGGACGAAAATTCTTCCCAAGATTTCCATTTGTGTCTTGAATCGTTTCTATATTTACCTTTTGAGAGAGTTTTCATTCTCATCAACAGATCGATTTCAGATGCGAGTAATCTGCCTTTTTTGTCGAAGTTAAATTCTTCATGAAACCCGTTGAAAACGATATATTTTCCTTCTGGCGAAATTTTTGCTGTTAAATCTTTTGCAGGTTGAAATAGATCCGTCCTAAAACCCTTCAGACAAAAGTATTGAACTTTTTCAAAACTGTCGCTTAACAATCCACCTTCTCTTACATACAAACTGCTACTCCAAATAAACACTACGGTTCCGAAGACGATCGCAGCGTATTTTAGTTTTTTAGAATCTTCTTCTATAAAGCGGAAAACCCAAAGTGAAAAAATTGTAAACAAAGTGGGTAAAGGAGCAAATACGTGACGTAACTGTTTGTTACCTGTGGTGGCGTCTATAACCAAGTATTGCAAAAATAAAATACTCGTAACCGCGACTAATGGATCTTTTAATGTTTGCGAGACAGAATAAAAAAAGTTTCCTTTGTTTTTTATTCGAAAGAATATTAAAATTAAAGCAAATACTCCGAAAAAGAAGATTCGAAAAATCCAAGGTTCTTGGAAAACGTGACTGACTGGGATCGTGGAAGAGGGGGCGGAAAACAAGGCTAAGATAAAACTTTTTACGAACTCGTTTACGATCATCTGAGCGTTGATCAGGCTCATTACCCTGTCTGGGTTACTAAAAATCCAAGCTAAAGAAGGAGCGATTGCATACAAATAAAGTACTCGGATGGAAGACGGAGCGATCTTTTTCCATTCTTCTCTTCTTGTGTAAAGAAAAAGGTTAAAATCGATGAATAATAACACCGTACAATAATAGATTACGAGTTTGAATTTTCTTTGATCTAAGTTGATGTTTGTAGTAGCCCTCAAAACGGGAAGGGAAAGGACGAGTAAGACGACAAATACTATAAAAATTCTTCTGACACCTCTGTATCTTTCGTTTAATGAAAATTTTAAAATATTATAATATTCTTTGTTTTTTGAAATGAGTTCGTAGAAGAAAATTGCAATGAATAATAAAAGTCCGTATGGATATTTGGTAAAAAACAAACCAAAAAGAGAAAGGAAAACGGACAATTCGATTTTTTCTTTTTTCTCAAATGGATAACGAAACGAATCAGGGTAGGTAAAAGAATATACCTTATAAAGAGTATAATAAGTCCATAATAGAAAAAACATTCCCTGAGTTTCCAACATAGAAGATAAACTGTAGGAAGGAGTTTCTGTGGTGTGAAGAGTCAACGCCAAGGTTAAGATAGAAGTTAATCCCGCTTTCCATAAAGAACCGGTGATTTTATAAACGATATAAAGGATAGAAGGAAAACAAAGTCCGTAAAAAATGAGGCCCAACAAAGAATCTTTTTCTGTGATCGACATATCTCCAGGAATGATTAAAAGAATCAGAGAGAATAAAGAGCGAAGAGGGGGCCAAGTAGGGGATTCTAAAAATGGAAAAAAAGCCCTCCAAATTCTGAATTCTCTAAAATCTTGGTACTGATCTAAAACTACGTTTAGGCGAATATTTTCGTCCCAAGTCAAGATGTCCTTCAGGGTGCAGGTCCTGATAAAAATTTCCCAATGACGAAATCCCATATAAAACGTAAGACCCAAGGCAAACAAACACAACAAAATGCCTGGGATTAGGGATTTGTATTTTTTCATATTCAGCTCCAGAGTGGAAAATCCGGAAACGTTTAGGATTTTCTCTTCTTAGTCTTTTGTTTTTGAAAATTGGTAGAATAGACGTTTTCGATCACGTATAAAGGTCTGTTTTTAGATTCGTCGTTTACTCTACTTAAATATTCGCCGATCATACCTAACGCAAGAAGTTGTATTCCACCTAATATAAGCACTACGATCATCATGGAACTCCAACCGGTGATCGTTTCGGAAGTAAAAATTTTCAGATAAATGACGTATAACGCGTATATCGCTCCACAAAAGGCGGTAAAAAAACCTAAATACGAAGAAAGTTTAAGGGGCGCCGAGGAGAAGGAAGTGATTCCGTCTAACGCGAACTTGAGCATTTTAGCGACGGAAAATTTTGTGCTACCTTCGAAACGCTCTTCTCTTTCGTATTCAAGTCCTGTCTGTTTGAATCCGATCCAAGAGATAAGTCCTCGGATATAACGGTGTTGTTCTCTCATGGAACAAAGAACGTCCGTGACCCTGCGGCTCATAATTCTAAAATCTCCAGTATCGATCGGAATGTCAAAACGAGTGATTCCTTTTAGGATTCTATAAAATACGTGAGCGGTTAAAAGTTTAAACCAAGATTCTCCCTGTCTTTTTTTTCGTTTTGCATAAACTACGTCATATCCTTCGAGTAACTTAGAATATAGATCGCATACAAATTCGGGAGGATCTTGTAGGTCTCCGTCCATCACCGCTACAGAAATTCCTAAAGCGGTGTCGATTCCTGCAGTGATTGCGGTTTGATGGCCATAGTTTCTGGAAAGATTGACTAATCTATACCCTTCCGTTTGAGAGCAGAATTTTTTCAGAACTCTAAAACTTTCATCTCTCGAGCCGTCGTTTACAAAAAGAATTTCTAGATCTTCTTTGCGAAAAAAATGTTTAGATGACAAAAGATTTTTTAAGACCCCAAGTCTTTTTGTAAGTTCCGGAATTGTTTTTTCTTCGTTGTAGATTGGAATGACTACGGAAAGGAGAGGAGGTCTTTCGGCCATAATATGTAACCGTAAGAATCACAGGAGTGGACTTTTTGTCCAGAAATATTCCCAGCGTTTCTAACAAACTATCGATTCAAAGGTTTTTATCGTCATTTTTAGTGCTCCGCGAAAAATTCTCTTTACAAATTGTCAGGAAATTAAACTATATTTGCATCCAATATCCAAGTCAGGGTTATGAAAATTAAAGTCACCACTAAAAACGACGTCCACATCATCAAGATTGAAGGGCCGATAAAAGCGGGAAATGAGTTCGAGTTAGGTCAGAAGATAGAAGAATATATTTCCAAAGGTGACGTTCCTAAATTTATCATCGATCTGAAAAAAGTTCCTTTTATTAACTCAGCCGGTTTAGGTATGTTTTTGAATATATACAAACACATAGACGGCTTAAAAGGTAGAATGGTTTTTACCAACTTAAATTCCGATATTGAAAATCTAATGGAGATTACGAAACTTGCGAGCATCTTCGAAATTTATAAGACTCTCGAAGAAGCACTTGAATCCTTCGAATACTAATTGATCCTCTTTATAAAAAGTAAGTGGAAATATTTAAACGTCATTTTCAAAAACATAAAACAGTTTATTTTTTCCTACTCAGTCTATTCATCATTTACAAACTTGTCTTTAACCGTTATACGGGACAGCTTTTACTTCCCAAAATATTGCAGGGTTCTATACGAGGCTCTGCTAACTTTACTGTAACTAAATTTTCTCTTTTTTATGGGATTGCGTTTGAAGACTTAGTACTCAAATCAGATTCAACTTTTGAAGAACGCCCGGTTCTTTCCGTAAAAGAGTTGGAACTTTCTTACAATTTACCTTGGATTTTATTGGGAAGGGCGAAATTATCTAAAATTGCAATCGTAGGACTTAAGATAGATCTCAGACAAAAAAGTGGAGAATGGAATCTATCAAAATTATTTCCTACTTCTTCTCAACCTTCTGAGGAAGAAAAAACGTCATCTTCTTCTTTAGAAGAAATATCTACGATCCTTCCTGTCAGCGCCTATCTCAATTTAGAACTAAGAGATATATTTGTACACGTTTCGTCCGAGGCTGGTTTATCTTCTTACAAAGCAGGATTGGAAGGATTTTCTCTTGCCTTTGAGTTGGATACGGTTCGATTTCGAAAAATTCCTTTGAACGTTCGGATTCTTCAGTTAATCGACGTTATACGATTTAAAATGAATCCTGAAAAAACGGTTCGAATCTATTTCGAAGATAATTCTAAGTCGTTAGATCAACCGTTTAGACTTGGATTGGAATTGTCTCGGGATCTATCGATTCCAGGAGGAGTGTTCCTATCCCAAGCAGATATAGGCGCGGATTCAATTCCTATAAAAGTACAAAATAAATTACTCGCTCCTTTTGGTTTTGGTCTCAGATATAAACTCGGTTATTTGGAAAAAGAAGATAAACTCAAACTAGAAAACTTAGAATTAAAAGTAAACGAAGACGTTTGGTTATCTGCTGCGGGAGAAATGGTCGGAGTTTCCTCTAAAGAAAGAAACGTTCAATTTGGGATTCAAAAGTCTTTAATTCGTTTAAAACCTCTTTCCGATTTTTTATCTACGATTCCGGGAATTCCTAAGATGAAATTGGACGGAGAATTGAGTCTGGCTCCGATTACAATTTCTGGAAAGGACACTCGATTGAAAGTGGAAGCAGATATTGGAGCAAAGGATCTTTTGATTTCTATCGGTGGAAAAAATCATAAAATTCCTAAGTTAAAACTTTTAGCCGATTTTATACTTCATCCATTTACTCAAGAAACACCTAACGCTAGTAAACCGGTTCCTATACTTGAAAATCTTAGATTAAAAGAACTGTCACTTGACTATAATGGGATTCAATTATCAGCGACCGGAAACATACTAAGAGGTTCCCAGTTAGATTTGGATTTTGGGGTTCAAAATTTAAATCTCTCGGATTATGTAAAGACCTTAAACGGAGTTTTGGGTCTAAAAATGAAGGCTACAGGAATATTCAATTCTTTGAATGTAGATGGAGCCGTTCAACTTTCTGGTTTTCGTTTCCCAATGGGAAGAGGAAAGTCGTCTCCGATTCCGGTAAATTTGGATCTAAAATCCAGAATTCAATTTTCAAAACCATTTATCCCCGATTCGGTTCTTTTAGATTCTATTTCGATTTCTACCAAAGGTTTGGAAGGAAAGGAATCTCTTAAAATTTCATCTATTGGAAATTTGGGTTTGGGAAAAGGATTTAGTATGAATCTAAATTCTTTAGTAATTAAAACGGAGTTAGATCGCCTAACACCTACACTTCCATTTTCTCTTAGAGAAAGTCTGGCTCCTGTCAGAAATAATTTAGGAAATCAAATCATTCTAACCGGAGGGTTGAACTATTCTATTTTTGAAGGTGCACAATCCGTATCAGGTAAACTTCTATTTGATTTGCCTGGAATTCAGATAAGAGATCTTAGAATGGATCTGAATCTGAAGATAGCAAAAGATTCTTCTATTACTCTTTCTAATTTTGATCTTACTGCTTTTCAATCTAAGTTTAGAATCGTGACCAGTGGGGTTTTGAAAAAGGTTCCGGAAGGGGGAGTTTTCGGAGATTTGATTCCTGACTTAGAGGGAAATATACAATTAGGATCGGATAAACCGACTTATCTTTTTAAGGGGATCAATTTCGAGGGGCTTTTTGCAATTCGTTTCCGACTTAAAAATTCGATTGCAAGCGGGACTTTGATTTCTAAAAACTCTAACTTCGGTTATGCGAATGAGTTTTGTCCCGGTGAAGATTGTAAACTCTATCGAATCGAAGGTTTGGATACTGAGTTTTCGTTTGTACACGATCTCTCTGTTAAAACTACTCGCAATCTTATCGATGGAAATAAGGAAAAATTTATTCGTACTTATGGAAGAATTCCCGCTTCTAACTTTACGATTAAACAGATTATCGGGACTCATCCCTCCATCAGCGGAATCCCTTTTGACTACGTAAAACCTAAAAATGGTCAGCCCGGTTTGTCAGCCAGAATCGATTATTCTGAGAACTTTCTTAAATTAGAATATTTGAAAGTGTTTACTTTAGACGGTCTTATCAATGGAAAAGACATACTCGTAAATGTGGGAGGAGGAGATCCAGAAAAGATGGAATATAGTGCGGTTGTTCAAATAAAGGACATCGACCTAAAACAACTTCTTCCACCTAAAAGGAGATCCAAGATAGACGACGGAAAAATCAAAGCGGATTTAAACGTGTCTGGTAGAAATTTGGCGGACCCTATCCCAAATGTAAATCTATTCTTCAGCGTTTTTCAAATAGGTCAGGATTTTGCAAAAAGTGCAGTAAATATTTTTACACCTTCGAACGTATTCACTGACTTTATCTATAACAGTTATGCTGTGGACAAAATCGAAGTGGAGTTGTCAAAGGGATTAGTCTACGCGGTTATCGGTTTTAAACGTTCCGTTTTGAATACGATTATCAATTTAGAAAATAGCCAGATCTCTCAACAGAGAATGCCTCTTGCAAATTTCCTTAAAAGGGCAAGATCCGAAGTGGATACGTATCGATGAAAAGGGGATAAAATTGAAAAATCAAAATATTTTAATATTCTTATTTTTTGTTTCAGGTATTTTTTTGACGGATTGTGTCATTAAATCTCCTTTGATTACGTTTACTCAAACTCAGACAGCCGCGGAAAAACAGATGATCGGAGAAGATCGTATTTTGGAAAAAGACGGTTGGCTCATTGCTTCTGTCAAAAATTCCTCTGCGGGTGCAGAAGTTTGGAAAAAAGATTTTTCGGGCGAGAATTATACTTTAGGAGATAAAAATATTCTAATGTCCTTAAGGGCTCTCGCTTATTTGGCTCCGGAAATTAGAACCTGGAAGGAAGAAGGTTTTTTGGCAGAAGGGTTGGACGGTAAACTTAGAATCAATCCGGCTGCTTCCGAGGCAGGAATTAAAAATGAACTTTCCAAAGCCGAGGTAAAGTCCAGGCTCGAATCTTTGATTTCTCTTACCAATGAACATAGAAATAAAGTGGTTTTTAGTCGTTTCGAAAACGATTCTAAAACTGCTTCTAAAGAAAAGTCAGAACATTTAAAACTAACTTGGTATCGACTTGTAGAAAAAGGTGAATACTATGAAAAGTCTCCTGGCAAGTGGATTCGTAAGGAGTAGATTATGGTTCGATTTGGAATCTGCTTCTTTAGTTTTTTCTTTTTTTATCATTGTTCTATTTTTCGAGCGGCTTCCAGAATTAAACCTTTGGAATTCAATTATACTTCTATCGCCGTAAATTATTTTACTCCTGAAAATGAAAAACCGTTTCCTCTTACTGTGCAGCGAGGAAATAATTTATACAATTCTACCACGGCAGACGGAAGTTATCTTTTTTATACAACCGGTCAAAAGGGAAACTACGATATTTGGTTTAGGGATTTGAAAAGTTCGATTACGGTTCCGGTTACTACTCATCCCGCTCCTGAATATAAACCTGCAATCAGTCCAGACGGAAAGAAGTTGGTCTTCGTGTCCGAACAATACGATTCTTCGGGAGATTTAATTTTACTTAAAATGAATCCGGGTTTGTGGGCGGATAAGATCCTTCAAGGAAAAAGATTTATAAATTCGGACTTTATAATATTAACAAATTCTAATTTTTCTGATACAGGTAAAAAAGATTCTTATGTAGATACGGATCCTTTTTTTGCACCGGATGGGCGTCATTTGGTGTTTTCCACGGATCGTCTGACTCCAGGAATTCAGAATTTAGTCGTTTTGGATACGGAAGGCAAGGAGCCGATGAAATTGCTGACTCAAAAGGGAGGGGCTTCTCCGTTTTGGTCCAAAGACGGTAAATCGATCGTTTATATTTCGTATCAAGACGGAGTTTTTGGAGATGTGTATCTTTTGGATCTTTCTTCTGGTAAAAACGAAAGACTTACCAAAGATTCTTATCTAAATTTTTCTCCGTCTCTTTCGGAGGATAAACGGTATTTGTATTATACTTCAATTCAAAACGATACAAATCGCAATGGTCGTTTGGACGAAAGAGACAATAGTTTAATCGTAAGAAAGGATCTAAAAACGGGTGTGGTTCGTAGGTTGACGTCTGGTAATGATTCTTTATTTGATTCTAGATTTTCTGCGTTTAATGGCGGTTCTATTTTATTTACTGCAGCATATTATGATACTCTAAATATCTATTTTATTCCGGCGTCTGGTTCTGTATCCAAAGAAAAGGATATCATTTCTCAATACGAACTTGCTTTGAAATACAAGGAAAAACAGAGTTTTGAAGATTTTCTTTTGGCTATAGACGCGATCGAATTTTATTTTTCGCAAGATCCTATTTATCCTTTGATCTTTTCTAAGGCGCTTCTTTTAAAATACGAGGAAGCAAAAAATTCCGGAAGAACCATAATTGCAGAAAACGCAAAGAAAGAAATTCTATCTTCTCGTTTAAACCCGGTTTATGGACTGGCTTATGGTTTATTTCTTTCTAATGAAAAAAAACTTACTGTTTCTATTCAGGAATTGAGGAAATACTACGAACAAATTCGCGTCATTTCAGATACCGGAAAAAATTTATTGGCTTCTCTTTTGGAAGAAGAGGGGGACTTGGCTCGAAAGTCGGGAGACTCTCAACATTCTTTAAAAGTATATGATGAAATTATAATTCATTATCCAGATTATTATAGGATTCGAGATGTTTATCGAAAGTCGGGAGATCTACAGTATAAAAACGCTCATCTAAATCATTATAAAATTCCGGAACCGTTTTTCAGGGTAGCAAATGATTTGAGCGCTGGGAAAGAGGATTTAAAACTTTTATACGAACGGATTGATGGAGAAGTGGTCGTAGGAAAAAGTTTTTCGGAAAAAATAAACGCCTCCGAAATTTCGATCGAATCTAATTCTCTTGAAAATAAATCTCCTAGGTTGTTTCAATATTTTTTATATATTAAATCTCTAGGCTTAAACGGAAAAGGTTCTTTCGAAGAAAGTAATTCTTTATTGAATACGTTTTTGTCCAAGGTTGCCAAAAGTGATCCACTTTTTTTAAAAATACATCTTCTAAAATCGAATAATTTTAAAGGATTGGGAGAAGTTCAAAAATCCTTTGACGAACTTAGAATTTATTTGGAAGAATACGATCCTCTTTTAGGCGTAGACTTAGAAGAAAAAGAGATAGAACGTTCTTTTATTTATTTTGAAAATAAAGCGAGGGATCACGATCGAAGAGGAAACCTTCAAGACGCTGCATTTCATTACTTTTATAATACCGAAAATATGTTTTTAGTAAAAAGCAGAAACCTATTTCTGGAAAGCCTTTATAAGGAATTTGCGGTTTATTATCAAAGGATGATGGTGGATGCGGTATTTAAATTGTCTGGTTCTCTAAGTGAAGAAAGAAAAAAAGCCCTTTTGAATCAATTGGATGTGATTGATATTGCTAAGGTCGACCCGCTTGCTGAAGAAGGCCTTGTTTATATCAATCAATACTATAAGGAAGCCGTTCCTAGAGCCAGACCCGTTTTGGATCTAGCTACGTTATACGGCTATTCGTATTATTTGATCAACCGAAGTGTAATTCGCGAAACGTATTACAATTCTACTAAATCGATGACTTCTTCTAAAAAAGAAGAGATCCTAAGAGATTTTAAACAAGCTGAATATGAGTTACGATGGATTATTTTTGCAGACCCGAGGTATTACGAGGCTTATCAACTTTTAGGTTGGATGTATCAGTATGTGGATATATTAAAAAATAGAAAGTCCGGAGAAGATCAACCAAGCGATGAAGAGAAGTATATAAGTGTTTATGAAAAATATTTTCCCGAAAAGAATTTCGAAGAAAACATAGAATTATACAGCCAGGTTCTGGAACTTTTAGGAGATAATTTTGAAAATAAAAAGGCTCTTTCCGATCTGAGATTGAATCTTGGAAATAATTATTTTCTACTGAAAAATTATCCTAAAGCAAACGAACAGTATTCCAAAGTGGATTCACTTTCGGATTATATTATTTCTAAAACACAGTTCGAAGATTATCGTCAAAAGGCGATCTTTCTTTTTAACTCTGCGAGGTCTTCCATTTATGTGGCCGATTATAAATCCGCGATTCAAAAATTAAAAGCGGCTTCTGATATCTACTTTAGAAACGAGTCTAAAAAAACGATCGTTGGAAAAGACAGCGCAGAAAAACTAGAACAGTATAAACTCAAACTTGCTCTTTTATTCACGTTAACCGGTCTTTCCTATATGGAAGCAGGAGAATATTCTAACGCGATTCCTTATTATAAGGATGCACTTTCTTTAAATGGAGAAAATGGATGGATCGATCCGGTTAATCTTCATAATGGTCTGGCGCTTTGTTATCAAAAATTAGGAAAGTATAAATTATCAGAATTGCATTTAACCAAAGCCGATAAAATTGTCGACGATCGAGTCGGAACTGGTTGGATTCCGAGAGGAGTTAAACTCGCTTTTTGGGATTATTTTTGGGACTGGGTTTGGGAAGTTGCTCTGCCGGATGGAGTTCGGATTTCTGGGGAAGGAAGATTTCCGGAAGCTATTTCTCCTAAGTTTCAACCTTTGATGACAAGTGGAATTCGAGTAAATAATTTAATCGCCTCGATGGAAATCGATGGAGCTATTAAAGAAATTAATTCCAGACTTGCTTATGTGAAATCTAAGAGTTTAGGAACCACGTTAGCTGGTTCTTTGATTGGAGCCAATTCTTTAAATGATTTAGGGTATTTACATTTTAAAAGGGATGAATTCAAAAATGCTATTGATGTTTATGAACAGGCCGAAAAATTTGAAACCGAAAAAGGATTTGCAGCTAAAGCTAGAACTTCCTTTAAAAGAAAACTTTATTCCTACTTTGGTCATTTAGAAAATACAAACGAGGATCCAGAGCTTGAATTGAGAACTTTAGGTTCTGCGGCCGAACGTATTCTTTCCTCTAAATCTGATTTTATCAAAGGTTGTTTGGGGGATGTTCAGTATCAAGAAGAGTTAATATATTCCGAAACTAAAAAATGTATATTAAAATTTTATAATTCCTTTTCGGATCACGATCCTACTTTGGCTCTGATTTATTACTATCAGGGGGAACAATTTTTTAGAATGGGGAACTTTGTAGCCGCTTTTGAATTTTTTGGAAAATCTGCAGGGCTTTTAGAAAATCCGTCCTTGGTTCCTAAAGAAGTAGTAGGTCTAGCCGATGACCCGTATTCTAGAAAAGAAAGACTTTCTTATTCGATCAGCAGAGCCAATCTTTACGTTCGATTGGAAGACTCACAAAAAGCAATCTCTCTTTTAGAGCTGGCATCCGAAACCGCAAACGAATTTTATTATATTCAAGAATGGATCGAGGCATTGGTGACCCAAGCGGAGATTTTCAGAAAAGAAAAAAATGATTTTAAAGCTAAAGAAAAAATCGATAAAGCTAGTGCTCTTTTATTGTCTCATCCTCATTTAATAAGTGAACTTAAGTATTTTAGAATATATAAACTTTTTAAAATTCAGTCTGAGCTTAACTTTCAATCTGGAAAGTTTTCGGACGGATTTAAAAGTTTGGATCGACTCCATAAATTAAAACTCTATCGTCAATTTATTAAGATTCCTCACGAATCAGAGGATCCAAATTTTACGGAAGACATAACAAAACTACAGAACTTGATCAAAAAACAGAAGTTTTACTATTCTGCGATCCAAAATGCGTTAGAAAAAAAGGAAAAGTCCGAAAGTTTACTTAAAAAATACGTTCAACTTTCTAAGGATTTAGAAAAAGAATTAGGGGTTATCAGTCGTAAAAACCAGGACTTGGACGGTTATTTGGGAATATTTATCGAAGAACCTTCTGTAACTTCTTTGTTGGATGTAAATGAAGGTTATCTTAGAATTGAGTCTGCGGAAGATAAGATAAGAATCTATCGAGCAACTTCGTACACTGAAGAATATTTGGTGAATACTGGGAAGTTGGAAGAAGTTTTGAATCAGATTTCCAACTCTGGAAAAATTCCTTTTGTCTCTAAAAAAATTTGGTTTGTTCAGCTTGGGGATCGTATTGACTTTGAAAAAATTCGAAATTTTCTTCCAGAAAAATTTTCTCTAGTTTTTAGACCTTCTCATTTGAAGCCAGTTCGGGAAAAGGATCGAAGAACAACGCGTAACGTTGCAATCGTAGATGGATCACCTAATTTTAAATCTTCTCTTTCTGTAAAAAAGATTACTCCAAATCAGATATTTTCTATACATTTAGATACGGATATGCTTGTATCTCCATTTCCAAATATAAACGAAGATAATTCTTTTGGGGAAAGTTTATCCGAAAAAAATCTTGCAGTTCGTGATCTTTTTCACAATCAAAATGAAATTTCTTCGGCACTCTTTTATGAACAAACAAAACCACATCTTGGAAAAATTTCCGAACTTTACGAGGTGTTAAATGCATCAGGAATTCGTAATGTTGCAATTTGTAATGCGAGTGATTCTTGTGCCACCGCTTTTCCCGAAAAGATATTTTCCGGAGAAATTTCTGGAAGTTTATTTTTGGGTTCCAGTGTATTAAGAAAAAAAGATGTGTTTATATCTTTGGAAAATCTGAGTTTGTTGGTTCGGGAAAATGAAAGGAAAGACAATGTAAGAGAGGCGTATACACACGCTTTTTCGTATCGCTCTTTTTTAAAAAAGGAAGATATGTTTTTGGCCGCGGAATTGGATGTTCTTCGTCTAAAGTGGAAACTTTCCCCCCAAGTTACGATGGAAGAAATCTACGGTGATCTTTTGCAGAATACAAAGTTGGAAACAGTAAAAGATTCGATTTTATTTTCCGCGCTTTTGAACTGTTATCTAGATAAAAATCTTTCTGATTGTAATTCTTATTCTTTCGAAGATATAACCGATTTTCAAAAAAGAAATTTATTAAAAAATTTGTATCTATTGAAAAATGGTATTTCTGTAGAACCCTTATCCTTAAAAGTTTCGGATAAAACCGTTTTTTCTTTTTACGACCCTTATTTATATTATAAGAATATTCTAAAAATTGCAAGAGCTAATTACGAGCCGGAACTAGGGGAGTTTGCCGGTAGACTCGCGCTTGAATTTACTCATGATCCAGACGAAATAATAGCTGTAGAAGAAATCCTTCAAGGATTGTACGCTCAGAAGTATTTTTTACAAGGAAGTGCACTTTCTAAAAATCAAATTCGTAGAAAAGAAGAATTATATTTGATTCTTTCCGGAAACTGGAAAGAAGCGCTTAGAATTTTAAAAGAAAAAGAAGCCGAAGAAGATACTGGAAAATTTAGAGAAAGATTATTTCGAAATTGGAGAAGAGAAATTACGGGAGCTTGGTTTTCTCCTTATTCTCTTTATTCAGAGGTCTACGGAAATTCTTCTAAATTGTTCGAGTCTTTGGATGCGGAAGAAAGAAGTCTTTTATATCATTTGATTTTATATTCTATTCCGTTTCAAGAAAACGAAGAGTTGGACTTACTCACCGAATCCTTGGTGGAATACGAGTGGAATACCGGAGCAAAATCTAGGGCTCTACGTATGGTGCTTGGTTATTCTCAAGCCCTGTTTTCGAGGGGAGAGTTATCTAAAAGTAAGGATTGGATGGATAAAATAGATTCTCGTTATAAGACGGAATCAAAAAGTATATTCAGAGATAAGAATATTCTAAATAATAAATTACTTTTTCATTTGGGTAAGATTTCTTCCGTTGCCGAAGGAGATGAAAAAACGGAATGGCTTTTACTCTACGAAAAGGCGGCTTCTAAACCTCCGAATGAATTTGTAGAATTTCTAAATTCTACGATCAGATCCAAACGTGGAAATCGTTTTAGTTCTAAGGAAAGGACGGAGCTGTTGGATTGGATCGTGTATTTACAAAAACTTTGTTTTAAGAAAAATAATTCAGAAGTATTCTTTGATTTAGTTTTGGCAAAAGATCTCTTATCTCTTACTCGTCCCGTGGTATTAAATTCAATTCCCGATTATAAAGACATTCCTACTTTTGTTGCCGTTGCTGACAAACTTAAAGAAAAACTTCCCGCGGATCAAGAATTTCTTGCAGTGACAGATTTGGGGCTTGAAACCTTTTATATCCGTTTTTTAAAAGGAAAATCTAAAGGAGATCTTGCGTTTAAAGACAACCGTAAACTCAGGGCTTCTTTGTTTCAATATTTAGAAGAGGCGGCGAAAGGTGGTTACGAGGTTTTACTTAGGGAAGAACTTGAAAACGAATATAGAAGAAACGTTAAACTTGCAAAAAATAAACTTACCTATCTCTATTTGAGTTCGTATCATTTTAGGATTCCTTTGGTTCCAAGAACGGAGGATAAATTTTATCTGGTAAATGATCCTCAGTCTTTAGTTTCCAATCCAATTGTTTCTACAAAGGAAGAATTTAGTCCTGAATATCGAATTCAATTTTTAGAAAATTCTAAACTTCCAGAAAGTTGGAAGAAGTCTTTAAAAGAACTTGAAGTTTTTGAGGCGGGTTCCGGTAAATTAGGTTCCGATTCTAAAAGTCGTCTTTATATTCTACAAGATCCTTTAGAAATTGTTGATCAGGTGCATTTAAGTTTAGGTGGAAAGGCGCTTGCAGATTCTTATGGCTCTCCGAAAAAAGGAAATTGGATTTTTACTTCTTCTTTTTTAGATGATGAATATTATGATATTATAAATTATAGGGATTCTTTTTATTGGATCTCTCAAAATTTTCAAAGTCCGGGTGTAATATTTATTGGAGAACAGACTGATACGGCCCACGTGGATTTTTTAAAACGTTTTACGAAACGGAGCTTGTCCAAGGTCCCACTTTATATTCGGTTCCAAGAAACGTTAGATGCAATTAAAGAAGCATATCCATTGGATCGAATTTGGAACGGTTATAGGCTTTATACGAATAGTATTATATTAGAAGAATAGATTTTAGATAAGGCTAAAGAATACATTTTAGGGGTGTTATTTTTATTACGCGCTTGTCCCAGAGCCGTCCTATGTGGTAACTACTACGAAAATTTAACGATATTAGAACTGCTCGAAAGTTTACAAATTGGCAGATGAAACTAATTTGTAGGAATTACTACATTTGATTAAAAATTTCTAAAGAATTATCATGTAAAATTTTTTGAAGTTTTGAGACAGGTTCTGATATAATTCGTTTGAACTCGGCTCATAAAAAAATCAAGAGCCAAGTTGAATCTATTAACGTGAGCTTAGTATAACGCGAAAGGGATCGATGCGAGGTCAATAAATTGAAAGTAAAGATGATATGTTATATAAAGTTCCCTATTTACAATTTATTGACCAGAGCTGAGAGCCCGGTCCGGCTGCCTGTGGCAAGCCGGATTCGCCCAGATCTACTTACATAGAACTCACGTTATATTAATCTTTTTTAATAATGTTTTTAGGTGATTATCTCTCACAAGGATTTAGTGCTACCTGATGTCCTGCAATATCTACATTACCTAAATTGTATCTGTTTATGTCTGTTCTATATGTGCCGTCTAAAGGGTTAAACGTTGGGGGACTGTGATCCCATTTGTTATTTCGAGCGGAAATAAACTGATACGAATTGAATTCGAAAGTTAGATCCGAGAATTCACTACAAGAAAGAATATTATTGCCTACACTTCCTGTAGGACCTCCAACTAAGTCAATTAAACCACTCGGAGCAACTTCAATTCCATTTCTGTTACGGTAAATTGTAAGATCCAGTTTAAACAATTTTGATTTTATATAAAAGCTGTTTAGAGTTTTAAGACTAAACGAGTATATCGAACATACTATTTTGCTTTTACCTCATACAACGATTAAAAAACATTCTATACTTTGTATTTTTGTTGGAGGTAGTTGTTGTAGGATGATTGTTTAATGAAAATTGTGATTTTGTTTAAATTATATTTTCTGAATATTTGATACATTGCAAGTCTAAAAACGACCTTTCCAAAGTTGGAAAGGTCGATTTACTCTAAAAGATTAATATCACCTAATACTTATTAGTTGCAAGGATTTGGAGCCAAAGAATATCCAGATATATCTATGGTTCCGTAAGGTCCCGGTCTGTATATATCAACTCCTTTTGGAAAATTTTGTGAGCTCTCATAGGTAGGAGGATTGTGATCCAATTTGATATTTTGTGCATAAAGTCTCGTGTTTATATCAAATAGAAACGTTAAGTCCATTTCTAAGCTGCAAGAAATAATATTATTTCCAACGCTTCCTTGAGAACCTCCGCCTAAATCCGCTTTACCTAGCGGACGGATGACAACTCCGTATCGGTTTCGATAAATCGTATTATTCTCTATTTTATTTTCGTAAGTAGTTCTATCTACAAAGATACCTACTCCATAGTTATAGTTAGGTGCTTTTTTGGAGCCGATAAAGTTTCCGCTGATAGTATGTCCTCCGGATGGTACGTTAGATGTGTTTGCAGGGAAAATTCCGATTCCTTGGGAGATTGTATTGTTTCTAATTTTAGAACCGTATGCTCTCAAAGCAATTGGGTTCTGTAAATTGAATCCAGCTATGGTAGAGTTTTCTCCGAGTAGGATTGTTTCTTTAAGATCATCTGCATGAAATTGAATTGTAGTTGGTTTTGGACCTGGATGGTTTCCTGATTTATCATAGAATAAAACGAAACCTAATCCTTTTCCTAATTCATCCCCAATCAGAGTAGCTCCATCCGGAATTCGAATTGGAAATTTTTCTCCGGTTTGTTCGGAGTATTCACCTGGTGCAACATGGACGTCGTGTCTGCCTCCTGCCAAAGCAATCGCTTTGGTGATGGTTCGAAGTGGTGCGCCCTTATTAGAGCCCGGCCAGTTATCATTTCCGATAACGTTATCTACATAGATAGGTATTCGGATAGTTAGACTCCGAGAATCATTTTGATCTGGATTAGATATGTACAAATTCGTTGGGTCGATAATTCCGGATAGAAGTGCTAAGTCGGATTCTTTACCTTCTTTTTCGTTTGTACAACCACCTAACAGTAAAATGATGCTAAGGCATAGCAATAAAAATCGTGTCATTGATTTCTCCTGATTTGGGCGACGATAAAAATTTTTTACTTCTCATCGTCAAATTAGCTCAATTAACAGATTTGTTTGGATATTTTTCACAAAAGTGAAAAAAGTTTTTCTTTCAAGGCGTAATGCTATAAAACAATTTATAAAATTATAAATATAAAATTTATTTTGATCTTTCAATATAATCGTTAAAGTCGTTTTAAACCCGAAAGTATGGTTAAAATACACCTAACGATTTATTTTTAATCTCCTAGAAGTGTATAGTTTCAAATTTGAATGAAAGCCGTTTAAGGCTTATACATTTTTTGAAAGATTTTGGGTGGTTTTTATTTTTATAATCCTCTCAATTTAGATGAGGCTTCTTACTTTTTGTTATATAGGTTTTTGGTTTGTTGGTAAGTTTCAAATTTCTTGATTGAATTGAATTTGATTGTAGTTTTACAAATCTAGATTTTACAAACTAACACTGAGAATGTAGGAACTATTACTGAGTTTGATCTAAGAGTTTGTCTCAACCAAAACCTCAAAAAATTTTATGTAGTAAAATTCTTTAGAAATTTTTAATCAAATGCACTAGTTCCCACATTTTTGTGAAACTCATCGGTTCTTCAGTGTCTCGCTTCTTGAACTCAATAAAACGCTTTCCTAAATTCAATGCAGCTCCCTATCATCACCAACCCCACAAGTATTTGGATCTCAATATAAATCTGTCGAAATTACGACAAATCCTCTGTAAAACTTAGTTCCCATCCCACAACGCGACCCATAGGAAAGCGTTGTGCTGAGTTTTCCAACGCGATTCATAGATTAGTATGATTCTTGGACGTAAGACAAGTCGAAGTGTGATACTCTTGAATCGACGGAGTCAAGAAGGCCGGTGGCA
>NZ_FTNA01000041.1 GCF_900156205.1 Leptospira interrogans
TACTTGCAAAAAGTATGTTTTTCTGATAGAGAAAAATTTTCCGAACCTTACCGCCTCCACCCCCACCCAAAAATAGGGAAAACTCAACACAACGCTCTTTATGAATCGCGTTGTGGGGCGGGAACTAAGTTTTACAGAGGATTTGTCGTAATTCCGACAGATTTATATTGAGATCAAATACTTGTGGGTAAGGTTAAGGTAGAGAGCGTTTCATTGAGTTTTTTTTGCTACAATTCCTTCGGAATTTTTCAAACTCAACGCTCTCTACTCTACGGATCGCGCATAATAATCGTTTTCGCATTGGATTTTATCGAACTTACTTGAAACGGCACTTTATGTTAGACATCTAGTTACTCAATGTTATAGAGCTCAGTAAAAATAGGCACATACTCAAACAATTTCCAAAAACAAGAAAAAACGAATTTTAAAACTGTCAAGCACCAGCCCTAGTCAAGTTATTACAATCCAAATAGAATTCTAAAATTCAATAATTTACCTCATCAGTATCATAAAAATGAAACGCTAAAAGTTGTCCTTTCCATCCTTTGTGCGATAATTTTTAGAAAAACGAAATAGAAACTATTAAATGGCCTTTTTTAATTCAGATAAACATGTAAATTTTAGTCAAAATTCCATTCTTTTATCTTAGAACAAGACTCTGGACGACATTAGTGTTTACTAGAATTGTTGAAAAATTAATTCTCTATGGGTTTTCGTTGTATGGAAACGGTCGATTGAAGCGTTTTGTTAATTGTTGCTATGGAATTTTTCAACAACTCTACTGATAACGTGATGCAATATTGGTTTTATAAAATCTATTTTTTCGTAAAAAATAAAATATAGGAAATTCTTTCAAAATCTAGACTTTACAGATAAACTCTGAAAATGTAGGAACTCATACCAATTCAAATTATAAAAAATGAATGTTTAAAAATCCGTAAGATGACAAAATCTGTAGGAACTATTACAAATTAAGATTGTACAATGAAACTCTCAGAAGTTCAGATACTGTAATGGTGCTTAACCCTAAAATAAAACTACCTTTTTCTACTGATCCTTATCAAATTGAGTACTGCAAATTTTTACTGTAAACTACTGTTTTAGCACAAAATACTGGGATTTATTTTATAGTTTTGAATAATTTCCTTACGCCAAACTCACCATAGTAAACCTGTATGAGTTCCCACATTTTTAAACAGAGAAAAACTTTCAAAATTCTAACACTAAAAAAGGATCTGCTTTACAACGAAAGAGTCTAAAAATAGATCAAATTTAGAACCATTCTAATTAGAGGAAACAATGGCCCATAAAATAGTCATTATAGGTTCCGGACCAGCCGGACACACTGCAGCGATCTACGCCGCCAGAGCTAACTTAAACCCCGTTATGTATGAAGGATTTATGGCGGGTGGAATTGCCGCAGGAGGTCAACTCACAACTACCACTGAAGTGGAAAACTTTCCAGGTTTTCCAGAAGGAATTGATGGAACTAAATTGACTCAACTTTTTCGAGAACAATCTATCAAATATGGAACAAAGATCATAACTCAAACCATTACCAAGGTAGATTTTTCTTCCAGACCGTTTAAACTTTGGTCAGACGATGAATTGATAGAAGCCCAAGCCGTAATTATAGCCACTGGGGCGACCGCAAAAAGAATGAACGTGATCGGCGAAGACATTTATTGGCAAAGAGGAATTTCCGCCTGTGCAGTTTGTGACGGAGCCCTTCCGATTTATAGAAATAAAGAACTAGTAGTAGTAGGAGGTGGAGATTCTGCAGTAGAAGAAGCTTCTCACTTAACTAAATTTGCATCGAAGGTGTATTTAGTTCATAGAAGAGATTCTCTTCGCGCTTCTAAAATTATGCAAAAAAGAGCAACTACTCATCCTAAAATCGAAATTATTTGGAATTCTCAAGTGAAGGAAGCCAAAGGCGACGGTAAAAGTTTAACCTCTCTGACTTTAGAAAACACAACAAATGGCCAAAAAAAAGAACTTCCAGTTGGCGGGCTTTTTTATGCAATCGGGCATAAACCCAATACAGACATTTTCCAAGGAATTTTGGATTTAGATGAAAGCGGTTACATCAAAACAGTTCCAGGTTCCACCAAAACGAATATAGAAGGAATTTTTGCAGCGGGAGACGTTCAAGACAAAATTTATCGCCAAGCAGTCTCTGCCGCAGGTTCCGGATGTATGGCTGCCTTAGACGCAGAGCGCTGGTTAGAGTCCAGAGAAGAAGAATAATTTCAGAATATTCTAAATTATTAATGTATTTAATTTAACTAGAATTCGAAGATTGAAAATCTGAGCGAGTCCGGCTTGTCATAGAAAGCCGGACTGGGCCTTACTCTGGTCAATAAATTGTATATAAGAAACATGATACAACAATCGTCTTTAGTTTTAATATAGAACGCGACCCATAGAGAGCGTTCTGCTGAGTTTTAAACACGATCCGTCGAACGATCCATGGAGACGCTGAGTTACTTCGAACACTCATAGAAGCTAGATGCTTTAGTTTGAGAGCATTCTGCTAAACGATCTTTTCTTACTATGCTGAATTGACGTTAACTTAGATTTTACGAGGCTTACTTTTTTGTTTTTTACATCTAAAAAATTTTAAAACCTAAACGCAGTTTAATCAGAATTATAGAATAACGTGAGTTGGGAATAATAGATTCGTTTTATAAAAACTGATTTTTCCATAAAAAATAAATGTTTAAAAATTTGTAATGCGACTTAATCTGTGGGAACTCTCACAAATCCGGGATTTACAATTAAACTTTGAAAATTGCGGGAACTACTATAAAATACAAAAAATATCGTTTAATCAGATTTTTGTACAAAACCACTATTTTATAGCCATCATAAAAATTTAAATCCCATTTGAACGTGAGTTCGATGTGAGTAAAAATTTTCTAAGAGTATGAGTTCCTACAATTTTAGAATTAGTTCGTAAAATCGCGATTTGTAATAGTTCCCACACTGGAATATAACAGATTCAATTATCATAAAATTCTATTTTATAAAATGATGTAGTTCACCACATGATTTTACAGACAAACCTAAGTTTTGTAGTAGTTCCTACATTTAAAGAATCGATCTGTAAAATTCAGATTTCAATTTTTTTTCAGAATCATGAGTTTCCTACGCTGAACTTATGTTAGGATAGAGTTCCCAGTATTTTATATTGAAACAGAGTTTACGATTAAAATTCATGGCACTTAACTTTATAGGACCCGTAAAAAACGATTTTTTAAAGTAAAGTTCAACTTCAAAATTTAGAAATTCTAGAGTTTTTACAAATTCAAAGTCCGGTTGTAAAATTTTCTAGTTTTTGCAACCAGTGGCAAAAGATTTTTTTCGCGTTATATCGAATCCAAGTTAATTTTAGTTTTGCGAATGAACGGGGCTCGGAACAATCATTAAACTTAAAGCTTGTCCCAAAGTCTCAACGAATTTTACACGATAATTCTTTAGAAATTTTTAATAAAATGTAATAGTTCCTACAAATTAAGTCGCATTAGACAATTTAAGAACTTTCGAGCAGTTCTAATCTCATTAAGTTTTCGTAGTAATAGTTCCTACATTTTTATAAAACTCAATCTCATTTCCTAAGGTTCGTGCAAAAACTCAGCAAACACCTCTCTATTTTCAGCGGAAAACTCAGCTTCTCACTATAGGCGCTCAACAGGTTTTGGGACAAACTCTTAGTCACGATTGCATTAAAATTTACATTCAAATTGAAAGAAGCCGGTCTCCTAAATGATAAAGATTCTAATTGGATCAGAAACATAATATACTAAAAAAGGATTCAAAACTATACGTAGAAGTTATATATATCATTATTAAATTGGCTATATTGATAATCCAAGATCAAATCTGTAAAAATTGCTACTTTTACATTAGAGTTATTGAAAAATGAATTTTCAATCTGTTTTTTATTGTATGGAAACGGTTAATTGAAGCAGTTTTGTTAATCTAAACTATGGAGTTTTCAACAATTCTATTCTAAAAATTGCAAGTAATTATTGAATATTAAATCTACATAATAGTATCTGTTTCTAGTAATATATTTTGGATCCAAATAATATTTTCAAAAATCATTTTTAGAATGTTTCAAGATTCACTCTAAAATTAATGGATCAATCCTCTACTGCAGCCCCGCCCCCTATTCCTTTTTGATAAAGACGAACTCTATCTTCGTCCATACCCACAAGTGTATGAGAAATTTTTAATCCTTTGCTTAAAGCCTCTGTTCCGATTCTCAATTCAATTACTCTATACCAAATTTCGTTAGAAGGAATATAAAAAGCGTGATTGACACAAAGACATTTAAACTTAAAACCCAAAGAACCTTCCGCCGGCAGCATAGAATGAGGAGCCGCAAAAAAATAAAAATCTTCTTTGGTTGTGTTTCTAACAATCAATACAAATTTTTTTTTAGAACCAGGTTTGAGATAAAATTCAGATCCTTCTATTTTAGAAGAGACAGGGGCCTCTGACAAATCCTTAACATTTCCTGTGGCCCATAGATCCACAGGTCTCTGAGCAGCCCCCTCGTAGAGTTCCATTTCTAAAGGAAAATTTTTTTTCTCCCAAAGAATCTGAACCTGAATTTGTCGATTTGGATCGAAAGAAATTGGTTCCAAATTTTCAGAATTAGAAATTTCTTTTTTACAACCAAGCAAATCTAAAAAAAGAATCAAAATTAGAATTTTATAAATTAACTTCTTCAATTGAAAATAACCTAAAATTTTAGAATATAAAATTTCTCTAAAAAAGAAATTTACTCAAGAGCCATCTCTAAGATCTGAAAATCCAGCTTACGACTCGAACTTGTATTTTGGATATAAACGTTTCCGTTCCATTTTTTAATCGTAATGAAGTCTTGAAAAATAATTTCCTTTTTATCAGGATCTTGATTTCCCATATTACAATCTCTACCACAACCATTACAATCCATATCACTGTACTTCTCCATAAAAGTAGATGAGTATTTTCGCATATACCCAAATACTCTCAATTCCAGAGAATCCACGGAAGACTTTTTGACTTCATAGTTTCCAATTGCATAAAACTTACTCGTTTTACGAAATTCCTCACTTTGATCACTCGTATCCCCTTCCATAAAAAAAGAACCGTCAGATCTCATTCTCAAAGACCAAGTTGAATCCGTCCTGACATTTCCCTGTTCATCCGAATTCTCCGAAGAAGAGATCATTTCCGTACTCTGCATTTCCGCTGGATAATCTGAAACTTCAATACCTCTTAATCCTCGATTTAAAATCTCATTCAAATTAGAAGAGGTAAATTGAAGATGATTGGACTGAGCGATACCTTGAGACCTTTTGATTGGATCGATCAAAAACCAATCCTTATCTTTTCCAAAACGAATTTCACTGAGTACTAACCCTTTGTACATCTTTCCTTCGTAAATATCGTTCACGGTTAAACGTAAAGAATTTCCTTTATACGTTTTTTCTAATAGGATTTCCTGGGGACCAAGAATGTCCTGAAGTTGAATTTTTTGAATATAACCGTCTTCTCCGGTTAACGTAGCAGATTTTAATCTACCGTTCGAATAACAGTGTTGATCCGATCTTTGATACCCATTCCAAATTTTGATTTTATTGAACTTTTGAGTTTCTTTAAATTTAAAATCAAGAGTAATTCCTTTACCTTTTTTATCCGAAGCCCAAGCATATTCATAACGAGAATCAAAAAGATTCATCACGTCATAAGATTGAACCGGACTTGCAGTTTCTGAGGCGATAACCGAACCTTCCACTATATTAGGAAGTTTTAAAGAGATCTGTTTATCTTTTTCGTCGTAAAAACGAACCTCTCCAATACAAAGTTCTTTGTTCTTTCTAAAATTAATCGTTACGGATCTCGCAAACACCGCCTTTTCAAAATTTACAGTGGCTTTTTTTGCAGAAAAATCAGCTGCGGCGCTAATTTCATCGAAATTGATATAAACCGTTACTGCGTCGTTAAATTCAGACTTACAAGAATCTATTTCCACTTTTTTTAACTGAAAACCTTCATCCGGATAAATGTGAATTTTTACAAATTCGGCCCCATCTTCCGGTTTCCAATTTTCTCCATTAAGAACAACAAACGCGAGTTTATCGCTTAAGGAAGTGGACGTAGCCATAGAAACGCTAAGTTCTTTTTTACAATCTTGAAAAATCAAAGTTAAAAAAGAAATTAGGAACAAAAAGCGAATCTTATGACTCATTTGAGAAGACTCCAATAAAAGAATTGTTACGATTTTTTTGTTAAAACACTCTCTGTCAAATCCAAAGGTAATAGAACTTCAGGAATCCTTGACGTTCACAATGCCCTTATTTTTTTGATTATTAAATGAGAATAATTCTTAATCTCATTATTATATATTAGGAGAAATCGTGAAACAAAAAATTGCATTCATTTTATATACCATTTGGTTCATCTCTTGTAGTCCTCAATCTCGAACCGATATTGCCCCTTTGCTTTTGGCCGCACTCTCTCAGACAACCGGGTCCCAAAACGAAAGTTCTTTCCCCTCGAGAAGGAGAAATCCTTACGGTCTATCAATTAGAAACAACAGTTCAAGCAAACTCGGACGGAGAATTCGAAATCTTCCATGAAGGAAATAAATTATTTTCATTTCAATCCACCCCATCTTCTCCCCAAACATCCCCTACCTTTAAACCTAAAAACGGGCACAATACGATCCAAATTCGTTTCAAAAAATCAAATGGTTTCGTTCTATCTCAAGAAATCCATTTCTACTTCGGAACCAAACTGAGCGCAGGCGGAGCACATTCTGGTTTTCTAATAAACGGAGAACTTTATACAGTTGGCAGAAATAACTTTGGTCAACTCGGAACAGGTATTTCTACAGGAGATGGTATCAACGATAGAATTGTGAAAGTAGATCCAATCCGAGATATTTTCAGCATTCACTTCAATCAAAATAATTCGATGGCAATCTCTCAAAACGGAAGAGTTTATACCTGGGGAGCTAACTCGAAAGGTCAACTAGGAATCGGAAATAATAACACGGACCCGGCCAGAGCAAGCGACCCCGGAAACAGACAACCTCCTACCGAGATTCCCGGAATCAACGACGCCGTGATGGGAGCTTATGGTTTTAATCATGCGTTGGTTTTAAAATCAGACGGAACCGTAGTTGCATTCGGCCAAAATAATGTAGGTCAGCTGGGAAATGGAGAAAACAATTTAAACCGCAATTCCTTTTCTTCTAACCCAGTTAATGTTGTACAACTTAGAAATGTAATCCAAGTAATTGCGGGCTCGGAACATTCCGCCGCCCTTACGGAAAACGGAGAGGTTTATATTTGGGGTAGAAATCAATACGGAAATTTAGGCAACGGTATTATCTCTCCGGCTAACACGGTTCAATCCGTTCCAGTAAAAGTAGAAGGCCTTTCCAAAATTAAACAAATCGCAAACGGTAGAGATCATATTCTGGCGTTAACGTCTGATGGAAAAATTTATTCCTGGGGTTTAAATGCAAGCGGCCAATTAGGAATCGGAGGAAATGGAAATCCTCCACCCACTCCAATCCCAACACAAATTTTGAATATTCAAGATGTTGCGTCTATTTGGGCTGGCGGAACTCAAAGTTTTGCAATCTTAAAAAATGGAGAAGTAAAAGGTTGGGGAGCAAACGGAAATATGGCAAGCCTTGCTCTTGGAGAATCAAATACTCAAAAAGTTTACGAGCCGAATAAAGCAGTAGTAGGTATTGATAACGTAGTTCATTTCGGTTGCGGCGCTACCCATAACTTCGCACTTCTTGGAAACGGAGAAATCTATGGTTGGGGTTGGAATTTTAAAGGTTCTTTAGGGAGAACCGATCTACAAAACAACTGGGGGGCACCAAATCCAGTATACATAAAATTTCCATAATATTATAAATTTAAAATGAATTTGAATTTCAGTTTTTTTTCATCAATTTATATCTTTTTAAAATACAGAGTGGGCAAGTTTTCGGTCGCTCTGTTTTTTATTTTTTTGTCTTTGTTAAACTGTACTTCAAAAAAGAAATTTTGTTCCTCTAACGATTGTAAATTCGCAATTTCGTTGATTGCAATCCTTTCCCTATCCGATAACGACGACTGGGGATATGAAGTAGGAGAAGAATTTCAAGGAGGTATCAAAATGACCAGTTTCGAATTTGGAGAATCTGCATTTCGACAATTTTCTAAGAGTGCTTCCTTAAGTTCTATTTCCGAATATACGGTGGGACAAACGGTCTTTGAAGTTCCTTGGACTCCTGGTTTTTCCGCCGCTATTCCGGACAGAGACGGACTAGGCCCTCTCTTTCATACCGACTCTTGTCTGAACTGTCACTCTGGGAATGGTCGTGCGCTCGAAGAAGAAGGCGAAAATTTAACCTTTAGTCTCGTTCGGCTCAATGTAGGAGATCATTCTCATCACTCCGAACCAAGATACGGAGGGCAATTTCAACCTAATTCCGTTCGTGGCGTTCCCAAAGAAGGAGACGTAAGATTGAATTATCAGGAAATCGCCGGCAAATTTGAAGACGGTACAAAATATACATTACGTTCTCCTATATTAGAATTTTCAAATTTAGGATATGGTCCTTTTGCAAACGATACAAGAACTTCCGTTAGAATTCCTCCACAGGTTATAGGGTTGGGACTTTTAGAAGCCATTCCCGAAAGTACAATTCTTTCCTTTGCAGATCCATCTGATAAGGATGAAAACGGAATTTCAGGTAGAGCAAACTACGTCTCAAACTTAAATGGAATTGGTCAAACACTTGGACGATTTGGTTGGAAAGCAAATAACACTGATTTGTCGAGACAAAGTTCTGCCGCTTTCTTAGGTGATCTTGGAATTACCACTCCCATGTTTCGAACGGAAAATTGTACAAACTTTCAAGCCGAGTGCGTGGCTTCCAGAAACGGCGGTTCCCCTGAAATATCTCAAAATAGAATCACAGCAATTACAAATTATCTAAAATTAATAGCAGTTCCCGCAAGACGAAAAGCGGATAATACAAGTGTTCTATTAGGAAAGAAAATTTTTTTTAAAGCGGGATGTAAATATTGTCATATTCCCAAAATTCAAACCGGATCGAATGAAAGTTTTCCAGAACTTTCCAATCAAATCATCCGACCTTATACGGATCTTTTATTACACGACATGGGAGAAGGTCTTGCAGATAACAGACCGGACGAAGAAGCAAATGGAAGAGAATGGAAAACTCCTCCTCTTTGGGGTATCGGTTTATTCGAGGAAGTGAACGGTCATACGAGATACCTTCACGATGGAAGGGCGAGAAATCTGATGGAAGCCATACTTTGGCACGGTGGAGAAGCTGAATCTAGCAAGGATTTTATTTTGAAATTAGATGTTAGGGATAGAGCACATCTTCTTAATTTTTTAAAGTCACTTTAGTGAAAGTTTAAAATAAAAATTTAATGTTTCGGTAAGTTAAAATTTAGAGCTGAATTACGATTCGGATGCATGAAAATAATAATAGAAAATGAATCAGCAATTTTACAAAAACGAAGAAATTCTTAAAAAATTATATCTAACTTGAAATCGTTGTTTTTTTGTGTGGGATTCTATATTTTAAGTCTTGAAACAGTTTCGAAATGGTATGATTTTCATATGCCAGAATTGTAATTTTAAATTTTAGAAATAAATTCTAAATACTCAAAAACGAATACTTTTATAAAATTCATTCTTACAAACTAATACTTCAAAACTATATAATTCAATATTCAACCTTTTACACTTCAATAACGTAAATTTAACGAAAGAAAATCTGGGCGAATCCGGCGCTGCCGGACCGCGCTTTTTGCTCCAATTCCTTCGGAATTTTCGCTTCAATCGCTTTCGCATTGGATTATAACGAAGACGCGTTAACCGAAACTTAGTCACAATATTTCGGTTATCTAGTTTTGTAGAAATCAGTAAATATAGGTCTTTAAATATTTTTTCAATTAGAGTTGTTGAAAAGTTCCATAGTGGCAATGAATAAAAACGCTTCAATCGACCGTTTCCATAAAACAGAAACAGCTGGAGAATTCATTTTTGAAAAGCTCTATTATGGTTAAAATTTCTACTCAAATCTATATATCAGAGTGCCTAATATTCTACATTCAAACAGCGGTTTTGTAATAAAGACTTATAGTAATTAATTTTATAGAATCCAGTAAAACTTTTTGATTCGAGAAACTCATGTATAAATTGAATTAAAAAAATATTTACAAATTTATAAATTTCACTAAGAGACTTAGTCTGTGGGAACTACCACAAATTACGATTTTACAAATAAATTCTAAAATTGTAGGAACTATTACTTTTACTACTCGGAAGCATGAATAGAATACTTGTGTTAGATTGTTTCAAAAATTTGAATATTTTGGTCTTGCTTTAAAATACTGTAAATCCCGAATTTGCGGTATTTTTTAAGTACCACTAGTTTTTCGTAAATTAGGCCGTTAATAACTTGGTACTATTTTCATACGTCCGAGTAGTAAAAAAAGATTTTCCTAATTTTTCTTATCTCGAACTCATGCTAAATAGAAACCAATAGTAGTTCCTACATTTAAAAAAATACAAAGTCTGTGGTAGTTCCTACACTAGTTTGATATACAAAATATTCCAATTTCCTAAAATGTGGGAACTAACACAAAAACTTAGAAATGATTATTATTAGCAGTTGATCACTAAAACGTAGGAACTACTACTCATATCTATATATTACTGATTTCTATAAAATTGAGTACCGTAAATTTTATCACAAAAAGCTGTTTCCGTACAAAATATTAGGTACTTTATTATATAGTTATAAATAAAGCATTATAACTTTTGAAATGAAGCTCCCTTTCAAAAAGAACTTTAAACACTATTCTATAGTTCTAAAAAAACTCAAATATTTAGGAACTACTTTAAAAAACGAAACCATCTATAATCAGTCTTTTTATAAATCATAAAAAGCTCACATACTTTTCTAAGAAATCTGAATAAATTATTCTAGAAAAAGAAAATTTCTCGAAAAAAAACAGCAACTTTATAAAAATTCCGTTTCAGATGATATACTTCAAACAATTCAAAGCACTTAAAAAAAATAAAATACATCCTCCTCTTCTTTTTATTCATGGGGCTTGGCACGGTTCTTGGTGTTGGGAAGAAAATTTCGTCCCCTACTTTCAAAAGGCCGGTTATGATGTTTATACGATGGACTTAAGAGGGCATGGCAAAAGCCCAAATCAAAACGGAAAGTTTAGATGGAATTCGATCCGTAATTATGTTCAAGACGTAGAAGAAGTTATAAAAAAGTTGCCTCAATTTCCTATTTTAATCGGGCATTCTATGGGTGGATTGATCGTTCAAAAGATATTAGAAAAAAATCATGTTTCCAAAGCAGTTCTTCTTGCAAGTGTACCTCCGCACGGAGTTTTTAGAATTACACTTGAATTATTGATCCGTCATCCGATCCGTTTTTTGAAAGTTCTACTTACACTTTCCTTATTTCCAATCGTAGAAGATACTAAACTAGGCAGTGAATTATTTTTTTCAGAATCTCTCGACAAACAAAAAGCGATTCAATTCGCCTCTAAAACCCAAGACGAATCTTTTCTCGCATTTCTAGACATGTTAATTTTTTCTCTTCCAAAATCAGATCAGATACAAACTCCACTTCTTGTACTCGGTGGAGAAAAAGACAGATTTTTTGTCCCTTGGGAAGTCAAAAGAACGGCTAACACGTATCAGTCGGAAATGGATATTTTTCAAGGAATGGGTCACAATCTTATGTTAGATGAAGGTTGGGAAAAAGTAGCAGAAAGAATCCATACTTATCTTAACGGTTCGAAAATTGATTTAGAAAAAAAGAAAAACGAAACATTCGTTTCCAAAAAAAAGAATAGTACAAAACAAAAGTCAGTAAAATTAAAAAATAAATCTAAAAAACAAAAAAACTAATCCGAAGAGATTTAGTTTTTTTGTCTATTTTTAATCCTAATCGTAATAACTCTGCATCTCGACCCAAAACTCGATCTGTCGAACACCCAGAAAACTTCAGCGAATGCCTCTCTCAGGATCGGCAGTGTTTTGTTGAATTCCAAAAGCAAGAAGTTTTACTCAGAACTATATATAATATTTCCAATTCAATAGTTTAACGTGAATTCGTAGAGAAATCCGTTTTATCTTAGGTCAATTTTTTTCGTAAAAAAATAAATATAGGAACTCTTACAAATCGTGGATTTATAGTTAAACTTTGTAAATTATGGGAACTACTATAAAATACAAAAAGAATCATTATCCAATCAGATTTTTGCACAAAATCTCTGTTTTGCGGCCATCATCAAAATTTAAATTCCATTTTAACGTAAGTTCGACACGAGTAAAAATTTCTAAAAGTATGAGTTCCTACAATTTTAGAACTTGTTCGTAAAATCGTGATTTGTAAGAGTTCCCACATTATTTTACGGAACAAACCTAAGTTTTGTGTTAGTTCCCACTTGAATACGACAGATTCCAACTTTTTTAGAATCATGGAATCCTTACGCCGGACTCATGTTGTTTATACTTCAATCATATAAATTCTATATATGAAAAATAATCACTAGTTTCACAAAAATGTGGGGGCTCATACAAAAATAGAGTTGTTTTAAAATTTCATAATGGAAATTAACAAAACTGCTTCGATCGACCATTTCCATACAACAGAGAATTAATTTTTTAACAACTCTAATTATAATAACAAAAGAATATTAAAAAATTATAAATCATGCAATACAATGGTTTCCGTAGGAATTCAAATCTAGGCTTTACCAGTAAAATTTTGAATATTCCAGGATTCTCCCACACAAAGGAAATTCTAAAGACAATAAGCGGCAAAGCCGCTTTCGATTTATTACGGAAGGAATTGTAAACGTTAGAATACATTTTCTAATTATAGAGTTCAGGTTAAAATAATTCTTATTTTATGTTGTAAGTCCCTATAAAATTGAGTAGCGTAAATTTTTATTGTAAGTCCCGTTTCATGCAGTAGTGCAAAATATCAGTACATTATTTATAGTTCTGAGTAATATCTAAAAACTGCAAATCCACAAAAATAGACGCATTTGACATCATTTCTATATAAAAATAAACCTAAGATTACTTAGAACGATAACATAACCAAAGTAATATATAAAATTTAAATAATATACTTAAGTATAGAATTATTCTTAAATAAACTTTGAGTTTTTAAATTTTCACTTGCGCATATCTGCTCATATTCGTTTATCAAAAATATGAGATTACTTCAAATTATTTTTAAAATTTTAATATTCTTTCTTTGTATTTTACAATTTTTCTACTGTAAACCAAAAGCAGAAAATACAAATACAGTAGAAGACATTTTAAAAAGTGTTGGATTTTCTTTTTGGGACGAATTCAACCACGAACTTTATAAATTCATTCCCATTTCTTCTATTGTTTCCAAAAACGATTTTATAATAGATCAATTCACAATTGCCAATCCTGATTTAAAGGTTAATAAACCGAAAGTTATTTTGATTCACGGCTGGGACTTTGAAGAAAGAAATTTCGAACTTCCTACTACCAAAGCTAAAAAAGTTGCAAATATTAGAAAAATCTGGGGCGATGCTCTGGAAATGTATTCTCAAAATCTTTTCGAAACTCAGACAACTTATGAATTTTATACTTTTACGTATCGAACTTCGGACTACGTGGAACATAACGGTAGAAGACTGATCGATAAACTGAATTCAGTTTTTACTCCCGACGATAAGGTAATTTTGTTAGCTCATTCTATGGGTGGTCTTGTTGCTAGATCCGCTCTTTATCACCCTAACAACACAAACGACGTTATTGATTTTATTGTAAGTCTTGGAACTCCTTACTTAGGTTCTCCTTTTGCTTCTCCTAGCTATAGAAAACATTTAGGAGCGTTAGGTGAACTAATCGGATTTGTGACCGGAACGGCGGGCGGAAAAGACCTTGCTTATACAAACGCGTTAGGCACATCGTATCAGGTTCCTGAAAGTGAAATTATTCCAGACGCTTCTAATGCCTACTTAGAAAGACTTTTAAGTGAATCTTCTAAAGACTCAAAAGTTACTGCGTTTTATGGTGAAATGTCTCAGTGTAAGGGTCACCCAGGTTCCGGGACTGCTTTTATCATCGGTTGTGATATTTTAAAAGATGAAGTACCTAGCTTTGCCGGTAAGAACGATGGAATAGTTACTTCCACCAGTGGCAAAATGTCTTCTAAACTTCCACCCGAAAGACAATTCGTAAAAGATTTAGATCACTACCAGTTATCATTTAGCAGCCACGCCAGTGTTGCTTCTAGAAACACATATTTTGGAGAAGTTATAGCTATCATTGACTCATTGTAGTAAATAAATTTAAAAAGAACGCGAATCATATCTCGTAAATGAACACTGGGCTTATGAAGTACATCCCACTGAATTTTAAACATGAGTAAATTATATTTTACTTATGCTTTATAAAATAAAGTGATTTGGATATAACGCGAAAGAAATCGACGTGAGAGAGCTCAAGCATCGTTCTCTAAACGAAAGCGTCTCACTTCTATGAGCGCTCGACAGATCGCGTTTGAACTCAGCAGAACGCTCTCTATAGATCGCGTTCTATATTAAAACTAAAAATGGCATGGTGTATTATGTTTCCTGCATACAATTTATTAACCAGAGCTGAAAGCCCGTAGCAAGCCGATTCCGTCCTGATTTTCTTACGTCAAACTCAAGTTAAAATAACGTGAGTTCGGTATGCGAAAGCGATTGTAGCGAAAATTCCGAAGGAATTGCAGCATTATGTTGCGACAGCAAGGAGCAACATTGAGTTCAAGCGCGGTCGCGAGCCATTATATACTATAAAATTTGCGAGCGATTCGCCCAAATATTCTTACGTCGAACTCAAGTTAAAATAATATTGCCTAACAAAAACTATCACATTCCAAAAATAGAAAACCATTTTCAGCATCTATAGACAAATATCATTTTAATCTAAACGAACCGAAATACCCATCTCTTCCATAGCTTTTTTAGTCTCACGGATAGAATATTCTCCAAAATGAAAAATAGAAGCAGCAAGTACTGCATCTGCTTTCCCGCGTAAAATGGCTTCCACCATATGCTCCGGATTTCCGGCCCCTCCAGATGCTATAATTGGAATTCCCAGAGACGAGGAAAAATTCTTTAGAAGATGAATATCAAATCCATTTCTAGTTCCATCTCGATCCATAGACGTAAGTAAAATTTCTCCAGCACCTTTTTCGGCGGCCTCTTGAGCCCAATCCAAAGCCTCCCTTCCGGTTGCTGTTCTTCCTCCGTGTAAAAAAACTTCGTATCGATCTCTTTCTTTTTCATGCTTAACATCAATTGCACAAACGATACATTGAGATCCATAAATTTCGGAAGAATATGTTAACAATTTGGGGTTTTGAAAAGCTGCAGTATTGATTGATACCTTGTCCGCTCCTTTTTCTAAAACGGCTTTTACGTCGTCTACGGTTCTAATTCCTCCTCCTACTGTAAAAGGAATGAAAATCTTTTCGGCTATCCTCTCTACAAGATGAAGTAATATCTCTCTTCTATCCGAAGAAGCGGTTATATCTAAAAAACAAAGTTCATCGGCTAAATTCTCTTCGTAGATCGCAGCCGATTCCACTGGATCTCCAGCGTCCACTAGATTTACAAAATTTACTCCCTTAACTACACGCCCGTCTTTGATGTCCAGACAGGGAATTACTCTGGCAGTAAGATTACTCATTTAATACTTTCCGGAAACTGAATATTCATTCCTTCTAATGTAGAAAGTGCTAATGCAATTCCGAAAAGTTTTCCTTCTTGAAAATGAGGAGTAGTAATTTGTAATCCGATTGGAAGCCCTTTTTGATCCGCTCCCATAGGAACACTCATTGCAGGAAGTCCGGCGAGATTTACGCTAGTAGTCCAAATATCAGCTTTATACATCTGAATTGGATCTTTCGTTTTTTCACCAATCTTAAACGCAGTCGTAGGAGAAGTAGGTTGTAATATACAATCTACTTTTGAAAAGAAAGATTCATATTCCTTACGAATCAAAGCCCTTGCCTTTTGTGCGGTTCCATAATAAGCGTCATAATAACCTGCAGACAAAGAAAAAGTTCCCAAAAGAATTCTTCTCTTTACTTCCGGTCCAAATCCTTCCGTTCTAGAATCTACAAAAAGATCTTCTAGTTTTCCAGTTTTATCTTTTCTAGATCCAAAACGAATCCCGTCAAACCGGGAAAGGTTGGAAGAACATTCCGCAGTCGCTATGATATAATAGATTGGAATTGCAAAACCGAATTTCGAAAAATCAATATCAACTAACGTAGCGCCTTTTTCTTTTAACTGATTTAGAACTTTATCATACGATTTTACTACTTCAGATTGAATTTCTGGAGTCATTTTAATGACCCCTACTTTCAATCCTTTAAAATCCTGGGGCTGAACATCCGAAGCCGAAAATTTGGGACGATGGATAGAAGTAGAATCCCTTACGTCTTTTCCGGAAATTACAGAATACAAATCTATACAACCTTGTAGTTCTCTAGAAAATGGTCCGATCTGATCTAAACTAGAAGCATAAGCTACAAGCCCATAACGGGAAACGGTTCCATAAGTAGGTTTGAGTCCGTAGAGCCCACAAAGAGAAGCAGGTTGACGAACCGATCCTCCCGTATCCGATCCAAGTGCCAGTGGAACCATAGAAGCGGCAACTGCCGCTGCAGAACCTCCGCTGGAACCACCCGGAATTCTTTCCAGGTCAAAAGGATTTCGAGTTGTCTGAAAGGCGGAATTTTCCGTGGAGCTTCCCATCGCAAACTCGTCCATATTAGTTCTTGGAAATAGTATAAAACCTTTTTCTAAAAGTTTTTCTACAACAGTTGCGTGAAATGGAGATTTATAATTTTCTAATATTTTAGAAGAACAAGAAGTGATCGTATCCCGAATACATATATTATCTTTGATTGCAACCGGCATTCCGTCGAATTCCGAAAGTGGTTTTCCTTCTTTTCTACGTTTGTCACTTTCTTCTGCGGAGTTTAATACTTTTTTTTCATCTAAGTATAGAAACGCTTTTACAGCACCGTCTACTTCTCGAATCCGATTGATACAAGCGCTTACAAGTTCTGTGGAAGATATTTTTCCGGAATTCAGAGAATCTTTCAATTCCACATAAGGTTTTTTTAATATTTCGTTCATGTTTCTATCACCTTAGGAACCACGAAATATCCATTTTGAAAAGAAGGTGCAAATGACTCTATCTCTTCTCGTGACAAATGTTTACCAGCCAAATCAGGACGAATTGCATTTTCATGATGTAGGTAAATTTCGTCGTCCTTGATTGAACTCACGTCCAAACCTTTTATCTGATCTACATATTCTAAAATTTTATTAAAGTCTTGAAGAGTGGCCTCTTTCTCTTCGGAACGAATTTTTAAACGAGAGAGTTCGGCGATCTTTTGCAAAGAATCTTCGTTGATGTTCATGATTCTCCCCTTGCGGCAAGAGTGTTTTAGTATGCGTTTTTGTCCATGATTCCTTTAAAAGGAGTCAGTAGAATAATTTTCAAATCCAGCCAAATAGACCAATTTTCAATATAATAAATATCCGCGGCAATTCTATCTTCAATCGAAGTATCTCCTCTCAAACCTTTAACCTGTGCGAGTCCTGTAATCCCCGCCTTAACCGCGTGTCTTCTCATATAATGTTTATGATCATTTTTAAACTTTTCTACAAAATGAGGGCGTTCCGGTCTGGGCCCAACAACTGACATATCCCCAAATAAAACGTTAAAAAACTGAGGAGTTTCATCTAAAGAAAGTTTACGTAGAATTCTTCCCACACTCGTAACCCTGGGATCGTTCTGAACCGTCCAAGTCGTTTCGGATTGGGTTTTAGCTTGAACGACCATCGTTCTAAACTTAATCATCTTAAACTTCTTATTATCCAACCCTACTCTTTCCTGATAGTAAAACACCGGACCGGGCGAAGTTAGTTTTACGAGCAAGGCCATCAATAAATAAAATGGGGAAAAAAATAAAATAAAAAGAATCGAAAAGGTTAGATCGAAAATTCGTTTTACGAATTTATTATATCCTAATCGAATCGGAATGTTCCGGATCGAAATTACTGGAAGACCTTCCATTTCTTCTACTCTTCCACGAGCTTTGATGAATTCCTGGAAACCAGGAACGATCTTAAGGTCAATTCCTTCGTGATCGCACGCGTCCAAAACTTCTTTAAGATAATCTCCTTCCGAAGGTTCCAAAGTATAAACCACTAAATCGGGTCTTTCTTTTTCTAAAACGTGCGAGATCTTTTCGATCTTACCAACCACTTTCATTTCTTTGCTAACCGGTTTTGCACTTTTTGTTTGAACAAATCCTAAGATCTTATAGCCGTATATTCCATGTTTGATGACCGCGTCGTTAAAACGTTTTGAAGTTTCAGAAACACCTACAACCAATACACTTCTTAAATTATATCCTTTTTTACGAAGAATACGCAAAACGATTCTGGCAATATAATGAAGAATACTTGAGGTCAAAATGTTGATCATCGCAAAGGCAAGTACTACATATCTGGAAAATCGTTCGCTTCCTAAGTCCCCTCTAAAAAAGAATAAAACGGCAAGCACTAATACAAGATTGAGAAATACCCCGCTTATAATCGTCAAAAATTCGTCTATAAAAGAAAGACCTCTTCTAGGATGATAAAGATCGATCGCAATAAACACAATCACTTGAAAAAAAGCTAATAAAAAGAAAAGGAATATATAACTTTCAATATCTACGTAACGCCGATCCGTTCCGTTTTCGTCTAAAAAATAAAATCTAAAAACGAATGCCAAAATACCGCTAAATAAAGCATTTGAAAAATCTAATATTGTAAATATCAGTTTGAATGTTTGACTTCTTTCCTTTAGCATAATCAAGGGTTCTCCGAAGAAATTCCAGTGCTGTCCCCCGCTTGGAAAGGACGTTTTCGGAATCTAAACAAACGAACTCTGGTCAGTTCCGAAGAATCTTGTTGTCCCAAAGTAAAATCCGTGATCGAAATCGAGAAAAATACGGATTGATCGTAAAAGGAAACAAGTCCGTCCGTTCTTCCTCCAGGAACCGAACGAAGATCCATACTATACCCCAACCTAAAATTCGCAGTATGAAGATTGTATTTAATCGTTCCCATAAATCGATTGATATTTAGAGCCGTGTTTTGTCTTGAACCGTTTCCATTGACTCCGGTTCCGTCTAACAAATCTTTTTGAAGAGAGGTTCGATCTAAATTGATCGTGGCAACAGACATGGTAGGATCGTTTCCGTAGTAAAAAGTATCGTATGTATTACCAACCTGATTTGTATATCTCCAAGGCTGACTAACTCTAGAATCCAATTCCGCCTCAATTCCTAAATACCGAGTAAAATCTACATTCGCTTTGACGAATACTCTATAACCATCTAAAATTGGGCTATTATAAACATGATACCAAGTTCCACCTAATTCCAGTTCACGAATCAAACGTACAAAAGGAAGTGTAAAACCTCCCATCTTGTAAGAAGCCGTCAAACTATTATAAAGTGGTTTTGCTTTTGGATTGTGATGTACATAATCGTTATTTAAAAATAACCCGGAATAAAAACTTCTCTTTCTTTCCAATAAGGAAACTCGTTTAGGTCGTAACCCATCCAAAAAGTCAAAATATCCAGAAAACCGAGCAACTGTAAAATACCATCTTTCTGCATCCGTAGGTTGGGGTTTGTATTCGTCAGAAAAACTTCTTAAGTCTCTTATGGTTCTGATGGATATTTCAAAATTTTCTAAAGCGTAACTTTCCAAAGAAAGTTCCAGTTCGTGTTGTCTGGTTTTACCTAAAATCGGATCTTGTAGTTCGGGTTTATAAATTTCAGTTTTTCGATAGGTAGTATTAAAAAATAAAAGTGGAATTCCAAACCTTAAGTTAGAAGAAGTTCTTAGATATTCGTAAGATTCTCTTGCAAGATACCTTTCTAAAGAAGTAAACGCGTTATCCGTAACTCCTGTCACCGCCGTATTATTTCTAACGTTTGCAGATTGTTTTTTAGCTCCAAAAAAAGCGTTTGGAGTAAAAGCCAAATAGCTTCCAAAATTAAGAGTGGTTCTAAGTCCAGATTCACCCTGGGTAAAATACTGTGTCCTAAATACGTTCTCTTTATAATCTCCCCAAGGATCTTGAAAAGAACCGTCCAGAGTGGGAATTTTTAAATTTTCCCGAATCGGAGCCCCGTAGTATCTTAGAATTGTGTTATTTAGAAAAACGTCCCAATAAACCGCTGAATTAAAATAAGGAATCCTTCCAATTTCGGAAGAATTTCGAATTGTAGTAGTAGGTATCGTGTCGACCGTAGGAAAATATCCAGACTTATCTGCAGGATTTAATATATAATAGAGAAGATTTCGTTTCATTCCTATATTGATAGAAAGGTCCCCTCTGTTTTCCGTATAATCCAATTTCCATTCTAAGGTATTACGAATAAAACCCATACGAACGTTTCTAGCAGTATAAAGAGATTGTAATGTATTTGCAGGTTCATATCGATTTCCGTATTCGTAATCAAAAAGCCTGTCCGTATAATTTTCGTACTGTAAACTGATGTTTCGGGTAACGTCTTTTTCCGTATTGTTCGTTTTAGAATTTAAAAGTATTCTACCCTTCCACCAAGGTTCTACGTCCGGTCCGATATTTCTAAGAGGGGCGTTCGGGTCCGCCGAATAAAGAGCCCCCCGATCCACTTGATTTGTAACCGCGGTTGTACCTACTCCGAAATTATGAAAACGATCTTCGTAGGCGGTAGTAGTTTGATACCTTTTATGATTGGCGTAGGCTATATCAATTAGATAATTCAAAGCAGGGCTTTGATTCCACATCTCCATATGAAACGCCTGGCCCGTTTTTTCGTAAAAATCCGCTCTAAATTTATAACCCATAGGAGCCAATGGAAAAGTAGGAATTGTAGACCATTGATACGAAGTTTGTAAAAACAATCCCTGTGTATTGTTCTTACCCGCTTGAGCGATCCACCCATTTCCTAAATTGCTATTGTATAAAAATGGCAACCAAAGAACGGTCGTACCTCCAACCTGATAACGAACATTAGTCGCCATTACAGTTTTATCTTCGTAGATATAGAGTTTATTTACCTTAAAAGAATAATGAGGCTTTTCAGCATTACAAATTGTAAAATAACCCATCTCTAACGCATAACGTTTATCATCTAGTTTTTTGAGTTTTTCTCCAATAAAATGAGCGGGAGAAAAAGTGCCTTTTGTTTTATAGACCACTCCTTTTTCTAAACGAAAATCATAGATAAACTTATCACCTTCTACAATCGCCCTACCATCCTTATAGACGATCCCACCTTCTGCATAAATTTCCTGTCTTTCACTATCAACTGTGATTGTTTCTGCTTCTAAAGATCCTGAACGTAGTTTTAAACGAACCCTACCACGAAGAACTAAAACCCCAGACTTATTTTTATCTACTTGGAGAAGTTCTCCTTCAGAAGCGTTTTCAATAGAAATAGGAAGCGCTTTTTTAGTTTGTGGAAGTTGAACCATTGGATCTACAACAGTCGGAAGGGGTTCTTCCAAAGCTGCACGTAGACGTTTTCTTCGAGTAAAAAGAGAACCATCCCGAGTTAGTCCGAGAGAAAGTAAAAGATCGTCTATTTCTCTGTCTGGAAGTGTGTCTATAGATTTACCGAGTAGACGATTTTTGGCTCTGAGTATAGCTAACTTTTTATCATCACTAGAAGAATCGGATCCAGCCCCACCCGTAAGTAAACGAAGAGTCTGTTCATCCGTAGACTGAGCATAGATAGGAATCTTGATCAGTAACAAAGATAAAATCAGAACCAGACGGAGAGGCATACCGTGTCAGATTATTCTCCTCATCAAATCAACTTAGTGAGAACGAGAACTCCGACCCCCAACAAGATTCTATAAACTCCGAAAACGCTAAAAGAATGTTTTTGTATATAACGTAAAAACCAACGAATCACCAAAGTACAAAGAAGAAATGAAACTAAAAAACCAAACATCAATACTGGTATCGTATTCCCATTTAGAATAGATCGATATTTAATTAATTTATAAATTCCTGCTGCAAGAAGAACCGGAACGGCAAGAAAAAAAGAAAACTCAGCACTACTTTTAGTATCCTTTCCTAAAAAACGAGCTGTAATGATCGTAGCAGCTGATCTAGACATTCCTGGAATCAAAGCCATACATTGAAAAATTCCAATCAGAATAGAATCCTTAAAACCAATTGATTTTTTTTCTTCCGGTCTTTGATGAAAATACCATTCTGCAACTAGAATGAGAACTCCTCCAAAAATCCAAGCTCCCGAAAGAATCTCTAAAAGATCCGGTCTTGCTTTGATCGTATCTAAAAACTTCTTCGCGATAAAACCAGCGATTAAAATCGGAAAAGCGCCAATACAAATTTGAATTAAAAAATGAAAACCTTCTGAATCTGAATTTTGTTTTAAAATATATCGAAAAGAAGAAACAATCTGCGACTTGAATTTCTCTCTATATAAAAATAAAACAGAAAGAATCGCACCACTCTGAATGAATATATCAAAAAGGTCATCAAATTCTACATTCTCTCCGTAAAAGGGAAAAAAAGAACTGAATAAAAAAAGATGTCCTGTGGAAGACACTGGTAAAAATTCTGTGATCGCCTCAATGATACTTCTCAGAAAGGCGTTCAGATACGGATTCAATTGAAATTACTGCCCAGTAGTTTTAGGAGTTTCCGTTTTAGGAGCAGTTCCTGTTGCAGACGAAGATTCTTTTTTATCCGCCTCACCGCCTATTTTTTTCTTTAAGAAAGCATCTAAATCAAACTTATCATTGTGTTTGATAGCAACCTGTTCTTTAATTCTTTCTAAAACTTTTGGAAGAATTTCCTGAGACTTATCCTTTTTCAATTTCGCTCTTGCAAAAAGAATACAACGATCTATAGGAAGAGAACTGATTTGAGGTTCCTTAGAACGAAGTTTTTGACATTCTTCCATCGCTTCTTCTTCGGAAATTTTAATCTTACTTTCTACAAGATGCATTACATAAAGTTGAGAAACGATCTGCATTTCCTGAAACTTTAAAATCTTTTTAATGTCGTCCCGTTTTGTAAAACCGTCTTTTTCAGCTGCGATCGTAGTGATCATCATATCTCTGTATTGATCGTAAAAATTTTTCTTTTGAAACTGATAATTCAAAGCTCTCATTTGTTCCGGAACTTCCGATATGTCTTTAGAAATAAATTCGAGAAGATTTTCTTTTTCTATATTTTGAACTCGACTCATCGCATCGATAGCTACATTATAAGTATCTTCAAAACTGTTCACAGTGATCTTGTTACCATCCAAGGTTTCAATCACTTCGGAATTATCTCCACAACTCGCAAAAAAAGCGGTCAAAATAGAAACAAAAATGAGAATACTGTTTTTTTTCATCGGACTAAAGTTCCTGTTGCAAAGATAGGATTCGCGCCTGGATCGTCTATACTTTTTTAGAAGGTAGCATTTCCGAAAGAAGAAAGATTAAAGTGTCTAGCTTTTCTTTTTCCAACTTTTTTTCGGTTTGAAAAATCAATACATTTGGTTCCTTAGGATTGAGGGTGAGTCCTGTTCTAGCAGAGATTAGTTGAATGATTTTAGTATGATCTCCTCTAAAATAAGAACCGGATTTCATTTTAATTTCATCTTTCATTTCTGTTACGAATTCAAAACCTAAATTAGATGCAAGAGTTCTGATCTTTTCTAAAAGTATAAATGTCTTTGCATCCTCCGGAGGTTCTCCAAAACGATCCAACATTTCAGAATAAATTTCCTCAATCTCATCTAAGTCTCTTGCACCTTCTAACTTTTTGTAAAATTCTATCTTCTGTCTTGTATCAGAAATATATGTTTCCGGAATGAAGAAGTTTGTATTCAAAGTAACAGAAGTTCTAACCTCTACTACGATTTCTTCTCCCTTAATTCTAGCGATCGCGTCTTCTAACATACGGACATAAAGATCAAATCCTACTTCCATAATGTCCCCGGATTGTTCCTTTCCGAGTAGATTACCAGCTCCTCTGATTTCTAAATCACGCATTGCCACCTTAAAACCAGAACCTAATTCCTGATATTCGAAGATCGTATTGAGTCTTTTTTCCGCCTGTTCCGTCACAACTCTATCTTTAGGAAGTAACATATAAGCAAATGCTTTCCGATCACTTCTACCAACTCTACCTCGAATCTGATACAATTGAGAAAGACCAAAAAGATCTGCTCGTTTTACAAAAAGTGTATTTACATTAGGCATATCAATTCCGGATTCTATAATCGTGGTAGTGACTAAAATATCGTATTTACGATTGTAAAAATCCAACAGAGTTTCTTCTATTTCGTCTTCCGTCATTTGACCGTGTAAAATTCCAATGGACACTTCTGGAACGAGTTTGCTCAGATAATTAGTTTCCTCTTCGATCGTCTCCACGCGATTATAAAGATAAAAAACCTGACCGCCCCTTTGAATCTCGTTTCTGATCGCATCCGAAATGAGATCATCGTCTTCTTCTAAAACATAGGTTTCGACCGACTGACGGTTCTTAGGTGGAGTGGCGATAATAGAAAGTTCTCTGATTCCAGTCAAAGCCATGTGTAAGGTTCTAGGAATCGGAGTCGCAGTCAAAGTCAGAACGTCCACTAAATTCTTAAACTTCTTAATGGTTTCCTTATGATTAACACCAAACCTTTGTTCTTCGTCTATAATCAAAAGTCCTAAATTTTTAGGTTTTAATTTAGAAGAAAGAATGGCGTGGGTTCCAACCACCATATCTACCTTACCTGCGGAAAAATCGGCCAATATATCTCTAATTTCTGCAGGAGTTTTAAAGCGGGACACGAGTTCTACTCGAACTGGATAATTTTCAAAACGATTCTTAAATGTATTATAATGTTGTAATGCTAAAATCGTAGTAGGAGCAAGCATCATGATCTGTCTACCAGCCATCGCTACCTTAAACGCAGCACGAATCGCCACTTCCGTTTTTCCATAACCAACATCTCCACACACAAGACGATCCATCGGCCTAGAAGATTCCAGATCTTTTTTTACAGCTTCAATCGCTTCTATCTGATCCGGAGTTTCTTCGTATTCAAACTCGGCTTCAAATTCCTCTTGGTAAATCGTATCTGGAGGAAACGCATAACCTTGTAACTTGAGTCTATTGGAATACATCTGAACTAAATCTTCCGCCAAGGCTTCGACCGCTTTTTGAACACGGTCTTTCGTTTTTTTCCAAGTGCTTTTCCCCAAACTATCCAAACGAGGAGACTCAGTTCCACCAATATATCTTTGAACCAAAGAAATCTGGTCCAACGGAACAAACAAACTATCTCCACCCGAATATTCTAATTTAAGAAAGTCCCTTTCTTTACCACCAGCGCTGGTTCTTTCTATTTTTAAAAACTTACCTACACCGTGATGAATATGAACTACGTAGTCTCCTTCTTTTAGATCTATAAAACTCTGAAGCGCTTTGCTATTCTGTTTTTTAAAACGTGTCTTACGTTTATATTCTCTTCCAAAAATGTCGTTTTCAGAAAGAATTAGAATTTTCTGATTTTCTAATATAAATCCGTTTCTCAATTCGGACAAAACTAAAAACGTATCCGATTTATGATTTCCCAAATGAAACGGAAGAGGTTCTGTAGAATCTTCATTTAATAAAATCACACCTTCTTTTTCAAAAAGACCTTGTAACCTTTTTGTCTGAGCTTCAAAAGAAGAAGTCAAAACGATCTTCCAACCTCCTTTTGCCCTCAATTCTGAAATTTTTTCTCTTACCTCTCTAATTTTACCTTTAAACGAAGGAGCTTCTTTTAACAAAGAAACCAGATCGTTTTCGTTTCTGGGAGGAAGTCCCACAAAAGAAAGACCAATCGATTCGGAAAGAACCTTAAATTCTTCTCCAAAAGACAAAAGTTTTTCAGGAGGAGCACATAGAACTTCTCGAGAACGTTTTTCAAAAAGAGAAAGGTATTCTTTTTCCAAATGAAACAATCTTTCTTTGACAGAGTTTGCAGAAGGGAAAATAAGAATTGGTGGTTTCGAAAAGTAAGAAAGGATTCCGTGGTTTTCTCTGACCAACGGAATAAGCTCCTCGTAATAAATTCCATAATTACCTTCCGGAATTTCAGGAAGATGTAAAGAAGAGTCCGAAGACTTTAGAAAATTCTGATATTCTTTTTTTTGTTCTTCAGAAAGAATATATTCATCCGCAGGAAGAAGAACCGCCTGATCTAAATCAGTCATAGATCTCTGGCTATCCGGATCAAAAGTGCGAATCGATTCTATTTCTTCTCCAAAAAGATCGATTCTCACAGGCTCTGTGGAATACGAAGAAAAAATATCTAGAATTCCACCTTTTAGACTAAACTCTCCGAAAGTTTCGCAAACCTGTACTCTTTTATAACCTAAATCGATCAATTGAATCAGAAGGGATTCTAAATCGATTTCTTTTCCCTTTTTTAAAACGATCGCTCTTCCTTGCATCGTTTGTATCGGAGGAAGAGTTTTTAGAAAACCGGAAACGGAAGTAAATATCAAAACAGGTTCTCCACTCAGTATCTTTGCGATGGCCTTAATTCTTTCTCGTTTCATCTCGGAAGGATAACGCATGTATTCGTAGGGAAGAACTTCCTGCCCCGGCAAATAAATCAGATCATTAGAGGGAAGAAAACTGAGTGCCTCTCTAAATAAAAATTCAGCCGAGGTATTATTTTCGGAAACGACTAAAATCGTTTGATTCAATTTTTGAAATAAAGAAGAAGCTAATATAGAATGGCTTCCCGTAGTAACCGAATATACCGAACCTACAACTTCGGTGTTTACGGAAATTTTTTTTTCTGAAGCCGAAACAGATTGTGTCTTTAGAGTTAAATTCGATTGAGTTTTTAAATTCGAAGAATCCGCAAATGAAGATTTTATTTTTGAAGTAGAATTCTTTTTTTTAAGAGAAGATTCAAATCTTGAAAAAACCCCATCGCCTATCATGTTCAAAAGATCTTTCATGAAATAGGAACACTCAAAGTAAGGTTATCTATCAAACGCACTGGGCCTATAAAAGCGGCAATCGCAAGTAAAATTTCTCCTTCTAAAACTTCCAAAGGGTCAAGAGTATCTGCATTCAAAATTTCTAAATAATCCAGACGAATTTTAGAAGAAGAATCTAAAACGTCCTTCATGATCTCTTTAACCAAAAGCGGATTTTTTATTCCGGAAAAAATTTGATTTTCTCCTAGTTTGAGAGATCTATAAATCAAAAGTGATTCTTCTTTTTCTGTTTCACTTAGACGAGAATTTCTAGAACTAAGAGCTAAACCTTGGGAAGAACGTACCGTTTCACAACCGATGACTTCTATCGGAAAGGCCAAAGTATTACAAAACTCCCGGATGAGTAGATATTGCTGATAATCTTTTTTGCCAAAAAAAGCAAAATCCGGCTGTACAAAATGAAAGAGTCTAGAAATTACCAGAAGTACACCTTCAAAATGCCCTGGCCTAGAAACCGCACATAAGCTTTTCATTAAATTAGGAATTTTTAATACAATATCTGGAATTCCATCGGGATATATAGTTTCTTTGTCCGGTAAAAAAACAAGATCTACCTTTTTAGATTCACAAAGTTTCAAATCCCCTTCCGTATTGACCGGATATTTGGCGTAATCCTCCGGATCATTAAACTGAGCGGGGTTTACAAAAATAGAAACCACGGTTTTATCCGCTTTGGATATACATTCTTCAAATAAGTAGGCGTGACCCTCGTGCAAAAAACCCATGGTAGGAACAAAACCGATCCTTTTTCCTTGGGCTTTCCATAGACGAACTTGGTCCAAAACTTCTTCAGGGATTTTACATACAATCATAATATTTAAATATACTTAAGTTCTAATCTTTTACCGTCTGATTCTAACCGAATTTCCGTGTTCCTCGTCAAGACCCTCGAATTCGGAAAGAACTTTAACGTGTGGATACAAATTTTGGATGGACTTCTTAGAAACCTCTTGCCAAGTAACCCGTTTTAAGAACGTAGAAACTCCTAAGGAAGAGTAAATCCTAGCAGCTCCTGCGGTTGGAAGTATATGATTAGTTCCACTAATATAATCTCCCATGGCAACCGGAGAATAATTCCCTAAAAAGACGGAACCTGCGTGTTTTACTTTTTTTAGATCCTTTTTAAAATTTTTGGTTTGGATCTCTAGATGTTCGGGAGCAAACAGATTTGAAAATACAAAACATTCTTCTAAATTAGAAAAAACGAATATTTTTCCATGATCTTCGATGGATTTACGTTTCATCTCTCCCCTTTTAGGTCTTTCTATAAGAGCCTTTTCCACTTCTTCCTTTACTTTTTGGGCAAGAGATAAAGAATTCGTACAAAGAATTGCAACGGAATCTTCTCCGTGTTCTGCTTGAGACAAAAGATCTGCCGCAACCCACATAGGATCTGCAGAATCGTCGGCTATGATCAAAACCTCGCTCGGACCTGCTGGGCTATCGATTCCGATTACACCTTGACCGCTTAAATATACTTTTGCGGCGGTCACAAACTTATTTCCGGGACCAACCACAAATTCGGAAGAAGGAATACTTTCCGTTCCATAAGAAACCGCTGCAATTCCCTGTGCGCCTCCCGCCATAACGATTCTATCAGCTCCGGCAATTTTGGCGGCTGCAATCAGACCATCTGGCAGAGTTCCTTTTCTTGGGGGAGTTACAATTTGTATATTTTTTACTCCGGCGAGTTTTGCTGGAATCACTCCCATTAAAATTGTAGATGGGTACAATGCTTTTCCACCAGGAGCATAAACGGAAACAGATTCAATCGGAGTATGGAGGATCCCAAGTTTATTTCCATGTATTATAATTTCTTTATTTTCTGGAATTTGAATTTTATGAAAGTTACGTATATTTTTTGCGGCTTTTACCAGAGCCGTTTTGAGTTTAGGATCGATTTTAGGATTCAGTTTAGAAATTTCCAAAACAAAGGATTTAGGAGGGATAACCTCGTCAAATTTTTGAGTGTATTCTCGAAGTGCAGAGTCTCCTCTATTTTTTACGTCTTCTACGATCGGCTTTACGAGAGCCAGCGTGGAACTTAAGTCTTCTCTAGCGCGTTTTAAAACGGGATCTAAAACAGAATGATCCTTTAAACCAACTTTAAAAATTTGTATCGCCATCTAAGAAACCAGATTTTCCAAAAGAACGAATCTTGCATCTGAAATTTATTCAAAAAACAATTGCTTATAAAAGGAATTCCTCCAATTTACACTCTGCTTATGAAATTTATCTCTCTCAACTGTAATGGAATTCGTTCTTCCCTAGAAAAAGGACTGGCCGATTATATTCGAAATACAAAACCGGATTTTATCTGTTTTCAAGAAACAAAGGCAAACCAAGACCAGGTTCCCCCTTCTCTCTGGGAAGAAGGAGGTTATACTCCGGTTTTCCACAGCGCCGAAAAAAAAGGATACAGCGGAGTTGCCGTTCTTTATAAAAAACCCCCGGAAAAAATCACAATCGGAATCGGAGATCCGTTTTTTGACAAAGAAGGAAGAAGTATCTATTTAGAATATCCGAACTTCGCGCTTTGGAATTTATACTTTCCTTCCGGAACCACAGGAGACATACGTCAAGCGGCAAAGATGAAGTTTCTAGACTTATTTCAAAAAGAATCTTCTAAAAGGAGAAAAAAACAACCGAATATCATAGTATGTGGGGACGTAAACATTGCTCATACCCCTCAAGATATTCACGATCCAAAAGGAAACGCAAAGAGCAGCGGATTTTTACCCGAAGAAAGAGAATGGTTATCCGAATTTTTAAACAAGGGTTGGGTAGATACATTTCGATATCTCTATCCAGACAAACAGGAATATTCCTGGTGGACGTTTCGCGCCGGAGCCAGGGCCAAAAATAAGGGCTGGAGAATTGACTATTTTTTTGTAACAGAAGAACTTAAGAAAAACGTAAAGAGCCATTCCATCTTCAGAGACAAACCTTTTTCTGACCACGCCCCTCTTGAGTTTGAAATTAAACTTTAGAAATTTATAATGAACTCTTTTTATTTTTTGAAGAAAGTTTATAAAGCAAAACCTAGAATAGAGTCTTTGAAAAATTAGTTTTCTTCTATTTCTTATTTATTAAAGTGAGCGGGTAATTTCGTTTTTTTAATATTACATTCAATAATTTTAATATTTCGATGTAATTCCAGAGGCAGTACAATTCAAAACTATTAAATTGAGTTTTCCAATACTTACACTCCTCAAAGATTACATAATAAAGTACTAATTCAATAAGTTTACATCAACTCTGTAAATTCAAAGCAAGAAAATCTGGGCAAATTTAGCGTCACCGGCCCCGCTTTCAGCCCCAGTCTATAAATTGCATCAAAGAAACGTTATACAATATTTCGTCTTTGGTTTCAATTTATCATAGAACCTGCTAAGCTCTCCTACGCTTCAATCTCTTTCGCATTGGATTCTATCGAACTTACGTAAAACGGTAGCTGGGATAAACATTTAGATATTCTATTTTATAGAGATGAGCCATCAGTAAGTTTAACGTGAATTCAATATTAAAAATTCGTTTTATCTTAGGTTAATCTTTTCGTAAAAAAAATAGATGTGGGAGCTCTCACAAATCATGGATTTAACGGTACGTATTGGGTCGGAACTGCGCCCAAATTTGGAAAGTTTGAGAACACTATAAAATACAAAAAGAATCATTGTCTAATTAGATTTTTACACAAAATTGTTGTTCTATAGCTACCATCAAAATTTAAATCCCATTTTAATAGAAATTCAACCGAGAAAGAATTCTCTAAAAGTATGAGTCCCACAGATTTAGTCACATTATAAGTTATTAAAGTGCTCCTTTTCATGATTGGAGTTTGTAATAATTCCTACATTTTCAAAATCCAACTGTAAAACTTGATTTGTGGTAGTTCCTACAGATTTAGTCACATTATAAGTTATTAAAGTGCTCCTTTTCATGATTGGA
>NZ_FTNA01000012.1 GCF_900156205.1 Leptospira interrogans
TGCCACCGGCCTTCTTGACTCCGTCGATTCAAGAGTATCACACTTCGACTTGTCTTACGTCCAAGAATCATACTAATCTATGAATCGCGTTGTGAGGTGGGAACTAAGTTTTACAGAGGATTTGTCGTAATTCCGACAGATCTATATTGAGATCAAATACTTGTGGGGTTGGTTATGGTCGGAAACGAGATTTGAGTTCAAAAAGCGAGATAGTGAAGTTTGCAAGAGAGCTCTGCGTTCGCCTACACTTCAATCGCTTTCTATTGGTTATGCCGAACTAAGAGATTGTCCCCAAACCTCAAAGAATTTTTTTATGAGATAATTTTTTAGAAATTTTTAATAAAATGCAGTAGTTCCTACAATTAGGCCGCATTGGCAATTTACGAACTTTCAAGCAGTTCTAATTTCGTTAAATTTTCGTAGTAGTTCCCACGTTATGAGGTTTTGAGACCGGCTCTTAGATAAAAATGGCACTTTAAGATACTCAATTTGAAAAAGATGAGTAAAGCAGTGTATGGTAAAAATTAAGGATATTCAGTTTTATAGAAATCATTGGAACCAACTCTAAATCCAATCAACGTTTTGCATTTCGTCTAGCTCTAGAATAAGCAGAATCTATTTCGCCTAAAGGTTTTTCTAATTCTTCTAAAGCGGGGGCTTGCCAATAACTATCGTATAAATTTTCACCAGAATAGGTATGAAAGTGATTGTCAAAATGGATTTTAGCGAATTCGTCCTTACGAGAAAACATAGCTCGATTGATTTCGTTTAGAATTCCAGTAAAGTCTTCGGTTTCCGGATCAGGCGGGAAATCAGAAAGATACTTCATGGAAAGAAGAACTACATACTTTCGAGATTGTTTAAGTAACTTTAAGGATTCGTAAAGTAGTTCCAATTTGATTGGCTGTAAATATGGTCTCGTATTATCCGAAATAATTTTTTTTTGTTCCGCTGCACTCAATTCTCTATACGCCATTTCGAGATGTTTTTTTGGTTTGGTTTCGGTCTCTCGGATCGCTTTTTGTCCGAGAGAATCTAATTCACCTCGGATAGTTTTTCTACTCGATTCGATTACATCGGAATAAAGAATTACAAGTAAATCTTGAGTACGTTTTAACTCAGAATAAGATTTTTCCAAATCGAATTGAAAGTATAATTGATTGGTTTCAACGTGATGTTGAATAATTCTTTTATAAAGAGCTTTGTTCGCTTCCGAACCTAAATTGGAAATAGTACTATTCAAAGCTTGGATCAAAAACTCATTTGTTTTAATTCCTCTTTCCACTCGAACAAGATGTGTAGCTCCATTACTCGCATAATCCGCAAAAACGGAAAATGGACCCGATAAAACGACGTAAATCGTAATTCCAAAAACCGCTTTCATATATTTATTTTCGGGAAACGAAGATAAGTAATTCAATCGAGTCAGGAATAATAAGAAATTAACTTTTTGAAAAATTATGTCTGTAAGTCATCTTACAAATTGAACAGAAGGCTTTGAGACGATAGTTATTTAAGCCTCGAGAAAGTTCTTGGAATTATAATTAGAATAAAATTAAATTTATGTTTTGATTTTATATCCTTTAAAAAACTGAATTCAAAAAACAGAATATAATTCCTTAAATTCTCATTTAAAAAGGAATCCGTTTGCAAAAATCTACCTTATTTTTAGATTCAAAAATAAGATTTGGTAGAATCCAAATAAAAACAATCATAGAGAGTGTTCTTTTGTGAAAAAATTATCTATTTTAGGAATAACTGCAGTTTTGGCGTTATATTGTTCCGCCTCACAGAAAATTTATCTTTTATCTTATGGAGACTGGAAGGGGAAAAACTTCCTGAAGTAGAAAAAATAAAAGGTGAAATCAAACAAGGAGAAGACTGTGGTTTTCGATTCAGTCTTTCGAAAGCTCTAGAAAACGCACTATTAAACTCGAGATATGATACGATTTTAGACGCAGAAGTTACCCACTCCGCCAGTATGTTAGCACCTTTTAACTGTATTGCGGTCAAAGGATTTGCGCTTGATAGTTCCGAAATTCAAAAGGAAAATAAAAAATGAAAGTATTTCGAATCACTACTTTAACCTTAATTTTAATGATTCTTATCAGTTGTTCCCAAAATGTAAAACGAATCTCTTATGTTTCCGTAGATAAACCCAAAGATGGAATTCTTTCCAACGAAAATAGATCTGTAGAGTTTGGGAAATTCCGATTCGGAATCGTTTATATTCCTCCGGTAGGTGTACATCCATATTTAAAAGAAGCCGAAATGCAAAGCGGAAGCACAACACTCAGAAACGTCGACGTCGTTATGCGACCCGGATTTTGTTTACTTCCTTTGATGCCGGTGGTTTGTTTTACTAGATACTCTATTATTGTAGAAAGTAATCCGGTTCAATCATCTCCTTAATCAAATAAAACTTTAGAAACTTAGAACACTCTATAAAATCCAAAAATAACAATTTTAAAGATCAATTTCTACATAAAGTCTCTGTTTGATGATCGCCAATTCATTTTGAACTTGTTCCCAAAATCTGTCGAACGCCAATAAAACAAGAGGCTGAGTTTCACAAAAATATCAAAACTCATAATATGCTATTTGTTAAAGATTCAAAGACAATTTTAGTGCAAGTTCTTTACAGAAACTTCTTTTTGTAAAATCGAATATTCTATTTTACTTATTCTTATTTTGTAAAATCAGTTTTAAAAACTTTTGCGTCCGTGGCTTCGCATGGTTGCCCTTCTTGATATGTAATCATACATTTGTTTTTCTGTAATACAATTTCTGTTTTAGAAACTGTATGAGCTTCTCTTCTATGCATACAAGATGACAACGCTCCTTTTTCAGGCAAATGAGAAGTAAGAAAATCTTTAGATAATTTCAAAAATTCATCCATATTCGGAAGTGTTTTAGGTAGATAATATTCACGAAAGACCGCTTCTCTAGAAATTTGGGCTTTCAGTCCTTGTGTAAAAGAACTTCCTAATATTTGAAAGCTTTCTGTATAAAAATCCGTTATGAGTTCCTTTCCATCCCATACAAAAGTTTCCGTTTTATCCAAAGTAATTCTTAGAAGTTTAAACGGATAATAATGATTTAAATCTTCGGATTTTAAACTTTCCGGTTTAACTTCGCCTAACAAACAAGATCTTACGAGTAAACCCCTACTTGTAGGATTTCTTAAAAGTTTAAGAGTCGCTTCATAAAAATTCAAAAGACAAAAAATTTCCCTCGAAGAGTTAATTCCAATCCAAGTACCTCCATAATCTCCATCTAAAGGGGCAATCGCAAAAATAGAACCATTCTCCAACTTCTTTGGGGCCAGGGAAGGTTTTCTTTTTACAGACTCGTCTCTATTAAATCCTATACCAAAAATTTCAAGATCTGGATTTCTATAGATGAGAGCGGTACACATATTTTTTAAAGTGAAAGATAAAAATCGATTCTCTGATTTTTATCCGCTTCGTATTTCCCGGAACCTGGAATTAAAGGTAAAGTTTCTCCATAACCCCGAAAATGAATTCTTCCGAATGGTACCGTCTTGGAAAAAAAATATTCAAGTGCTTCTCTGGCTCTTTCTTCGGTTCCTACTTGATTGACTTCCTCGTCTCCTTGATGTGAAGAATGAGATTGTAATTCGATTTTATATCCCGGGAATTCGTTTAACAACGAACGGATTTTTCCAGGTAAACTCCACCATCTCGCTTCTACTTGAGATTCAGGAATCGAAATTCGTAAGGAATGATCTTCTTCTAACACCAGAATTGTCGTTTTGAATTCTGCCCCTTTTCCATTCGATTCTCTTCCTAATACATCCGTATATTTCCATTCAAAATAAAATTCACTCAAGGAACCAATTCGAACTCCTGATTCATCCAAACCTTCCCAAAAAATTTCGGAGCCAGGTTGCCCTTCGCCATTCCAAGTTTTGATCTTACGTTTGAGAGAAGTATAAGGAGGTATTTCGTATAACGTTATTTCCCAAGATTGTAGAGGAATTCCCTGATGTGAAAGATATATTCTTAAAAGATCATTTTTTCCATCGTTGTCTGGAGAAAATTCTTTTGTCGAAAGGGATAAATCTAAATTGAAAGATTCTTTAGAAATTTCAAATGAAGAAGGTATAGATTGATAACGTTCATATCGACTATGAACCGTTAATCGACAAAAATAAGTCCCAGCCGAAACAAAATCACCGGTTTGATTCTTTAAATCCCATTTCCATTCCGTTCCGGGTTCTCCGGTTTCGCGCAAACGATAGACGGTTTTTTCTTCGTTCCCTTTCTTTTGAAAAACTTCAATTTCGTAAGAATCCGATTTAAGTTTAGGGGAAACATAAAATGTAAACCTGGCCGAATTTTTTAAACTTCCCGGCTGATAAGAATAAATTTTAGAATCGGAGAACATATCTACGCCGATCATTTCGTTACGGATCGTAAGATCAGAAATTACGGAAATAGATTCGTTTTTTACTTTGTCGCTTCCGATCAATCGATACGTATAAATTCCATTAGATAATTGTTTATTAGAAAAATCTGTTCCATCCCAAATCAAAACGGAAGGCACATCCTTAAGCTTCCACGTATAAGACTTTACGACCTTTCCTTCCGAATCTAAAAATTCTCCCGTAAAATAGTCAGAAGATTCTCCGAAAACTTTTTGAGAAATATTGATACGAGAGGAATTTCGATCTCCGTTTAAAAAAAGAACTCTTGTCTTGACGCCAATTTCAGAACTAGGCGAATGAGAATCTAAAAGAATTGTTTTTTCTTCGGATAATAAATTCTCATTATTTTCAGTAACCAATCTAAGTCTATATTTGTATTCACCATCCGGGAGTAAAAATCCTTTAGAGTCTTCTCCAAACCATAGAATCGATTCTGGAATTGTAATTTCAAGCGGAGACAGTTGTGTATCATCTTGTAACAGTCCAAAAAAAGAAAATCCTCTTTTTCTTCTATGATCTGCTTTGAAAATTTTTACTATATCATCTCCAGAATTTTTGATTACGAGTTCCCAATCAGAAAGACGAGGAAGCGCCGATTTAGAAATTCTAAACTCGAGCACGTCATTTTTTCCATCCCAATTGGGTGAGAAGGCTTCTGTATTCGTCTTTAAAAAAGTATTTGAGTAAAGTGAGAAATTAAAAAGAAAAAAAGACGTCACAATCAAACGAATTTCGTTCCGCATGAGTACACTCTAATTGAGTACGTTTTTTTTCCTATTTCTTTTTAAAATGAAGTAACTGGAATCTTATAAAATCTGCGCATACACTTCTCAATACTTACTTTCAACATTTTTTTAACATGAGTTCGGTATTACTCAACGCGAAAGGGATCGATGCGAGGTCAAGTTATTGGAAATTATAAAACTAGATCATATTTTTCTAAAATACCAATAACTTGACCAAAGCTGAGAGCCCGGTCCGGCAAAGCCGGATTCGCCAGATTTTTCAACCGCTGAACTCACGTTATTTTAGAAAGGTTTTTGGAATTCTTTAAGATTCTTTCGGAAGATTTTTACGATCTCTAGTATTCCCTAAGTGAAGCGAATTTTTAACGGAAGAATCCACGTATTTCCTAAGTGCAAAAGATACCGAAGTAAACGCTAATTCCTCCCAAGGAATTTCCTCTATAGAAAAAAGTTTTATCTCTTCAGACTCGGAACTTACTGAGAATTTTCCATTTACTAAATTCGCTAAAAAAAACATATAAATCTGACTAATGTGCGGAATGCTATAGACACTCTGCAGTCCGAGAATATTGATTTCTGCATTTGCTTCTTCTTTAGTTTCCCGAATTGCACCTTCTTCTACCGTTTCTCTGTTTTCCAAAAATCCCGCGGGTAAAGTCCAAAATCCTTTTCTGGGTTCGATAGCTCGTCTACAAAGTAGAATTCGATTTTCCCAAATCGGTATACTCCCGACTATTATCTTCGGATTTTGATAATGAATCGTTCCACATTGATCACATACGTGTCTGGACCGATTATCTCCTTCGGGTATTTTATACGTGACGGATGATCCGCAAGAACTACAGTATTTCATACTTTTCTAATGCGATTCCAAGTTAATACCGCTTCCAACAATAACCAAAGTGTCAAGAAGATCAAAGTCCCTCCTACCGTAGCAAGAAGCAAATTGGGAGAAGGTCCGGTTAAAAAATCTAAAAAGTTTTTGATCATAGCCCAAAGAGTCACTGATAATACGAATAACATCGGTATAAAAGAAACTTTGATTTTTTTCTTCAACTTTAAAAGGAAAATAGTTACTACCAAAAGTGCAAGCCCGGCTAGTAGCTGGTTCGTTGTTCCAAAAAGTTTCCAGAGCGCAAGTCCTGCAGGTTTCTTTTTTCCATCTTGTTCAATTTCTAAAAACGCAAAGAATCCTATCGCAATACAAGCGATTAGACTGGAAACATATCTGTTTCCTACAAAAGTTTGAATCCAAGAAATACGAGTTGATTCTGCAATCTCTTCGATGTTGTATCTAAGAAGTCTTGTAGCTGAATCCAAAGAAGTCAATGCAAAGCTGATTACGATGAGTGCAATAAATCCTTGTCCGAAAGTTTCTGGAATTCCTATTTGCAGTAAAAATCTTCCGGTTCCATAAATGTAAGCCCCTACTTGTGGAGCCAAACCTTGTATACCAGACCAAGAACGATAAAAGCCAGACCATTCTTCCGAAGAAGTAAATCCTATCGTACACGCAATCACAGCAGACAAACCAAGCAATGATTCTCCGATCATTCCTCCATAACCGATTGGTCTTGCGTCTGTTTCTTTATCCAATTGTTTAGCAGTAGTTCCCGAACTGACTAACGCGTGAAATCCAGAAACCGCTCCACAAGCAATCGTAATAAATACGAATGGAATCAAATCGAGTCCGATCGTTGTAGTTCGTATTACTTCCGCGTTAAAAGAATGAAAGTTTTGTAAAATTCCCCCCGTAAAAAATCCTAGATAAATCAATACAATTCCTAAATACAATAAGAAAGAATTAATATAGTCCCTACTTTGTAGTAACAACCAGACCGGAGTTACCGAAGCTAAAAACGCATAAAATAAAAGTATGTATTTCCAAGTTCCGGTAGAAGGAGAAGTTTCTACATGATTGAGTCCGGTCCAAGAAAGAACTGAATCTTGCATTCCTAAGATCATGGAACCTAACGTTCCAAATACGCTAAACACAGTAAGAGGAGTTAAATTCATTCCTTTTTTGTAATGTAAATATCCCATAATTACTGCAAGAATCATAATCACCGCAGATGGAATGACCGCTTCCGGAAAATGACTTCTCAACCGGATGGATGGTTTTTCTTCCGTTCTGATTTCTCCAGGGTGATCGTGAACTTTTTCGTTTGCGGTTTCAGAATTTGTAATCGTAGAATTTTGTGCTTGGGTGGAGTTTGTTAAAGTAGATTTCTTCTTTAAATCAATAGAATTAGAATATACGTTATCCGAAATTGATTTATGTTTCGAAGTCGTCACGGAACTAGATTTTTTTTCTTTCGTGACCGTATGAGACGCTGAGTTTACAGAAGCACGTTGTTTTTCTTCTTCTTTTAAGATTAAAGAACTTGGTTGTTTTAAAACATTCTGATCTCTAGAATTTTTTATAGAAGGAATTATTTTATCAGCCGTGTTTAGAGAAGGAAATAGTTCCACCTTTGGATCCGCGGAAAACATTTCCGCAAGTACAAGAACAAAAACTCCCATTGCCAATGAAACTAAAAAGAAAATGATCGCGTGAAACAAACTTCTAGCTCGGTGACCTAAAAGATCTTCCGCCACTTGACCGATACTTTTTCCTTGATTGCGAACCGAAACTACAAGCGCTCCAAAATCATGCACACAACCCACAAAAATACTTCCAAATACAACCCAAAGCATTGCAGGAAGCCAACCCCAAATTACTGCTACCGCAGGTCCAAGCACTGGAGCCAATCCGGCAATGGACGCATAATGATGGCCAAATAATACGACTGGTTTTGTAGGAAGATAATCTACCCCGTCGTTTAGTTTATGAGCGGGAGTATCGTTTAGACCGTTTTTTAAATCAAAGATAGATTTAGAAATATAACCCGAGTAAAATTTATATCCGAGAAAATAAACTAGAAAACATACAAGGACTGCAATTAAAGGAAGCATAATAAGAATGGATGAGTTTAGGAAACGTTACAAGCAAATCTTTTTTCTATCTTTAGGAAGATTTACGTTTTCGATTTATAAGTCTAAATGGAAAAAGAATTGATGAGCGGATTGGTATGGGTAGAAAATCTGGAAGTAGAGAACATGCAGACTCAAAGTTTTGATCAAATCCGTTCCGCTTTGGAGGATATTATTTTCGAAATTCAATCTGGATGTACCAATTGCGAATGGTATATTCCAGTAGAAAAAATCATTTCCGCTTTAAATATTCGTAAAGAAGACTATTATAGAATTTTTTATAATCTAAGAAACGAAGTGCATTTTTCTTCCAGAGCTGCTGCTGGTTTTAACGAAACACATGCGGATTCTCTGATTCAACTTCTCTCTAAAATTCTGAAAATTGAAGGAATCTCAGAAGAATTTGCAAAAAATGGAATATACTTTGACGATAACTATTTAGCAGAACTTCAAATTAGCCTGAAGGAAAATATTCAAACCCGATTAGCAAGGCACGAACTCGATCGGGAGCTTCTTTTACTTTTATCTTCTGCAACTTTAGATTTTGACGACGCTTTCGATTCTTACTTTGATGATAAATTTAATTTTGAAAGAATTGTAGAAAATGGAATTTCCGATTTTATAGAACTGAAATCCATTCAAAACGATTATGGTGCGGACGTTTTTTTAAAAAATCATATTTTTTCTATTCTCAACACAAAAGTTTTTCATCTCAGAGAAATCACGAAAGAATACAGAGACAGGGCTTATTACGATTTGTTTGGTACATTTCGCAAAAAACCAAAAAAGAAAAAATCGGTTTCGGTTTTTCAGGAGATGGACCCAGAAACACAAAGACATTTAGATGTACTCGGATTTGACGCTCCTTGTACATTAGAAGAATTGAAAAAACGATTCAAAGAATTAATTAAAAAATATCATCCGGACGTTAATAAAGACGGACTAGAAATGACTCAGAAAATTATCGCTTCGTATAACTATTTGATTTTGAGGATGAGTTAATTTGTTTTTCTGGATTACAAAAGGAGTTTCAGAAACCTACATTCCTACTGTTCAATCCGAAATCATTCATCCCTTACATTCAATTTCTCCCAACACTTCGACCAAAAAATTAGAAACGGGAGATAATTTAGAATATAAACTCGAGAAAGGAATCCATTCCGAATATAAATCTAATTCTTCTTTGAGAAAATCCGGATTGAATTCAATTGAATCCCTATCTACTTTGATGGCAAAAGATCTAATGACTTCTCCAGTAGTTAGTTTTTTAGAAGACAATCCAATAAAAAGAGCAGAAGAAATTTTCGTTCAAAAACGTTTTCGTCACGTTCCTGTTCTCAATCAAAAAAACACGTTATGTGGTATTTTATCCGATCGAGATTGGATGCGTTGGAGATTAGAGCATAATCCAGATACGACACAAACGATTGGAGAGATTATGAAAACTAAAATTCTTTCTGTACAAATTCATGCGAGAATCCTGGAAATTTCAAAAGTTCTTTTTGAAGAAAGAATCGGATGTCTTCCAATTATAAATGATAAAATTGAAGTAATCGGAATCATTACAAGAAGCGATATTTTACGAGCTATTTTAAAAATGAGTCAAATTGAATTCCTAGCCTAAAGATCTAATTTTTTCATTTCGGTATATTATCTCAAACTACGTAATAAAGTTAAAGTATCCAAGGGTCCCTTTAAAAATAAAAAACCCCGAAAGCAAAACCGCCTTCGGGGTTTGAAACCGAATTAGAAAAAGAAATTATTTCTTTCCTAATCCTGTTTTTTCAGCTCCGACCAGGATAGACATGTTTCCCGCCGGGTGTTTGTTTTCCTTCATCAATTGATGAGAATGCGCCGTCTCGTTCCAAGCGAAGGTTTTAGAAAGACAAGGATCGACTTTTTTATCGATGACTAAATCGTTCAGACCTTTTGAGTTTTCGTCGTTCGCAAAGTGAGAACCTTGCAGACGTTTTTGTCTCATCCAAAGATAACGCAAATCCACGGTTGCGTTGTATCCTGTGGTTCCCGCGCAGATCACTACCATTCCGCCCGTTTCACAAACGAACATAGAAGTAGGAATTGTGGTTTCACCCGGATGTTCGAACACGATCCTAGGATTATTTCCTTTACCCGCGATGTCCCAGATAGCCTTTCCAAATTCACGAGCGGCCTTTGTCCATTCTATGAATTTTTCGGTCTTATTGATCTCGGAAGTCAAAGCTCCCCAGTGGTTGAATTTCTTACGATTGATTACGCCTGCGGCACCGAGTTTTTTACAGAAGTCGATTTTATCGTCTTCGGAAACGACGGCGATGGGAATTCCACCGGCAGCTTTTACGATCTGAATCGCCATTGCACCCAGTCCGCCTGCGCCTCCCCAAATTAGAACCACGTCGTCTTTTTGTACATCGTTTGGTTTCCAATGGTGAAGCATTCTATAAGCGGTAGCGCCCACTAACATGTAAGCGGCGGATTCTTCCCAAGTGAGATGTTTCGGTTTTGGAAGACACTGATGATCTTGAACCTTGCAGAATTGTGCAAAGGATCCCCAGTTGGTTTCATAAGCCCAGATCAGCTGAGAAGGGGCAAACATCGGATCTTTTCCCGCTTTGACCCAAGGATCGTTCTTATCCCAGATTCCACAGTGAAGAACGACTTCGTCTCCGACTTTTACGTTCTTAACATCCGCGCCGACTTTATAAACGATCCCAGATGCGTCGGACCCGCCGATGTGAAACTTCTCGGGTTCACCTTTTTTGTTTCTGGCGCCGATTACATCTACGGGAAATCCGAGTGCGGCCCAAACGTTGTTATAATTTACACCGGCTGCCATTACCGCGACGAGAACCTCGTCCGGAGCTATTTCTGGAACATCGATGAGTTCTTCCTGAATTGCTGTGATCGGATCGCCGTAACGCTCGGGACGAACGACCTGTGCATACATTTTTTTAGGAACCTGTCCCAGGGGTGGGAGGGTTCCGATTGGAACGGATTCAATTTGGCTCATGTGCACAGATTTCTGAACTTTGGTATTTGATCTACACCAATTTCAAGAAATTCGTGATGAATTGAGATCGGTTTTTGATAAAGTTTGATTCCTATTTCAACACGTTCAATTTTGAATCTTTAAAAATTTCATTTTGAAATTTGGGTAGTTCCTAGATTGAATTTGAATCGTTAAACATTATAATTTCTAAATTTGCAAGAGTTCCCACACGTTTAAAAACCTTACAATAAAATGAGCGAAACAGTTTTATATTAAATTTCCTCGTTTCTAAAAAAGTTGTGTTTCGATTCCTAAAATGTAGGAACTCTTACAAATCACGATTTTACGAACAAATTCTAAAATTGTAGGAACTCATACTTTTAGAAAATTTTTTCTCAGTCAAATTCACCCGGCTTAGCGATGCATAGGGTATAAGTCTTCGTCGTAGACGAAGACCGAGCGAGAATTCGCGAGCCCGGAGCAGCGCGGCCGTCCGTTTTTCGGACGGCAAGCCCCCAAAAAAATCTTCAAAGATATTTATAGACTCTAAATTATGTCCGGGGGAACGGATATACTCCGAAGGCAGAAACTAAATCATGATCCGATTCTTACATACAGCAGACCTACATCTAAGTCTAAAAGAGAAAGTTTATTCTCTTTCCGTTTTAAAAGAAATTGTTTCCACGGCAAAAACTGAAAAATGCACTCATATTCTTTTTTGTGGTGACCTTTTCGATCGTAACTCTGACATCGCTTCTCTCAAAGAAGACGTAAAAGAAATCCTAACTTCTTTTTCTGGTAAAATTCTCTTTATCCCAGGCAACCACGAAGAGTTAGGAATTTCAGAAGGTTCCTATCCAATTTCTGCAGATCTTTCCCCCATATCTTATCCCCAAAAAAATGATCGTTTTAAACTTTGGTTCGAAGAAATAGACGGCGTAGACGCCGAATTTTTCGGTTTTCCGTTTCGCAGAAATTTAGATTATTCGAATATTCAATTTAACGAAAAGAAAACTCTCTATCGTATCGCTCTTTTACACGGTACAGATACAAAATTGGTGGAATACTTGGGGCCTTCTCCCGAAGACGCGGATTCTATTTTAGATTCAAAACCCTTTTTAGACGCCAAGTTCGATTACCTGGCACTCGGCCATATCCATTCAGAACGCTCTGAAAAAATCGGCTCTCTTTTGATTGCGTATCCTGGTTCTCCTAGAATTGTTTCTTCTGGCGAATTCGGTCCTCGTTCCGTCAACATTGTTACCCTCGGTAAAAATGGAACTCCAGTCCTTCAAAAAAAAATCATTTCTTCTGCGGGTGAATTTAAAGAATTTTCTCTTTCTGCAAATCTCGCAGGCCAGATTCCAGAGCTTTCTAAAATACCTGCTTTGATTTCCGAATTGGATTTTGTTCGTATTAAAATTTCTGGAATCGTAGAAGACGAACATATTGTTTCAGAAACTTTAGACAATTTCAGTAAATCTCTCATTTGTAGAAAATTAGAAATCAAAACAAATGATCTCAAAACCTCTTCTGCGCTAATCGACAACCCAATCGCAAAAGTATTTTATGATAAACTAATGGATAAAAAATCAAATTGGAACGGCCAAAATTCCCCCGATTGGAACGAAGTTTTAGTCTTAGGGTTAGAACAAATCGAAGAATTTTCTGGAAAAAAATGATATGATTTCTGCGATCCAACTTCTCAACTTCGGAAAATTTAAAGGTAAAGAATTTGAACTTTCGAACTCTGCCACCGTTTTTTTAGGTAAAAATGAATCCGGTAAAACCACGATTTTCGACGCTCTTAGACTCGCGATCGGAAGTAGATTTCTTACCGCAAGCCAAGAACCTAAAAAAAGTATTCTTTCTCGTTATGGTGAAACCTGTTTAGAAGGTTATAATATTCTGGGAAAGGTTCCAGATCTTTCCAAAGATTCCGCTCCTCAATTTGTTCACTGTGTTTCTCTCAGAGAAGGAGAATTGGAATTTGCATTTAACAACGATAAGTTGATCAAGCCAGATTTTCTTCGGAGTAAACTTTTAAACAACGGAGTCAATTTGGAAGGTATTTCTAGCTCCTTTAAAAAAATTCATTCTCCAAAAACAGGCAGCAAGGACGCGGATCATTTCAACGATCTTAAAGAGGAAATTGTAAATCTCCAAACCAAAAGATCCAAATTGATTTTAGAAATCGAAAATCTACATTCCAGAAATAAAAACAACTCCGAAAAAGAGGAAAAACATTTCAAAGATCAAAACAAAGAAATAGAAATTAAAAACAAACTTGCACAGATCGAAAAAAATTCTGCCCTGGATTTAAAGATTCAAAAGAAAATTCAAATTTTAGAATGTATTTCTGAAATTCAAAGATTAAAATCCATCGAGGAATCTATCAGAAAAAATCTTCTTTATTCCAAAGACGAATCTGCTGGTTTTGATTCTTTTCAAAAAGAAATAGAAAAATCAAAGAATAATGCCTCCTCTTTTGAGCTATTACTTAAAGATAAAGAAAACACGATTAATTCCAAAAAAAAAGAATTAAACGATTATAAAACCCAACTTTCCATCCTCCAAAAATTGAAACAAAAAGCAGAAGAATGGTTTGATAAAATAGATACAATTCTTAAAGAAGATGGCTTTTCCGAAGAAATAAAAACGACTCATTCCAATCCTTTACATCAACTTTTAGGACTTATTCTATCCGGACTTGGTTTTTGTGGAGTGTTAGGCTCCTTCGCCTTGTTTCTTTTTTCTAAATTATCTCTTACTATGTTTTTAAGTGGAGTGTTCCTTTCTGGAGGCCTAATCATTTTGGGCCTTTGGCTATTCTCTCATAAAAAAGAATCCGTCAATTTCAGATATAGTTCCGAAAAGGAAAAAAATTTTGTTCTTAAAATTTCCGGACAATGGAATTTAACATTTCCAGAATATTCCATTCCCCTTATGGAAAAAATAGAAAATCTTAGACAATTTTTTTCCAAACAAATTCAAAACTTTGATCTTAAAACGGCTCAGGTAGAATCAATTGAAAAGGAAATTCGATTTTTGACCGAAGAACTGGACCCGATTCGTTCCAACTTAAAATTAGAAGCCGAAAAAATTTCAAATCTAGAATCCAAAAGGAATTCCTGGTTAAATGATAGAAGATCAGCTACGATCCAAGATTATCATAAACAAGTCGCTGAATTTCAGACCCAATCCAAATTTTTCTCCGAAGGTTTGAAAAAAATTCTCACTGAACATTCTTCTCATAGCCTAGAAGATCTAGAAATCAAACAAAAAACTTTGATCGCAACGATGGAAGACGTTCCGAACGAATTTCCAAACGATCCAGAAAGACAATTTAGAGATTCAAAAAAAAGAGAACTTGAAAAAGAACTTCAATCCCTAGACAACGAATTAAAAAAATTGAATACTGCTATCCAAGTAGAAGATGCTAGAATCCAGGATCTACTTCCAGAAAAAGAAAAAGATCTTAAAGATACTATCCTATCACTTTTTGAAAAAGAATTAGAATTTTCTAAAATAGAATCTAAGCGTAAATCTGCTAAAATTGCTCAGGAACTTTTTGAAGAAATTTCTAAAGACCAATCTACACAATTCGTTTTGATCGCCTCCGAAATCGGCAAAGAAATCGACCTTTTACTTCCTAAAAGATCTGTCATTCTGGAAGCCATCGATAAAAAAGATTCAATTAAAATGCAAGATGAAGCGGGCACGTTTCGTTCTATTGATCATCTTTCTGGCGGAACCCTCGCTACTTTCTATCTAATTTTTAAATTGTTTTTGGCTCGCAAAACAGTTCCTAAAAAAGGAATTCTACTTTTAGACGAACCTTTTGTACATCTAGATCGTGGAAGAATTGAATCCGCTTTTTTTTATCTTAAAAAATTCCAAGAAGAAACGGAATATCAAATCTGTTTTTTTACAAAACAAGAAGAAATTGCAGATACGGTTTTACGTTTTTTTAAAGATTCAAAAAAGGTTTCTTTATAATGGCTGCTCAGAATCATACAATAAGTGCCTAAAGTTCCACGGCAAACCTATCTAAAAATTTATTATATTTCCAGAAACGAAAACTAATCAAAAATTATTTTTTAATATTCAATTTACATTAAGTTATAATTCAAAACCCATAAAAATTCAAATCATATATTAAAATAAAGAATATTACTGGGACTATAACAGAGTACCCAATCCAATAATTTACACTTCAATTATGCGAATTCTGTGTAAAAAAGTTTGGGTAAAGCCGAATTTCGTTTTTAACTTAAGTTAATAAATTGCATAAAAGAAACATTATATGATATTTTGTCTTTAGTTTTAATTTATTATAACGTGAGTTCGCGTAAAAAATTCGTTTTATAAAAACCTGATTTTTCCATAAAAAATAAATGTGAGAACTCTCCGACTTAAATCACAAAAAATGAATGTTTAAAAATCTGTAATGTGACTTAATCTGTGGGAACTCTCACAAATCATGGATTTACAGTTAAACTTTGAAAATTGTAGGAACTACTATAAAATACAAAAAAGATCATTGTCCAATTAGATTTTTACACAAAACCGCTGTTTTTACTGCCATCATCAAAATTTAAATCCTATTTTAACGTGAGTTCGGTGTAAGAAAACGAGAAAGAATTTCCTAAAAGTATGAGTTCCCACATTATTTTAAATGACAAACCTAAGTTTTGTGTAAGCTCCCACACTTGAATACGAAAGATTCAATTTTTATAAACTTCTATTTTATAAATTGTGACAGTTTCCACATTTAAAGAATCAATCTATAAAGTCCAGATTTCAGCTTCTTTCATCATGGGATTTTTACGCGGGAACTCACGTTATTATAGAACACGATTCATAAAAAGTGTTCTGTTGAATTTCACCTCAATCGTTTTCGCATTGAAACTCACTTTAATCGACATTCTATCATAAAATTTACGGGTAATCAATTTGATAGGGATGAGTAAAACTTTCAAAAACTTTAGAATGTAAAAACTCATACAAAAATAAAACAAGCTAAAACTCTTAAAATACGTTTTTACAAAATCATTTTGTAAAAACGGAAACACTTTCCAAATGACTTGTATGAGGAAATAAATCCACAGGAGTAATCTTTTCGTATTTAAAACTTTTTGTAAGCTCAATTGCATCCCTTAGAAGAGTTTCCGGATTACAAGAAACGTAAAGAATCTGATTTACTTTAGAATTTAATAATATGCTTTTAGTCTCTGCGTCAAGTCCTTCTCTCGGCGGATCCAATACTACAACATCTGAATTTTCGTTTAAGGCTGCTCGTAGAGTATCTAAAACCTTTCCCTTAATAAAATGAACGTTTTCGATTCCATTCGCCTTTGAAGCTCCAATTGCAGAACGAATCGAACTGGAATTTTCTTCAAGTCCAATTACTTTTTTAGATTTAGACGCGATATACAATGAAATTGTACCGATTCCACAATAAGCGTCCACTACACACTTATTCTCCGGAAGGTCTTCCAAAATAAGATTATATAAATTTTCTATTTGAAACGGATTTACTTGAAAGAATGTAGAAAGCCCAATCTGAAAATCAAGTTTACCGATTTTTTCTTTTACAAAATGTCTTCCGTACCAAGTGACTTCCTTTTCTCCTAAAACTACTTTAGTGTTTTTACGGTTTACATTTTGTAATATTCCTACTACATCTGCTTTTGAATTTTCTTTATATAAAAATTGTTGAATATACGAATATAATCTATCTGTGAGTTTTTTTCTTCCGGGAATCTCACTTTCGTTAGTGACAATTCCCACAAGAATTTCTTGAGTCGCATTCGCTTTTCTAAGAACGATATGTCTTAAAAGTCCACTTCCTTTTTTTTCATGATACGGTTCTAAATTTTCGTTCCGCGCCCAATGGCGGATCGCAGCGGCCACGGTAGTCAAATCTTCATCCTGAATTCTACATTCTTTCTGATCGATGATAAACGTATTTTCTTTATTATGAAGACCAAGAGTAAGTACGGATTTTTTTCCTATCTTACGATGTCCAAACGGAAGTTGAACTTTATGACGATACATTTGATCCTTTGGACTTTTTATGATCTGCCGAATTTCCAGACCTTTAAAACCCTTGAACCGTTTTTCGATCTCTTCTTGTTTATGTTGAAGTTGTTTTTCGTAACCGATATGCAATCGATCACAACCGGCACATTCCGGATAATGTTGACAAGATTGATTCACAGGAGGTTTCATTCTTCGCTCAGGCTTTTGTTCTTTTAGTACCTGTCAATTGAATTCGTTTTTTAAAAGCGATCACATCAAATAAGTTTTTCTGTACTTATCTTGGATCGTAGAATCAGCACCATAAAAGCAACTCCACAAACTCAGACATTCCTTGAGAGGATTTGGCAAGATGAATACAAGTAACTCGTCGAGATCCTGAACATTTGGATCGCCGCCTTTCTCCAAAAGGAGCCGTAAAGCTTCTAGCTTTCCTTCATTTACACAATGATGCAATTCGTCCTTTCGATCAGGGTCCGCTCCACTTTGAATTAAAACGAACATCATATCTAAAGAGAAATTGTTTTCTAATATAGAATGAATAAGAGAGGTAAAACCTGTAATCCGATCTGCAAGGTCTGGGTCGGCACGATATTCAATCAAAACTTGAACGATTTCTAACCGATGATATTTTACCGCAACTGAAAGAGATGTTATACCGTGATAAAAATTGAGATTTGGATTAAAACCGTTTTGCAAAAGATTACGAACCCGCTTTACGTTTCCATTTCGAATCGAGTTGAAAAAAAGAAATCGTTTTCACAAAGAATCGGGACAAACCTTTGTGAAATTTTTTCTTTCATTTGATTTTTTATCGTCTTTAATGGACAGCATTGTAAGAAACTTTTTGCAAATGGCAATCTCTAAAACCGATTTAGGTTTTTAAAAGACTACAGAATTAAAATGAAACATGAACTTAAGAAATAGAGTGTTAGACAACATTAAAATCGAATATTCAACTTGACCAAGTCTAAGATCGATGCAGAAAATATAGAGAAACGTCATGGTTCGATTCAATTTTTTTCAAGGGCAAATTCTATTTCTTTTAGGAATTTTTTTTGTTTTCAACCATTGTATGCAAGACTCAGAACCACCTCATGTATCTGCAATTTCAGGAGTTATCGACCTTACTTCTTGGAATTTTGAACAACACGGTCCGGTAGCTTTACAAGGAGATTGGATCTTTCGTTGGAAAGAATTTATTAAAAATCCTAAAATCGATTCTGAAAAAAACCGAATCATGCCCGTTCCTAAAGCCTGGACTAGAATCCAAGAGCCAAACGGAAAAAATTATCCAGGAACCGGAATTGCAACATATTTTTTGAAAGTAATTCTACCAGAAAACCTAAGTTCAAACAATCTTGCAATCTTAGCCGAAACTTCGGAAACAGCATACGAGGTTTGGATAGACGATAACAAAATCGGAGCCCAAGGTGTTCCTGGAGAAACAGCAGATACCTCTACTCCAGAATGGAACGTAAAAATTTTACCGTTTCAAATTAATAAGAAAGAATTTCAAATTAGAATTCCACTTTCCAATTTTTATCATGCGAGAGGAGGCTTGACCGCGCGTCTGATTTTAGGTAACGAAGATCAGATCATTCGACTACGGGAAAGAAGAATGACCATGGATGTATTTCTTCTCGGATTTTTAGTCGCGATGGCGTTATATCATTTTACTCTTTATTTTTTGAGAAAAAAAGACGCAGCACTTTGGTATTTTGGAACTATTTGTTTTGTATTTTGTTTTAGAGAAATTAGTACCGGACAAAATCTGATTCAAGTAATTGTTCCTGGTATTTCGTATAACGTTCATATGCGAATTGTATATTTAAGTTTTTATCTTCTTACGCCGATTACCGCCGCATTTTTACGCGCCTTATTTCCAGAAGAACTAAAAAAAGAAATCTACTATGGAATCGTTTTTATCTCCTCTATCTTTTCTTTGATAGTCATTTCTCAAGATCCCGTTCTGTTTACCGCAACTATAGAGTTATATTATTTATTTACATTTTTTTGTTTTGCGATTGGATTTTACGTATTAATGCTCGCGTTGATCCGAAAAAAGCCAGGAGCAATAGCCATATTAGTCGGAATGTTAGGGATCTTTCTTTCATACAGTCAGGATATTTTTTACACAAAAAGAATCATACCTACGTTTATACTTGCCCCATTTGGATTGATTGCTCTCATTTTTTCCGAAGCATATCTTTTAGCTAAAAGGTATTCACTTGCTTTTAACGCAGTAGAAGACATGTCCGAAAGTTTAAAAAAAATTAATTCTTCTTATAGGCTTTTTGTCCCTAAAGAATTATTAAAAATATTAAATAAACATGATATTCTTGACATTAAACTCGGAGATATAGCGGAAGAAGAAATGAGTCTTCTCTATAACGAAATTCGAACCTTTTCTGATTTTTCGGAAAAAATAACCGGAAAAGAAAATTTTGAATTTATTAATTCTTTTTTAGGTAAGGTCGGTCCTGCAATTCGAGAAAGGGACGGGTTTATCGATAAATATTTTGGAGAAGCGTTTTTGGCCTTATTTCCCCCGGAGCCGGAAAAGGCTTTAGAAAGCGCCATTGAAATACAACGAATTTTAAGAGAATTCAATCGAGAAAGAATCGCAAACGGAAAAGACCCCATCCGTTCCGGAAGTGGGATTCATACAGGACCGATCTTACTTGGAACGATTGGAGAAACGGAAAGAGTGGAAAGTACGGTGATCTCTTCTTCGGTAAACGTGGCTTCTAAAATTGTACAACTCTCTAGAACATACGAATCTTCACTATTGATCACCGATTCTACTCTATTTCGCTTAACAAATTCGTCCGAATACTTTTACAGAGTTGTGGATCGGATTCAAATTCGGGATCAAAGAAGTATTTACACCGTTTTAGAAGTTCTCAACGGACTTCCTGAAAACTTAATCGATTCTTACATGAAAACAAGAGAAGAATTTGAACACGGAATTCTTTTATTTCGAGAAAAACATTTTGAGGAAGCATGTCTTATTTTTAATCGTATCTTGGAAAAGAATCGAGTCGATCAAGCCGCAAGAGTCTACTTAGAAAAATCAGTTCACAATTGCAGATTTGGAGTTCCTGAAAATTGGCAAGGAATCACTCTTTTAGAAGACTAGTTTACAGTAATAATCTAAACTTGAGTGTAAGTTTTTAAATCCAACTTAAAACTGTACAATAGAGTTGTTGAAAAATTTCCCTAGTTCCAATTAACAAAACTGCTTCAATTGTCCATTTCCATAAAATAGAAACAAATGGAGAATTAATTTTTCAACAATTCTATTGTGGGAACTACTACGAAAACTTAATGAGATTAAAACTGCTCGAAAGTTCACAAATTGCACAATACGATCTAATTTGTAAGAACACTGCATTTTATTAAAAATTTTTAATATGACTTAATCTGTGGGAACTCTCACAAATCGTGAATTTACAGTTAAACTTTGAAAATTGTGGGAACTATTATAAAATACAAAAGAATCATCATCCAATGAAATTTTTGTACAAAACCGTTGTTTTACGGCCATCATCAAAATTTAAATCCCATTTTAACGTGAGCTCGGCTGAGAAAGAATTTCCTAAAAGTATGAGTTCCTACAATTTTAGAATTTGTTCGTAAAATCGCGACCTGTAGGAGTTCCCACATTTTAGAAATGAAGGTACAACTTTTTTAGAAAAATGAACCAGGTTCCTTACGTCGAACTCACGTTAATTTATGGAAACTTCTCGTTTTAGTTCAAATTACAGATAAAATTAAAACGAGATTTGGGTACAAAATCAGTTCCCATTACACTTTACAGGATTTGTTCAGAATTCTCGATTCAGTTCCTTTTTAGAAGCAACAATTCCCAAAATCTTTAATTGTGCTTCTTTTATTTTTTCAGAACTATCATGTGAATCATCCGATCTCATCAACTCTTTCATCAACCAGCGAGAAGATTCTCGATCTAGAAAACCTAATACTTGAATCACAAGTTTTTCACGTACACTCTTCAATGCTTCCGCCAAATCCGGAAGACTTACTTGTCTTAATAAATCTTTCAATTCATTATAAGATAAAGAATGGAACGCTCTACTTAAAAGTATATCTGAATCAATTTGAGGTTTGGAATTATAAAATTCAGCGTAGAAATCGTTGAGAAGAATTGTATCTATCTCTTTTCTTTTTTGATTTACGAAGTCCCAAAAATTCTTCTGATAGGATTCTCCAAAATAAGAAGCTACCCTTTCCAAAAAAACAGAAATAGGTAATTCTTTTTGAATCGTTTCGATCCCTTCGAAGATGACGATTCTATCTAAAAGTTCCTTTCCTTCATAACTTCCGGATATTATATAACCTTTTAAGATATTACCTACGTTTTCGGAATCCATTCCAATTCCCATCAAATCAAATCCTTTTCGTAAAAGAAAAGGATATTCTTCAGAATCAAAAGCATCTATAAAAAAGTATTTTCCAAATACGTAACACTTTTCACTCAGCTCCAGCATCATTCCTAACGTTCGTAAACTTTGTTCTCGATCTTTGTCTGTGCAAAAAAGTTGATTGGGGCGTATATGTGCCAGCATGTTTTAATATCTCCAAATTTTATCGTATTAATTTATTCCAATTAATCGTCTCTTTAACGCTTTAACGATCTACTCCCAAGCGATAAATTTTATTTGATTTAGGTTACATTAATAGACGCGGATTTACTTTTATTTAAAACTCTTTTCTTAAAATTTCTATATTAAAAATCAAAAAACCGTTTTTGATGTTCTTACAACTAATTCTTTTGTTTTAATTTTAAAACTTAAAGCGAAAGAATCCAAACATTTTTATACCAAAAGTTTTTTAAATTTACAAACAAATAGAAAACTTGTTTCTCGAGTAATCTAATAACGTGGAAATTCAAGCGTCAAATCACTTGAGTATATACTACAACTTTGGTTTTATTAAAGTCCAGAATAGAATCGACGTTGTTTGTATTTTTAAAACAAAGGAATTAAAGGAAAGAATGCAACTTTTAGAGATTCGGAATAATGAATTTAAGGTTCTGATTGCAATATATGAATATTATGATTTTTTAAAATTGTATTATTATAGATATAACACTCAGCCTTTTGAAGTGGCCTGATGAACTTCCCCCCGATAAAGTCTTCCCTTAAAATCTATACTATAAAGACAATATCTTTCTGTGAGCCAATTTTCCAAAGTATTTTGTTTCGATTGATAAATTTTCGAAGAAGGACATGAAATTCCCCTGGATTCGCACGAGAATCGATTCTAAAACAATGAAATTCTTTTTTAATTCCCTCTCTTTTAAAATGAATATCAGCATTCAGATACGGTAGATGAAAATATTTTCTCGCAACCTCAACTATGATACGATTTCCAGCATCCAAACTGAAAAAATAAACTCCTGGTTTACCTTGTGTTTTGACATAAGTCCTAACGTTCAATTCGGAAAAATAAGAAACCCAAGGTAAAGGTGGCAAAAAGATCGGTCTAACTCCTTTCATTCGAAAAGGAACTAAACCTACGTAAGCCTTTCCTTGAAATGTATCGGCTTCTAATCCTTGAGGTAAAATTTCATCTAAGAATTGTTTCGAAATCTCCTAATGAAGAAAAAGTAATTCTTCCCAATACTGAATCATAAACGGTTTCGATTTTGGTAAAGGCCAAGGTCGGTGGGAAATTTGACTGAGTATGTTAGCCAGTGAATTTAATTGCATCGATTGGTAGTGCTTATCCTTGAATCGTTATAATTCTTACTCTCTACAAACTATTATCATGAACCCACTGTAACTCACAGTCATTTAAGTTTGATCTAAAAAAGGGATTAAATGTTGTTCAACATACTGGATCACTTTTTGAATTCGATCAGAGGCGCCCCATTTTTCGTGAATTATACGAGGCGCGCTCCAAAGAAAAATCGTTTCCATAAAAACTTTGCGAGGATCCGGAAAGAAGGATTCAATTTTAATTTCAATTCCATGATCTTCTGGATCTTGGTTATTAAGTGGAGGCAAAACAAATCTAAGTCCTCCACCTAAAATGGGTCTTCCGAGTTGTTGTAAACCATCTCTACTTTGACGAAGCCTTTTTTCCCAAATTTCACCAAACGCGTGTTCTGTGGAAGAATCCGTTAAAAGCCGAACGGTAAGATCACTTTTTACTACATTTTTTCCTTGAATCGACCAAACCTTATCGAACGCTTCTAATACCCTTTCAAAATCCTCTTCGATGGATTCTAAGGAGACTTCTGGATTTTCGGAAACAACAAGTAATTGTGTAATATTCGGCCCTGCATTGAGTACTTGAACGGTTAGAACCGATTGTGAAAGTTGTCTCGTAAGAACATTTTGATTTGGTGCGTAGTTAGTACTGGTGATTTCAATTCCTAATTCTTCTAAATTAGATTGAAATTGAAAAATCTCGGATTTGGATCGAACTGTGATCGGTAGAAACAGATCACTGAGTCCGACATGAATGATATTTCGATTTCGGTTCATGATTTTGCCGTCCGAGTCCTTTCTCTCAAACGAATCTTTTTTGAACAGAAAAGAAACTAAATTTAGATAAGAGTTATCTGTATTTTAAAAGGAATAAATCTTGAAAACCGATTTTCGAAACTTTATTTATAGAACCGTTCGAATATCCTGTACAATAAATACTCCCCTCTGAATCTCTTGCAAGTCCTCTGCTATTTATAGATGTTTCTGCAGTTCCAACTTGTTGAAACCATTTGATTTCTCCCGAAGAATTATGTTTAGTTAAAAATAAGTTTTCATTTCCTATTGAACTTTGTACTTCATCCAAAAGATTTGCATTGCTACGACCCGTTAAAAAAACGTTTCCGACTTCATCCGTCAGAATTGCGTTCACCACAGTCTGTTTATCTAAATGAATCGGACCAAAATACCGGATCCACTGTAAAACACCGGAAGAATCATATTTAACTAAAAATCCACGAAAATTTGTTTATTCTCCTGATTCTAAATCAAAGTTAGTTTTACCACCTACAAAAACATTTGAAAGCGGATCCAGGCTGATTGAAATCCCTTCGGTTATACTAGAAGTAAAACCCAATTGAGCAAAAAACTGCCTACTTCCATTACTATTGTATTTAAAAATAAAAAGAAAACTAGTATCAGCACTGAGAGAAGAAAAAGTTTCAAAGTTTACATTTCCAGAACCGGTCATATAAATATTACCCGTTACTTTATCAATTGTGACTCCGTTTGGAATAATAATAGCACCAGTAATCACAATTTATTTTACCCAAATTTGATTACCATTGGTGTCAAACTTAAGTATAAAAGTGCAACCTCTCGTTGTATTTCCTTCAAAAGATCCGGTAGAATTTCCAATTACATAAGAGTTTCCTAATTGGTCTATGGCCATCTTATGAGGATACATATCGTAGAGTCCTCTATTGCCCACTCGTTTGGCCCAAATTTGGGTTCCCTCTGAGTTGAATTTAATTAAAAACAGTTCCGATTTACCAGATGCAGGACCCGCAAAATCGTTCCATGTAAGACCAAGAATGTATGAATTTCCATTTGGATCCACCCCAAAGTCCTTAACTTGTAACAATGCTTGCGAAGCTCCAATTTGCCTTCTCCAGATTATATTCTTATGAGAATCGTATTTACCAAGAATCACATCTCTTCTTCCAATCAATTGCTCTTGAAAAAGAGCTTCATTTGTATCTCCTGCTACGTAAATGAAATCGTTGCGATCTGTGCCGACATTTACCCCATAAGTTCTTGCACGAGGAGCACCTTGCAACAAAGTCCATTGTAAATCTAAAGAATCTAAATCTTCATCAGAGACTTCGGTTTCAAACCCAATCGTTTCCGTTCTAATTTCAGTCTCCATATCTATCTCTGAAATTATATCTCCCTGTTGAATTAAAAATCGAAACCAATATTCTCTTGTTTCTGGATTGGAAAAATTGTATAAATGTTCCGCAGAACAAGCCTGAAGTAATATAAAAACTACAATTAAATTACGCATCATTTCATTGCTCAAAAAAGACACTTTATTAATTATAATATTATAAAATATTTTTCACATATATTTCAATAAGAATAGGGAGATTTGTCCTATTGGAAATAGAAAAGGCAAATATGAAATAAGAAAGATAATTTTTAAATTATTATCCGATTGATTTTACTTGATTATAACTCAAGAAACATTTCTTAAGGGGCGCAAAGAAGTCATTTTTCAAATTCGGCCAGTAAAGATAACAGCGGTAAAAATATTCAAGTTTTTGAAAATACTTTAATCTATTACACCTAATACATGTTAAATTTTAAAATTATCTATAAATCGTATTAATTTCAGAATTTTCTTTGTGGCGGGAAAAGTAAGAAGTTAGTTAAAAAATATCAGAGTTTGTCTCAAAATCTTAAGAATTTTTACGAGATAATTCTTTAGAAGTTTTCAATAAAACGCAGTAGCTTCCTGCAAATTACTGATCTCTAGAAAATTGAGTACCGTCAATTTTATCACAAAACGCTGATTCTATGTAAAATATTAGGTACCTATTATATAGTCATGAGTAGGTCGTAATTTTCAAACAATTCTAATCTCGTTAAATTTTCGTAGTAGTTCCCACCTTTTTAATCTTACGGGTAGTTCGAAAATTTAGCAAAGACCTCCTAAGGTCGTCGGTGTTTAAGATTTGCGACAAGTTCTAAATTTAACACAGAACAATCTGTAATTTTCACAAAAGCCGTCTTTGTAATAAAATAAACAATAGAGTTGTTAAAAAATTAATTCTTGATCCGTTTTTGTTGTATTGAAATGGATAATCGAAACAGTTTTACGAATCTTCACTATAGAATCATTCAAAAACTCTAATATTACCCCCAACCCTCTCCACCGTCAATATCTGCCCAAAGATACCAGGAAAGAATTGTTCTATAAGGAGAATACGTATTTAAAAAAAGTTGAATTTCCTTTTTATTATCTTTAGAAATTCCATAGTGTTTTTCGACTGATTTTCTAAGTATGAGATCATTAATGGAGAAATGATCCCAACGATCCAAAGCAAAAATCAACACCATTTCCGCGGTCCAAGGCCCCACACCTTTAATAGAACAAAGAAGTTTTAGAACATCAGAATCTTCTAATTTGTGAAGTTTAGAATCAGTGATACTCCGTTTTAAGTAGGCCTCAGCGATACGTTTGATCGTTTCCGTCTTGGCTTGAGAAACTCCGATCTTTCTCATCTCATCGTTCGGTATTTTCAAAATCTGTTCGGGCGAAGGAATTTTTTTGCTTCCAACCAAAGAAATCAATCTACGTTCAAAAGTCAGTGCAACTTTAACGGAAAGCTGTTGTCCTAAAACGGATTTAATTAAAACTTGATAAGGGGTTCCAATGGTTTTTAATTTACAAAGACCAATAGAATCGATCAATTTTTTTGTAATCGGGTCTTTTTTACGAAGCCAACTAGATGCCTTTTTAAGACGAACTTCTCTATTTTCCAAAACGTTAGAAGAACGTTTTTTAAAATTAGTCGATTGGGAAGAATTTGGAGAAGACATTCAAACTCAAGAAAGTGTTGTTATACTCTTTTTTTGAGTTTGTTTTCCATCTGAGATTTTTTTCTATAAACATGGACTAACTTTTCTAGTTCTACTAAATCGGTACAACTCAATTTACCCTGATCCAGTTTGATCCATTTGTTTTTAGTTAAAAGATCCAAAACTAAGTTTTCGTCTTTTGGATAAGAAAGACCTACCATTTTTATCAAGTCCTTCGTACCTATTTCAAAGTTATATAAAACTTTCGGAGTAATTTTAATTCTATTTTTTTCAACAAGAGTTAACAGAGTGTCTGCAATTCTACCCTGCGGATCATTGATCATCAAATTCGCAAGTTGTTTGTAAGCGGTCCAAATTCTTTCAGAAAGAAGTGTGATCAAACGAGTTGCAAGTTGAGGTTGTGCCTTAACCATACCTTCAAAGTTGGCTTTGTTGATCGCGAGAAGTTGAACGTGGCCCCATGCAATCGCCGAAGCAGATCTAGGTTTGTTATCTAAAAGAGCCATCTCACCAAAAATATCTCCGTTCTGAAGAACCGCTAGTAATACTTCGTTTTTATCTACTATCTTAGTGATCTTCACTTTTCCGTTTTGAATGATATACAATTCTCTGCCGGGTTCGTGTTCGCAAAAGATCATTTCATTATCCGCATACATACGATTGAATTTAGTGAGATCAATTACAGGAGACTGCATCGGTTGATTCATCGTTTGCAACTTTAGTTTAGCCTGAGTAGCGAACGGCCCGTTTGGAAGATATTGAAGATATTTTTGGAAAGCGTAAGCAGCGTGGTGATTATTCTTCTGATTAAAATAATTCTCCCCGATGTTGTAGAGTTCATTCGGATCTTCTTCTACCGCAGAACGAAACGTAAGACGAGTAATCGTCTGATCAAACTGACGTAGTTTCATGGAAAAATAACGAATGATTTTCATTGCAACCGGAGTGTTTCTTTGAATGAGAGTTCCGAATTGATCGTAACTTACCTCGATTACCGAAACATCGGTCAACGCAACTGCAGACTCAATTTGAGCGTGTTGGCTCATAGCGGCGACAACTCCGAAAAAATCCCCTGGACCTTGAACCGAATTCGGATCTTCGCCAACAACCGGATTTTCTCTGCCTATTTTTACCTTTCCTTCTCGAATAATAAAAAAACTAGGGGAATCCTTTTTACCTTCTACGATAATGTAGGAGCCTTTTTGGAAATTAACGATTTGGAAGATCCCTGTGGACATGCTGTAATGTTAATATTTTTTTTGAAAATCAGAGTTCAACTGTTTTCATTATCGGCTTTCAAGAATCCAATCTCTAAAAAAAGAGCTACTTTTCTGCGCATTCCTGTATTTCCGTGTGTGAATCGTTTAAAATCTCCCTTTCAGAGAGTTCCAAAGAAGCTTTTTCGGCCAGTTCTCTGGAAAAAGACTGATTGCAAATCGATTTAAAAACCTCTTTAGCTTTATTCTCTTCACCGATTTCAAGATAGAGTTTACCGGCTTCGAAAAGAGCGTTTAACCCTAAAGAAGAAGTAGGTTCTTGAGCATATTGATATAAATTAATTTCGAGCACTTTTTCAGGACAGCCAAGTCTGGAATAATTATCTTTCAAAACCTGATAAGCCTTGTTTTTAAATTTACTAGATGGGTATAAAATCAGGAAATTTTTAATTTCCTCGATAGATTTATGAAATTTCCGATCCTTATAAGCTTCTTCGGCAATCCTAAGTAAATTTTCAGCCTGAGTTTCAAAAAGGGAATTTGCACTTAAAGAACCTGCAAAACAAAACAAAATCAAAAAAGAAACGATAACTCTAAGAAACGTTGTATTTTGACCTTTTTGCGTGGTTTTTGGAAACGTAAAAACAGTTTCCAATCGATTGCTAGGTTTGATTAGTTGAAAAGCTGAATATCCTAAAAGAAAATTGAGTTTAAAATTTATTTCCAATCCAGATTTTTTTATCATAAACTCATCTCCATAATTTTCATTCAGGTTTTGGGCAGCATACGTTCAGAAAGTTGAGATTTACAGGTAAACCCGGAGTTTGTGGATAAATGGTACGAGAAAGGTTGAAAAACTAAGGCACTTTGTAAAAGAAACAAAGGATTTTATGACCTGCAAGATAAAACTCCGGAGGAAACTCCTACTATTGAATTATCTGCAGGTTTTTCGAAAAAGTTAATTACTTTTTCTTATCGATTGTCTTGCGATGGTGCTCACAAAGCCTGTAAAGTTTTCCGGAAGAAGGGTTTTTCTTTGTAACCTTATTTCCGCATACAATACAAAGACCGTTGTTTCTTCTTTTTTGATAAAGGAGTTGAACTCTTTCAGCGCCGGACAGGTTGTATTTACTGACCTGTATTCTGAATCCTTTATATAAGTAATTTCCAACCACTTCAATGGATTGAGATTTAACGCCCGTTATTAGGGACTCAAGATCGTCGTTTGAGATTTTTTTTGGTTTCATACAAATATTTATGACGAAATCACCTAATTAAAATTACAGAAAAAAGTAAACGAGTAAATTTTTTTTATGAATGATCTAAAAACCAAAACACAGTTAAACTAGGGTAAAATTCAAAATACAAGGATATAAAATAGTTATTTTCCAGAATAAGAATTTATCTCCAAATATAAGAGATCAAATTCCCATAAAAACGGATAATCCAAAAGTTATCTATTATGGATTTGAAGTCCATTTTCAGGCAATTTTTCGATTGGTTTTGTTTTGTAGAGAGTAAAAATAAATTCTTGATAAAACAAAATTCAGTACAAATTCCAACGTTTCTCGAATATAAAAATCGATCTAAGGTTTCAATTTTTCTATCTTTTGTTTCAAAATTTTTCGCCTGTTAGAAAAATAACTTATAATCAAAAATGTTTTTAAGGGCAGTCTTATCCGAACGGTCTCTAAGAAATCTGGCAACTAAGAACGAAAAACTTGCAAAAAACGACCGAGTTCATAAAATTAAATGGATCCAGTATTCAGGAAGAATCTATGAAAAAACGAAGATCACTCTTCAATAAACCTAATTCGATTCAAAAACAAATTCTTAAAAAAATCCTAAGACTGTTTTATTTCGTTTTTATTCTTTCGATCTTATTTACGAATATAACTTGTGAACAAAACACAAAAAACAAAATTCAAAAAGTATTATCCAACCGCCAAATTCCGGTTGAAGAAAAAATACGCCAAACATCTTTTCTGCTGTTAGGCGACCGTTTAAAAGAAATAGAAATATCTCCAAACTTCGCCCCAGATGGAAGTGCAACTGGTTCGTTGGTTATAACCCTTTCCGTAGGAGGAAATACGGCTCTTACATTTTTAGGGCAAAAAGAATATAAAGAAAGAATGAAATTAGAAGCCGCGTTATTGTCTTTTCGAGTTTTACAGACCCTCAAAGGTCTACCCATAGAAAGTCTTAGAGTAAGCATCGTAAAGCCGTATTATGTAAAAAATTCCGAGACAGATTCTATAGAGGAATTTGAAGTTTTTCGAGCAAAAATGGAAAAGAATTCTCTGACTCGTATCCAAGGATTTGAAACCGTGGATTCATTTGCGGCAGATTCTTACGATTCTCCAGAACCGGAAGTTTTGGATGTAATGGTTCAAATCGTTCAAACATGGAAAGTAGAATTAGATGAACTGAACCGCGTGGAATTGAACTAGAATTTCAAATCTATAAAAACGATCCTTAATTTTCAAACGATTAAATATTCATAAAGAATAAATCGTATTAACACAAATTTAGAATTATAAAAAATGAATATTTTTATATTTGAGATACATCCTGGGGCAGAAGTAGTAAAAGATATTTTCTAAAAATAGCAATCAATCATATCGCAATTCTTTAAAATACTAATTTGTTATTGTTTTTCAGATAATAACAAGACGACATTGGCACCCAACCAGGTTACTGTGGTATTACTTACGAAAAATAGAATCATAAATTTATATTTTACAAAATAGAGTTATTGAAAATAAAATTTCTGATTTAAACAAAGAAGTAAAATTGTTTATAGATATGGATTTTTTCAAAAACTCTATTATATTTTCAATTTTCCTCAACTTACCCTTGTTTTCATTATGTAAAATATTAATATAATTCAATATTCAAATTTTCACACAAAATCCTAGTTTGACGAAGTATTAAGAGTTTGTACCAAAATCTCAAAAAATTTTACGTGATAATTCTTTAGAAATTTTTAATAAAATGTAGTAGTTCCTACAAATTAAGTCGCATTTGGCAATTTATGAACTTTCGAATAGTTCTAATGTCGTTAAATTTTCCTAATAGTTCCCACATTGGACAGGCTTTGGGACAAGTTCTAAATTAAAAATTCATTTTATAAAGATTTCCAAAATCAAAATTTATCCTAAAAAATTTGAATACGAGTTTTCATTTAAAAATGATTTTGAAAAGCCAACTCCAGTTTAATCATTTTTCTTTAAATTCCAGGAATTATCATCGATAGGTATATAATAAATTTTTGATATTTTGAATTCACGAACTGAATCATAAAAAACGAATATTTTAAACACCTGTGATTAATTTACAGGAATTCTTACAAATTAAAATTTTATAGATAAACTAGCGTGAATACTGATGCGAAAAAAAGTAAGCAGAAATTCCAAAGGAATTGAAACACTATACTGAAATCCATGAAAAGTAATATTGAGTTTTACTCTCTAAGGTTTTCTTACGCCGAGTTCCGTTAAATTATCTAAAATGAGTTAATTATAAAATCGGTTGAAGTTTACCACCGGAAAGTTGATTTCTTTTATGAACCAAAGAAGCCAACTCCATATCGTGTGTAACTATGACCATAGAAAAACGGAATTCTTTTTGTAGCTCTAAAATCAAAGCCATTAAATTACGAGAATTTTCTCTATCTAAATTACCAGTAGGTTCATCTGCAAGTACAAGCTTTTTTCCGGCCACGAGCGCCCTTGCAACTCCCACCCTCGCGCTTTCTCCACCGGAAAGTTGAGAAGGAAAATTATCATGACGTTCTCTAAGTCCAACTCGATCCAACATTTCGATCGACATTTGTCTAGCCTTACCTGGCTGAATCCCATTGATCAAAAGAGGGATACTTACATTTTCTAAAGCGGTAAAATCTGGAAGAAGAAGGTGATGTTGAAAAATAAAAGAAACTTTTTCAGCTCTAAATTTTTCTTTCCCGATTTCAGAAATTTGATCTAATAAAACTCCACAGACATTTACTTCCCCTGAATCAGAAGAATCCATAGAACCTAAAATATTTAAAAGTGTGGATTTTCCAATTCCAGACTTCCCTTCTACGGAAACGATTTCGCCTTCTTCAACGTCCAGATCTAAATGATCCAAAATCTTAAATTCTTTATCTAGAATATGATAATTTTTTACTAAATTTCTTACTTTGATCAGACTCACGTTAGTCGTTCCTTATCGTATCCACAGGATTGAGACCAGCCGCCCATCTCGCAGGAAAATAACCCGCAATTCCGGATAAAATCGTAGCGGCAGTAGTAACCATAAAAATAAATGAAATATCAATATCCACAGGAATATGATCAAAGTAATAAACGTCTTTAGGAACCAGCTCCACATTCGTCCATTCGGAATGATAAAAATAATATCCCACCATGTTGATAAGCTCGGAAAGTCCGTTTACAATCGTTTCCAAATTACTCGCAATAAAAATTCCGGAAACTCCTCCTACAAGAGAAGCAAGAACTCCGACAACCATAGCGTTCAAAGTAAAGATCAATAAAACGCCGGAAGAAGGTAAACCAAGAGCTTTTAAAACTCCGATCGATTTTCTTTTTGCCCTCACTAAACTATAAACGCTTGCAACCATTCCTAATGCAGCGAGAATAATAAATAAGAAAACTATAATAGAGATAATTGTCTTTTCCAACTTCAAAGCAGTGAAAAAATTCTCTTGCTCTTCTGCAATCGTTCTTACGCTAAAAGAAGCGGAATAACCGATCTCATTTTCAAAATCTGGATTTCTGAATTCTTTTAAAATTTCCTTTTTACAATTTTGTAAATCGTCCAAAGATTTTACTTTGATCGCGATTTGATTTACAGAATCTTTTAGATTAAAAAATTTTTGTGCAACCGGAAGCGAAAGAAAAACGTAATGTGTATCGTAGTTATAATAACCAGTTTTAAAAAAGCCCACCGTACGAAATGTTTTGATAGAAACATCCACTCCCTTTCCGAGAGAAAACCTACCTCCTGGAACGGCCATAGTCAGATTTGCCCCTAAATCAAAGTCGTAGATACCCGCCATTTCCTTTCCGATTAGAACCTGATTTTCGACGTTGTATCTTGCGATTTCTTCGCGGCTATGATGAACGATTCTAGGAAAGTTAGTAAGTTTATTTCCTACGAGATCATGAATGTTTTCAACAGGAAGAGCACGCACCATAATAGGAATAAACGAGTTTGTATTTTGAATCAAACCGTGACTCGTAATACTTCCTCCAATAGAAACGATTCTATCTTTTAGATAAGGATTCCTACTTAGCCAAGCAATTATCTTTTCATAATTTTTAATATCACCAGAATCAAATTTGTTTTCTACGGTGATATGAGGTCCACCTTGCCAAAGTGATTCTTTTACTTGTCTTTGAAAACCGTTGAATATGGATAAGACCACAATGAGAAGAGAAACCCCAACGGCCATAACGATAAACGACAATCTAGACTTTAACGAGAGAAGACCAGCAACTCGTGAACCTCGAATATAACGAGAAGTTACCAGAAATATCAAAGAGCCTCGGAACAAATTTACCTTCATCAAAAAACTCTTAAAATTAGAAGGGAAATCCTTCCTTAGTTTGACAATTCTCTGAATCCGAACCAGAATGTCAAAAATAAAGAAGAAAGTTTTTCAAGCACAACTTTCTCATCAAATCAAAAATACATGAGTTCCAATCAGGTTTATACGTTTCAATTCATCTCTAAAGATACGTCCTTATCTGTTCACATTTTATTTACAAGCGTTATTGATATACAACAAGCAAAGATAGAAAAGCTCGAAGTAGTGGCTGTTGGCAAATCTGAGAATATCGAATCTGTCCAACTTTCTGTTTCCACTCATAAAGACATCGTAAAAGTTTGTCAAAAATTAAAATACGAAGGTAAACAACTTAAAAATCTTACAAACAGATTGGTAGAATTGTTCCAAACAAACGGTAAATCAGATGATTTTATGGAACAGTTAATTCATTATTTTAATGGAAAGGATAATGATAAAATCAAATACATTCTCAATCAAGTAATTAGCCAAGCTGCAGGAAATTCAAAGCCGGACATTCAATTTTTTTACACGATCATAGATCGATCTAGATTGAATGAAGAAAATCAAAAAGATATTTTTGAAGATTCCTCTCTTGAAGAAAAAAACGAAGATACTTCTTCAGAGCCTACTTCATTTGAAATCAAAAAACCCGTAGAAACCCTGGAACAATTTATACCTTCAGGCGCCAGGGTCATTCCTATGAAATACGTTCTTTCTCCCGTTTCCGGAATTCAGATTAGCACTCTCAAACCGGGAGATAAAATTATGATTCAACTGTTAAAATCGGATTCTTCTTCTCAAAGTATCATAGAAACAATGAAACTAGAAACTCCAGAAGGGCAAATCAGGCCTTTACCTGGAACCGTAGTCGCTTCTAAAAATAACGGAGTGGAAAATGAAACGGTTATTCAAATCGGTTCAGACATATTCGGAAAAATTTATGAAGAAGAGAATTCGATCAAGGTTCGTCCTTACTCCGGAGAAAAGCCAATCTTAATCGGAGAAAAATCTTCCAGCCCCAAAAATAAAACAAAAATATCGGAAACTCAAGAAGACTCAGGATTGATGATTACGATCTTGATTGCTTTAGGAATATTAGGAATTTCAATGACTGCAATTTTTTCATTTCTTTTTTAATAAAACCAAACTATGAAAACTAAACTCGCGAAAATCATTCCTTTTATTATTTTATCTTTTTGTTTAATGAATGTTTCCTTTGAACCAATCTTTTATGATCCCAAGGATGTGGATTCTATGGAAGCGCTTTTAGAAGGTTCTGGAAGAGAACACGCAGCTCAATGGGGAATCGAGAGGGGATTAATTTCAAAAATCCAACTTACTTCTAAAGTTATGGAAGAGTTAAACGAAAAAACAATTCCATCCGATGCACAATTAGAAGCGACCGTAGATAGAATAAGCCGAATTTTGCTCGGACAAAAAATTATGTTATTTATTTATGGATTTCTAATATTTCTATCGGTAACCTCTTTTTTAGCACTTCATCATAAAGCTTGGTTTTATACATATTTAAATAGAAGTTTGTATTTGATCTCCGTTCTTCCCATTTTAATGTCTCTCCAATATCCATTGAAAAGTATTCCTCAAACTCCAATTGTCGGAACCATATCTTCTTTATTTTTGTTCGTATTAACGGTCCTATTGATTTATATGTTTTTTACGATTTCAAAAGTTTACGAAAACCAAGCAGATCGATTTGCTGTTTTTCAAACGGCGCAAAACGGAGAAGAGGGAGAGTTTCAATCCGCTTCTTCTTCAAAAATTTCATGGATACCCATGTTGTTTCATTTCAGCGGAATTATGATTACAGGAATTTTATTAGGAAATTTAATTTACATTCCTATCTTTCTTCTGCAGAAACATTATTCATTCGAGTTCGGAATTCTATTGATCGTTTTACTTCTACTAATGATGACTTTTTATATTCGAAATTATTTTAGAATGGGAAAAAACGAAGAACTAACCTCGACTGGAAATATTACTTTATCTGTAAGTTATCTTCAATTTAGAATAATTCGAAATACGATTTTTATCGTGTTTGCGGTGTTAGGGGTTACACTTTTTGTGGTTTTACTTTTTACGATCTTATCAATGAACACTTGGATCTTAGACCTAGCTTCTAGAAGAGGCTTATAATCTCTTCAAAAGTCATCTCAAGAAACTTTTGAGATAATTTTTAAGAAAACGTAATTTTATAAAGATCTTGTCCCAAAACTTCAAAGAATTTTACGAGATAATTCTTTAAAATTTTTAATAAAATGCAGTAGTTCCTACATTTTTATGAAACTCAATGCATCGCTTCTATGGCCGCTGCAGGTCGCATTTGACAACTTTCGAGCAGTTCTAATCTCGTTAAATTTTCGTAGTAGTTCCCACATTGTGTGAAATTCAATGCATTGCTTCCTGAATGCCGATTCTTAGAGAGGCATTCGCTGAGTTTTCTGAGTCGTCGTTTGCAGGTCGGGCGGTAACTCAGTAAAACGCTTTCCTGAACTCAAATCTCGCTCCCGACCATAACCAACCCCACAAATAATTGGATCTCAAGATCTACCGTCGGAATTACGACAAAATCTTCTGTAAAACTTAGTTCCCACCCCACAACGCGATTCATAAAGAGCGTTGTGTTGAGTTTTCCAACGCGACCCATAGGAAAGCGTTGTGCTGAGTTTTCCCTATTTTTGGGTGGGGAAAATTTTTCTCTATCAGAAAAACATACTTTTTGCAAGTAAGAAGACTCATTCTTGTCGGAACACTTGAAAAATGTGCCTTTTTGAGCCCAGAACGGCGATCCATAGAAAGCCCGTTCTGTTGAGTTCATTTTGATTCTAAAATCCTATTCAACTTGTGGGGTTGGTTGATGGCTCCCGACGGGTCGCGTTTTAGGATTTGGGACAAGTTCAAAATTAAAATCACGAATCTAGTTTCAAAATAAATGTAACAGTTCTGTATATTAGAAATCCAACATAAAAAGAAATGATAGAACTTTTATAAATTGGATTCTTAATCTATCACTAAACATTACATAAAAAATGTATAAAATTCTGTGCTTAAACTGGAATTTGTCTCAAAATTCATAACCTATTGGAGTTGTTGAAAAATGAGGTTATACTTCTCAAGGCTGGTTGATTTTTTAATTGGTATAACGTCAAATTTGAAACTTTATTTCACTTTTAAGACGATCAAAAGACTTTCTTGCCATTTTTCCTCATATATATTAAAAGATTTCAAATTATAGTTTCATAGTTTGTATTTATTTGCCTTAATTCTTACTTGACACATTATTGTGCGCCGCATAAAATTGGTCTATTCTCAGTGCAGAAAACAGAGGAAAAAACTTATGGAAAAAGAAATCAAAGAAGCGCTTAACTTTGCAATTGGAGCGGCAAAATCACTTCGAGAGCAAGCAGACAGCATTCTTCTGAAAGTTGAAAAAGAATTTAAAGAACTTGCATCTAAAGGAGCTCAAGATCAATCCGAGGTCGCCAAAAATCTCAGAAAATACATTGAAGACGCTCTTCACTCGGTCGAAGGAGTTGCGGGTCAAGTTAACTCCAAGGTAGAGGAAGTAAAATCGAAAGTAAATCAAGGTGTTTCATCTACAAAAGTTCCTTTAAACGGATCAAAAGGAAAAGCAGAAACCGCCGGTAAACATTAATTGTTTTCCTTCCTGTGTTTTTACATACAGGAAGGATTTTATATCTCCACAAAATCCAAAATCATATTTAAAAAGAGAATCAGTCGAATTTTAGCTTTATAAAGATGTTTTCTTATTGATCTCTACAACGTTGCAAACGTTAGTTTTTATTACTGACATTTATAAAAATAAGTATCATAAATTTTAAGACAAATTTCTGTTTTACTCAGAACTACAAAATAAAAAATCCAATCCAATAGTTTTATACATCAAGAACAGAGTTTTTGAAAAATGAATTCCCCATCTGTTTTATGAAAACGATCGATTGAAGCAGTTTTGTGAATCTCTACTTTTAACAATTCTAATGTAAATTTGGCGAAAGAAAATTTGGGCAAATTTAACGTTGACAAACTGCGCTTCCAACTCCAGTCAATAAATTTCATAAAAGAAATGTAATACAATATTTAGTTTTAAATTGCAATTTATTATAGAAGGCGATTCTTCAAATGAACTGAAGAGCAAACTGGAAAACTCAGCGAATTCCTCTCTAAGAATTAGCATTCAGAAAACGATACATTGAGTTTAGAGATTGAGGACGCTGAATTATTTCGAGCGTCAGACGCTAAGTTTGAAAGAGCGTTCTGCTGAATTTCTACGCTTCAATCGCTTTCAAATTTATCATGCCGAACTTACGTTAAGCAGCATTTTGTGATGAATATCTAGGTGCTCAATTTGGTAGGAATGATTAAGACAGTCTTTTGGATACTCTAATTACTACCCTGAGTAAAAAATCGATTCAATGCAAGAATACTCATATTTTATTATATAGATTTGAGTAGTCTCTTAAAAGTTGCAGGAATTACTATATTTTAACGTAAATTCTTGGCGAATAAAAACTCAATGTTTGCTTTCTCGAAAAGCGCATAACTACTATGGTAGCTCAAAGTGCAAGCGTCTCGATCCTACAAATCGTTCGATGAGAAATAACATAATCACCCTTTCGAATTACTCACGTTAAAGAACGATCTAAAGTTAGAGATTGATTTCGTTTAACAAATTTGGCGCAGAAATAAGATTAAGTCTTTGGGTCAATCTTTGGATCGCAGAACCACTCTTTTCTTCCATAGGAATTTCAAAAGAAGTATTCATCATCGCTACGTTTTGATTTATTTTTCTTAAAATCAATCGTTTCAAAAGATCTTTTTTAGATTGGAATAATACTTCGATAGAAATTCCTTTTTGGAAAAATGTTTCTTCGATCAAATCCAAAGTTTTATAATCGGAAGCGATCGCAGAATAAGTAAAAGAATCCAATTCCATTTCGCCTAAAAGATTTTCCCAAAATAAGGAGCTTTTACGCTCCATGTTTCTACACTCGTAACCTTGACAGATCGAAGAACCGTAAAAAGAATAATTTTGACTCAGAGGATCACCACTAAAAGTTGGATGAATCATACAGCCTATTTTTTTTTCGAAAGCTCCTAAAAAGGGACAATTGTAAGTATGTTCGTCCTTTCTACCAATGGATTCTTCTTTTTTTTCGCGAACCTTTCTATATTCAGCCATTGTCCAAGGTCTTTGAAAGTCCACGGAATTTTTAAATTCTTCCGTTCTTTCCAAAATCAATTTCTGAATTTCTTCAGGTTTTAAGTCCAGGTTAAAAATTCCACAACAGGAACCACATGAAAAATTACCCTTACCGGGTTGACAAAGACTCAATATATTAAGTATTTTGAATAGATTTTTTTTCTGATTTAAAACCTGGAAAACTAAGTTCCAAGTCCTTAGTTTCCGAATTTTCTATCACACTACAAAGCATCGGAACAATAGTCATTTTATTTTCGTTGAATACGATTACTTTACCACGGAACTTTTCAATCTGTTCACCGATATAATCCTGTTTGACTACGGGTGCGACCACAAGAGAAGTTTCAGGCTTTAGTCCGCGAAAGAAAAGATGATTGTTGGAATTTGTAGAGACCAGAAAAATACTCGTCTTTTCTAATTCTTCCAATTCCATTAGAAGATTTTCGTAATAGTATTGAAAAGAAATCAAATAACCATCCGCAGAATCCCTTAAAATCTGTCCTCGTCTATAAAGTTCGATCCATTGAATCATCTTTTGGATCGTGTCTTTGTTCACTTGTAAAACTTCTTGAATATTACTGATTAGTGGACTGATTTCTAGTTTTCTAAAATCCAAAAGGCATTGATAGATCAATTCCCACCATTTTTTAACTTCAACTGCGTCGTCAGGGTTATTCGGAATATATTTTCCCAAAGAATGATGCTGATGATCGCTAAATATAATTCCACCTACAATTTTAGAAAACTCCTCAAAGGAATCGATCAAAGACCGAATCAATTCGAAAGGAGATTCCGTTTCTTCTTTTTGTTTTTGTATAAAACTATAATAAGAAACCGCGATGTTCGAGGGATAAAATTTCGAGATTAAAGTAGGATTAATAATTTTTTGAATCGTTTTTCCCTTGGTCGGATCTAGAATCACTTGTTGATTAGGAATTCCATGAAGAGAATAGTTCGTCCAAGTCAAATCATTCGTATCAAAGGTTCTTCTTGCGTATTCCTTTGCCAAAAAAAGAGATTCTCCAATACTTTATCACTAAAAAGATATGAGTAAAACTGAATCGTAAAATCGATCGTATTTTGATTATCTATAATTTCCCAATTAGTCCCAATAAAACTTTTGATACCGGACATCAAAAAAGCTCCGGCAAAATTGTTCATTAAATCGGAATTAAGAGTTCTAGACGCGTTTGAATTGGATTGGCAGGAATTTGAAAATACTAAATCCGTATTAAATCCAGAATTTTTAATTTCTCTTGCTTTTAGGATTTTGCTTTCGGAGATTTGCCAGCCATTTTCTAAAGGATCATCCGAAAAATAAAGATGTCCCGAGTAGTGAATGATATTTTTACCTTTGATTAAAGAAAGAAGTTTTAGTTTTGTAACCTGTCTTCCTCCAATAAATTCAATCTCTAATCGAGAAGAAGAAACCTTTTCACTCAGTACTCTAAAAAGTTGTTCTCCTTCTTTTTGAGCCCATTCTAAATCTTCAGTTGGGTCTGCAACGATTAGCATTCTTAATTTTTCTTTTTCCTTAAAAAGGTTTTGACTGGATTCTCCCCGAACCGTTTTTCCTATAAAAAATTTATCCGACAAAAAACAAGTTCCATCGTGTAATAATTCCCATGGAATTACGCCAAGTTTTGGATCAATGTTTAGATGAAGATACTTTTCAGTAGTAAGTCTTAGTTTTTCTTGAATTGGAGCGGGAAAAAATTGATCGTAAAAAGTTTCTCCTAAAATTTTCAATTCATGAAGAATTTCAGTTTCTAAAGTTTTGTGGTTCATTCCTTTAGAATTAACTGCGTTAGAAACTCGAACTAAATTTTCAATTTCCTTAATATACTCTAAAATAAGATCTTCATCGATCGTAGATTGTAAATGGGATTCTGATCCGCTTCCAGACGTATCTAAAATGTTGAAAACGTTTACGCTTCCGACTCTATCTATAATTAGGTTTAGCATAGTTTAAAATTCCAGGATCAGATTATAACATTGGAACGTTTTTTCCAGAATTCTTTTTGTCCGGAAAAAATAAAAAGAAATGCTTTTTTAAGAATTTACTTCGGTTTTATACAACGTTGGAAATTTTTTTCCAAAAGACGATTTTATACTTCCAAAAGAATAAAAAGATCTAAGGACTTGGAATTTTCTTTCCCTTGAAATTCTACAGTATATTTCCCTTCTCTTAACCCTGAAAAGTTAGCGATTCCTTCATTATTGAACTGATTGGAAAGAATGAATCTGGTGTCTTTATAAAGATTCACTCGTTGAAACGAATTCGCATTTGGAGATTCAATCTTAACGCTTAAAAATGCAGTTTCAGGGGTTTCCTGGACCAATTGATAGGTAAATTTAGAATTATCTAAAACCTTTTCTTCAAAAACTACAAACTCAGAAGGATCTTTTGTTAAAGCCGAACGCATAGAAGGTGCATAATCTACTCTCGTATTAATTTGAAGAGATTCTACAAGACTTTCAAAGATTCGGGCTCCGGACTTTCCCAACTTTACTACGATCGACTCCTTAGGAGCGGATTTCCTTGCAAGTTCCAATGAAACATAACGTTTTAAATATTCAGGAATTTCCTTTGTTAAATAACCAGTTAAATCCGCCTTTTGGAGATCAATTGATTCCTGAAGTTCTGAAAATTTTCCTTTTTTAGAAGCTTCATATAAATACGACAAAGTTGAGGCATTAATCCCAGCCTGAATCGATTCTTCCATTTGTATGAGTTGATTTTGCAGTTTTATATCTATATCAGAACCAGCTTCCTCCCCGCTCAAAAGCGAAAGCAAAAGCTCGTTTTCTTGGTTTATTTCAGATCCCGAATCCATTTTAGTTCTCCAATAGCATAAAAAGACGGAAATTTCTAAAAATCCAAATCACTGAAATCCAGCTTTTTCTGAATTTTTTCAATCAAACGAAGTAAAGTAACGCTTACGTTCCCCTCAGAAATCCCAATTAATTCTGCAACTTCTCTGTAAGGGGTTCTTGCTAAAAAGTGTCCTTTCTTTTTCTTTTCCAAAAGTCTTTTACGCTGCTCATATTTCTTTTTCAAAGCGTGAGAAGTTTTATCCACTTCCATAGGAAGAATAGGAGCTATTTTAGCAGTATTTTGCTGTTTTTCTTTCAATTCTAATATATTTAGATATAAAGAGGTAATTTTATCTTCCATTCGAATATTTTCTTCTTCCCGATTGGAAAGTTCCGCTCTGAGATGAAGAATTTTCTCTTTCAATGCCTCAGGAGATAATCCTGTTTTTTCCAGAAGATACTGAACTTCATCTTCGTTTAAGTTTAAATAATAAATATAAGAAAGTTTAAAAATGACCCGTTTATCAACCCCAATTTCTTCCAGAGCCTGATTGAATCGGTCAGAAAATTCACTGGCTTCTTCCTGCATTTCAGGACGTGTATCCGGTTCGTCTTCTATGGTTGCGTATTCCTTCCCTTCTTTACTAATTTTTCCTAAATTGGTAACCTTAAGTTCTCGCTTGGTTCTTTGCCAATCAATCAGCATATTTCTAAGAACGGAATAGAACCAAGTTCTAAAACTGGATTTTCCCTTAAAACTTCCAAAACGGGAGCCTGTTTTTAATCTTTCAAATGCATAGATAAAAAAATCCCCAGCGTCGTCTTCGCTCAAATGAAAGATTTTCATTGGGAAATTGTAGATATCTTCCGAATAGATTTCGAAGAATTGTCTCAGCGCATCTTCTTCTCCATCTCCACATCGAGAAACGAGATCTAAGGTTTTATCTTTTGACAAATTCATTTTGTATGAGTTACTTGCACTTAGGTTTGTGTCCTGAATGAAAAAATTTCTACTTATTATAATCTGGACCGCGTTCCATCTGAGCATGGAAGCGGAAAATAATAAAGTACTAAATTATCTCGTCCCTGTCAAAACTGATCAACTGGAAAACAAAATTACCTCAACTTTTGGAGAATCCAGAGGAGATCACTTTCATAATGGGCTGGATATTTCCTCCGCAAACGAACCCGTCCTTGCAATGGCAGATGGAAAAGTTTTGTACAGCCGTTATACGGAGGATCATCCTTTTGAGGACGAACTAGGAACCGGAAATTCAGTTTGGTTAGACCACGGATCTGGAAATTTCACGGCTTATTATCACTTAAAAGATGGTAGAATCTCTAAATTACTAAAACCTGATGGAATCAAAGCAGGAGATAAAATCGGGATTACAGGCAATTCTGGTCATTCTAGCGGAGCTCATCTTCATTTTGTTGTACTTCGTAAGTATGGACTCGAAATTTTAGATCCTATGAAATTTCTTTCACCAATTCCGGATAGTTCTGCTCCAGAAATTTCCAGTCTTTTAGTTCACGTAAACGGAAAGTTCACGAATATTAACGACGGAGACAACATCAACCTTTCCAAAGAATTTCCTTTTACAATCTCCATCATAGACGCAGGAGAAAAAAAATCTCAGAGAAGGGGAATTACTAAAGTTCAATATTTTCTAAATGGAGAAACTCTCCAATCCGCCGATTTCAGCGCCTTACAATATTCCGCTTCCGAATGGAAAAATCCGGACGGATTCTCTTTTACAAATCTTTATTATAAAGATCAGTATTTGGTCGGAAATCTAAACTTAAAATCCGGAGAAAACACGATCAAAGTGGTGGCCTGGGATTTTAGAGGAAACGTAAGCGAAAGAAGTTTTACCTTCTATGTAAGTCGAATCTAATGTTTATGCAAGAAACTTACAGCTGTTCTTTTTTCGGTATATCTGTTAAAATTTTCATATAATAACTTTCTTAAGTGGTTTGATAATTAACGCGAGTTCTGCGCAAGAAAAAATTTTCTTAAAGTATAAGTTCCTACAATTTTAGAATTTATTCGTAAAATCGTAATTTGCAGTAGTTCCCACATCATTTTACAGACAAACCTAAGTCTTGTGGTAGTTCCTACATTTAAAGAATCGGTCTGTAGAGTTCAGATTTCATTTTTTTCAGAATGGGTTCCTTACGTCGAATTCATATTTTTTAATAAACCCTTAAGAAATAGAATATAATAGTTTCCACATTCTCGGAATAGAACCGTAAAACTTTGATTTGTAACAGTTCCCACATAAAATAACATGAGTTCAATGTGAAAGAGATGGAATGTCCAACTTACAAAACAACTCTTAGAAACTCAATGAGATGAAACTTTAAATTTCCCAAGAATGTGGAAACTCTATACTTTCGTGAAGATTCAAAATTGATTCGATAAATTCTTACTACGATTTTATTTCTAAAATCAATTTTCTGTAAATCACCAACTAACTCTAAATTTATGATTCGCGGCAGGGATCAAGGCGGAGTCAATAAATTGATCGAAAGAAAATATTTTCTAAAACGGTTAATCTTTCAATTTATTGACTATAGCCGCGAGCCCGGTTTCGGAGGAACTAAAACAAATTAAATCTTCAGAATACAATAAAATCATAAAAATACTTTCTCCGAAAGCCGCCCCCGCTTGGAGCGATAAAGCAATTTATAAAACAACCCTCATAAAACGTTTTCGACAGAATCGCGAGATGGTAAACTTCGCTTCGCTCGTTTTAGACAAAAGACAGTAATTGACAAAGGGCTAAGTGTTCCTAAACAAAAAAGAACTAAAGCGCTACATTTTTTTAGAAATATTAATTTAATATATTATAATTCTTTAAAATAATAATTAACCTGCAGCCTGGCTTTTATTGATCACTTTGAGTTGTTCTCCTACAGAATAAAATACGGAACGATCTCCTAAAAGATCTGCCAATCGTAAGAAAAGCTCATTGATCGGTTGGATCGAGTAGGTATCATGAGCACGAATTACTCTTTTTTCTTCTTGATTTTCCACAATGTGAAAATACACGGAAGATTCTCCTTTGTAACAAGCAAGCAATGCGTAAAGTTTCGGAACCAGTTCAGGATCTTCCGTATGCCTTTCTTCCAGTCTAAGATGAAGCGACTTTTCAAGTTTATCCTCGATCGTCGCGTCGTCTAAAATTTCGATACTGTTAACTTTAACCTGACCCCGAAGTTCCGCGTCTCCAACCTCAATTTTATCCAAGTCGCCTTTGATAAAGATAGCTTGATCTTCCTTTATAAATTCCTTATATTTCTGATATGTTTTTGCAAAAGCTACACATTCTATTTCGCCGGTTCTATCTTCTAGTTTGAAATTCGCAAATTCTTCGTTTCGTTTACTGAGTTTGATGTTCTTAGAAGAAATTACACCTGCAACTTCCACTTTAGTTCCGGACTTTAAATCATCGAATTTTTCGATTGGGATTGTCTTTAAACTTTTAAGTTGTTTTTCATACTTGTCCAAAGGATGACCGGAAAGATAAAGACCTGCTATTGCTTTTTCTCTTTTTAACTTTTCGTCAATTTCCCATTCAAGCGCATCTTTGGGAAGATTAAGAGAAAAAGAACTTTCTTCGTTTCCAAAAAGTGAAAACTGTCCTTCATTTGCTCTTTCTTGTTCTTTTTGTGCGAAAGTTAAAATCGAATCTACAGATTCAAAAAGACATTTTCGAGTATAACCAAAAGAATCTAAAGCTCCCGCTTGAATTAGAGCTTCAAAAACTTTTTTGTTGATCAATCTTGTATCTATATTTAATGCGAAGTCCTGTAAGGTTCTAAAACTTCCTACTTTGGTTCTCGCTTGAATGATACTGTTTGCAGCTGTTTCTCCCACTCCCTTCATGGCGGAAAGTCCGAAACGAATTGTAGTATTGTCGATCACGCTAAAAGAAGCCTGGGATTCGGAAACATCTGGATTGAGAATTTGAATTCCCATTTCTCTTGCGTTATTGATATATTTTACGATGTCAGTCGTTTTACCGTGATCGGAGGCAAGAAGAGCCGTGAGATATTCGATTGTATAGTTCGCTTTTAAGTAAGCCGTTTGATAAGTAATGATCGCATAAGCGACCGAATGCGATTTGTTAAACCCGTAACCACCAAATCTTTCCAACTGTTCAAAAAGATCCTTAGCGACCTTTTCCTGAATTCCTTGTTTGACCGCACCTTCTACAAACTGAACTTTCAGTTTGTCCATCAGATCGGCTTTTTTCTTTGCCATCGCTTTACGCAATACGTCGGAGTCTCCGACCGAAAATCCTCCGACAACACGGGAAATACTCATCACCTGTTCTTGATAAACCGGAACTCCGAATGTTTCTTTCAAAATTGGTTCACAAGATGGATGTGGATAAGTGACTTGTTTTTTTCCAGATTTACGGTCCAAGTATTCGTCCAACATCCCTTCTCCCATCGGACCGGGACGATACAAAGCGATCAAGGCTACAATTTCGTCGAAATTACTTACCTGGCTCTTTGCAACCAGATCCGTAATTCCAGTAGATTCTAACTGGAATATACCTAAAGTATTTGCTTTTCTGAGAAGAGAGTATGTATTCGCATCGTCATAAGAAATTTCATCCAGATTAATCCGAATTCCTCTTCTTTGTTCAATGAGTTTGATCGCGTAGTCTAAGGTCGTTAAGTTTTTTAGACCCAAGATATCCATCTTGATAAGGCCGATACTTTCTAAGTTATTTTTATCGTATTGAGTTACGATCGCACGAACACCCGGTTTTTCCTTTTCCGCAACCGTGGAAAGTGGAACTACTTCTTCTAAAGGATAAGGAGAAATGACCACACCCGCAGCATGTCTCCCAGGCTGACGGTAATTTCCTTCTAATCTTTGAGCGATCGCAAAAATTTTATGATTAATATCGTCTTTTTCCGAAAAGTTTTTTAACTCGGAAGAAGTGGATAAAGCTTCTGAAATAGACATTCCTAATTTATTTGGAAACGCCTTTGTCATTTCATTCGCTTCTCCGAAAGGAAGATTCAATACCCGTGCTACGTCTTTGAGAGCCGCTTTGGCTGCAAGAGAATTGAATGTGATGATCTGCCCTACTTTTTCTTCTCCATATCTTCTACGTATATAATTGATTACTTCTTCTCTGCGTTCCACACAAAAGTCAGTATCAATATCCGGCATGTCTTTACGATCCGGGTTTAAAAATCTTTCAAAAAGTAGATTGTGTTGAAGTGGTTCTACGTTCGTGATTCCGAGTGCATAAGCAACGATGGAACCTGCTGCCGAACCTCTTCCTGGTCCGACCGGAATTCCGTTTCTTTTTGCGTAGTTAATATAATCTTGAACAATTAAAAAGTAACCTGCAAACTTCATATTTTTGATCGTATTGAGTTCGAAGATCACCCTTTCTTTGATTTCCGGAGAAAGATTCAGATATTTTCTTTCGATTCCTTCCCAAATTAATTTTTCAAGATAAGAATCCGCGTCATAACCTTCCGGAACCTCGAATTCGGGAAGAAGATAATTTCCAAATTGAAGTTTCAAATTTACTTTATTACTAATTTCTAATGTATTATAAAACGCTTCCGGGATTTCGGGGAAAATTTTCGCCATCTCGTCCCCGTTTTTGACATAGAACTCTCCGTTAAAACCAAATTCCATCGGATCGGTAATACGTTTTTGCATTCCGATTCTAAGAAGAATATCTTGCGCTTCTTGGTCGTTTTTCTTTAAGAAGTGGGAATCATTTGTAACAACGAGCGGAATACCGGTCTTCTTTCCGAACTCGTAAACTTGTTTAGCGACTGTCATCTGTTCGGGAATTCCGTGATTTTGGATTTCCATATAGAAATCCTCTTTACGGAAAATCTCATTCAACTTACCAGCAAGTTGAAAAGACTCATCTATTTTACCTTCCAAAATCTTTCGATTGACTTCACCCGCAAGACAGGCGGTCAAACAAACAAGACCTTCGCTATGTCTATCCAGAAGATCATAATCGATTCTCGCTTTTTTATAAAAACCTTCCGTGTAAGATTTACTGGAAAGACGTATTAGATTTTTGTAACCTTCTTCGTTTTTTGCAAGTAGGATGAGATGGTATGCGTTCCCGTCCGCGATCTTTACCATCTCCGTTTCTTGCTTACGGTTTGGGGAAACGTAAAATTCGCTTCCGATAATCGGCTTGATGCCCTGTTTGATCGCCTCATTATAGAACTCAACAGCTCCGAACATGTTCCCGTGGTCGGTCATGGCAACGGAAGACATGCCGCATTCTTTGACATGTTGCATCAACTCCTTGATACGAATCGCTCCGTCGAGCATGGAATAATTTGTGTGCAGATGTAAATGAGCAAAATCCTGCATTGTAAGGGACATAATAGAATTTTTACGGACCCGAAGTCAAGAGTCTAATCAATTAAAAACGAATACTTAGACTAAATTCCGTAACTTTTTATAAAATAGCCAGCTCTAAAGCCCGCCGAACGATCGATCTATGGGAATGGCGCTGAGTTTCCCGAGCACCATAGAAGCGATGCATTGGGCTCAGAAAGCGAGACTCTAATGTTTTCTGAAACTCATAGAAGTGATTTTTTTAGTTCACAAAATTTGTGGGAACTACCACGAACCTATATTTTACAGTAAAACTTTAAAAATGTAGGAGCTATTACAGTTTTGAAAATTTTTCTAGTTCATCGTGTTTTCTTCGAATTCTGATACTTAAGGGGCGATCTTCAACCTTATCTTGCATAAGAGTTCCCACAGATTACGTCTCATATAGGCTTTCAAACGTGTATTTTATCGCCAGAATTTCTGGTGCGAGTTCCCACAAAAAACTCAACTTTAAAGAATACAATCGATTCGACCTATAAAAGATCAACCGAGTGATAGTTAAGGTTTGTTAGTCCTTGAAAAATCAAAACATTCAAGAGAATAGTATTTCGTTTTTAAAACAACTTATATAACTACTACAAATTATGTTCTACTGGTAGTTTGATAAATTTTTAGATAACCTTTCTATCATTAAGGTTGTATAGTTCCCACGTTGGACTTTATTAAAAAATTCTAAACTACGGGACATATCAGAATACCTAATATTTTACACTAAAACAGAATTTTGTAATAAAAATTCACAACACTAAATTTTATAGAGATCAGTAAAAAAATTTAGAGCTATTACAAAACTGTCTAATGTGGAAACTACTACAAAAATTTAACTACATTAGGCTGCTTAAAAGTTCACAAATTGTCAAATGCGACCTGTCGAACGACCCATGGGGAGTGAGACGCTGAGTTTCACAAAAATGTAGAAACTATTGCAGTATATTAAAAATTTCTAAAAATTATCGTGTAAAGTTATTTGAGGTCTTGGAACAAGCTATTAGGAAATCTTTATAAAAAGTTTTTTCATTTTTATGATAGTCACAAAAGAATGATTTAACCGAAAAACTTGATAAGACGGCAAATTCTTTGAGTTTATAGAACTTTCCTTTATTGTAGACCCAATAAAAAATTCAAAAATAAACCAGACTTTTTTAATAGAGTTGTTGAAAAATCAATTCTCCATCTGTTTTCTATTTCATGGAAACGGTCGATTCAAGCAGTTTTGTTAATTGAACTATGGAGTTTTTCAACAATTCTAATATATATAGAACCAATAGATCGCCGTCTGTCAAAGTTTTGAAACTATTAACTTTTTGGCGGCAACGGACCCAACTTTTCTAAAAGCATCTGATTTACCAATTCTGGATCGGCCTTTCCTTTGGAAACCTTCATCACATAACCCACAATGGCGCCTAACGCGCGATCTTTTCCGCTTTTGTATTTAGTTACGGCGTCTTGGTTATTCGCAATGGCTTCGTCCACAATCCTTTCAATTTCTTTATCGTCTCGAACCACAATCAGATTTTTTTCTGTGACAATAGTCTCTGCGTCCTTATCAGAAGTAAGAAGTTCTTCAAATACCGTTTTAGCAATTTTACCAGAAATTTTTCCATCAGCAATTAATTTTACAAGTTCGCCAATTCTACGAGCAGAAACAGAAAATTCTGATATTGTAATATTCTCTTTATTGACAATACCTAAAATTTCGTCCTTAACCCAGTTGGATGTTTTTTTAGCATCTCCAGAAACTTTCAAAGCGTCTTCAAAATAGTCCGCAACTTCCCTTTCCGCGGTTAAAACCTCCGCGTCGTATTTAGGAAGACCCAATTTTTCCACAAAACGATTTTTTCTTTCGTTCGGAAGTTCCGGAAGTTTGGAACGAACCGACTCCACAGTTTCTTTTTGAAGGATGATAACCGGTAGATCCGGATCGGGAAAGTAACGATAGTCGTGGCTCATTTCCTTAGTTCTCATCGTTACGGTTTTGTTAGCGACCGAATCCCAGAGTTTGGTTTGTTGTTGAAATGTTTTTCCTTCCAAAGCCATTTCTTTTTGCCATTCTACTTCATAATCGATCGCGGCTTTAACCGCTTTAAAAGAATTTAGATTTTTAATTTCAACTCTGGTCCCGAATTTGTCCGAGCCTTTGGGGCGAATCGAAACGTTCGCGTCGCAACGAAGAGAACCTTCTTCCATATTACAATCCGAAACCCGAATGTATTTCAAAACCGATTTTAAAGAATTAAGATAATAATACGCTTCGTCTGAAGAACGCATGTCCGGTTCAGAAACGATTTCGATCAAAGGAGTCCCCGCTCTATTTAAATCTACATAAGACTGAGGAATATTTGGATCTGCAGAATGAATGAGTTTGCCCGCATCTTCTTCCAGATGAATTCGAGTCAGTCTCACATAACGAGCAGAATCTTCCCCTTTGATCGTAAATGTAACTCCTCCACCAGTGCAAATGGGTTTATCAAACTGAGAAATTTGATACCCTTTCGGAAGATCCGGATAAAAATAATTCTTACGGTCGAATTTAGTAAACAGAGTAATGTCACAGCCAAATGCAAGCCCGGCCATAATCGCTTTTTCTAAAGCGAATTCGTTGAGAACCGGTAATGCGCCAGGCAACCCCAAACAAACCGGATTGGTTTGAGAATTTGGAGGAGAACCAAATTTAGTCGCGCTTGTAGAGAATATTTTCGATTCCGTATTGAGCTGAGCGTGAACTTCCAGTCCTATGATCGTTTCAAATTCTGCCAACTGTATCTCCTTTTCCGGATTGTCATCCTAAACAGATCGAGGAATCTATCCTTAATCCAACGATCTCTAAATGTAGTCTGAGGAAAGCGGAATTTACGGGCAACGGATTTTTTATGAAACAGATCCTCTGTATAGCAAACCAGAAAGGTGGAGTAGGCAAAACAACCACTGCGGTACATCTCGCTTTTGGACTCGCGCTCAAAAAAGAGAGAGTAATTCTTTTAGATTTAGATGCACAGGGAAACGCAACCTCTGTTTTTATTAAGGAGAATTCTTATTCCTTCCACTCAGAAGAAGGAAGAGAAAAAAGTCTTTATAAAATTTTTAGAGATGGTGGGGACCTACGAGAAGTCTTAATTCCGACTCGAATCCAAGGTTTAAAGATTGCCCCTTCTCATCCTTCTCTTGCAGAAGTCGATGTAATGCTTTCCGGAAAGATAGATGGTTTTTTTCAACTTAGGGATTCCCTGGAATTAATCAAAGATGATTTCGATTATGTGATTATAGATTGTCCACCAAGCCTTTCTATGATCACTCTTAACGCTTTTGTAGCTTCTACAGGTTTACTTGTCCCATTACAGGTTTCCAAATTTTCTCTAGATGGAATTGAAGCCATTTTAGAAGCACATAAGAATACCGTAAAACGATTCAATCCTTCTCTAAAAGTTTTAGGAGCCGTGCTAACTATGTTCAACCCTAGAACCACACTTTCCCAAACTCTCGAACCGATGATTGAACCCTATTTAAAATTATTTTCATCCAGAATTCCACCTTCAGTCAGCGTGGAAGAAGCTCATATGATGAAACAAACTCTCTTCGAATATCAACCAAAAGGTAAAGCGGCACAATCTTATCAAAGTTTTGTGGAAGAGGTTTTGGAGCTTGGCTAAAAAGGATCTTTTAAAGCAAGCAGCGGGCGCACACGTCCGAAAAACGTTAGGCGGAGAAGCCAAAGAAGAACAAATTCCCTCCAATCAAAAAGAAGTTCCTATACCAGAAACTTGGAAAGAGAATCCCTCCATTTTCGTAGAAACTTCCTCTCAAAAAGAAACGTTAAAAGAAGAATCCGAAAATCAAAAACAGATAACTATAAAAAATAAAATCGATTCTCCTTTAAAAACCTATAACCAAGAAACAAAAGAGTCTCCTTCAATTCAGAATTCATCCTCCGCAAGAGAGGAAAAATATTTGCCCAAAAAGAACCACCTACACAGGATAAGCAGTGTCATGAGATTGGAAGATTATACAAAACCAGAATCCCCCGAAAGAGAAGGCTCTTCACGTTTTTTGAAGATTATTGGAGTGATTCTTTTGGTCATTGCCATTTGGTTTTTCTGGCCAGCGAAACACGAAATTTATATGGATATAGATAAAATGACTCCTGAAAAAGTTTCGGGGATGAGTTCACAAAAAGAATATCATTTTTCTCATGGACAAGACTTCTTTATCTATTATAAAAAAGGTTGGTCCACTCCCAAAAAAGTTCGCCTTACCATTTATCGAACCGACGGCGGGAAAGAGGAGTTTTCAATTCAAGAAAAAGACTTTCGTAAGAATTTTGAAAAATTCCAAACTTATTATGACGATACGTTTTTTGATCAACAAGGATCTTACGAAGTAGAAATTCGTGACGAAGACGGAGAACTATTAGTAAGTAAAAAATTCACTATCGATTGAATTTGAAAAGAAGAATCAATACATAATAAAAATCGAATGAATCTCAAGTTTATCTTTTTTACTCAAAAAATATTATTCAAAAGTATAATTCTATTTTTAACAGCTATTTCTTTTTCATACTGCGTAAAAGAATCACTTCCCGCGAATATTCCCTCCAGTGCAAAGTTCCAAAAGGAATTCAATGCGTACGTACTTTCCGAGCCAGGGAGAAGAAGAGTTTATTACGATAACGGGAAAATTTATCAAGATTGTTCCATAAACGAACTCGGTTTAGAAAACGGTCTCTGCAAAATTTATTCTAAATATGAAGATCGTATATTAGCAAAAGGTAATTATGAAAACGGAGTTCGCAGAGGAGAATGGATCTGGAATTTTGATAATGGAAATCTTTATATTCGTCAAAATTTTGGCAAAGGTTCTAGAAAACCTGAAGTGATGATGAACGGAGACGAAGGAAATGAAGAAGGACTCTTCGAAAGATTTTACGAAAACGGACAACTTGAACTCAAAGGAAATTATACGGAAGGTTATAGAGACAACCTTTGGCAAAAGTATTTTCCAGACGGAGAATTAGAATACACCGGTTATTATAAAAACGGAAAGAAAGTAAAAACTTGGTTTTATTATTACCCGACTCATAAAACAGAAGCAATTGAAGTTTTTGACGATAACGGAAATTTCATTTCCAGAACTACTTATTTTCCAAATGGAACAATCAATTGCGAAATGAAAAAAGGCCTCGAGCCTGTTTGTCAAACTTCGATTTCTTCCAAATAATAAATTTGTGAAAATAATTCTTGGAGTGTTCCTTCTTATCGTAATTTATCTAAGTGTTTATTTTTCTTTAACAATATTAAATTTTTGGATTCTACTTTCTACGTTTTCAGTTGTCCACATAGGACTTTTTCAAACGTTCCGAGAAAATTTAGATTTTAGATTTTATATTTTCACTACAATTCTTCATTTGTTTATAATATTTTATTTAAATTTTTATTTTAAACAAATAAACTAAGAGCTTTATTCTAAAATTTGATGATAAAATTCACAAATATCCAGATGCGACAATTTCGGTAGAGACTTTAGCAGTTCATTAGAAATTTCTAAAGTAATGTTGTTTATATCTATTTCTAAATTTTAAGAGAAGTTTATAGTAGAGTAATCTTAAATTTTGAGACAAATCTCAGTTTGAAACTGAATTTTAGGTAAATGAATTCGATGTAAGGAATTCATGATTCATTTTTCTGAAAAAGTTGGAATCTGAGCTTTGCAGATTGATCCCTAAAATGTGGAACTCTTACAAATTAAGATTTTACGAATAAATTCTGAAATTGTAGGAACTATATTTTTAAAAATTCTTTTTCATTTCCTACGTCTAAACCACGTTAGATAGTTTATTTTAATTGAACTTGGTATAAAACTTTATTTGATAAAACCTGACTTTTCCCAAAAGTAAAAATTATAAACACTTTTTGTTAGAGATTTCAAAGAGGATTGATTTAAGACTTTGAGATAAGACTTCATAGTAAGTTTAAATTATTCTTAAAAATTCAAACATTATAAAAGATCTACGGAAAGTAGTTTTAGCTTCCGTAGATCTTACAAAGATCAAAATTAAATTTTCGGGCCAAATGCAGTAAAATCGAAATCCTTTGATCCTTCCGCATATTGTTTAAAATTCTTAATGAACATTTCCCCTAATTTTTTAGCAGTTTGATCATAAGCAGCTTTATCTGTCCAAGCTTCTCTTGGATCAAGAATAGCACTATCAACTCCGCTGATCGTTTTAGGATAAGCTACTTGAAAAACTGGATGTGTCACAAACTCAGACTTTTCTATATTCCCGTTTAAAATCTCATCGATGATTTTACGAGTAGAAGGAAGATTCATACGTTTTCCAACTCCGTAAGACCCACCTACAAGACCAGTGTTCATCAAGTAAGCCCTGACGTTATGCTTTTTCATTTTTTCACCGAGTAATTTAGCGTATTTCGTAGGATGAAGAGTCATAAACGCAGCTCCAAAACATGCAGAAAAAGTAGCGGTTGGCTCTTTGATCCCTCTTTCCGTGCCCGCAACCTTCGCGGTATAACCGGAAAGAAAGTGATACATCGCCTGTTCAATACTCAATTTGGAAACGGGAGGAAGAACGCCAAACGCATCATAAGTTAAGAATATAATGGTTTTCGGATGTCCTCCTTTAGAAGGAACTTGGATGTTATTGATGTGGAAAATCGGATAAGAAACTCGAGTATTTTCCGTTTTTGCAGCAGAAGAATAATCTACAATCTTAGTCTGAGGATCATAAACTACGTTTTCAAGAAGGGCGTCTTTACGAATGGCCTCGTAAATGTCCGGCTCAGTTTTAGGATCTAAGTTAATTACCTTAGCATAACAACCACCTTCGATATTAAAAATTCCGTTATCATCCCAACCGTGTTCATCGTCTCCGATCAATTTGCGGTTTGGGTCTGTAGAAAGAGTTGTTTTACCAGTTCCAGAAAGACCAAAGAAAAGAGCCGTATCACCATCTTGACCAACATTCGCGGAACAGTGCATGCTGAGAATTCCCTGCAAAGGAAGTTTGTAATTCATAACGGAGAAAATACCTTTTTTCATCTCTCCGCCATATTCGGTTCCGCCGATGATACAAATCTTCTTAGCAAGATGGAAGATTACAAACACTTCGGAATTCATTCCGTGCTGTTTGAAGTTTTCATTCTTAATTCCACAAGCATTGATAATCGTAAATTCAGGATCAAGACCGACAAGTTCTTCTTTTGTAGGACGAAGAAACATATTCGTACAAAAATGATGTTGCCAAGCTTTTTCGGAAACAACTCGCAAACTTACTCTGGTTTCAGGATTTGCACCTGCGTAACCATCGAAAACGTATAGTTTTTTATGACTCAGATAGTTTACACATTTCTTATAAAGCTCGTCAAAGATTGCTTCTGAAACTTTGAAATTGATATGACTCCACCAGATGTTTCCATTTGAGGAAGGCTCATCTACGAAATATTTATCTTTCGGAGATCTACCTGTAAAAATACCAGTATCTACCATCATAGTTCCATTGCTGGAAACTACAGTTTCTCCGTTTTTTTTCTCATGTTCATAAATTTCATCATAGGAAAGGTTATGGAAAATTTCAGAAGGTTCGAGTCCGAGTTCCTTCAAACCTTTTACCTGAGTCTGGGCCTGCATTTGATTGCTCCTTGGGAATTCTGTTTCAATTATTTTACTCTAAAGTGGAAAGTCAATCGATTCAAGAGGAATGGGGTTGACGATTTCCTTTCTCGGAAACTCCATTCGAATTCGCTTTTGTAAAAATCATTTTTCCAGCTGCAGTTTGGATAATAGAAGTTACTGTCACTTTGACCTCTTTCCCAACAAGATGACCACCATTTTCGATCACGACCATCGTACCATCTTCTAAATAACCAATTCCTTGATTCTCATCCTTACCCTCTTTGATCACTTGAATTCCAAGTTCTTCTCCAGGTAGAACGACTGGTTTTAAAGCGTTTGCTAAAGTATTTAAGTTTAATACCTTTACTCCTTGCAGTTCAGCCACTTTATTCAAATTAAAATCATTAGTAACGATCTTACCACCAGTATCACGAGCTAGTTTAATTAGTTTTGCATCTACTTCACGTGTATCAGAATAATCTTTATAAGTAATTTTTACTTCTATAGATCCTTTACGTTGGAGTTTATTCAACATTTCAAGACCTCTTCTTCCCCTCGCCCTTTTGATCGGATCAGAAGAATCGCTGATAAGTTGAATTTCTCTCAACACAAAGTTTGGAAGAATTAAAGGACCATCTAAGAAATGAGTATCTGCAATATCTAAAATTCTTCCGTCAATTACAACGGAAGTATCTAGAATTTTATCTCTGACTTCTTCTTTTTCGATACCAACTCCAAAGCCGTTGCCTGAACCACCACCGCCGAAAATTCCAAGACCAGGTTCTTTAGCAAACGCAACTCCAGAAAGGATTCCAAAAAGCGCAAATAAGAAATAAAAAGCTACGTTCAATTCTTCAAAATGAACAGCTGCACCTACAAACCAAGCAATCGCAAGCCCAAGAAGCGCGCCCAATCCAGCACAAAAAAGTACATCTGCTTTGAGTTTTGGAAAAAAATTAGATTCTCCGTAAAGAAGAATAAAGGAAACTAACAAAACAACCCCGGCAATTGGTCCGGCTAAATAAATATCTCCTGCTTGTTTATGTGTTACTGCAAATGTAATCCCAGAAAGGAACAGAGACGTGAGTACTTTGTAGAAATGAATCATAACTCAAATCCTTAATTTGTATTTGAGTTTTTTGCGGAACTTTACTCTTCTTCTGCCTTTTTTTCACTAGGAGAGAGGGTGCTCGCTAATACATCGGAAACTAGATTTCCCGCTTCTTCTTGCGTAACCCCTTTACTCAATGCAACTTCCATTTTCACAAGATTATAGGCGCTTTCGTAAAGCTTTCTCTCCATGATGGAGAGTTCTTTTCCACTTGCTCTGCGAAATAGATTTCTACAAACTTCTCCGACCTCATAAATGGACCCGGATTTGATCTTATTGAGGTTATTTTGGTAGCGGATCTTCCAGTCCTCTTCCGTATCTACTTCGTCTTTCTTGAGGAGTGCAATGACTTTCTTGATCTCTTTTTTATCGATGATAGGGCGAATTCGAACCTGTTCTGCTTTGTCTACAGGAATCATGACCTTCATCTTACTACCTTGAATTTCGAGAACGTAACAATCCTTCTTTTTACCCAGGATATTCTTTTTGGAGATTTCAAGAATCTCTCCAACTCCGTGGATTGGATAGACTACGTAGTCGCCTACCTTGTGTTCGATTTCGGAATTTTTCTTTTTGGCAGCCAAGTAAGTATGATAACTTCCGTTAAAACTCTGTTTTAGAAAATAGCACAAATTTGGCGAAAGTCAACAAAATTATCCGAAAAGGCTATTAAAGTTTCAGTGCGCGAACCTTAGCAGAATGAAACAAAGGATCATTGAGAGGTTGAATTTTTTCCAATGCTTCTTTTGCTTCTTCTTCAGAATAAAAATAACCCAAATAAAGTTCCCCTTTAGAAGAACGAAAAATTCTTCCTTTGAATTCGTTTCTAGCCATCAAAATCCTTCTTCCCAATCCAACGGCTTGCAAAGAATCAGATGTGCCAACTACTACAAGATAATTTGTTTCACCAGCTTGAGGAGGATAGAGAATCTTAGAATCTCCGTTCACTCCTGAAATACTCTCTTTAGAATTTAATTTTAAAAGCGATTCCTGATTTTTTAAGGGTTCTGGTTCTTCGTTCTTTTGGTTAGAAAAAAATAAAGATCGAATCTCATTCTTTTTTTCATGAGAGGGAACGTTTCTGAGTGTCGTCTGTATTTCATTTTGGGCAAAAGATTCTTCCTTTTGATCCAATTTAAGACCTACTACAATTCCAGCAGTAAACAGGGATATAGAGCCTAATAATAAAACAAAAGCAGAACGAGTGGACGAAAAAATTTGAATTGGTGATCCCGATTTTTTATGATGTTGAACCGTTTGAATCGTCCGACTAAAATCTGTATTTTCTCGAACCGGAGGTCGGACCGTGGATTGTTTGAGTCTTCTCGAATAATCAATATTCTGCATTTAGGAATCCTAAATTCTATTTCTAAAATCGGCCTAAACACTCAAATTCTTTTCAAAAAATTAAAAATTACTCTTTTGAAAATTCCACGCTTTTTTCAGTTCGATCGATTATTACTAATTCTTATAAAATTGAGTACCGTAAATTTTTATTGCAAAACCCTGTTTTAGCGCAGAATACTTGGACTTTTTATTATAATAGCTCTGAGTAATGAAGTGATTATGAATTTTAAGACAAATCCAAGATTTTAGGAATCTTATGATTACAGCGCCAATTTATAACAATGTATGTAAAGAATCGCTTTCAAGTTTAACAAAACCGTTTTTAACGTAGGTTTCCACTAAGAAGTCTTTTTAAAATTCAATTTTTCCTTAAAAAATTGAAATCAGTAAATGATCCATTCTATTTGGATTTTTTAAAACAATGGCCATAAGAAGGTATTTACTGAATTTCAAGGAAAGTTATTTGCTAAGTTTACATTGAGTTTGTAGCTATATCTAACTCGACCAAGATAATAGAGTTGTTGAAAAATTCCATAATGCCCGCTTAACAAAACTGCTTCAATCGACCGTTTTCATAAAACAGAAACAGATGGAAAATTCATTTTTCAACAACTCTACTTTATATTTTTTTGAAAACAATATCGAGTTTTCAACTGAAAAGTTACTCTACAGATTTTTTTAAAGAAGAGATGATCGCTTCATAATTGGAAGACAATCCTTGACAGGCTTGCGCATTTCGTTCCATGAGACCTACACTCTCCAACAAAATCCCAATCAATTTTCTTTTGCCGGAACGGTATTGATCTTGATCTTCGGGTGGTAAACCTGGTTTTCCCATACTTTTCCATTTTTCACACTTAGCACCTAAGTCTGTGCAAATCTTAGCTTCTAAATCAGAACAAGGTTTACAACCAATCATCGTCATCAAAAGGATGATTCCTAAAATCAAAGTTTTTTTCATGCGTATTACTCCTTCGAGTGAATCTTATTTTTAGGGAAATTTTATAAAATCTAAAGACAACAATCTTAAATTTCCGTGCAAAATCCTTTTCTTTAGAAAACGTTTATCAAATTAAAACTCATTTTATAAAAATTTCACTCACTTTATTGTAATCAAAAAGAGAGTGAAGAATGCCAACTGAAATCAAAAATTTTTAATCTTATGATATTTTTTTGAAATAGATACAAAAGAACAAAGATCCATTTTAGGTTCTTCTCAAAAAATAAATTATACAATTTTATAAAAAGCTATTATGATCTCTACATAAATTATTTTAGAACTTGTCCCAAAACCTTAAAGAATTTATATGATAGTTCTTTAGAAATTTTTAATAAAACACAATAGTTCCTACAAAAACCGTCACATTTGGTAATTTGCGAACCTTCAAGTAATTCTAATATTGTTAAATTTTTGTGTGAGTTCCCACATCTTGAGGTTTTGGGACAAGTTTTTAAGATAAATCTGTCGTTTAATACAGAATTTTGAAACGTTATTTTCACAGCGTTTATTATCTCTACAAAATTGAGTATCTTTACTATTCAGACGCATGAAAACGATACCAGAAATTAACCGTCAATTTTACAAAAATACGGAAGCCCTCGAAAATTGCATCTAATTCAGAATTATTGGTCGTTCTTAAAGAAGGTTGTATATTCTAATTTTTGAAACAATTATGATTATATTATATTAAGGTTATTGAAAAATTCCATAGTGAAGATTTGTAAAATTGCTTCAATTGTCTGTTTCAATACAACGAAAACAGATCAAGAATTCATTTTTCAACAACTCTATTTTATACATCGGAGTAATATTTTTAAGGTAAATCTGTTTGAATACAAAATATAGGTATTTTATTATATAATTCTGAACAATAAACATATAAAATATTACTAATATTATACACTCAAACACGCTTTTGTAATAAAGATCCGCAATATTTTATCAACCTGAGTTTGGCGTAAGAAAATGAGAAAGAATCTTTTAAAAGTATAAGTTCCTACAATTTAAAATTTGTTTTTACTACTCGAACGTATAAAAATGTATTAAAAATTAACGGGTAACTTTTTTAAAGATATAGAAGTCTTTGCGAAATGCGCCAAACCTAGTATTGTCGGCTTTTTTGAAAAGATCTCATATTCTAAATTTTGAAACAAACAACAGGATAGTATTCTTTTTCATGCGTCTGAATAGTAAAATCGTGACTTATAGTAAATTTTAGAAATAGATCTAAAAGTTCAGATTCCAATTTTTTCAAAAAAATGAATCAGGTAAGTCCTCACGTCAAACTCACATTTTATTATGAAGTTTATTTCAAAACATAGAGAGCCAATAAAAGTGAAACACTAAATCTAATAAAAATTTGATAAAGAATAAGTTGTGCTTATTTATCTTGAACAAAACTATCTAACCCAATAAAAAACCCCAGGTTTAAACCTAGGGTTTTGTTGAAATCGAATCGTTTTCGACTTTAATTTAGTCGGAAGTACGTCGCCGTTAACCAACCAAATAAAGAAGTGGAAAGAGATAAATCCAGATCAAATCGACTACGTGCCAGAAAAGACCTACACCTTCTACCGGTGTGTAATAAGAAGAATTCACTTCTCCTTTAATTACTTTGATCATCACCCAAATGATCAACCCTGCTCCAATCAAAACGTGGGATCCGTGAATCCCGGTCATTACAAAGTAAAAACCGAAAAACATAGCAGCGTTTTTAATATCAGCCATTTCCGTATTTGTAAAGAATTTTCCGGGAAGGAGTCCGTGATGGATCTTAGAAGTATATTCGAAATACTTTACGACCATAAATGTAAGTGCACAAAGAACGGTCACAGCCAAAGCAATGATCGCTTCTTTTTTCTTATCTACTTGGACGTAATGAATCCCCAAAGCCATCGTAAACGAACTAAATAAAAGTACGACGGTATTGAACGCACCCATAGGAACGGACAAGTGATGACTTCCCGCATGAAAAATTTCGGGATACAAAGAATGATAAATTGTATAACCCACAAATAGGGCGCCGAACATTAAAATTTCTGTAACAAGAAACAACCAAATTCCTTGTTTAGAAGCGTCGTACTGATGCTCTGCACTCTCAAAGTGATGAGCATGATGAAAGTGCTTAGCGGTACTCATAAGGTCCCCCTGTAATTACTGGAGTTTTTTCAAAATTTTCGTGTGTAGGTGGAGAAGAAATCGTCCATTCGAGAGTTTTCCCTCCCCAAGGATTATCCCCTGCCGTCTTTCCTGCAATTAGGCCGTGGATCACTGCAATTAAACCAACCAAAAATCCGGTTCCAATCAACCAAGACCCTATTGTGGAAATTTGGTTTAGGCCAGTAAATTCAGGAAGATAGTCATAATACCGTCTAGGCATTCCCATAGATCCTAAAATAAATTGAGGAAAGAAGGTTACATTAAATCCGGTAAAGATAAATACCCAAGAAATTCTTCCTAACAGGTCAGAAGTCATCTTCCCAGTTACTTTTGGAAACCAATAGATCAGAGCTCCCATCACCGCCACCAAAGTTCCCCCTACCATCACATAATGAAAGTGGGCAACCACAAAGTAGGTGTCATGAAAGTGAACATCCATTCCGGTAGAAGCGAGAAATACTCCAGTCAAACCGCCGATCGTAAATAGAAACATAAATCCGATTGCAAAAAGCATCGGTGCATCTAAACGAACAGAACCCTTATACATCGTAGAAATCCAGTTAAATAACTTAATCGCCGTTGGAACTCCCACAAGCATTGTGATAAAGGAAAATAAAACTCCTGCAAACTCAGACTGGCCGGAAACAAACATGTGATGTCCCCAAACCAAAAAGGAAACCGCGGCAATTGCAAGAGAAGAATATGCAATCGCAGTATATCCAAAGATCACCTTTTTAGAAAAGGTCGCTACAAGTTCGGAGATGACACCCATTGCAGGAAGAATCATGATATATACCGCAGGGTGAGAGTAGAACCAGAAGAAATGTTGAAACAGAACCGGATCTCCTCCCAATGTCGGATCAAAAATTCCAACACCAAGAGTTCTTTCTGCAACTAACAAAAGTAAGGTGATCGCAAGAACTGGAGTCGCTAAAACTTGTATGATAGAAGTTGCATACAATGCCCAAACCATCAAAGGAATTCGGTTCATTGTCATTCCGGGAGCTCTCAATTTGTGAGTGGTTACGATGAAATTCAATCCAGTTAAAATGGAAGAAAACCCCATCACAAACGCACCCATTACCAACATAATTACACCGTTAGAAACTGAGTTAGAAATGGAATACGGTGTATAAAAGGTCCAACCTGTATCTACTTTCTGTGTAAAAAGTGAAAATGCCGCAATTCCAGCACCAGTCATGAAAATATACCAGCTCGCTAAATTTAATCTTGGAAATGCTACGTCTTTTGCTCCTAATTGAATGGGAAGAATGAAGTTTCCAAAAATCGCAGGAATTCCCGGAACGATCACCATAAATACCATGATGGCCCCGTGATAAGTCATCATTCGATTGTAAATATCCGGTGTTACAAATCCAAGAGTTTGTCCTGGAGTAAAAAGTTCCAAACGAACCAGAAGTGCGAAAATTCCACCCAGAAGAAAGAATGACATAATCGCAAAGAAATACATGATCCCGATCCGTTTATGATCGATCGTAGTGAGCCAGGACCAGATTCCCTTTTCGTGGTTGAGGTAGTTGTCAGTATGACTTGCAGTTGCTGTAGACATATTTCCTCTCCTATTTAAGGGTTTTAATATACTCGATCAGAGCGTTGATTTCGTCGTCGGAAAGCTGTCCCTGATAAGAAGGCATAGCAGGTGGATAACCTTTTACAACCTGAGCTGTCGGTTGCAAAATAGATTTACGAATATAGTTTTCATCTGCAATTACACCAGGTCCAGACTCGAATTCTCTCGTGCTTCCAAAAAGTCCTTTGTAGGAAGGACCAACTAAACGAGAACCGTCCGTTGAATGACAACCCGCACAAGCTTTCTCTGCGTAAAGTTTTTTACCGAGTTCTGTGGGAGGAATCTTAGAAAGATCCACATTTCCAGCTTCCGCATACCATTTATCAAACGTTTCGTTATCTACAACACGAATCGCCGAAAGCATATTAGAATGAGAAGTTCCACAAAATTCGGTACAATAAACTACGAAATCTCCTTTTTCAGTCGGAGTAAACGTCAGTGTTGTATAACGTCCTGGAATTGCATCCATCTTGTTTCTAAATGCAGGGACGTAAAATGAATGAAGCACATCTTGAGAAGTCATCACCAAACGAACCGTTTTCCCAACGGGAACATAAATTCCGTTAGGTTGAAAAAGAGTATTTAATTTTTCAGTCGCGTTTGGAGAAACAATAGTTACACCATTCGGATATTTGAATGTCCATTGCCACTGTCTTGCAGTAACGTGAATTTCAATATCACCTTTTTCATGAACGCTTCTAAGATCGGCGAAAATTCTCCAGCCCCACCAAAAAATCACGATCATGATCACCAAGGGAATAAAGGACCAAAGAAATTCTGCCAATGTATTGTGTGTGATATAAGCAGTTTTATCCGAGTCCGTTTTTCTCCGGTATTTAAAAATAAACCAAGTCATTCCCCCAATGAGAATGACAAAAGAGATCAGACTGGATACGAGCAGAAAGAGATAGAGATGATCTACATTCTTTGCTACTTCGGAAGCCTGAACCGGCATAAAACTCGTTGCCGTAATGAGGTTCAACCAGGTCATTTTATTGAAGTTACTCCTTCCTAATGAGTTCGGAATTTCTGTTATGCCTGATCCAGAATGGGATCAAGAACGCCGCCATAATGAGAAGAGTGAAGAATCCACCCAGTTTCATAATATTATAAGCGTACAAAGTATATGTATTTTTGCCCGGGTCAAATTGAAAGCAAAAAAGGGCAAATTGATCTGTGAAATCCCCTATTTTACCATCGGAAGCTTCTAATAAAGAAAGTTTCAAAGTTCTTTCATCAAAAGTAATCCCATGAAGATAACGGGAAATTTTTCCCGAAGGTGTGATGATATAAGCGACAGAAGAATGTATCCATTGTTCATTTTCCGAATTCCATTTATAGGAAAACCCAACTGATTCTGCAAGTGCTGTGATCTCCTTTTGATCTCCCGTTAAGAAATGCCAACCTTGTCCGTTACCTCGAGCGTATTCTTTTAGATAAGCATTCTTTTTGGCGGAAGCGAGATCAAAAGTTTCTTTGGGATCAAAAGATACTGCAACGTATTCAAATTCGTTTCCTACTTCCCAACTTAGTTTTTTGAGTACATCTGTAACACCGTTAAGGTGAAAATTGCACAACGTAGGACATTTATAATAAACAAGAGATAGAAGTACAGGTTTATCTCGTTTAAAAAAAGAACTTAAGAGAATCGATTTTCCGGTTTCATCTCGGAAAGAAAGGGAAAGATCAAGTTGATTACCCAACTTCTCCTGAACTCCCACTCCTTCCAGCTCTTTCGGTTTTTCATTTTTATCAAACCGAGCCGCAGGATCGTATGAGTAAATGGAAACAGTAAATAAACAAAAAGCGATCCCTGAAATTAGGGATTTTCTAAAAGCCAAGATTTAACTCCGGGATTTTCCCAGATTATTTTGCCTGAATGTTCGCAGGAAGGTTGAGAGAATGTTCCTTAACACCTGGGTGTAAAAAAGAAAGATAAGCAAAGAATGCCAAGTTTCCTAATAGAACAATAATAAAAGTCCAAAACCCAGGTCGATTGTATCCACTTTGTTGTGTCATGGAAAAGACTCCTCTGTAATTGATTCTCATTCTCTTAAAGAATAAAATCAAAAGATTCCAAGGACAAAATTAGGTGAATCTATTTTTTTGAAAGTAATATTTTAATACTTTCAAAATACGTTCAGAGATTCTAATAAAAACTACAATTTTAGAAATTTCGCGCTTACATTTGTCTACACTTTCATTGCTCTTAAAAATCGATTTTCGAGTATGGTATTTCAGAACCTCTTTTGAGGATTTCAAAAAAGAATGAACTCTAACTCAGATATTTCTTCAAAATTTAGTTTGTTTTATAAAGTCTCTCTATTCTTGAGTGTACTCATCTTTTTGAATTTACTCTATGGGCCTTTGGTCAGAGCGACTGGTTCAGGTCTTGCTTGTCCTGATTGGCCGTTTTGTTTTGGAAAGATTTTTCCGACTTTTGATTTCCAGATTTTTATGGAAGTCTCTCATCGTTATTATTCTGCTTTTTTAGGACTGATTCTTCTATGTCTTACGATTTGGACATTTGCAGATAAAATTCTTAGAAAAGAATTTGGTATCTATTTAGGAATCGCAATCCTTTTACTAATCTCCCAAATCAATTTAGGAAGACTTACCGTCACTTTAAAACTCGATCCTACTTCCGTTAATCTTCACTTATTGAATGCAATCGCTTTCTTTTTAGTTATACTTACCGTTTCTATCAACTCGAGAGAAAAAGTTTTACATCAAAGTGAACATTTTATCGAAACCACTCATTTATTCAGAAAAGATAATATCCTTTATTTCATTCTTTTGATCGGAATTGTGATTCAGATTATTTTAGGTGGTCGTGTTAGTTCCCACTACGCAGGACTTGCTTGCCCAGACTTTCCAACTTGTTGGGGACAATGGATCCCAGATAATCCATTAGAAATTGTTAAAATTCAAGTATTCCATAGATTTGGTGCTTATGCAGTTGTTTTGTTACTTGTAGCAGCTCTTAGTTTTGCAATTTGGAAAAATTTTCCAACTACCTCAAGAAGATTCCTTCAAATTTCTATGTATCTTGTAGTAGCTCAAGTTATTTTAGGAATTTTGAATATATTTTTTGGCCTACCAAAACTTATAACCGCACTTCATACCGGCTTTGCTGTACTTTTACTTACCTCTACTTATTTGTCCCTAATTTCCAGAGTTGTCGTATTAACTAACGAACGGAGGGCCGAAAAATAATTTCGGCAAGCTATAATAATGGCTAGTTCCACTTTCTTTTCAGACTGGAATCAAATGCTGAAACCCAGAGTAACCTCTCTGGTTTTAGCGACAATCATTCCAGGTTTGTATCTTGCAAGCGAACAATCCCCTTCCGGATTTTTAATCGCGATTACTTTGTTTGGAACATTTTTAATGTCTTCCGCTTCGTTTATATTCAATCAGGTGATCGAAAAGGATAGAGACGCAAAAATGAAACGTACTTCGAACCGTCCAATTCCTTCGGGAAGAATTAGTGTTGTACAAGCAACATTAGTTGGAATTGCCATGATGGGATCTTCCTTTTACGTTCTAGCGGTTTACGTAAATCTTTTGACCGCCTTGTGTGCCTTTGCTGCCTTAATTTCTTACGTCTTTCTTTATACAATTTTTTTAAAACCCAGAACAACTCAAAACATAGTAATCGGCGGAGTAGCTGGATGTGTGGGACCTTTGATCGGTTACGCTGCAATCGGGAACTCTCTACCAGTGCAGGCATGGAGTTTGTTTATGATGATTTTCTTATGGACCCCGGCGCATTTTTGGGCTTTAGCAATTTTTCTGAAAGAAGAATATTCGGACGCTGATTTTCCTATGTTGCCAGTTGTCAAAGGAATCCATCAGACTACAAAGTCTATATTCTTTTATACAATTCTTTATTCTATTGCCTGTGTAAGTTTTTATTTTTTAGAATCTTCTATGGGATTTTTGTACCTCATTGTTTCTTTGATCGTCTGCATTTGGATGGGAATTCTTTCTTATCAATTGATTCAAAACCCGGAACCTCAATCTGCTAGAAAATTTTTTTTCTTTTCCATACTTCATCTTTTCATAATCAACATTACGATCGTAGTTGATCATCTTATTTAATGTAAGTTCGGCGTAAGAGATTCGTTTTATAAAAACCTGATTTTTCCATAAAGAATAAATGGGCAACCCCCCGCTCAAATCATAAAAGTTGAATTTTAGAAATTGATTATGTGACTTAATCTGTGAGAACTCTCACAAATCATGAGATTTAACGGGTAGGCATTAAGTCGGAACTACACCTAATTAGAAAGTGGGGGATTACTATAAAATACAAAAAGAATCATCATCCAATCAGATTTCTGCACAAAACCGTTGTTTTGCGACCATCATCAAAATTTAAATCCCATTTTAACGTGAATTCAGCTGAGAAAGAATTTTGAGCGTGTCCTAAAACCGTCCAATGCAGGAAGTGCTACGAAAATTTAACTACATTAAAACACTCGAAAGTTCACAACTTGCCAAATGCGACTTAATCTGTGGGAACTACTACAGTTTATTAAAAATTTCTAAAGAATTATCGTGTAAAATTTTTTGAGTTTTTGAGACAAACTCTTTCTAAAAGTAGTAGTCCTACAATTTTAGAATTGGTTCATAAAATCGTGATCTGCAGTAATTCTCATATTATTTACAGACAAACCTAAGTTTTGTGGTAGTTCCCACACTTAAATACGGCTAGATTTAATTGTTATAAACTTCTATTTTATAAATTGTAGTAGTTCCTACAAATTACGTCTCTTTTTATCTTTTTTACGATTTTAAATCATACTTTTTCCGAACGAAATCTTGCAGTAGTTTCTACATTTAAAGAATCAATCTGTAAAATTCAGATTCCAACTTTTTTCAGAATGATGGACTCCTTTTACCATAACCAACCCCACAAGTTGAATAGGATTTTAGAATCAGAATGAACTCAACACAACGCTCTTTATGAATCGCGTCGTAATTCCGACAGTTTATATTGAGATCAAATACTTGTGGGGTTGGTTATGGCTCCTTACATCATACGTTATTTAATGTAAGTTGGAGAACAACATACTGAGTCTAAGAACATTCTGTTGAGGTTATCTAGTATATTAAGCTACTATGCTCAATGCTATTATAAATATCTTGAATTGTATCCAATAATTCGAAACGAGGTTCCCAACCAAGTTGCCTAAGTTTCTGATTGTCTCCAAAAAGGCGCCTCATTTCCGCAGGGCGAAAACGAGTAGAGTCGACTTCTACCGGAATCTTCTGTCCTGAAGTAGAAATGATTCCATCTAACACATCTCTGATGATCACTTCCTTACCAGAACAAATATTATAAATTTCACCTGGTTTCCCTCTTTCTGCAAGAATTCGATACGCGCATACAACGTCTCTTACATCTAAAAAATCTCTCGAAGACGAAAGATCTCCTACTAAAATTTTTCTTTCCGATTCGGGTCTTTTAAGCGCTTTTAAAACTTGAGAACAAAAATTAGGAATCACAAAATTCAAACCTTGCTTTGGACCAGTATGATTGAAAGGTCTTGCAATTACAATTTCAAGATCTTGAATCCATCTATGATATTGTAGACAATAAATTTCCGCACAGTATTTAGAAGAAGAATACGGATTGAGAGGAGCAGGGACGACCGATTCTGTAACTGGAAGATAAGATTCCGGAACGTTTCCATAAACATCGGAAGAAGAAATATAAACGAAACGAACTTTCTTTTTTAAAGAACGCAAAGATTCTAATAGATTCAACGTTCCATGTATGTTGATCTCCAAAGTCTCGCCTGGATCTTCTACCGCTTTTGGAACAAAAGGTTGTGCCGCAAGATGAAATATAACATCCGGTGAAAATTCATGGATGATAGAACAAACCTGGTTTAAATTCCGTATATCACAAACAACGGAGCGATATGATTTCGGAAGTTCAAGATCTTCTGTTATATTAGGACCGGATTGAATGCCTATTCCTAAAAAATCGGTATAAGATCGTTTTAATTCTTTTAGTAGATAACTACCAACAAAACCTCCCGCTCCCGTTATTAGGCATTTCATAGAATTCTTGATTTTCCGTAAAAATACTGTTGTTTTAGAAAATGAATAAAAAACAATCGAATAAAATTCTTTCCCCCTTTTGAGTATGGAAGATAAATTTCAGGAACTATTTGAAATCAGAGATTCTCGGATCAACGTTCGAGAGATCATGGAAGAAATAGAATCCAAACTCAAAAAAAATCCTTCCACGAAAGAAGATATAGAAAAACTCACTCATTGGAAATTCTCTCCTCCCAGTCCGGAAGGTTATAGAGATTTCGATCCTTCAGAAATCGCCCATCTTTTCGAAAAAGGAATTTCTCCTCCTAAGTTTACCAATCCTAAACTTAGATTTGTAAAAGGACCTCTCAAATGGCTTTTGATTCGATTTGCAGAATTCTATTCCTTTTTAGATAAAAAACTTTCTGAAAACAGAACCCGCGCTTTCTACAGTGTGTTACACGAGTTAATTCTGATACGTTCCGAAAATCAGAATCTAAAAAGAAAAATGGAATCCTTTTATTCCGAATTTTTAGAATGGAACCAAGCAATTGGAAAAGAAGTGCGACCGGAATTTCTTTGGGCCAATGAAAATCTTTATTCGGAAGATTCCACACAAGAAAGCGAAAACTTTCTATTGGAATCCGTCGATCCTTCGGAAAAAGTTTTGGTTTTATCTCCTGGCTGGGGAAAAATGCTCAAACAACTTTTGAAATTAGGCGCTAAATTCGATTCAATCAGTTGGAATAAATCTTGTGCTGAGTTTATAAAAAATTCAATCACAACAAACATACAACTTGAAGAACCTGGCGAAATTCCAAAAAGTTGTTCAGAATATTCTAAAATTATAATATCAGAAAATTTGTCGATTCATCCACATTGGCTAATTGAAAAAGCACTTAAAACCCTAAGCTTAAAAGTTTCCCCCGGAACTGAAATTCGCTTTCGGTTTTCCAACGAAAATTCCAATTATCCTTCTCCTTTTTTACCCTTAAGACTTACAAGAGTTCAAGAACCTTTGATCCGAGATTATCTCAAACAACTTGGTTTTAGAAATATTATAGAAAAAAAATCAGAAGACGGTTTTACCGTTCTTTCGTTTCGAAAATGAAAGTTTATCAACACGTCACCGAATTTAAAGACGGAGACGGGATCGGAAACGATATTAAAGGGATTCGAAACGTTTTCGAAAAAATAGGCGTTTCCAGCTCGATTATATGTCTAAAAAATTTTTCTAAAGAACCATTCTCTATTGAAGTTCACCCTACTACATTACGTTTTTCTCCAAATGACATTCATATATTAAACTATGGAGGTTGTGGTTATCCACTAGATTGGTTTAGAAATTTACCCGGAAAAAAAATAGTTCGTTATCAGAGTTTTACTCCAGCAATCTATTTTAAGAATTTCTTAAGTCCCGAAATTTACAACACACTTCAACTTGAAGAAAAACGTTCTCTGTTAGAGCTCTATTCTCTCAAAAACGAAACGGATCTATTTTTACCTTCTTCCGAATTCAACGTAAATTTTTTACGATCTTTACAAATTACAAATACCTTTGTTCTTCCAATTGTCAAAAAATATCCCATTCGAGAAACGATAATAAAAGATAAAAAGGAATTTACGATTGGTTTTATTGGTAGAATTTCTCCAAATAAAAAAATCGAAGATCTTTTAACACTTTTAGAATCGATTTTAAAAATCAGACAAAACGTTCAACTTTTGATTTGTGGAAATGTCTCTTCAATTTTTAAAGAATATTATAATTTTCTTAAAAAGAATATTTTATTTAAGCGACTAATGGAAAACGTTCAAATCCGTTTAGGTTCAAGTGATACGGAAATAAATTCTTTTCTAAATTCTATGGATTTATATGTCTGTATGAGCGAACACGAAGGTTTTAACATTCCAGTTTTGGACGCATTTGGAGCCGGAATCCCAGTAATTTCTTATTGTGCGGGAGCAACTCCCGAAACGATGAAAACCGGAGGAATTATTTTCAAAGATAAATCTTCTTCCTCCATAAATCTACTTGCCTTTTTGATCGACAACCTTTTGGAAAAAAAGTCTTTACGCCAACAGATCTCTGACAAGGAACAGGAAATCGCTCAAGAGTATAATTTTTTTCCATTCGAAAGTTTTTTTAGAGAGAAAATCCTAGCATGAAAGAGATTCATCAATTTTCTGCGGGTTTTAATCCGGGTGATGCGATTAGCAATCAGATGCTTGAAATTCGCAATCACTTAAAAAATTTTGAATATAAAGGAGATATATTTTCGGAAAACATTGGAGCTTCTAAACTTACTTTTGTAAAAAAATATAAAACCTACAACAAATCTTCGAAAGATATTTTATTTTATCATCATTCGATTCATTCTAACGTGCTCGATTTTTTAAGATCTTTTCGATCTCCCAGAGTTTTAATTTATCATAATGTAACTCCTCATCATTTTTTCGAATCCTACGATTTAAAAATGAGTTATCTTCTTAAAAAAGGAAGAGAAGAATTAAAAAAAATGAATGAGAAATTTGATTTTGTTTTTGCAGTTTCTAAGTTCAACCAAATGGAATTAGAAGAATTAGGATTTCAGAATGTAGAAATTTTACCGATTACTTATCAATTGTCTGAACGTTTTCCTAAAATCGAAAAATCAAAATCTAAAATTAAAAAAATTATTTTTGTAGGTAGGATCACTCCCAATAAAAAACAGGACGATTTGATCCGTCTTGCATTCGCGTATAAGTCTATAATTTCCGATCAGTTTCAGTTTTATCTCGCAGGTTTTAGTTCTAAAGAATTATATCTTTATCGGGAAGAATTAGAAAGGATGTTGGACTTTTATGATCTCAGAAAAAACGTTTTGATCACAGGTTTTCTCTCCGACTTAGAACTAAATTCCCTTTATCAAGAAGCGGATGCTTTCGTTTCCATGAGTGAACACGAAGGTTTCTGTGTTCCTCTAATCGAAGCCATGATTTATAGAATTCCGATCCTCGCTTTTTCAGGCGGCGCGGTTTCCGAAACTTTAAGCGGAGCCGGTGTTCTTTTTAAAGAAAAAAATTTTCCGAACTTGGCTATTTTACTCAATAAAATTTTGACTGATGTTTCTTTCCAAAATCAAATTTTAACAGGCCAAGATCTACGTCTGAACGAATTTAAAAAAACGGATTATAAATCCGTCCTTAGGAAGGCACTTGAAATCATCTCTTAAAAAGATCGCGGTTGTTTGTCCGATTTTTTCGGACAAGGTTTCCGGAGGTTCGGAAAAACTTATCTTTCAATTTGTAGAATTATTAGCTTCGGATTTTGAAATCACCGTTTTGACTACTCGAAGTCTGGATTATATTTCTTGGAAAAACTCAATTCCAATCCAATCCAAAGATCTATTTCAAGACGGTTCCAATCCTTCTAAACAAATCCATTTTGAAAAAAGATCTTCATCTTTAGGTGGAAGTTATAAAATTCTTCAATTTACTGTCGAAAAACAAAGAAATATAGATCGATTCAACCGTCTTTCGAAAAAAATTTTAGAAAAACCTTCCCTACAAAATAAGGAAAACGTAAATTATTGGCTTCAAGAACAAGGTCCTTACGTTCCGGAATTAATTCAATTTATCGAATTTAGAAAAAGTGAATATGATATTTTTTTCTTTGTAAGTTATCTTTATTATCCTCTAGTTTTCGGATTACCTTTGGTCGAAGAAAAATCAATCGTTATTCCCACATTCCACGACGAAGCCCCGGCATATCTTCCCATATATAAGGAAGTTCTAACCGACCGTAGTTCCTACTCTTTTAACACTCCAGAAGAATTGGAGGTTTTTCGAAACATCTTAGGATTCAAACCTACTATATATTCAATTACTGGAATGAATCTGAATTTTGATCGATGGTCCAATTTTAAAGAGAATTCTAATTTTTTAGAAAATTCCGAAACCGTCCATTCTTCAATTAAATCAAAATCCCCTAATTCGTCCGAAAATTCTCCTTTTTTACTCTACGTTGGTCGTGTAGATCAAGGAAAAGGTTTTTTGGAAATGGTGGAATGGTTTTTAGAATGGAAAACAAAATCGTATTTTCTACACACACTTAAAATCGCCGGTAAAATCATTTCTAAAATTCCTAAAAAAATATTAGAAAATCCGAATGTAGAATTTTTAGGGTTTGTAGAAGAAAATACCAAATTAAATCTTATAGAGAATTGTTCCTGTTTAATCAACTCTTCCCCTTTGGAAAGTTTTTCCATTGTTCTTATGGAAGTTTGGTTAAAAGAAAAACCAGTTCTTGTTAATGCAAGATCGGACGTTCTCAAGGGTCATTGTCTCAGAAGCAACGGTGGTCTTTTTTATTCCGATCGTAAAAGTTTTTTCGCCGCTTTGAACTTCATTTTGGATCATCCGATAGAATCCATTGAAATGGGTAAAAACGGTAAAAAATATGTAGAACAAAACTTCAATCCGAAAATCGTAAAAGATAAATTACTTCGATTGATCGAAAAAACGATTCAGAAAAAATATTCTGGTTCGTAATACTTCTTACAATTTCAAAACTTCCACCCAATTGTCTTCTCTGGGAAAACAAACAATTCCAGATGTTTTATAATTCATTATAAAATAAAGTTTAGAATATTTTAAATGGTTAAAATTCGAAAACCCATATATAAAATCCCTTACGAATAATTCTCCAATCAAATATCTATATATAACGCCTTTCATTTCAATTTATTGACTATAGCCGCGAGTCCGGTTTTGGAAAACAAGTACAAAATAGATTTTCAGAATATAATAAAACTTTAAAGTACGAAAAATACTTTTTCCCAAAGCCGCCCAATCGTTTACTTAGGTCACGTCGTGTAAATAATCTCCCATTCTTTCTATCATCTTTTGATGAAGTAATTTGTTACTTGCAATCACATTCGGTATATAGGGAGTGAACGTATTACCGTCGTAAGTAGACATTTCTCCACCCGCTTCTGCAAGGATGATAGCTCCCGCAGCCATGTCCCAAGGTTTTAGATCTTCTTCCCAAAACGCATCAAAACGTCCTTCCGCTACCCAACATAGATCCAATCCTGCGGCTCCGGTTCTTCTAACTCCTCTCGTTTTTAATAAAAAGTTTTTATAATAGAACATAAGCCGATCGATCCTTTTTTCTCGATCGTACGGAAAGCCGGTACAAAGCAAGGATTGTTTTAATTCCTTCGTTTTTGAAACCGAAATTTGCTTTTGATTTTTAAACGCTCCTTGTCCTTTTCGAGCGTGATAGATTTCGTTCATCGCGGGAAGCGGTATAATTCCCATTACAACTTCTTGATTCTCTTGATTCTCCAAACCGATACAAGTGCAATATAACGGAAGCCTATGTGAATAATTAATCGTTCCATCCAGTGGATCTATAATCCATTTAAATATGGAACTTCCTTTTTTATTGGTTCCTTCTTCTCCTAATATACTATCCGAAGGAAAAGCTCTTTCAATTTCATTGATAATCCTTTCCTCAGAACCTTTATCCGCTTTGGTTACTAAATCGATCTCTCCTTTGTATACAATCCCAAGATCGTTCTCTTCCTGAGTAGCCGCTAAAAATTTCATCACCTCGGGAACAAAATTCAAGAAGTGTTCATATCTTATTTTAATTTCGTTGTCTAAACTCATTTTTTCTCCAAAAATTCTCTGGCCTTTATCCTATGTTCTTCACGGATCGCGGATTGAACACTTGCCAGTACGGCAGCGATCACTCCAGCGTCATCCAGAAATCCCGCACCAGGTATAAAATCCGGAATAGCGTCCAACGGGGAAATAAAATAAATAAGTGCTCCTGCAATGATAAGTTTAGTCCTAAACGGAGTTTCAGGATCCATCATGGAATAATAAAGTGCAATTAGATCTTCCGTGAACGGTATTTTAGATACTACGGTTTTCAGTTTAGGCCAAAATTCCTCTTTTACCTTTTCAATCAGATTCATAAAAGGCTCCTTTTCTTTTTCAATCGATGATTTCTCTCTTGTCCTCAATTGGACGTTAGAGTATCAAGAAAGAAAGATGATTTTTATTTCCGTTGCACTTTTTGCCGAGGCAAAACCTTTGATCGAAAACTTAGGTTTAAATATTCTGCGAAATAAAACCGTTTTTCCAATATATCAAAATGAAAACCACGCTTTAGTTATTTCTGGAACTGGAAAAATCTATTCCGCAATGTCAGTTGTATTTTTATTAAACGAATTTAAGGATCAAATCTCAGATTCCTCCTGGATCTTAAATTTCGGAGTTTGTGGCGCTCGGAAAGATATTTCCGAAATTGGTAAATCCTTTTTAATCCATAAAATCACGGATGAAGGTTCATTTAAAAACGTTTATCCGGATATTCTTTTCCATTCTCCAATTCCCGAATCAGCTCTTCGGACTTTTGACAAACCGATTTTTGACGACGTTGTTTCAGAACTTCCGAACACATTAGTCGACATGGAAGCCTTCGGCTTTTTTACTGCTTCTAGAAAGTTTTTCTCTTCGGATAAGATTCGAGTCGTAAAAATAGTTTCAGATAATTTAAATAAATTAGAATATTCTAAAATTACAAATATACCGGAAATGATTTCATTTAGGATACAAAATTCTCTTTCGGATATTCTTTCGATTTTATCTATCCCGGTTTTTCAAAAAAACAATATACAACTTTTAGCCGAAGAGACTTCTACACTTTTACAAATCTGCGAAGTATTACGTCTATCTGAAACAGAAAGGATTCAACTCAAAGATTGGATGATCGGTTACAAAATGAGAACCGGTAATTCCCCCGACTTAGGTCTTAGTATTTTAAAAAATTCGAATGGATTTTTAAAACCAGGCCAAACTAAAGTAAAAACTAGAGAATTAGGTAAAAAAGGGCTTTATGCGCTCAAGCAATTTTATCAGTCCTAAAAGATTCTCCCATATTTATGTGGAAGAATCTGCTAAAAATCATCCAAAAACTTTGGAAATTCTTTCTAAATTTCCGAAATCTTATACAATCCCTATCAATTCTTACAAAGAAGTATTCAACCCTTCGGCCCAAAATTTCCAAGCCCAAAAGAGAAGCCCTAAACTCATATTAGCAAAACGCAAAGAACAATTCTTATATTCTGGTTCGGGTGTAGCTCCAGATTTCGGCTATCGTTTTTTTTATTACAACGCACTTGTATTAAACTGTCTTTACAATTGTTCCTATTGTTACCTTCAAGGAATGTATCCTTCCGCAAATATAGTCATTTTTGTAAATAACGAAGACTTTATTTTAGAAACCAAAGAACAGCTTACATTTTCAAAACCGTTATATCTTTGTATTTCTTATGATACTGACCTTCTAGCTTTAGAAAATACATTAGGATATTGTAAAGAATGGATTTTATTTGCAAGTTCCTATCCGGATTTGATAATCGAAATCAGAACAAAAAGTGCGAATTTCAAATCAATTGCAGACCTTAAACCGGTTTCAAACGTTATTTTAGCTTGGACACTTTCTCCTGATTCAGTGATCCAAGAACACGAACCCTTAACTCCTAGGCTTTCCTCTAGATTAAAGAATATTAAAGAAGCGTTAAATTCTGGTTGGCAAGTTCGTCTTTGTATCGACCCAATTCTAAACGTTCCGGATTGGAAATCGGTTTATTTGGAGTTTATTCATAAAATTTTTGAAGAAATTCCGGGAGAAAAATTAAGAGAAATCAGTTTAGGAGTTTTTAGGATGAATTTAGATTATTTTAAAAACTCTAAAAAAAGAAGACCGGATTCTTATTTGTTTTATTTACCCATGAACACAGATTCTGGAATGAAGTCTTATCCGGAAGATTTGGAAAAAGAAATGTTTGCAGTCGTTGAAAAAGAATTAGAACTTTTCGTTTCAAAAGAAAAAATTCACAGACTCTTTGCCAACGAAATAGGATTCAAATGAAAGCACCAAACGGCGATTTAGCGATAGTTACTGGTTCTTCCAAAGGAATCGGAAAAGCCATTTCAGAATTTTTGGTTTCCGAAGGTTATAGAGTAATCGGAATTTCTAGAACAGAGCCGAATTCATATCTTTTAAAAGATTCTTCTTTATACCGACACATTTACATGGATCTTTCCAACACAAAAGAAATTGAATTCAAATTATCTAATATTCTTAAAGAAGAACGTACTCTCAAAATATTGGTGAATAACGCCGGCATGGGTAATTTTTCACCTCACGAAGAAATTTCATTTGACACATTGGAAAAAATGCTTCTTGTAAATTTTGTATCTCCGATTCTTATCACTAAATTATTTTTAAGAGATTTGAAAAAAAATGAAGGATGGATCTTTCAAATCCACTCCATCGCAGCTTTAAAAGAATCTATCCGAGGTGCCGCATACGCCGGATCCAAAGCAGGTCTTAGACATTTCGGTTTAAATTTATTTGAAGAAATTAGAAAATCGGGAGTCAAATTAGTAAACATCAATCCGGACATTACGAAAACCGAATTTTATGACCATTTAGATTTTGAAATGGATTCCGATCCTACATCGTATTTAAACGTTTCCGAAATTTTAAACGTTTTTAAATTTTCTCTTTCTAATCCGGAAAATGTAGGTTTTACCGAAATTACGATTCGTCCAAAACTTCATCGAATTTCTAAAAAACCTTTTGTTCGAAAAAATGAAAACGATTTGAAAGATTAATTAGAAATCATTTAAATTATTTGTAATTAATTTTGAGACAGGTTTTAAAAATAAGATTCCAAAGTCATTTAAGGAGGATCAATTGAATCCAAATGAATTAAACGTCGCTCTTATACAATGCGACCTTTCTTGGGAAAATCAGAAAGCAAACTATGAACACGTTCGCAATTTGATCCATTCTACTTTAGAAAAAAATTCAAACAAAAAACCAGATTTGATCTTACTTCCGGAAACCTTTGCCACCGGATTTACGATGAGATCGGAAAGAATTGCAGAAGCAGACGAAGGCCCCACGGAAACTTTTCTACAAGAAATCGCAAATTTTACACGAGCTACGATCTGCGCCGGTTGGATTCGGAAAAATCAAAATGGCAAACCTTTCAACACGGTAAGTGTAGTAAACCCCAACGGAATTATTATATTAAGATATTCTAAAATTTATCCATTTACTTTCGGAGGAGAAAATCGTCATTACAGCGCCGGTTCCGAAATTTTGAGTTACAACCTAAATGGCTTTAGAATTACTCCTTTTATTTGTTATGATATTCGTTTTCCGGAAATTTTTAGAAAGGTCGCCGGAGAAACTGATATTTTTACCATACACGCTAATTGGCCGGTTCCCAGAATTCATCATTGGGAATTAATCCTAAAAACGAGAGCAATCGAAAATCAAGCTTACATTTTTGGAGTCAACCGAATTGGTGTTGCAGGTTATAATCAAAGTATTTCTCACAACGGTCACTCTCTTGCAGTAGCACCTAATGGAGACTTTGTGGATGCAGGAGAAGGGAATGAAACGATCCTATTCTACAAAGCTCATAAAAATTCTATTTCGGATTATAGAAAAGATTTTCCCGTCCTTTTAGATCGTAAGGATCCGAATTTAATCGGAATCAAAGTAACGGAGCATTCTTCTCAAATCTAAGAAATCTTTCGCTTAGAGGCAAAATGGCTTCTATCTTTTCGTTTGTAAACGGATCTTTAAATTTAAGAAAATAAGATAAAAGTTGCAACCCATAGGATTCAAATTGAGAACCCGCTCTTGAGTATAATAAATCTCCTACAACCGGACATCTCTGATTTTGAAAATGAACTCGAATCTGATGAGTTCTTCCCGTTTCCAAACCTACTTCTATAAAACTAAATTTTCTTCCAGACCTAGAATTGATGTATTTTAGTACTTTATAATGAGTTATAGATCTTCTTCCTTTTGGAGAAACCGTCATCTTTAACCTTTCAACGGGATGTCTTGCTATCGGTAAATCGATGGTCCCCGATTCTTCCGGTGGATGTCCTTGTACCCAGGCATAATATTTTTTTTCAATTTCTCTTTTTCTAAATAACTCGGAAAGTTTCCCATGAGCCCGGTCGTTTTTTGCAATTAAGATCAATCCTTCGGTTGGCTTATCTAATCGATGTACGATTCCCGGTCTTGCTTCTCCCCCCATCTTTGATAATTCTTTAAAATGATAGATAAGTCCGTTTACCAAACTAGGAGATCGATCTCCAGGTCCGCTATGACTTGCGATCCCAGAAGGTTTATGAATGATTAGAAAATTCTCTCTTTCTAAAATGACTGGCAACTCCATTGGAATTGGTTCTAAATTGAGAGGGGGTTTTGGTGGGATGGATAGTAAATATTTCTCTCCTGTTTTTACCTTCCAGGAACTTTTATCTAAAATTTTTCCGTCTTGACCTTGAACATATCCTGCCTCGATCCATTTCTGGATCGTTGCTCTGGATATTTCATCCCCTAAAGAATATTTTAAAAATCGATCTAATCGATTTCCGGAAAATTCTTCTGATACGTCTGCTTTGAGTTCTAAGTTCATTGAAAATGAAAAAGGATTCCAGATTTTTACTTAGCACGTTTTTAGCACTCTAAAAAAACAGTTTTCATTTTCCTTCCTTAACCTTATTATGACACTCTGATACCAAACCCCTTATATTTAAGGAAGGAAAGAAACATGGTCAAAAAGATTTTGAATCTGATTCTGCTCGGTGCAATTGCATTTTCATTCACTCTCTGCTCCTCTGCTGAAAAAAAAGAGGAATCCGCAGCTCCTGAGCCTTCAACGCAAGAGCAATCCGCAGCTGCAAACAGAAATGTTGACGTCAATTCTCCGGAAGCGATCGCAGATTCTTTAAACGAAAAACTAAAAGATTTCCGATATCCAGACGGTTTAACTCGTCCTGGATTTAGTTATAAAAAAGCGGATGTTACCCCTGGTGATTTCAGCGAGTGGTCTAAAACAAACGCTCCTGTAATCAAAGAAGGTCTTGGAAAACTTCCAGATAGTTACGCTCTTGAAATTACAGGACACACCGATGCGATCGGTCCCGAACAAGCAGAAGGTGCTAAAAAAGGAAATATTTTTTACTCTGAGCTTCGTGCAAATGCAGTTAAACAAGCTTTAATCAAACAAGGGATTCCAGCAAATCGTATCGTTACTAAAGGTGCCGGTTCTTCCGAGCCAGTTTCTGGTCTTGATGCGAAAGATGCTAAAAATAGAAGAGTCACTTTCCGTTTTGCGACTTCCGCACCACAACAATAATTATTAATCGAAAATACAATTCGATCTTTCAAAAGGCCGGTGATTTTTCATCGGCTTTTTTTATTTAGGGGGATTCTATAAAACGAATTTCTAATTTAGAATCACTTCAAATTTATCAAAATCTAATAGAAATAAGATACTGAGTTTTCCACTTTATCAGAAAGATCAAGCTGTGGCAACTCAACGTCTTACGTTCGAAAAGTAACCCAACAGAATATTCCTAAACTCAAATCTCGTTCTCTATTGGCGCTAGACGGGTTCTGTCCTATAACTCTACGTCCCATAGGAAGTAGAGTTTTGAGACAGGTTCTTATCTAAATTTGTAAAAAAATATTATTAATTTTGAATATACTTAAATCCGGATTGTAAAGTTTTACCTCTTAAGATCAAACTATAATTTTTATAAGGCATACAAGGTATCTCATAGTCGTAACATCGATCACCTTCTGCAGGAATAAAAACTTCTAAATCATTCATTTGAATCTTTTTAAATTCTAGATTTTGTGGAATTTCTATTTTTTTAGGACGAACAAAAAATGCTGAGTTTTCTCGAATAAAATTCTTACATCTATTATAAGTTCTGCGATTTATTAGAAAAACGGATACTATAATAAAAATGAAAACAAGAATTATTTGTTTTGAAGTTTTCGATATTTTAATTGGAAAAAAATTAATCTTAAAATTGAAATAGAGTAGAGGTGAAATTGCAGAAACACCTAGAAAAGCTTTACCAAATCTTATATCGGGAGCAAGTAAAATCCAAAAGATTACTCCAATCCAGGAAGTGAAAAGTATTGCAAATGTTTGAAAATCTATTTTTATCTTTTTAAATAAACTATATATAAAAATAAAAATTGGAGATAAGAACGATATAACAATAAAAAGTCGATTCAATTTTGAAATTGTATTCCACCAAATCGGGAACCACTCCCAAAATTTCATCTGAGCCGCTTCTTTATATCCTTCTCCTGGATTTCTTGCCCATCCCGTGATCGATAATTTTTCGGAAACGACAGCATTTAAAGGAACTTTCCAATCAAAATTGAAAATGTCAATAGCAGAAAAAGGATAAATTAAATAACCGGATAAAATAACATTCCGTATCAGCCAGGGTAAAAGGATCAGAAAAATTATTGAAATCACAATCAATAACTTTTTTCCATCGAACTTATATCGAATTATCAAAAGTAAAATCAATATACAAAGAGGAATGGTAGCTAACTTAACGCTTATAGTATATACAGACAAAATAATGGAGGAAAAGTAATTTTCTAAATTCAATTTTGAATGAATACCATTTTCATTTTTTGGCAAGTTTGTTAGGATATACAATGGAAGTACAATAGAAATGAGATCCGGTGTAGGAGATGATAAACTCATAAACTGTTCTAAAATTAAAAATAATACGATCGAATGTAGTAAAAAAGAGTTTGTAAATCCTTCTTGTTTTAAAATTTTATATATTCTATTTATAGAATGTAATACTAATATAGAATAAATTACAAAATTAACCGAGAATATTTCTTGTTTAAAAATTTCTTTTAAAGAAGTAAGTGCAAAGATCGTAAATATATTCGGGTTAAAACCAAACCTTCCATGTAAGTTAGCCAAACCGGGAACTACTGAATATTCCTGAATCCATTTGATAGATTGAATATGATAAAGCCCCGAATCATAAGCAAATGGAGGGTTTAAGGAAAAAACCAGCGCCGATAATAAAAACGGAAATGTTATGATAACAATGATATTTTTATGAATCAATCCAAACGTTAATAACTTTAGATTTTTTCTTTCAAAGTATAAAAAGACGAAACAAAATGATAGAAAAATGAATAATACCAATATGGTTATCGGTAAGAATAAAGATACAAGAGATACTAACGTATTTGTTACGGATAAACCTACTAAAACCCTGTCCGTAAATTGAAATTTTACTTTTAAAATTTTTTCCGCTAAAATTCCAAAAGAAATAAAAATGTACAAAGATAAAATAGCGGAAATTAAAATGGCAAGCATAGATGATCTTTTGATTTTTTTTTAGATAATAAGATTCGCAACCAAATTCAATACGCTTTTACCGATTTGGATTTGATTTCTTCAATAATTTGGAGTTTTTTTTAGAATTTATTTTAAAGATGAGTTTTAATGTGGTATGTTTTGAGAAATTTAACTCAGATTTATGTAATAGAATATCTTATATTTTATACTGAAAAATAGTTTCCAAATGAAAACTTTTTCACGCAGCTTTATAAACACTGTGCGTAAATAGCTTTTTTATGTTAAAATTTTACTTAACCAATAGTTTCGAATTTTACGAAAGTTTTTGTCATTTAAAATTACAATTCTTCTTTAAAACCTTGTTTTTATTTGGAATCCAAAAATAGTCATTTCAAAAATCAACGTTGGGTAATCATCCAATAAAAAATTTACTGAATAAAAGTTTTTCAAATATAAAAGCATTATAGTAAAGATAATTACTAGAGTTGTTGAAAAATTCCATAGTGGTGATGAACCAGACTACTTCAATCGACCATTTCATACAACAGAAACAAGATGGAGAGCTAACTTTTCAACAACTTTACTTTTAAAGTGAATCATTTAAAACATTCTTTTAAATTTGAAAAGAAGAACATTACCAATTTTTTTATTAGAAAAAAATCGAGTGATAATGTCTTCAATTTTTTGTATTGGAAGTCCTACTCGTAGTTATATAGTTGAGTTCTCGATATTCTGCATTCAAGCAATTCTTTATGATAAAAATTTTCGGTGCTTATTTTATAGGAATCGATAAATTGAAAATTCTTCTTTAATTACTAAAGAAATAAATCATAAAATTTGCATATACTTGCCTATCTAAAATAGAGTTGTTGAAAAATTCCCTAGTTCCCATTAACAAAACTGCTTTAATTGCCCGTTTCCATAAAATAAAAACAGATGGAGAATTAATTTTTCAACAATTCTAATTAATATAAGTTCGTAGAAAACTTGATCCAGTAAACCTAACTTCTAATACAACTAACTCATTATTTTCGGCGCACAAAATATTTGTACGCCAACTTAATCTTCTTATAAAACCCGCTTTGCAAATATATAAGGAAATCCTGATATACCTCGCGCATCTGTAGTTTTTCCAATGCGATGGGAACCACTTGGCGAATCTGTGGTCGGACCGGTAACAGTTGTAGAAGGATAACCGTTTAGTAGTAATCCACGCGGTGTTCCATCACTATAATAACCTGCCGCAACCAAAGAACCCAATCCTCCCGTTGCACCTTGCGGAATATCAAAGGAAATAGAGGTGGAAGCACCATGTCTATGCCCTTGAAATCGATCTCTTCTTCTCAACCCACCAATCCATTCTCCTTCAAAATCCATTACGGAAACAAATCCTCTTCCTTGAACCGTAAAATGACGAACCTGATTGGTAATCGTAGTTCCTTGTACCGCATCCGGTAATCTATGTTTATAAAAACGAACCTTTACACCAGAGAGAGATCCACTTGAATTCGCCGCCGTACAAGTAAAACTAATTGTTCTGTTCGAAGCAGATAAAGCAGAAATGGCAAGTGTTGAATTTGCAGGTATTCCTCCAATTGCTTGCAAAATTGTTCCAGTCATCCAATTGGTAAAAGAACCGTGAATCAAATTATCTTCTCCTAACGCATCGATGATTTTTTGACAAGCAGTTGTATTAGGGAAAGTCACAGTCAGAACGTTACTCGCAATCGTATAACTGATCGCATCAAAATCTGTTATGTTTGTTCCCAAAGGCTCATAACGTAGTGATTGATTGAGCCAATACGAAACCAAATCGGGCATCCCTCCGTTTCCAGTCGAATTGATCAATTGATCCGGAGACGACAAACAAAATGCAGGAAAATCACTGGATGGACTTTTTAAATCGTCCATCCAAAACATTTCTCCTAAAAATTTACGTTCCTGCTTGAATGTGACATCTATAAAATTTTTTAAAAAAAGATATACCTGATTGATCGCCTTGACAAATTTCAATGGATTATTTGTATCCGGGTTAATTGCAGTGACTATATCTGTATGCAAATCCGTTAATATACCTGTTTTTACGGAACCCGCCTGCTTTTCTTCGGTAACCTCGTTGTTTTTAATACGAATTCCTTTGATACCTCTAAAAATTCTTAAGTCATTTCCCAAAGTTACTATACCTGACGTGTCCGTAGATACAGTTCTCAAAGCAACGTCTCCGGCAACCAAAACTCCTTGCCTAGCTATAATTTCAAATGAATTGTCTCTCCAGATAATCGGGCCATCTTCGGGCACATTTAGAGGATTATTATATTCTGTTTCTTGAAACTTATGTCGAACTACGATCGTACAAGCTGCATTATTTGGAATTACAATTCCGATCGTAGGTGGGATTTCAATTCTTCTACCATACTCGTCATAAGCAATCAGAGTATCGGTTAAATCGATTCTATTTGCAAGAGAACCTACTACGATATTTCCTCCTGAATCAATACCCGGCCCAAAAGCATCCAGGTCTCGATTGATGATTTCTTGACTTTTAGATTCTTGTTCTTTTTTCCAATCTTCCGGAAATACCCTTTTTCCCACACTTGGAAATTCGATTCCTGATAATTTATCCATGATAGACTCCGTTTAGTACAGTGAACTCGATTAGAATCGATTTTAATTGCTCATAAAAAAGTTTACGCATGATTTTCCATTTTATGAATCGATTCTATTTTTTTACAATTTTCAAAAAATGGTTTATACAAGTTCTTTTAATATAAAAATAACGTGCAATATTACTAATATTAGAGTTATTGAAAAATTAATTTTCCGTTTGTTTTCATTACATTGAAATGGGCAATTTTGCTAATACCCGCCATGGAATTTTTCAAAGCTCTATTATAAGATTTTTCTGAAAAGAAATCGAAACGGATTTCAAGCCGTTTATCTCGTGGATTTTCTTCAAAATCCATCGTTTTATTTGATAAATTTCCTCTCATTTTTCCCCGACAGATTCATGTTAAAAGTTTTCACTTTCAACCAGATAGATTGTAACCGCTGTGCAATATACTCTTCGAGTAAATCGAAAGAGCCAACGTTTCTTTTTTTCATATTTCTCCTTAAAAGGAAGCGGCTTTAGTAGTTTAAACATCTGATTTATTTTTATATGATGTGCTTAGAGTTTATTCTAAAACTTTAATACAAATCATCTTTAAATTCTCAACACAATGTGATAGTTCTACAAATTAGTACACCGTAATAACAAACTTTTTAATAGTTTTTTCTATCATTCAATTTCCATATATGTTCCTACATTCTTAAGTTTGAGGACAGGAGCTCTATTCCCATAAAATAAATTATCTTAAATTTTAAGATAATTTTTTATTATTCATAACTATATAATAAAGTACCCAATATTCTGCATGGAATCAGCGTTTTGTGATAAAATTAATAGTACTCAATTTTATAGAGATCAGTAAAACATAAAATTTAAGACACTCTATCATACAAATTTAAGTAGTATTTAATACTAGTTAGAAAACATAAAAAGTTTCTTATAAAACTCTCCTTACAAATATATAAGGAAATCCTGATATACCTCTGGCGTCTGTGGTCTTTCCGGTACGAGGGGACCCGTTGTTATTGGCGACGGCGCCACCAGTAGTATAAATCCTAGTTGTTCCTATCCAGTACGGTCCACCGCCTGGTGTGCTGCTCGTCGTGGTATTATTCGGAACGGTTTGGGGCAAATCGTGAGCATGATCGTGGAGCCGATCCCTTCTTCTCAAACCACCAATCCAATCACTATCAGAGTCCATCACAGAAACAAATCCCCTTCCTTGAACCGTAAAATGACGGACCTGATTGGTAATCGTAGTTCCAGGAGTAATGTCCGGCAATCTATGTTTATAAAAACGGATCTTCACTCCTGAAAGTGATCCACTTGAATTCGTCGCAGTACAACTAAAACTGATCGTTCTACTCGCAGAAGAAAAGGCAGTAATCGCCAAAGTAGAGTTAGCCGGAATTCCACCAATTGTTTGCAAAATTGTTCCAGTCATCCAGTTCGTAAAAGAACCCTGAACTTGATAATCTTCTCCCAATGCATCGATGATTTTTTGACAAGCAGTTGTGGTAGGGAAAGTTACAGTTAAAACGTTACTCGAAATCGTATAGCTGATTGTATCAAAATCGGTTATGTTATTTCCCAAAGGATCATAACGAAGTGGTTTATTGAGCCAATACGAAACTAAATCGGGCATTCCTCCAGTTCCACTTACACTAATCAATTGATCCGGAGAAGCTAAACAAAATGCAGGAAAATCAATGGAAGGACTTTTTAAATCGTCCATCCAAAACATTTCTCCTAAAAACTTACGTTCTTGTTTGAACGTTACGTCTATAAAATTTTTAGAATATAGATAAGTCTGGTTAATTCCTTGTACAAGTTTAAGAGGATGATTCACATCCGGATTGATAGCTCCGATCAACTCCGCGTGTAAATCTGTAATCAATCCTGTTTTTACAGAAGAGGCTTGTTTTTCTTCCGTAATTTGTCCGTCTTTAATATTGTTTGTAAAAATTCCTCTCCAAGTTCTTAAGTCGGTACCTAAGGTTACAACTCCAGAAGCGTTAGACGAAATTAATCTCAAAGGAACGTCACCGGTAACGAGCAAACCTTGTCTTGTTAAAATCTCAAAAGAATTATCTCTCCATAAATTCGTACCATCACTCGGAAGATTAGAAGGACTATCATATTGTGTTTCTAAAAACTTATGTCGAACTACGAGAGTACAAGTAACGTTATTCGGAACCGGAATTCCAGCAATTGGTGTTACTTGAATTCTTTTTCCTTCTTCGTCATAAGCAATTAAAGTATCAATTAAATCCACACGATTTGGTCCCGAACCGATTACAATCGTCCCGCCATTCTGAATCCCAAATCCCAAAAGGTCCAAATCTCGATTGATGATCTCTTGACTTTTAGATTCTTGTTCTTTTTTCCAGTCTTCTGGAAAAACTCTTTTACCTACGCCTGGAAATTCGATTCCTGATAATTTATCCATGATTATCTCCTTCGAAAGACGGAAAATCTATTACAATCGCTTCTAACTCGTTATAAAGAACATTCACGTTCGTTTTTGTATTATTTTCGATTTGTAAAATCATTTCTCTTTTCAGTTTTTTACATACACCACTGAAAGATTCATATGCATTCGACTTAATCAAAACAGAACTTGCAAGTTCTGTAATATCTTCATCATTTTGACTTTTAGATTCGCTTATTAAAGAAATGAACTCAGACTTAAGACTCTCTTTTTCTTCAGCACTTGCATAAATCCATCTTTTAGCCTGTGGGGCCAAAATCGGCCAAGAAAGTGGCTCCGTCTTTGGATATTTGGAAAGGATTTGATCCATGGCTTCGTCAAACTTAGTTTTGATTTTTTGAATCTTCTTTTCTTTATAAGCCGAAATCGTCAAAAAACCACATTGTAAAAGTTCGAGTTCCGTTTTTGGAACCAACGTTTCCTCCTCTATTTTCATATTTTCCGGAACGGAAGTCAAACCTCGATCCGCCTTTTCTGAAAGAGAAAGTTCCTTCAATGCTCCGCATTCAAATTTAAAACCTTCCGGAGGAAACGCAATTCCCTGATGAATTTTTTTCTTCTTCTCTTCTGATTTATCCCGGTTGAAGAGTTCTACTTCCAATTCTATGGATGATAAATTGGAATAAGGATATTCTTCCAAAGACTCAGAAGAATAAACATAGATCTTTTCCATTGATGCTCCTTGAAGGAGTGATTAAGTAGTTTTAAAAATATTAAAATATTTTATTATATGTATATTTAATAAACCGAATATTCTCTAATCTTTTCGGCTCGGCGGGAATGAAATTGACCCGTAAGATTCCCTCCCATCACGAACGGATCAAACTCTCCTTGATTCTCCCAAAGTTCACATACATTTCCGCCTATATTCACGTTCTCAATGGATTGAACAAGAGCAGATCGATTGAAAGAGTCGGAAAGTTTGGGAAAGAAAAATCGATACCTAAATAAAACGTATTTTCTAGACATCATTCTTTGATCCAAAATGCCCCCCATCGTAAAACAGTTCTTAGCTTCCTCCGACTTATAAATTTTAGAATAACGAATCTCTTCCGGGTCAAGTCCTGTCGAAAATTGAATGACCTGTCTTTTAGAAGACACAGAAGCAATTGACATTTTAAAAAGTTTAGCGAGCAAAAGTCTGTTCCGATATAAATCGTCCGTTTCTCCTGGAAGTTTTTCGATCTTGTATCTAGTTCCCCATAAAATCAAACCAAAACCGTCGCTTGTTTCGAGCCACATTTGCCTATAAAGCCAACTGAGTCTTACCGCCCTTTCGTTTAGAATTGAGAGAATCGATTTTAAAACTTTATACCAAAGACTATCAACTCCCAACTTTCGTATTAAACTTCTCTGATTTTTCCAAACGGTCGAATCGAAATTGAAAGTAAATTTATCAGACATAGACCACACCGATTACTTGAAAAGCCGGGCCGGCATTTGCCAATGAACCCGCAGGAACATCAATATTTCCTAATGGATTAAATTCTACATCGATACAATTTGGAAGAGCTTGGTATAAAGCTTTTAACTGTGCGTCTACAAAGTCCTGGCCTTCTTCGAGCGAAAGAAAGTATTCGTCCTTTATCTGATCCAAAACAACCTGACTTGGAATCGTGTCCGAAGAAGAAAACTTTACAGTAACAGTTTTATTGATTATAGTTTCAGAAATATTCTCGACGAGTACGTGAGCGACTCCACCTGGATCATTTTCTTCCGAATTGAAATAGTTTATAATTTGTGTAAGTTGAGAATCGGTCAAAGAAGCTACCGTTCCTTGAACTAAAATTTTTACCTCTCCATCCATTTTTAAATTTTTAGAGCTCTTAAAAATGGCTCTTTTTACAAAAGCAAACGTCTCCGCCTCTCCCACATACCAAGTGGGAGTCCATTTAGAAGAAACACCTTCTGCATTTCTTAAACGTGCTCTAACCGAAGTTCTTGTCTCTCTATATTGACCTTGTTGAATTGGATTGATTTCTATGTTAGAAACGTAATCAATTCCATCTGGAGGATTTTCGATCAAATTGATAGAACGCGAAACAACGTTTCCTATCGGGCCGTCAACCGTACATTGAGCGAGTGCTTCTACTGTATATTTTCCTTGGGCGTCCGCTGCCGTACCTGCAGGAAGTATTAAAGATTCTTGAAGAAAAAATTTTACTCTTTGATCTTCCTTTCCAGAAGTAGTAACGATTAAAGATTGTGGAATTTCACGATTGATTATCGATGGAACGGAAGAACCGATTCTAACTTTAATGATCGCGGGAAGTGAAGGTTTCCATTGCATCCCCCTACGAATTAGATGTTCGTGTAAGGCATCGTCCTCCGCCGTATGAGGATGGATCGCTTTCTGGATAGAAACTAGATTATCATCTATGAACAAAAAAATGGCATTGGAAACAGCCCGCAAAATCGAAAAAGTTTTGGAAGTAGGACTAAACGTATGATTTTTGAATACTCCAGAAGCTTTTACACTTTGAAGATGTTCATTAAGAACTTGTTCTTTAGTTATATTTAAATTCACTGATTACCTCCACCATAAATTTAATATTTTAATTTTATGAAATATTAATATACTTATCATTTTTGAAACAAGCAATAAGATTTCATAAACTCTAAACCATCCCTAAAATTTTCAGTATATCATCACACAATAATTAACAAAAATATTATTGATATATTATAATTGTTAAAAATTAAAGCAGCTTCGCCAATCCCTTCTATAAAATTTTTAAACAATTATAATATTTAAATTTAATTCATCAAAATCCCTTTGACAGATTCTCCCGTTTTTAATCTGAAATCGACTACGAGTCTTCTTTCCTCGTCGAGAATTATATTTATAGATTGAGGATTTATAATGGGATGAAATTTAAGAATTCTCTCCGCGTCTTGAATCCGTTCCGATAACTCATCGTATTCAGTAGAGTTTTGAGCAATTCTTTGTCTGCTGTAAATTTCTGGATAGTCGATGTCGTCGGCTACAGTCATTTCAAACATCTCACGAATTTCGGACAAAACAATACGAACTGAATTACTGTCGCTTAACAAATCATTATCGGAAGGATCCAATGTTAAGTCTCCGAATTGTACAGAATCATTTGCAAAATCGATCATTAGGTGCCTGCCTTAGGTTTGTTAGAAACAGAAGGACCAACTGGAGTATCTACGTAATCGGTTAAATGTGTAGATAAACTTACTGAATTAGAGGACTGAGCAAAAGCGGTTACTTCTTTTTCTGCTTCTATCTTTCCGGTAGTTTTAAAATCTCCGTCTTGTTCTATATTTCCCCGAATCTTAAACGGCTTTCCACCCAGATCCAAAAGAAAACCTTCATCGTTTATAGTTAATTTAATTATATTATTATAATTTAAAAAAGTCTTACTTTCATTTACTTCAATTTCTACTTTATCAGCAATTTTCGTTTTAATTGAATCGATCTTTTCGAAACCGAACGCGGTGTATCTTTTTTCAATATTATCTCTTGCGATCAAAAGACATTTGGAACCCTGCATCGGAACCACTGGTTCGGTCCAAATAACATCATGAATAAAATCTTCCGCAACTTTTACGATTAGAAGTTTTTTTTCGGAATCGACAGAGTCTACAATTCCCAACTTAGGAAAGAAAATAGGAAAACCTATTTTCCATGCCTGAACGATTGCTTGTATGATGGTTTTATCAGCCATTAGATCCTACTTTATTTTTTTCCATTTGATTTTGAAGATCCTGTCTTCGGAGGTTCATAATAAAAACCTGGAAAAATTTCTTGCCTATAACCATCCTTATTGAATTTTTTAATCACTTTATCTACGAACGCTTTAGCACTTCTAGAAAGATCATCCGGATCTTGAACTTCAATAATCTGAGAATGAGTGATCGAAGGAAAACCGAAAGAAACGAACTTTCCTTTAAAACCAGAGCCACATTTCTCATTAAAAATTTCTTTTGCTCTTTTTTCAGCTCCTTGAGAATCCAATCCATCGATTTCGTAATAACAAGTTTCACCTGTTCCATAAGCCCCTCTATATGTCTGTCCGGTTTTGGGATTTTCTCCTCTTACAATAATTTTGAACGGCTTGCTTTCTAAAGGAGTAAGTTCGTCTTGGATAATATTTTTTCCAAAGCGAAAGATAGGAAATGTCTCCTGAGATTCATTTGAATTTTGAGTTTTATTTTTTTTAGAAGAAAAACTTAAATCAGTATGTTTATAAGCTTTTTGAACCACCAATTTCCAATCGTGAAAAAAAACGTCCACACCATGAGTTTTTTTTAATTCATATAACGCATAACGTGCCGATTTTTTTGCACATCTAATATCTACTGTTTGTTTAATATCCGAATCACGAACGATAATCGAAATATCTGATTTAATTTGAGGATGAATACAATCATTCAAAAAAACCATCAAGGGTTTTTGATGATAATCCTGGGTCATCATCTTACGTTGACAAAAGAAAAACGGGTCCACACATTTTAACTCAAGTGGAACTTTTGGACTAATCTCTAATATATAACCGTTAAACTCATTTAAAAGTCCATACTGAAAATATCCAGCTTTCCAGGTAACTTTCGAAAACTTAACGATCGAATCTTTTTTTAAGTTCTTGTACTTAGGAAGTTTAATCGTAAGTATGTCGGTAGGAATTTCTCTCGAAGACTCTAATACAGCTTCAGTTATTGCTGGAAATTTTATATTCGATATTTCTAATTCTTGATTTAAAACAAACATTACAAATTCATCCTTCTTTTTGCGTTTTGCAGTTCGGCTTTGGAAACGAGGGCCTCTATAAAAAGAGTCGATCCTATATTTTCATAAGGTTGTATATTAGAATTATTCTCACGAATTTTACTCGAAAAATGTTCTGTTCCGTAATAAAGAAAACTGATGGATTCATACGTTTCTCCATCGGCAATCGTATGCAGACGATCTTCCGCCAAGGGTTCCGGAATTTCTATTAAAACCCCTGCTCTAAGATTGTTCCAATCTTCGATCTGAGGGTTGTTATCCAGGATCAATCTCCAAATTTCCCATTTTCCGTAATAACGAGCAGAAAGCCTTTGTAGAGTATCGTTGTTTTTAAGAACGTAAAACTGACTCATAAAGAAGACTCCACTACACCGTTTTTAGCTTCTATAGAAGCAAGATCCAAATCGTATTCGTCGTCGGACAAAAAAGTGATGATAATGCCTTGTTCATATTGAATCGGAGCATTCAAAAGTTCGAACTTTTGACAAACTACATTCGTAATTCCTAATACTCTTAACATTGCATGGGATAACCAAAGAGTTTCTTCTTGTTCCCAAAGATCCCTCAATTCTCTCATTTTTTGCCTCATAGTTTTAATCAAAGGATTTGAAGGAGCCGAAAAACTCCCAGCTCCATAAATCGAAGCAAGAAGAGTGAATTCTACCGTAATCGTCCAATCTTTGTATCCGGTAAGTTCTTTAACAGTTCCGTTCTTTCCTCCTGGAATAGGAGTCATTACGATTTCTTTTTCTCGATGCGCTTTGATTTTAGTGCCGGAAGGAAACTCATATCTATTACCGGACCAACTCACTTTCAAACGATCTATATCCCCCGTTATTGCCTCCAAAGGAAGATACCCTGCGGGAAGCGCAGGTGGTGTAATTCCTCCGATCATATTAGTTCCATCTCCTCAAAACGGTCCAATTCTTGAAAAATTGCATCCGTAATCATCTCGCTGATTTTTTTCTTATCCGTAATTTTATTTCCGATCACCAGTTGACCGATGATAGATCCTATATTCGTGTTTGAAACTACATTCGATTTTCCTGATATACTTTCGGAACTTTCTTTACTTTCTAATGTTCGTTTAATAATTCCTTTGGAATCGTTCGTTAAAACCTGATTGAATCTTTGAAGAATCGGATTGATCTTAGGAATTTCCGATTCCAATCCCGCAGAAAACTCTGCAAAGGTAGCCTTACCCGATTTGGTCAAAGTCGAAAACGGTCCTTCTTTAGCGTCCGAATTTGGAAACAACCTTCTTGTTTTTTCCAATACATCCATTACTTTATTATAAACTACTGACTTACCGGAAGAAATTCCCTCCGAAAATGTAGTGACTGTTTTAGTTCCACTTTGTTGGATCAAATTCAATCCAGATTTAAATCCGTTAGACATTTCTCCTAAAAATCCGACTAATGTATTATTTTTTTGTTTCATCCCTAAAATGAAAGTATCGACAAACGCAGAACCTGAATGAGTAAGTCTGGAAAGAGGTCCTTCCAAAGCGTTGGAATGAGGTAAATACCTATCGATAACCTGCATCACATTGTAAATCGTGGATTTTAAGTCCGCGACCGAATCCAGGATTCCTTCAGAAAAAGCGGTAAAAAGACTTTTACCGGAATCTTTCATACGATTACGGATATTTCCGATTACATTACTAAGCGCTTGCCAAATCAAACTGTATAAACCGAAGATCGGATTGACCATAGCAAGAACTAAAATTTCTTGAATTCCAGAAGGAAGATTGGCAAATATTCTAAAAATTGAATTTACTATTTTTCCAAAAAAATTAGTCAAAGAATTCCACGCAGAAACAATCCAAGAAGGAGCATTAATGATCGGTTGAATATATGGATAAATATTAGAAAATCCTTTTGTAATTCCAGTCCCTACCAACAAGAAAATATCTTTAATTTTATTCCAATTTTCATAGATCATTAACGGAATGCCTACGATCGGCATCAACCAAACAACCAATAATTTACCAAAACCGGAAAGATTACTCCAAGTATTTACGATCCAATTCCATGTTTCGACTGCAGTTGTTTTTATATCATCCCAATACGTAATGATCAAAGCCAGTGCCGTAACAATACCTACTACCGCCAGTCCTATCGGATTAGACATTGCAGCGACTTTCAAAGCGGCGAACAAACCAAGTGCGGCCGATTTTAAAACCATCAAAGAACCCGCTGCAATCAAAACCCCACCACCTAACATCAAAAAAGTGCCAGCGAACTCTGTGAGTTTCGGACTTTCGCCAAGAAATGCGTTTACTTTGCCTATTCCGTCAGCCAGTGTTCTAAAGATATTTTTAAGAACAGATTCTATAATTCCAAATTTTACAAGACCAGAATTTTCAATTCCTTCTCCTAAAAGAATTTTAAAATTTTTCCAAACTTCGGAGACTCGATCGAGTTGAAACGAAAACATATTCATTTTTTCCGATGATAATTGAAAATCTGTTATATTACCAAAATCTAATTGTTTGACATCTCCGTTAAAATTTTTGATTTGTTTACCGCTAGAAATTAGCCGTTCCGTTAAATCCGAAAAATTTCCATCTGTTGCTAAAACGGCATTTGTAACAGTACCGACTAATACATTTAAATCGGCTGTATTCAAATTTTTGAATGAAGATTTAATTTTATTTACGCTGGAAAGAATTGTTTCCACTGAAATACCAGTTTCGTCTGAAAGTTTAAAAGCGGATTTGGAAACGTCTCCGACCTCTTTAGCAGACAAACCGAGTATCTTGAGATTTTTTTCTAATTTAGAGGATTCCGTTCTTGCATCATATAATTCCTTACAAGTCTTAGCGAGCGACAAACCCAGATCCAATATTGCAAAACCTTTTTTCATATTCATAAAAGAAGAATCCACTTCTTGAATGGATTGTTTAAATTGTTCTGAATACTTCTTATTTTCACCGATCAACTGCTTCATATTATCCCATTTGCCATTGATCTCGTTGATTTTACTGGAGGCGAGATCCGCTATCGTAAAAACAATTTTCAATTCGTTTGTATTCGTATCGGCCATACCTCGCCTCCCGTAATGTCTAATCCCCGTTAAACGCTTTAACGATCGCACGCGTCAATGTGTTGATCTCTATTTGTTGCACAAATTCTAATTCTGCAACCAATTGAGCCTCGTAATTTTCGCGTTCGTCTCCGTCTTTTGGGTATTCTATTTTTCTTCCAGGGAAATAGTACATCAGAAGAACGTCTAACGCACCATTCCCGACCTTCAGAAGCCTAAGCTTCTCTCCTATAACTTTTTTGCCGTTACCTCTTGGGTTGTGGCAGTCAACTCAATCAGTTTATTACTAATCGGGATAAAGATACCCGGAGAATCCTGGGCCCATCCGTTTACGACTTCGAAACTAGGATATAAACAACACTGACCTGTAAGACGTTGTGCGACATCGGTTTGCTTTTCTTTCCTAGCTTTTTCTAAAGTTTCATCTACTTGAGTTTTATTTGGCACTCTACAGATTATCTTTCTACCTTCGCCCGCATCTAGAACATGAAGACCTCCTTTATCCGCAAAATGGGATTTGATCATATCGATCACGTCCTTGTTGCGTGCAATAAAATCGTCGTCTATGTTCTGATACGGTTGAGGAAGTTTTTCAAAAGCTTCCTTAAGAGCAGGAATTGAACTAATTAATGGATTCATTATATACACTTATTTCCTTGATTTTTAAATGACTATTCAACGCCATTACGCAAACGAAATGATAGGAATCGAAAGCAAAGCGATTTCCAAAGGAACAGCTACCGCTCCCGAATTTCCACTTTTGAAATCCGCGACGTACTTAGTAATTTTTGCGGCGGGCGCGAGGTATTTGAAGTCGGGTCTTCCCTCTGCTTTCAAGACTGCTGTCAAGGGAGCAGGTGGAAGTTTTTCAATCAAACCTCCATAAGGAGCAGCAAGAAGAGTTAAACGATCTAACTCTTCAAAATAAATTTCCGCACTGATACTGCGTTTGTAATTCTTAGTAGTGTATCCTACTATCTCACCCGATTTTCCGTATGTTAATTCAATTTCAACTGCGTGATCAAATTTGAATCCGGAAAAACTTACCATATCGTATCCGAAAAGTTTCAGCTCAAGATTGGTGAAGCTATAATTTTCCTTTACTACTTCTAATGCCATTGTTAACTCCTATTTGGGTGTGGCGAAAGAGGTTTCCCACTCGATCGCTTTGGTTCGATTACTAACGTACATCTTGCACTTCGCTTTTAAGATCCGATCAGTATTAAACGTTTTATTCGGATCTAAAACAATTTCATGACCTGAAATTTCTTTTCTACCAGGAGATTCCATTTCCGCTGAAATTTTGGAATCGATGTATGCTTTTAAATAATCTAAACCCCCCGACCCAGAATCTACTTCCGTATCCATATTCAAAAATTGAAGAGACTCACGATAAAGAATACGATGCATCTTATCTGCACGTCTTCTTTCAGGAAGTTCCTTAAAATCAGAATCACTTCCAGCTTTAATTTTATCTCTGGCGATAAAAATCCCGTCGTAGTCGTCGTATTGTTTGAGAACCATCAGACCCATATCATGAAGAAGATCCATGTAGTTTCTATATCCTTCGTCCCAATAACGGATTTCTGAAAATGTAAGAGAACGCATATCCTTAACGTAGCCGATAGAAACGTTAACCGGAGTTGCGGCAATTTTTGCGGTAGCCATCGTTGCAAAGTTTCTCCAAGCTCCAATAGAATCACCTGCAGATTTAACGGCAGAATAACCTCCGGAAGCATTAACTCCACCTTTGATATAGCGCGCCTCGCCGACTGCGATCATCACTCTACCTTTAGGAGAAACGAAAGGCTCAAACTCATCTTGGATATATTGAAAATATTGTGGAATCGTTTCCGATTCGTTCTTACTTCTTGCTTCCAAGATCATAAAAGAAGGAAGGTGGTGTTCCGTTTCCATCTCTTCTAAAATAACGTTACACGACATCGCAAAAGCTCTAGAAGCTGGACCCAAAACATGAATCCAATAGGAACCGTATTCTCTTTTTAAAACCTCAATTGCCGCAAGCCTTGAAGCGTTAGACGCACTTGGACCGGTAATTATAAAAGTGAATGTATCACCTAACTGAAACGTATTTGCAGGAGTAGAAGCATTCGTAAAAGTAGTGCTAACTCCCACGTCCAAAGAAATCGCAGAACCACTTGAAGGAATGATCAAAGGAGTGGAAAAGTTTGCTCCTGCATCTACGGATTTACGATATTCCGCGATACCACAAGCACCTGCTTTTGTAATTTTAAGTACTACAACTCTACTACCTGTTGGAATTCCGGAAGTTGTAGGAAGAGCCGCTTCTCCTCCACCAACTTTGGTAGGAGTTCCTACACTCCCAGCCAAATCGTTGAATGGACGAACACAAAGAACCGGCACTGGTTTTTGACCTTTTGATTCGTCAAATTCTTCGAAAAATTGTTCTAAGGCATCCACAAGCTCCCCTCTTCCAAAAACATCCTTGGCTTGAGGTGTGTTATTGATGACGTAAACTCTGTTAGCATCTCCGGTCTCAGCGGTACCCACTTTAGAACCTACATGATCCGGTTTTACGTCATTGAAATTGATCCCACCATCCTGATGATAGGTAGTCACGTTACCTGTTGACATTGATACGCTCCTGATAAAAAGAGCAACTGAGTAGAGTGGCGGACGAGCCGCTTTTTATATAATTACTTTCAAGATTCTAATTCGATTCTCTCACATTTGCTTTGGTAAAAATTTTTTCTTCTATGTGAACGGCTACTTGTTCCCAAGTAGAATTTTTTATTTTATCCAAATTTATACCTGAAAATTCTTGGTAAACGTTCCTAAGAATTTCTTCTTTTACGTCTTCCTCCGGCACTCTACGCAAATGATCCAAAAAACCGGCTGCTAAAACCGGTGTAATTTCGTACTTTTTAATAAACTCAACTACTTTCATTGTTCCCCCGATGTTCCTATTTCTGTTGGCTCTTCGATTTGAAAGGTTCCCTGAGCCAGAGTAGGAACCGATTCCGTTTCAAAAAGTCCGTCGTTAAAAAAAAATTCCGTAGTTAATTTATAAAATCCTAAATTTTCAGAAGGATTGGCTATAATAGAAAAAGAACCCGGTTTCACTTCAACGGTAACTCCGTGAAGAGTAATAAATTTCCGCTGATTAGAAAGGAAAATTAAAATCTGATCAAAAATTCCCAAAGCCCCTGAATTAAGATGACCTGAAGAAGGAATATCTTTTAAAGAATCTTGCATCCAAAAATCAATAGTATATTTAAATTCTTGAATATAATGTCTTTTTAAAAAACGAATATTTTTAATACCATTCACAAATTCAGAATCTAATCTTTGAAACCGTCTCCCATCCGGAACCGAAACGAGTGGAGATTGAAAAATTATACAGAAAGGAAATAAGTTCGGATAATCGCTTGCATTTGGAGCAGATTGAAAAATTTTATTTTCGGAAAATAAAGAAATCGGATCCGCAGAAGGCGACTCTGGTAGAGTTTTGATCGATAAAATTAAGGATTTCAAATAATCTAAATGACTAATTCTCATAAAATAATATTACCCAAACGTCAGATAGAATACGTTTTTTTTCGATAATAAACAAGAACGGAACCGCCTCTAATGTTTCTAAACTGCTCAATTTAAAGTCTTGGACACCTACTTTTGATCTGCGATCTAAAAGATAACACCTATCATGATAGGTTCTGACATGCCCCGTTTTTAGTGCCAATACAATGTGTAAAATTCTCTTAAGCAGATCGTCTTAAATATTCCTCCGGAGTCAGACCTCCGAGTGAACTATGTGGTCTTTCTGAATTGTAAAATATCTTCCAGTCTTCGATAAGGCGCTTGGCTTTTGCATTCTGAACTACAAATAGACTTATATAACTATCTATAGATTGATCTTATAAAACCCCTCTTTTGGCTATTATATGATTTTTTAAAATGGTAAAATTTATTGAAAAGTAAATAAAATAGCTAAATTAGTATATTAAAAATATATAATTTATTAAAATCACCATAATAATATCTGATATTTTATTATGAAATAGGCTTTATAATAAAACTTAAAGACTGTTCTAAAATCATCAGCTTTTTTAAAATTTTATGGAAACTTTAGAACACTTTCTTAGGTTACTTAACCTTATAAGAATCTATAAACAAACTTTTATATATCCAAAAATCAAATTCCCGCACAAAGGGTCTTAAATTTATAAACTATTACAAAAATGTGAGAAATCATACAGAAATTACAATACTATCATCCATACAAAATCGAGTATCGTAAATTTTTATTGCAAATCGCTATTATAGTACAAAAAACTAAACACTTAATAGCTCTGAACAAAGAGTCATAAATTATATAACACGAAGTTTTTGCAGGAACTACAGAAGTTTATTAGAAATTTCTAAAGAATTATCATTTATGTTTTTTGAGACTTTGAGATAAGTTTATATCTTTACTTCAAAATACAGAAACTTCAGTAACAAGAGATAAAATTCTTGGGAACCACCAAGTTTTATAGAACATTCAAAATCAATTCTAAATTTTTGAGCAAGTCCTAAATGTAATAATTCCTACATCTTAGGCTCCTTCGCAAAAAATTTACAAAAATAAATATTCTAAATTGATGGGTAGAATACTTTATCCTAAACCGAAAAAATCAATGGAATTAAAAATTTTCCAAATAGAGAGCAGTAGGAACACCTAAATCAAACAAGACGTCTAATTCATATTGAATCATATAGCCATAAGGATCTAAATAAGAAGGCCCAACTCCATAAGGGTCCGAAACCTTTAAAAATTTTTTACCTTCGTCATTGATCACAATACCAATACCCCGAATGATATGTCCTTTTTTAGTAAGATACGTTCCTAAGCCGCAAGGAAAATTTCCATTTTCAAAATAACTACAAAGCTCTTCCTTGTCTCCCTTTTTCTTAACAATCTTAAAAGGAATGTTATTTGAATTCATTAGAATATTAAAATATTCAGAATGGTCTCCAGAATCATATACATTTTTTTTATTTTTAATCGCCCAATCTTCAAAAAGAGCATAATAATTATAGGTAGTAAGATGAATAAAGTCTGGTATTCTATAAATTAGACCTATGTAAATTATAAAATCTTGAAATATATTTCCCATACACTGCTGGTAATCTTTTAAAAAAAGACGAGGAGTAATTGGGTCCTTTCTCTGAGGATTCCAAGGAGCAATTGGATGAGATATGTAAGAAATCATTTCAATCAACAAACTAATTATTTAAGATCATAATCTTTTTAGATCGAAAACATTTACAGCTGCCTACTTTCTACATCTTGAACAGTTGCATCCGATCTTTTTGGATCTTGAAATCGATCCAAGAATTCACCCAAAATTCTTTTTTTAGAATTTAAATTTTCGTTAATTCTTTTACCCAAATAAAGACTTCCGACTGCACCATAAAACACAATCAACCATTGAATAATATCCATCTGAAGAGGTCTTAAAGAGTCCGGAGAAAAAACGGATAAAATCGACAAAACAATCAGATAAGAAACGACCAAAAAGAAAACAATCCAAGTACGAAGAGTTGTATCTGAAGATTTTCCAGTTCGATCATCTTTTAATAAAAATTTCATTCTATTCTCCTTCCTTTAGCAGAAGTAAGTTTGATGAGATCTTTGACATCCGCTTTTATTTCCGCAAGATCTTCAGCGATAGAAGCCATTTCGGTTTCTATTTTAACGATCCGGATTTCATGCTCTTTATACATCGTATTGTATTGAATCACTCCAGAAATTACAAAGCCCAAGATGACTAGAAAGTCTTTGATACCGAGTTTTATTTGACTAATTTTTGAAGATTCCATTCTTCCTCACAAAAACGGCCCGCACAAGGCGGGCCAAATGACTACTCAATCGCTTCCGATTGTAAACAAAGAATAGCACAATTTTTTTCTAGACAAAGAACAGAACAGAATCGTATAGAATCGTTCTGCCGCTAACTTTTAAATAAGTCAGCATAAGACGTTATTCACCTTGTAAAATAAAAAAGAAAATCAATAGATCTGCTTTTTTGTTCTACGAGCAAGAACAACCTTATCCAAATCTCCAACCATAAATCTTCGAACTCTAGGACTCCATTGAATAAAAGGAATCTCATGATCGATTACATATTGATTGAAAGTTCTTACCGAAAGATTTAAGTATCGAGCGGCTTCCTTGGTTTTTAAAATTTGAGTTTTATCCTTTATAGGCAAAAGTTCAGTTGTTTCTAAAATCGGTTTTTCTTTTTCCGAGCCAAGAGATTGTGAGCTTTTGAGTAATGATCCTTTTTTTGTGTTACCGTTAATTATAGACATAGCGTCCTGTTTGGATCGAATACCAGCTTTTTGTCAAACACTTTCTAAATTTTTAAAATTCATAGGGACCAAATAAATAATACATATTTTGAATATTCTATTTTATTATAATAGCAATTTCAAAAAAATTAACATTCTGTATTCAAACGGATTTTTGCGGTATTTATTATATAACTTTGAGCGATAAAATTTAGGACCAAAAATTTATTATTTCAAAATTGAATATTTTAATTCCCATATACATTTAAAAATTCAGTCTTTATTTTATATTTCTTGAATATACTAATTAATATTCGTTCTTTTACGTTTTAACGATCTAATAATTAACATACAAAATTTTAGATAAGGTACGAATAAATGGATTAATACAATTGAAATTCAAATCATGTCACTAGAAAGGATCTACAAATTCAATCAATGAGACATATCGAAATTATTGTCATTTGGAGTCACTGCGATTTTGAATTTAAAAACCCAAACGATTTAGGACAAAAAAAAGTCATATTTACGGATTTAGGTTGGATTTTGTCAGGGGTAAAAATATACTAAACATATATATAGCTATTTTGTTGGAGTACTAAATTGGAAACAAGGGAAGATTTACGCGAATTTCTTTACTGGAAAGTAGAAAGAACTTTGAAAAAATTCGAATACGACTTTCAAGTTTCACCACAGCCAATTCAAATTCTTAGGCACACATACGCACAAGAAATCGTAAATCTTGTGTTTGAGTCTCTGGAAAAAAAATAATTATTTTTTCTTTCTAAATTTTTCTATGACTACGCGCAAGGCCTCCAACTCAGAATCAGAAACCTCCATAAGACTTTCCAACAAAACTTCTATCTGCGGACGTGTTTTGATTTTTCTAAGAAGCGATCTATAATGATCCGTTTCAAGATCCGTCTTTATTTCCAACTCAGTAATCAACATCTGACCTTCTCCCGAAATCAGCCAAAGAGGGTTAACATTATGCGCAACTCGAAGTTTCAGTAAGGATTCTTGAGAAAAACTTTTTGCTCTTTGATTGATAAGATCACTGATAAACGCAGGTTTTAAATCAATCGAACGAGCAAATTCAGCCTGAGAAAGTCCAAGAATTTCGATGAGTTTTTTGAGACGATCCGGAAATTTTTTATCCGATTTATACATTTTTATCGTATTAATTCTTGACATTTATACATTTTTAACGTATATTGTATCAAGCGAGATTGAACTCGCCGAAGTTAAAAATCGATTTTGAAGCGAGATTGGAACATTCAACACAACCCAATCTTTGCAAATGAAAACAAAATCGCAATCACAAAAAGGAGGTTCAATGATTATCATCAACGGAGACGAATGTAAGGACTTCATTTGTATCACATTGAAAATGAAAACCCTAGCAAAATTCGCAAGAGAAGCGGAAGTAAACTATGATTATCTTTCGAAAAGTTTAAACGGACAACATTCATATACCGAAATCAGGGAAGCATTCAAAAAATGGAATGTTCCGTACCGTATGGGTCGTCGTTCTACACAGCTTCACAATAAACGAAAAAACAGGAGAGCCGCCTAATGAAACAAGAAGTTTTGACCACTATCGCGGAAAAGAATCCGATCCTTAGCAGGGACAATTTGGATCCGATCGTTCTTTCTGATATAGAGGAAAAAATGATCGTTCAAATCGCGGAGTATGTAAGGGAACAATTTACAACTTTCGACTGGAGATGGGACGATCACAGCGAGATGCACGATAAAACGGTTACTTCTCTTTTTTTAGTAAAAAATGACATCTTGCAAATCTGCGGAAAAAATCAGAGTAAAACTCAAGAGTTCATTAGGATTCTTGAATATATTTTAGAAGAAGAATTCGACGAGTAAATAGATCAAAATACCAAGGAGAATTTCATTATGACAGTTAATCTATGCGTTCAGTGTAATCAAAATGAATCTATGCGCCAAACGGACCTTTGTGAAGAGTGCCTGATTCAAAACTTTAAACCTTTGATTTCTCTTTCCGATAAAATTCGTTCGTTTCATGCAAACAACGAAAAATCCGCGTTACACGAAGAGCCAAAAGGAGCAGCGTAAAATCAAATGATAGATCTGGAAAAAATCAAAAGATATATCGTAAACGGTGAAGTCGTTCATAAAGGAGAATTCTGGAGAAGAGGAAGAAAACTTTCTCAGAGATTGGAACAAATAGTCATAGAGTCAAAACTCAATCTAAGAGATATAGCTTTCAAATACTCGGCAAAAATCGAAGAGGGGACTCAATGTGGTCCACTATACCGCGAACATCTTGCAGACGTAATAAAAGGAATCAGGAATACAAAACGTTATGTGAAAGCAATCGAAGAATCATGGGGACTTCCTATAGAAACGATCCGCTCCATTTATCGAGAAGACAAAGAAACAGAAAAAAGAATGGAAAAGTTAGATTCTAATTCAATTCAAGAATTTGCGATTTGGTATAAAAATATTTTAAATTCTAAAAAAGAAACTTATAATATTATAAAAATTGCAAATATAGAGGACCAAAATGTAAGTGAAATTGCAATCTAAAAACGAAAATTGCAATTTCATTCAGGAGAATTTAAAATGATAAAACAAAAATCTATAAAATCGAAAATTCAAAAAAACAAAAAGAAACCTTCTGTAAAAAAAATCCCTTCCGTTGCAGTATTATCTTCATCGACTAACGCAATTGCTGTAGATATGACACCACAAAAAGCCAAACCGTCCAATTAGGAGGAAAGATGTTAAAATCAAAAGATTCGCCTAACAAAACAATTCGTATGGAATTACCAAATAATCGATACAAAGAACGTCCCGACATAGCTCTGGCCGTTCAACAAATCGGAGAAATTAAAAGGGAAAAAGATAGAATCAAAAGTAAAACAGACGACCAAATTGCCAAACTACTATTAGATCTTCAGAACGAAATGGATCCTTTGGATTTAAAAATCCAACATTTAGTTTCTGGAATTAAATTTTATGTAGATCACCATTTAGAAGAACTATTTCCAAATCCAGAATACAAAACCTGTAAACTGGCAACTGGAACTTTAAAACTTCGTAAAGTTCCACCTTCAGTAAAAACCAGAGGAACGGCAAAATTTTACGAAAAAGTTTTAACCGATAATAATCTTTTAGAAAAGTTCAACAATCTGGTAAATTAAGCGGAGTTTATCTAAGAATCAAACTAGAATTAAATAAAGAGCAAATACTGGCCGAACCAATAAAGGCAATACAAAAGCTTGGAATTCAATTAAACGAAGAGAAAGAACGTTTGTACATCTCTCCAAACGAAACTGAGTTGGAAATCGAAGCCGTAGAAAACGTCGCTTAATCATAGTTATATTTTAAATGTCTTTGGTTCCTTGAAAGTAAGCAAAAGAAGGAAATATCATGTTATCAACGTTTAAAGCACAACTGAAGATTCAATTTGAAGATTTAGAATTTAATGATTTTTCAGACGCAGTTCAAGAAGAATTCGGAATTGTAAACGTCACAACGATGACGTTGTACACAAAGAAGAGATTGGGAGTTAAACAATCTACAATTGAAAAAATAAAAGAAACACAACAGAATCATTTAGCTTATTAAACATTCTTAAAGAAGGAAAAAAATGAATCATATCGTTTATAAAAATTTAAAGAACTATAAGTATCAACTCGTAAAATCTTATAATTTCCAAACTGAAATCAAAACGGATCTTTCACTTAAGATCAGAAAATCCGAAGTAAAGGTTTTTGTAAATTTAGATCCGGAAGGTCTGTTAAAAATCGAAGCAGGATACGCCTGGGATGGGCCGAGTGGTCCAACAATCGACACAAAAACGTTTATAAGAGGTTCTCTTATACACGACGCACTTTATCAGTTGATGCGAGAAGAAAAATTAGATCGAATAAAATATCGTGAAAACGCAGACCAGCTTTTAAAAAAAATTTGTTTAGAAGATGGAATGAATTCTTTTAGAGCTTCATACGTTTACCAATTCGTTCGCTGGTTTGGAGAATCTGCAGCAAGACCAAAAGACGAATCCAAAGAATGGGAAGTTGCACCTTGAAAATTTTCGATATAGTCGTTTTAGTTTTGGGTTATACTTTGTTTTGGACTTTTTTGATTTGGACTTTAATGGGAATTGTAGCGGTACTTTTTTGGTATTCTTTGTTTCTTCCTAAAAAGAAAAAATTTTTTCAAAGAAAATAGAATCTAACAAAAAATAATTTATAAAATTAGAATATTATTTTTATTAGTTATGTAATCTCAAGGAAACCACATAGAGCAGATTTTTTAATTTTCGTGATAAGTATAAAATGAAAATTCTATTAAGATTTTGAGAAAACTTTTTAATAAAGTAGAACTGCTAAAAAATTAAATTTTTAACCTTTTCGATTGTATTGAAATAAATAATTAAATCAGTTTTTCTAATCTTTACTATAGAATTTTCAACGACTCTAATGTAAGAATTACTACTTTTTAAAAATATAATATTTTTTTGAAGTTGAAACGAAAACGATCAAAAAATTAGATAAGCGAAGGGACTAACTTCCCTTCGCCTAACACCTTGAATTAATCCACCGAAGGATGGATCATCTTTTCGGGAAGAACCCACTGATCAAATTGTTCACTTGTTAAAAGTCCCAATTCAATTCCGGACTCTTTCAGAGTTGTTCCTTTTTTATGCGCGTTCTTGGCAATTTTAGCAGCGTTATCATAACCTATATGAGGATTCAAAGCGGTCACAAGCATCAAAGAATTATTTAAGTGTTCGTTTAACTTTTCCTTATTCGGAATAATTCCACGAGCACAATGTTCTTCAAAAGAAACACAAGAATCAGAAAGTAATCGAATCGAATTCAAAACGTTGTGGATAATCAAAGGTTTAAAAACGTTCAACTCGAAATTTCCAGAAGCACCGCCTATATTTACTGCAACGTCATTTGCAATTACTTGAGCCGCGACCATCGTCATCTGCTCTGATTGTGTTGGATTCACTTTACCCGGCATGATAGAAGAACCTGGTTCATTTTCCGGAATACTAATTTCACCAATTCCACAACGAGGACCAGAAGAAAGCCAACGTATATCGTTTGCAATTTTCATTAAAGAAGCAGCGATCGTTTTCAACACACCGCTCGTTTCTACAAGAGAATCGTGAGCCGCGAGTGCCTCGAACTTATTTTCCGCGCTTACAAAAGGAAGTCCAGTTTCTTTAGCGATTTGAGCCGCTGCTTTTACCGCAAACTGAGGGTGAGTATTTAATCCGGTTCCGACAGCTGTTCCGCCTAACGCAAGTCTATAAACGGAAGGTAAAACTGCCTTTACCCTTGCAATATTGTATTCCAATTGTTGAACATAGCCAGAAAATTCTTGGCCTAAAGTCAGAGGAGTCGCGTCTTGAAGATGAGTTCTACCGATTTTTATAATATTCTGAAATTCATCTGTTTTTTTCTTGAACGTTTCTTTGAGTTGTATCAGAGCAGGAATCAACTTTTGGTTTAACTGTTCCGCCGCAGCGATATGCATGGCTGTAGGAAACGTATCGTTTGAGGATTGAGCCTTGTTAACATCGTCATTTGGATGAATCGGTTTTTTAGAGCCCTTCACCCCACCTGCAATTTCGATCGCACGGTTCGAAATCACTTCATTAGAATTCATGTTAGTCTGAGTTCCGGAGCCGGTCTGCCAAACCGAAAGCGGAAAATGCTCATCCAATTTTCCGGAAATCACTTCGTCGGCGGCTTGAACAATCAGTTTCTTTTTATCTTCGCTTAAAAGACCAAGTTCCGCATTAACAACCGCTGCAGATTTCTTTAAAATTCCTAAAGCACGAATCATTTCTCTTGGAAATCGATCGTTTCCGATATGAAAATGATGTAAGGAACGTTCTGTTTGTGCGCCCCAATATTTGGAATCGTCTACTGCAATTTCGCCCATCGAATCCGTTTCGATTCTGGTTTTCATGAATCCTCCGAAAACTTAAATATTAATTGAAATAAAAAATCTTTTTAAATAAAATATTAGAATTTAATAAAATTCTAATGTAATTTTCATTCGTTTTGGAATCGTCTCAGAGTATCCGCAAGTGCGGAAAACTCTGGTTTTTTGGCAGAAACATTATCAAGATAATCCAGAGTGGTTTGAATCCAAGCAGAATCTGATTCCAACTCTTTTCGTATAAAAACGTGTCTAACTTGGTTCATGGCCCTGATTTCCATATATCTCCGCTTCTGGTCATAGTATATAAGGTCAGCCACTTTGTCTTTTCCGAATTCCGGAGAAGAGATCGCAACCACAACTTCATCCAACCAAATTAATCCGTTGTTTTTACGATCCACATAGTCGATCGCTTTTTGAACTCGAGAAGGAATCATCAACTCTTTTTCTTTTGGACCGACAATGACTCCGAGAGACTTTTTCTTTTTTGGTTTGGAAGGCTCTTGAGAAGAATGATCCGATTCTATATTTTTAAAATCCTTCTTAACTTGGCCCTTATTCGTAGTATCCCGTTCTTTAGGAGCAACTTTAATTCCGAACAAACTAAGAATGAATTCGATGATCCTTTCTAAAATCGACTTGGAAGCCCTTTCGGAACGAATTCTTTCTTTTTCGGTATCTTCTTCCCATTCCGCGATTGCCTTACTCAAACGAATCTGCTCGTCTACTGCAACTTGACCGTCCTTTACATCGGAAACTTCTTTTAAAAATTCATAAATTCCGCGTGGAAATCCGTTTTGGCGAATCAGGTTATGAATCGAAGTTCTTTTCTGGCGAACTTCTATAAATGCCCGAAGAATCATACTCTTCGCCAAGATCATCAACCCAATCGTTTCACCTCCGGAACCTTTTCTTTCTTTTTTTAGAAAGTCTTCTCTGGATCGAATCCGTTCTAAAACCTCACGAAACAATTCGGTCCTACTCATACCAACACTTTTGATACTTGCATCATCTACTTCAAAATTAGAAAGATCGAAATGGATTGGTTCTTTAGATTCTTTAAAACGAACTAAATTCTCTCCGGTAATTAGATTGATCAAAGATTCTTTTTTAAGATGTTCTAAAGTTCTTACTGTTTGAAGTAGAACTTCGTAAGATCTAATAAAATCTCCACCGCCCGCCCAACTTTTCCCGGAAGTAAAAGCTGGATGTTTTTTTAATTCCTGTAAATATCTTTCAGCTTGAGAATGCCCTGTCAATTCTATCCAAGAAGATTCTTCTCCAGGAAGAATTTGAAGAAGAATTTTACGTGCAATTACATTAAATAATTCGAATATAATTTCCAATTCCGTACTTTTGTTTTGTTCATTTTTTTCTTTGGAAGTATGTCTAAAACTCAAAAGTTCTTCAAAAGAAGGCTGAAACAAATGAAAACGAGGATGTAATTGTAAAAGAGGAGATCTAGAACCTCTTTTTTCAAGAACTGGTAAAACTTCGGGTTCTACTTTTATAAGAGAAAGTTGATTTAAAATCTCTCCTGGTTTTTGATTCAAAATTTGAAAAATATTACTGAATAAATCACCTCGAACCTTTAATCGATCTAAAAGAGATTCTAAAGAAAGGGATTCCAAATTTTGCATGGATTTTTCCAAAAACTTAGAATCTGATAAATTGATTTGAATTCCCTTATCGTCAACGTTGATATAATTTTGATGAACCCAATCTTCTACATCTGAATTTTTAGAAATATTCAAAATAAATTGATCTCTTGCGTATAACATTTCAAGAATTGCGGCCACACTTTGAAGAACACAACCGCGTTTAACTTTTACGATTTGATCTGCCTTTAAAGAAGCGGGACGGATGATTACATTTGCAATTTGAAGTTCTCTGATTTCTTTTTGAAATAGAAGAAACTGATAAGATTGAATTCCCCTTCTTTCTTCTAAAAATTTAAGATCGTTTAGTTTAAGATGTTGTAATTGTTCAATTTTAGTAAGTGCAAACGGAGATTGATTAAATAAGAAATAATTTTCCACTCCTTTTTCAATCAAATCTATATCTTTAAACGCGCCCGGATTATATTGAAGCATCAGAACCTTAAGCTCCTGATCTCCGATCATATCCTGAGTATCCTCCGAACTCAAAACGAAGGTTTCAGGAGTCGGGACTTGATTTTCAGATTTGGACATAACCCACCGCGCCCATATCATAAAGGGACTGTAGAAAATTAGAAAAGTCTATTACTCTTTGTTTCAAAGTAAGATTTTTCATTCTTGAAAAATTAAATTCCATTCCACAAGAAACCCTAAGCACAACTACTTTTACATTTTTATAGATTCGTTTTTTTTACGAATTTTATGTCGATAGTTTTTGTGGAAGTTCCCACATTCTAAGATTTTGGAACTCTTTATAAATATCGGGACCTTTTTGAGAATAACTGAGAATCTTTTCCAGAAAGAAGATTTATGGAAGTTTTAGTTCAATGGATACAAAAAATCCAGGTAAAACTCCATTTCTTAGGACCTATTCTTTATGATTTAAAATAACCTTTACAAACGCTCCAATATTTGAAACTCGGTTGCGATAATAGCACAATTTGGATGAATCATCGATCATTGGAAATAAATATTTGAATAGAATAAGCCAGTTTTCAATTACTTTCAAATTCAATCACAGATCAAAAATGTCTAGAAATTTGTAGAGTATCACACACTTTCATTAGTAAATCGTAAGAAATAAAAAGTATGTATTAGAGTTGTTGAAAAATTCCCTAGTTCCGATTAACAAAACTGCTTTAATTGCCCATTTCCATAAAATAGAAACAGATGGAGAATTAATTTTTCAACAATTCTATTTGTTATTTCGTTCTAAAAACAAAATTGGACAATGCTAACTTTTAATAATTCCTTCGAGAAAACCTAAATATTTTTCTCTTCCCAAATAAGGAATACGGGCAGAGCCACTTGCAACTGCAGCCTCTGCAACTGCCGGGGCCACATGAAATAAAACTCGTTTATCAAAAGGTTTTGGAATCAGATATTCCGGACCAAACGTAAATTTCTCTCCGCCATAAGCTTTACTAACCACTTCAGGAACTTCCAAACGAGCCAATTCCGCCAAAGAACGAGCGGCCGCAAGTTTCATCTCTAAAGTAATATGACGAGCTCTAACATCTAGAGCGCCTCTAAAAATAAAAGGAAATCCTAATACGTTATTCACCTGATTTGGATTATCACTTCTTCCAGTTCCCATAATTAAATCGGAACGAACTGCCTTTGCAACACGATATGGGATTTCGGGATCAGGATTTGCAAGAGCAAAGATCACTGGATTTTTAGACATAGAACGAACCATATCTTCATCTACCATATTCTCAACGGAAACACCAATAAAAATATCTGAACCTTTCATTACATCTCTGAGTGTGGTAGAATCTGTTTTTTGAATATACTTCTTTTTAGAATCGTTTAGATCGTTTCTATTATGATGAATCACACCTTTGGTATCGACCAGAAAAATCTGCTCTTTTTTGATTCCTATATGTTGAATGAGTTCTGCAATTGCAATTCCTGCAGCACCCGCTCCACAAATCACTACTTTAACGTCGTCCGGATTTTTACCGGTGAGTTTAAACGAGTTCAATAAACCAGCGACAGTGATGATCGCGGTTCCATGTTGATCGTCGTGAAAAACAGGAATGTTCATCTTTTCGATAAGTTGTTCTTCAATATAAAAACTTTCAGGAGCTTTAATATCTTCTAGATTAATACCGCCAAAAGTTGGCTCCAGAAGTTTCACCGCACGAATGAATTCATCCGGATCTTTTGTATTGATCTCTATATCAAATACGTCTATCCCCGCAAATTTTTTAAAAAGAACCGCCTTTTCTTCCATAACCGGCTTACCGGCAAGAGCACCTATATCACCTAATCCTAAAATGGCGGTCCCGTTTGTAATGATCCCAACAAGATTTCCTTTGTTTGTATATTCATAAACGAGTTCGGGAGAATCCTTAATTTCCAAACAAGGATAAGCGACACCGGGAGAATAAGCCAGAGAAAGATCGTAAGAATCTTCAGTAGGTTTTGTAGGAACTACTTCAATTTTTCCCTTAGGATGAAGCGCGTGATATTGTAACGATTTTTCCCTCATACGATTTTTCCCATGTTTTTCAAATTCAACCTTGCGACGATAAAATTTCATTTACCAACGCAGAACTTACTGAAGATTCTCCCGAGAACTTCTTCCGTATCCACTTTACCGTTAACCTCTCCGATTTCGGCAAGAGCATAATTGATTTCTTGAATATAAATCTCCGCAGGAGCTCCTTCTTTAAGCAAATGGAGGGTTTTATCAAGACATCTGACAATGGTTTCGAAATGATATCTTTGACGTTCTTCCAAAAGGACATAATCTTCAGAATGACCTAGTTTACCCGTCCTTTCTTTGATCGCATCTAAAAGGTTTGAAATTCCTTCTTTGGTTTTACAGGAAATTTCTAGTACGATTAAATCTTTTACGTCTGAAAATAAATTTCGGTCCCAGGAAGAATTCAAAATATCAATTTTATTTGCGATAAGAATAGAACCTTCTAATCTTTCTCTAGATTTATTAATAAACTCTTTCCAATTTTCTTTTTTAGAAACGTCTACGAGAAAAAGTCGAACATCAGCGGATTGAAATTCTTTTTCACTTCTTTCGATTCCTAGTTTTTCGATATGGTCCGTCGTTTCTCTAACACCAGCAGTGTCCACAAGTCGAACAGGAATTCCTTCGAGAAAAATTTCTTCACTGATATAATCCCGAGTCGTTCCAGGGATTTCAGAAATGATAGAACGTTCTTTACCAAGAAGAACGTTCATCAGGCTAGACTTACCGGTATTTGGTTCTCCATAGAGAACAATTCTAAATTGCTGAATTAATTTTTCCGCAGAACTTGATTTTGAAATCAAAGTTTGACAAAGAGATTTAACATTTTCAATCCGAGTCTTTCTTTCTTCCAAAGATTCATACGTGAGATCTTCTGTGGAAAAATCAATCTCCGCTTCACATTCCGCTTTGAGAGAAATCAACTGGCTTCTTAAATTGGAAGTAAAACGAGTAACTTCACCAAAAACGTTCTTTTGTGCAAGTTCCAATTCAAAACGAGAACGTGCAGAAATAAGTCTACCGATTGCCTCAACTTCGGTCAGATCCAACTTTTCGTTTAAAAACGCTCTACGAGAAAACTCACCTTGTTTTGCAGGACGAGCACCCGCTCTAAAGATGGCGTCTAACGCTTCTCTTAACAAAATTGGATTTCCGTGAAAGTGAAATTCACAAAGATCTTCGCCCGTATAAGAATTCGGAGACTTAAAATAAAAGAATAATATTTGATCTATCTTTCGATCGCCGATTTGAAAAACGCATTGAATTGCCGTTCTAGGTAGAATTTCGGAGGGAGAGAGAAATTTATTTTTCGAAAAAAGAAAAGAAGAGGAAATCGTAAGCGCTTCCGGACCGGACATTCGGATGATTCCGATGGCTCCGGCACCGGAAGAAGTAGATACAGCGGCTATCGTATCATTCAAAGTTCACTTCTTCGAGAAGGTCGTTGTTTGGACCTTTTTCGACAACGTCTTTGTATTTGTGTTTATCTTTCATCGGAATGATTCTTACTTTTTTGTAAGTACCGTTTCCTTCCGATCTAGTAAAAACTTTTTCATTTTCTTGAAGAGCCATGTGAATAATCCTTCTTTCAAAAGGATTCATCGGTTCCAATAATTTTGATTTGCCGGTTTTGGCGACAGTTGCAGCAACAGATTTTCCAAGACGAACTAAAGAAAGCTCTCTCTTATCTCTGTAAGATTCTATATCCAAAACAATTTTCCTACCATGTCTGATCTTGGAATCTACCATCAAATTCAAGATAAATTGAATTGCGTCTAACGTAGATCCTCTTTTTCCGATCACGAGCCCGGACTCTTTACTGGCAACTTCGACGTAAATTTTTCCGTCCACGTCACCCATACCAACCACTTCCGCTTCAATCCCCATCTTTTTCAAAACGGTAAGAACGACCCCATGAATGATTTTTTCAGCGGGAAGATCTCTAGAAATAACGTAAGCCCGAACGATAGCTGGCTTTTTTTGAGAAATTCCGAAAAAGCCTCCTTTTCCAGAATCTACGGTTTCAAAACGAACCTCGTCCGAGTTTAATCGGAGAGTTTTGAGAGTGTACTCTTCGGCTTCGGACTTTGATTTAGCCTCGGCTTCAAAGATGTAATTTTCCATGTGTATATCCTCGATAATGAGTTCGTTGCGATTAAACTTTCGCTTTTTTCTTTTCTTCGGTTTTTTTTAGATGATTTGTAATCCACTGTTGACCAATAGAAAGAACATTTTGGAAAGTCCAATAAAGAGTAACTCCGGAAGGCATATTCCAAAAAATATAAAGCATCATAACCGGCATCACATACATTAGCATTTTTTGATTTGGATCCATAGATACGGAAGTCATTCTCGTTTGAAAGACCTGTGTCCCTACCATCAAAAGAGCAAGAAGGTTTAAACCAATTCCGGTTTGAGTAAAGTAAGGAATCGCGGGAGAAGTCCAGATTACGTCTGGTTCGCTGAGATCCTTGACCCATAAAAACGGTGAATTCCAAAGATCTATTGTATCAGAGAAAGCGGTATAAAGTGCTATAAAAATCGGAATTTGAATCACCATAGGAAGACAACCGCCAACTGGATTTACGTTATTCTTTTTATAAAGTTCCATCGTTTTTTGCTGACGCATCTTAGGATCATTGGCAAACTTTTCATTGATCGTTTTAAGTTGCGGACTCAGTTCTTGCATTTTTTTCATACTATCCGCTTGTTTCTGGTTTAACGGATAAAAAACGAGTTTGAAAAGGATCGCAAAAATAATGATGCTCCAACCGTAATTTGGAATCGTAAAACGATAGATTTGTTTTAAAATCCAGATAATTCCATTTCGAAAAGGAGTAGTAATACCTTGATTGAAGGATTTATTTAAATCGGAACTTAGACCAACAAAAGGACTGTTTTTAGATTGACTCGGATCGAACTCAGGATTTTTAAAAGCCATACCTTCGCTTTCTCTAATACCTATGTAGGATGCAAAATCCAAGTTGTAATTTTCGCCAGGATTTAAAAGTATATTATCATATACTAAAACAGCTCCACTTTCGTTTTTAGGTCTATTATCTAAAACGATTCCATGTGGTTTATGATCAAGAGGATCGGCCACCGCAATAAAATAACGAGAACCAGTTCCTGCAAAATCCACTCCAGATTCTTTATCTGTTTTAATACTAAAAGATTCGTCAGTTCCCGAATTTCCCGTAAAAAAATTGCCAACCGAAGACCAAAAACCAACGGAAGAACTTCCGTCTAGAGTATCCTGAAAAGAGCCGCCTAAATAATAAAAACGAAAAAAGTTTGCGGTATCCCTATCGCTCAAAGGTCTATCCTTTGGATAAGGTCCAAGACTTCCAAAGGTTCTCAAATATCGAACATTTTTTTGGGAGGCAAATGAAAGTTTTTCTTTCGAAAAATTTATGATAGAAATGGAAAGTTTAAAATAATTTTCACTCGGATAAAAACGAAATTCTTTTTTCAGTTGATAACTCCTATCTGGAGAAACTGCTGAAAAAGAAATGGAATGATTGATTTTATCTTCAGTTAAGGAAAATTGAATATAGTTCCAAGGTGAATCAGAAATTTCTACAAGAGAATCTGAAAAATTGAAATCAAATCCTTTATCTCTGGATAATTCCACCGCTTGATAACTTTTGCCATCTACAACAACCGTTTCGGGATTTTTACGAGCAACTTGAATGAGTTCTCCGTTAGGACCCGTAAAATCTTTCATGTAAAATTTGGAAATTTTTCCGCCTAACGACGAAAACTCGACTATATAAGAATCTGTTACGATAAAACTTTTTTTCGTATCAAAAGGAGTTATTTTTTCTTTCTGAACAACAGGATCAGCTGAATTGGATTCTTTTGTTTTTCCAGAAGTGATTTGTTGTTTTGTATTTTCGGACGTTTTATCAGATTGAGTTTGTTTTGTTTCGGTATTTTTTTTTGTGGATGTGTTAGGAAAGAAAAAATAATTCACTCCCATCCAAATTCCCATACTGAGAATCAAAGCTAAAAACAATCTAGTTTGTCTATCTTCCATAAATCAGTTTCATCCTTTAGTGTTTGGTGGTAACGGATCGTCAAACCCTCGAGAAAGAGGATTGCATCTCAAAATTCTCCAAATACTGAGCTGCAAAGCGCGGAAAAATCCGTATTCTTGAAACGCTTGAGCGGCATATTCGGAACAAGTAGGCGTAAAACGACAGGCAGGGGGCAATAACGGAGAAAGTAATCTTTTATACAATTGAATCAATTGGATTACAAATCGGTTCATCGGACTCGATTGATCAGAGAGACCAGAATCTTAACTAGTTCCCTATGATTCAGATCCAAAATTTCTTTTTTGGCTAATATTGCTATATCAAAGCCTTTTGAAAAATTTTTCTCTTCTTCGTGTATAATTGCTCTAAGCTTTCTTTTCATTCGGTTTCTTTGAACCGCAGTTTTTACAGTCCTTTCAGGACAGTAAAGAAAACGATTTTTTGAGAAGGAATTAGGAAGATATACCAGAACAATTGGGAAACAGGAGACTCTCTTTCCAGTCTTAAAAAGAAATTGAATCTCCTTTCTGGATTTTAATGTCTCTTCGATGATTCGTTCTTAGTATTTTTTACCGAGTTTTTCGTCGGATACGGTCAATTTATATCTGCCCTTTTTTCTTCTGCGAGAAAGAACCTTTCTTCCTCCGGCAGTAGCCATTCTGGCGCGAAATCCATGTGTTCTCGCTCTTTTAACTCGGCTGGGCTGGTAATTTCTTTTCATATCTATCCCTGATTGGCATTAATGATTACGTTTTTTAGGAAAAAGGATATTTCCCATACAGAAATTTACTGAAAAAGGTTTGAGTCAACCATTTCATATCCAAAACTGGAGTGAATTGCTTTCATCGGGAATTTATTCTTTGGGATTTTAGGGAAAAGAAAATTACCCGAACGAAAGAGAATTATCTGAATTAATCCTTTGTCTAAAAACAAAAAACCCGGCAACGTCCTACTCTCCCATGCAGCGAACCACATAGTACCATCAGCGATGAGAGGCTTAACTTCCGTGTTCGGGATGGGAACGGGTGTGGCCCTCTCTCTATAGTCACCGGGAATCTTGAAAGCCAGCATCTCTTACTGATTCTTACAGTCAATCTAAATTTAATAAAAAAACTGAAAATTATTTAAAAAGATTCAATCTTCTCCCGTTGGTTCCCAGCGTTAATTCCAATTATTACCGATATTTTTCCGCGAACATGAATGTTGATCAAATTGGGATAAATTCGATTTCTTCTTTTCGATAAAGAATCGGTTTGAATTCTAAATTTACAAAAAACGAAAATAAAATCGAATCTAAATTGAAAGTAATTAAATCTCCGAATTGGCTGATGGGCTCCGTAGTAGGAATCGAATTTGCACTCAAAGCTCCTAACCTGGAGTTCCGAAGAAAAACCGAAAAAATATAAGTCCTTCCCGTATTTCCTCCGCCAAATAATCGTAAGCTCGATCGCGGTATCATTTTGAATATGTAAACTTATCCAATACGATACTTAATACGCACGTTTGAATCCAATCGGTTGATCTTAATAGGATTGAATTTTTTCAAAACCTATCGCTTGTTCCGATTCTCAAAACCAATCGGACAAAATCATTTTTCAGTATGTTTGTAACGAAATGTAGTATCTTACCAATGAAGGACCTTTAAAAAAGGCAAAGTCACCTCTCCCCTCATTTAGTAAAGATGTCGTGCAAAGATAAAAAACATGACTTGTAAAACATAACGCTTCGGTATTTTTATCTGTCAATTGTATAGGACTCAAAATAGAGATTGGAAGCGGTGTAACACCTTTCGCCATCAATTGGATCGGAAATAAGAAGACAAAAAATATTATTTATATAATACATCGAAATCAATTCTCGCTTGTAGCCAATTTTAATCAAAGAAAGCGTAAGAATAATTTTGAAAATATACTTAACAATTTATTAATTACTTTTTCTTACGACTTGGAAGATATTTATAATACTCCACTTCGATCGTATTAATTAGAAAAGTATAATATTTAACAAGCTTTTTATCATATTGCTTTTTTTGTGCTTCGTTTCTAAGAAACTCTGCAATCTGATCCCGAATTAAAGGAGCTTTTAAATCATTGTGGCTTAAAATGATAGAACCAGGCATTCCTTGCGGAACTAGATCATCTGGAATTATAATCGTAGCTGAATTTTGTAAGAGTGCGTATTCAATCGTAGAAGCAACTTTGTCGTCGTCTTTTTCCCCTTTGAGATGTGCTACGTTATTTCGAATATTATCTAAATTTTCAAAAATCTTTTTACGTAAAGAACGGGAATCATGAATTTTATCCGTAATCTTAGTAAACCGGCTTGGAAAAACAAATCTCTCTGCACCTTTTGCGATTAAACTCACTTTTTTTTCTTTCGGAGTTTCTCCCTTGGAAGACTGATAACGTTCATCTTCAGAATCTTCTCCAGTCTCATAACTATTAGAAGAAGACATGGCTCCATACTCTCCTTTAAAGCCGGACCCAAATGAAGAACTAGAACTTCCACCGGAAAGAATATCCGATTTTTCTTTATCCCTAAAATGAAATGCGATCATTAGCCCTAAAAATAAACTGACCGGAATTCCCACGAACAAAATTCCAGTAGTTTTAAAATGTACAGATGCGATTAAAAATAAGATCATACTCGCTACAAAACCCAACATTCCCATCGGAAGATTGAATTTTTTTGCAAATTCTCGAGAACGTTGTTTTTCTACTTCCAACTGTTCCATTGTCTGGATTCCTTGTTGGAGTTTTACAATGTGTTCCGCTTTCAGTTTTGCATTTAATCCAGGATGTTTCGGATTACTCAAACTCGCATTGATCTCTTTTGCGATTTCCAACTCTTTTTGATAAGCGACGTTCTTAGTTGCTAAACTACTCAACTTATGAAGTACCGCAGCCATATAACCAGGATCAACTGCGTATATTTCGGAAGTTTGATCCGGTTTTTCAATTACCTTCATTCCATATTGATCGGAAATCTCCTTTTTCAATTCTTCAATCAATGACGGATAACGCGTCTCATCAGATAAACCTGAAGACTTCAATTTTTGTTCCGGAGAAAAACGATATAAAGTTTGTTCCTCAAGTGTATTTTCAGAAATTTTATGAAGAATTTTCAACTTTAGAGATTTAAATACACTCTCCTCTTTTCTCTGAGAGAGTTTTTCTTTTTCTTCCATCAATCTAGAAATGATTTGAATAGAAAGTCTACAAGTCTCTGATACTTTTTTACCGAGCTCATCTGTTTCACGATCAAATGGATAATCGTTGATAAGCGAAATCAAAGCTTTTACTTTTTCTGAGTTTTGTTTTCTTCCTGGTTCGACCATCTGAATATGAGTTTGCTCAAATTCTATGATTCTAGTTCCGAAAAGACCGTAACCTGCTCTTTCGCTTAGTTCTTTTAAATAAGGAATTGCAAATTTTTCAAGAGCATCCACCTGACAACGATAATGTGCTATCACTTCTGGTTGATTTACGTAAGAACCGTCGGGATTTAATTGAAGATCATCTAAAATGATATGATAATCTGGAAGAATTTTCATTACGTAATTTTTCTTATTCGCATAAGTTAAAAAATCTCGTAGAAAATCTGTCATTGGAATATAACTGTAAGGTTGAAATCCCTTCTTTAAAAGTGTAGAAAATTCAGCTTCGAGCGAAGCCAACTTAGGAAAAAGCCAATTCTTTCCGGCTTTGTTTTTATGAAGTAAAAAAGCTCCGGGACTGTCTTCATCGGGAAGTTTCGGTTTCTTAGCGCGATTCTGTAAAATGAGATCAATCATTTCTTCCGAAAATTCAAAACAAGCAGCTCGGTAAGGATTTACATCTGTTTTAGTTTCTTTTTGAGGACTTGCGATCGCAATTCTAGCCTGAATCTTCGCACCATTACGAACTAAAAAAGGATAAATATAAGCAGACTTATTTTTTCCTTTTTTTTCATAATCGACTAATTGCCGTAAGGCGAGATCTATACTAGGAGGAGACTTCGCTTGTTCACTTAAATTCCTATATTTATTCAAAAGATCCGAAAGCTTATCTAGGGTAAGTAAATAAGAAGGATGAATACTTTTAGAACCGTGTTTTTCAGTTTTTTTATGCCAATCTCTAAGTTCGTCTAAAATACAACGTGCCGTTGCAGACAAGCCGACTGCCCCTTCGTTTAAAAAGATATAATCGGGTGCAAGAGACTGAATTTCCGTCGGTTTACTCGCCGCCAGCTCTTCAAAGCTTATGTCCTGTTCCTGTTCAGTGCTTTCCATATTTCCTATCAATTCTACAGTACGGTTCTTTTTAGTTGAACATTTTTACTTGTCCAGTATTCCACTTAAATAGTTGGATAAAATCATTTATTTCAAAAATTTTTCCAATACCTTTCCAATTTTCAGGACTCCCTCTTCGATCTCTTTATCTTCTCTGGCAAAACTCAATCGAAAACATTCTTCTCTATGAGACCAATTTGAGTCTGTTCCTGGAAAAAAAGTTTTACCGGGAACGACGATAACTCCTGCTTCCTTTAAAATCGGATAAAGATCGCTAACGGATAGAGATAAATTCCTAACCCAAACCCAAAGAAAAAAAGCGCCTTCACTTTGATGAATTTTATAGTCAATCTGAGAACTCCAATTGTTTAAGATCGCCTCCTGAGTAAAAATCGATTTTTTTAGATAAAAAGGTAAGATTATTTTCTCACACAACTCTTTCCAACGCCCAGAGCGAAAAAGGTCCAATGCAATAAATTGTCCCGGATTGGCGCTCGTCAAATTGATAACCGAATTGGCTCTATGCAGCAAAGTAATTGTTTCCGAATCGCCCACTACAAAGCCAGTCCGAACTCCAGGAAGACCCAACTTAGAAAGACTAAAACCCTGAATCATTCCAGATCTATGAATGAAAGAATTTTTTCCAAAAACAACATTGGGAAACGGAAATCCGTAGGCATTGTCGACCAGTAAAGGAATTCCTACGTTATTTGCTCTTTCAATTAAAAACTCAAGTTCTTGATCCGTAATCACATTGCCCGTTGGATTTGTGGGCCGAGAAACGCAAATACAACCCGCCTCCTTTTTCCAACTTGGAATGGAATCGAAATTTTCCAAAGATATAAAGTATTTATAATATCGATCTTCTATTTCTCGAATTTCAGGTACAAAAGATAAAAAAGAATCCGGCTCCAAGGTTTGATCCGTATAACCGATGTATTCTGGAAGAATAGGAAAAAGGATTTTTTTTCTTTGGTCATTACCGAAATTTCCAGAGAAAAAATTTAATAAGAAATAGAAAGCGTTCTGGCTTCCGTTCGTAATTGCAATTTGGTCTTTAGAAATTTTTGTTCCGGATTCATCCGATAAAATGGAAGCGACCGTTTCTCTAAGTTCTAAAATTCCAGAAGGAGATTCGTAACCTCCTAAAATTTTATCTATACTTCCCGACTCGATTTGTTTTGATACGATCTCTCTCCAAATTTCGATTAATTCCGGAATAAAAGCCGGATTTCCTCCACCTAACAAACAAGAGCCCGGAGGAGGATTACTTAAATCGTCCATCAATTGCCCGATTCCGGTTTGTTTTAAAAATTTCTGACCGAAAATTGAGTATTGCATATTGTACAAAATTTCTTTCTAAGTAAGATATAGAAACTAGAATCTAATCTTAAAGGAAAATTTTGCAGATTCTTTTTTAACTTTATAGCAAAAATACTTTTACTACATTTCGTTTTAAAAATTTATTATTTATTTTTGAAAGATAGATATTCCAATTAAGACCTTGTGTAAATGTTTTTTAAAAACTTCTATAAAACCCAAAAAAAATCATCGTCCAATCCAATTTTTCCATAAAATCTCTGTTTGGTGGTTATTGTAAAAAATCAAAAATCTATTTTGAATTTGTAATCTATGGTTTTCGATATAAATTTCATTTTATTTATAGTTTGTCTCAACTCCTAAACACCAAGAAGGTGTTTGCTGAGTTTCCAAAAAACAATCATAAAAACGAGACGCTGGTTTAAGCGTAATCCGCTCGCCCTCTATCTATGAAATTTGCAAACGACTCGCCTAAATTTTCTTTCTCTGAATTCACGCTCTAAAGTATAAATTAGAGGATTGAGTATTTTGTTATATAATTCTCAGTAAAAGCTACAAATTACACAATGGCTTCTGTGAAACTAACATATTTTATTGAGTGTTTGTAATTTTGTGTTAAACGAGGTTTATCTTTAAATTTATATTAGAGTTGAAAAATTCCATAGTGGAGATTCACAAAACTGATTCAATTATCCATTTCAAAGCAACAAAAACAGATGGAGAACTAATTTTCAATAACTCTAATGTTCTATTTTATAAAAATCCGTAATAATCAATAATTCGTTTAACAAAAATATTAGAAATTTTTAAAATTTAGTTCGTAGAAAAGAATAGAAAATCCACTATAAAGACGTATGAAAATGATACTATAATTTTATTTCAAAATCTAGAATATAAAATCTCCTTTAAAAAAAGCATCTAATTTCGGAATGACGCATTTATAAGGATTTCTACATTTTTATAAAATTTCCTGTTTATTTTTAAGTATCCAGTCTTTTGCGCTGAAATAGGGTTTTAGAATAAAATTTACGGTACTCAATTGAACCGATCCGTAAAAATACAGAAACTTTAATAGGGTGAAAAAAATTTAGAATAAGATAATTGCAAAAAAAATGATAAACAAGAATTCATCGCAAGAAATTTATTTTCATCGATAAAAACATACAGTTCTTATTTTATTTATAATATTCAAAAATTAGAATACATAAAATTAAGAAATTTCACTTTCCAATCGATCAAATACTTGCAAAAAAAGATTCGATTCTTGGGCGCCTGAAACGGCGTATTTCTCGTTAAACACAAAAAATGGAACTCCAGAAACCCCCAATTCTCTGCCTTTTTGTTCTTCTTCGCGAACTTCTTGGAGCAAAATCGTGTTCTCTTTTATGGAATAAAAATCATCCTCTTGTATTCCAGCCTCTCGTAAACTTTCCAAAATTATATTTGTGTCTGAAAGATTTTTACCTTCGGCAAAAAATTTTCTAAAAAAGATTTCTGAAAGAATCGAATCTTTTCCATATTCTTTCGCTTTTCGAATCAATGCGTGTAATAAAAAGGTGTTTGGTTGATGTCCCTCTTGTTCCAACAGAAAAGGAAGGTTTTCTGAATTAGCAATATCAGCGACTCTTTGCACCATCATTTTAACACGATCCATAGATCCAAATTTTCGAGTCATATGAAGTATTCTGTCTTCTCCTTCTGGAGCTAAATCCGGATTGAGTTGAAAGGCTCTCCATTCTATTTCGATTTTATCATCCGGGTGTGACTTTTTCCGAATTGATATTGCATCTTCTAATCTTTTTTTTCCAATATAACACCAAGGGCAAACAACGTCCGAATAAATCGCAATTTTAGTTTCCACAGTCACCTTCCTAGATTTTCAAAAGAAAAAACAGTTTTTATCGTAAAAGATTTTTCTTAAAAGTCAAAAAAATATAGAGAATTCCTATTTTTTTAAAATCAGTTTTTTTATAATATTATAATATATATTTTTATTAAACCAAAACGAGTTTAATGCAAGAATATGAGAAGGAATTTTCTAAAAGTATGAATTCCCACATTTTTAGAATTTATTCGTAAAATCGTGATTGGTGGTAGGTTCTTACATCATTTTACAGACAAACCCAAGTTTTGTGGTGGTTCCTACATTTAAATCAATTTGTAGAGTTCAGATTCTAATTTTTTCAGAATAACCTGGCTACGTAAAAACGGACACCTTTTACTCAGCAAATGAGGTAAAGGTGAATATGAATAAGAAAGGAAAATACTCTCCGGAGTTTAAAGAACAAGCAGTCAAGCGAACACTTTCGGGTTCGTTTACGATAAAAGAAGTAGCAGGGTCACTTGGAATCAGCTATTTTGTGTTACGACAATGGAGGGGAGAATACTTGAAAAAATCAGAAGATCAGCTTCCACTTACGGATAAACAGTTAAAAGAAAGTGAAGAACTGAAAAAGCTTCGGAAGGAAAATCTGAAACTGAAAGAGGAAGTTACTATCCTAAAAAAGTTTGCAGCCATGCTTTCCCGCGAACAAAATCCCGATTGATGTTCATGGAAACTCATCGATTTG
>NZ_FTNA01000008.1:0-25666 GCF_900156205.1 Leptospira interrogans
CGATTCATAAAGAGCGTTGTGTTGAGTTTTCCAACGCGATTCATAAAGAGTGTTGTGTTGAGTTTTCCCTATTTTTGGGTGGGGCGGAAAATTTTTCTCTATCAGAAAAACATACTTTTTGCAAGTAAAAAGACTCATTCTTGTCGGAACACTTGAAAAATGTGCCTTTTTGAGCCCAGAATGGCGATCCATAGAAAGCCCGTTCTGTTGAGTTCATTTTGATTCTAAAATCCATTCAACTTATGGGGTTGGTTATGGCTCTTTATGAATCGCGTTCTATAATCAATTAAAACCAAGGCGATTGTTGTATAATATTTCCTATATGCAATTTATTGACCGAGCTGAGAGCCGCTACCTGCGGCAAACCGGAATTCGCCCAGATTTTCTTAAGCCGAACTCACGTTAATTAACTACTCTTACACTACAACCTTCAGGAAACTGACTTAAATCCAAATGAGCCTGTTTGGGAGCGATCAATTCTCTTAACAAAGGAAGATTATACAATACATCAACACGATTCGATATACGGGTACCTCCTGCAAACACAACATATTCTAGACGTTTTAAATTACGAATCGGTTCCAGAGATTCCAGTTTCAATCCAATCATAGATAAAATGTTTAACGCGATACAATTTTCGATTCCATTCAACGAGATTATCTTTTTACAGGAATCAACCCTCAAATCTAAAAGAGAAAAACAAGACGAAAGTCCATCTAAAGACCGAATACTTGGAATTCTTGTCAATCTCAATGATTCGATATTACTAGGTATGCCAGTAAGACTAACTATCTTTCCTCCGTGTAACCATAAATGCTTCAAGTCTCTCCAATCCATCATACCTTTCAAATTTTCAAAGGCACATCCCCGTAAAGATACGTTCTTAAGTTTTTTAAGTTCAAAAATATTCTCTGCACCTTGTACCCAATGATCTAAAAAAATCTCTTCAAGATTTCGCAAATGTAATAACACATCTCCTAATCCAGCTGAAACCCTATCTATTTTTAACTTTTTAAGATTGGTTATTAGACTAAGAGCAGAAAAATCTTTGATATTTGAAGTCAAAATCCACAATGACTGCACCGATGGAAGATATTCTAAAAAATTAATATTGGAAAGCGAAACAAAACCAACGACTACTTCCGTAATAGTAACTCTATATTCATAAAATCTGATAGACATCAAAAAATCAGAAAGCTCCCAAATCCGAATTGGAGGAGTATCATCTTTTTCGGAAAGAAATACTCTAGTGTCTGAGTTAGAACTGATGTAGATAGACCCTATTGTTAATTTCATATTAATTCTTAGTTTTATCTCTAAAAATTCATTCAGTAAAATTTTTCCAATTGGAATCTGAGATAAAAATCTCAAAAATTAACTCTGCGTTGAAATTTGAAAAATGGAACATCCTCTAATTTCATCTAACAATGCATTCCAAAATCTAATTACATTTTATCAAAAAGATCAAGCTGCAAGAACCGTTGTAGTTTTGGAACAGGTTCTAAGATTTTTTTTAAAATCTATAAGTTTAAAACTCAAAAGAAAGATAACTCTGTAAAAACGATTCATAATTCGTAGATACAGAGTTACTAGTTCGTAACGTATTCTTGTAGAAAAATTAACTCTTCAGAAAATTCATCGTATCTTGAAGTTTTTTTGCAATCTGCAAAAGACCAATTGCACTTCCTGCGATTTCTTCCGAGTTTGCGGCGCTGTTTTGAACCGTAATGGAAATATTAGAAACCGCGTTTGCCGTTTCCGAAACTGCAATTTTTTGTTCTTTAACGGAACTGCGTATGTCTTCTGACTTCTCATACACTTGATCCACTCCAGAACGAATCTTGTCCTTTTTCTCCTGCTGAAGCGCCATCGTAGCTACAATTTGATTAGAAGATTCTTTCAGATGTTCCAGACCACTTAAAATTTCAGCATAAACACGAACAGAATTTTCCACGATCTTTCTACCCGTTTCTATTTCAGCGTTACTCGTTTTAATTAGCTCTTCGATTGTCATCGCGCTAGAATCCGTTTGTTCCGCAAGCCTTGTAATTTCACTCGCCACTACGGCAAAACCTCTACCGTGTTCTCCTGCTCTTGCCGCCTCGATTGCAGCATTGAGTGCAAGTAAATTCACTTTTTCTGATATTTCTTTGATGATGGCAGTAATGGACTGCATCTCGACAGAACTACTTTCGATCTTTTCCATACTATCGGAAAGATCTCCCATCGTTTTTTTACCAGAATCGGTTTTCAGATACATATCCGAAATTTTTTCCAAAGAATTTTTTACCGCATCTCCTACCTTGTTAATCATCCCTTCCAGCTCTCGCATTTCTCCGTTAAACGAAGAAATCAAAGCGTATTGAGATTCTGCGTTTCGATTTACATATTCCATTCCGGAACTAATCTCTTCCACAGATGCGGATATCTGTTCAATCGAAGCCGATTCGGATTGTGCGTTCGCCGAAAGATGATCTGCAGACTTAGAAAGTTGTTCAGAAGCCGCCAGAATACTTTCGGAAAAATTCAAAATCGTATTCAACATTTCTCTGACTTTGATCTGGAATAAACGAAACGCCAGATGCAAAAGATAAAGTTCGTCTTTTTTATTTGAGTCTTCCTCTACTTCTACAGGATGAGAAAAGTCCGCGTTTTTGACTGCGCTACTTACTGTATTTAATCCTTTGACTAATCGAATTGAGTAAAACACAGCAATCAAAAAAATATAGGTCAACGTAATGCCAGAAAGAAGAATAAACGAAAACCAACTATAGGTGAATTCCTTTTCCGCTCTGATGTAGATCGTATCCGTAATCTTAAGTTGAAGTTGAATCAGTTCTTCGATTTTATCTGTCACTGGATCAATTCTAGGATACAAACGATTGTCTGCAAAAACTCCTAATTCTTGAAAGTTTTTAGCAACCATCAGTCCTCTGGCTTCTGTTACGGCGGCGTTAGAAGCATCAAAAAGAGGAGTCAAATCTCGGATAATTGCCTCTTCTTCCGGAGCTAGACGAGTTCCCATATAAGCGGTCCATTCTTCCTGAATTCCTGAAGTCGCCTTATCAAGGTTAACGACTCCTTCTTCCGGTGTGAAAGTGCCACTTCTTACTTTATGAACACAGTCTACGATAAAAATTGCATAGAGATCGGATATTTTCTTCAATTGTTTCAGAGGAATTACACGATCCTCGTAAATTGTTTCGATATCCTCAATCCTATCTTTAGTGTTCGTTAAAGCCAATGCAACTAAGATGGCAATCGGTATTAGTACCGATCCAAATAGAAGCATTAGTTTTGTTCGTATTCCCAGTCTCTGCATGAATATATATATAGTTTTCATAGAATTTAAAGCGTTTCATAGTTGCCTTGATATATACTCAGTCAAGTTTTTTAAAAAATGAATCTCTTTTTAAGAGTACAAATTTATAAAGTAAGTAAACTTGAAGTTAAAGAGATGTCAAATCTTCAAAACTTTAGAGAGACTCTAAACATAAGGATTAGCTCCGGCATATATAAAGGTTTATTTTTGAACTCACTGAAAGAACGTTCATCTTTTTATGACGAAATAAAATTCATAAATGATTCTTTTCTTTTTTATAATTTATTTCAAAAACATACAACATATCTTAAATCTAATAAAATTATAAAAAAGAACTTTTGAGAAAGATTTTTAGATTTTTTAAATGGAACCTTTTCTTAAAAACCTAAAATACAAATCTCAAAATTGAACAAAAGATAGTATCGATAGATCATTCTATAAAGTTGATATGATCTAATTTATCTTCCGATAAAACTCTCTCAGAAAGATTGAGTCCAAACTTTTGAGTCTGAATTTAAAACTTATATAATAAATCAGTCTACTATTTTGAACCAAATCCAAATTTAGGCGTAGAATTCAAAATTCTATGATATAGAGCTGGATCACTGCTACTGATCCTATAAAATCAAGTACTGTAAATTTTATCGTAAAACCTCGTTTCAGCGCAAAATATTTGGATATTTTATTATATAGCTCTGAATAATTATGTAACAAAGTACTGCTCATTTTTATATCTCCCAAGCGGTTTTCTTTAATAGGAAATGTATTTTAATCAATTGTCGCATTAAAAAATCTGTTTCAATTTTTTAAAAGTAAATCGTATACAAACCTATTATTTTACGTTTTTGGTTCCAAAAGTCCCTTTCTTTTTTATCAAAATCCAAAAATGCAAGCTTTAAATCTATTATCGTGACAATTCAATCATTTTGTTTTGTTTTGACAGAAATTGAGTACATTATTATTTTAAAATATACTTAAAATATATTTGATTTTGTAATAGTTCCCACATTCTAAGATTGTTTTGGATAATCTATATATTTCTCAAACTCAGACAGTCGAGAATTGTCTAAATGGAAATGAGCGGTAGTGAAATGCCTCGAATTTAAAGAATCAATCTGTAAAATTCAGATTTTAACTTTTTCAGAATCATAGATTCCTTACGTCGAACTCATATTTTATTATATAGTTTTTAAATAATCAAAAGCCACTGAAAAGTCCGCACTATCTAGATATGACGGTTTCTATTGAGAATTCCAGAATTTGATTAGAAATTTCTAAAGGATTATCACTTTTGAAATTTTACTTATTACTATAAAATTGAGCACAATCATTCTGTTTTGTTTAGGATGGTGTTACTACCCAAAATTATAAAAATGAGTATTAGAATTGCTAAAAATTTCATATCGAACATCAGTAAAACAACATCCGTTCCACTTTACTCATCTTTACAAAAATGAGTATCTATAAATTAAAAGAAAATAAATCTTTCAACAACTCTATTCGATTCAGATTCCAAACCGGAAATTCATCTCAAAGTTTATAAACTTTTTTATAAGAATCAGTAAGATCTATAAATTGATAAAGATGATATCCAATACCACCTCAAATTCACTCTTTTAATTTTTTCAAATTAGAATTTTCAGAAACGGCTCTAAAAAGTTTTGAAACGAAACGATCTAGTCATCAAAATCATAGGGAATGTTTCTAAAAATTTTATCAACCAGATCCTTTTTTACCTAGAATTATAAAGTAGAGTAATCTAGTATTTTGCACTAAAACAGAATTTTACAATAAAATTTGTGGTACCCAATTTGATAGAAACCAGTAATCTTTTCTAAAAAATAATCGGGAATACAATCGATTTGTAAGTAAAACATTCCAATTTTCTTAAAAAGATTTTTTTATAAAATTTAGAATTTAAGTTCATTATAAGATTGAAATTCAATAAAGGTATCCCACCTATTGTAAATTCGTTTTTTAAGGGAGAATTGTATGAAAGAAATTTGTAAATCGTTTTCAATTGGAATTTTGATCTTTTGTATTTGTTCCATTTTATGGAATTGTCAGGACGAAAAAAGCTCGGATAAGGAAGATTCCTTAAAACTTATGACTTTTCTTTTAAATTCTACTGCACCTTTGCAAGAACCCACAAGCGCCGATTGTACTAATTCTGCTCCCGCATTTTCTACGTTAAACCAAGCGGGGACCAGCTCTTGTGCTACTTGCCACAATCCAAGTAACTTAAACGCTGGATTTGACATAACTTCCTATAATTCGGTTCGTAGTCGTGTAACCGTAAACGATCCTAAAAACAGCCTTTTATTTCAAAAAATCAATACGGGTTCTATGAGAATCAACAATAACGACTCGATCAATAAAGCTGTTTTTTGTTGGATTCTAAAAGGAGCCAATCCTTGATTTTTAGAAGATTAATATATTCTATTTTTCTAATTTTTTTGGCTCTTCAATTTGTTTTCCATTCTTCGTTACGAAGCGAAAAAAAACTTTCAGAAGAATGGATCGTTAAAGAAGCAGACATCCGTTTTTTAAGTGAGGCTCCTCAGGAAACAATCCGGGGAACCTTGCAAAAAGCAGAAGGAAACGCGGATCTAAAATCAAAAAAATTTTCTTTTCAAATAAATCTAAACGATCTCAACGTTCCCAATCGATTGATGAATCGGCATATGCATGAAAACTATCTCGAAACGGAAAATTTTCCATACGCTACGTTTCAAGGAAACATTTTGAAATGGGACTTAACTTCTAAAGCAGTGATCGTTGAAGGAGATTTTACCTTACACGGAATTACAAAAAAGAACGTTCGAGTTCAAGGTAATTTTGAAGAAAAGGGAAAAGATCTTTTAATTCGTTCCGATTTTGAAATTTTACTGAGCGATTTTAAAATCGAAATTCCTAAATTAGTAATTTTGAAACTGAATGAAAAAATTAAAATCGAAACATTCATTTTATGGCAATATAAAATATGATCTTTAAAAAAAATCCATTCCTAATTTCTTTTTTTCTTTTATTCATCTTATTACCGTTCTCTCTATCCGCGCAAGAACAGAGAAAATCTACGTTTTTAGGAAGCAGTTTGATTCACATGCCTAGTACCGAAGACGTGGGTAAAAATGGTTTGGATTTCCGATTCAATCACCGTTTCGGAAATGCAAAATCCACTTCTTACGATTTTTTCGGTTTGGACAACGGTGCCAATACCCAGCTTTCTTTAGACTATGGTCTTACCGATCGAATCACAATTGGTATAGCCAGAACTTCGTTTCAAAAAACATACGAGGCAAGAGGTAAAATTCGTCTTTTAACCCAAGATTCTAATTTTCCAGTAACCATAAGTTTTTTTGGAGTCTTTGGCCAGGAAACAGAAGAACAATCTAAATTCTACGGTCCTTATCTTAAAGTTTCCACAGGTTTTCCGAGTTTTGATTCTCAATTGGAAAAAAAGTTAAATACTTATGAACTGTCTGACTCGGACAGACAGAGTGCTCTCGCTTCGTTTTTAATTTCAAAAAGATTCGGCGATTTATTTTCTCTCCAACTTTCTCCTATGTTCGTTCATAGAAACTTTGTCAAAGAACATCTTTCTAATGATAGAACCGGATTAGACGTTTCTTTTAGAATCCACGTTTTTAAACGTCTGGATTTTACGTTCGGGACAATTCTTACTCCAAAAAGAGATTACATTGGTGATTCTTACACAGCAGAAGACAGAAAAACGAAAATTAACGGTCTGGAATATTCTACTTCAGAAGCTAACGAACTGATTGCAAATGGAAGAACGTTAGACGTAATCGTAAACAATATTCTACTTTCTAAACCAGTAGAATACATGTCCGTTCCGATGAGTTTTGGAGTAGACTTCGAAACCGGAGGCCATGTTTTTCAACTGTTCGTGACAAACAGTAGATCTATCGCTCACACTCAGTTGTTGCGTGGGGCCGATTACAACTACGATAAAAAAGAATGGACCTTAGGATTTAACATACATCGTTATTTCTCTTTGGAAAGCCAGGATTCTAAAACGAATTAGAATTGCTCGAAAGTTCGCAAAATTACCAGATGCGACCTAAAATGTGGGAACTACCACAAGTTTCGATTTTACAAATACGTTTGGAATTGTAGGAACTCATACATTTAAAAAATTGTTTCTCATTTTTTTACGCCGAATTTACGTCAATTTAGAACTTTTTTACTGATCCATATAGAGTTTACTACTCGGACGCATGAATAGAATACTTGGGTTAGATTGTTTCAAAAATTTGAATATTTGGCCCTGCTTTAAAATGCCATCATCTCGAATTTGCGGTATTTTTTAAATACCGCTATTTTTTTCGTAAATTCGGCCGTTAATAACTTGGTACTATTTTCATGCGTCCGCGTAGTAATCTGTAAAGTCCAAGTTTGTAAGAGTTCCCACATTCAATTTTTTAACAAAAGATAAAACTATAAAATAAATTCTTACGCCAAACTCATGTTAGGTACCATACAACGATTACTCTATTTCGTAATCCTACTGATCCCTATAGAACAGAGTATCTAAATGTTTACCACAAAGTGCAGTTTCAAATAAGTTCGATAGAACCCACGCGAAAGCAATTGAAGCGAGGAACCCAGCAGAATGCTCTCTATCATAACCAACCCCACAAATAATTGGATCTCAAGATCTATCGTCGGAATTACGACAAAATCTTCTGTAAAACTTAGTTCCCGCCCCACAACGCGACCCATAGGAAAGCGTTGTGCTGAGTTCATTTTGATTCTAAAATCTTATTCAACTTGTGGGGTTGGTGATGGCTCTCTACGAGTCACGTTCTAAATTGAAACTAAAAACGAAACATTATCGCATTATGTTTCTTTCATACAATTTATTGACTATAACAAAAAACGCGGTCCGGCAACTTCGGATTCGCCCAAACGTTCTTACGCTGAATTCACATTAAAGTTATTGAAAGTGGAAATTGACAAAACCGCTTCTATCGATTGTTTTCATAAAACAAATACAGATGGAGAATTCATTTTTTAACAACTCTATTATTGAAGCCTAAACTATTGGACTAGTATTTTATAGTTTTAAATAATGATGGGACTCGTTTCTTTTAAGGCTTTTGGATAATCTTTTAATATTTTGTCAGAGTTTTTTTCAATCAATCTTGTCAAAAAAATCATCCCCCTTTTGCCATTAAGTATTTTTCCATAAACTCTGTAATATCCTTTATATTTCTATTAATCATCTTTCTGAGTTCAGGAGGAATGTTCTGAGATTTAATAACTCTATAATAGTTTAACGCATTTTTTAGCATCTTTCTTCTCGCAAATTCTTGTGCTTTGACGAGCATAGGCTTATATTTATAATATGAGTATTCCATAATACTATAATTCTTGGAAAGTTTAAACGCATGAGGAATCTTATCAAAATCGTAAGTAAGAGTCAGAAACGGAGCATCATCCACTTCAGGAGGTTTTAACTCCAATATCCCGTGGATCATCCTAGGTTCTTCTTCTTTAGGCCCCCCTGTCGATTCGTCTCCTCCACTTCCAGTGTCTTCCTCTACGTCTTCACCCAGAGGTTCCAGTCCTCCTTCCAGGACCTCTATTTCGGGCGTCTCATCTGCAACAGTAGAATCATCCGAAGAAGCTGGAGCAAGATGAGGAATTTCAGGAGTTGTTTCTCCTGTCTTCTGATATTCTGGATCAGGAAGGCCTATTTTAGGAAGTTCTAATGGTGTAGGTATTTTTTCTGGAGTCTCCGAAGTTGTAGGAGCTTCCAATCGAATCTCTCCCGACTGTGAAGTTGAACTAGGAGTTTGAGAGGTTTCTTCCTCTTCAGGACGTATAGTTTTATCCTGGGGGTCTGGAAGTCGGATCGGTATTAATTCAATTTTAGGAAGAACTGGGGCTAAAAATGGGGGTAATTCATCTCGAGCGGGAGCTTCTGTCCAATCAAAGTCAGCCGAATCTTGTGCCTCAAAACCCGCTTCCTCCCTTTCTCTTTTTTTTGTTCTTCTTTTTGTTTGAGATATTCGTCTCTAAGTTTAAAAAGATCTTCTTTTCTTCGGTCTTCACCTTGTCTTCGATCCTTTCGTTTAGAGCCAGCACGCCTTTCTGTCCCGGATCTACGATTTTCCCCCGTTCTACGATCAACTAAAGGGAGATCCTTAAATTTTTCCCACTCTTCCGAAAAGAAAGTATCATCCGGAAGATCCATTGCATTTGGTTCAGAATAAGATTGTGGATATGTGCCTGCAGTTCCTCCTCCAGAACTTCCTGTCCCACCGGAAGAAGTGGGAGTTCCCACACCACCTGCACCTCCTCCAGAACTTCCTGCTCCACTGGAAGGAGTGGGAGTTCCCACACCACTACCTGCACCTCCTCCAGAACCTCCTGTCCCACCGGAAGGAGTGGGAGTTCCTGGACTAGGAAGAGGAATATGTTCCTCCGGAGGTATGGGGCTCACAATTTGATAAGAAACTGGTCCGGGAGGAAATTTTTCAGGTGTAGGAGGAGGACCCGGAATGGCTCCTGGATCCCAAGGAGAAAGTGGAATAGAAATTGGATTCGAAAATCCTTTAGCAATAGTGTCGCCTAACGACTCACTGATGTCCTTAATTGCTCGAACCAGATCACCTAAAGGAATCGGAGGTCCGTCATAACGATCAGGACGATAGACTTCATCCTCGTCGCTCTCAAGATGGTCTTGAATCTGATCAATATTCTCCTGAATTTTATTTTGAATTTCTTCATCTGGAATACGAGTTTTAGTTCTTTTATAAATTTCTAATGCACCGTTGTAACTTTCTTTATCAACGAGAGCTTCTGCATTTATTAGAGGACGACGATGATTTGCAAATTTAGAATTATTGCGAATGATATCATCTACTTTGTTTTTCAGATTTAACTTAGGCTTTTTACGAAGTCCTGGAAATTCTTCTTTATGTTTTTGAGGATCTTCCTTACCAGGTTTAGATTCTCTTTCAGATAAAGGTTGTTGTTCCTTCCCACTTTGAGGATCTACAGGAATTTCCTTTCCTCTATCGCTTCTAAGATTGGAATCGGTGCGAGTTTCACTACCTGATGTTTTTGAAGAAGATTTCCCAAGATCAGAATCTTTTGGAGCAGGTTTATCTTTGAATAAAGTATAAGCCCCTGCTCCGGCAGATAAAAGACCTAACATGAATAAGAGGAGTGTTGTCATTGGAAAAAGCTACTGTTCTAAAAATCGACCAAACCAGATAGTAATCTTAAACCCTCTCGAACTTCTTTTTGTAATTGACGTCATGGATGTATAGTATATTCCTGACTTATGAAAGCTTCGGTTCGGGCAAACTTAAGTTTTGGATCCAGTCCAGACAATCCGGACGGACTTCAATTGAAAATCACCTTTGACGAAGATACACAGTCCGCATACGGTGATTTCACTTGTCCGGAAAAGTTTCAAGGTCAACCAGATGTAATCCATCCGGGAATTATATCTACGATCTTAGACGAAATCATGGTAAAAATCAACGAAGCCATGAATTTTAAAACAACTACTGGCGAACTTACTATTCGTTTTCTACAACCTGCATTCGTCAATCAACCTCTCCATTTACGTGGATGGTTTGTTAAAAAGAACAAGAAAGTAATTGAAAACAGAGCAGAAATTGAAAACGAAATTGGGAAAATCGTAGCCCGTGGCAAAGGCAAATACATCGAAGTAGACGATTAAAATCACACCTCGTAATCAAACCGCCGATGTGGTGAAACTGGTAGACGCAGTGGATTCAAAATCCACCGGGGGCAACTCTGTGTCGGTTCGAGTCCGACCATCGGCATAATTTAAAACTTACAACAAACTTAGGACTCGAAGCGAGTTTTGGTAAAACATTTCGAGTTCTCGTAAAAAACGAAGAAATGATTCCGAGGAACAGGACGTTCCGAGGCCAAAACGAGACGCCGTGGAGCCAAGGCGAACAGGATGTGAGACTGCGTAACGGCGAGTCCGACCATCGGCACAATTTAAAACTTACAACAAACTTAACGTGAGCTCAATGTAAGGAATCCATGGTTCTCATCTTTCTAAAAAAGTTATGATCTCGATTCCTAAAATGTGGGAACTCCCACAAATTACGATTTTACGAACTCATACTTTTAGAAAATTCTTTCTGCTTTCTTACCCAGAACCCACTTAAACTTAGAACTCAAAGCGAGTTTTGGTAAAACATTTCAAGTTCTCGTAAAAAACGAAGAAATAATTCCGATGAACAGAAACGCCGTGGAGCCAAGGCGAACAGGATGTGAGACTGCGAAACGGCAAGTCCGCAAAAATCCATCCCTTCCCGCTTTTGATAATTTTTCAAAATCTAATCGCGTTAACCAAACAACAAGCTCAGTATTTTTAATAATGCATCAAGTCACTGCAGTTTATTTCTAAAAGAATAATCCATAAACTACCCTATCACAAAACCATAAAAAACGAATTGAAAACTAAACCAAAAAATATAAATCCATCAAATTTTTATAAATCACAGATCATTTTCATTAGCCTATAGAAGCTATAGGCAAATTACATTTCTTAAATAATTTATAAATTTTTGAACATTTATCTTATTTATTCAATCTTTAAAATAATTTAAATTTCTTATAAAAGAAAATATTCTCACTAATTTCAAATAAAGTTATTTGGCTTTGATAAAAATTAACTTTATCCTCTTATCTAGTTTTCAGAGAAAGTAGTAGTTTCTACAAGCTCGAGCTTTACAAATAAGTTTGGAATTGTGGGAACTCATACAAATATAAAATGAATTTCAAAAATAATATTTAAAAATTCATAAAAGATTAAATCTGTGAGAACTAACACAAGCTCGAGCTTTACAAATAAGTTTGGAATTGTGGGAGCTCATACAAATATAAAATGAATTTCAAAAATAATATTTAAAAATTCACAAAAGATTAAATCTGTGGGAACTAACACAAGCTCGAGCTTTACAGATCCATTTTTAAAAAAGGAACTTATACTCTTAGAAAATTTTCTCTTTATTTACACAGAATTTACGTTAATCAAAAAACTACGTATTACTACACTTTTCCTAAATCCAAAAAATAGACTCTTTCTTTTCTAAAACAGATGATTGGATCTCTATAGAATTGAATATTAGAAATTTTCACCACAAAGAAACCGTTTAAATGCAAAACGTTAATACTTCTATTATATAGCTTTGGGTAAAAATTGATCTCAAAATTTAGATCAATTTTTGTAGGAATAAAAAAAATACTATTAATTTATAATTCTAGAATATTAGAATATTCAATTTATATTGAATATTTGATCAAAAAAAGTCCCATAAATTTTAAACCAACATTTCTTTAAATTAAATTTTTATATAAAATCTTTGTTCTATGAACGTTATTAATTAAAATCTATTTTACACACATAACATAGTTAAATTATACTTATATACAAAAATTTTTAATAACAGACAGTTATTATCTAATTTTTAATGATAAATTTAAAATTTAATTTTTAATCTCCGTAATAGAACGTTATACGGTCTCAATTCTTTATTTAAAAATTTAAAATCACGTTATAGTTATATGCTTGACAAAATTTAATTTCTAACTTAAAGTTCGCATTCTTTAAAACTTGGAGGACAAAAATGAAACAAATTTATGGCATAATCGTCGCCATCTCATTATGCTTGTTAGCTGGATGTACAAATGAAGGAGGAAATGAAAATTATTCTAATACTCTTGCAGCTGTTTCCACCAAACAATTATTAGATATCGTCTCGAATCCGAACTCAAAATCTTCGGATCTAATTCTCGAATTCCCTACCTTGTATGTAGATTCCATTTCTGGAAATGATGTCACAAACACAGGTACACAATCCGCCCCGTTTCGTTCAATTACGAAAGCGATCTTAGTTGCCAAAGCAAAAAACATATCAATCATCGCGGTTGCGCCAGGCACTTACGACGCTTTGATTGGAGAAACATTTCCGATCGTCATTCCAGAAGAAGTCAATTTATACGGAGACTTCAATGGAAAAGGTTTGATCGGAGGTTCTTCCTCTCTTTATGCAGGACCACCAGGAACAACTCCTAAAACGGGAATCACTTTGATTTCTGGAAACGGTCCTGATGTTTCTGGTCACAACAATGTAACCTTGAAATTAAATAATAGCAGTCAAGTTGCTGGATTTAAAATTACTAATCCAAAACCGTTCGATAACAAAGTATATTCTACAACGGTTTTGTTATATAACACCAATTCAGCAAAGGTAAAATCAAATACGATTGAAGGAATTTTCGGTGGCCATGGAGTCAATGTAAGTACCTATAATTCGCCGGACTCTGGGGGAAATATTATTTCCGGAAATTCTATTCTATCCAATTACAATGGAATTGCAGATTCAACCATGAGTGCGAGTAAGGTTAATAAAGTAGAAAAGAATATTATCATCCAGAACAACATTGGAGTAAAAAGCAACTACGTGAAATTGGATTTAGGTCAAGGTTCAACGGGAAGTGTCGGCGAAAATACATTCTCCTGTAACCATCACCAAGACATTTACGTTGGCACAGCAGCCAGTGGCCAAACTCAGTATGCCCTAAACAACGCTTGGGATCATATGCCACCCACAACTTCTAGAAGTTATGATGGTTATGGAATTGACATCGTAAATTTGAACTACGAAACAATTGTATATTACGCGGGAGGAAGTGTGGCTTCGGGAGCTTGTAACTAAGTAGGAAACTCCTTCTCTCATTTTATATCATTTATAAATGAGAGAAGGAACTGACCTTTTCATTTCAATATCCGTTCTGCCTTTTATCATTCAACTTTTAATGAAAATATTCTAGATTGATTGGCTTCTCTCTGGAAGTAACAAAATGAATACCCAAACTAAAACACAATTTTAAAAGATTTCTGTTTATCTAAAACAGACGGAATTTAAATTTATTCAAAATAAATTCCAAATTAATAATATGCTTTGTTTGCGAATATTCTTGTAAAAATTGGATTCCTATCCTTACTTGCAATCAACTCTGTGATACAACAAATTAAAACTACAAAAGCAAGAACAAAAGAAATTCCCATTTCACCTTGAAAACCTAGAATCGAAATATGAGAACCAATTGCCCCCACCATAATCACAGTAGCGATCATTGCCCCTAACCAACTCGTCCGTGGAATCAGTAATAAGAACACTACACCCAACTCAAAAAAGCCTACCACATAACGACCAAAGGGTTCCGCGTCTAGAGCAGCAAACGTCGCAATAGAACTTTCCGAACCAGAAAGTTTAAAATAAAAAGCAGGAATTAAGATCACAACTGCTACAATTCGTGCCGTCCAATCAAAAATTTTTTTCATCATAAACTTTACCCCATTTTAGAATTTTAATTCTAACCATTTTAAAACATACTCGCAAGAATTTTTTAGAAAAACGTAAAATGGATAAACTATAGAAAATATTCTTTTTCTTTTAAATACAAATCTATGTCAAAATTTGAATTAGAATGTATCTCCGAAAGTCGCAAACTATCTCTATAAGTTTGATGAAAAGTAATGGTTCCTTAAACAATTACTAAAAATAGAAAAACGATCAAAAGTTTAATGAATAAAAAGTGCGGAAACTACAACTGAATAATTTCTATAAAATAAATTTTAAAACAAGTATTTATTTAAAATCAGGATTTTAGACACGATTAGAGTTATTGAAAAATGAATCCTCCATCTTGTTTCTGTTTTATGGAATGATCGATTGAAGAGTTTTGTTAACGCTGCTATATAATTTTTTTAAAACTCTATTCTATAACTTTTAAACAAGATCTTTATTTTTAGATTTTGAACTTGTTCCAAAACCTCAAATAATTTTACGTGTAATTCTTTGAAATTTTTAATCAAATATAGTAGTTCCTACAAATTAGGTAGTATTTGGCAGTTTACGAACCTTCAAGTAGTTCTAATGTCATTAAATTTTCGTAGTAGTTCCCGCATTTTAAGTTCTAAAACAAATTCAGTATAAGTATTATTTTATACATTCGGGCAAATGATAGATCACAAAAATTCGATTACGTGCAAAATATTAGTTTTTTTGAAAATTTAAAAACGATCAATTCTAAATTTTAAATAGAATTAAAGTAAATTTCAGAGCAAATCCTAACTAAACTTTAATTTATTATTATTTTTTAATGCATTTTCAAAAAAATCAGATTCAATTTGATCGATTGAATTCAAAATCAATTTCATTTCCAGATCAGAAAGTCCCTGAAATAGTTCTTGACCTTTTTGTAATATTCTAAGCCCAAGACGTATTCCTTCCACTTCTTCAGGAGTATACGTTTTCGGTTTGTTTTCCATTTTATGCACAATCGTCTTCATCATAAAAATGATCTTGTTCAAAAGTTCTTTGTTAGAAAGTGTTTCGAAAAGTTTTACTATATCCTTTCTAAATTGATCCGCTTCTTTTTTAGGAATTTTAGAAATGATTCTCTCAAAAATAAAAGGATCTTCTGGATCGTTTCCTAATTTTAACTCTTCCTTTGTAAACTCAAACATTAAAGTTTCAAAACGTCTTGCAGTAAGATAAGAATTTAGAGCTGCAAAACCGGTCTTAAACGCAGTTCCCAAATGCCTTCCAAAACCCCAAATCGCAGTCCCCAAAGAACCAATCAAACCAAAAACCTTAGAGGGGCTATGTACAAAACCAGAAAGAGAATGAAACGCGCCGTCCAATAAAACTCTACCTTCATATTCAGGGTAAAGTAGTTCTAAAAAATATTTAAGTAACGTATCGATAACGGACCTTGGAATCACTTTCAATTCCGGATAACGTTCCAAATTGGAAATAGAATATCTTCGAATTAAAGAGGATCTATAAGCTCGAATTAGAATCGGAAAATCTGAATCCCGAAGAAAATTTTCCATATAACCGGAAGGATCAAATTCTTTCGCCTAGAGTAAACTATAAAAAAAATAGAAACCTTAAAACTTTCTTAATATGAAAAACTCCATCAAATATTGAAAACGAATTGAAAGTAAGAATCTTAGAAAAAACTTTTCCAAAAGTAGTATAGGCGACATTTACTTGAAAATTATCCTTAGAAAAGCTCTATAAGATCAATCTTTCATAAAACATCATTGTTTTGAAATTTTATAAAAATTTTCTCTATTCAATCCTATAAACCGATTCGATTCCAAGGAATACATTTAAATTTTCAAATCCAGGTTATATAAAATTATAACTTACGTGAGTTGGCGTAAATTCTGAAAAAAGTTGGAGTCTGAATTTTATAGATTGATTCTTTATATGTGGGAACTACCACAAAACTTAGATTTGTCTGTAAAATGATATGGAAACTACTGCAAATCACGATTTTACGAACAAATTCTAAAATTGTAGGAACTCATATTTTTAGAAAATTCTTTCTTGTTTTTTTACACCAAACTCACGTTAACTTACTTTTTTATGGCGAATTAGACATTACGCGAATGTGGGAAATTGAGCAGAACGCTCTTTCAAACTCAGCGTCTCACTCCTTGAACTCAATGTATCATTTTCTGAATACCGATTCTTAGAGAGGCGTTCGCTAAAGTTTTCTGGTCGCGTTAACTCAAAACGCTTTCCTACATACAATTTATTAACCAGAGCCGAAAGCCTGATCTCGTATTTTATTACATAGAATTCACATTTTTTGGAAAAATTAATTTTTACAATATAAATATATTATACTATTCTAAAACTTTATTACTTAAAGATGAAAACAAAATATTTTTGATAGACTATAACAAATCTTTCAAGATTTAAAACCAGCTAAGAACTGTAATGTGGAGTTAGCCGGCATAGGCTTACTATAAAAGTAACCCTGTCCTTTATCACAACCTTGTTGTTTCATCAATTCCCCTACTTCAGCCGTCTCGATTCCTTCCGCTACAACCGTCATTCCTAGTTTATGCCCCAGATCAATCGCGGCTTGACAGATAAAAAGGGCTTCTTTATCATAAGGAGCCACACTCACAAAAGAACGATCTATCTTAAGTTCCGTAAACGGATAACGATGAATTTGTTTTAACGAAGAATAACCGATTCCAAAATCGTCAACAGAAAGCCCAATCCCCCGAATTCGAATTCTGGTAAGAATATCCAGAGTAGAAGTCATATTTTCCAATAACTGAGTTTCGGTGACTTCGACGATTAACTGATTGTTTTTTAAACCAAAGTTTTCAATCATCTTGGCGATGGTTTCCGGAAGAATTAACTTATTCATGCTCACCGGAGAAACGTTAACCGCAACAGCAATCCCCGGAAATTGTTTATTCCAAATCGAACACTGTGATAGGGCTTGAAGAATCAACTTTTCGGTCATCGCATCCATCAAACTAGGATACAATTCTAAAGTTGGAATAAAAGCGTCAGGAAAAATCAAACCCCTTTCCGGATGAGACCAACGAACCAATGACTCAAAACCAGAAACGGTTCCGGTTTTAAAATCGATCTTAGGCTGATAAAAAAGTACAAATTGATTTTCTCTAATTCCCTGTTCGATTTCTTCCGGACCGATTACGGAAGCCTGTTCATGAACTATTCTTTTCCCGGATGTAAAAGAATGAGCAGATTCGTTTTTTTGCTCAGAAATTAATCCTGTAAGCAATTTTTGATATTCTCGAATTCGAATCGGCTTTTCAAGAACTCCTGAAATTTTTAATCCGTATTGGATCGCAAGTGCTTCTGCACTCTGTAAAACCCTTCTATCGGCTCCACTGATTAGAATTACAGAAATGGAAAATTTTTTCCCAGATAACATCCGTAAGACGTCTACTCCGTCTACGTCCGGAATCATAAGATCCAAAATGATGTACTGAGTTTTCTCGTTTAATCTTTCGAAAAACACCCCAGCCTCGTGGGTAATCGTAACTTCAAAACCACATTGTCTAGCCAGATCGCCGAGAATACCTGCAATTTCTTCCTCGTCGTCCAGAATCAGTAGATTGGGTAATGTGGTCTGATTCATGAATGGCTAAATTATAATATACCGAAATGATTCTCAAGAGATTTTCGAGAAATCGGCCAAGGAATTGAGGTAGAATTTTCCAAGTCAACCGAAGAAGAAAAATAAAAAAACTTCACTTTCAAACCAGAACCTTGCGCTTTCATTACAATCTCTTTCCATCTAAAAAAATCTTCCTGCCAAGTTTGCGAAACTAATATAGTTTCAGATTGTATCTTAGAAAGATTGGATTCTAAAACGTTGAGATCCTTAAAACAAAGAACTCTATATCCTAATCCCTGAAAAAGATAAGACGTTCTACTTGAGAATTCCCCTTCATTTGAAAAATAAAAAATTGTTTTTTTGGAAGATTCTAGATTTATAAAATGCGAATCTGATTTCAAATCTTCTATCGGAATATATATATAAAAATCAGAACCTACATCCAAATGAGATTCAAACCCGATCCTACCGCCGCTCCTCTTTACAAAACCAAAAACCATAGGAAGCCCTAACCCAGGATTTTTTCCTTTTTGTTTTGTAGTAAAAAAAGGTTCAAAAATTCTATCGGCTATACTCAAATCTATACCTTTACCGTTATCAGCCACTCTCAGTAAAAAATAGTTTCCTTCTTTTAACCCAAGAGATTTATTTTTAGAATTTAAGACGATTGTATCAGTTTCGATCAAAATTTTTCCTCCAGACGCTTCATTCGCATTTTGTAATAAATTCATAATACAATTTGCAAATTCGGTTTGATCGACTTTACAAAAAACTTCTTGTGAACCAGGGTTAAAAACTAACTGAACGTTTTCTGAAAAAATGTTTTTAGATTTTTCTAAAAAATCGGCTATAAACAGATTTGGATTGATTATTTCCGGATGTAAGGATTGTTTTCTAGAAAAATTTAATAACTTCTTATTTACCTCTGCACCTCTTAAAACGGCGTTTTGTGCAGATTGAATTCTATTTAAAACCTCCGGTTGATCCTTACATTTCATTTCTAGAATGTCCAAATTGGCGACGATGATATTTAGAATATTATTAAAATCGTGTGCAACCCCTCCGGAAAATTGGGATATAATTTCCATCTTTAAAAGAAAAATATCAGTTTCCGATCTCAAATCCTCTTTTTCTTTCAAAACTTCAAAGAAAGTTTTTGCCAGAGTAAACGCAGAAAGATTTTTCTTTTCCAAATATCCTTGAAATCCACCTTCACTTGTAATCCTTTCTATTTCTTCTTTTGAAATTCCGGAAATCAAAACCGCAGAAACGGAACCGACTACTTTGCGGATCTCATTCAAAATTTCGAATCCAGTTTGTAGACCTAAAAAATGATCAACCACATAAATTGTATATTTTGAAGGGTTTTTTTCTATATCTACAAACAAACTCGGAAAGTCTTTAAAACGTGTGACTTTGTATTTCGGAAACGGAATCTCTTCTAAATATTCCCGAAAAAGAATCGCATCTTCGTCATCGTCCTCAATCAAACAAACCGAAATCTCATCGCTAAACAACTGGAAGCTCCACGATTTCAAGCCAGTATTTTCCGAGGGCTCGAATCGTTTCTAAAAAAGCTTCAAATTCGACCGGTTTTCGAATAAAGGAATTAGCTCCTAAGTCGTAAGTTTTAAACATATCTTCTTCCTCTCTGGAAGTAGTCAAAACGATAACCGGAATTTTTTTTAACTCCGGAATAGATTTGATCGTTTTCAAAGCTTCTCTTCCGTCCATTCTGGGCATATTCAAATCCAATAAAATGATTCCTGGCTTAGGATATTTTAGAATATCAGAATATTCTCCTTCATTCCGAAGGAATTCGAACAACTCTTCGCCATCCTTTACGAAATGTAGAGGATTGGCTAAATTATTTTCTCGAAAACCGTCTTTCATTAATAAACGATCGTCCGGATCATCCTCCGCAACGAGTATATGAATTGTTTTTTGATTTTTAATTTCAGCTTTCATAATTCAATCCGACTCAAGTTTACCTGGAAACTCTAAATAAAAAGTGGAACCTTTCCGAAGTGTACTCTTGGCGTAAATTCTACCTCCGTGAAGTTCTATAATTTTTTTACAAACAGCAAGACCAATTCCGTTTCCTTCATAATCCTCTCGGTTGTGTAATCGTTGAAAGATAGTAAATATTTTATCCTCGTGTTTTTTATCAAAACCGATTCCGTTATCCGAAAAACTAATTTGAATCCAGTTTGGTTCACTTGGATGTGCTACACATTGAACAATCACTTCAGGTCTTTCGCTTCGATTGAATTTAATTCCGTTTTTGATCAGGTTCTGAAACACCGTTCCCATTTGAGAAGGATCACACCAAGCATAACCTAGTTTAGAATCCACCACATTCGCATTTCTTTCTTTGATATAAATTTCCAAATCTCCGATAACGTCTTTTAAAACACTGCTTAAATCTAAAAACTGGAACGGTTTGGATTTACTTTTAATTCTGGAATAAGACAAAAGACCTTCGATTAAATTGGATAATCTACACGCAGAAGAATACATTCTCTGTAGATAATCCATAGACTCCGAATCTAGATTAGAATTCTTTTTTAAAAGTCTATCTCCAAACGCCATGATCTTTCTCAAAGGTTCTTGTAGATCGTGAGAGGCGATAAAAGCAAAATCTTCTAAATCGGCGTTTGAACGTTTTAGTTCCCTTGTCAGATTTTCTAGTTTGAGTTGAGTATCCTGGATTTCAGTAATGTCCTTACCAGAAGCATAAACGAGCCCATGCTCTGGAGAAGCGATCGTTTTCCAAAGAATGGTTTTTGTTTGTCCTTGTTTGGTTATATATCTAAGAGCGAAAGAAACATTCTTTTTGTATTTTCGAACATTTCTGACGGCGTCCAACATTTTATCGCGATCTTCCGGATGGACTATATTTGTACGATCAAATTCTTCCAACTCTTCCGGGGTATAACCTAAAATTTCCTCCCAGGCCTGATTCTGTTCGATAACCTGTCCATCTAAAGTAGAAATCTGAAACAGATCCCCTGACAATTTGAAAAAATGATCTTTTTCTTCTTCGGATTCCTTATTTTTGAATAAAACACCCACTTGATCGGCGATCAATTCAAACATTTGAATATAAGAATTTACTAAATCTATTTCTATCTGAGTAAAAAATTCTAAAACATAAGTTTCGTGTCCCGTTTGTAAAGGAATTGCAATCCAAGAACGAATCCCATTTTGAACCGCAGCGCTAGTACGTTTAAAATCTTTTTCTTTTTGAACGTCCTTTACAAAACGAATTTTTTTAGTAGAAAAAACTTTCCCGATCGTACCTTCTCCTGGGGAAAACTTATTTTCCAAACAGGCCATCCTATATTGTAAAAAACTAGCGTCGCTGGAATACCAGGGAGAATTTTCTTCTAAAATGATTTCCCCTTTTTGAAATCTCCAAGTTTGGGCAAAACTCCAAGAAGTACCCTTACAAATCGTTTCAAAAAGAATTTCGAAAGATTGTTTTACGCTCGAAGCGTTTGGAATTTTTAACGTGACTTCTTTGAGTATATTTTGTTCCGTTTCTCTTCTTCTTTTTTCGGTAATATCTTGGAAGAACACAGAGATTCCTTCTTCAAAAGGAAAAACTCTGTATTCCATTATATTCCCGGTTTCTGGAACCTTATAATCGAAAACGAGCGGTTTTTTGGTTTGGACCGCGTGTTCATATCTGTTTTTGAAAAACCGAGACGTAGATCCTGAAAATAAATCCCAAATATTTCTGCCGATCAGTTCTTCTTGAGTTTTTCCTAATGTAATTAAGGACTGTTGGTTTGCGGAAATAAATCTCCAATCTTTGGAAAGGGCAAAATATCGATCCGACATACTTTCTATGATGGACTGTTTTTCGGCTCGACTTTGTTTTAAAGCATAGGAAGTTTCTATCGTCTCGGAAACGTCAGTTAAAATTACGAGTACCGCAAAAGAACCTCTAAACGAAATCCGGTTTGTAGTAATTTTCACATAAAGAAATTTTTTATCTTTTCTCCAATGTCTCCAAATTCCTCTGGATCGAATCCCTGAATCCTGTGCAAAATTTTGAATGACTATTTCCATGTCAGCACGATCTTCTTCCGGACGAATGTCTAAAAGATTCATTTCTGAAAATTCCTTTCTGGAAAATCCGTATAAATAAAGCGCTGCGTCATTTACCGCAAGAAAACGTAAGGTAGACGGATGAAATAAAAACGCAGGTTCTGGAAGTTTATAAAAAATGGATTCTACATCTGGCCCTTCCTCCTCGTCATCACCTTCTTTTGCCAAAATTTCAAAAGTATACAGTCTATAAGAAACCCCTCTTTTACGAAAGACTACTTTCCAAAAAAAACGTAGAATATGATCTTCTGTAAAAAGTGTATCAAAATATTCAGAGTCTTGAATATGCTTTAGTAGAATCTTTTCTGTAAAATCCGCGTAATTACGGATCTTTCCGTGAAGATGAAATAAAAAAGAAGGAAACGTTCCTGGTTTCCGATTGAATCCTTTAAACTGCCAAAAACGAATACATTCTTTAGAAAGTCGGATTTTTCCAGAAGGGCGTTCTTCGAGTATGCATATTTGATCTTGGAAAGAGGAAAAACTATCAGAGAATTCCTCTAAGGATTTTATTCCTGTGAGTTGCATAAGATTTCGCCGAAGATGAGCAATTCTATCTTCTTTGTCGAAATGATTTCAATTAAAAAATGAGAATTTACGAAATTAGTTTTTTCTTAATTTCGTTTTTCCAAATATGAATTTTTTTTCTTCCGGTTTCGTATCCTATCTCGTATAATTTCTGAAATTGATCCCAATCAAAAGTGGAATATCCACCTACCGGCAACTCTATGTATAAATCTGAGTCATTTCGAGTGCGGTTTTGATTGTTTTTACTGGACAACATCAAAGAACGCATCATAATTTCTGCAAATCCGGTATACTTGGTTTTTAAAGTTTTTCGTTTTAGATGATGAAATAAAAGATTAAAAAAGGAAGGGGCTTCTCCTAGATAGTGAGGCCCAAGTAAATTATGATACATTTCATCCTTATCGATTTGTCCTCCTCCACCTAAATCGACTGAAATCAAAATTCCAGCGCCCCTTTCTTTTAAAATGGAACCCGGAAGATTATCTAATAATCCACCATCTACAAACAATTCCCCTCTTTCTGCAAAAGGAGGAAAAATCCCAGGAATAGAAGTACTAGACCGAACCGCCTTCCACAATAACCCTCTGTCAAAAACTTTTCTTTCCGCCTTGGTTAAGTTACAAGCGATCGCATAAAAAGGAATCGGAAGAGTTTCTATACTTCTGTCTTTAAAAAATTCATGAATCGCTTGAGAATATCTTTTTCCTCTAACTAAAGATACAAACGGAAACGTAAAATCTCCGAGTAAATTACGGTCCAACCAAAAATTTCGTATCAGAGGTAAAATATCAGAAGAGTCCAGTCCCATCGCGAACAAACCACCCATAATCGCGCCCGCACTCGTTCCGGAAATCATATCCACGGGAATCTCATTTTCTTCGAAACATTTTAAAAGACCTAGATGTGCAAACCCTTTGGCACCTCCTCCAGAAAGTGCAACTCCAATACTTTTACCGGTGAGTCGTCTAGACAATCTTCCAAAATCTACATCCAGTCTTCTGCGAACGATAGAATGAGAAATCGAAGGAAATTTTTTTAAAATCGATTCTATCTTTTTCCAATCCATAAAGTCAGAATCGATCAAAAACACCAGTTCCTTCTGGATCGTTTCGGGTAACATGGAATTTATTTCTTCGGAGTAAGATGAAAAAGGTAAAATTGGATCGATCAAAACTAAAATACGATCTGATTGACGAAAACAAGTTTCTCTCCAACCAGGATTCTGTATATCCGTTTTGAATATAAGTTTATCATAATATTTTTCTAGATCGTAAAACCAATTTACTAAATCCCCGATCCGATACGTATCTCTTTTTTTTAAAGACTTCTCTCTATTTTTAAAAGAATTATAATCTACTAATATTGTTTTTCCAAAATTTTTAAGACCGTTTTGAAGTGAACGATAGAATTCATCCGGATTTTCTTGAAAATTTAAAGGAAAAACGGAAACGGTTTTGACGGATTTAGATTTTCGATAAACCTGATTTCTTTCTGTTCCCAATCGATGAGCGATGGTTCCGGTAATTTGAAAAAGAGCTTCCGGAGAATTAGCAAAACATTTACGAAAATCTTCTCTGGAAATCCGTACAACTTGACTAGTCCTTAAAGCGATTACGGTTGCGGACCTTTTATCTCCGCTGAGTAAGGACATTTCTCCTAATATATCTCCTTTTCCGAGTTCTCCTTCCGCTAAAATTTCCTCATCTTCGGAACGTACCGTCCAAGACAATCTACCAGATACCAAGATATACATAGAATCGCCGGAATCCCCTTGTTTGAGCAAGACCTCTCCTCCTGGAATTACGAGCCATTCCATCCTGGATTCTAACTTAGAAAGAGTGGACTTGTCTAAACGAAATAAAAGTTCAACGGAAGATAAAAAAGACATCAGTTCTTTTTTAGAAGGTCTGAGCTTAGAAACGTGAAAAAGATGATTTTTCTGATTTAAATCCTCAATCCATTTTTTCCAATTTGGAAGTTTAGAAATGATCCGATTCAATTCATCTGGAAGTATATAAAGAATTTCTGAAATTCCAGAGTGTAAAATTTTATCTGGTTGAAATAAAAAATAATCTCCAGGAAATAATTCTCTAAGAACCAGATCTTTTTCTTTTGTATTGAGTAAAGTCTCCTCTAACTTTTCGGAGAGTACTAGACACAAAGAACCAGGAAGAACATTCAAAGACAAAATATCAGAATTCCATTGTATGAGGTTTAGGTGTTTTGCTACGATTTCTTCTTCCTTTGTATTTCTCCATGTAGGAAATTCAGAAGACGTTTTAGAATAAAAATACCTCAATCGTTTTAGATGTTTCGCTTTGGAAGAAAATTGATCCATATCCTTTAATAGACGTTTCATTTTTCAGCGATTCTAGATTTTCACGTCACACTACAACAAGGTTTTTATTTTTTAACTTTTAGAAACACCTATCCAATCAATTTTTACTTGGGTGTTAATCGCAAAACGGCGATTTCACGCAAAAATTCGATTTTGTTTTTCAGTATCTTTGGATTTTATAGAGATTTCTTTTATAAAAAGAAAAATCATTTTTCTAAATTCGGATTTACGTTCTATTTTTTATTAGAATCACGTGAGTTCGACGTAAGTAACTCATGATTCTGAAAAAAGTTGAAATCTGAACTTTACAGTTTAATCTTGAATATGTGTGAACTACCACAAATCACAATTTTACAGTTTAATCTTGAATA
>NZ_FTNA01000008.1:26017-152009 GCF_900156205.1 Leptospira interrogans
TTACTAAACGCCGAACCTATCTTACTTAAAAAACGAATCCATTCTAAAAAAAGGTGATTTCTATTTATAAATTTATTTTCACCCAATCATTTACTTTTAAAAATCGGACCGTCTTTTAAGTTCAAAATTCCTCTTCTAAGTTCAGCTTATAAAAGTCGTTCGAAGTTATACTGAATTTTCGATCTTATAGACTTTAATAGGTTGAGATTTTCCTTTTACGGTAACTTCATCTAAAAAAGAATGTGTAAAACGGCTTGGATCTCTCAAAGAAGCAATCGTAACCTCACTCACAATGATCGAACATTTGAATTGTTTTGTAAGACCCTCAATTCTAGATGCAAGATTCACACTATCCCCGATCACTGTACCTTCCATACGATTTTCGTGACCTATAATTCCGAGCATCAAATGACCCGTATGAATTCCTATACCAATATCAATTGGATCTTGATTTTCTTTCTGTCTAAGTTCATTGAATTGTTGAAGCGCTTTCATCATTGCTAAAGCCGCTTCTACTGCGTTTTCTGCGCGAGCGGGAAAAATAGCCATAATCGCATCCCCAATAAACTTATCAATAAAACCGTTATGTTCTTTAATTACAGGAGCAATCATTCCCAAATAGTTATTGATAAACTGAAAGTTTTCACTCGGGGTCATCTTTTCGGAAATTGTAGTAAAACCGCGGATATCCGAAAACATCACAGTCATCAAACCTTCTGTTTGATCAGCCAATTGGGTCTCTAAAATCGATTTTTTACTCAGAAGAGAAAGAAGTTCCTTAGGTACAAATCGACTGTAAGCTTCCGACAATTGTTGTTGTGTGTAATACGCTGCTGCGTTTTCAATGGCTACCGCAATCTGATTCCCGACTACGCTTAAAATTACTTCGTCTAAAAGTTTAAAAGCATTCATCTCTGCACTTTCCACTGCAAAAACTCCGAGTAACTTGTCTTTGACAAGCAGTGGAATTGCGATTTGACTTTTTGCATCTTTCAAACCGGGAAGTTCTATTTGTTTTTCTTCTCTTCCCATGGATTGACCGATCTGTCCCGCATAACGCATCTGAGTCGTAATTCCGACCATACGCATGATTTTTTTTCTTTTAGCGACCACACCGATCACACCTTGGCCGAATTCAACCTTGGCTCCCACACCACCTTGTTCGTATCCACGGCTCGCCTTTACACTCAAAGTCTCCGTGCCTTCTTCCAGCATCAGAATCATAGCGTGTTTGAAGCCAAAAACTTCATCCATCACCTCCATGATTCGTTCAAAGATTTGCTCCAAATCAAGAGTATTGAGAATCTCCGCCGAAATGGACTGAATGATCTCTACTTCTCTTGTTTTTCGATGAAGTTTCTGATTGAGTTCCTCGATTCCTTTCTGGTTCTCTACGAATTGTTTTTTAAAATCCTCAACATCTTGATTATCGGACACGATTAAGACTCCTTAGCTTCCGTAAATTTCCGAACGGAACGTATTTCGAAAATATCTGCCGCTTTGAGTTTAAATACGTCACTCATACCGGACATAGACGCAATCGCTTCTAACTGCATTTCCATTGCATCGAAAAGTTCCCCTTCGGTTTCCGTTCTCTTATAATAAATGTCAATCAGCCAAGGTTCTAGATTTTCTGGATTTAAAACTTGGATAATCGCGTATTTATTTTCCGTAACATTCTTATGCGTTTTACCAAAAAATTGATTCGATATTGCCAAATGATCCGAATCTACTTGATACACTTGACTTACGATTGTGGCATTCGGAATTCCTTCTTTGGAACAAGTTACCATGATACTTGGAACAATACCTTGTAAACAAGGTTGTAATTCTTCTGGAATCATTTCAATTTTTCTCCTGCTTTAATTCCGGGTGATTGATCGAAAAGTTCTGATAGTTCAAACTTAACGGCAACCGACGGACGAATGATATACTTATTCCAACCTTCTCCCGCTTTGGGGCCGAAAAAAAGAGCGCTATTTTCCGCTCCCGATTCCCGAACACTTTTCATCAATTCGTAATCCGCTTCCGTACAATCCTTAATTTCCTGAACAAGTCCTTTATATTGACGCGTTTTAAAGTTCGCCATATGAGCGACTGTTACTGCAATGAGCTTATTATCGTTTATATCCTTTAAACAAGGCTCGAAGATTACCTTCGGAACCATTACCGTCATAAATTTTTGATCTTCACTGATCCGAACCCCAAATGCACGTGCAAAATGAGGTTTTAATTCAGCGTCTCTTGTAGCAATACTGATCGATAAGGGTCCAACCAGATCACCCATTTCTTCTTGGGTCAAACTCATACTTTCTAAGCCTCCGATAAAAAAACAAATTTAGATTTCGTTTCAATGGTTCTAAAAAGATGGAAGTGAAATTTTTTAAAATCGTACAAACGATCAACAAAAAACCGATTCGAATTTTGAATTACAAATTTTCGATATACTCACTCGTTTTTAGGGCCAAACAAATCCATCCTGAACTTGAAAATAGATTCGTAAATTAGGATAAAATCGAATTCGCTTTTTTTTAGCAAAATTTTATTCTTAAAAAGAATCCATTGGAAATTTCTTTTTATGATATTTGAATCCAATCGACTTACCTCACTCTAATTTTACAAGAAAAACTATTTTAGAAAATCCATTTCCGTTTGAATCAGAACCTAAAAATAGAAATTCAAAGAATCCATTTTATGATCCAAGGATTGGTTATTTTCGAACGCAAATTCAATTTTCAAACCAAGATATTTATTTTTAGAAGAAACATTTCTATTTATAATTTCTAAAAAATACATTTACTTGAACTTATATTTTCACTTTCTTTTCAACACCACAATCCGCTTAGAGTAAAAACATCTGAAATGACCCAAGTTCCTATAAAGTGTCACTTACCCAAACACAAAACACCTTTATAAAATAAAAAAGTCTTAATCCTTCAAAAAATAGGATTTAAACGATTAGAATTCAAAAGAGAATTTTTAGGGAAGCCTACTCTATGAACCTTTACCCATTGTAATAACCCTAAAAATGGAGTATGTTAAGTCCTATATTTTTCATTCCTTTTTCATTTACGAAACAACTTCCATTCTGTTTTCTGTACATTAAATCCTATGTCCGAAAGTAACGTAAAACATCTGATTTCCTGGGAAGATTGGTCGGATTCAGAAATCCTAGATTTACTAGACTTTGCAATCCACGTAAAAAAAAATCGAGTGAACTACGCAGGCCATATGAGCGGACGATCCTTGGCCATGTTATTTCAAAAAACTTCTACAAGAACCAGAGTTTCTTTTGAAGTGGCTATGACAGAAATGGGAGGTCACGGAATTTATCTAGATTGGATGGCGTCTAATTTTCAGCTTTCTGATATAGATTTAGAAGCAAGATACCTTTCTAGAAACGTTTCGGTAATTATGGCTCGTCTCAAAAAACACGAGGATCTTTTAACTATGAGAAACGGTTCTCAGGTACCATTGATCAACGGCTGTGATAACATGTTTCATCCTTGCCAGTCTCTCGCAGACATTATGACGATCGCACTTGATAAACCGGAAATTCCACTGAATCAAATTCAACTGACTTATATAGGAGTTCATAACAACGTAGTCAATTCTCTCATCGGAATTACTTCGGCACTTGGAATCCGCCTTACACTAGTTACACCCATTGCAGAAAAAGAAAATATTCATTCTCAAACCGTAGAAAGAGCCAAAGCCAAAGGAACTCTTTCTTGGGAAGAAAATCTAAAAAAAGCGATTCAAAACGCAGACTACGTCTACACGGACACTTGGTTGGATATGGAATTTTTTAATGATCCTTCCTATGCAGATAAAAAGAAACAAAGAATGGAACTTATGATGCCTTACCAGATCAATTCCTCTCTATTAGAAAAAACAAACGCAAAAGTTATGCATGATATGCCGATTCACGCGGGTTACGAAATTACAAGAGAAGTTGTACTCGGCCCTAGATCCATCATTTTTCAGCAGGCAGAAAATCGTTTAGACGCTCAGAAAGCAGTCATTCTAAAACTACTCGAAGCTTGACCTACTGAAAATCGATTTACATAGTCCCGCATTTCCGAAATCTGTATTTAGTTAAATACTTTTCAACTTCACTTACAGGCTCACCGTTTTCAATCCGAGCGATGTGAGGTTGGAACAAATCAGAATTAAAGGTACTTCCATGTCTAAATTGACTCATCCAAGAGAAGCGCTCTTCGAAGGAGAAAAGCCCTTCCCGATCATTCCTGCCTGTGAACACTTTGCAGGTTCCGAAAAGTTAATTACAAAAGCGCTCGAACTTCAAAATAAATTGGGCGGTCTTTTTGATATCACAATGGACTGTGAAGACGGTGCACAAACCGGAAAAGAAAAAGAACACGCGGAATTAATCGTCCGACTCCAAAACAGTGAACTCAACAAACATAAAATGAGTGGGGTAAGAATCCACGATTATACAAACTCTTTCTGGAAACAAGACGTAGATATCATCGTTCCTGGTGCAGGAGAAAAAATCGCATATATCACAATTCCAAAACCTACCCGTGCGGCTCAGGTAGAAGAAATGATCACCTATATTCAAAAAGCAGTTCAAAAAGCAGGAATCAAAAGAGAAATTCCGATTCACGTTTTGATCGAAACCAACGGAGCACTTCAAGAAGTGGAAAAAATCGCAGCCCTTCCTTGGTTGCAAGTTCTGGATTTCGGTTTGATGGACTTTATCTCAGGACATCATGGAGCCATTCCGGCTTCTTGTATGAAAAGCCCCGGACAATTTGAACACGAACTTTTAAGAAGAGGAAAAGCTAACTTAGTAGCTGCTGCTCTTGCAAACGGGGTGATTCCTGCTCACAACGTAACTTTAGATCTTAAAAATCAATACCAAACGTATAAAGACGCAAAACGCGCTCATGACGATTTTGGTTTTTTGAGAATGTGGTCTATTTATCCGACTCAAATTCAAGCGATCTTGGATGCAATGGCTCCAGATTATAGCGAAGTTCAAACTGCTGCAGAAATTCTAATTCAGGCGCAAAACGCAGAATGGGGACCAATTCAATACGCGGGAGATCTTCACGATCGTGCGACTTATAGATACTTTTGGGAAATTTTGCAAAAAGCTAAATTGACTGGAATTTCTATTCCCGAAGAAGCAAATAAAAGATTTTTTAGCTAATTCTAATTTTAGAATTTCCTAAATTACAAAAGCCGCAATTACTTGCGGCTTTTTTTATGAAACGAGTTTTAGATAGAAAAATTGAATCCAATACATTAAATTTTTATAAAATATTTTCTTTATAGATTCATCGCTACTCATCCTATAAAATTAAGTTTCTAAATGTTTACCACAAAGTTCGTTTTACGTAAATTCGATAGAATCCAATACAAAAACGATTGAAGCATAGATGCTCTTTCAAATTCAGCGTATCACTCCCTGAATGCCGATCTTTAGAGAAGTATTTTCGCTGAGTTTTTTGTGTCATTCAAAGCAACTCAAGCGCTTCACTTCTATGGACGCTCGACAGATCGTGTTCTATAATCAATTGAAACTAAAGACGAAATACTGTATTAACTTGAATTCGGTGTAAGAAATCCGTTTTATCCTAAGTCAATTTTTTCGTAAAAAATAAATTGTGGGAACTACTAGGAAATACAAAAAGAATCATCGTCCAATCAGATTTTTGCACAAAACCGCTGTTTTGCGGCCATCATCAAAATTTAAATTCCATTTTAACGTAAGTGTGGTGTAAAAAAAAAATTCTTAAAAGTATGAGTTCCTACAATTTTAGAATTGGTTCGTAAAATCGTGATTTGTAATAGTTCCTACATCATTTTACAAACAAACCTAAGTTTTTGTGTAGTTCCCATATTTGAATACAACAGATTCAATTGTTATATAAACTTCTACTTTATAAATTGTGGGAGTTCCCACATTTAAAGAATCAGTCTGCAAAGTTCAGATTTCAATTCTTTTCAGAATCATGGACTCCTCTACGCGAACCCACATAAAACTATGCAAAAGAATTAGTACGAGGTTTGGGAGAACCTTTGCACGAGCGGTCTCAGAACTGAAATGACAAAGCAAATGTATCGGAGTGAGGATTGCATTAGTAATCCTGAATGAATCAAAAAATCGTAATTAGGTGAAATATACTCAATCTAAGCCTGTAACCAACTAAAGCCCAATTTCAACTTTACCTAATTTATTTGATTTAAGTTTACCCGCTTTGTTAAGAAATCTTTCTTTATCTAAAGTCACAATTTGAGAGACATTTATGACCGAGTCCTTTGATAAACTCGAATCTTTTTTACTAATGAAAACATTACCTGGTGCTTCAGATAGATTTAAATTCGATGTAATTGCAATCGAAACTATTGTATTAATATTACTTTGATTAAAAGAGTCATCTTGAATTATAAGAACTGGACGTTTAAATCCAGGCTCACTTCCAAATGGAATTCCCAAGTCTACCCACCAAATTTCACCACGAATCATTTTTTAAACTCTTACGAAGCGATTCTACGGATAAGTCAGTAATATTATTTCTAGTTTCTTTGGATTTATTACTGTAGATTTTATTTAATTTCTCAGTTACAGATTCTTTACTATGAGATTGGATAAATTCTTCTAATGCTTTTGCAAATAACTGGCTTCGAGGAATCCCAAGTTTTTTAGCTATTTTCTCGGCAGCCCTAAATAACTCATCAGGAATTGAAATCGCCGTCTTCATAATGTTGGTATAACCATAGTCATACCAATGTCAACTTTAAAATAAACTGATTTTTGTTTCGAGATATGCTGCCTATGAACATTTATATTAAAGTTGTTGAAAAATTAATTCTCCATCTGTTTCCGTTAAATTGAAATAGACAATTAAAGCAATTTTGCTGATCTACATTATGCGATTTTTCAACAACTCTATTAATTACATTTTCCACTAAGAACTTGAAACACCGACTTGCAGAGCAACCATAGCGATGCATTGAATTTAAGGAGGTACTTGCTGGTTACTTGGAACGGCCTTTCCTTTAGGAAGTGAGATTGAGATTCACAAAAATGTGGGATATTACTAAGAAAATTTAACGAGACTAGAACAGTTAAATAGAATTCAATTTTAATGATTCATATCAAAAAATGTGAGAACTACTACTAAACTGAGTAGGAGAGACATGATTCAAACACTCTAGAAAAAATGAAAATTGTAGGGATTCACACGTTTTTTAAAATTCTTTAAAAAGATTTTAAGAAAACATACTTTTATTGATCATTGAATGTGAGTTTAAAATAAAAACTGAATATTTCTAAAAGATGAGTTATCGCAAATAAAAGTTTTTGAACAGGTTTTCTACGACTCGAACATACTACGATTCACTTGTTTCAAAAATTAGAATGTAGGATCTACTTCGAAAAAGCGAATAACTTTAGATTGGACACAATTTTTAAAAACTCTTTCATCTTTACAAAATCAATCATCCATTTTTGGAACTATTTTCATACGTACACAAGTATACCTTAAAGTAGTTCCTACATATTGAAAAGCCAAAGTTACTTTTTCTTACGTCTGCTACTGGCCGCTTTAATCGTTTTAGATTTTTTCTCAAAACCGTCATGTTTGTCATCAAATTGAAAATAAAACTCGAGAGATTTACCTAAGATTTTGAAAATTCTCCAGAATTCAACAACATCTAATCTGCGTTCGCCCGATTCAATTTTGGAAATATAAGATTGAGGTTCACCCAAGCGATTGGCAACTTCAAGTTGAGTAAGATGGGCGTCTTTTCTGGCAGCGATTAAATTTTTACAAAAAATTTTCGCTTCGCGTGAATGAAGTGATTTAAACAAAACGAAGAAATTCTACATTCTGGAATAGAATATACCAAAATGGGATATTTTCAGGCTGAACGTATCAATAATCATAGAACTTGTGAATTCTAACTCTCTTTAAAACTTTGAATATTATAAATTGAAAAAGTTCTGTGTTTGGAATCTTATAGAATGGAGGTCAAGTCGCTAAAACGAAAAGCAGTTTGTAATTTGGTCTTTTCAGAAATGTACAAAAATAAAACCTACTTTTCAAATTACGGATCTAAATTTCTTCGAACAGAACCAGAAAAAAGAAACAATTTAACACCTAACAATAAAAATGCGATTTATCATTTACTTAAATTCAAAATAACAGAACAACTTTTTACGAATTATTACTTAAATCTTAACTATTACATAAAGCAATATTTCTCAATCGGGGTTTATTTTAAAATTTATGTTACTCTACTGATTTCTACAAAATCGAGAATCTTAAATTTTTATTACAAAACCTTGTTCCAAAACAAAATATTCGGTACTCTTTTATATAGTTCTGGGCAATATACAAGAATCCATAGAATACAAAAGGTTTTACACCTATCGAACCTTAGACGTGTAACTATTACTACAGCTCAATACTTGCAGGTTTAGATTTTTGTTCAGCAATTAGAATACAATTCGAATTTTTAAATAGATATTCACGTATACTTTTGAATCTCAAAAAAATATAAACTAGATTGTAAACGTAAAGTTTTAACATAGAACATGCGTTAGTTGACATGAAATTCAACTTACAAATTGAACTTCTATGATAGATTGACATATAAAATCAAAAACTATGGCTAGAATCAGCTCTTTAAAATCCTACATAAATGAATTTTACATCTAACGAGTTACAAATTTACTACTCTTACGCATAAAAATAATACTACGTTGAATTTATTTAAAAACTTAGAATGTAGGATCTTCTTCAAAAAACTAACCATTCCGGGTCAGACGCAATTTTTAAATATTTCTACATCTTCGGTAAAATCGACCGTTAACTTTTAGCGCTATTTTTATACATACGAGTAGTAAACCTAAGAATCTTACTTATAAAAGTGAGTTCAAAATTTATTAGAGTTGTTGAAAAATTTCATATTGAAGATTAGAAAAATTGCTTCAATCGCCCGTTTCAATACAACGAAAACCAATGGAGAACTTATATTATTAAAGTTTAAATTATCGAAAAATTTATTTGTTAGTAGAATCGTCTAAAATCGTGGATTGCAACAAAACAGAGAAAAATACACCTAACGAAGGTAACCAGAGTAATACAATTTATCGTAAACCTTTCCTTCAATAAAAATTTTGAGAAGATCTTGATCTACGTGATTTTCCCTTGCTTCCATTTGTAAAATATCTAGAGCTCTTTCTATAGGAACGGCTCTTTTATAGGGACGATCTTTATCCGTAAGTGCATCAAATATATCGGAGATCGCCATAATTTTAGATTGAATTGGAATAGAATCAGCTGTAAGTCCTCTAGGATAACCGGTCCCATCCAATTTTTCATGATGCGCATGTGCAATGGAAGGAACCATTTTTAGATCTCCAGTCCAAGGAATTTTACTTAAAAACTGAAACGTATGTTCCACATGAGATTCAATTTCTTTTCTTTCAGCAAAATCCAAAGATCCTTTTTTGATCGTCAAAAAACCAAATTCGTAAGGAGAAATCAAAGACAACTTTTCTCCACCTGTAGTAGAATAATTTACTTTTGCAATTTCTTCCAATTTTTGAAAATTAGATTCTTCTAATATAGAAGGCTCATTGGAATCGACAACGATCTGAAACATTTGATCTAACTTTTGATATTCTACCTTAAGTTCAAATTCCAGAGAAGTCTCATAATCGGCAAAACCTACCGCCCCGTGTTTTTTTAAATAATCCGTCTTTTTCTGAAGAATTCTAGATTCTATGTCTTTTTTAATATATTCAAATCTCCAACGGATCAACTCAAGTTCATAGTCTTCCAGCTTTTTGGATTTGACCAAAACCTTTTCTCGAACCCCCACTTTTCCAAAATCATGAAGCAATGAAGCATAACGTATTTCTTTGATCTGTTCTTTCGAAAACTTGGTATTTTTATATTTACCTTCTCTGATCAAATCCACCGTTTCAGCCAAACCAACCGTAAGTACGGCTACACGAAATGAATGCCCACTTGTTGTTGGATCTCTGGATTCGATCGCATTTACGGACGCAGTCACAAAACCTTCGAAAAGAGCTTCGATCTCCTGTAAAAGATGATTATTTTGAATCGCAACCGCAGCCTGTCCCGCCACACCCATCACAAGTTGAGCAGAATAATCGTCAAAAGGAAATACGTCATTCCCTCTCATTTGTTCAAGAGTCAGTTTTTGATTAAAGTTTCTCTTCTTATTAATAAGTTGAATGACACCTACAACTTCGTTTCTATGATTTTTCATAGGAACAACGAGCATGGACTTAGTATGATAATTAGAAAGAACATCGAAATTTCTGTTGAATTTATATTCCGAATCTTCCGGTAAATTGTAAACGTCTGGAATATTTAAAATTTTTCCGGTTGCTGCAACATAACCCGCAACACTGGATTTATTAATCGGAAGTAAAAATTCTTCCGTATCAATATCCATAGAAGAAATTTTAAACCTAAGATTACGAACCAAACCTAGTTCATCTTTTTCAACGAGATATAAAGAACCCGAATCGGCGATCGCAATTTCCCTAGCGCTAAAAATAATTTCTCGAAGAAGTTTATTGATGTCTTTTTCATCGGCAAGGCTAATCCCTACTCTAGTCAGTTTAGAAATTTCATACTTAGTAGTATTCACCTTGTGTTGAAGATCAAACTGATCTGTAATCATTTGAAGTTGGGTGAACGCATTCAAAAAGGTTTTGTTAAAAACCATATCTGAAGAAGATTCCGGTAAAACTGAAAAAATTAATTCCTCTTCGATTTTTAAATCTTCCGAATGAACGTAATCTAAATTTTCGTTTAAAATAAAACGACTTAAGATCAGAGGATTTCTTTGAAATTGTTGATGAATTTCTTTTTGAGTTTTTTTGAGATCGGAAACGGTTAAATAAAAAATAACATTCAAAAACCCACTAGAATTTCGAAATAGCTCAGACTGAAAAAATTCCTTAAAATCTAAAAATTCAATTTCTAAACGACTAATAATTGGACCTAACCTTTTAACGATCGAATCTAGGTCGGTGACAATGTATTTAGGGAATTTCGGTTTCATTGATCAGGAATCAATGAAACCGTACAGGAAATATATGGGAAAGATAATTTTTTTCCTAACTTTGCAAAAAGGAAACGAAATCTATAACTTGAAATGAAAAAAGTTAAAATTCCTCTCCGACTTAAAGCATATCACAAAACTTTTCTTGAATTTACTAAAACGAGTATATCGCTTAAGGAAATTCTGAATCAGTTATTATGTCAGCCAGTCGAAGAGTAAATCATTTAAAAAAGTTTAACGTTTGAGTCCCAAAACCTCTTGAATCATCTGATCGGAAGTAGTAATCGTTCTAGAGTTAGCTTGAAAACCTCTCTGAGTCACGATCATATCCGTAAACTGATCGGAAAGATCCACATTGGACATCTCTAAAAGTCCTGCGTTGATTTTACCTCTTCCTTGGACTCCCGCCTCACCGATGTTAGGTTCTCCCGAGTTCATGGAATACGAAAACATTGTATCACCCGCTTTATCTAAACCGGCGGGATTATTAAAAACCGCAGTCGCAACTCTAGCAAGAGGCTGACGCACTCCGTTCGAAAACACACCCGTAATCGTTCCAGAATTATCGATCGAAAAAGATTCTAGATAACCCATCGTATAACCGTCTTGTTTGACAGCTTTTGTAGTAAAGTCAGAGGAGAATTGAGTGATTCCGTTTACCATTCCTGCTTCTCCTAAGTTAAGATCAAAATTTTGAATCGCAGGATTTCCAGGAATCCGAAAAGAAACTTTTGCGTTCAACTTACCGCTGTTCATCGAATCCACACCGTCAGAAACGTATACTAGTTTTCCATCCGGAGTAAAACCAAATTCTAATTCAGTGTTACCTGGAAGTTGAGTGTTTTGTCCGCCGGTTCCAGAAACATCAACGGAAAGTTGAGTTGAATCCGTCATACTCAATCTAGCCTTCCAAGTGTTATCACGAACCTTGTAAAATTCCATTTTAAATTCTCTTTGAATCCCTTGATCGTCAAATGTATTAATCGTGGTAACATGTCCCCTTCTCATCTTAGGATCTGGATCGTTAATCATCGCAGTGATTTCTTCTTGGGTTGCGTCAGGCGGAACCGCCGGAGCAGAAGAATTCAAATTGGATTTAAAATCTATCTGAGAAGTAGCCCTTGCAGGTTCTTTAGAATATACTGGAATTATAATATCTTCAATCGAAGCTGCCGAATTGATGTATTTATTTCCTTTATCATCCAGTCTAGAGTTCCAACCTTGAACCTTAAGACCATTAGCAGGGTTTACGTAGTAACCGTTTTTATCGAGGTTAAAAGCACCGGCTCTCGTATAAAATTGTTTGTCACCGTCCTTGACGATAAAAAAACCTTCGCCTGAAATCGCAACGTCCGTATTTTTACCAGTGGTTTGAAGGGAACCTTGAGTCATGATTTTATCAATCGCAGCGATCAAAGAACCCAAACCAACTTGTTGAGGATTCACACCTCCAATATTCTCTTTAGGCTCGGAAGCGCCTCTGAGCTCCTGAGAAATCATATCCTGAAACGTAACCCGTTCGGTTTTAAAACCGTGAGTGTTTACGTTGGAGATGTTGTTTCCAATGACATCCATTCGGACCTGGTGGTTCTTAAGTCCGGATACACCGGAATAGAGTGACCTCATCATAAAGTTGTTACCTCGATTATACTTTGTTTATTCGTATGAATTGCTTTTATCTTTACCCGGAAACTTCCAGTCGGAAATCTTCTTTTCGGAAGTTGTTTTTTCTTGTAATTCCGGAGTTTGTTCAGTACCAGGAACTTCGACTTCCTTCTGATTCTTGATTGAGGATTCCATAGACTTTTGTTTAGTCGTCATCTCATGAGCGTTAGACGAAATATCAAAAGGTGCTTCTTGAGGATAAACGTTAGTTCCAATCTCAGAAGAATGAGCGGGAGTTCGAGCCGGAACAGATTGTTGAGACTGACTTTGATTATAGGCGGCTTCTTGTTCTTTTAAAACAACAGGATCGCTGATAAGAGAAATTTGTTCCACGTCGATGGACCTTCCATTGACTCGAACAAAAGTTTTACCTTCTCCATCAAAGAAAAGTGCTCCTGCGATTCCGGCGATGTTTTCACCGTTCACAAAATCAGGACCGGAAACAAGTTTTCCAACGAGAGAAAAACTCTGACGATTTCCCATCTTTTGAATTCCGTTAGAAATGTTATTCATTTGTTCAAGGGAAGAGAACTGCGCCATCTGAGCGATAAAGTCCTGATCTTTAACGGGGTTCGTTGGATCTTGGGAAGAAAGCTGAGTAATGAGTAACTTAAGAAAATCGTCTTTGCCGAGAGACTTAACCGTAGAACGGATTTCGATTCCTTTGAGACCGTTTTTTTCTTCCTTCTCCAAATTTTCCATGTGGTTCCGGATATTAAAACTTCTGTCTCCTTCTAGGTAACGATTTATGTTTGCTTGTTGGCTAATGCCCGTAGTTTCTGGCATGATTTCCTCCGATCCTATACTTTCAGATCGAGCAATTTCTCGGATTTCCCATCGGTTTTTTTGGGAAAATCATTAGGCTCGGAAAAATTTTCTTCGAAAGAAAGTTCATCTTCTTCATAAAAAGAATGTTTGAAATCGGAGTTCCAATCTTCTCCAAACGCAGCTTGGAAAGAATGAGAATCTTTACCGTTTTTATCCGAGTCCGCGTTAAAAGAGAAACCATCTTCTCTTTCCTTAACTTCAATCACAAGAGATTCAAGTTCAAGACCGTTCGCTTTAAGATCCTGCTTTAAATTAGCAAGTTCGGCAACTAACTGTTGTTTAACGGTATCCGATTCTACCAAAAGCTTTCCGCGAACAACGTCTTTATCCGTAGAAATCGCAAGTGACATTTGACCTAGGTCTTTTGGATTCATGCGAATGCTTGCTTCAGTTCTTCCGTTTTCAAGAATTTGCACTCGAGCAGAACGAATCAAATTTTGAAAGTTCTGTTGAATGTCTTTTTTGGAAAGTACATTGGATTCTTTAGAAGGAAGAAATTCCTTACTAAAAGTTCCACTTTCTCGTGAACCATTTGCGGCAGTAGTTCCGACCCCTTTCACAAGAGACGAATAAGAATCGGATCGAAAAGATTGTTCTTGTCCCGATTTTCCGAAAGAATTTTCTGTGAATTGATTGAGAACGACTGCTTTAATTTCTTCCTTTGCGGCAGTCTTTAAGTTCGTGTAAGAATCCGTTTTTTTATCGCGGCTGATTTTCCATTTTTCAGAATCAAGAGCCAGTTCTTTAGAAACTTCAACTTTTGCTTCCTCAAAATCTTTATCCTTAAAAGAGTTAGAAAGACCCTTAATATTTTCTTTAGATTCTTTTTTATCTACTTCATTAAAACGGAATGTATCGGAAGAATCTTTTGCTTCGAACGATTCTGATTTTTCATAAATTTCACTTTCTTGTTTTGTAGACCGAGCTTTAATTTCCTTCAAATTTTCAAAAGAAACCAAAGATCCTTTTTCTGTATCGAGTAGGTTTTCTAATTCTTCTTTTAAAGAAACTTCGCTTAACAATTTTGTAGATTCTTCCACTTCATTTGTAAAAAAGTTTTCGATCAATTCACTTGTAGAAATCGATTCTGGGGCATTAAGAGTTTCAGTTGAATTTGTCTTTATGATTTCAGATTGTAATTCGTCTAAAATTACGGATTCAATTTCAGGATCTACGGACTCGTTAGTTTTTGTTTCCGACACCAGGAACCAAGGCAAAATATTTGCATTAGGCGCTTCTTGAGTTGTTTCAAAGTTTTCTTCTTTTGAAATTTCTTCTTCTATAGAATTTATAGAACGACGCTTTTTTTCTTCTATGATTTCAGGATCTTCCTCTTCGGGTTGTGGAAGTTCCGCTTTGGAAGACGTATTTTGAATTTCGGCCAGAGTTTCCTCTAAACCTTTTTGTGCAGATCCTTGTAAAAACTTCATCAGTTCAACAAAAGAATTTTTACCTGCTACCTCTCCCATTTTTGGAAGACTCCGCATGGATTGTTGTGGTTTAAATTCTGAAACGGATAAATCACCAGAAATATTCATACTACACTCCGCAGTATTAAAATCGATCTTTCACGGAATTCCTTGACAGTTTTTTAGATAAAGATGGCTTATGATTCGATTTTTTAGTAAAATCCTTTGCTCATACAAGTTCAATGTAAGGAATTTGTTTTTTAAAAATTTGTTTTATAGTAAAAAAATAAAATAAACGACATCTACTTCACCTAACGGTCTTTAACTTTTTTGAGACATAAATTGTATTTGAAAATGACCGATTCTTAGATAAAACCTATCTAAAATCGTTTTTGAAAATCAACGCGAGTTTGGTATAAAAAAACTGGGACGAATCAAGCAAACCAGACCACCCTTTCAGATCCAGTCAATAAATTGCATGAAAGAAACATAATATGATATTTCGTTCTTAGCTTTAATTTAGAACGCGATTCATAGAGAGCGTTGTGTTGAGTTTTCCTTATTTTTGGGTGGGGGGTGGTAAGGTTCGGAAAATTTTTCTCTATCAGAAAAACATACTTTTTGCAAATAAAAAAGACTCATTCTTGTCGGAACACTTGAAAAATGTGCGTTTTTAATTCTTCTCATTCTAAAATCCTATTCACTTGTCGGTAAGGTTATGATAGAAAGCGTTCTGCTTTAGTTCAATTGCTTTCGCATTGGATTATATCCAAATTCACGTTCGTTAATACATCTTTGAATAATTTTAAAAGATGTAATTTTATTGAGTTCGGGGTAAGAAAGAATTTTTTAAAAAATATGAGTTCCTACATTTCAGAATTTGTTTATAAAATCGCGATTTGCTGTAGTTTCCACGTTTTAAAATTTTACCGCAAAATCTTAATTTGTAAGAGTTCCCACAAATTAAGTCACATTACAAATTTTTAAACATTCATTTTTTTTGATTCAAATCTGGGAGTTCCCACATTTTACTTTTTATAGAAAATTAGGTTTTTATAAAACAAATCTCTTAGGCCGAGCTTACGTGGTTTTATAAAAATAAATTTTTCCATCTAACATATGTTAACTCTTAAAAATTTTAAAAACCTATTGATAGAGAGTTTCTCTAAAAAAGTTAACGTATCATTTAGATAGAAAAAATTTTTATCTAAAATAAACCCCTAAAGGCTTCAATTCTGCGGATAAAACAGGAATCGAAGTCGCCCAAGACCCCAAACGAACAAATACGTCTCGTTTTGTAGCCATCGGAAATCCTTCTATATCTTGAAAATGAGTCGTAAAGTGTGCGCCTTTTGCCCAAGATCCCACAATATCGGCGGTGTAGTCGTTACGGATCAGAAGTCCTTCAGAATCAAAACGATAGGATTGTTTTTTACAATGAGTGTGAAGATACGACGGAAACTCTGCCTCAATTTGAAAATCACCGTTCTCGAGTTCAAACTTTCGAACCGAGTATTCTTTTAAAATAAAAGGAATACTTACATACTGAGTAGTCGCATAACCAAAAAAATACGAAACATCCAAAGGATTCCAAAGCCTATACTTTTTTAAACCGCTAAAGCTATCCTTATAATTAGAAAGTCCAAATTCAGAAAGGTTCTCTGATATATTAACAATTCCTACTTTACCATTTTTGAATATTATTTTTTTTCCTGGATTCGGATAATCTAAAAATTCGGTTATAAATTCTTTAGGAAAGATCCTGACTTTGCCGTGTTTGTTAAAAGTTTTGCCAAGTCCTTTCAGAAAAGGAAGCGGGCCGCTTAAACTTTGAAAATAAAATTCCACAAAATCCAGACGATTCCATAATTCCCATCCACCGTAACGATTGACGATTTTTTCAAAAGGATCCATATAAAAAACAAATTTTCATCCTACTCAGAATTATATCATAGATCGCACAGTATATTGTATTGAAACAAAGTTTTGCAATAAAAATTTACAGTACTCAATTTTATAGAGAATAGTAAAATCCATTCTTTACTTTAAAAATACATACTCAACTTTTTTGTTGATCTTTAAATTAAAATTCTTACACAAAATTAAAAAAAGATTTAAAATCCATCTAAGAAGCGATCCATTCCTTTAATATACATAAGATAATCTTTAAATTTTAATATACAAATATTAAATTAAAGCCTAATTTTATTGGATTAAAAGTCAAAATCAAATAACCTATACTTCCACAGGTTATTTGATAAAAAGATCTTAAATTTAGTAACCACACTCACTCGCAGCTTTACAACTGGAGTAGGTAGAATAACAAAAGTTTGAATTGGGACAAGAATATGGAAGCGCTGCATTGTTACAACCTAAAGCAGCCCCAGCAGTATTACAAGTTAGGCTACCTGCTGCAAATACGGTAACAGTTGTAGTCTTTGTAAACGTAATAGGAGTGCTGTTGTTCGCTTTTAATTTTGCAGAGAAAGTAACCGTGGTTGCAGCCGAGATCGCCGTCAGAGCTCCATTGATCGCGCCGGTTGTAGAATTCAAGGTTAAACCTGCAGGCAGATTTGTAACTGAAAGCTCGCTAAAATTACAATTTTTGTTTTTCATCAAAGTTTCATGATTAACACTACCCGCAGAAAATTGAATTGAAAACGGAGATTTAACAGAAGTACCAACTTGCGCATTTATCGTAGACGGAATGTCCATCATCGTAACTCCGCCTGGGCAAGGTGGAGTGGAAACCTCTTGCAGCAATAACAGATCCATAATCGAATTCCCGGTGATACTACCTTCATCCTTTTTTTCATCTTCACAAGAAGCGAAAACAAGGCAGAACAATAGCAAAATTAACATTATCTTTTTCATTCGTTTTATCCTACTTGGTTTTAATTTTTAAAATTTCAATTACGCAATAAAAACGTATGTTTTTAATTCGCGTTTTTCGAAATCAAATAGGACTCACTACTATTGTTTTTTGAGGTTTTATATATTAGAGTTGTTGAAAAATTAATTCGCCATCGATTTCCGTTGTATGGAAACTGTCGATTGAAGTAGTTTTGTTAAACTCCACTATAGAATTTTTCAACAATTCTATTCAATATTTTGCGATATATTACTTAAATTTAAAGTTTCATTCCAAAATCCTTCGAAATATTTTCATTCATATTTTCTTGGGATTTATTTATATCTTATTTTCAATTTGAGACTAAATTTTCTTAACCAAGTAAATTTAAAGTCGTTAGTAATAACAAAATATCTGTATGCACATATCTCAATAATATGTGATTTTTATAAATAAAATCACATTTAAGAAAAAGTTAACATTTTGTGAAAGAATATTTCGAATTCATTTCAAAATGTGTAATTTAAAAGCGAGTTTGATTTTCTTTACCAAATACCGGAAAACTCAAAAATAGAATCAACTAACACGTCTAAAATTCTCAAAATGAAAATTGGTTTTAAAATATTAAAGAGGTCTTAACAATTTGTAGAATATCTTTTTACAATTTAAAAAGATCTTACAGTTCTATTCTCAGAACCTAACTCTGGAAGAATATTAGAGTTGTTTGAAAAATTCCATAGTGAAGATTCGCAAAATTGCTTCAATTCAACAGAAACAAATCAAGAATTAATTTTTCAATAACTCTATTAATTCAATATGCTTTTCGAACAACAAGAGAAACTATAACCGTTTTCGTTCAAGATTCTACTGAACGCATAAAAATAATACTACGCCGAACTTGTTTAAAAACTTAAAATTCTAAAAAATCTAGAATTCCGGGAAGACCAATTTTCGAGAATTTCTACGTCTTTACAAAATTGTTCGTTAATTTTTGCCTCTATTTTTATGCGTTTATAGCAGTAAATATCATTTAACAAGGTCAAAACGAGTCAATAGTGATAAAAATCTCGATTCCTTAACACAGATACAGTTTTAGTCAATACTCTTTGTTTTCAAGCTGCACTTTTTTCTTGCAGCAACGAGATAGATGATTTGAGTTGTTTATCAAAGAGTTATGAGGAAAAATTAAGAATGAAAATACTTAAATGGATTTTGGGAATCATCGGAACATTCGCTCTATTTTTAGTCGTCACCTTTTATGCTGAAACTCCTAAATATGAATACAAATCTGTTCCCTTATATTCAAACTTCGACAGTTATTATCGGGAAAAACTTCAAATCAGTCGATCTAAAAAAGTAAGACCTGGCAACGAAGAAAAATTAGTGAGATATTCTGCGGATAAAACCGATTTCTCAATCCTTTATATCCACGGCTTTGGAGCATCTCGCGCAGAAGGAGAAGAAGTTACAGATCAACTCGCAAAAGATTTCAAAGCAAATCTCTACTATGTTCGTCTTCCCGGTCATGGAACTAATTTAGAAAATCATAGAGATACAACTTTTGAAGAAATTTTACAGGACTCTGAAACGGCTTTTTTAGAATGCGAAAAACTAGGTAAAAAAACGATTCTAATCGGAACTAGTATGGGAGGGTTGATTTCTACATACCTAGCAGCCAAATATCCTGAAAAAGTTCACGCTTTAGTTCTTGTTTCCCCTTTTTACGATTTTACAAATCCATTTAGTGTTATTTATCAATTTTCTTGGGGTAAAGATTTTGCTAATATAGTAATGGGAAAAATTCGTAAATCTACAGAAGAAGAAAAACGAAATCCAGCCAGCGCTTTCTGGTATAGAGATCAATATCTCGCAGCGGTTCAAAATTTATCAGACTTAAGAGAGTTCATCTTGGGAACTGATCCATTTTCCAAAATTTCCTCTCCTACTTTATTGTTCTACTATTATAAAAACGAAAAAAATCAAGATGTGTCCGCTTCCGTCTCATCTATGTTAAACGCATTCAAAAAAGTAAATGAAAACGGAAAGGCAAACCCATTGAACAAAGCGGTAAAAGTAGAATTTGGAAATCACGTATTATTTTCCAAATACATGAAAAGTGATAAAGACCTGATTTTAAAAGAAACAGAAACTTTCATCCAAAATGTATTTTCTTTAAATAAAAATTTATCCCACAATTGATACCTTATCAACTTGTGTATCTGTAAATGTTGTGATAAAGCGTAGAGGAACTCAGTAGAGCGCGTTCTATATTCAGATTTTGTCCCAAATCCTTAACACCAATCCATAGAGAGGTGTTGAGTTACTTCGAACGCCTATAGAAGCGGGACACTGAGTTTCTCGAATAACCCTTAGAAAGTGAGATTGGGTTTCACAAAAATGTGGGAACTACTACGAAAATTTAACGAGATTAGAACTACTCGAAAGTTCGTAAATTACCAAATGCGACTTAATTTGTAGGAACTACTGCATTTTATTAAAAATTTCTAAAGAATTATTGTATAAAATTCTTTGAGATTTTGGGGCAAGCTCTCAATTGAAACTAAAGGCAAAATATTGTATTATGTTTCTTTCATACAATTTATTAACTGAAGCCGAAAGTTCTGTCCGGTAACGCCGATTCGGCCCCGGTTTTCTGATTCTGAATTTACATTATTAAAGTATAAACTATTGGACTGAGTATTTCTTTATTATATAGTTCCGAAATAATAAAATGCAATAGCTCCTACATTTTAAGGTAAGTGAATAAGAGTACCATAAACTTTTAGGCACCTAAAATGTAAAAATTACTATAAAATGATTTTTTGGTAAGATGACGTTCGCCAAACAGTAATTTCATACAAAAACTGAATTTGGACGATCATTTTTTTTGGGGCTTTATAGAAAGCGAATCCCCATAAGGTATTTGTAAGATATATCTTATCTGCCCTCATTACTCAATAAGGGCAGATCGGATTGTTTTATCTTTTCCGTTTTTTAGCAGCCGTTTTTTTCCGAGCTACTTTTTTCTTAGCCTTAGCTTTTGGTTTCATTTTAGCTTTTTTAGCGGAAGATTTTTTCTTAGCCGCTTTCTTTTTTGCAGGGCTCTTTTTCTTAGCAGGGGCTTTTTTCTTGGCCGCTTTTTTAGGTGCTGCTTTTTTCTTAGCAGGAACCGCCACGGCACTCAACGATTTTTCAGCAAAGACCAAAGCGTCCTCAGCCAAGTTAAGCCAGTCTTGTTCAAATTCTGCCGGAATCTGAAGCCAATCTTTCATGGCTTTATTATTACCGGAAGGATCAAAAAGTTTTGCCCCCGGATAACGAGAAATGATCTCGGCGATCTTTTCCGCTCCGAGCTTGAGCACTAAACTTCCTTCGAAAAAAGCGGCAAAAGGTTTTCCTTCTAAGTTTAAAGAAGTTAAACCGAACCACTTTCCGGAAGTAACTTCGTTGTGTTTGGATTGAAAGTTATCAGAAAAGGTTTCAAAAAGAAATAGTGACATGCGCCAAGAAGAATCCTTTTCGGTCAGTTTTCAAGAAATAAATCTTTCTTATCAATCTAACCAGAGATTTACGATACTAGCTCCGTAAATTTTTGGAAAGGTCCGAACCATCGACCGGTGAACTAAAATGATTTCTCCATCGGATCCCAGATCCCAAAGAGATCCCCTTAAAAAAACGTTCATCCCATGAGTAGCTCCAGATTTTAAAATCCTCCCGGCAAGTGCATATTTAAGCCAGGCCTCTCCTTCCGAAATTCTATGTACGTCTTCCAGACGAATATCGGTTGGATTTTTTGAACCGTTATAACCTTTCCAAACCTCGGACATAGCCCCATCCGGAGCCACATAAGAGGGAACGACTACAAAATTCACATTCTGTTTTTTGAATATTTCGTAAACTTCAGGGTACCAAGAATCTGCACAAACTAATACTCCAATTTTACCCATTGGACTTTGGATAATTTTTAGATTTTTGAGAGTAGAAGCTGCCACAAAGGATTTTTCGTCTTCTATTGGATATATTTTTTCGGGAGAGTTTTCGGCTACTCTACCATCTGGTAAAAAAACGTAAGAAACGTTTTTTAAGGCCCCATTTCTTATTTGAATTTTACCTTCTAAAATATAGGGTTCCGGAAGAAGAATCGATCCCGCTACAATGGTTACTCCCCATTTTTTTGCCATACCCGAGAACGTATTCGAGTAAATAGATAACATCTTTTCCGCTTTCATTCTAAAAAGTGCGTCTCTGATTTTATCCTTTCCTTGTGCTTTGAAAAAATTGAAAATAAAACTTACTGGATTACTCAAAATAAGGGTTCGCATCGAATCTTCGAGTTTGTCCGACTTGACCACAGAAGTTTTTTCTCCTGCGACCACAAGCCAAGTTCCTAAATATTCCGGAAATACTACGATCGTTTTCGGATTGATATAACCGTTCTTACTTGCTTCTTCGAGATAAGATTGAATTTTTTTCGAAAAATTGATTTCATTCGAATAATCGATAGGATACATCCAGGGTTGAATGCCGAGAAGATTTCCTTTTTTTAGGTTCTTTCCAAAACTCTCTATTCTTTTCAATCTAGAATCCGGAGTCTGTTCCCAAGAGGAGCGATCCGTATAAGACCAAATTCCGTAAAGTATAAGGATCAAAAAAAGAAAATAGAATAGATAACTTCTTTTAAAAAACATCTGGCTTAACCTTATAAAATCTTAGTTCACTCCAACAATTTAACATGAGTTTGACGAATAAAAAATTTCTGTAGACGGCATTCAACTTAGAACTCCTACATTTTCAAGTTTTTACTGTAAAACCAAGACTGGTGGGAGTTCCCACATTTAAAGAATCAGTCTGTTCAGATTTCAATTCTTTCCAGAATCATTAGCTCTTTACGCCAAGCTCACTGCATATTATTTTTTTTAATACAATTTATTAACCGGAGCTGAACGCGCAATCCGCAGCACCGAATTCGCTCATCTTACGCTGAAGTTATATTATTGAAGTATAAACTAATGTAAGTTCTTCGCAAGAGATTCAATTCGTTTTATAAAAACCTGATTTTTCCATAAAAATAAATTGGAGAACTCACAAAACTTTAACAACATTAGAGCTACTCGAAAGCTCACAAATTACCAAATGCGACCTTAATGATAGAAACTACTACATTTTATTAAAAATTTCTAAAGAATCATTACATAAAATTCTTCGAGGTTTTGGGATAAGCTCTATGTAATTTTTAAGTAAGACAACGTAGATTTAACGAAAATAGAATAAGTAATATCTTCTACAAACATCAATTGTTATAACATAAGAATCCAGATTTTTAAGCGAGGATGTACCTCATTATTTGAATCAGAAAACACAATCTATCCAATATTTTTATTCGTTAAAAAAATTAAGGGTTTTATTAATTCGTATTAATGTATTAGAATTGTTGAAAAATTAATTCTCCATCTGTTTCTATTTTATGGAAACCGGCAATTGAAGCAGTTTTGTTAATCGCCACTATGGAATTTTTCAACAACTCTATTTTTTTACTCTGTAAATGTTGCTCTGCCCAATACAAAATTCGAAAAGCCAAATTTAAAAAGAAATGTTGCACTTAGGCAAAAGACGTTGGATTCTTTCTTTTTCTTCCGAAGGAAATTGATTCCCTTTTAAGCTAAGTCTTGCCAGTTGTTTTAAGGCTGCGATTTGTTTTGGTAACATCGTAAGTTGGTTTTCTTCTAAATATAATTCTTTTAGATTTTTTAAATTTCCTATTTCAGGGAGTAGCGATATAAGTTGATTTCTGCCTAAAACTAAATTACGTAAATTTTTCAAATTGCCTATCTCTTTGGGAAGTGTTGTAAACTGATTATCATATAAATAAATTTCTAATAAACTTTCCAAGTTTTTGATTTCTTGCGGGAGTTTTGTGAGTTCATTTGTACTTAAATGTATACGCTGTAGTTTTCTTAAGTTCCCGATTTCTTGCGGTAATATTTTGAGTTGATTTCTGCTTAAATATAATTCTTTTAAGTTTTTTAAATTTCCTATTTCTTTAGGAAGTGTTTGAAGTTTATTCCATTCTATCGACAGTTCTTTTAGTTTTTTTAAATTCCCTATTTCTTTAGGAATTGTTTCAAGTCTGTTTCCATTTAAAGACAATACCTGTAAGTTTTTTAAATTTCCTATTTCAGGAGGCAGAGTTGTAATTTCGTTCGCGCTTAAATATAATTCTTTTAAATTTTGTAAGTTTCCAATTTCCTTTGGAAGTGTTTTCAGTGGATTTTCTTCGTTATCTCTGTAATTTAAAACCAACACATCTTTAGGATTTTTGAATGCTTCTTCTAGATCGGTATATTCTCCCTGCTTCAATGGACGTTTACAAAAAAAACTCAATAAAACAAAAACGATATATACAATCTTTTGCAAATTTCTACCATTTTTCGAATCATTAAAAATCATTGAACTTCTGTTCCCTCAAAAGTAAACTTTGTAGAATCAACACTCAACAAAGGACCTAATTCATAAATGTTTTTATATCCATAAGCTTTCAAAGAAATGAATGTGGACAAGTTAAGAGAAGCTGCGGGTGCTTTAGAAGCAAACGCTTCCGGACTTCCCGTAAAATTATTATTACAGTATATTAGGATTTTAGAATTTATCTTTGGAATTACTTTTGCGAGAGATCCCTTTGTAAATTCTGTAAATGGAAGACTGACTGCACCTTTAATATGTCTTAGCTTGTAACGAGACTCGCTGCGAGCATCTAAAAGAACTACTTCCTTATCTTGAATCATATTTAAAAATTCTTCTTCCGTGAGGCGTTTTGCCTCTCTTTCTTCTGCAGAAGAATTAACTATATTTTGAAATTTTTTGTAATCGATTAACCGGTTCGGAATCGGGTTTCGTTTTGTCTTTACAAAGTCACTTTCCTTCGCCATTATAGTTACACAGAAACAGAAATTCAATAATAACAAACAAAATATTTTCATGAGAACCTTTTTCTTGCAGAGTATTGGCAGTTAAAATCTATTTAAATTTTTTAATCGTCAATAGTTTTTTCATGAATACAAATAAAGACTATCATAACGTTCCTACTACTAAATTATTATCCGGACAATGGTACCAAAATAAACGGGCGATTTTTACAAAGATATAGAAGTCCTCACAAAATTGCGTCGAATCCAAAATTGTTGTTTTTTTTGAAAAAGATTTTGCATTCTAATTTTTGAAATAAACTTATTACAGTATTCTTTTCATACGTTCGAATAGTATATGTCCCAATTTGTTGGTTTTTCTGAAAAAATTCATACCCTAATTTTCCGCTTAACCAGTGTTTTATCATACTCAGTTTGATTGGATAGAAGCATTTTCAAAATATGTAATAAATACGTTTTAAATACCCTCTCTCAATTCTCAGACGTCATTTGCCATTTCCGGATTCACTCTTCGTCAAAATTTTTAGAACTTCTTTTTAATTTTTTTTATGTTCTATAATATATTTTTAATTTTTATAGAAATTACTTAAAATCAAAGTTCTTATCGTTTTTGTTTGCGAGATCACAGAGTTTCAAAATGAAAAATAAAAATAAGCTTTTGCGAATTATATCCATTTGTGTATATTAACGCGTATTAGGTGTGAGTAAGAATTTTCTAAAAGTAGTAGCTCCTACAATTTTAGAATTGGTTTGCAAAGTTGTGATTTGTAGCAGTTCTTACGTCATTTTACAGATAAACCTAAATTTTGTGGTAGTTCCCACATTTAAAGAATCGATCTGTAAAGTTCAGATTTCAACTTTTTTCAGAATCATGAGTTTCTTACACCGAACACACGTTATATTACAATGATTCAATTGATTCAAAACTAAATATTACGTCTCTTTAGATAATCAATAATAGTATATTTTTATTATATTATTGACCCTTAAAATCCGATTATTCTATAATAAAACGCTTTTGCGAACCTGTTTCTCCCGATTTTACACGGGACTTTCGCACCCAAACGTATACGCTTCGTTTGGCGATTGAATGGTTTCGCTTAGTGTTTATCTGCATGGCACATACAGGTTCGCAATTATTATATGTATAGAAAAAGCAATGAGTCTTTTTTCCCATACATTTTTGCGAGTCTTTAAAGCCGCTGTTTCTTCCTTTGTTCGCAAAGGAAACGGGAAGTAGAACTCACAACCTAAGAAATATTTTTTATGTCCGATTCGTAAAACCAGTTTGATTTTTTTAATTGTAAACTACTTATGAGATTGAATATTCTAAATTTTAAATGAAGGTATGAAATTTCTCACAAATCCACTTAACATTTCTACGGTTTACTACTTTTTCACTTCTATAATTTTTTGTATAAGTTTTACATTCCATTAAAAAAAATGAGTCTTTATAAAACGTTATTTAAATATAAATAACCACTGTTTATCGTTAGACGACACTTAAATATAAGAAAACTCTTAATATAAAACCTATGAAATATATTCTTTCATCCATTGGATTCGTATTATTTTTGATTGGAAATAATTTAATTTCTGCAGAAATAGAATCTTGTTTTACTTCTTATCCAGAAGTGGTAGTAAGAGATTCTCCTAACACATCCGGAAAAAAAGTTCGTATTATTAAACAATCCATTCCTTTAAAAATTTTAGAAAGAACTTCTACTTTAGAAGAAATTAAAATAAGAAATCGTAAAGTTCAAAGCAATTGGGTAAAAATATCCGACGGATGGATCTTCGGCGGTTTAATACAATGTATACCCAAGATATTTTTTGCTCATCCAATTTCCTATCACGAAGAAGAATTACCATTTTCTCCATCGGATTCAACCAATTGGATTGCAATTTACTTACAACAAGAAAGTTATCTTAGAAAACAAATCTCAATCGATCTAAAAAGGGAACACGACACAGTAGTAGACCAAAATGAAAATATTAAAACAGGTTATAAGGTAAATGTAATAAATAATCCAATCGTGCTTATCAAAGGAATTACTTTCAAAAAAGGTAATTTCCCAGCTATTACTAAAAAAGTTCCGTTAGAATTAGAATTTGGCAAATCCTATCATTTTAACTTTGAAAAGGACAATTACAGGATTACTTCTAAAGGTAAACCGGTCCAATCCTCCGGAATAAACGGCTATCAATTAATCCTTCACAAAAACAACGAAGAGATGATCATTGATTCACGCGTTTACAGAACCGAAAAACCTATTTTAGTTTTTGCAGGAGATATTGACGGAGACGGGGAGTTAGATTTTATTTTTGACTTAAAAGATCATTATAACGTTTCCAACGAACATTTATATATTTCATCCGAAAAAATAAACGACTTTTTTATAGTTCCGGTTGCTGCCAATTGGAATACAGGGTGTTAGATGTCAAATACATAGAAAACAAAATGGTAAAAACTAAATTTTCTAAAAATATCAATCTAAGAATATTATAATTCTCTAAAATATCGATCTATGATCGTTTTCCAAAGGAGAACAGAAACACTTGCGGTTTACCGTCTTCAACCTTTTAACATAAGAAAGTTTTTTACAGAAAATTAGACTACAAAATGATTCTCTCTTTATTTAACTAATGTGAGTTTGGTGTAAAAATTTTTATTTCGAAAATTTTTCCAGTAGTTTTGTAATTAATTCGTTTAAACTCTTTTCGACGTGATCCCAGGATTTTTTATTCATAGGCTCTAAAGGCATTTTTTTATCGAGTTGTTTGTATCGATCAAAACTATCTCTTGCATATTCTAGATATTTTTTAGGATCGATTCCTAATTTTTCCAACGGACCCTCGTTTTTAATATAAATAGAGGCCAATTTTTCAACGTATTCGTCCTGTAAAAAATAGTATCGAATGTCTAGTTTAACGTCTTCTATGGCTTTATAAATTTTAGAAGTTTGAGGTTCTTTTTTTTCTGTTGAAGATTTTTCGGGAACATTTTCAGAAACAGAAGTCTGAGGTTTTTCATTACTCTGAGATTGTCCAGAAGAAGAATTCCTCTTCAACATCTTTTCCAATTTCTCACGTTTTAAAATATCGAATAAAGCGCTTTTCTTATTTTGAGCCACAATTACACCCTAGCTTTAAATTCATCTTTCAATTTTCTTATCGGAAGGTATAAGTATACCCACGATTACTATTATTTTATAAGACGAATTTTCAGGGAAAAAACCATTTTTCATCCCAATCTAAAAAAAGATTCACATTTCTTAAGTGTACATTTATAACCAAGGATCATTGAAATAGAAAAGTTAGAACTTAGAAATGGTAAGTTAAGGGGTTTTTTCTGAACTCGTTTTCAATTTTCTTAAAGCACAATTAGGAAGCCAATCACAACGAAGACAAAAAGGATCTTCAGGTTGAAAAGTAGGAGGAGGACATAAATTTACATTCGTTTGTTGTAATGGAATCAATATATCTTCCTGATCGGAATAAGAAATTTTTTTAGAAAGTTCGTCTAACAATTTCAGATTTTTTTGAGCCTGAAAATCTAAATCTTCGTTCAAAGAACGTGTAGGTTTAGTATTCTCCGAATCTTTGTTTTTAGGAAAGATCTTTCCGAAATTATTTTTTAAAATCAAAGGAGCCACTAGAGTCGCGCCGATCGCTCCCCCTAAATGACAGGAATTACTAACTACAAAAGGAGAATGGAAATAATAAACTGCAACGAAATCAGCCACAAAACCGCCGCCCACAAAGATCCAAGCCGCATAACGCGCTTTCATTCTAAAAAAAACAAGAAATACCTCCGTTTCAGGAAATAAAATTCCGAATAAAACGAGTATCCCTGTCACTCCGCCGATAGCTCCTAACGTTGTAGTCTGAAAAAGATCCATAGGATAATGAATTCCTAATATTTCATTTAGAACTGGCGCGAGTAAAACAGTAATTCCTCCGGTTAAAATTGCAGTAAGATATACAACCGTAAACTTCCACGCCGAAACATATCTACAGATCAAACCGCCGAACATCACAAATACATACATATTAAAAAATAGATGTATAAACGGAATTCCATATGCTTCGTGTAAAAATCCGTATGAAAAAACCTGCCAATAGTGTCCGTGAAATACTCTAAAAGGAGTTAACGCAAAATAATATTCTATAATTCCGGTCCCACCGGCAAAAAGCTGAAGGATATAAACGAGAACGTTTACAATTAAAATTAAATTAATCGGATGAAAAATGGAATAACCGAAAAGAGATATTCCGTTTCGGTATTTTCTTTTTGCCATATTGGATAGAATACGAATTGTGGTCAGAGAGTCAAGCAAGGCTAATCCGGGGCAAATTTGCCCCGGGTTTCCACATTCTCCGGGAGAAGGAGAATGATTTTTCAATCACATTCTTTAAATCGAAAAATCGTGTCTCAACCTTTAGAGTCGGAAAGAAAAAAATGCAGGAATCAGGACTAAAACCAATTCTTTGGAAAAACAAAGAACTTATACTTTTAGATCAAAGAGTTCTTCCGGGGACTACTTCATACATCACGGCAAAAACCTTAGAAGATTGTATCTTTGCGATTCGAGAAATGGTCGTTAGGGGAGCCCCTGCAATTGCAATCACAGGAGCTTTTGGCATCACTCTGTATTGGAATAGTCTTGTTTCAAAACCGTCTTTTTCCGAACTCAAGTTAAAACTTTCAGAACTTTTAGAATCCAGACCTACCGCAGTCAATCTAAGACTCGCCATTGAGGAATTTTCTTCCCGTTTTCCAGAATCTAATTATTCTTCCTTTAGTTTGGAAGAGATACAAAAAGGTGCAGAAGAATTGGCGCTATTTATGCTCAGTGAAGATTTAGAAAACAATCTGACACTTTCTAAATACGCCCTTTCTCTTTTTCCAAAACAACCCTCTTCTTTGAACATAATCACCCATTGTAATACGGGAGCCCTGGCTACTGCAGGACACGGAACCGCGTTAGGTGTTATACGATCTCTTAGAGACGCGGGACACTCTCTTACCGTTTTTGCAGACGAAACCAGACCTTACTTACAAGGAGCTCGCCTAACTGCTTGGGAATTACAAGAAGAAAAAATTCAATCTTTTTTGATCACGGACAATATGGCCGGTTGGGTAATGTCTTCTAGAAAGATAGACGCCGTTATTGTAGGCGCGGATAGAATCGCTTCTAACGGAGATACTGCCAATAAAATCGGAACCTATCCTTTAGCAATTGTAGCCAAACACCATGGGGTTCCTTTTTACGTAGCTGCTACCGCCAAAAGTATGGATTTTAGAATTCCAAATGGTAGTTATATTCCGATTGAAATGAGAAAGGAAGAAGAAATCACTTCATTCGGTTTTTTAAAAGACTCTGATGGAAAACCACTTTTAAAAGAAGGTGTGATCGCACCCAAAGGAATGAAAGCTCTCAATCCATCCTTTGACGTAACCCCAGCTTCTCTCATTACTGGTATCATCACAGAAAAAGGAATTGTTTCTCCAGTTACGGAAGAAAATCTAAAGAAGATTTTTCAATCAATCTGAGTTTTGTATTTACTCTTTTATAAAAATCCAGCAAATCGAACTTATGTTCCTCTGTAAAATTTCAGAATTTTACTGCAACAAAAGACAATTTGATTTTTTATATTATAATATTTTACTTTTTTAAAACAACCAAACGTATAATCTTGTTACAAAAATAATCAACAACAATGATTTTTTTTGATCGAAAAGCTTAACTCAAATCTTCTCAGAATACATTCAAAAACTCTAAAATTCAAAAACGGTAAACCAATATTACTTTTAGAAAGTCGCCATACTTGATATTCTCTGTTCCCAATTCTTTAATCGGCTTGGATGATAATTCTTTTGATTTTAGAAAGGTTTATCCAATAAATAACGTGAACTCGATTTAAGAATATTTTATAAAAATCTGATTTTTCCATAAAAATGGATGTAGGAACTTTTACTTTTAGAATTTGTTCCTAAAATCGTAATTTGCGGGAGTTCCCACATTTCAGGAATCAAGATCACAACTTTTTTAGAAAAGTTACTTACGCTGAACTCACACTAACTAAATGTTTTAGATAGTCGTTCCTGAAAAAATGGAAAAACTCAAATTTTGAGGCTAAAAAAAGGAGATCTAAAGGATTTCAAAAAATTTGAGCTTTCTCTCAATTTAATTTTCACCGTGTTTTCTATAATTTTTTGATACTTTCCGGTGATTTTGTTTCTTACTATTTGTTCTTGGATGGCGTTTTGTTTATGTTATACGACATTTGAAGCCTTTTTACGTCCCCTTTACTATTTTGGAGAAGTTTCATTTAAAAATCTAATTCTTTCCGATATTTGTGGGGTTGGTTATGGCTCTCAAACTCAGCGTCTCACTCTCCACGGATCGTTCGACAGATCGCGTTAACTCAGCAAAACGCTTTCCTATGGGTCCGCGTTTGGAACTCAGCAGAACGCTCTCTACGGATCGCGTTTGGAACTCAGCAGAACGCTTTCCTATGGGTCGCGTTCTAGATTAAAACTTAAGGCGAAGTATCATATTACGTTTCTTTCATACAATTTATTAACTGAAGCCGAAAACGCAGCCGGATTCATCCAAGCCTTCTTACTCTGAATTTACGTTATTGAAGTGTAAACAATTTGTATTTTATAATTCTGAGTAGTTGATCTTAAGTTTTATTCAATTAGAAGAAAATTATTTCGTTTGAAGAGCGACCATAATCGCTTTTTCCTGACCTGGTTCAAATACCATCATAAAAGAAGACTGAAACTTAGTGATCTTTTCTATCTGCCGTCTATAATGAATTACGGCTCCAGGATACGCTCCTTTTTGAACCGCAAGTCTTACGGCACCCGGGTTAAAACGAGAACTTTTCAGACTGTCTTGTTTGAATTTTAGCATATTCAAAATCTTTAATTTTTTGTTATAATCTTCAAAAACAACTTTAAAAGCGATCTTTTTATCTTCGGGGAGATTTCCTCTGAAACGTTGAACCATGTGTTTGATCTGTTGGATCTTAGGGAGAATTTTTTCCATTTCTTTTTCTCCCATTTGAATCTTTCTACTGATTTCTTGAAAAGAACGGTCGTTCTTAAAATGAAATCCCAATTCCACAGTAACATCCAATTCCGCACTGGAACCTAAAGAAACGACCGAAATACCTTCGTTGGTTCTGATTTTACTCGAAACCAGGTTACCATTCTGTCCGTTCAAAATGATAGAACCTAAGGTATCAATCGTAGAATTTAAAATCGCACCTTCTACGATTATATCCCCTTCCGTTTCCAAGTAAGAGTTTTCTATAAACTTAGTCTGAATTCGTCCAGTAACCAAAATGATTTCAGTACCCGAACCCTTGATTCCTCCGTGAACAATTAGATCCTGTCCTACCTTGATCTGATTACTTTCTAAATTTCCATAAACTACAAGCGAACCAGTACATTCAACAACGGAACCAGGCTCTACATCACCCCGAACGATTACGTTTCCATCAAATTGAATGTTTCCTGTAGAAAGTCCTACATTTCCAGCGATCTGCAACTCAGGAGATACGGTGATAGACACTTCCGTAGCAAAGATAACTCCGTTACTCGAAGCAAAATACTCCTGAAGATTTTTACCTTCTTCTATAACGTTTCTTTCTTCGATATGATTCCCAACTACAAGTTTCGGTTTTTTAATCGAAGGTGCCGGAATGATATTTCCAAATACGTCAAAACCTGGAATTCCAGGGATCCCTTCAAATTTAGTAGCAAGTTTTTCACCTACTTTCACATTAATATAACGATCTATATTTCTAAAATCGGCCCTACCATCTTCCAGCAACTTGACTCGCTTAGACATTGGATGATAAAAACGAACCCAGCCGTTTTCTCCGGGAACAGGAGCCACACCCTTTGCAACCTCCATTTTAATCGGAGTAAAATCCCCCTTTTGCGCCGCTCTCTCTAATAAATTTAAAATTTTTCGAATCTCATCCGTTAAAACCCGATCCCTATGAATTCCCCAATCTTGGATAACACCCCAAAGTTTATCTTTGGATAAGATCGTCCCTTTTAGATTATAAGGTCTGACGGTAATCGTTGCGGAAAGTTGATCCGTGGATACTACAATCGTAATCGCGGATTCAATAGAAACAGGAGAAATTTGAGATTCTGGTGTAGGCGTATTCATAGGCTCTTCGTTCGCATTCATTGTATGTCAATCTTTCAGTCATAAAACTAAGTCTCTTATTTCTCGAGAAATCGGAAACCCAAATGTAATATATATTGTTCCGTTGAAATGAAACTTATTTTTTACTTATATACCTGTCCCAAAACTGAAATTTTATACTAAAAAAAGAAACCCACTTAAGAAACAACAAACTTCATTTCTGTTTTATACTTAAAATTTTATCACTTTTCCAAGAGAAAACGGACTGAAAAAAAAGAAGAATCCAAAATTGGAATTAACTAAGCTAAGACGAAAAACGATCTAAAAATCCACATTCAAAAGAGAAGATTTACTGAATTTAAATACTCTCCCCAAAACTTAGCCATAGGTAAAATTTCGTTTAGACCCGAATAAAACGGTCTGTGATCCCCATGCGTAAGTAGACTCGTTTCTAAAAAAGAAACCTTTTGATTTCCATTTTTCAAAAGTAAGTTTCTAAGATCTTTGGATTCTTGGGGAGAAATCACTGGATCATCGTCTCCGTGAAGTAAAAAACAAGGTCTGTAAAAATGATCCGTAAAAAATGCTGGAGAAGTTTCTTTTGCAAACGTTTCCGGAACAATAGATTTAATTTCAAGCGCCAATTGATTTCTAAAATCAGAACTTTCTAAAAACCTTTTTAAGAAATTCTTATCTTCTTCATTCAAATTTAAAAACACTTTAGGACCTTGAACCGAATCTTCTTTTCTAGAAAGCCCATTGTCCAAAGCAGATTCTAAAAAATATTTTTTTAAACCTTCTGGCTCAGAACGAATCAGATGAATATAGTTATACATCATCACGTTCACGGCATAACTTTCGATTTCATAATTTTTTAATACGAAAGGTAATGTTTTTACGAAATCAGAATAACTTCCGATCAAAAGCGCTGAGTTTAAAACTTTTTGGCATTCAGAATCCGCCAAAGCGACAAATCCCATTCCAGCAGAAAAACTTGCGGAAATATAAGAGACCGGACATTTTTCTAAAGCGTGAATTTTAAGAAACGAAGCTCTTATATTGGAAATCGTTTCGGAACGAATCAAAAGATTTTTTACTTCTGTAAGTTCTGGAAGATAAACCCTAAATCCTCGATTGGCTAAATTATTTCCCAAAGCTAAAATTCGAACATCGTCGATTCCTTTAAAACTCATTCCGTGTTGTAGATAAATCACTGGTTTTTTAGAGTTTCCTGGATTTTCCAAAACCTTTGTTCTCAAAGAAACGGAACCAGATAAATCCAAACTAATTTCGGTTATGTGTGCTTGTTTTGGAATTTTTAATCCGGAATAATCGATCAAAAATGGGAATCCGCGAATGGCGCTGAAAAAGTTCATCGGCATTGCAGATTTTAATCTTTGGTAAAAATCTCTACAAATTTTTTCATCCAATGTTTTTTTAATTGGAATCAATACGAATCGTTTTCAGGGATCCTCAATTTTTTAATTGTTAAGATCATTATACACTTCGACTTGTTCTCTCTTGTGTAAGATATCTTTGATTCTTAGATTCCAAAATTTTTCTCTATCCGGATTTGCAACCGCGGCCTTCCGAAACCAATCGATCGCCTCTTCTAAATAACCGTTGTTTAGATAATAGTAAGCTATGTTTGCAAACGCGCCCTCGGATCGATTTCCGGATTGGGCCAAGGCGAGTTTCCAAACCTCTAACGCTTCCGGTTTTATTAAAAAGATTTCGTGGTTCTCATCGTCTCCTCTTCCAAAATACTGGAAGCCTTCCTCCAATAATTTCTGCACATTCGGATCAGAATCGTTTCGGATCAAATTCAGTTTCGTCTTCTTCCATTGTGGAAAGATTTTTCTTGTATGAGAAAGACCTACGTTCTTCAAAGCCATTTTTCCCGCTCGGATTGGATCGGGACAGGCACGTTGCCCGAAATCATTATATCCTCTTTCGGTTTCAGAAATTTCAAACGATCTTATCTTCTGGTTTTTAAAATCAACTAAATACGTTTTAATTTCCACTTGAACTTCCATCAGCCCGGTCTCCTCTTGATCTTCCTTCTCTCTAGGATAGACGGGTCTACTTAAAAGACGTTCCTCGAACTTCATGATTTCTTTATAAGAAATTTTTTCTAATTTACATTCTCCGAATTTCAGACGCGCTTCGGAAATAAATACGAAGTCTTCATTGAATAATTTTCTAAATCGAGGTATATCATTTCGAATTTCCTCAATCGAAGTATGTTCTAAAATTTTAGAAGTAGAGATTGAATTGAGATATTGAAACGAATAAAGAAAGTCAAAATTGAAATACACGGATGAAAAAAAACTTTTAGCCAATTCTCTTTCGATCGATTCTTTCGGATGAGAAGGGATTACGATGGGTCGAATATAAAACGGAATTACGTGCGGAACATGCTGTAAAAGACCTCTCAAATCCTTACCGTCGTTTGAAAATATTGGAAAATAAAGTACAGGCTGAACTTTCAAAGGTTGTAAAAGTCCGAAAAAAATAAAAGGAAGAGCTACGATCGTAGCAGCGGCATAGGCAAGTCCGAAGGCTAATCCAAATTGAACTCCCATATAAACACTAATCGCTCCATCTCCAGCCAAACCAATGCCAACTCCGGTAATATTAGTGCTCTCGTAATAATCTTTTACCCATTTATTGACAAGTGTTCCCGTAAACGTAGCACAGTGTAATTGACAAAGAAGAAGAAAGAATATAAAAATCCTTTTTAGGTTCATTGTGTCTACTCAAATCTTGAGAGTGAAGCTCTCTCTTTTTTCATATAACTCTTGAAAACGATAGAAACTATCTCCGGAATAGCCCGTCACGTTACAAACCTTTGAGATGTTCTCCAAAGTCGCTGCTAACGTCAAGGCTCATCTTGTTTTTGACTTTGATTGCGTTTTTTCGGTAGGAGTAAAAATAAACATAGTAAAGTATGTAAGAAAAGGAATCCCGAAACTAAAAGCATATACAATCCTCTTGAGCTGATACGTAAAGCCAACCGATAACTACCATTCCCACTAGACCGATGTTTAACCAAAAACTGAGATGCGAATCTTGCGCTTCTCAAATTTTAACATATAAAAAAAGCCAAGCGAACGATACGAACGCTCCCCCAAATATGAGTATTATTACTATTACTTCCATAGTAGAACACGAAATGCGAATGAATTCTCAAAGCAATTAAATTGCTGATAACAACGAACACCTAATGTCGCAGATCCCATATGATCCCAAAAGCAACAAGAATTCGGAAATCTGATCTTTATCCTTTTTTTATATTCTAAATTGGATTCTTTCCACTTTTTTAGGGAATACTTCTTGCACTTCAAATCGGAACGATGGTTTCTGCAATCGGAATATTCGCGCATTCAATCAAAGCGTTGATCGATCCTCGGGCCACTATATTCTGGTGCGTTGGAACGTTTGCTATCACCGTTATCTTTGTGTTTTTATCTTTTATATCTTCATTGTTTTTCGAGTTTCAGATTTGAAACTAAAACGGCCAAAGACAACCGGGGAGATTCAACCTCATCCGCTCAAAGTCTTTTATCATCATTCGTATCAGACCACGTTGCAGAGAATTCAACTTGCGGAAAATTGGAAATTGCTGAACATAGAACGGAAGTAGATAAAAAGAGCCACTTAGTATTCCAAGTTTTTGTGATCGGGAAATCCGCTTGTTGCCCGCAAATCATATTGAAAAGTTAATTGTTTTTAAATTTATATAGGGGAAATTGAATGAATCCCATAAGCATCGGGCTACTTTATTTTTTTGGAAGCATTGCAATTGGCATCTTCTTAGGCTGGATAATCGGAAATTATTTCAAATTCGAAGTCGGTCTTATGTTAGGTGTGTTCACTCCGGGGTTAACATCAACGTTTGTAGCGATCCAATTATTTTTTATCGAATATCAAGCAAGATTACAACCCGGTCCCAATCGGTTCATCGGCGAAGCCGACGATTTTGTTTTTGAACTACTCAACGCCAGTCTTGTGTTTATGCTGATTGCGGTATTTTTAATTTCGTTTATGATAATTTTCCTTCACAATTCCTATACGTATTATCTCCAAAAACGAAACCAGAATTACAAAAAAAACTTAGAGCCAGAGCCAGAAAAAGTTCCTGAAAACTTTTTAGCGTTTTTAATAAACTTTATCTTTAATATTGCAACGTTCGGAGGAATACCGATTGTAACGTGCTGTGCGTATTTTTGGACAAAAGATCTATTCTTTAGTTTCCAAATCGGCTTAGGAACTACTGCGATTGGAATTTTGGGTCATGCTATCAAAGCACTCTTCCAAAGGGACTTATCATGGAGCTTCTACGCATTTTTATTATGTTTTAATTTCGCCGCTTGGATTTTCGCCCTTGAGTTCTTCGAGTTCATGTAAGATTTCATCGCAGGTAAACATTTCCAAGAAGCAAATCCGAAAATCTTTTGATCAAAACAACTTAACAAATCCCTAAAATTTCTTCATGAGTAAAATTAAATATACTCTTCCTAAGTATTGTTTTGCTTTTAAGTCTTTTAAGAAATAGATCAGTATATATTGTCTATAAGTTTCTAAATCCACCGGTATCAATTTATGATTGAGCATCTCCGGCGGCAAAAGATCAGTTTTAAATCTTCCTAGTTTTATTTCTGTAATTAATAAACCACAAATTTGATTGGCAAACTCCATCAAAATAGAAGGCGCGTCCGCTCTTACAGTAGGATCTATGTGAAAAGATTTAGCCACCATAGGAAGCAGCTTTAATTTTGTATAACCATCCATCGCGAGAAATAGTTTTCCTTCTATTTCTCCTTTAAATTCTACCATTGTACAATTTTCGTAACAGAGTCCCTCGTTTTTGGAAGGACCAAACGCTTCCCTTATCGCGGTTACGTTCAAAGTTTTATCCAGATATTCTGGAAAGATCTGAGAAATCGTAAGAATGAATTTTTCGTCGAGTAACGGATCTATACTCACAGACAAATATACCGGTTCGGACCTTCTTCTATGGAAAGTCCAAGCGCCTTTCTTGCGTTAGACGACCATTCTTCTCTACTTTCCTCTAAAATGGAAACTCCCAAATTGAGATCCACCAGATGATTTTCTTTTTGTAAGGATTCAACGAGTTCGTTTAGATTTTTACTAAAAAAATCCCATTCTTCCGGAGAAACAAAAAAAGCCAATCTATCTTTTCGAATCCTATAAAAACGTACCTGTTTATGTAATAATTTGGATGTCCATAAAGAAATCCATTTTAAAACGTAAGGATACGGTGAATCAGTTTGAATACTTGCAAGAATTAGAATATTCTCATCTACACGAACTTTATCTAATTCGAACGCGTGTAAATTTCCGAAACCAGTTTCCGGATCAGAAGACTCAAATTGTATAGAAACTTGTTCCTCGTATTCCTCCTTCCAGGATTGAAACTCTCTTGATTCTAATTGACTCCATTCGTTTTGAGATATTTGGAGATAACCAAAAGGTTGAGCGGTCCCCAATGGAATCATTATGGAACGATCCGAAAAAGAGATTCTTCCTTCCGCGATTTCTTCTATACTTTTTTTAGTTAAAATATTTTCTTCTGGAGATTCAGGAATATGAAAAACTTTTCCTTTTCTAGAAGCCAAAAGAAAAGATACTTCTCCGCTTAAAAAATAAATTTCCGCTCCGTTTAGTTTAGATCCAAGTTTTTCCAAAAATTTCTGATGAGCGCGGATCAACTCAGGATGAGTCGGCACTTCCCGTTTCCAAATTTTATCGATCCGAGTTTGGTTAGTCCTTAGAATTTCAGAATTTATATTTTTTTCTGTTTTTGTTTCGTTTTTTAAATCAGAACTTTCGGCTTTTATTTTTTCTAAACCAACTTCTAAATCTGAAATTGTATCGTGAGCATTTACTATTTCCATCGCCGAATCTGTTTTCTTTTCGTTTTGTTCGCTTAAAGAACGACCGGAAGTTTTTTGTGAACTTTCCTTAAGAACAAGACCAAACAAAAGTAAAAGAGAAATCGAAATTCCACCGAAAACCAACGTATCTCCGGTAAATAGATTTTTATTGATGTTTGTATGTACATCAAAAGTACAACTAAAAAAAATGAAAATGATTCCTAAATATTGGATTTTCATAAGCAGACTGCCGTTAATATATTTAACGGGTAAATTCCCAGACCTCTGAATTAATTTTTATGAAGTTATACAATGAACTAGCAGAATTCTACTTCGATATCGAAAAACCATCTCGTAAGATTGATTCGGAAGCCAGATTTTTAGATCGTATTTTTAGAAAACACAGGATCATGTCCATTTTAGATATGGGTTGCGGTACCGGAGAACATGTACGCTATTTTCAATCTTTAGGTTACAGACCGAAAGGCATCGATTCTTCCTCTAAAATGATCGAAGTCGCTAAAAAAAGATATTCTCATTGTAAGTTTGACGTTTCTCCCATGCAATCCTATCAATCCGGAGCCCTTCTGGATTGTGTAGTAAGTTTATTTGGCTCGTTTAACTATCTTTTGACGAACGAAGAAATAGATGCTACTCTCAAACTTATAGAACAAAATCTAAAACCAGCAGGTTTAGCAATTCTTGAAGTTTGGAATGCAGAACCTCTTAGAGCAATCAAAAGAAAACCGATTTCTCCCGTGGCTCAAATTAAATCCCAAAACGCTACGATTCAGAGAAACAGAGGCTTTCGTCTGGTTAGAGCAGATACCTCTACCATGGTGGAAGTCAATTACATCTATCAAATCAATACTAAGGAAGTAAGAGATAAACACGTTATGCGTGTTTTCTATCTTCCCGAAATCGAGAAAATGATTCTAAGACATAAATTTGAAATTATGCATGTTTATTCCGGTTTTAACGAATCTAAATTCAAAAACTCTGCGGGTAGAATGATTCTCGTTTTGAAAAAAAAGAGTTCTTAGTTTTAGATAAATTTATTTTTCTTTTATCTTTCAGCAACAGATTCTCTTAAAAACGATTTTTAACATCTACTTGATTTTTTAAATTAGTTGTGCGATTCTTGGTTCATGGATCTAGATTTAGAAAATTTAAAAGAGCAAATCGTCGCTCTTGTACACCCTCGAAAAATAATTCTTTTTGGGTCTAGAGCCAATGGTACCGCGAATGACCAGAGCGACTACGATATCTTGATCCTGATGCAGAATGGAACGAATAAGAGAGCAATTGCTCAATTCTTGTATCAAAACATAGAAAATGTTGACAAACCTTACGACTTCATTGTAGCTACAGAAGAAACAATCGAAAAATATTCTAATTTTCCTCATCTCGTCTATTTTTATGCCCTTAAAGATGGAATAGAACTCTATGCTTCATAACGATCCGAGCTCTCCAATTTGTTTGGTTAACCCACGCAAAAAGCGACCTACTATTATCTAAATTTTATGATTCTAAAGAAATACTTCTCAATCAATTGTGTTATCAAGCACAACAATCTGTAGAAAAATCGATAAAGGCGATTTTAATTCAATCTAAAGTGAACTTTAAATTTACTCATAATATCAAAAATCTTATTGCGTCATTACCACAAGAAATTGAAAAACCTAATTTTTTCAAAGACTTACCAATACTCACCGATTATGCAGTTTCAACTCGTTACCCGGGAGATTACGAAGAAATTCTTTTGAGTGAATATAAAACTGCAATTTTTCTAGCACAGCAAACTTTCGATTGGGCCGAGGCAATTCTTAAAAAATAATTCTAATCTTGACTATTACAGTTTACTCTATGCGCGAGATCTTGCAGGATCATTTTCTTGTCTTTTTGTACATTGTAATAGCCTTCCATCGAAAAAACAAGGTTTATGTACGTGATCAACATCGCAAACCCAAACATCAAGAGAATATGAGACGGGATTTTGTATGATTGCTATTTCGTGCAAGGTTGGGACTAATGCTGACTTGTTACAAAAATATTAGTAAAATTTAAAGATATTAGATCGGTTGAATCAATAAAAAAATGAATAAACTCTTCCACTTCACCTTGGAGTTCTTCGATCTCATTGCTATTAAACTGTAATAACGAAACCCTTCCATCCTTGCTATAATCGGCTCCGGCTTTCAATATGCTTCCGCCAATTCTGGATCTTCCCATTACTTCGTAATAGTTCTCATCGTCTTCAGGTAACTCCTCAAACTCTTTAAAAGAAATAGCCCTTTCGGTTAATGGGTATGTAATTCCGACATCAAGATCAAGATGTTGGCAATCTGATGGAATTAAAGATTTTGTATCTTTTGAAAAAAGAACAACACCATACTCGGTTGTATCATCAAGTTGACAAAAAAAATATAAAATTCCTTCCGATGTTATTTCATTATCAAATTCACCGAGATTCAATTGGCATAGGAAAGGAATGTCATAACCGTTTTCACTTTTAGGATAAGATAAGCTTTCAGGTAAATCGGGGTTTCCTCCAAATTTTGATTGCCCCAATTTTAGTTCGCCTATCAGGTCAAAATTCAGGCCAATTGAATTCATTTTTTTATTTTCCTAATTGAGTTTAGAATTCATTAATATTATAAGGAACTACAAATTTTATACAATTTGGACTTAAAGCTTCTATTTTTTCTTTAGCAGTTTTGTTGAAATATACCATAGTACTCCTGGCCGCTTGGAAACATATTACTTCCTTTTGTAAAGGGAATTTCAATTGTTCAGAGCATTTAAAAAGCCAAAAATTCAAATTTCTTTTGGTGGACTTATGATTTAAAATAACAGGTAACGCTTTAAAATCTTTAAACCCAAGTTCTTCAAGAACAACCATTATTGGTTCAGACATGAGAAGGCAACCGTCACTAATGGAATCCATTGCAATAGGGTCGGAGTTTTTAGGACTTTCTTTATTTGTCATTTCTATCTCAAGGATCTCGCGCTCTATTCTACCTTTTAATTCTATATTTTCACTCAATTCTCCCGCAATCCTTCGGAGAATACCTAGATCCTTTTCTTTAATATATAGATGATCAAGACCACTCAGTATAGTTACTCCAAAATATTCTTTTGCCATCGTTCCTTCCTTTGGCTCTAAGGCCACTTGTGATATAGCTTATAATTCATTTGAAAAGTCAATTTTTTAACAATAAAAGTAACGAGAAACAACAATCTTCGACAAAGATCGTAACGACTTCACCTTTGTCAATTGTGATCTCTAACGAGATTCGATTTTAGCTTTTTTCCATCTTGAATCCGTCCTCGATAGAAAAAATCTTAAAATGCATAGTATTATTTTGGCTCTACATTCTGAGATATTTCTTTTTTAATTTTCTTTAAATTAAATAGGACTCACAAAACCTAATAACAAATGAGATCTCTGTCTATTATAAATTTATGATATGAAAAACTCTCTTAAAAGTTCTAAACTATTTATCATTCTTTCTCTCTAACAAAACTTTTCCGCCTAACATAATTTTTCCATTTGCATTTAAATAGGATTCTAAATAGCATTGATCACCTTTTATCCCTTGTTTAACAGCTATGCGATTATATTTATCTCGATAATAATACATTAAGGAAATAACGGCTGAACCCGTTGCCCGATCTTCTAATTTCCCTGAAAGAGGATTAAATGACCTTGCTTCTAGCAAAAGCCCGTCTTTACCAAAAGAATCTTTTTTGTAAATATATATTCCATTAACATTAAATTCTTTTGATAAATTTATTATTTCATTTTCGTTAGGATGTAGTCTATCATATTCAATTTGTTTAGCCACTTCAGCAAATAATTTTTTATTCCCATTATCAATCACTGAAATATTTTTCCATTCCGAGATTGTATTTTTAAAAATTCTATCCAAATAATGAGAAATGTCTGGGCGAGGGTCCTTTTTGATTTCAGAATTAAATTCCATATAGTACATTAAATGATCCTTATGTACCTTGTAAGCGTGTCCCTGAATGTGTAATATTGAGGAATGATTATTATCCATTAAAAAGGCTGATGCTGCCAATACTCCATGTCCACAAAAATTCATCTTTCGTTGGCTATTGTAAAATGATACATTAAATACATCATTATCGTTTTGAATATACAATAAGACTGGAAGATTATTCATTTTAGCCATTTTAATAAGTTCGGAGTCATTCGGTATTGTAAATCCGATTAATACACCAGCAATGTTACCCTTTTCATATACATCATTAAATACTGCATATTTAGTTAATTTACTATTCATTCAAATTTAAATTCCTCGAAAAAATTTTCATTACTCATAACTACAAAAATTGCATCCTATAATCCGGGATTGTTGACCGTTTTTAAAGGAGGTTGTATATTCTAACTTTTGAAACAAGTTCATAGTAATATTCTTTTCATGCGTTTGAATAGTAACAATAAAAGTCTAAATATATCTTATACAAGATATGAAATTTTTGGCTACTTATTAAGAACTTTTTCAATTTTATGAATAGAACTTACGAGCTACTTGAATTTTTTAAATTCATTCCTTTTTCAAATTGGATTGCCGATCGTTTTATAACTTTTGTTTAGAGTTTTTAATGACCTACGTTAAATAATTGAAACTGATCGCCCATCGTTTTGGCGGAGTGATTTAATCATTTTTTTATCAGGTCTCATGTTTTTTAAGTCGGGTTGGAGCGAGAATTGGAAAAAGTAAGTTAGACGACATTTCATAGAAAATATCGTAATGAAATAAGAAAAACAGCCCGCGTTTATTATCTCATTGCAACAATATATCCAACACGTATCGCAGAAAAAGCCCACCGACGTTGAAGTCTCCGAGCGACTTTAAACCGTCCGAGTGCGAAAAAGAGTAGATCGCGGGTTCGCCGCAGCTATTTTTTTCTGTAGGATGATACAACCACCAATACGTCGCCGTCATTGCCGGGCTGAAAATATCGTTTTTTTTGTCGACCAGCCAACTTTTAAGTGGGCTTTCGTCCATGTTGCGATCCGGATCGTTCAGATATTCGCCGTGAAAGCCTGGATTAACACCTAGTAGCAACTCCATACTTCCATCCGTGGCGACAAAACTAAGATCACAATGTTTGACGACGGCGTTCTTGAAACTCTGCGGCCAAATTTCGTCGCAGAGCTGGGTTGGATATTCTTCTCGCGCGAGTAATTTCGTTCCGTACGGGAATTGGAGGACAAGTTCGCCGAAGTCCTCATCTATTAAAACTTTCTGCGTTTGCCGAAACAAATCTTCGAGAAGAACTTCGGCACCAGGCGTATCCGCAATGATCCATAAGTGCAACCCGATGGTCTTTTGCCACAACGAGCGGTTTTAAAGATTCAATATAGTTGCCCATAAACCAGTATTGAAAGTATGACAGAATCTCTTAAGGATAGCTCGAAATGTAGCAGGTTTAAGAATCGTCTTCTAAACTTGTAAACGCTTTCCATTGGATTGAATTCAGTTCCCTTTATTATATTTTCGTTTGAACTCTGCAAATTCCCAGATCGAAGATTTCACACGTATTTCCATTTTTTCTGGATCTGTCGGAACGAATGAAAGAGAAATACAATCATTTGGTATCAATATACTTTTCCAAACCAAATTTTATAGATCGATTCCGAAAATGTGGAATCTTCTATCATTGTTAAAAAGTTATTCTTAAAAAATTCTTGCGTAAGTTCGATAAAACCCTATTTCATGAGTTCCGGAGAATTTATAAATTTATGCCAGAATCTTACGATCTCACTGTTATTGGTGCGGGACCAGGCGGTTATGTAGCCGCAATTCGAGCCGCTCAATTGGGAATGAATGTTTGTATAATCGAAAAAGACAAACCAGGTGGAATTTGTTTGAACTGGGGTTGTATTCCTACCAAAGCTCTTTTAGAATCGGCCCACCTTTTAGAAAAACTTCATTCCGCCAAAGAATATGGAATTAATCTTTCGGATCCAAAGCCTGATTTCGCAGCGATTATACGACGTTCTAGAAACGTAGCAGAAGGTATGGCTTCCGGTGTGGAATTTCTTTTAAACAAAAATAAAATCACCCGCAAAAAAGGAACTGCAGTATTCAAAGATCCGAATACGATTTGGCTTCCAGATTCTTCCAAAGAAGAAATTACATCTAAATATTTTATTCTCGCAACTGGAGCGAGGGCAAGAGAACTTCCTGATTTACCCTTTGACAGCCACACGGTTCTTTCCTCAAAAACTGCTATGATTCAGGACAAAATTCCAGAATCTCTTTTGATCGTTGGGGCGGGTGCCATCGGAGTAGAGTTCGCTGACTTTTATTCTACGATGGGTACCAAAGTAACGTTAGTCGAAATGATGGATCAAATTCTTCCTGTTGAAGATAAGGAAATTTCAACGTTCCTTGAAAAGTCCTTTGTCAAAAGAGGAATTAGAGTTCTTACCGGAGTTGGAGTTTCCGATCCCAAAATTGTAAACGGCAAAGTAAAAGTTCTTCTCAAAGGTAAAAATCTTCCCGAAGCAGTAGAATCTTTCGAAGCAGAAAAGATTTTGGTTTCCATTGGCCTTGTTCCTAACACGGATTCCATGCACTTGGAGGAAATAGGAATTTTTCTTCAAAAAGGTTTTGTAAAAACGGACACTAAATATAAAACTAGCGTTCCTCATATCTACGCAATTGGAGATTGTAACGGCGCTCCTCTTCTTGCACACGTTGCTTCTATGGAAGGAATAAAAGCCGTGGAGGCAATTTCAATCCACGCGGGAAACCCACATCATCTCAGTTATATTCCGATTGACTACAACGCAATTCCTGGTTGTACATATTGTCATCCGGAAGTCGCCTCCATAGGATTTACCGAAAAAAAAGCAACTGACATGGGTTATACGATCAGCGTGGGTAAATTTCCATTTGTTGCCAGCGGGAGAGCCAAAGCCATGGGAGATACCGGAGGTTTTACAAAAGTAATCGTAGATAAAACTTCGGGTGAAATTTTAGGAGCCCATCTCATTGGACCTGGTGTTACGGAACTTTTACCAGCGGTCTCTCTGGGAATCACTCAAGAACTGACTGCAAAAGAAATTGCATCTACGATCTTTGCTCACCCAACACTTTCAGAAACCGTAATGGAGTCTTTTGGGGCAGCGCTTGGTGAAGCGATCAATCTTTAAGTTTCTGAAACCAGATTTCCGGTAAGTAATATATCGGTTTTGTTAACCAGAAATTCAGGTGGGAGTTTAGAACTGAGAGAAAGTAAAGATGGATCTATATCGTGAAACTTTCCACTTTTCTCATCAAAAAAATGATAGTGATCTATGATATTGCTGTCATAAACCGATTTTCCCAAACAGGAAAATTTAAATTCCCTCAATAATCCAGCTGAAACTAATATGTTTAAAGTATTATAAACAGTCGCTAAACTCATTTTAAACGAACGACTATCTACCCACTCTTTGACTACTTCCGCAGTCGGATGATCCGCTTCACAGAGTACATACTGACAGATTGATATTCTCTGAATTGTGGGTTGTATAGAAACCGATTTTAATCTCCGCTCTATTTCCACCGGAGTAAGGCAAACTTTTTTAGCAAATAACGATTCCATTTTTTAGAATCCCATTTACGGGAGACCTCTAACTTATAAGACATTGGCAAATGTTATTTTTGCACAATTTTATTTGGAACTTGTTCCAAAACTTACCAATCAATTCTTTTTGAATTCTCTATAAAACGTGGTAGTTCCTACATTTTACGTCCCATTGTGGATATTAGATTTTGTATCTACACCGGCGTATCTGACAAAGAAGTATAAAAATGATACTATGAGTTTGTTTTAATGACCTAACCCTCGAATTTAGAACCACTTAGAATGTAGAAACTCCTTCGAAAAACAATCATCCAGGAATAGACGAGTTCATATAAAATTGTGATTTGTAATAGTTCCTACATCATTTTACAGACAAACCTAAGTTTTGTGTGAGTTCCCACACTTGAAATACAACAGATTCAATTGTTATAAACTTTTATTTTTTAAATTGCAGTAGTTCCTACATTTTAGGAATCAATCTATAAGATTTAGATCAATGATCATAGATTCCTCCACAAACTCACACTAAGATTAAGTACCATAAGTTTTTATTACAAAACACTGTTTGAATACAAAATATGGGATACTCTCTATATAACTGAGTAGTTTTAGATTTTCAAAATTTATCTCTAAAATCTAAAATTTGTGTGAGTTCCCACATTTTATTTTTTCACAAAAACATACTACTCAGACGTATGAAAATAATACCAAAAAGTTAACGATTCATTTTACCAAAGATATGGAAATTTTGAAAAAATTATATTGAACCTTGGTTTGTTAAATTTTCATAGTAGATCCCACATTTTAAGTTTTGGAACAAGTTCAGCATAAGCATTATCTTTATGCGTCCGAAAAGTAAATCACAGTTCTTTGAAATCGGCCAAAGTTGGTTTCAGAATTCCTCGAGCCAATTACAATCGTATTTGATTTCTAAAAAATGTGGGAACTACCACTTTTTTTATCACGAAAGATTCCAAGAAACGGGAAAGAATATTACTCAGAACCATATTAAAATAACCAATATTTTGCACGGAAACAGTGTTTTTACGATAGAAATTAACGGCACTCAGTTTTATAAAGATCAGTAAAACATGAGAAAAAATTTCCCATAGAAAACCATTCTCAGAAATCATTCTGCATAAAGTGGGAAGTATTACACGAACCTGAACAAAACGTGCATTTTTAGAAATTCCTACGCCTAACCTCTAAAAACGACTTTGTATTTCGAAACTTTTTATTTTTTGAAAAATTCTCAAACGTAAAATTCTAATCCTAAAATTAAGTAAAAAAAATAAACAGAAAGTCTTTTTACTTTTACTCTTTTTTCCAAATTCATAATATGTCTAAAAATTCTTCAGATGATACAAACTATGAAACAAAAAATTACATCCGTCTTTCTGGCGATTCTACTTACCCTACCCGCTTCAATGCTTTTAGCAGATGAACCAGTGGGAAATCCACAAAGTACGGTCCAAGATTCTTCTCATACACAAGAAGCTAACTCGGGCCACCATGAAGTCGAAGGAGAAGATCTTCCCTACTGGACCGTAATTCCTTTTGCACTTATACTTTTAAGTATTGCATTGTTACCGATCGTTTCGCACACCACATCTCATTGGTGGGAAAGTAATACCAATAAACTGATCCTATCACTTATATTAGGTGCAATTTCTTTTGTCATTTTAGTATTACACGGTTGGTTTGGTAAAATCGTTCATACATTAGTGTTCGAATACGTTCCATTTATCATTTTATTAGGCTCTCTATTTTACATCTCCGGAGGAATCCGTTTGAAAGGTGATATAGAAGCAACCCCCTTAAACAATACTATATTTTTGATTATTGGAACCTTTCTGGCTTCGTTTATTGGAACTACGGGAGCCTCCATGCTTTTGATTCGTCCGATTTTAAAAACGAATTCGGAAAGAAAACACGTAGTACACACGGTAGTCTTTTTTATCTTTTTAGTTTCTAATATAGGTGGTTCCTTAACTCCTCTCGGCGACCCTCCACTGTTCTTAGGTTATCTAATCGGAGTTCCGTTCACTTGGACGTTTAAACTATTACCTGAATTAATAGTCGCTGGAATCCTTCTTTTGATTCTTTATTTTATCTGGGATTCGATCGCTTATAAAAAAGAAACCGCAAAGGATCTTAAAAAAGATCATACTCATAAAGAAAAAATCAGTCTAGAAGGTCAGGTCAATTTCATCTGGTTACTAGGAGTCGTTTTGTCTGTAGCCTATTTAAATCAAAACTACATTCCAGCAATTCATGAAAATCCTTATATAGCGTTCATTAGAGAAGCGGTATTGATCGGTTTGATTTTCGTATCTAAGTTCACTACCAAAGGACATGTGAGAGAACACAACAAATTCACACTTCATCCAATCCAAGAAGTTGCTTATCTGTTTATAGGAATTTTTATCACTATGATTCCCGCACTGATTCTATTAGAACATCATGGAAAAGAATTGGGAATTACCGAAACCTGGCAATTTTTCTGGGTAACCGGTTTATTCTCGGGGGTATTAGACAACGCACCTACTTATCTGACATTTTTGTCTTTGGCAAAAGGTACTCTGGGATTGAACAATGTCGCTCAAATTCTTGCAGATCCACACGCAGAAAGTATTCTAAAAGCAATTTCGGTTGGAGCGGTATTTATGGGCGCTCTTACATATATCGGAAACGCACCTAACTTTATGGTAAAATCAGTTGCGGAAGAAAATAAAATCAAGATGCCTAGTTTCGGTGGATATGTGCTTTATTCTTTTGGAATATTAGTACCTACCTTTTTGCTCCTTACATTTATTTTCTTTCGTTAAGAAAAAACTTTCCGGCCCTTTTCTATTCGAAAAGGGCTTTCTTAAATTATAACAATCCTACATTTAGAGGACAAACAAACTTGCTTCATTCTTTTTAGACAAAAAGCAATTTTATAGATCCCTACAAAATTGAGTAATATAAATTTTTATTGTAAAACTCTGTTTCAACGCAAAATACTGGTGTTCTATTATGAGTTTATCCCCAAAATTTTACACGATCATTCTTTAGAAAATTTTAATAAAATATAATAGTTCCTACAAATTAGGTTCATTGGCAATTTACAAACTTTCGAATAGCTTGAATCTCGTTCAATTTTTGTAGTAGTTCCCACATTTTAAATCAATCTGTAAAACTCAGAGATTCCAACTTTTTTCAGAATGATAGATCCTTACGCCGAATTTAAATTAATATAAAGCTAAATTTTCCGTAGAAACGCTAAATGTGGGAACTCACACAAATCAAATTTTTACAGATCAACAAAAACGTAGGAACTCTCTATAAAAAAAATCAGTTATTTAAAAGTTATTTCTTTAAATTGAATTCACGACTACTTAGAATCGTCCGGAGGAAAAAAAATCACGGAATCGATTTGTTTTCCTTTATCAGAATCAATATAATTTACTTCTATCTTTCTTTCCGAAGCCGGTTTATACATCATTAAAGCGGAGATCAAATCGTAGACAGTTAAAGAATAATCGATTGCAGTAACAATCGCTTGGAAAACCAAAAACCTAGACTTATGAACCGGTTTTACTTCTCTTTCTTTTCCGGCAATCATCCATTTGTAAATTCGAGTAGAACGATTGATGTTTTTTAAAAATTCCAGATCGATCTTTCCTTCCGGAAGAACCGCTTCTGTTTGACGAAACACAACCTTAATCGGAATTTTTTTCTCAATAGATTCCTTCAAAGCTCCGGACAATTGTAAATCGAATGTATCATCGTCTAAGTATTCAATTTCATTGCAGTTTGCAAAAACGGTATTACAAATATCTCCGTATTTACGATGAACGAAATAGATAAGAAAGATATTTAACGTCTCGGGATGGTATAAAACTTTAGCGTGATAATCGGAAGTTTTTCTATAATAGATTTTTTTATAAATCCTTTTAAATACATCCCAACTAACAAGACCAATATCTTTGAGAAAAGGAGGATCAGGAAGTTGGAAGGAACGAACAGCAATATGTAATTTTTCAATCGCAACCTTACCATCTCGTTTTGAAATTTCTTCCAAAATGGTTCGAATATCATCCAAATCTTCCGAGTCAAACTTTCTAGGAAAATCGGAAGTATCGATCAGAATCTTTCCGGCGTTCTCCGACATAAGATCTAAAACCTTAGATCGAACACCTTCGGAAAGAAGCCCTTCCAATTTAAAAGAAATACAATCGTTTGGATGACAGGAAATTTGTTCCGTATAATTCGATTCAGACGGAATACTTTCCGAGAATAAAAATGAAAATGGAATTAAAATTAAAACAAAAAAGAAACTTAAAAAAAACAAAGTAATTGGATAAAAACGTTTTAGCATTTTTTAGATCCCAAGGAGAATATCGTAAAATTTAAATTTGTAATATTCTCACATTCACTAGAATAATACTTAAAAGCACATCATTCATCTTTAAAATCAGATATAAAATTGTATTTTATTTTTATTGACAATAAACTTTTAAGAATCTCTATAAAATTTCAATACAACGATCTATTATTAAATTTCCTGCATAAAATCGCCATTTGACGAACTATATCCTTAAATAAAAAATTCATTTTATAAAAGTTCCCTTTTATAAAACAGATTTCTAAACTTACGCCAATAAAAGAAAAAAGAATGGAAAAAAATTTTACTAAAGATAAAGACATATTCTAAAATTTGAAACAAAGAATTTTACTCAATCAAAACTATTTAAGAGATTAATAATTTTTAATTGATTTCATCCCTATAATCCATAACCAAATACATTAGAGTTTCTTGATCTGTTGGATTGGAATATTCATGAGGAATATCGGCTCTGAAAAAAACGGAATCTCTAGGTTCCAACTCTACAACTTTTTCACCAACCCTAAGACGAAGTTTACCGGAAACAACAACAATGTTTTCAGTAGTGCCTGATGAGTGGGAATCTGCGACTTCGATTCCTCCCGGTTTTAAAATGAGTTCATAAAACTCTGTTTTTCGATTTCCGTTATAAGGAAAAAGAGCTCGGCTGGAAAAAACTTTAGAGCTAGAAAACAAAACCTTAGTGTTTTCCGCCTTCATAACAATTACACCTTCCGTACCTTTTTCTTTGAGTAATTCGCTAAAAGGCACATTGAGTCCATTCGCAATTTTCCAAAGAACGGAAATGGTCGGAACACTTTTCCCTTGTTCAATTTGAGAAAGCATCGCCCTGCTGACTCCACATCTAGAAGCCAGTTTGTCCAAAGAGAACCCTTTAGTATGGCGAATGAGTTTTAAATTTTCTTTGACGACTTCAGTAATATGTTCGGAGGAAGACTCTTTCCCCTCTTCTAATTCTTCCATAGCTGGGTTCATTTGCTCTTTTTTATCTAATATAGCAGAAATTTGTCAATCCAAAACTACCACTTGAAAAAATAGACGAAAAGCTAATTCCAAAACTTAAAACCCACTTAGATTTAATGATCAAAACTGGAAAATTTGAGAATGTACAAGATAAGACGTAATGTGTAAAACACAACATTTTATTAGAAATTTCTAAACTCAGAACTATATAATAAAGAACTCAATCCAATCATTTACATATCAATCCTTTGAATACTCTGTAAGAAAGATTAGGTGAATCCGGCGTTATCGAACCGCACTTTCAGTTCCGATCAACAGATTGAGAAACGCAATTTTTGGAGACTTCCGTATTTTTATAAAATCGACGGTTAATTTCAGGTGCCATTTTCATACATCTGAGTAGTAAGATAAACTAAAAATGCACTATTCTCACTTTACACTCCAATATAAAAAAATTAGAATGAACCGATATGAAAGTTTTAGACAAATCCGAACCAATTCCATGATTTCTATTTTAGAAAAAAGTAAAAAACAAAAGCGATTCACACACGGAAATCTATTTTCAAAAATCAAAATTTTCTTTGAGATTCAAAAAAAACATATATATGAAAAAACATTCTAATATTAGAATATTCTATGAAAGTGAATCTTTTCTTTTTGCGGAAAAACCTCCCGGTATTCCAGTTCATGCAACCAAGGATTCAAAACGAGAGAACTTTACTGATCAGCTCCAAAAACAACTTTCTCTTGAATATCTTAGAACCGTAAACAGATTGGATTTAGATACGAGTGGTCTCGTATTTTTTTGTAAAAACCCAGATAAAAATAAAGAAGCGGATCAAATTCTAAAAAATTCATTAAAAATTTATCTTTGTGTAACTTCAGGAACAATCTTGGAAAAACATTTTACAGAAACATGTTACATCAAAGACGGAAATAAAAAAGTTCACAAAGTTTTTTCGGGCGGAGATAAGGCAGTCACAGAATTTTTGACTCTGAAACAAAATTCTAAAGAAAACTACTCAGTTTTACTCGCCAAACTTCATACTGGTAGAAGACATCAAATTCGTTTTCATTTAAGCGAAAAAGGGTATCCGATTTTAGGAGATCGTGTTTACGGAAAAAACAACGAATCGAAATTATTGTTACAACCCGAGATCGAAACGGAAAATACAATCCTATCTAGTAATTTAGATTCACCTAACAAAAAAAATGTGAAAGGATCAGAATTCATTTCATCCATTCAAACAAAAAATAAAAGTTTAGAAAAACAAATTTCTTTAGAAAAAAACTCAAATAAATTTCGTATAAAAATTAAAAAACAAAGTTTGCCAGCAAAACGTACACTATTACACGCAATGGGTTTTGCATTTCAAATGGAGGAAGGTAAAGAAGAAAAAATCTTTTGTCCTCCCCCATCCGACTTTCAAAATTTTTTGGATGGTGTCATTTTAGATTTTTCCATTTTTTCTAAATTCTATTAAGAGTTTGTCCCAAAACCGTCCAATGTAGGAACTACTACAAAAATTGAACGACATTAGAACTAATCGAAAGTTCACAAATTACCAAATGCGATTTAATTTGTAGGAACTACTGCATTTTATTAAAAATTTCTAAAGAACCATTGTGTAAAATTTTTTGAGGTTTTGGGGCAAACTCTAAAATAAAACTACAAACGATTATGCGACTATAACCAACACTTAGAATAATCATTCTACTATGATGGATTTAGAAATAAAATACATTAATTTTCTGTGTTTTAATAAAGGGCTACAATATCTATCCTTGTATTTGTGTTCGTATTATAATTCCTTAGCGTTCGATAGCCCACTGAACTTTTGAATACATTCAAATATTATAAAATTATTTTAAATATAAAATATCAAACTGGATTTTTAAAAAGAAGAAACAAAAATTGTTATTATTTACCACTCACATTCAAATATAGAACACTTTAATTCAATTGTTTTAATGATTAAAATATTCTAATATATATATAAAATGTATTACTACTCGAACGCATGAAAATGGTATCAAGTTATTAACGGCCTAATTTACGAAAAAATAGTGATATTTAAAAAAAATAACGCAAATTCGGAATTTACGGCATTTTAAAGCAAGACCAAAACATTCAAATTTTTAAAACAATCTAACACAAGTATTCTATTCATGCGTCCAAGTAGTAAAATATAGGTTTCAAAGTATTTTATTAGAGTGTGTTATTTTAGAAAACTCGGTTGCTTATCATTGGTATCATTTTTATACGTCCGAGTAGTAAAATATGCTTTAATTTTTTTTCTTTTTAAAAATCGATCTCACTTTTCTTTGAGAAAGAACTATCACAGGGTTTCCTTTAGGAAGAGTATCTAAAATTTTTAAAAGATTTGCCAGTTTACCACGAAACTGAAATTCGGAATCCAAAGTTAAATCTAAACAGAAAAAAACTTCCCTATCATCCTTGGTTTTTTTAAAAACCCAATCTAAATCACGAAGCACCGATTTATATCGATAAGGAGTCTCGTAAAAAACAATCGTATGTCCCGGTTTTAGATAATAAATCAGTTCTTTTTTCCGCTCGGCAGAATCTCTAGAAAAAAAACCGCAAAAAGTAAACGGAGAAATTTTAAAACCAGAGATACTCAAAGCAGCTCCAAACGCAATAGGGCCAGGGGCGCTACGTACATTTCCACCTCTTCTCAAAACTTCTTGCACAAGTTCCCTTCCAGGATCTTCAATTCCGGGAGTTCCTGCATCAGAAACTAAAACGGTCAAACCAGAATTGATCACCACTTCCCCAAGATTTCTAATTTCTTCGGGAGTAGTATGTTCATTACAAAGAAAAAATTGTTTAGAGACCAAAATCGACTTAAGCAATTTGGAAGTAATTTGAGATTCTTCCCCTATAAGTATATCAGAATGTTCTAATAATTCTCTAGCCCTTGCCGTCAAATCACCAGGATTTCCTAAAGAGACAGAAACTAAAACGAGGGTTTTTTGAAATTCGATTTTCATACTTTACAAACTCTTTTAAATTTCGAATTTTACACTAATTCAATTTTATTGATTAACTATATAACAAAATAGTGAATATCTTGTATCCAAACGAGTTTTTACCATAAAATTCGTAATATTCTATTTTATATTTTGAATAAGACAAAGTATTTTTAAAATTGTTTTTATTCATTAGAGTTGTTGAAAAATTAATTCTCCCATCGGTTTTCTCTTTTATGAAAACGGGTTAATTGGAATAGTTCTGATAATCTGAACTATGGAATTTTTCAAAAACTCTAATAATAGATAGAAAATTCTTCAATAACTCCATTATATTCAATTCTAAAAGAGATTATCGAAAACATAAAAACTACTTTCAAAATCATATTGAATCACTTAAAAGTTGATACTACTTTTCTCAGAAATATTTTTTTTAATTTCTACTTCATACCTACTATAATACATATCAGTAATCTATATAAAATAAATGTTTAATTTAATGATAACCACATAACAAAGATTTTATGGAGAATTGATTGGACGATCCTTATTTTTAGATTTGATAGAATAATTCTATAGCTAAAATTTTTACGTTCTATCTAAGTTTATAAACTCAAGATCAAAAGAGATCATACAAAAACTTGATCCAATACTTTCCAATTTTTGACTGGTTGAATTTTTACAGACAAAGGAGGTATTACATTTTTTCCTCTATCTAAAAAAATTCCTACCTTGGTTGCAGAACTCAGTAAATCAAAATCATTGATAGAATCTCCAAAAGCAAGATCCGAGTAACCACCCGTTGCAACTTTTAATCTTTTTACTTTTCCAATTCCATACGTAAAAGGTTCTAAAATTTCCGAAGAATGAACTTCTTCTTTGATAGACAACTGCATTCCTAAAACCCTTTCACTCGGAATTCCGAAAAGATGAGAAACGGATTGTATAATTTCCTCAGGAGAAGCGGTCACAATCCAAATTTCCCATTCGTTTTCAATTAGATGATCCAAGAGTTCTTTCATCGGTTGGTAAATTTTGACGGAATATCTACTGGAATTGATAGCGTGTTGGTTCCAGATCTTCTTAGAAATTTCTTTCAATACTTTGGGAGAATGTCCCGAAAAAATCCAAGAACTCCATCGATAGGACGCTTCCAGACCAAATTTAGATTGAATGGTTTCGTATTGGGCAAGAACAATAGAACGAAATAAATCCGGGTTTTGATATCTAGAGGAAAGCGCTTTATCACCATTCTCTCCTAAAAGGAGAGAAATGTCTCCTTTGTAGGCTGGAACTCCTTCTAAAAGAAAGGACTCCATCACCGCTTCTCCAAAATCGTTTCTTATAAGAGTATTATCAAAATCGAATGCGGCCGTCCCTGGCCGCAACTGCATTAGAATATCATAAAGTTCAGGATTCCAAAAATCCCGCGTGAGGGTCACTTATTCTTCAATCGTCTCCCGGGCAATCGCCACGCGAGCCTCGGAAGAAGATTGAAAGACTGGAAGATAATGTTCTGGATTTAACACTACGTTTTGATAACGAACTTCAAAATGTAAGTGAGGTCCCGTAGTATGACCCGTATTTCCAGAAAGTGCGATGATCTGCCCCTTTTTTACTTTATCCCCTTCTTTTACATAAAGAACAGAATTATGTGCGTAGAGCGTATTAATTCCGTTGATTCCAGGATGAGAAAGTAGAATCTTATTTCCATAACCACCGTCTTTTTTAGATTCCAAAACCACTCCGTCCGCAGCGGCAATAACGATGGACCCTGTTGGACAGGCTATATCTACTCCGGAATGCATTGCGTTCCATCTTCTTCCTAATCGAGAGGTTACAAACGAATGTTTAAAACTGATCGGCCAAATAAATTCCCTCTGATCGGATCTAAATATTTCGCGTCCTTTATCTTCCAGTAAAAGACTTCTAATAAAGTTTTCATTATAAGGAAAAAATACAGGCTCAGTGAGCGGAATTCTTGTGTTGTCCGGAATTCCATTGATCCTTTTGATTTCGTGTTCGGTCGTTCCGAAATTATGAATCAAATCCCCTATCGATTCTTTGACTCGGTTGGGAACGATCCAAATCCCTTCTTGACCTCTATAGGTTTGAAGGTATTGATTATCCAATTTAATTTCTTCGAGATTTGTATTGGCAAAGGATCTAATGCTGAAGAACAGCCCCATCACAAGGAATCCCGCCAGTATATAACCGGTTTTTCTTTTCATTTCGTTTCTTCCAAAATATGTCGCCAAAGAAAACCTCAGGAAACCCGAGACCTAAATGGAACTTCGGCAACGGAAAACAACTTCTGAAGTCAGTCTTCTGATTTTAGAATTCCATTCAAGGATTTTTCCTGACAAATTTTGATATAAAAATCAAAGATATTCAATATTTTAAGATATAAATCTTTTATTTTTATTTAAAATTATGCCTTATTACTCTTTTTTAAAGAATTTTAACCTTTTTTATATTATTGAGAATTAACTCTCATTTAAGAGTGGCTGTAAATATTTAAGTGAACGCAGTTAAGAAAAAATTTATCTGCAAAAGTCTTAACTTGTAAGAGTTCCCACAATTTTAGAATTTATCTGTAAAAGTCTTAACTTGTAAGAGTTCCCACAATTTTAGAATTAAAATAAACTAGTCATTTAAAAAACCAAAACCTAAATCGTTAACCATTAGAATTATTGAAAAATGAATCTTCCCTCTTGTTTCTGTTTCATGACATGGTCGATTAAAGAAGTTTTGAGAATCATCACTATGAAATTTTTCAACAACTCTATTATAAAGATCTGAATCGAATATCCACGAGAAAAACGAATCTTAAAAAAAATGACAAACTACGGCAAAAAGTCTGAGTACTACAAACACAAAAATGTGCTTTCAAATTTAGAAAATAATGTTCGATAAGAGCTATAAAAGATAAACACTACGGCAAGACTTTTTCCAAACAAAGAGTTGTTCCAAAGAAATTTTTTCAAAATCAATTTTACCTCGTATTATTATCTAAATATAAAAACTACTACAGTTTCTTTATTTGATAATCGGAAACAAATCAAATTACGGAATATAAACCTACCAATTTAACTTGTGAAAAACACTTTTCTCAAGGAATATGCAATTTTTTGATAGAAAAGCAAACGATTTATCTTTATAAAAATAACGAAGAAATATTCACAATAACCGAATTTTAAAAGAAAAATAAACTACAGCATGCCCCAAAATTTAACTATATTTTATCAAAAAGATCAAACTGTATAACTCAACGTATCGTTTTTTATTTACTACTAAATTTATCTTAACAATATTTAATCTTTGCTTAAAGTTAAGATTATTATAATATATTTTTGAAATGGCTTTTAACAACTATAGAAAATGAATACTGAATATATTGTGTTCAAAAGGACTTTTTCCAATAAAAATTAACAGTATTTTTTACACGATTGTAGCGAACAACACTCGATAAATTCCTATATACCTTTTTTAAAAGATTTCCATTCGATACAAAAAAGAAATTTTGATTAAATTAATACTTTAATATATACTTTTTTTCTAATCAAATAAAAACTAAAACTCTCAAAGACTTTTTAAAATTTCACGGATGATTTCTCCAGGGTCATTTGACGAAAAAATTTTTAAAACCTTATCCACCTCTTTAGAGGCTGTTTTTTCTTCAAATCCTAATTGAACTAAACCAAGGATCACTGTTTCTCTCTTCTTGGAAAATGCCATTTCTTCTGGGGACTGAAGCAAAGAAGTTAAAATTACCGAAGACTCTTTCGAAGAGCCGGACAAGAATAATTCCAGTTTTTTAAGATTTTGTTTTACCTCAAAAAAAATTTTTTCCGAAGTTTTACCTTTAACCTTTGGAATTTTTTCCAGTTCTTTGACTTCTCCAGATTGAACGATCCGATACAAATCTTCCGCCGAAAAAAAGGATAAAATTTTGAGTGCGGTCAATTCTCCTATTCCTTGAAGACCTTTCATAACTTTGAAAAACTCTTTGTCTTGTTCTGTCAAAAAACCAAATAATTTTTGTCCTCTTTCATTTATAGAGTGAAAAATTTGTAATTGAACTTCCTTCAATAAAGGAAGATTTTTTAATTCTAAATAGGTTTTAAAAGAAATCGTCACTTCATAAGTGATTCCACCGGTTTCTATATGTACAAATCCTACTTCTAATTTTCTGAGAATTCCTTTTAAACCTGAGATCATAAATCCACTTAGCGCTCCATATCAATAGAGTAAAGATAAATTTTTAATCTACGAACATTCGATTGTATCGAATAAGTTCAAATAAAACAAATCTCTTAACGGCAAGATAAAATGGCGATCTACATATATTTTACTGTTCTATAAAATATCGTAAAATCGAAACGAATAACCGTTTTAAAAACAGAATTTTGAAAACACCACTCAGAGCTATATAACAAAGTATTCAATCAATCGTTTATACTTCAATCCTGTGAATTCAGAATAAAAAAAATAGTGGCGAATCCGGCGTCGCCGGACCGCACTTTCAGCTCCAGTCAATAAAGTATATGAAAGAAACTGAATATAATATTTAACCCTAAGTTGCAATATAGAACGCGATCCGTAGAACAACTCATGGAGAGTGAGATGTTGATTGACTTCGAGCGCCAACAGAAGCGACACGCTGAGTTTAGAGAGCATTCTACTAAACGCTCTACGCTTCAATCGCTTTCGCATTGGATTCTACCGAACTCACGTTAATCGATACTTTATCAAAACATCTATGAGTATTCAACTTTACAGGAATCGGTAATATATAAATTCTAAACACAAAAAAGAAATACGTAGCAAAAACCAGCCAACTAAAAATATAATTTTAAAATAAAAGTATATTCAAAAATTCTAAATTGAATAATAATTACGTCTGTAATACAATAAGGGTCGGAGTCCGTCATCCGATCCTGCAGAAATCACTTTTCCAATCACAATAGAATGATCCCCACCGTCTACAAATCGATCCACTTCACATTCAATGTAAGAAAGAATTCCAGGTAAAATAGGAACGTTTAAATCGCCGGTTTTACAACCAAGCTCCTCCATGAGAGAATGTTTATCCGTTTTACCTGATGCAAATTGATTGGAAATAGAATCCTGCCCCTGGGCTAAAATGTTCACTACAAATTTACCTGAGTCATAAATAGGATCATGACTCGTTATATTCTTTTGAAGACAAAATAGAATCAAAGGAGGATCTAAAGAAAGAGAACTAAAACTACTAACGGTAAGACCGCTGTGTTTTCCAAGATGAGAATAAGTAATAACTGTGACACCTGATGGGAAATGAGAAAGTGCATTTTTAAAAACTTCGTCGGTAATTTTCATGAGGTCTATCTTAAAATGGAAAGACGATCTGTCAATCGATCGAAATCTTAAAAAGATACAAAGAAACGTATAATTTATGACCAGAAAATTTCTAATTTTTGTCCAGAGAATCTAAATTCATTGATCCAAAAAACAAAATTTACTTTAAGAAAATTGAAATCAAATATGAGCAATTTTAAAAAATTATTGGGGACAAATCGACATATAGTTTTTATTTTTATAAGCATGTGTAAAACAAAAGAAACGAAAGAAAAATAAATTTTTAACAACTCTATTACAAGTTTTTAGAATAAGAATCTAAAATTTTTCTTACAGAAATCAAGATAGACTCTCGCAATTCCTCCGGCTCCCATAAAACCACAGAATCTCCTAAACCTAAAATATGATGTAACGCCCATTCTCTAGTTTCAAGATCCGCTATTACTTCTATCCAATCCTTATTTATTTTTGAATATTTTAATATTCTTATGTACAATATATTTTTTAAAAAATCAATTTTTGAAACATGAATCTTAAAACGTACCGGATAAGACGGTATTTTAGATAAAAAATTTTGTGTGCTATCTTTCCAATATTTTTCTAAATCGAATCTCTTTGGTCTTTCAAAAGAATCTCCTAACTTGGCCTCTACAATTCTTGAAACTCGAAAAGTCCTAAACTCTTTTTCATATTTTGCTACCAAATACCAAATTTTTCCTTTTGCTACAAGTCCCAAAGGGGAAACGTTTCTTTTTTTAGATTCTTCATCCGTTTTGTATCTCAAAACAATTTTCTTTCCTTGCCAGACCGCTTCTTGTATAAGAGATAAAAAAGGAAGCTCCTCTTCTGAGCAACTCCAACCGGCACCATCTACATATATTCTTTGTCGAACCATCTCTGCTTCCTTCTGATAAGCGGGAGGAAGTGAAGCCATAAATTTCATAAGGGCCGAATCTAAATCTTTTTTTCTTCCGAGATCGGATGCAATTCGAGTAGAACTTGTGAGAATCATTGAAAAAATCTCTTCCTTCTTCATTCCGGTAAGATTGGTTCTATAACCTTCCGATAATTCCCAACCTCCTTTAGATCCTCGCTCCGCATACACAGGTATTCCAGAAGCGCTCAAGGCTTCCATGTCTCTGTGAATTGTTCTTTCAGAGACTTCTAATTTTTTTGCCAGGTCTCTGGATGAAATCCTACCTTTTGCTTGTAGTTGTAAAAGTATGGAAAGAAGCCTATCTGCGCGCATGTTTCAAGCTTATCATTCAATATAAGACAAAATATGTCATATATAATTTTTAATTTCAATACAAATCTTTTTGATTATGATAAGACTGATTTTTATTTTATGTAACGTGAGTTCGCGTAAGAAAACGTGAAAGAATTTTCTAAAAGTATAAGTTTCTACAATTTTAAAATTAGTTCATAAAATCGTGATTTGCAGTAGTTCCTACATTTTAGAAATCGAGATCACAACTTTTTTAGAAAAATGAACTATGGATTCTTTATGTAGAACTCACGTTATTTAAGTTTAGAGAGAATTTCGAAAATATATGACATCTTTTGTCAAATTTTTTGGATTAAAATTTTATTATGAATCAAAAAAACTTAGAAGGTAAAGTAGCATTAGTTACAGGTGCTACGAGAGGAGCCGGACGAGGAATTGCTTTGGCCCTAGGAGAAGCGGGAGTCACCGTTTATGTTACCGGTAGAAGTATCAAAGATAAACATCCTAAAATAAATCGTAAAGAAACCATAGAAGAAACTGCAGAACGGATTAACAAATTAGGAGGTAAGGCAATCTGGGCGCAAGTAGACCATACAAATCCGAAAGAAGTTAAATCTCTGTTTGAAAGGATAGATCAAGAACAAGGAAAACTGAATATTTTAGTCAACGATATATGGGGAGGTGATCCCTTTATCGAATGGTCTTGTAAATTTTGGGAACATTCTTTGGAAAACGGTCTTAAAGTTCAAAAGAATTGTTTAAATTCTCATTTGATTACAAATTATTTTGCAACTCCATTGATGATTCGCAACCACTCCGGTCTAATTTTGGAAATCACCGACGGAACGGATTATCGTTACAGAGGAAGCGTATATTATACTTTAGTTAAATGTTCCATTATTAATCTTGCAAGTTCTTTATCAGAAGAATTAAAACCTTACGGTGTTACTGTAATTTCATTAACTCCAGGATTTTTAAGATCCGAAGCAATGTTAGATTATTTCGGAGTTTTGGAAGAAAATTGGAAAGACGCAATTTTAAAAGATCCTCATTTTATCGCCTCGGAAACCACTGCCTATATAGGTCGTGCAGTCATATCTTTAGCGGAAGATCCAAATGTTTTCCTAAAAACCGGAAGTGCTACAAGTACTTGGAGACTTTCTGAAGAATATAATTTTACGGATTTAGACGGAGTAAACCACATTGGAGACAATACTTCCGAGAAAAATTTGGAGAAGATTTATAAAGACATGAAACAATTCTTTCAATCTAACAAGTTAGAAATTTAATGAAAATTCTAAATACGATTTGGGAAGTTTTGTTTTTGATCTTTTCAAGATTTTTTTATTCGAAAGAAATTTCAACCTAATCATGACTGAAACAAAAATATATAATATAGGTTGCATTCTTACATGTCGGCTCGTAAGCTGCTTTAAAATTTTATTATGTGATTACAGGCCAAACCTTATAAAATTGAGTATCGTGAACTTTTATTGCAAAATACTCGGGTATCCTGCCTGATATATGGTTTTGAGTAAAAATCTAGGTCTGTTGATTTTTTTCAAATTGATTTATCTAGGGCTTTTCTTAAATAGACGAAATTAAAATTTTACACATCATTTAGGGATATTATGAAAAAACATTTAGTTCGTATCTTTAGTTACGGTTTTTTAGTCTGGTTGATTCCTTTTGTCGTCGCAATTCCATTTCATTCCAGAGACGGAAAATTACTAACCGATTTATTTTTATTCAAAACGGTAATGATTCTTGTCGGAAATTTCACAGGTTGTGTTTTGTTAGCCTCTCTTGTTTTGAAAATTCCAGGGAAAAAATTTAGGATTCTCTTCGCTACAGGATTCATCTGGCTTACAATCAACTGGGGTTTAGATTTTCTGATTTTACTTCCTATGTCTAAAATGAACGTGGAGGATTATTTTATTCAAATAGGACTTCGTTACCTCACTATGATTTTTATTTCTTTTACGGTGGGTTGGGTCATGGATCGCTCAACTAACAATTAAAAGACGATCTTTCTAAAACCGGAACCTCATTTTCAAGTTCTATTACAAGCGTCCCAAAATCGAATTGTATTTTTTAGAAAGATCAAATTACAAAAATCTGTCCTGCAAAACGGCGCTTGAGTTTCCTAGAAACTCCGTAAAATTATTTTTTGAAACAGGTTCTTATTAAAAATAGAGGGCCTGAGTTTCTTCGAAAGTTTTATTTATTTTTTGAGAACTTCTATAAAATTTTAAAAAAGATCCTACACAATTGAATTGTATTACTTTGAATTTTAGACATTAGAATTGCTGAAAAATTAATTTTCTTCTGTTTTTTTTAATTAAATAAGTATAACCAATTTGATTTTACGATTTTGAAATGTGGGAACTCTTACAAAATTGAACAAGATTAGAATTGTTTGAAAGTTTGCAAATTACAAAATGCGACCTAATTTGTAGGAACTGCTGCATAATATTAAAAATTTCTAAAAAATGATTGCGTAAAATTCTTTGAAGTTTTAGGACAAGCTCTGATTTTAATGGAAAATTTTATTCTGTTACTCATAACTATAAAATACCCAATATAATAATTTAAAGTTCAATAATGAACTTGTTCAAAGAAATATAATTTAGGATAATGTTACAAAGTAGAAATGCAACTATTCCTTTTAATCTTTTGAGTTAGAAGTTTTCGGTATACCAGAACCCTAAACGATCCGCACATAAAATTAAACTATAGAGCAGACTAATTATTTAGAATTTTATAAAATTTAAATATTAGAGTTATTGAAAATTCGTAATGGCAATTAATAAAACCGCTTCAATCAACCATTTCATAAAACAGAAACAAGATAAAGAATAGAGTTGTTGAAAAATTCTATAGTGGAGTTTAACAAAACTGCTTTAATTGCCCGTTTCCATAAAATAGAAACAGATGGAGAATTAATTTTTCAACAACTCTATTTTGATTTTTTATATCAAAAACATTTTGAGACAGCAAGATTATATGTAAAAATAGTTCGAGGATGAATTGATTTTCCGGAAGATATTAAATCTTCTATTGTATTTTTGGCCTTACACAAAACACCTTGATATAAATTCTTTTTGGCCTGTTCTCTCCAATCTTGGTAATGCGGATTTTTTTCTGCGTATTCCGATCCTAAAAAATCAGCTGCATATAGGATTAAATCTAAAGACCCAGGGGTTTCCGATCCTAAGGTATGATTTCTTACTGCGGATAATACTTTTTCGTTTTGTAAATTATATTGCGATTTGAGATAAATCGCCGCAGAGTATGCGTGCCATGCAGCAGAAGGAAGTTGTTCTAATTCATCCTGCCCTGATTCTAAGAACAAAGTTTTATGAAATTCTGAAGTTTTTTGTTTTGTTATATCGTGTACAATCCCGGCAAGATAAGCAAATTCCGCTTCTTCTTTACAATGAATGATTGCAAGTTCTTTTGCAATTTCTGCGACTCGTATCGAATGTTCCCAACGAGTTTTTGTAATCTCAGTAGGAACGATCTTTTTAAATTTCTGAATTTGAATTTCTATTTCTTGCAAAGTCATTAAATTTGATCTGATTGAATTATAACTTTTGAAATCGTTTTAAAATGTCCAGAGACTTACAGTGTATAAAAACAATAGTAACGTAATTTGTAAAAACTACTTCAGAAATATAAATCTATACTTTACTCTCAAATAAACATTTGCGATAAAAATTTATGGGTCCCAGTTTTATATCCCAAGGTCAATTTTCATAAAATCAAAACTACTGTACAATAATACAAACACCATATTAGTAAACTAGAGTTATTTAAAAATTCTATAATTCAATTAACAAAATTGTTTCCATCGACCATTTCCATAAAATAGAAACAGATAGAGAATTAATTTTTCAACATTTATATTATATAAAAAATAATATTCAAAAAATATAATTTAACTGGCACCCGGAAAAAGAGAACGAAGGTCATTCAATGAACGAATTCCTTTAACTTGTATATCTAAGTTTTGATCCAATTCACTTAAATTTCCCTCAGGCAAAATTACCTTCTTCATACCAACCCCAGCCAACTCCTTAACCCTAAGATTAGCCTGACCAATACTACGTACTTCTCCCGAAAGTCCAACCTCACCTAAAACACAAGTTCCTTTTGGAAGAGGTTGATCCAGATAACTGGATATAATCGAAGCACAAATCGCAAGATCCAAAGCAGGTTCATCCGCACTCAAACCTCCAGCGAGATTACTAAATAGATCACATTCTCCTAATTTGATTTTAATATACTTTTCGATTACAGCGGCCAGTAAGATCACACGACGAGTGTCCGGACCTTCCGCCATTCTCCTCGCTTGGGCAAAACCGGTTTTACTAACCAAAGCCTGCACTTCCACAGTAAGTGCCCTGCTACCTTCCAACACCGCGCTGATCACAGAACCGCTTCTTTCTTCCGCTCCCGCACTTACAAAAACACGATTTCGATCCCCTACTTCTCTTAAACCACCAGAAAACATTTCAAAAATTGCAAGATCACCAACTGCACCAAAACGATTTTTCACTGCTCTAAGCAAACGATAATAATTGAGTCTATCTCCTTCGAAATAAAGAACCGTATCCACGAGATGTTCTAGAACTTTGGGTCCAGCGATCGTTCCTTCTTTGGTAATATGTCCGGTCATTAAAATCGGAATTCCAGATCGTTTTGCAGTTTCCAATAAAACTTGAGTACATTCTCTCAGTTGTGTAACAGTCCCCGCTTGATTAGGAAGTGCTTCTCTTGCAATCGTCTGAATCGAATCTACAAAAACGACGGCGGGTTTTTCTCCTTCAATCATCGAAGAAATATTTTCAGCAATCGTTTCCGATGTAACAAAAAGATTAGAAGCACGAAGCCCCATCCTTTCAGCACGCATTCGAATCTGAGAAGGTGATTCTTCTCCAGAAATATAGAGAACATTTTTATTCGCCTGTGTCAGATAACGTGAAACTTCTAAAATCAAAGTGGACTTACCTACACCTGGTTCTCCACCGATCAAAGTCAGAGAACCGGGAACAAGTCCCCCTCCCAAAACGAGATCCAATTCTTTCAGACCAGTTCCCATCCTTTTCAGAGATTCTTCTTCTACTCTGTCTAAAGGAATCGGTTCCTTATACGATTTGTTTTTTTGAGAGCTTCCGTTAGAAGAAGAGAAACGTTCACCACCAATCTCTTCTACAATCGAATTCCAACTCCCACAGGATTCACATTTACCAGCCCAGCGGGTATAATCCTGACCGCAGGACTGACAGATAAAAGTTCGACTGAGTTTCTTTTTCAATGTTCAAAAAGAGTAGGCATTTCAAGCCAATCAATCTGATTAAAAACAGGAAGACAACGAAAAGCTTCCCTTGCCAAGGAATCTCTACCTTCTCTTACTAAAATTTCAGTAAGTTTTTGTTCGAGAGAAATCAGATACTTTACATCTCCGCTCGCATACTCTATTTGATCTTTTGTAAGTATCTTTTTTCCCCAATCCGAAGACTGATTCTTTTTATCAATCACCTCGTCATAAAATTCTTTGATGAGGTCCTTAAGACCGTGTTTATCCGTATAAGTACGAGCAAGTTTACTAGCAATCTTTGTACAAAATACATTCTGCAAATTGATTCCCAATCGATAACGTAGAAAAAGAGAATCCATTCTCGCAAAATGAAAAATTTTTACGATCTCAGGATTCTCAAATAAAGACTTAAGTAACGGAGCTTCTTTTTGATCTGGAAGAATCTGAACCAAACTTACGTTATTCGAAGAATCGCAAATTTGCACTACACAAAGTCTGTCTCTTCTAGGATTGAGTCCCATCATTTCGCAATCGACCGCTAAACGATCGTCCAATTTATATTCTTCAAATCTTTGCTCTGAAAGATCTCCAGGAAAAAGCTCTGGTTTTATAGTTGAAGGTTTTAGAGGCATAATTTCATAATAATTCGTGCCACACGGTTTTCGGGAATCAAAAATACAAAGTGGAAATTCTCTTATTATAGAAAAGTTTCCATTCGAAAAAAAGAAAAAATGAGCAATAGAGATTTATGAGAGCCATTCTAAACTACAAAGTCTATGAGAATTCCTTTACATCCACGTTTGAAATATCTGGTAAAGAAACCAAAACCTACAGCGATTGTCGCAATTTTTCACTTTCTCTTGGGCATAAAAAAACAGGAAAGAATGAAACGTTTAAACCTCATCTAGAATGGATCGGAGAACAAAGACCCAAGGCTGGAACAGAATTACTTACCTTGGAAATCGAACTTCCTCCACACCAACTGAACGAACCTAAAATATTTCAACACGGTTATCAATCCTGGAGTCTTTCCGGAGTTTATCCACTTTCAGAAATAGACGAATCTCCAAAGCTAGATTTTCTAAGATATTGTCAGGAGAATTTTTACACCAATCACGCCGGTATAAATGGGGACTGGCACAGCGAAGGAATGGTCCTTCTGATTTCTTCTTCAAAAGAACCAAATTACTTTGCAGGCGCAATCGGTCCAGGTGAACAAGGAGTAAAATTTAGAGTCATTTCTCTTTCCAGAAAAGAGGAATTGGAAAATTCTAAAAAGAAACCTTGGATTTCCAACTCTGGAATTTCTTTAATCTATGATTTTTATCGTTATGAAGATTTCAGAGGAAATAAAATCTCTCTGACTCCAATAGGAATTTCCCGTTTTACGATCGAACCAGAATCATACTTAAAAAAGTATTTTAGTGAATTAGGAAAAGCTCATAAAGTAAAACTTTCTACCACTCCAGTTCCCACGGGGTGGTGTTCCTGGTATCAATACTATACTAAAATATCCGAAAAGATTATTCTGAAAAATCTTTCTCTTATAAAGGAGAAAAAACTTCCGATCCAATTCTTTCAGATAGACGACGGTTATCAAAAAGAAATTGGAGACTGGCTCACTACAAATGATAAATTTCCAGGTGGAATGAGACTATTAGCCGAAGAAATCCGAAGAGAAAAACTAACTCCTGGAATTTGGCTCGCTCCTTTTTTAGTTCGAAAAAAATCCGAATTTTTCCAAAAATACCCAGAAGCGGTTTTAAAAGATAGGGACGGAAAACCTACCCCTGCGCTTTGGAATCCTCTTTGGGGAATGGACCACACGTATTGTATAGACGTCACTCACCCTACTTCTAGAGATTTTTTAGAGAATATTTTTAAAACAATCGTAAAAGAATTTGGTTATTCCTATCTCAAGCTGGACTTTCTATATGCAGCCTTACTTTCGGGCTGGACTTACGACCGAGGAGTTTCACCTCACAAACGTTATACGGATGTAATTAAATTTATCCGTAAAATAGTAGGAAAAGAAGTATTTTTACTAGGATGTGGGGCTCCTATCTATCCTTCGATCGGACTTTTTGACGCGATGCGGATTAGTTGCGACGTGGCTCCTTTTTGGGGAAGGGAAAAAGTTAGGATTTTATCCAAAGACAAACACGCTCTTTGTACGGAAAGGGCTTTGATCAATGACATCAATCGTTCTTCGATGCATAGAAATTTATGGATTAACGATCCGGATTGTCTTTTAGTTCGGGAAAGTAAAAATAAAATGACCACCGCACAAACTCAATTGATGGCAAGTATCATGGCAATAAGCGGAGGAATGCTTTTTATCAGTGACGACCTTTCTTTGATCGGAGAAGAAAGGCTTACCTTTTTAAAAAGAATTTTAGAACTAGGAGCCAAATGTAAAAACAAAACTCCAATTCCAGTAGGAATTTCTTCCGGACTTTTTCCACCAGCACTTTACAACCCCGCCGGTTTTTTAGGAATCTGGAACCCAAGCGAAGTAGAAAGTACAATCGAAATCAAAACTACTTTCGTTTCCAAACTCAAACAATTTACAGATTACTGGACCGGACAAGTTCCGGAATCTCTAGAATACTCTGTAAAAACAGGAATCCTAAAACTAAAACTTCCTGCATTCGGTTCCGTGGTATTACAAACCGCAAAAGTTGTTTGACTGAACCGAGCTATAAAATAGGATTCCAACCGAAAAATAAGGAGACCCGTTTGATGAAACGTATTCAAAAACTACTGATCGCTTTAACCCTAGGGCTGACGATCCTATCTCTCAATGATTGCTTCATTTCTGATTCCGTCTCTAAGGCGGTTGATTCTCTCAGTAAATCTTCGGATTCTTTGGAAAGTCTTTCCAAATCGATCAAATCTCTTTCTACTTCGGTGAGTTCTATTTTTTCTTCTTCTTCAGATGACGATGAAAAAAAAGAAAAGGCGTATCTCAAAGACGTTAGAGATCTGACTGCTATGCACGTAGAAAACGGATTTCAAGAAATCGAATTTAAAAATGATCTTACAACTCTGGCACTTCACAACGGACTCACAAACTGGAAGTCGTTACGCGTAACGTATGTAGGAATTGGAAGCGGACTTAAAAAAGCGGGAGTAAACGAAGATAAATTTCAAACCTTTCTCTCCGAAATTGGAACTTCCAATCCAGAAATTGTAGAATCCATCCGTAAAGGATTTCATCAATTCTGAGATTTTTTTTCATTCCTTTCTGGATAGCCCTGTTATTTTCCACAGGGCTATATTCCACTCCTACAACCGTTGATTTCATTTATGTAGATTCGAACATTGGACAATCCAGCGGAGGACATACCGGAATTAGAGTAGGGAATAAAGTATATCACTATCAATTTTTTCCAGACGACATTTTTCATCTAGTTCGAGAATCCTATGACGATTTCGCTTTCGATTACAATATCATATCAAACAGAACTAGCATTCTTACTAGACTCAAACTAAACCCAAAAGAAGTTTCCACATTAGAATCCGGACTCAATCGTCTTTATATAGTTCAATTTAGACATTTGCAAAATCTGGAGATGTTAAAAAAGGAAACCAAATTCTTAGAAGAATTAAATTCTCCTGAGAAAAAAATAGGACTGAGAGCCACCGCCTACTTTACTTCCAAAGATAAATCAGTTCTCTCTAAAGATTTAAAATCACAACTTACAATCTCGTTAGGTGAAAATTTTCTAAAAGACCTAGAACAAAACCTGAAGGACAAAATGCTCTCGCCTAACAACCTACTCGTAAAAATGGAATTTTCTCCTCTTCCCGAAAAAATGCACAGAGAAATTTTTCCTTTTTTTAAACCAGGATCTTATTTAAAAATCCGAGACATCCTAGAAGGTATTTTATTTTGTCAAATTCTAAGAGAAGAATGGGGATTAAATCAAGAATTAAAAATATTAAATATACAAGAATCCTTAAGTACCAAGGAAAAAGAACTTTTAGAAAACTTCAGAGAACAACAAATAAAAGGACTAATACAAACCTTATCCGATAAAGATCCAGGTTGGGCTTATAGCGCACTTGTAATCTTAGCTAGATTACACACAATCGAAGAAAGTATCCAAACAGGATCTCCAGTTTTTTTATCCAGCTTTCCTGACAATTCTCCCATCGTTTACAAAGAAGATTCACAAGACGCGCAAACACTTCAACATTTTTCCGAAGAAACCTGGGCCATAGTTTCACTTGCTCGAAAAAAAATATCCACCTTAAACGAACTTACCGAAAAAGAATATCAAATCTGGGAAGATGCATCCAACCGAGCCTTTGAATTTCAAGAAGGGATTCAAACTTCGATTCCAATAAGAGTGACATCTGAAAAATTACTTCCTCAAAGAGAAAACAAATTTCTGATTCCTATGTATTTACCAGAAAGCTCAATACTTAAAGAATACCTAATATTTGCCAGACAAAGAGAAAAAGAATATCATACACGTCTAAAGAAACTTTATCCTTTTCGAATACTCTTCGAAAACTGTACGACTGAAATTTTAAAAAACGCTCAAAATTCTTTTGACCAAAAAGAAATCAATTTCCCCGGAAAAAAGATAGAACTTAATTTTTCGCTCTCCTTTATTCCTTTTTACGCCTCTTATTCCGTTTCCAACAACTGGAATAATGAGGGAGAAAAAATCTTACTCTCTTATCGAAGAAAAAAATTGGTAGAACTACTCAAACAAAATCCGAATTTAAAAACTCGTATTTTAGAATCGTTTACGTTTTCTTCTTCCATCTACAAACCGAATAAAGAAGATCATTTTTTTCCACTTTTTACAGACGACGTTTTTTGGGGCAGGCCTTTGTACGGAACCGTAAATTTAGCGGCTGGGTTTGGCACGAGTTTGATAGGGATTTTCACACTACCTTTCGACCAAGGAGAAAAACTTCAAAAAGGATTTCAATCCTTATTCTTTAGTCTTCCAGAATTAGTTTTTTTTAATATTCGAAAAGGAACATTTCCTTCCGTTTCCATAAAAGAGATCCCCGAAGAACTTTTTCAGTTTCAAGACGAGGATTAAAGACAGAAGACTTTATCCTTGTTTAAAATACCGATTATAATCACTCTTGATCCGCCTCCTGCAACCAGTCTTCAACGTTTGTCTTCTCTTGAGCTCTTTTCAAAAACACATTGTCAGAACCTGCACCTAGTGTTCTCTGAGTAGCCGAAACGCTTTCAAACATCCAGATCATTCTATTTTGCGACTCGGGCATACTTGTTTGAGATTCAAGTCTTGCGATTGCTTCTAAAAAAATCTCTATAACAATCATATCTTGAACTTTCTCTTTCTTTTCCTGCAATATGTGCTTTGCATTTTTATAGTCAAGATCAGCCAAAAGTGCGGCAATGTATCCTAACTGATCATAACATTCACAATTTCTTAGAAATTCAAGAGCCTCAGAACCATTTCTTTCCAAATACCACTTTGCATATCTAGTCTGAAAAACGAATTTATTTTCCAGATAGTTTTTACCGATCGTTGCGATAGATTTGTCGAAAATTTTACTTTCGATTTTTCTTGAAAATGCAGTCAGGTAAATCGCAAGATAACCAGAAACTTGATACATACTATATTTTCTTTTCCTTTCAGTCGCAAATCTGTATGCACTCAACACTAAATCGCAAAATTCTTCCCGATCTTCCTGATTTAGGGAAAGAATTCCCTGGGAAATCACCAAGTAAATATCACTATTAAGGTTATCTCCAAGGTAATCGTATTTTCTATTTTTTAAGGCATATTTTCGTGAGTATTCGAACGAGTTTAATAAAAAATCTCGAATCCGTTCTCTATATTTTTCAATCGCATATAATTTCAAAAAACAGAATATAGGAGTCGCAATGACTGGATAATCGGTTTCAGTTTCTAAAACTTTCTTGGACTCTTCCCAAAGTATCAAAAAAGACTCATCATCGGCTAATCTTGCGAGGATAATATATAAATTATCTTTTATGATGGTAAATCCGAGAGCAAACTTCCTAATTTCTTCCCTTAGAAACGAATCATTTTCTTTTTCTAAAATTTCGAAAGTTTTATTTAAATATTTATCATATAGAGCATTGATAAAAGATTTATAATCATCCCAATTCGGATCGTATTTTTTACTGATTACACTCTGATATAATGAACCATCGTAATCATAGGCTTTTATTTTTTTGAGTATAGCCAACAAATCTTCACCTGTTTTTCCTTCTAAACGTTCTAATTCAAAAAGAATTTCGTCTTTAAAAGTTTTCATTCATCAGCCTCCGTAAGTTACTTTTTAAGCGAGGTAAAAATCAAACCAGACATTTGGCACTTTCAAACATCTACCAAATAATCATGAACTTATTTATTATATTTCTTTTATGTTCAATTTAAAATTGGCAGAATCTATTGGCACAAGAACGATCCAATCTAAAATGTTCAAAAACAATCGATTATTGATTTTTTTTAATGAATCTCTAAAAGAATATAAGAAGAATCATCTCTATATTCTTTAGAAGGAATTGAAGTGCGAACAAAATCATCCAAAGCCTTTTTCATGGGTTTGATAGGATTCTCTTCTGACTTATGGATACGATCTAACTCTGAAATCAAAGGATGATTGAGATTGTTTATAATCCCGTCCGAAAAAAGAAAGATAACGTCCTTATCTTCTAAAAGAACTTCATGACTCGGAAAATCTAAGTCCTCTAAAATTCCCAACAACTGGCCCGATTTTTCTTTTAAAAAAGAAAATCCATCTTTATGAAAATGTACAGGAAACGGATGTCCTCCTCTCGTATACACCAACTTCTTATCGTTCGGAAAAAGAATCACACAAGCAGCTGTCATACTATGAGTTCCGATATTCAGACAAAGTTCTTGATTCATTCTGTGTAGAATATCACTCGGATTATTGGAATTTTTAAATTCTTCTCTAGCAATCGTAGTCATCAAAAGAGCAATGAGTCCAGAAGTAACTCCGTGATCTTCCACGTCTCCTAAAAGTACGAGTACCGATTTTTCCTTTTTTAGGATCACATTAAAGTCTCCGCTCACAAAGGAAACCGGAGTAATATCCGCTTCTACTTTATACGGGCTTAAATCCGGGATAGAAAAAATTTTTCCTTGAACCCTGGAAGCGAGACGAAGATCCCTCATGATCACTTCTTCTCGTATATCTTTTTCCTTTAGAATAACATAATAATCGTATGCTTTTTGAATTGCGATTTGAACCGTCTGAATCGAAAAAGGTTTCAGTAAAAAATCGCTCGCTTTGTGGGTAAGAGAAGTGACTACGTTATTAATGTCCCTTTCACCGGTCATCATGATCACTTGGGTTTTAGATTCCAAATTTTTAAAATAGGGAAGAATTTCAAGACCACTCGTACCAGGCATGTGAATATCTAGAAAAACAATCGGGTTCAATTCTTTTTCGAAGTATTGTTTTCCTTGTTCTACGGAATCGAAAAAAACGCTTTGATACCCTAACTTACTTAGAATGAGTTCTAAAGTTTCACCGACGTCTCTATCGTCGTCCAAAATGATGATCTCTGGTTTTAGGGAAAATTCCGTCATATTATATTTTCCTGATATACCTTGTTTCGGAAACGATCTTTTTCACTTTTTTATCATATTCTTCGTCAAAAAGAGTTGCGTCCAGATAAGAATTGATACAGGAAACCATTTCTCCATATTTCCAAATGTAAATATTTCCCGTGGAAACCTCATAAATTTTTTCTTTGTGAATCTGATCGCTCAGTTCTCTCAAATTAGTCCTATTAAAAGATTGTAGAATCGCTCTAAATCTTCCCTCTTTTTCTGGGTCCACAAATTGAAAAGACTTATGAAATAAAACCGCATCATGAAAGTATTCCGGAATATTAAAGGCTCCGTATGCTCCTAATTTGGCCGCGAGAATTTTAATAAATGAAGTGATTTCATTCATCAGAGAAAGTCCGGGATACTCTTGTCCCTGATAGAGTTTTTTTTTGGCCTTCATGTTCTTCATTTTTAAATTCTGAGTCAGGAGCCAGTCAATATAAACGAGCTTATAAGAATGATCCAGCTTTTTAAACTGAAAGTCAGAAAATTTTAAACGCATATGAACCAAAATTCCACCAGACAGATCCTTGATATAAATTCGATTATCCATATCAGAAATTCCATCCAAAGAAATTTCGTAATCCTGATAACCCCTCACTTTTAAAATCCGAAAAATACCGGCGCTTTCAATCATCTCTTGTACTTCTTCTTGGGAAAAACGATTAAAAAGCCTATTTTCGATTCCGAGAGAAGTATGAAACTCTCTGGAAATGTCAATCATTCCCAATTCTTGGCCATCCCAAAAACCTGGGTTTCCTTTTTTCTTATCAGAGTCGGAAAAGATACCCATACTCAGTCGGCCGCAAATATTTTAATCGTATTATAATGGATCGTTACCGTATCGTAAAAATCTTTTGCATATCCTCCAGCAGGAAGAATAACAACCCGAGTGTCGTTCAACGAATACGCAAAGTCTCTTACGATCTGATCCCTTTTTCTCAAACCCTGAAACGTAAGTTTCAAATCACCAAGAGAATCTCCTTCAAACGGATCGGCTCCCGCGATATAAAAAATCAAATCCGGTTTAAAATCAGATTCAATTTTACGTAAGGATTTTTCCAAAAGCTCAAGATATTCTTTATCACCGATTCCTTCTTCTAAAGAAATATCTAAATCGGATTTTTCTTTTTTTGGATATAAATTCTCCTGATGCATGGAAAATGTAAATACGTCTGGGTCATTTTGAAATATGAATGAATTACCATTGCCTTGGTGAAGATCCAAATCGATAAAAAGAATTTTTTTATCTGGATATTCTTTCTGATACAACTTACTCGCAATCGCCGCATCATTCAAATAGCAAAATCCTTCCGCCCGATCCGGCATACTATGATGAAACCCCCCACCTATGTGATAAACAAACTTGTATTTTTGAGTCAGTTCCATAGAGAGAATAGTACCTCCTACGGCTAAAACAAAACTATGAACGATTTGTTTTGTAAGAGGAAGTTCGGAATACTGAGTTCTTTCAGTGATGTTGAGAGAGAAAAAATCATCTAAGAATTCTTGAGTATGAACCAAAGATAAGTCTTTAGTTTTAGCTAGGTCCGGTTTATAGATATAAAGATTAGAAAGTTTAGAATCTCGTTTTACAAGATCATAAACCATTTGGTATTTCCTTGCCGGAAATACGTGAGGCCCCAGATCTAGGTTATAATCCGGGTGATAAACTAAACCGATACGTTCTAAGTGCTTCTCCAAGAAGAGGACGCCTATTTTTGGTTCATTCTATTTTCCGGTTTCCGTTCGTAAAGAGGAAATATTCGCTGGAAGAACAAGTATATTTCTTTACAATTGCCTTGCATGAAAATTCTAAACAGAAAAAAAACCAAAATCGTCTGCACTATAGGTCCGGCTTCTTCTTCCGAAGAAACCATACTTTCTATTCTCAAAGCGGGAATGGATATAGCTCGGATGAATTTTTCACACGGCACACATGATTCTCATAAAAGAGTCTACGACACGTTACGCAAGTGCGAACAAATTTTCGGATTTCCTTTAGGGATCATGGCAGACCTACAAGGCCCTAAAATTCGAACCGGAAAATTAAAACTCAACTCCATTCTACTTCATAAAAATCAGGAGATTGAAATCGTCCCAGATTCTGATATTTTGGGAGATGAACACAAAATCGGTTGTACATATCCAAATCTAATTAGAGATATACAAGAAGAAGACAAGATTCTAATTGATGACGGTAAGTTAATTTTAAAAGTTATTTCTAAAAAATCGAACTCCGCCATTTTAAAAGTAATCGTAGGTGGAATCTTATGGAGCAACAAAGGAATCAATCTTCCAGGAACTCCTATCTCTGCTCCTGCACTTTCCGAAAAAGACATAGAAGATCTTAAGTTCGCACTCTCTCTAGGTGTAGATTACGCGGCTCTTAGTTTTGTTCGTACTGGGGCAGACTTAGAATTAGCAAGGTCTTATTTAGAAGGTACATATACAGGGCTGATCGCAAAGATAGAAAGACCGGAAGCAATTGGAAACATAGAAGAAATCATAGAACGAGCAGATGGCATCATGATTGCAAGAGGAGATTTAGGAGTAGAAATTGATACGGAAAAGGTTCCCATTCTACAAAAAGAACTTATCTATAAACTCAATCAAGCGGGTAAACCGGTCATTACTGCAACCCAAATGCTGGAATCTATGATTGAAAACCCAAGACCAACACGTGCAGAGGCGAGCGACGTAGCAAATGCGGTTATGGACGGAACGGATGCAGTTATGCTTTCTGCAGAATCGGCTAACGGCCATTATCCGGTCGAATCCGTTGAAATCATGTCTAAAATCATTCAAGAAACTGAAACCATTGATCATATCTATGAGATTCACTGGAACATTAAAAAAACTTTCTTAGAATCAGAAAGAACTGCACTGGGAAATGCCGCAAGGGAGATTGCCCACGGAATCCACGCAAAGGCAATCGTCAATTTTACGAGAAGCGGTTATTCCGCATTGATTACCTCCGAAATGAGACCCAAGGTTCCGATCTACTCTTTTACTCCGTTTGCAACCACCGCCAGAAAGATGAAACTCTATCGAGGTGTGGTGCCATTTGTAATGCCTTTCTTTACAAGATTGGAAGATATGATTGCTTATATGAATCAAAAACTCAAAGAAGATGAATTTCTTTTTCCAGGAGATAAGGTGGTAATTCTTTCCGGAGCCCCAGGAACCACAGTCAGAAGTGTAGACTTTTTACAGGTTTATAAAATACATTGAGATTTTTTAAGTAGAACCTAAAAATATGGAAGCTAACACAAGTTTGGAAATTGACTTTCGTAGATCCATCATCTTACACACTGTTAGTTTGCAATTAAAACGATAAGTCTCTCTTGAACGTGAATTGTCATGATTCATTTTTTGAAAAAGTTGGGATCTAAACTTTGCAAATCGATTTCTAAATTGTGAGAACTACAGCAAATCACGATTTTACGAACAAATTCTAAAATTGCAGAAACTTATACTTTATAGAAAATTTTTTCTCGTTTTTTTACGACGAGCTCACGTTAAGTTATATTAGAGTTTTTGAAAAATGAATTCTCTATCTTGTTTCTGTTTGATGAAATAGTCAATTGAAGCAGTTTTGCTAATAGCCGCTATGGAATGTCTCAACAACTCTAATATAAAAACCACAAAAACAAATTCACGTTCAACAAACAAATAGAAATAACTTAGAATCTATCTCAAAATACTTTATCTTTACTTAACTCGGAAGCATGAAAATAATACCATTCTTAAGCCGGTTTCAAATCTAAAAATGTGGATCTCACACAACAAAGCCAAAGATTTCAAGTTATATATAATCTTTTGAGAATTTCTGAGTCTTTATAAAATCACCCATTCATTTTCTGATACTATTTTCATATCTCCGAAAATAAAATACCAAATTTTAAGATATTTTTGAGATGACTTCTAGTTATTTTAGAGTTTTATAATTTCATCTGGAATCGTTTAAGGATTGTTATCCGGTCAACTATACAAGTTATCTCTAAAATTTTTCTACTCAGAACTAACTATATAAAGAAACGCCTAACATTTTTTATTCAAACAAACTTTACAATAAAAATTCAGGATACGCAATTTTATATGGACCAGAAAATGAAAGTTAGACTCTTATTTTTTAAAGATAAAATATTAAATCCGCCTAAATCTAGTTAAACGGGTACAATAAAAATGTTAAAAAAAACAAAAGTTCGACATAAGAAGCTCATTTTATAAAAATTCCTTTTTTATTATTTTGAGACCAGGAAGATACAAGTAGTTATCAAATCAACATATCTTAATTCATATTATCAATTGGTGCATTTTACTAAAGATTAAATAGGAAAGATTTTGTATAGGCGCCCAACAATCTTCCGTTTTTATAATTTTAATTTTCTCAAGATAAACATTCTATAATTTGAATACAATTTATTATATAATGTTCATCTTTCGATTTCGTTTTTTTACTTTGCAGTTATGATTTTTAGTTATAAAATTACGTCTATTAGACTACTTTTATAAGAGGCAAAACAAAAACACCTGTGGAGTCAAAGAGAATCACTCTTCATTCATACAAAAACTTTTTACAAAATATTTCAAATCGAATTCTTATGACTAAACAAAACCTCTTCTTTAATTACCCTATTCATTTCTTTTGTATTCGAGGAATCGTATGAAATACGAAGAAATGAAATACGATATCGAAAAATTTTTTGATTATTCTTTAGATATGCTTTGTATAGCAAGATTAGATGGATATATATTCAGAATCAATCCATCTTTCCAAAAAGCGTTTGGTTGGAAAAGTGAAGATCTACTCGCCTTCGGTTCTTATACATTCCTACATCCAGATGACGTAGAACCAACTTATCAAGTTGTAGAAAAATTAAAAAAAGGTACACCTATCGTATCTTTTCAAAATCGTTATCGTTGTACCAATGGAGAATACAAAAACTTTTCTTGGACGGCTTTTCCCGATCTACGTTCTGAATTGATTTACGCTATCGCAAGAGATATTACCGAAATCGTGGAATCTAACCGTAAGCTCAACCAACTCGCAGCAGAACTCAAAGACGCAAATGATAAATTATTTGAACAGGCTAGTACAGACCCTCTCACAAAGTTAAAAAATAGGAGAACATTTAACGAAGAATTAAAGGATCTAATCGTTCACACGAACAAAAAAAGAGGATTTTTATCTTTATTGATGATCGATGTAGACCATTTCAAAACATACAACGATCAATTTGGTCATCCGGCTGGAGATCAGGTTTTAATCCGCTTAGCTTCCGTTTTGACTTATGCCCTACGAGTCAGTGATTTATTGGCTCGATTCGGTGGAGAAGAATTTGTAGTCGCATTACCCGAAACCGGAGAATACAAAGCAATTGAAGTAGCTGATCGATTGGTAGTTACAATCCAAAAGGAAACTTGGGAAAACCGACCGATCACAATCAGCGTAGGAATTGCAACCTTAGACTTCAGCCTTCCAGTTTCTACTTTTCGTGATACAGATTTTTCCACAAGGATTGTAGAAGAAGCTGACCGTGCTCTCTATCGTTCCAAAGCCAATGGTAGAAACCAAGCGACTCATTGTTCCCAGATTTTGCTGTGATCCAAATTTTAAATAAACAAATTAGGCCCATTTTGAAGAGCTCCATTTTCAGGTTCAAAATGGCAAAACTGATTCGTTGTAAAAGAAACTTTAATTTTATAAATAACCGGAGAAAATAATTTGGAATATAAAAACGAATACAATCTTGAAAAATTCTACAACTATTCTTTGGATTTATTCTCCATTCAAAGAATGGACGGGACCGTCATTTCCGTAAATCCATCCTTTGAAAGAATTTTAGGTTGGAAAGAAGAAGAACTACTAGGTAAAAACCCTTTTCATCTTTTACATCCCGAGGATCAAGAAACGATTGTACAAGAATTCCAAAAATTAGACGGAGGGATTCCTAGATACTCCATTAAAAATCGTTGTAGATGTGCAGACGGAACGTACAAACATTTTGCTTGGACTGGTTTTCCAGATATAGAATCTGGTTTGGTTTATATAACAGGCAGAGATATTACCGAAACAATCGAATCCAACCGTAAGATCAGTCAATTGGCAACTGAACTTAAAGACGCCAATGATAAACTGTTCGAACAAGCATCTACCGATTCGTTGACAAAACTAAAAAATAGAAGAGCCTTCAATGAAGCATTAAATCATTTAGTTCATTTCTCTCAAAAACAAAAAAGTCCTCTTTCACTGTTGATGATCGATGCAGACCATTTTAAAGACTACAACGATACGTTTGGGCATCTTGAAGGAGATAAAATTTTAATCATTTTAGCGGATCTTTTGACAAAAGCACTTCGAAAAGGTGACGTACTCGCTAGATACGGAGGAGAAGAATTTATCGTAGCTCTTCCGCTGACCTCCGAAGACGAGACAATTGACATTTCGGAAAGACTCCTTCAAACCGTGAGAGAATTTAATTGGGAAAAAAGAATTATCACAGTCAGTGTTGGTGCAGCTACATACGACTTTAATTCAAATTCCAAGAACATAAATTTAGAATATTCTATAAATCTAATTGAGCAAGCAGATAAGGCTCTCTATTGCTCCAAAGTGAACGGCAGAAATAGAATCACACATTTTTCAAAAAAATACTCCTTACAACAAAATTAAAATACGGAACTAGAAAATTATGAATTTTGAAAACGAATACGACCTCGAAAAACTTGTAAATAACTCTTTGGATTTACTTACAATCGTAGACCTAAGCGGAAACGTTCTACTCGTAAATCCTGCTTTTGAACGGACCTTAGGTTGGAAAAAAGAAGACCTAGTCGGTAAGGATCCGTTTCATCTTCTTCATCCAGAAGATAAGGAAAGTACTTATAAGGAATTTGAAAAATTAAATCAAGGTCTACTTACTTTATCCTTTCAAAATCGATATATTTGTGCAGACGGACAGTATAGATATTTTTCTTGGACCGCTTCCCCTGACTTGGTGTCTGGTTTAGTCTACGTTACAGGAAGAGACATCACCGATGTGATCGAATCCAACCGTAAGATCAGTCAATTGGCAGTAAAACTCAAAGAAACAAATGATAGATTATTTGAACAAGCATCTACCGATCCATTGACAAAACTAAAAAACAGAAGAATGTTCAACGAGGAATTGAACAACCTCATACATGCTTGTGATAAAGAATCACATCCTCTTTCTTTGTTGATGATTGACGCAGATCACTTTAAAGATTATAACGACAAATTCGGACATATTGCCGGAGACAAGGTTCTGGTGGAATTAGCATCCATTTTGACAAAAACGTTTCGAAAAAAAGACGTTTTAGCTCGTTATGGAGGTGAAGAATTTATCGCAGCTCTTCCCAATACTTCTGAACCAGAAGCGAATCAAATTGCAGAAAGACTCGTCCAAACCGTGAGAGAATTTAGTTGGGAAAAAAGATCTGTTACAATCAGTGTAGGGATTACTACATATAACTTTAATCCGACTTCGAAAAGTATAAATTCAGAATACCTTCTAAATCTAATTGAACAAGCAGACAAGGCTCTTTATTGTTCCAAAGTAAGCGGTAGGGATAGAATCACACATTTTTCATGGGTCCAAAATAAAAAGAGCGGATCTATTTAAAATCAATATTATGGAATTGTAAAATGACGAATTTTGAAAAAGAATACGATCTTGAAAAACTTGTAAACAACTCTTTGGATTTACTATCGATTCAGAGATTGGACGGGACTGTATTACAAGTAAACCCCGCCTTTGAACGTCTTCTGGGTTGGAGAGAGGAAGAACTGATTGGTAGAAATCCATTTCATTTACTCCACCCCGAAGATAGAGAAAGTACCTTTCAAGAGTTTAAAAAATTAAACCAAGGTTTACCTGTTTTTGCCTTTCAAAATCGTTTTCTTTGTTCCGACGGAACTTATAAATATTTTTCTTGGACCGCCTCTCCAGATCTATCAGCAGGCTTGATTTATGTAACCGGAAGGGATATCAGCGATCTAATCGAATCCAATCGTAAAATCAGCCTGTTAGCGGCGGAACTTAAAGACGCAAACGATAAGTTATTTGAACAGGCTTGTACCGATCCATTGACAAAATTGAAAAATAGAAGAGCCTTTAACGAAGAACTAAATTCTCTAATCCAACTGTCTCAAAAACAACTTAGCCCTCTTTCCTTGTTGATGATCGATGTGGATTTTTTCAAAGACTATAACGACAAATTTGGACATCCGGCCGGAGATAAAGTTCTGGCTATATTGGCGTCTCTTTTAGCAAAAACTCTTAGAAAAGATGACGTGACCGCACGCTACGGCGGAGAAGAATTTATCGTAGCATTACCAAACACATCCGAAAAAGAAGCGATCGAAATCGCAGAAAGATTGGTTAAAGTAATTGAAGAATCGAGATGGGAAAAAAGATCCGTTACGATCAGCGTAGGAATCACCACTTCTCAAATAAATCCATCAAATAATGCTGACCATTCGATAGACATTATAGAAGAAGCGGATCGCGCGTTATACCACTCAAAGGTCAACGGAAGAAACAGAGTTACCCATAGTTCCCAAATATCTTGAAACGGTTTATGAGCACTTTTGAATGTAATTCAATTTTTCCAAAATATTTTTATCTTTCTATTTTTTTTAAATGAATTGGCTAACAAATGCAGTACGATTATGAAAAATTTTTTCACAACTCTTTGGACATACTTGTTATTGCCAGAATGGACAATGGTCACGTAATCCACGTAAATCCTTCCTTTGAAAGGATTTTTGGTTGGTCGGAAAAACGTCTGTTAGGGTTAGGTTCTTACGAGTTTCTTCATCCGGAAGATCTTCCTTCTACGCAAGAAATAGCCGCCAAACTTGCTACTGGCGCTCCGATCGTATCTTTTGAAAATCGTTATCGTTCGATTGACGGAAATTACAGAACCTTATCTTGGACTGCAGTACCGGAATATAAAAGTGGTATGGTTTACGCAATTGCAAGAGACATTACGGAAGCAATCGAATCCAACCGTAAAATCAGCGAACTCGCTACGGAACTCAAAGAAGCAAATAATATGTTACTAGAACAAGCGAGCACAGACCCTTTGACTAAATTAAAAAATAGAAGGGCATTCAACGCAGAACTCAATCATTTACTTCAAATTGCTCAAAAACAGTCAAATCCTATCTCTTTATTGATGATAGACGCGGACCATTTCAAAGATTACAATGATAAATTCGGACATCCGGCGGGAGATCAGGTTTTGATTGACCTAGCTTTTCTCTTAACTCATACCCTACGCCAACACGATGTGATCGCAAGATATGGAGGAGAAGAATTCATAGTCGCCATGCCCGATACTTCGGAAGTAGCTTCCTTGCAAATCGCGGAAAGATTGATTCACGTCGTAGGAGAATTCAACTGGGAAAAACGTCCAGTGACGATCAGCATAGGTGCAGCAACCCTCCCCGGCGAAAAACAAAAAACTTCTCTTGAAGAAAACCGTCATTTTATAAATCTCATCGAATCCGCAGACAAAGCCTTGTATCATTCTAAGATAAACGGAAGAAATCAAGTAAACCATAGTTCCAGGATCCTTCCTTGTAAAGAAGCGTAATCCTATAGAAAAAACCTACGCGTCTGTTAATCGGCGAACCTATAATAAGAACGACTTTACTTATAAATCTTTTTTGGAAAAACGTCACATGAGTTATCAAAACGAATACAACCTCGAAAAATTCTACAACTATTCTTTGGATTTGTTTTCGATCCAACGGCTGGATGGCACTGTGATCTCCGTCAATCCCTCATTTGAAAGAATTCTAGGATGGAAAGAAGAAGAACTTTTAGGACGCGATCCATTTCACTTGTTACATCCGGAGGATTTAGGAAGCGCCAAAGAATTTGAAGAACTAGACGGAGGAGTTCCGAGATCCTCAATTCAAAACCGAATCCGATGTGCAGATGGAACGTATAAACATTTCGCTTGGACCGGATATCCGGATCTTGAAGCGGGCCTAGTCTACGTAACCGGACGAGACATTACAGAAACCATCGAAGCAAATCGGCAAATCAGTCAGCTTGCAACTGAATTGAAGGAAGCTAACGACTTATTGTTCGAACAAGCAACAACCGATCCTTTGACCAAGTTGAAAAATCGCAGAGCATTTACGAATGACCTTCATAGTCTTCTCAGATTTATGCAACAAGAGAAAAGTTTTCTTTCACTTCTTATGATAGACGTGGATCATTTTAAGACTTACAACGATCAATTTGGTCATCTCGCCGGAGATAAAGTATTGGTCTGTCTTGCTAAAGTTCTTGAGAATACCTTGCGATCAAACGACTTATTGGGGCGTTTCGGAGGAGAAGAATTTGTAGCCGCCTTACCAAATACTTGCGAAAAAAAATCGATAGAAATTGGGGAAAGATTGGTTAACGCAGTCCGAGAATTCAATTGGGAATATCGTTCCATTACGATCAGTGTAGGAATCTCTACTTCAGACTTTGAAAAAAAACAGTTAGACGTTGATTCCACTAATTTGATCGAAAAGGCGGATAAAGCGCTTTATCAATCTAAAGTTAACGGAAGAAATAAGGCTACTCATAGTTCTCAAATATATTAATTTATTTGAATACGATATTATTTTCCGTTTTTTTAAACACCAGTGAACGTAGGATTCCAAAAAGAACAATTCTTTTTACGTTAATTCAATTCTAGGAAAATTAAGAATGGATCTCGAAAACGAATATAATCATGAAAAATTTTTCAACTACTCCTTAGATTTACATGCCATTCAAAAAATGGACGGCATCATTTTACAAATTAATCAATCTTTTCAGCGTATCATGGGCTGGACCAACGAAGATCTAAAAGGACGCACTCATTTTCATTTATTACACCCAGAAGATGTAGAATCCAGCCTAAAAGAATTTGAACAATTAAATGAAGGAGTATCACATCTATCGATTCAAAATCGATGTCGATGTGCTGATGGAACTTATAAATATTTTTCATGGACCGCCTTTCCGGATCTCGAATCAGATCGGATCTACGTGACCGGAAGAGATATTACTGACATCATCGAGTCGAATCAAAAAATCAGTAAACTTGCTTCCGATCTGGAAGAAGCAAATAATAAATTATTAGAACAAGCATCTACGGATCCTCTTACAAAACTCAAAAACAGAAGATCCTTCAACGAAGAAATAAATCATCTCATTCGTTTGGGACAACACCAGGAGAAATCGATCTCGCTTATGATGATCGATGTGGATCATTTTAAAGACTACAACGACAAATTCGGTCATCCAGCAGGAGATCGTATTTTAATTCGATTGGCCGAAGTTTTTACAGAAACACTTCGGTCATGCGACCTTGTGGCGCGTTTCGGAGGAGAAGAATTCGTAGTTGCGTTATCCGACACGAATGAAGAAAAAGCAGTCGAAGTCGCGGAACGTTTGATGGCCAACGTTAAAAAGAAATCTTGGGAAAATTCTCCGATTACGATCAGCGTTGGCATAACAACCCTAAATTTCAACGGTCCCGTTCCAATATATCATACCGATCTTTCTACAGGAATCATAGAAGACGCAGATCGCGCACTCTATCGTTCTAAAGCAAACGGCAGAAATCAAGCAACACACAGTTCACAACTTAAGACAGAAAATCAAACGTCCGTTCGCAAAAATTGAATTTCAGTTCTTACAAAACAACGTTTATAGAAACTATTGAATTTTTAAAGGGTTCTAGTTTTATTTTCCTTGAGTGGAAATAAATGGTTCTTTAGGAGATAAGAAATATCCACTCAAACTTGCAATCAACACGGGAGTAAAACGATAAAGCCCAGTCAGTTCAGATAATAAAATTGTAGTAGAGATTGGTGTTTTGGTCACGGAAGAATTTACAGCCGCCATTAAACAGATCATCAAAAAAGATTCATTCTCACTCGGAAAAAAGCCGAACAAAAGTTTTCCTACACAGGCCCCTAAAAAAAACAGAGGTATAATCACTCCTCCTCTCCAACCGCTCGCCACAGTGGTGCTAATTGCAAAGGTTTTCCAGAAAATCAAAACAACCAAAAAGGTTGGAGTAAATCTTCCCTCTACAATTCGATTCAATTGATCATGCCCAAAAAAACGAGTAAGCGGAAGTTGCCATGCGATCAGTCCTAACACAAGTCCACCTAACAAAGTTTTCCAATAAATTTGTCCCGGAATTTTTGAATAAAACCAACGATTGACTAAGAATAATCCATGAAACATCCAGCCTAGTCCTGCTCCAACTCCTCCCAACAATATTGCATATAAGAAATCTTGAATGTCTCCTGGAACATACTGAGGAAACTGCCAAGTAGGTTGTAAACCTGCGTGAGTCATCCAAAGAAAAACAAAAAATGCAGAAGTACTGGATAAGAATGCTGGAAGTAGAGCCTTATAATATTCCACGACGTGTCTATGCTGTAATACCTCAAGTGCAAATAACGCTCCTCCCAATGGAGATCCAAATAAGGATGTAAAACCAGCGGCCATTCCCGCGATCGTCATAGATCTGTATTCTTCTCCCGTAAGCCCTAATTTCTCTGCAAACCAATTTCCAAAGGAACCGGTTATCTGCACCAACGGCGCCTCGGGCCCTGCACTTCCTCCTGCGGAAATACTCAAAATAGAAGAAAGAGCCATAGAAGGATTTTGATTCGTTTCTAATTTTCCACCTCGAAATCGTATATTATCAATTACTAATGAAATCTCTCCCGGTTCACCTAAAAAATGGATGACCAATCCTATGAACAACCCAGCTACTGCCATGTATGGAACGGTTAAAATTTCCGGAATTGTTGAACTTAAATGTATTAGATATTCCAAAAACATCCAAAACACCGCCGAGAAAAGTCCTCCGACAATTCCTAAGATTACGTAAAAAAACGTAAGTCTAGAAAGCATAAAAGGGTTCTTTCTGGAAAGTATAAGTACGGGGGATCGAAGCAACTCGGAAATCCTATTCATAAAAGTAACATTAGACGAACTGGACTTCTTCCTTATTTCCGGATACGATCTCTCCTATTTCGTGAACGACTTCGCCAGAACTTTCCATGATTTTTTTTGCAAGTTCTGCGTTCTCTTCGGAAACGATCACCATATATCCGATTCCCATATTAAAAGTAGCAAATAATTCTAACTCTTCTATTTTATGATCTTTTTTAATTTTTTCGAAAAAATATCCGGAAGGAATCTTTTCTTTAAAAAATTTCGACTGAGTTCCTTGTGGAAGAATTCTAGGTATATTCTCCTGATACCCTCCCCCTGTAATATGAACCATCCCTTTAACGGAAACCTGTTGCAAAAGTTTTAATATACTAGATACATAAATTCGTGTAGGTTTGAGCGCATAATCTTTTAAAAATTTCACCTGCTGGGGATCGGTAGGCAGATATTTTCCTTCTTTTAAAAGTAGTTTACGAATGAGAGAAAAGCCGTTGCTATGCGGTCCACTGGATTCGAGTCCTAAAATTTTATCTCCAGATCGAATTGTAGAACCGTCTATCATTGAATCTTTTTCAACCGCCCCGACTACAAAACCGGCGAGATCAAATTCATCCTCTTTCATCGTTCCTGGATGTTCGGCGGTTTCTCCTCCTAATAAAGACGCATTAGACATTTTGCATCCTTGTACAATTCCGGATACGATCTGATCCATCTTTTCAGGATCTAATTTTCCACAGGCGATATAATCTAAAAAGAAAAACGGTTCTCCTCCGCAGACAAGTATGTCGTTCACACACATCGCCACTAGATCAATTCCTATTGTGTTGTAAATTTTTAGAAGTCGAGCGAGTTCTATTTTTGTTCCTACCCCATCCGTTCCGGACAATAAAATCGGGTGTTTGTATTTTTTAAGAACGCTTACATCATAAGCTCCTGCAAAACCGCCCAGACCACCGATTACCCTCGGCCCGTGAGTAGATTCTACGTTACGTTTGATTTTTTGTATGAACTCTCTTCCTTTTTCGGTATCCACTCCGGCGTTTTTATATGTAATCTTTTCTTCCATTCCTATAAGTCCCGATTCTTTTTTAGAATAGATTGAAAAAATCGATATTCCCTGCACACAAAAAAAACCGGACTCACTTGGAAATCCGGCACTTAAGGACGAAGATTCGGGAATTCAGGAAATCATTTCATTTGGTCAATCTGCTCCATCGCTGCTAATTCTTCTTTGGCTGCAACTCTTACTTTTAAGTCCCTATCACCCGGTTTGAGATCCAAGGCCTGACCTGCTTCAATTAAAACTTTTGCATTGTCAGATTTGCGAGTAATTTCAACGGCTCCTTCTCGAACCGCAAAAGTTCCTGTCTCGTCTTTACCGTTCACTCTTCCCCAAAACTGGGTTCCTCGAACAGCTGCAACTACAGTAGGAGTATGCACAATAAGGCTCTGTCCTTTTGCAAGATTACCCGCCTTGATCAATACGTTTCCTTCGGAAACTTGGAACGAAGCACTCTCAGAATTAAGAGCTGCTATGGTTGCAGTACTTCCTCCTAATAGACGAAAACTCCCTAATTTAGAAGTGAGATCTAGTACAGCCTCCGACTCGGTTTTTACAGATTGTTTTTCAGTTACGTTTGTATAAGTAGAAAGCTCTTTACCCGTTTCTATGACGGAAGCTTTTCCTCTGAGAAAAGTGACTACTGCATCTGAACTTTCGGCGGTCTTAGGTTTACAAACGTTGAAAAAGACTAAAACCAAAAACACAATTAATAATCGAATCATAGTAACTCCCATTGGATATTCTATGGATAAGTTTTCGTATTATACTCTAATTTGAAAAAAACGGTCTATATTTTTATGATAATCTTCAGAAATTTATTTCCAAAAATTTTCTTTTCACTTTGGAAATTTATTTCCAAGAATAAGCGCTTTTAAAATTAGGAAAAAAATTTCCAAAATGAAAGAACCATATTTCTATAAAAATAGAATATATAATACTCAATTTATACACAATCATCATCATAAACTTGGAAACAAATCTCTGTTTCGGATGTAAGATCATAATACTCTATTCTATATGGTTTAGAAAATCGCAAAGAGTCATAATTCAGACACAAAACTTTTATAATAAAAATTAATTTTCGATATGATTATATTATAAAATTATAATTTTTAAATAGTAAGCTACTCAGAAATTAATTTAACGTGAGTTTGGCGTAAGAAAACTGGTAAGTTTTTTCTAAAAGTAGATGTATAAAGACAATTATGCCTCATTTTATAGTTTCTAAAGACTAAAATATAGGAGTTCCCACATTCATTTTTATTTTTTTTGCTATATATCAAAAGCTTTTAAGAAATGGCTTCCTTACACTGAACATCAATTACTACTCAGACGTATAAAAACAACACTACTTCAGAACTTGTTTTAAAAGCTAGAATATGGGATCTAATACAAAAACATCTAAACCTTTGAAAATTTCATTGTAAAACTAAAACTTGTAGTAGCTCCCACAATTTTCAAGATCCACCTGTAAAATAGTGTTTTGTGGTAGTTCCCACAAAATTACTACTCGGACGCATAAAATAGTACCAAGTTATTAACGGCCTAATTTACGAAAAATTAGTGGTACTTAAAAAATAACGCAAATTCGGGATTTACGGCATTTTAAAGCAAGACCAAAATATTCAAATTTTTGAAACAATCTAACATTCATGCGTCCGATTAGTAAGTCTCTTTAGAATTTGTCCTAAATCCTAAACACCAACCTGCAAAGCGACCATAGAAGCGATGCATTGAGTTTAGGAAAGTGTTTGCTGAGTTTCCAGCGACTTACAGAGCGATAGTTCAGGAAGTGAAATTGAGTTTCACAAAAATGTGGGAACTACTACAGAAGATTTAATGGCATTTAGAACTGCTGGAAAGTTGCCAAATGCGACCTAATCTGTAGGAACTACTGCATTTTATTAAAAATTTTTAAAGAATGATCGAGTAAAATTCTTTGAGGTTTTAAGAAGCTCTTATTGATCTCTATAAAATTGAGTACCGTTAATTTTATCACAAAACACTGATTCCATGCAAAATATTAGGTATCTTATTATATAGTTATGAGTAATTAGTTTATTGAATTTCAAAAGGTTTTTCGAAGTAGTAGTTACTACATTCTAAAAACATAAAATTACTTTTAGATTTAAAAAACCTTTTTAATTTTAAAGTAGAATTTAAAAAAGAAGAACAGAAACTCCAAGCGATACTTGGTTTTGAACGGAATAAAGCCAATACTGTTGATTAAAAGATATAAGGTCAGCATACCAAGATTCAGGTCCAAATCCCGCTTTAACATGCGATTTACCTTCAAATTCTCTAAAAGATTCCGTCCAATTCAAATTTAAAATTAAATTTTCTGAAAGTTTATAGTTAAATTTGATCGTATGAGTCCATCCTTTCCCGTAAGCAGATTCTAAAAAAGTAAGAGCTCGATACCGATGAAAGTCCCTGGATTTGATCTCCGAGGAAACAAAACTGAATGAAACTTCTAAACCCCATCTTTGAAAATTAGTTTGAGTACCTATACCGTATTTGATTTCGTTTATAGAATTCGAATAAGAAATACTTTCTCCGTTTAGATAACCCAAATAAATCTTTCCAGAATTCAATTGTGAACCGGAAGATCCGTTCACAATAAATTTTAAATATTCGTAAGAATAGCCTCCGATTACAAAAAGACCAAAACCTTTGACGTTCGGATTGGGAGAACCTCCACTGGGAAAATATCTTACGTCAAACCCAGCAATCGAATCATTTGCTTTTAAAGAAGAATCAAAATCGGACCAATTACTAGCCCCAGAAAACCGAGTAAGTTGATTCTTCCCCCAAATCGGATCGTAACCGTAAATTGGACCGTAGTGTGCAAATCGATTCGAATAAAACGAAGGCGTGAACATATAAAAATCTTCGTCTCTAAAATTTCCTGAGTTTCGATAACCAAAGGTAGAATTTCCTTGGAGTTGAAATTCCCAATTCTTTTTGATATAAATCGCAGAAATACCTAACAGTGGATATTCCCTCGCATAAGTCAGTCTTGAACCACTGCCATAACTACGATCATTGGAAGAAGGAATCAGATTACCTCCACCAGTTTCAAAAATAAACCTACCTTGATTATATTGAACGTTAGGCGCGATTATCCATCCAGAATCACTCGCAAACAGTACTGAGATGGGAAAAAAAAGTAAGAGTAAAAATTTGAAGAATATTCTCATTCCAACTCACAATAAACGTTCGTGAGTTTAGGAGAATACAATGTATAAGTAAGTACAATTACCAACAATGAAAGGGGGGTATATTTAGTTTCTACATAGGAAACTTCTTTTCCCTTACAAGCATCCTTGAGATTTAGGTCTTCGGATTGTGCCAAACCCCAAATAAAAAAATGTCTGTAAACGCTATAAGTAGGAACTCTCCCAGGTTTTTCCACTTCCTGCTTCCAGTAAAACTTTTCCGTTTGACAACCTGTGGAAATAAAAATCGCAAAAAATAATATGAGTGAGGTTAGTTTCATTCTTTTTTCCTAAATAAGGAGAAGATTCCTTCTAGATTATTTTTCCATTTCCACAGGTCAAGATAGTACCGAGTTCGGTAACGTTATTGATCCTTTAGAATTTATTTAAAACCTCAAAGGAATTTTTTTATACTTCTATATAAAGTGTAGCAACACTCACAAATTACACTGTTGATAGTTTATAAACTTTTTATACTAAAATTTTACACTCTCCAAAGACAAATTCACATTTAGATTCAAAGTTCTAAAACTCTTTGATACTACGTCTACTGATCTCTCTTCTCATAAATGTTGTTATAAAGTGTCAATTAACGTAAATTTGATAGAATTCTATGCGAAAGCGATTTAGGCGTAGAGAAACTCAGCAGATCGCGTTTCTAAATTGTAACTTAAGACGAAATACCGTCTTATGTTTCTTTCATACAATTTATTGACTAGAGCTGAAAGTGTGGTCCGACAACGCCGGATTCGCCCAGATTTTTTTTACTCTGAATTTCTCACTATTGAAATGTAAACGATTGAATATTTTATTATTTAATTTCAAACAATGATAAAACCGTATCAAGAATTCGGTTTGTAAATTCTGATTGTGTTGTTTTTTTATAAGACAAACCTTGTTTCTATGTCTTACAAAGCAAGAAATCAATGGCTTTACTTTGGAATCCTAGATTTTATTTTATTTCTTTTTATTTCTGGCTGTTTATTGCATCATACAGACGACAAAATCTCTAAAGCCCCTTTAGGTTTACTTGCAATTCTTTTCAATAACTCGAATCCGTATTTAAACTCAGCAGAGTTATATGATCCGGCCACTCAAAGCTTTTCATTCGTTAAGAATTCTCTAAATTTTCCGAGGTATCATCACACTTCTTCTATTTTACAAGACGGACGAGTGGTAATCACAGGTGGTTACTACCCTTATTTTGAATCGTATTTACTGGATCAGATCGAAATCTACGATCCGAATTTGGATACGTTTCAGAACTCAACCCAAAACTTACTGATGCCTAGAAATTTACACACCGCTACTCTATTACAAGACGGAACGATTTTAATTACAGGAGGCCGATGTCTTTCAGATTCTCCGGCTACAAACAAAACGGAAATTTTTGATCCACAAACCCAGACTTCGACTTGGGCAGGAAATTTAAATATTGCAAGATGTAGGCATCAATCCGTTTTATTATCTGACGGAAAAGTATTGGTCGTTGGAGGAGTCGATCCAATTTCTGGAAACGGAATTCTTCCCGTAGAAGTTTACGATCCTGTTAGTAAAACTTTTTCTTTAAAAGGAAATCTACTTCAACCTAGATATAATTTTTCAGTCCTTACTCCCAATATAGGAAATCCTATTTTGATCGGAGGAGTAAATTATTCTTCAGCTACAAATTCTTATTCTACTCTTTCCCAAACCGAAAGATTCAACGAGGTTACAGGTCTTTTATCTGTGGGTCCCTCTTTAAGAAAACCGCTTCGATCTTTTACGGCTAATTTATTACAAGATGGAAAGATTCTAATTACTGGAGGTTCCAACGAAGACGGAACTTCCGATTCTATTCAGATTTTAGATACTACGTTTACGGAGATTAGTCCTAAAATGTCAGTAAGCAGACAATTTCATACTGGCACAGTTTTAAATAATGGAAACGTTTTGATTGCAGGTGGTAGAACTTCCAACGTTGTTCATTTGGAAGCGGAGGTTTTTGATCCAAATTCAAATTCGTTGTCTTCTACTGGAAGTTTGCTTCAGCAACGATACGATGCCACATCTCATCCATTACAAAACGGTAAAGTTCTTATTTTAGGAGGGCGATCCTCGTACTAATTTTTTATTTTTATGAATTCATTCTAGAAAATTCCGCGTAGGGCTTTTCAAAGTCTAACTGTAAAATCCCAAATCCGTGGGAGTTCCCACAATTTCAAAGTCTAACTGTAAAATCCCAAATCCGTGGGAGTTCCCACAATTTCAAAGTCTAACTGTAAAATCCCAAATCCGTGGGAGTTCCCACAATTTCAAAGTCTAACTGTAAAATCCCAAATCCGTGGGAGTTCCCACAATTTCAAAGTCTAACTGTAAAATCCCAAATCCGTGGGAGTTCCCACAATTCAAAGTTTTACCGTAAAATCCCAAATCCGTGGGAGTTCCCACAATTTCAAAGTTTTACCGTAAAATCCCAAATTCGTGGGAGTTCCCACAGTTCAAAGTCTAACTGTAAAATCAGATTTAAGAAAACAAATCTCTAAATCAAATTCACGTTAACTAAGAATTAGCAAAACTGCCAAAACGATTTTACAAATCAAAAATGAGTTTCGGGGTAATTCTTTCAGTCATCTAAAAATCTATGTTTTAAACTTGGATCCGGTATCCTACATATTTCTAATCTTCCAAACCAACGATAACGATTTCTTGCAATCCAATCATAAATATAATCACGAATACAACCCGGCACCCATTTAAATAAAGGAAAAATATTCCAAGGAAAACAAAGATGAGCGCTGATCTTTAAAATCGCATTCGACTTTTGATAAAGGATTCCATCTTCTAGAAATAAAACCGAAGAAGGAGAATCGTTCAAACCTACTTTTTTTCCAAGAATTCTTTCCGCAGCCATAGACTGTAGACTCGCAAATTTTAAATTCCCTTTTCGATTTCGATCCAGAAAAAACAAAACAACAGAATTACAAAGATTGCATATTCCATCAAAAAATACGATTGGATCTTTAAAAACTTCAGATTGCATTCTATTTTATAGACCACCTCAGTGTGCCTAACCATTCAAAAATAAATAAGAAAAATTATAAGATTTATTTTTTAAATTTATAAAGGGCATTTTTTAATTTAGAATACCAGATTCCGTTTTTTTTCAAAAAAATTGCAGGAGCGCCTAACGGAGCTTCCACTTTTACTTCGTTTTTTCCAGTAAAAATTTTCTCGGTCCAAACGTGTTCCCATTCTCCTTCTGGTAGATAACCAGACACGAAAATTTCCCCTTCCTCCAAAACTGGAAAAACTAAAAGGTCTTCACCTAAAAGAAATTCTCTTTTGAGATCGTGAGTTTTTCGATCCATCGAATAATGTAAGTAAAGTGGTCTTACAACAGGAAGTCCTGTCTTAAAAGCTTCCTTTATAAGAAATTTGAGATACTCTTTTAATGCGAAGTGCATCTTTCCATATCTGGCAAATTCTTGGATCGTTTCTTCATCCGAATAAGATTGATGATTTTTTTCGGGACGGTTTCCTTCGTGAGTTCGAAACACTGAACTAAATACATTCAATTCCGCCCAACGTAAAAATAATTCTTTGGACCTATGATAATTTCGGATCGGATTATTGATCGTAGTATATCCACCTATATCACTATGATTGATTGAAATTCCACTCAATCCCCCAGAAAGAAGTGCGGTCACAGCAGATACAATTCCGTCGTGTTCTCCCCAACTGACCATCTGATCCCCTTCCCAAAAAAGGGTGGAATGTTTCATCGAACCACTATACCCAGATCTCGTAAAGAATACGATCTTACCTTCTTTTCCAACATTTCGAATCGCTTCTCTATTGATCCGAGCCCATTCGACCGGATACACGTTATGATAAACATCTGCAGAAATTCCGGAATACAAACTTGCGTCTAAAGGAAGCCATTCTCCAAAATCAGCCATCCATCCGGAAAGCCCGACTCCGATTAGATTTTTTTGAATGATTTTTTGAATCCATTTCACCGCTTCCGGGTGAGTCAAATCTAAAAGAACCGCAGGAAAACCTACGGTTTCAATTACGTAATTATTTCCGTTTTTATCTTTTATTAAATATCCTTTTTGTACAGCTTCTTCGTAGAGCGGTCCTTCTGTTGCTAAAAAAGGATTCAAATATCCTAATACATGAATTCCTTGTTTGTTTAAATCGGAACAAAAATTTTTAAATTCCGGATAAAACTTTTCGTCCGCGATCCATCTCCACCACAACTGAGACCCGAAACTAGTTTTTCTTCTTCCAACCCAATCTTGAATCCAAAGCGCCGTAATCGGGTTTCCTTCTTTTCTGGCGGCCTCGATTTGTTTTAGAACTTTTTCTTTTCCACCTTGTATTCCCAACCAAGTTCCATAGGCCCAGTCCGGAAGTTCCGGTGTCCTTCCAGTTTTTTCAGTAAACTTTTGCACAAGTTTGATTGGAGAAGAATCTTTCCAAATGATTCCTTGAAGACCATTTTCTCTAAACTCTACTAAAATTTCCTCCGAATTAGAAAAATCAAATTTTGAATAAGATGAATTTTCAAAATAAACGGATCTGTTTTTGGAAGTCAGAAAAAATGGAATCGGAGCGTAAGTAGTATATTCGTTTCCACCCGCATCCGCAAGAAGGTTAGCCCCTGTAGTGATCGGTTGATCCCCCCTTCCAACTCCTTGTTCTTCCGTAAATAAAAAAGGTGTTTTACCTTTTAGATTAAAATGACTGAACTGTTCCCCAAGCCCAAAAATATTTTCGGTTTCATCCGAAACCATTCTAAAGTAAGAACGATTTAAAGAAACGTCTTCGATCTTTATCTTAAATCGAATTGATATTTCGTCTAACGGTATAAAAACGATTTCATACTTGCTTCTACAACCTTTTCCTTCTAAAATTCCTGAAATTTTAAAATCGTTCAAGGAAGAAATCATAGTTTCAATACTCTGAAAATCACATCGAAATATAATTTTATCTTTAATATGAAAAGAAGCGAATTTATATTTCACTTCCTGTTCTCCCTTTGCCGCGGATAAAAAAGGTTTCACCATAGAAAGTTCTAAAAAAGTTCCCGCAACGGAACGTATTTCTAAAACGTTTTCTTTTTGGATTGCTTGAAAGTTTTTACCGAAGGAAAATTGTTTTTTAGAAGGAAGATCTATTTTTGTGTAATCTGCAAAAGGTCCGGAACAAGATAAAAAACTCGAAAAAATAAACGCCAAAATCACACGTTGAAAAAACATTCAATTTTCCTTATAAACCGATAAGATATTTTTAAATGAATTCCGTTTTTTAGTTTGTTCAAACTAAAATTCTAAAACGATCAGAAAAATCCCAGTTCAAATCGATTCGGTAGATAAAAGTAAGAATGGATTTAACAAATTTCGCATCGAATTTCCTCTTTTTCGAACGCTCACATATGTTTCCGTAAAATTCGCTCTCGGCCAGTTCTCATTGGTGTCGAAATTATGCATCATCAGAAGCATCTTCGGTTCTGCTTTTCTGACCAATCCTATTAGATTTTTTTTAGGATGTTTTATAATTTCAAATTCGTCAACAAAAGGTTTTTCCGGATCCACATTTGTAAAATACGTCAACGCAATTACATATCTTTGGTCTATAATTATTTCATAATATGCTGGTAGTCCATGTTCCCAAAAATCGTCCACATAGATCGCAACTTTACAATACGTAATTCCGGTTTCTAATTCCCCTATTTTAGTTTTTCCTTGATAAGGATTTTCAGGCCAATTCAAATAAATGAAACAAAGTAAAATCGCCTGTATCACATTCAATATGAGTAACCATATATAATTTTTCTTGAAAAAGAACATTTTTAGATCCTCAAAAGATTCAGAAAACTTAAAATGTAAGAATTCGTTCGTTTTTTAACGTCTAAAATTCGCAAACAGACTTTTTAAATCCGCCGACATAACCGGAGTTTGTTTTTACTTCCGTACAATTTTCGCCGTAAACGGTCTCTTAAAAACAAACTTTACGTTTATAGTATATTCAAAATTTTGAATTAGAATTTATTTACGATCAGCTCCGCCTACTCTAGGCGCCGCGCCGCCGGCCCCGGTTTGTCCGTAAACCGAAACCGCCTGTTTAGGAAGACTGGATTTTCTCCATTCGAACCAAGAACCCTGGTATGTATGAACGTCCAGATAACCTACTTCACGTAACATCAAAGCCAAAAGAGAAGACCTTGCTCCGTTATAATCGTAAATGATAGTGGTTCTTTCGGGCATAAACGGAAAGGATCTGAGTTTTTTATTAAACTGAGTTTTTTCGATTAGATTCCCTTGGCCGTCGTATAAAATTCTCCAATCCCAAAGAAACGCTCCCGGTAAACGACCGCATAATGAACCTGGTTCGGGAGCCGTAAGTCTAGGAAGTTTTCCTTCGTATTCTTCTTGAGTTCTTGTATCAAAAATCTGAAGTCGTGTTAAATTTTTTTCTAAGAATGCTTTGTCTACGATTCCTTCTAACTTTCTAGGTTTATCCCCCGGACCTAGTTCCATTTCTCTGGAACCTTTTTCCTGAGCGACTCCAGAAACCGGCCAACGATTTCCATATAAAAATGCGTTTTGAAAACCGGCCGCTCTCAAGAGATAAACCATTCTAGAAGCAAACATTCCCATTCCTTCATCAAAAGCGATGACTCTAGTCGCTCCTTCTTTCTCTATGAGTTTTAGAATTTCTTCTAAAGGCCCGGTCATCTTTTTCTGAGATTCAGGATCCGAAGCAAAAGCCTTTTTAATAAAAGGAAAACTGTAAGCTCCTTTCAAAGTGGCTTCCTGATACCCAGAAGCCGAGCGGCAATCGATCAAAAAATCCTTATCGTTGAATTCAGTTTTTATAAAGTTCCAGCTGGACAAACAAACCACCCTATCGCTTCGAGACGATTCTCTATTTGAATTTAACCATTATTTTCAGCCCGAAAATTCCGATGTACTTTTTTTTTAAAAAACATCTTAAATTTGGGACATAAGTTTTTATAAAAATGAAAGACCCAATTCTACCAAAGAAGTAATTCGGAATCCATTTTCTTTGTTCAATAGGATTCAACATCCAGGGGGAAGAAATCCGATATTCTAAACAATGATAAAAGAATTCAGGAAAAACCATTCTTTCCCTCGAATTTTTCCGAAGGAATATTCCCGGAAAATACGAGTGTGGGTTTTCTTTCTTTTATTTTTGATTTCCGGTAACACACAACCAGAGGAAACAAACCAATTTCCAGAAATTCTTAGATCCTTTGTTCAAGAATTTCAAAAACATCCTTCCGAATCCACGGTTCAATCTTTTCGAACCAAATACCCTTCTTTTAAAACTGGAAACTGTAATTTTGAAGAATCGGAACGTTTTGAAAAAGTAGTCTATCTTTCCTACAAATGTAAGGAAAAACAATGGCCTGGTTTTATCTATTTAGGCGGAGGTTCTGAATTTTGGAAAGATCCTGCCGCAGAAATTTCCTTCGGAGAAATTTTAAAAATTGGTAAGAAGGTTTTTCTAGAAGTAAAACCTTTCCACGAAGACGGATTTGAAAAAAAATCATTCGGAAAAAATCGCATTTCGTCAAAAACTCATTCCTATCCAAAAGAATATAAGGACAATCACGGACTTCAGTATTTCCTAAGTATTGCAAAACATCCTGCAAAGAGAAATCTAAGTAGCGGAAAAGAAATCTTTTTCGATTCTACTTGTCCTTTGATTTTCTTAAAAAAGGATTCTGATTTTTATTGGGAGAAAGTGATCTATTATTCTTTTCAAGCAAGTTGTATCCCTTCTTCCCCTTATTCTTATATCCGAATCCGTTCTGATTTTTTAGGGAAAATTAGACTGGATGATAAAGACACGGATCAGATTCAAGAAGGCTCTAAATATCTAGGCAAATTAAAAATTCAATCCATAGAAGCGGATAAAATCCTCTGGCATCAGGAAGCGGAAATCTACAATGAGTAAAAAAGTATTTTTAAATATTCTAATTTTATTATCTATCTTTCAACTCTCCGCACAAAACGGCAATACCGCGGATCTAAAAGTTCTACTGGACGGTGTGGTCATCATCCGAAGTGATACTTTTTCAGAAAAAGAAGATCAAGATAACTATTCCGAAAAATCAATTTTACGGGACGCTGGTACCGGTATGATCATTTCCGGAAATAGGATTCTTACAAACGCACACGTTGTTTCCAATTCCAGTTATCTCAAAGTAAAACATTTCAATTCTAGTAAATTTTATAAGGCGGAAGTTCAATACCTAGGGTTTGACTGTGATCTTGCAATTCTCAAAGTGGAAGAAGATGAGTTTTTTAGCGGTGTAGAACCTCTGGAAATTTCGGAAGTTTCCCCCGCCCTTGGAAGTAATCTTTTGATTTTAGGTTATCCCGGAGGAGACGAGAACATTACATTAGAAAATGGGAATGTTTCTAGAGTGGAAAGAGTTCGTTATTCCTTTAGCGGTTTAGATTATAGAAAAGCGATCCGTGTCAATGCAAACATCATTCCGGGTTATTCCGGCGGACCAGCCATTCAAAACGGTAGAGTGGTGGGAATTACATTTCAAGTCAGTCAGTCTCAAGGAAACGTAGCCTACTTGATTCCTCCAGAAATTATCAATCACTTCTTAAAAGATGTTGAAGACGGAACCTATCACGGTTTTCCGTTTCCCGGTTTTAGTTTTCAAAATGGTCATTCTTCTTCTTTAAAATCCTATCTTAAAATTCCAGAAGGTCTAAACGGTATTTTGATCAATACGATTTATCCTGATTCTTCTTTTTCAGATCTTTTACAACCGGAAGATTTTGTTTATAAAATTGATAATTCTTATTTAGACGGAGACGGCGGAATTATGGATGAAATAGGAGGTTTTATAGGAGACCTGATCGAAGAAAAATTTATCGGTGACCATATTAAACTTTTCTTTTATAGAAATGGAAAAAACTACAAAGTAGAAGGAACCCTCAAACGCGTTCCTACGTTGGATATTTATAGACAACAAAATAAAAGTTCCAGTTTTTTATCGGGTGGTTTTTTGTTTCAGCCGGTCAATCGAGCACTCGCTGGGGGAGATTCCAAACGTTTGGAAAGCTCTCTTAGGTATCATTACAGTTATTATATTCAAGATGAGTTATATCGTTTTACGGACAGAGACATTTTACTTTCGGGTATTTATCCAGATCCGCTTAACTCTAAATATGCGAGTTATCGTTATAAAATTTTAGAATCTATCAACGATCGTACTCCTTCTGATTTGGAAGATTTTAAATCCTTATGGAAAAAATTTTACGGCGGTACGATCAGTTTAAAATTCAGAGGTGTAAACCTTCCTATCATTTTAGATCAAGATACGATCGATAAAATCAATATTCGTATTAAAAAACGCTTCGACGTGGAGGCGGACGAATGAAATTTTATTTTTTCAAAATCTTCGTTTTAGTCCTATGTAGTTTGACAATTTCGGTTCCTTTAAAAGCAGAAACGATTCTGGTTCACTTTAGAAAATTCTCTCATCAAAATCCTTGGCAAAAAGGTTCACACTATGAAAGAAAAGTTCCGGCAATTGTAGCCGATCAGGATTTTTTACTCGCACTACTTCTTCCCGGAGAATTTCCTCTTTTTTCAGAAACTAATCCAGAAACAAAACCGGGAACCCGCCTGTATTTGTTCAAACACGATCCACAAACAGGGCTGGCTCTTTTTTCTCATAAAGGTAAATTTTCCACTAAAAGAAAATCCCATTTTGGAGACTCTAATCATTCCACTTGCTCCAAGTTTTTTCCAAAACAGGAATGGGGAAGTCCGGATCTTTCCAATTCAATTTTAAGAATGAGCAAAAGACCCGGACCGGAAGGAAACACTAGAAATTTTCTATATTCAAAAAATATAATTTGCGGCTATACCGACGGACGTTGGAACATTCCCGCAGAATATCTTTATTTATTTCTTCGTTCTTCTTCCAATAATCCCATCGTCCATCCAGGATTTTCTTTTGATGACTCTCTTACAATTCCGGAAAAGAAATTCTACTTTCCAGATTCTTCTTATGGTGTAGTGGTTTCTGAAGTTTTTCCGGGAGTTGGACCAGCACACAATCTATTTCCAGGTGATGCGATCTATGCCATCAACGGCGAAATTTTCACTCATCCTCCAAACAGACAGGAAGTATTTTCTAAAATCCTCATGAACCATCATCGTCTGGCGCTTCCGGGAACCAATGTAACCCTCTCCGTTTTCAGAACGGGTAAAAGAAAAGAAATTACGTATTCTTTAAAAAGTTACACAGAGGATTCTTTTTTTATTCCTTCTGATTCGGGAGCCTTATCTCCTCCGTATTTAATCAGTGGTGGACTTTTTTTTACGGAATTAACAGGCGCTTATTTAAAAGAATCCGGAGATCGATATAGGGAAAATTCGGATAAAAAACTTCTTTATCTTTATGAGTCCTTTAACAAAAAAGTTCATCCTGAAAAAAATCGCCTCGTATTTATCAGTAGAGTGTTTCCAGATTCAGCAAACAAAGGATTTCACGATTTCCAAGATCAAATTTTAGAATCTGTAAATGATCAAACGGTTCGATCTCTTTCCGATCTCAAAGAAATTCTAAATGGAAACCAAAAAGAATCGATTGTATTTCGATTTTCTGGAAATCGTATCGCTGTGTTTTCCAAAGAACAACTTCAAAGTCTGAACCAGAAAATTCTCGTAAATTATAACTTGGATAAATTAGACAATTTACATTGATAATATCTTGACGGATCTATTCCGGAAATGTAATGTTTGACTCCTATGCGAATTCTTTTTTTAGACGATGAAGAAATGATCCGAGATTTGTTCCGAGAAATTTTTGGAACCATACACGATCTCACTTTAATCGGAAGTGCCGAAGAAGCTTTAGAAGTCTGTAAAGACAAAAGTTTCGACCTAATTATAACCGATGTACGTCTTCCTAAAATGAGTGGAATCGATTTTATTTCCAGACTAAGAGATAAAGAAATCAACACTCCATTTATCGTAATTACCGGAAATCAGGATATAGAAATTTCCATCCGGGCGCTTCGGTTAGGTGCAGTGGATTTTTTTATCAAACCATTTAGAATGGACGCAATCCGTCATTCTCTTCAGAAATTCGAAAGCCTATTCATTTCCAGTCAAGAACTCATCAGTAAAAATCATTTTCAATTGACTCATTCCAAACAAAATTTTGCGATCAAACCCAGTCTCAAAAACCTGAATCAATACGTGAATTTGGTCATGCGTTCTATTTCTTTAACTCCTGGGATTCATACGGACGATATACTTTCCATTAAACTCGCCTTATACGAGTTACTCGGAAACGCGATCGAACACGGTTTTGCCGGAATCAGTTACGAACACAAGGCAAGTCTTCTTTCCTCCGATGTGGACTACGTTGATCACGTGGATAAAATCTGCGCTGATATAAACGAATGTGTTCTACTCGAAATTGGTTTTGAAGACCAAAAAGTTTACGTCTCTCTTAAAGACCGAGGAGCTGGTTTTGATCCTTCTAAGGTTCCGGACCCGGTCACAGATCCTAACGCGAGTTATCTTTCGGGTAGAGGAATTTTTTTAGCAAGAATGAACGTAGACGAACTCGTTTACAACGATATTGGCAACGAGGTAAGCTTTAGTAAAACCTTAAAAAGGGCTAATTCAAAAGTGAACGCCAGCTGAAAGATAAATCCTGGAATATTCCCGTTTTGGTTCGTCTACTTTCCATTCTTCGAAAAATAGCTTTTTCTCTTTCTGTGGATCTACATAAGCATAGGATAAGCTCATTAGAATATAAGAATGTTCTGATTGATACCCGCCAGTCAAAACTCCTTCCCATCCTCGTCCAATTGCAGAAGAAGTAGTTACGATCATTCCTTGAGCAGTCCACTTATGATCCCAGTTTTTTTTTATTCCTAATTCTAGTAGTTTGATTCCTTTGTTTTCAAAATTTGGTCTTGTTACAACCCCATCTTCTTGAAATATATTTCCTTCTTGTATCAACAGACTTTCCATCAATAAAAAAGATGTTTTTCCTCCATATCCTCTTGGATCAGTTCTTATCCCGGAATAACCGTTTGACTTTCGATCGATCTTCAGCTCCTCGTCTTTGGAAGTATAAAATCCTCCCAAAAAATACTCCGCTTCCGGTCTTTCCCATACTATTTTAGATCCGATAAAACTTCCTTTTGTGGTCTGAGTGGTATCGTTACTTTGAAACGGATCGAGCCCATATTCCCTCGACCCAATCACTTTGATCGCATCCAAATCTATTCTAAAACCCCAAAATTTAGAGGAAGACAATTCAAATCCATAATATTGATAAGCTCCATAGGGTCTATATGGTTCTTCTTTTCTGTATAGATCTCCCCTGACCGCATCCTGTCTAGATTCTTTATACAAATAGTAGAATATTCTAAAATTCTGAATCCAAGGTTTTTCCAGTATTTGAATACTTCCGCCAGAAATCCTTTGAGGTGATTCGCTTCTATCTCGTTCTGTATATAAGGCAGTATTCTGCATTTGTGCCCCCATCATAGAAGCGCTTACACCGTATTTTTTCAAATGAATTTGAAATTCTCCGTAATTTAAAAACCCTACGAACATAAATCCATTTCTATCTAATCTTTGATACCCTCTTCCCATTTCGGTTCCAATTCGTAAATTCGGTGATTCCATCCCTGCTATCCATAAAAGCTCTCCGTCCGCGCCTTTGGTTATAGTTTTGTTTCCGCTTACGTTTTCTTCATATTGTAAATAAGGAGATATTAGAATTTTATTATATATTTGCTCACCTTTGTATTTCCATCCTACTTCGGGGCTAAAGATTCCTCTGGAAAAACTTCGGTCAGATTTTTCTCCCCAAACCCCTCCTTTTTGTCTTAAACCTCTATAAATCAAAGCTCCATTTCCATAAAATCCAGTAGTTTGTTTTTTATAGCCTACACTTTCTTTTTCTTTGAATTCGTTTTTACCGGCTTCGTTTGTATTTATTTCTTCACGAGTTTTTGTTAAATTTTCATCTTTATCCGGTTCGATTTCGTCATATCTTCCTTTTCCTGTTAGATCTCTTTTTCCGTCCTTTAGCAATAATAGATCATCCAATCTATATCCAGAATAGGATTCAGACGCAACTGCTTTAGAAATTAGGAATATACAAATTATAGAAAATACATAAGGGTTTAATTTTTTTGATTCGCGTAACTTAAATTCTTTGGATCTGTTTTTGCGAGCTGAAAGGAAAATTAATGAATTTTTTAGATGATTTTTTTTTATTCTCAGATCGATTAAAAACTTACCGATCAAAACCAAAAGTCTAGTCCGCGTAACAAAACCTTCCGCACATTTTTTTTGCGTATTTAAACTCAGTTTCATCTTCTAAAAAATGCAAGAAAATACCCGGTTAACATCAACCAAGAGACAATCTGTCCCAAGAAATAGGAAGAAGCCGCTCCGGTTGGACCATATTCTGGTATTAGTAAATTTGCTAATACTACCCCACATATAAGTCTTAATAACGCCAAAAACGCGAGCATCCTCGGTTGACCTAACGCAAATAAGGCGATTCCTAATGGAGAAAATACCAACTGCAGCATATAATTTGGATATAAGATCTGAAACACTCCAATCGAATCCGCGTATTTTCCTCGGAATAATAAATTTAATATCCATTCCGCCAAAAAAAATCCGGGCGACAATAATACAGCCATCCCAACGGACAACATTACAGACTTCCATAAAAACTTTGGAAACTCATCCGAATCCACTAACCTAGATAGTTTTGGATATATGAGTGAATTGATCACAGAGAATAAGATCACAAATCCGCTGAACAGTTGTAAGGCGGTTCCGTATACGGCGGCGGATTCCTGAGAATAATACCATTTCAAAAAAAATATTTCCATCCTATCCGAAATCATCGCAAAGATGGACGCCAAAAACGCGTATCCGTTAAACGAAGTCAGAGTATAAGTCATCTCTCTAATTCCGTTTTTTTCTCCGCTCCAATTGAGTTGTTTTCTTGGAAATACAAAAAAGAACAGTATCAATACGAATATGGGTGAAATAGTAAAAATAGCTAGTATATCTAAATGTCCTAAAGCCCGTTCCGTAAAACGATCGGCGCTATACAATACCACAAATCGGATTAAATTAGGTAGAGGGTTCCAAAAAGATAAAGATATATAATTTCCAAAACAGATAAAGATACTTTCAAAAAAAGAATTAAAGGAAAGTATAAAACTTCCTAACACAAGAAGCGATACTACAAGTGTACTTTCCTTTAACAGTATGGAGGCGATCAAACTGATTAAAGTTAATGCGACTAATGCACCCAACTTGATCAGTAAAGAAGAGGACAATAAGTCACCTATCTTTTGTTTGTCTGTTGTTACTGGCGCTAGAAATTTTACGAGCGCGGTCGGAAGTCCGAACTCTGCAATTGCCAGTAATACTGGTATAAATCCAGCGTAGTATTGAAAAAGTCCGTTCTCACTTTTTGTGAGTATATTTACGGAATATACCATAAACACTAAATTGAGCAATGAAGAGACGGCTTTGGATATGCTTACAAATAGGGAAGATTTAAACATTCCGGACTGACGGAATTGAAGCCATAGATCCGAAACTTTTTGTATCTTCCCAGAAAGATTGTACATTTTATTTTTTGAATCTGCCTTTCCTCTTCACCATAATATTTACAGAGAAAAAAGCGATATAACTACTAACGATCCCGTACCTGAGGTATCTTGCAACCGGATTTTCCGGTAAGTATTTTTGGATCCATATTCCTGGCAGTACATATAACAAAAGTACTCCTAAAATCAATATAACCGCTCTTTGAATCCCTTCCTGGATTGAGTCTGCCTTTCCCCATTCCAAAGAATTCATTTTAGAAAAAAGTATCCCAATCAAAAATCCTCCTAATGCCCCACTTGCAGATATTATGTTTTCATACGATTTTATTTTTTCATACGAGTCTATGTTTGTATGAAGTAACACAGAAGGTAAAGTCATCACTACAATCATTAAAGCCATCGTTTTTGTTTTAGAAAAAGTTTGTCCTTCTAAAGGTGTAGTAGATTCCAACTCTGGAAAAATTCGAAAAATAATTTCTATCAAAACGAGTCCCAAAAGTCCGAAAATAAATCCCCCTAAAACGTCTCCCGCAAAATGTACTCCTGCATACATTCTCGCAAAAGGCATAAATACTATGACTAAAACGGAAATAAAACGAACCGTTTTACTCTTTAAGTGAAGTAAAAGTAATCCCCAGATCACTACTGTAGTTTGTACATGGCCAGATGGAAATCCGTAGGAAAATTCCACGAGTTTTCCAGGACCGTTCCAAGGGAGAGTAGGTCTCGGACTTTCAAACACGATCTTCAAGAAAGCGTTTAGGATCGCCGTAGTGAGTAAACCTATCCCAAGTCGGATTCCAAGTTTACGATCTACATAAACATAAACGATGGAAAGAAGAGCCATAAAAAAAAACGTCTCTCCTAGATAATGAAATACCAACGCAAATACACTCCAGATCGGATCGAATACACTACCTCGCAGAGATCGCAAAAAGGTTTCTCCAAACCAAAAAGAATCTTGAAACCAATTTATATCTTTACTCATTTTTACTTTCTCCTAATTTTTAAATGGATAGAGAGATAAACAAACAGTTAAAACCTTTATTTTTTTGTAAAATGTAAGATATACAATTTACTCCGATCTTTCTACACTTGCAGTCTTTGGTGTGTATTAGTTTTATAACATTCTAAAAATCCAACTTGATGAATTCGATTCCTTTCCGTAGAATGATTTCTAAATCCTATATTGATTGAACACACGTTCGAAAAGCAGAACCTCGCATGGAAAACCAATCTGACCCTCTTGACAGCCTATTCTTAATTCCCAGAGAACCGGTAAAACAATTTCTTAAAACACTTCTTCACCTAGTATATTCGGTGGAAGTTTCCGGAATCGAAAACATTCCCGAAACCGGCGGAGCTGTTTTGATTTCTAATCACACGGACAATCTAGATGTGATCATACAAGGAACCTCCGTTTTAAGAAAAGTGATTTATCTAGGAAAATACGAATTGTTTCATCCTCAAGAAACCGTTTTAGAAATCTTAAATAGCCCATCCTCTCCTTTGAATTCTTTCCCTCTGAGTTTGATCAGACAATCCCTAGTGTCCGCTCTAAACACTTTAGGAGATCTCCAAGGCAAACAACTCATGCACTGGGGAGGCCATCCCATTTTAAGAGCGCATAACGTTAAAGATGCGAAGTCAGCTGCAGCCTATTATGAAGACCTTGAAAATTATATGGTGGAACTGATCCAAAAAGGAGAACTCATTTCGGTGTATCCCCAAGGAACACGAACCGAAACCGTTCTTCCCGGTTCTTTCAAAGCGCTTTCTGCTAAACTAGCAATCAGAGCTGGAGTTCCAATCATTCCAAGCGGAATTAAAGGGGCCTGGAGAATGTTAAAACCAGAAGCATTTATTTCTGGGAAAGCATTTGGAGCCAAAATTACGTATAACATTGGTAAGCCGATCTATCCACACGAGTTTCCCAAAGAACCTCTTAAAAAAGCTGCAAAAATTGTTACGGAAGAATTAGAAAATCGAGTTAGGAAACTGATAGAAGCCCCGGAAAATTAAAATTGTTTTTTTGAATATTAGAATAGTAGAATTTATATGGAAACTCAAATTTACACTCCTAAACACAAGGTTCGTTTTATTACGGCGGCTTCTCTTTTTGACGGTCATGACGCTTCCATCAACATCATGAGAAGAATTTTACAGTCTTCTGGGGTAGAAGTAATTCACTTAGGTCATAACCGTTCGGTCAGGGAAATTGTAGAATGTGCAATTCAAGAAGACGCACAAGGAATTGCCATCACTAGTTACCAAGGCGGTCACGTAGAATATTTCAAATACATGATAGACTTGCTCAAAGAAAAAGGGGCGGGTCATATCAAAGTATTTGGAGGTGGTGGTGGAACCATTCTACCTTCTGAAATCAAAGAACTGGAATCGTATGGAGTTACAAGAATTTATTCCCCTGATGACGGCAGAGAGTTAGGACTTCAAGGAATGATCAACGACCTCATACGTAGATCGGATTTTATTCCACCGATTACGTTTAATGGCACCTTACATTCTTCTTTAAAAGATAAAAATCCTTTAGCAATCGCTCAAATGATCACCCTCGTAGAAAATACTTTCGAAAGAGAAGATCTCGAAAAATCAACGTTAAACGAAAAATTAAATTTTCCTCCAGGAACAAAATCAGTTCCAGTTTTAGGAATTACTGGAACCGGTGGTGCGGGTAAATCCTCTCTGACTGATGAATTAGTACGTAGATTTTTAATCGATTTTCCAAACAAAACGATCGCAATCCTTTCAGTAGATCCTTCTAAAAGAAAAACGGGAGGTGCTCTTTTAGGAGATAGAATTAGAATGAATTCTATCTCACACGACAGGGTTTATATGCGTTCTTTTGCAACCAGAGAAGCGAATATTGCGCTTAACAAAAATGTTAAACGAAGTATTGAAGTTTTAAAAAGTGCGGGTTTTGATCTGATCATCGTAGAAACTGCTGGAATCGGCCAGAGCGATTCTGAAATTACGGAAGTCGCGGATGTGGCTTTGTATGTGATGACTCCAGAATACGGCGCGGCGACTCAATTAGAAAAAATTGATATGATAGACTACGCCGATCTAATCGCGATCAATAAATTCGACAAACGGGGCGCCTTAGACGCACTTAGGGACGTTAAAAAACAATTCCAAAGATCCAGACAACTATTTGATCAAAACATAGATTTAATGCCAGTGTTCGGAACCATAGCGTCCCAGTTTAATGATCCAGGAACTAATCTTCTTTACGGAAATGTAATACGATTTCTTTCCAATAAACTAAATCTTGATTGGAGTTCTTCTTATGAAAAAGAAGAAGGAGCAAGTGAAAAAATATTTATTATTCCACCAGATCGAGTTCGTTATCTTGCGGAAATTCGAGAAGAATGTGGTCGTTACGACCAGTTTACAAAAAACGAGTCTGACAAAGCCAGAAAACTATTTCAACTTTCTGGAGCAATCGAAGTATTAAAATCTTCTGGACAAGACATAAGTATTTTAAAATTAGAATATTCTAAAATTGAAAACTCACTTTCTCTCGAAACCAAAAAGATACTTTCCAGCTGGGAAGAAAAACTGAAAAACTACCAAGGAGAAAATTTTACTTATAAGGTCCGCGACAAAGAAATCAAAGTCTCCAATACCACAGTTTCACTTAGTAATCTAAAAATTCCGAAAGTCGCGGTTCCTAAATTCAAAGACTGGGGAGAAATCGTTCGTTGGTCTTTTCAGGAAAATTTTCCAGGAGAATTCCCGTTTACATCCGGAGTTTTTCCTTTTAAAAGAACCGGAGAAGATCCAACTCGTATGTTCGCGGGAGAAGGTGGTCCCGAAAGAACCAACGCACGTTTTCACTACGTAAGTTTAGGAATGCCCGCACAACGTTTATCCACTGCATTCGACTCAGTCACGTTATACGGAGAAGATCCAGGAGAAAGACCGGACATATACGGTAAAATAGGAAATTCTGGGGTCAGCATCGCCACATTAGACGACGCCAAAAAACTTTATTCTGGTTTTGATTTATGCAATCCTACAACTTCCGTTTCTATGACGATCAACGGTCCTGCTCCAATGGTGCTTGCGTTTTTTATGAATACTGCAATTGATCAAGCCTGCGAAAAACATATTTTAGCTTCTGGTATTGAAAAGTCAGTTCGTCAAAGAATAGAATCTATCTACAAAGAAAAAAAATTTCCGATTCCTAAATACAATACACAAATTCCAGAAGGAAACGACGGCCTCGGACTTATGCTTTTAGGAGTTACAGGAGACGAGGTTTTAGAAAAAGAAGTTTATGAAAAAATAAAACAGGAAACTCTAAAGTTGGTTCGAGGAACCGTTCAAGCGGATATTCTCAAAGAAGACCAAGCTCAAAACACTTGTATCTTTTCTACTGAATTTGCACTCAAAATGATGGGAGACATTCAGGAATTTTTTATCAAGAACCAGGTTCGTAACTTTTATTCCGTTTCTATTTCGGGTTATCATATTGCGGAAGCGGGAGCCAATCCGATTACTCAAGTGGCTTTCACTTTGGCGAACGGTTTGACTTACGTAGAATATTTTTTAAGCAGAGGAATGAAGATAGACGACTTCGCTCCCAATCTTTCTTTCTTCTTTTCGAACGGAATCGATCCTGAATACGCCGTCATCGGTAGAGTCGCGAGAAGGATCTGGGCAAAGGCGATGAAGTATAAATATGGAGCTAACGACCGTTCGGCGATGCTCAAATATCATATACAAACTTCGGGTAGATCCTTACACGCTCAAGAAATCGCTTTTAATGATATTAGAACCACTCTTCAGGCTCTTTATGCTATCTACGATAATTGCAATTCTTTGCATACAAACGCATACGACGAAGCGATCACTACTCCTACGGAAGAATCGGTTCGTCGTGCTATGGCGATCCAGCTCATCATTAACCGAGAATTAGGTCTTTCTAAAAACGAAAATCCTAGTCAAGGTTCTTTTATCATAGAAGAACTGACCGATCTTGTAGAACAGGCGATTTTAGAAGAATTCCATAAAATTTCAGAAAGGGGTGGAGTTTTAGGCGCCATGGAGATGATGTATCAGAGAAATAAAATACAAGAAGAATCTTTATATTACGAATCTCTAAAACACAATGGAGAATTTCCAGTGATAGGAGTAAATACTTTCCTGAGCAAAGAAGGTTCTCCTACCATCGTTCCACAAGAAGTAATCCGTTCTACGGACGAGGAAAAACAGGCACAAATCAGCGCCCTGAGAGAATTTCACAAACGGAATGAAAAGGATATAGAAAATCGTTTGAGAAAACTAAAATCTGTTAGCCTTTCCAACGGAAATATATTTCAAGAACTGATGGAAACTTCTAAAAAAGTTTCTTTAGGTCAAATGACTCATGCACTTTATGAGGTAGGTGGACAATACCGCAGAAGTATGTAAGAAAAACTTTTGTTTTTACTGATCGATGATTCTTTATAGAACTCCATAGTTATTTAAATCCTAGTTGGAAAGATAAGTAATACAAATAATTATTTCTATTCGAAATCCTCTTCTAGTTCCAATTTGGTTTCTCAGACGTTATAAATAGAGTTGTTGAAAAATAAATTCTCCATCTTGTTTCTGTTTCATGAAATGGTCACCATGTTAATCGTCGCTATGAAACTTTTCAAAAACTCTAATATATAAAGATAGTTTACCTACTTTTATATTAACAAAAAATATGAATGATAAAATTAAATATTTAAAAGAAGCACAAGAAAAAGCTGAAGTTTTATTCTCTTTGATCGATGAAAAACAATTAATCAAAGCAAATAAAACCGAGAAACAATTAAGTGAGGAAATTTATCAACTTGCAAAGGAATTCCTTGGAATTTCTAAATTCTGGCACAAAAAAATTGTTAGAGCCGGTATAAATTCTGTACTTCCCTATGATTTTAATCCTAAAAATTCATTCATCCAAGAAGATGACATCGTCTGGGTAGATTTTGGGCCGATATTTAACTCCTATGAAGCTGACTTAGGAAGAACTTATGTTTTAGGAAACGATCCAGAAAAAGTAAAAATTAAAGAAGCGACTGAAATTACCTGGCACGAGACTAGAGATTATTATATTTCCAAAGAAAAAATTTCAGGAAAAGAATTATTTGAATTTGTAACAGAAAAAGCTTTAGAAAATGGATTTCTTTTTGGAAATGATATAGCTGGTCATTTAATCGATCAGTTTTCTCATAATAAGCTTCATAAGAAAACTCCATTGAATTATATATGTTCCGATAATTATACCGATTTGAAAAACCAATATGAAGGTAAGGATCGTTTTTGGGTTCTTGAAATTCATTTTATCAATAAAGAAAAGACGTATGGAAGTTTTTTTGAACAATTATTGATATAAGCAATCTCGCATAATACTATTATATTACTTTGAAATCTACTCTCACTAGTTACGTTAAGTCAGAACGTAGCATAACAAATGCAACTCAAAAGAAATGGGTAATTTCTTTAAGTATCTGTTTCGAATATATTTTAGATCAAATTACTCGTTTCTATAAAATTGAGTACCGTTAATTTTATCACAAAACACTGATTCTATGCAAAATATTAGGTACTTTACTATATAATTATAAGTAGTAGAAAAACCAGTAATCCATTTAACGTAAATTAATACGAAAATGATCGATGCTCTGATCAAGTTATCGGTATTTTATAAAAATTGAATTTGATTTTGGCATTTCACAATAACTTGACCAGAGTTAAAGAGTCCAGTCCGGTTGCCTGTGGCAAGCCGAATTCACCCTGACTTTCTTACGTCGAACTTACGTTACCGATAATTTAAAGTTTGAATAAATTTGTTTTCTTATCTATAACTTTATAAAAATAGAATATTTAAAATCAATAATCCAATTTTTCATTTCTATAATCCATTCTATAATAACTTAAAATTCTTCTAAAATCTATTTGTTAACAAAATAGAAGATCTTGGGATAAATCTTAATCGATACCTAAAACTTTTTAAAGTTAATACTCTAAAAATCAAAATTTACTATTATATACATTATAAATTTATAATTTATATTCCGAATTAGAATATTTTTAGCTCTAAAGAATCTTTTTTTACTCCTTAGAAACCTAACAACCGTTATTTTAACTTAAAAAAATCGCATTATTATTTATGACGATTAATCGCAAAACAACGATTTCGCGCAGAAATTTGATTTTAAGATCGTTATTTCTTTTGAAATAAAATATTTCTAGGATTAAATTTGACTTCTAGTTATTTTTTTATTGACAAACTCAGCGTTATAAACTCGTATTTGTCTTCCTAGTTTCAAATATGTTTTATAAATAGAGTATAGTTTCTTTCTCTCAAATTAGATCTGGAGAAAATTCATGAAGAGAGAATGGAACCAATCTTCGGTCCGTTTTATGATTCGAAGAATCGGGATAACGTTTGGTGTTGCGATTGTTTTGTTCGTCACACAATCAATCAGTGCTGCTTATGAAAGAACGGTTTTGACCTATGAAGTTATAGGCCGTAACTTTTATAAAAATAATGAAACCACGAATTATCGACTAAACGTTATTAAATATAGTTTAGTACAAATCAGCCCTAACCCAAATCTTAAAAATGTAATTTGCATTCACGGATTCGGGGACAACAGCACAATCTACGAACCACTCGCTAAAGAATTAATTAACAAAGGAAAAGCGCGTAACGTTTATATTCTGGATTTACCAGGACATGGAAATAGCACAGTAACTCAAGGTAGTGCATCTCTTCCTAAATACGCAAGCGACTTAACACTTACACACTATTCTGACGCTCTTCGAGCCTTGTTATCTCAGATGACGGTGACCGAAGGTAAAAAAATCCATACGATCGTAGGACATAGTTTAGGTGGAATTGTCATTCAACTTGTCCAAAACCAACTTGTCACTAGAGGTTGGGGAGGAAATCTTCTGGCTAGCTTTGGAATTGAAAATACAATTTTAATTGCAAGTGATATTCCTTCTCCTTTGCCTTGGTATCCTGGAGATACGGATATGAACGATCCTAATTCTGCAAAAAGTCTAGTATGGAATTTTAAAGTTCAAAAAATTGTAGATTCAAGTCCGCTTTATCCATATTTAATATTTGGATATTTCGTAGAAAGTCCAAACGACTTTTTTATTGGTACTAAATATTCGGTCAATGGCGTGCCTGTTTCAGGAGCTCCTACTGCAAGTGAAATTCCACTGATGAATAACTTAGAACCTTATCCCGCCGGAGCAAACGTAGTTGGTTTGGATCCTTCTGGAGAAACCACTGAGTCTAGGCCCCGTTTGAGTGTTACACAAAATATTTGGAATGGGTTCAATCTTAAGGTTGTCTGGTTAGATAAGGATCCTTTTTTCAGCCAATCGGAACTACAAGGATTAGCACAATATCTAAAAGCCGGTTTAGATGTGATTACAATCTCAGATGCAGAAGCGGTACATGGAACACCTTATTCCAAACCTAGTTTGTTAGTTCCTTTATTTTAGAATTGAATCTAATTACAATCAAGTTGTTTGCTTTAAAACCGCGTTTTATACAGACGCGGTTTTGACTTTTATAAGATACTTTAATTTTAAGAATTAAAATATTTTATAAAAAAAGTATATTCTAAATATTGAATTTTTTGAACTATCTTTGATATTTACATATTGTTATTCAAAACGATAAGTTTTTTCAAAAGTCATAAAAAGTTATATGTTATAATTTTCTAATAAATTACGAAAGCTCCACAGATCACGTTTTGATATAAAAACTTCCCAGTAGTTATATATCAAATTTTCTCAATGTTTAAGTTTTAAGCAGGTTCTATATAAGAGTTTGTCCCCAAACCTCAAAGAATTTTACGCAATAATTTTTTAGAAATTTCTAATAAAATACAGTAGTTCCTACAAATTAGGTTGCATTTAGCAATTTGCAAACTTTTAAACAGCTCTAATGTCGTTAAATTTTTGTAGTAGGTCCCAACATTTTTGTTAAACTCAACCTCACGGGTCGATGGAAACTCAGCGTCTCGCTTCTTGAATGCCAATCCTTAAAAAGGCATTCGTTGTTCCGGGGTCTCGCGTTTGAACTCAGCAAACACCTCCCTAAACTCAATGTATCGCTTCTATGGTCGCTCTGCAGATTTGGGACAAACTCTTAAAGAATACTGAATATTCGGTTCTAGGAAACTGGATTTGTAATAAAAATTTACGGCATTACATTCGGAAGTATGAAAATAATATTACCACGAGCTTGTTTCAAAAGTTAGAATATACAACCTCTTTAAAAACGACCAAAAACTTCAGAACTTTGCAGATCGATTCTTAAAATGTGGGAACTACCGCAATTAAAAAATAGAAGTTTATAACAATTAAACCTGTCGTATTCAAATGTGGGAACTATTACAAAACCTAAGTTTGTCCATAAAATAATGTAGGAATTACTCCAAACCACAATTTTACAAATAAATTCTAAAATTGTTAGGAACTGTTACTTTTAGGAAATTCCTTCCCACTTCTTTCTTACACTAAACTAGCGTTAGTTTATAGGATTCATTAAATAATGTGAGTTCGACGTAAGAATATTTGGGCGAATCACTCGCAAATTTTATAATATACAATGGCTCGCGACCGCGCTTGAACTCAATGTTGCTCCTTGCTGTCGCAACATAATGCTGCAATTCCTTCGGAATTTTCGCTACAATCGCTTTCGCATTCGTATACCGAACTCACGTTAAATAGAAAATATCACCTAACTTAAGTTAGGTGATATTTTTATCTTCAATAAGTTAACTGAGATTTAAAGTAGATTGGTAATTGCTCCATTAGTCGCCGATTGAACCAGTTTTACGTATTTAGCAAGAACGCCAGTTTTATATCTAGGTTCTATCGGTTTCCAGCTCTTCAATCGTTTGTCAATTTCCTCTTGAGAAATTTCGACTTGGAGTAAATTCTTACTAGAATCAATAGTTACCTTATCTCCATTTTGAATGATCGCAATCGGCCCTCCATCAAATGCTTCGGGAGAGATATGTCCTACTACAAGACCGTGTGTTCCTCCGCTAAATCTTCCGTCCGTCATCAATCCAACGTCTTCTCCCAATCCTTTGCCAACAAGAGCGGAAGTTACAGCGAGCATTTCCCTCATTCCAGGACCACCTTTTGGACCTTCGTAACGAATGATGATCACGTCGCCCGGTTTGATTTTGTCAGTCATAATCGCGTTAAAACAATCGTCTTCGGACTCAAAAACTTTTGCAGGACCAGTGATGGAAATTTTTTTCAAACCAGAAATTTTTGCGACCGCTCCGTCTGGAGCTAAGTTTCCTTTTAAAATTACAAGTGGACCCGAAGGATGTAAAGCCTCTGATTTTTTGCGAACTATAGTTTGATTTGGAACCAAGTCGGGCATGTCCTTTAGATTTTCTGCAATGGTTTTTCCGGTAACCGTTAAACAATCTCCATGAAGCATTCCTTCTTTTAAAAGATACTTCATCACACCATGGACCCCTCCTACTTTGTCAAGATCAGTCATGGCGTATTTTCCGCCCGGCTTTAAATCGGCTAAATGAGGAGTTTTTTTACTAATTCGGTCAAAATCGTCCAGAGTCAGGCCCACTCCAATTTCTTTGGCAATCGCTATCAAATGAAGAACCGCATTGGTGGAACCGCCTAACACGAGCACTACGGTGATCGCATTTTCAAATGCTTTTTTAGTCAGAATTTGTTTGGGAGTGATTCCTTTTTGAATTAGGTTGATCAAAGCCTTTCCAGCTTCGTAGCAGTCGTTTGCCTTTCTGGAACTTACTGCGGGCATAGAGGCGGAACCGGGAAGACTCATTCCCAACGCCTCAATCGCGGAAGACATTGTGTTAGCGGTATACATTCCACCACAGCTTCCGGCACCCGGAATTGCATTTTGTTCGATTCGGATAAATTCTTCTCTGGAGATTTTTCCAGCGTTGAATTTTCCGACCGCTTCGAAAATGGAAACGATATCCACGTCCTGACCATCGCAGTTTCCGGGAAGAATCGTTCCTCCATAGACAAAAATAGAAGGTGCATCAATTCTACAAAGAGCCATGAGACACCCTGGCATATTCTTATCACAACCTCCGATCGCAATCACTCCATCGTGTCTCATTGCGTTAGATACGATTTCGATCGAGTCCGCGATCACTTCTCTGGAAGGAAGAGAGAAGTGCATTCCCTCATGACCCATCATGATTCCGTCGGAAACGGTGATGGTTCCGTAGATCTGAGGCACTCCTCCCGCTTCTCGAACACCTTCTTTAACTTTTTCTGCGAGTTTATTGATATGAATATTGCAAGGTGTGATTTCACTCCAAGTAGACGCGATTCCTATCATCGGTTTGTGAAAGTCTTCGTCCGTAAATCCAACCGCGCGAAGCATCGCTCTATTGGGAGCGCGATTGTCTCCATCCGTAGTCATCGAACTTCTTTTTTTTAGATTATCACCCATGTTGAAAGCCTCTATTTTTAGCCGTTTCTAATCGTTCTTGTTGGAACAGACTTAAAAGTACAGTTTTGCGAACGATCTTTCCGGTCAATTTGTATTGTAAGAGTTCTAGCAAATTTCCAATTCGAGGTCGTAACTTCGTCCACGGTAATTCCCCCAAATTCAAAATAGAATCGTAATACAAAGTTCAAATTTGTAAAAGTTCTCACAGATTTTGTCTTTTTCAGGGGATTTTACTATTTGTACATATAAGAATAATACTATAACGAACTTGTTTTAAAAACTAGAACGTGAAAACCAACAATTCCGAGTTAAACGATAATTTTTAAAAATTTCTACATTTCTATAAAATCGACTATAAATTTTAGGTTCAGTATTATTTGTAGGCGTCCAATAATCCAGCTTTGATTTTTTTCACCTTTAAAGGTTTTACCGATTCTTATAAAATTGAATATCGTTAATTTTATTGCAAAATACCAAATATTTTTATTACTTAACTCCAAGTAATCATTCTTATACTTTTCATGGAAATTTACTAGTTCTATAAAATTGATTACGATAAACTTTTATTGCCACGCCTTGTTTCAATACAAAAGTATATTATGGCTCTTTTATATACCTTCTAGATTCCATAAAGGCAATCAAGTATACATTAGAGTAGCAAAAAAATGGATTTTCCTACCTGCTTTTGTTTTATGAAAACGGTCGATTACAGAAGTTTCGTTAAACACTGTTATGGAATTTTTTAAAAACTATATTCACAAAATTTTATATTTTCTGTAGCTAAAAAATAATCAGACTTTTTTCCGTTTCTTTTTCATTGCTACTCGGACACATAAAGAGAATACTTGGATCAGATTGTTTCAAAAATTTGAATATTTTAATCCATTCTAAAATGTCGTAAATCCCAAATTTGCGTCATTTTTAAGTATCGTTATTTTTTCGAAAACCTGATCGTTAATAACTTGGTATCATTTTCATGCGCCAGAGTAATAAAACAAACGGATAATTCTATTTGCCAATAGTAGATAAGGAATTTTCAATAATTCTAATGTAGGAATCCTTACATCCGATTTTTACTTAAAAAAATAATTTTAGAATATTCTAAATCAAGATCAAATCGATTTTAATTTACAAAACTCACAATATAATTTTCCACTCTTACACTAAATCCAATAGAGTTGTTGAAAAATGAATTCTTCATCTTATTTTTGTTTCATGAAATGGTTGAGTGAAGCAGTTCTGTGAATCGCCGCTATGGAATTTTTCAACAACTCTAATATACTCAATAATAGGCTCCGTAAATTCTGAAACAAATCTGCATTTAAAAACAATTTTGGATATTCTATTCTATAACTCTGAGTAAATCTCTCAATCAACTTGATTTCGTCTTAAAAAGATTGTTTAGAAATTAGAATCCTCTAAAATTAGCCAACCATGCCTACTATCATGACTCATACCGCGGTTCCAATTTCCATTTGGATCATGCTCGGAAAAAGAATCATTCCATTACGACTTCTTATTGTTGGAATATTTTTTGCGATCTTACCAGATGTGGATGTGGTGACATTCAAATTCGGAATTCCTTACGAAAGCGATTGGGGGCATAGAGGATTTAGTCATTCGATTCTATTTGCATTCTCTCTTTCCGTTTTGGCGAGTATTCTGGTTCGATGGTTTTGCGCAAGAATCGAAGTCGTATTTTCATTTTTATTTTTGTCGATTTTGTCCCACGGAGTTTTAGACGCGATGACAAGCGGCGGACTTGGAATTGGTTTTTTCATTCCCTATTCCTCCAAACGATTTTTTTTCGATCAGAGACCGATCAGCGTTTCGCCCATCGGGATCAAAAACTTTTTAACCGCAAGAGGACTAGAAGTCTTGCGATCTGAACTGTTTACGGTATGGATTCCGTTGTTATCCATTGCAATTTCAATTTTTTTAATACGAATTCTAATTCGTCGGATTAACACACGCGCCAAATATTAAAAAAACAGAATCTACTCTGCCGGAGTTTCGACAAACTCAAGAAAAACGTTCAAACAATCCGCAAAACAACCATATCGTAGGATAAAATACGATGGCGTGTTTCAAGTGGCGAGTTAGGTGCTAGGCAGTATAGTTCCACAATGACCTTGCCTAGTAGAGGTTGCTCCCTCCCTATCAGCACTCGTCCCGAAATCTGAAAAAAAATTGTAGGAGTTCCCACAGATTAAGTCTCTTGGGCCGTTTTTTAGGCTTCTTGAACGATTTTCTAATCGTTTAAAAACGCTGGAGTTCCTACACTGGGCGATTTAGAGACAAGCGCTCCATTCCCAAAAAATCCAAAAGCCGTTTCAAGGAATCGATCATGAATTTCCAATCCATAAACATTCGTTTAAATAAAAGACTCATGATTCTTTTGATTCTGATCTGTTTTTCCTGCAAACTACAAGCCCAATCTAACGAAGCGCAAACATATTATCGTAATATAACAGAGGCTCTTAAAAATCCACAGAATGTTCGAATTCTGAATTTGAGCGGTAGCAAACTCACAACCCTTCCGGGAGAAATCGGAAAACTGCAAAATTTACAACTGTTGAATTTAGATGATAACCAACTTATAGCTCTTCCGAAAGAAATTGGAAAACTTCAAAATTTACAACAATTGCATTTGAGTAAGAACCAACTCATGGCGCTTCCAGAAGAAATCGGACAACTTCAGAATTTACAAAAGTTGAAATTGTATGAAAACCAGCTTACGGCCATTCCCAAAGAGATTGGACAACTACAAAATTTACAAGAGCTGAATTTGGCACATAACCAACTCGCAACTCTACCAGAAGACATCGAACAATTACAAAGATTACAAACATTGTATTTGGGTCATAACCAATTTAACTCCATTCTCAAAGAGATTGGACAATTACAAAATTTAGAATCATTAGGTTTGGATCATAATCAACTTAACGTCCTTCCCAAAGAAATTGGACAACTTCGAAATTTAGAATCATTAGGTTTGGATCATAACCAACTTAACGTCCTTCCCAAAGAAATTGGACAACTTCAAAATTTACAAATATTACATTTGCGTAATAACCAACTCACAACTCTTCCCAAAGAAATCGGGCAGCTTCAGAATTTACAAAAGTTACTTTTAAATAAAAACAAACTCACAACTCTTCCCAAAGAAATTGGTCAGCTTCAGAATTTACAAAAGTTGAAATTGTATGAAAACCAACTTACAACCCTTCCGAAAGAGATTGGACAACTACAAAATTTACAAGAGTTGGATTTAGATGGTAACCAACTCACAACTCTACCAGAAAACATCGGACAATTACAGAGGTTACAAACGTTGTATTTGGGTAATAATCAACTTAACTTCCTTCCAAAAGAAATTGGACAACTTCGAAATTTAGAATCATTAGATCTGGAGCATAACCAACTTAACGCCCTTCCCAAAGAAATTGGAAAATTGCAGAAGTTGCAAACCCTGAATTTGAAATATAATCAACTTGCGACTCTTCCCGAGGAGATCAAACAACTAAAGAACTTAAAAAAGTTGTATTTGCATAACAATCCACTTCCATCGGAAAAAATAGCAAGAATTCGAAAATTACTTCCCCAATGTATTATTTATTTTGAATGAAAATCAAATTGGAGAATTTTATGAAACCGAATTTAATACGACAACGCTGTTTTCAAAAAGTGGAAATCCTTTTTTTAATATTTGTATGTTCCCTTACGCAATTCCATGCGGAAGAAAATCACAAAGGAAGTTATACAAATTTAACCGAGGCTCTTAAAAATCCGAATGAGGTTCGGATTTTAGATTTAAGTAGAAGCAAACTCAAGATTCTTCCGAAAGAAATCGGGCAACTGCAAAATTTACAAATCCTGAATTCAGAAAATAATCAACTCACGACCCTTCCCAAAGAAATCGGAAAATTGCAGAACTTGCAAGAGTTACATCTGCAGAATAACCAACTCACAACCCTTCCAGAAGAAATAGGGCAGTTACAGAATTTAAAAGTATTACATTTGAACAATAATCAACTCACTACTCTTCCAGAAGAAATCGGAAAACTACAAAATCTACAAGAGTTGAATTTATTTGTTAATCGACTTAACATCCTTCCAAAGGAAATCGGACGACTACAAAATTTACAAGAGTTATATTTGTCTCTTAATCGGCTTACAATCCTTCCCGAAGAAATTGGACAATTAGAGAGTTTACGAAAGTTGAGTTTGGGTGGTAAGAATAAGCCATTCACGATTCTTCCAAAAGAAATCACGCAGCTTCAGAATTTACAAGAGTTGCATTTGAAATTTAACCGGCTCACGGTCCTTCCCAAAGAAATTGGACAACTTCAAAATTTGCGGATATTAGATTTGTATCAAAACCGACTCACGATTCTTCCGAAAGAAATCGGGCAACTCAAAAATTTACTAGTATTGGATTTGTCTGGTAACCAACTTACAATTCTTCCGAAAGAAATCACACAACTTCAGAATTTACAAGAATTGAATTTGGAATACAATCGATTCGAAGCTTTTCCAAAAGAAATCACACAGTTTCAGAATTTACAAGTGTTGGATTTGTATCAAAACCGACTCACGACTCTTCCAGAAGAAATTGGACAATTGCAGAATTTACAAAAGTTGCATTTGAGTAGAAACCAACTTACGACTCTTCCGAAAGAGATTGGACGATTGCAAAAGTTAGAATCATTGGGTTTGGATCATAATCAACTTGCGACTCTTCCCGAGGAGATCAAACAACTAAAGAACTTAAAAAAGTTGTATTTGCATAACAACCCACTTCTATCGGAAAAAATAGAAAGAATTCGAAAATTACTTCCCCAATGTATTATTTATTTTGAATGAAAACCAAATCGGAGAATTTTATGAAACAATTTATCATCGTATTACGCTATCTCGTTTCAATCGAAACTGTAGATAAACACGTAACCGCACATAGGGAATATTTATCTCAAGGATACGAACAAAAAATATTACTCGCATCCGGACCACAAGAACCTAGAACCGGGGGAATTTTCATTGCGAGAGCAAAGTCCCGCAATGAAATGGAATCCTTTTGTCGCCAAGATCCTTTTTATAGCAACGGTGTCGCTGAATATCAGATCTTAGAATGGAACCCGGTAAAGTTCCAAAAAGAATTTGAATTTTGGCTTTAGATCTTACCCAGTTCGTAGACGTCTACGGGCTCTTCTCTTCCTTTTACATGGATAGAAGAAAGATGTCTACCTGGAACCGTATCTTTAATATCGTCGTAAACGGCTTGAGTCACTAAAAGTTTTGTTCCAAACTCTTTATTCAAAGACTCTACTCTAGACGCTAGATTAACTACGTCTCCGATAATTGTATATTCTTTTCTAGCTTCAGAACCTACGTTACCCGTCATTGCTTCTCCAGTATGAAGTCCGATACCAATTTGAGTCTCTGGAATTTTACCTTCCTGATTTAAGAATTCTATTTTCTTAAGAAGTTCTAAAGAAGCCTCAACCGCATTTTTAACGTCGTTACCTCCGTCTGAAATGGGAGCCCCAAACACAGCCATAAACCCATCTCCAAGAAACTTATTGATCATACCGTTGTGCACGTTTACAATATCAATCAAATGACTAAATATATAATTTAGATAATCGATCACTTCGCCCGGAGGTCTCTTTTCAGAAAAACGAGTAAAATTGCGAATATCTAAAAACATTACACATACCCTTTTAAACTCTGAAAAACTTTCGTTCTTCTGTTCTAAAAGTCTATCTACTACGTCCGGAGAAACGTACTGTCCAAACATTCCTACTACTTTATTCTTTTCTTGAACCGCAGACATCGCAGAAATCAAAGAACGTTTCAATTGGATACCTACAAGACCCGCTGCAATCCCGCTAAAGAAAAACAATAGAGATTTAGAAATAAAAGGAGCCACGGAATTAAAAAAGTTGATCGGCATCGGAATCGGATTTTGAGGAATATAAAGAATCGCTAATACTAAAAGTTCTGCTCCGGCTACAAACCCAGTAAATGCGCTCAACCAAAATTCAAGTCGGAGGACCGAAAGAATGATAAATATAAAAAAAGTCAAAACCGCGGGAGAATAAAGAGGAATTAAAGGAGACGCAAAGGCTCCTATATTAAACCAAAGTAATAAACCTACGGAAGAAATTTCAATGAGTACGTTTCCGAATCTTGCAACGGAAAAAACACCCTTTCTTTTTTGAAGAAAACGATTAAACACACGATTTATGATCAATTCATAGATCGCAGTTCCTAAGTTCACTCCTAAAACGGCGTAAAAAGGAAAGTGGCCTCCCGTTTCTTTTACGATCCATTCGTGAAAAACAACAAATATGACCGACATAATAACGGACGTAGAGGCAAAGAAAATAAAAAGAATTTTCGTTCGAATGATTTCACTTTTTAGGATTTCATAAGAAAGAGGATCCATCGTTGGTTTTTTAAATTTCTTGGTCAATTCTTGGATTGGATTCACCATTTTTTTTTAGCTCCGATTATTCTTTAGCCGGATGATTATAAACGATCCGATCAAAGTTGGAAATAACTTTTGAAAGTGTTATAAAAAAGAAAACCATAAATCCTAAAAGTAGTTAAAAAAGATTTAAAAAATCAATAAAAACGTAATGAATCTTACTAACGTAAAATCGAATTCATCAGAATCTTCCCAGAAAAGTTCTGTCTCTAAACACACGTAAGTCAAAATCAACGAACCTAGGAACATTTTAGAAATATATTTCATTTCCAAAATGTAGATAAGATGTTTCTCACGAACCCATACGAGATTCAAAATTTTGTCTCTAAACGTATCTGGAAACAGTAGTTTTCTAAAATCAATTTCAAAGAATCTTGAAGTTAAGACCTTTTATAACATAGATTCTATTTAAAAAAACAGTAGTTCCTATATCTATAATTAGGTTTTAAAACTGTAATTTAGAAATTTTGTGTGAGTTCCCACAGATTACATTATCATGGCAGACTTTCGAACGGTCTACTTAAAGAGTTCCTACAATCTTGTAAACTCAAACCTCGTCTCGTGAGCGCTCACAGGTTTTTGGGACGATTTACTACTCGAACGCATGAAAAGAATACTATGTTGTGCTTGTTTCAAAACTTAAAATGTGGAATCTTACACAAAAAAGCCAACGATTTCAAGTTAGATATAATTTTTTGAGAATTTCTGCGCCTTTATAAAATTGCCCATTCATTTTCTGGTATTATTCTCATGCACCCGATTTCTTAACTTATACTTTTAAAAATCTAAAAAAATTCAGAAATCGAAACTCAAATCCAATTTTGATTTTCCAGTAAAAACTTCTGCATCTGAATTCCAAAATAAGAATCCAATCCTTCTATCATCACGGAATCTAAAAGAAAATCTAACTCCTCTTTCCAGTTGTTTCTTTTGACTCTTCCCTGCCTTAAAACTTCCCATTTTATAAAAAGTTTTTGTTCGGCAAGTCGTCTTTGCGCTTGATTGAGTAAATGAGAACTTAATAATTTTAAAATAGAGTAAATTCTAAAACGATCCATAGCAGGATACTGAAAAGAAAGTTGATCCTTATGTCCCCCATATCGAACGAGTAAAAATTCATCCAAAAGAGCAACAGTAGTTTGAGAAGTTAGCCGTAACCAAAGATCATAATCCTCGCAAGCGGGAAGTCTTTCGTCCATTCCTCCTTGGTTCTGATAGAGTTCTTTTCTTAAAAGAACTGAAGATGGGGTAATACTACAAAATTCCAGACTTTGTTCAAAGATTTCTCCATCCTTTTTTAAAAGTCGAATTGGGGGATTTACCCTTCTTCCGTTTCGAATCCAAATCTCTTGGGACTGAAGAATTTCAGTTTTCGGATGTTCTTCTAAATGTTTCCACTGTTTCTCTAATTTTTCAGACAACCATTCATCGTCTGAATCCAAAAACGCAATCCACTCTTCCTTTGCATTTTCCACTCCCCAATTTCTTGCATGACTTACTCCCTTATGCTCTAAAGACAGAATTCGGATTTTATCCGAAAACATTTGCTGAATTTTAGAAATTGTACAATCAGTTGATCCGTCGTCCACTACGATGATTTCTTTCGGTGGCAAGGTTTGGTTCAAAACGGAAGAAATTGCATTGAGTATTTTATTTTCCCGATTATAAGTAGGAATTACGACAGAAATAGGAACAGTATTCATAAGTTAAATAGCTTCTACAATTTCAAAGTCCCACTGTAAAATCTCAAGTTGTAAGAGTTCCCACAACTTCAAAGT
>NZ_FTNA01000008.1:152239-183514 GCF_900156205.1 Leptospira interrogans
ACTGTAAAATCTCAAATTGTAAGAGTTCCCACAATGAATCCAAAAACATCGGCACTAATAATATTTTAGCTCACCCGACGAACTTTTTTTCGAATCCGTATTTGAGAACATAACTTTCTAGGTTCCGGATCCAAAGGGATTGGATTCCAAAAATACAAAGTCGCCAATGGTTCCACCTTCTGAATTAAAATACATTCTGTTTTAAGAATATTCATACCTTTGTAAGTTTGGAAATATAAAGAATTTCCATTTGAATCTTCAACTTCTACTGGATGAATTCTCCTTTGAAATCTGCCCCAGATGGAAATAGATAGATCTCCAAATTTTTCATCTATGTCCAAAAAATGCATCTCCGATTTAGAAGACAAAGTCATCTTACCATTTCCTTCTAAAACCCAACCAGAATCTTCCTTTTCTCCAGGAGGAAAATAAACTCCAAACCGAAATTTTTTAGTGGGAAAAAAAATCCAAGAACCAAAAAGTAAGACTAAAATCAAACATAAAGAAAATAGAATATTCTTGAAATTGAAAAAATAATTTGGTCGTTTTAAAAATCCGGAGCCCAATTTTTCTTTCCAAAAAAATGGAAACAAGGCGATCCATTGAAAATAAACAGACCTTAAATAAAACCATTCCTGAAAAAAAGAATAAACAAATACCGCTGCAACCGAAGAGAATAATACCGAAACAACCAAAATAGATCTACCTTTTCTTTCTGGTTTTAAAAGTTCATAAAAAAGAAAACACCATAATAAAGAATACAATACTACTCCCGTTACACCTAGACCGGAAAAGATCTGTAAATATTGATTGTGGGTAGTGTGATAGGTAGAAGCCCTTATATCAGTACTCAAACAACACTCATTGTACCATCCATAACTTTCAAACCCACCACCTAACAATAATTTTTCGATTCCTAATTTCATCCCGGAAGAAAAATGAGAAAACCTTTCCGGATCCACCGGTCCCACAAGCGTCCAAACCACCCAAATAGGAAATAAAATTCCGGCCAACACAAAATGAGAGATAAAAACAGGAGTTAACACTCTGGAAATACTTTTGTTCTTAATAAGTAAGAAAAAAAAGATAAAAACCGTAAAAATACAAAATGTTAAAAAGGAAAATATTCCTCCCCTGGCCCCGATCAAAAAAAAGACCGCTCCGAACACTAACAAAACCATAAAAAACAAAACCCATATATACGGAGATGTTTTTTCGGAAGAGCTTTCTTTAAGTAATTTATTATTTTTGAATATATTAATCTTATAATTTTTAGAAATATTAAATATCCAATAAAACAAAAAAGGGAGACCTGAAACCAAATAAACCGCAAACCAACTACGGTTCCAAAACAAAGATTGAATTCCAAATCTAGGTAGGTATCGCTTCAAACCTGGAATTAAAGAATGAGGTAAGGCTAAAAATTTGTACCCGTCCAACCAACGATGATAATAATTCAGCTTCCATTTTAAGATCGGTGAAAAATATTCTATCCAACCAAATCCGATCGATACAATCATCCCAAAACCGACACCGGAAGCAAAAATCAAATAAAAGGAATTTGTTTCCGAATTTGTTTCTAACCAATTCTTACGCGCAATCAATCCAAATAAGAATAAAATCCCAAGAAACAAAAGTTTAATCGGATAATACGGTTCTAACTCCGTAGAATGTAAAAACCAAAACCAACCTTTTTGGTAATATTTAAAATCTACAAATAATTCAGGATTGACAATCAAACTTAAAATTCCAGTCCCAAAAAACGAAAGTAATAATACTCCGATCCGAGATTTCCAGAATGGATCTTCTAAAATCCGATTTCCATAAAGTTTATTTTCTACAATCCCTCGAACACACCAATAAATCCAAAGACAATCTTGTAATTCTAAAAATCTTCCTCCTGGATGATTTCCAAAAAACACTCCCGAAGCCGCCAAAAAAAACGTAGCCACCAAAGGAAACAATAGATCTAAAATCGTAAAACATACAAAAAGAAATACAAAAACGACTCTGTATTTCCAAGGATAAAAGGCAAGTAAGGGTAAAATTAATAGAATTCCAAAAAAGATCCAAATCAGAGATTTGAACACCGGAGACGGAAATAGTTTTCGCACCCGATCTTTCATAGGGATACAAAAGCCAGAAAGGTATTTTTACGAAACGATAAAATCAAACAAACGTTCTAACCCACTAGATTTAAAATTAGTGTTTTTTTGTTTCCAGAAAAAACTCTTCCTTAAAATAGTAGTAACAGAGTTTTCTTTTATGCAACAACTCCAAGAATCTACAATCTATCCGGACAAAAATTCTTTTCGAATTGAATTCCGAAGAAACATTTGTTCCGTCGAAACAGAAGAAATCCAAGAAATCCTTTCTCAAATCAGAGAGATCCGTCCGGATAATGTAATTTTAGATATGACTCCGGTTGTTGCAATCCCATCGATGGTTCTTAATCGAATTCTAAAATTAATTTCTGAATTAAAAAAAGACCAAATTCAAGTTTCAGAAGTAAAACTGAGCGAAGGTCTACAACTTGTGTTTTCCAAACTTAAAATCAATCTGGGATGAAATTTTCCGTTTCCATTTTTTTATCCGTTTCAATCCTATTTCAAACTTTGGTTTTTTCCAGCGGTCTTTTCGGCTGTTTTCTTTCGGAACAATATAAACTCTGTGAATGCAATCACAGCAGTAAAATTCAAAAACACACAAACAAAGAGGATGTTCTTTTTTCCCAAAAAATACGTTCTTTCAATCGATCCACTACTTCCAAAAAACTTCCTGATTGTCATTCCGCTCAATCGGGAGAAGCCCATTCCTGTTCCTGTAAAAAATCTGAAAATAAACTTTCTCAGTTGGGCGCGTTTTATTCCACTTTTTTTTCCCAAAAACAAGCTTCTTATATCCGGCATGATCTAGATATTATTCAAATTATTACTTTAGAATATTCTAACTCTGGAATCTTCTCCTTTTCTTTTCTTTTAAAACCCCCTCGAATTTCCTAACATCTTCCATTTCACAAAAATCTTTTCAGAAATTTACCTATAACGGCCGTTCATCGATTGTTTTTTCTTTGTCGTTCGTTTAGTAGGAAACTTTAATACTAGGAGTTATATTTTTATGACTAAAAAAGTTTTAGTCTTAGGTTCTATCGTTTTATTTTGTTTTTCTTTGATTCATTGTTCTCCAAATAAAAATAATAATGATTCCGAATTGTTATCATTAGCTGCTTTGATCGCACTCGGAAATCAAGGAATTCAGTTTTCCGCTTACGCCGGTTCTCAAAAATTAGAATGTGGTCAAACCCTCAGAGGTCATTCTAGATCTTTAGAAACGATCTCCTTCATTCCCAATGCACACATTGCAGAGAGCACTACGTTTCAATTACACGACTTTCGTCTTTTTGTACACGGAGTTACTTTGATCCAAAACTCTGGAGAAGAAACTCCTCTCACTCTCAATCAAGACGGTAAGTTTCAATCCGGAGAAATCGCTCTTTTAGATTTTGAAAATAAAACAGGAAAGTGTAATGGTACTACGGATACAAATAACGTCGTTTCTGCGTTAATTCCTTCGGGTACGTATCAAGGTATTAAGTTTATCGTCGGGATACCTGAAAACAAAAATCACTTAGATGCAGACAATCAATCTCCCCCACTCGATAACTCTGGAATGTTCTGGAGTTGGACAAGCGGTTATAAGTTTTTAAAGCTGGATTTTGAAACCGCCGAAACCTTAGGCGTAGAAACTTCGGTCCACATAGGTTCTGCCAATTGTGTAGGCTCTGGAAGTTCGAGTACTTGCGCGAGAGTCAATCGTATTCCGGTCACCCTAATTCCGGAAGGTGGTTTTAATCCTTCCACTCAAGAAATTAAAATCAACATTCAAGCTCTTTTACAAGGAATTGATCTTACCGCCAACCCAAACGCAGCGATGTGTATGTCAGGACTTGTAGGCGCAACAAGCACCGGTTGTCCTACCATCTTTGCAAACATAGGTTTGGATCTAAATGCAGGCACCCCGATTACTCCGGCCAAAACCGTTTTTTCGATCAAGGCTAAAAATTAATTCAGAAATGTCCGAGTTTTCTCGGACGTTTTGAGGATGTAAATATATGAGGTTTTTAGTATATTCTATTTCTTTGTTATTTTTAATTCGTTGCGGATCTGGAATTATTCCCTTCTCTCCCTTTAACAAAAAAGAATCCAATTTAAACGAACTTTTACTACTTTTTTTGATTCCACAAAACTCTTACGTTTGGAACTTACCTCCTGGTTTTCCCACTCCGGTTGTTCCCGCTTCCAATCCTATGACTCAAGAGAAAGTAGATTTAGGCAGATTTTTATTTTATGATCGCAAACTTTCGGGCAACCAGACTCAGTCTTGTGCCTCTTGTCATAAACAATCCCTCGCTTTTACGGATGGTCTGACCAAAGGAATTGGTTCTACGGGAGAAGTACATCCCAGAAACGCTCAAGGAATTATCAACGTTGCATATAACGTCCGTCAGACTTGGGTCAATCCGACTCTAAAAGATTTAGAAGATCAAATGCTCGTTCCCATGTTCGGAGAACACCCAGTAGAACTTGGTCTAGCCAACCACGAAAACGAATTACTCGATCGTTTGAGATCAGAAAATCGTTATCAATCTATGTTTCAAAAGGCGTTTCCACTCGGAGATCCTTTTACGGTTTCCAATGTAATCAAGGCAATCGCCTGTTTTGAAAGAACCCTCATCTCCGGACGTTCTCCCTACGATAAATATTTGTATGACGGAAATATTTCCGCGCTTGGCAATTCCGCCCAAAGAGCTTCTATTCTCAGAGGAGCCCAAATTTTCTTTTCAGAAAAAGGAGAATGTTTTCATTGCCACGGAGGTTTTAACTTTACGGAAACGAGTATTCACTCCGGAAGCGTCAATGCAGAAATTACATTTCATAATAACGGTTTATACAATATAGGTGGGACTGGGGATTATCCAGTAGACAATCCTGGATTGTTTGAATTTACAGGATTAGCTTCTGATAAAGGTAAATTCAGAGCTCCTTCTATTAGAAATATTGAATTAACTGCTCCTTATATGCACGACGGTTCGATCGATTCTTTGGAGAACGTCGTAGAACATTACAACGCGGGAGGCAGAAACATACTCAACGGTCTTTATGCAGGAGACGGAAGAGCCAATCCAAATAAAAACGCATTTGTTTTTCCAATTGGTCTGACCGCAGGCGAAAAAACGGACCTAGTTAATTTTCTAAAAAGTTTAACGGATACGGAGTTCGTAAATGATCCGAAACACAGTAATCCTTTCTAATTTTTTTCTTTTTTGTATCCTATTCGGAAATTGTACGTTCGGTTCGGTTGGAGATTCCAGAAAGGAAAACGCAAAGATGTTACAAAGACTTTTAGTACTTTTTAACGAAAGACCAGCTTCGTTTCATACTCTTTTATACTATACGGACGATCAACAAGATTCTAATATAGGAAACTTTAATGTAGTTTCCGGAGCAACTACCTACAACCTTCAGCTACAGCCTGGTTCTAAAATTGTATGGGAAAATATATCCATCCGAGTCAATCCAAATCCGGTTCCCACTGTTCCAGGACAAACCAGGATTTTAGAAGCAGGAGAACATTCTACCCAATCCCACACTCCGTATACGGTTCCTTTGGATCTGCCTATTTCTTCCCCATACTCTAGAGAATACTATACTTCTTCGTTTGAAGACTCCAACTTAGAGTCTACAACGGAAACGATTCTTACTGGAGATGTACACACTTCTTCAGTTCCTATCATTTCAGGAATTCCTTCGGGGTATTTGGCTTCCGTAAAATATAAAATCAAATCTTTAGATCTTACATTTCAAATCTTGGCCCCAATTGCCAAAACAGTTCGATTGAATACGTCTGCTTTTGTATTGGAACTTTTTCCTAGATGTAGATTCGATATTATTTCAGAAAACTTAGGTAACTTTCCTGTGACCTGGAAATCCGACGGAGTTTTTCAGGACCAAGGTTCCGTTTCGATTCTAAATTCCATTTCTGCGTTACCAAATCCGGTGGACATCAATCCTTATCAAAACGCGAATTTATACAATCTGATTTTGGAGAATTTCAGACAACAGGATCGGATTTTATATCAGACTGGTTGTAATTTATTTTAATGAAACAGAATATTTTAATTTTCTACTTTATTCTTTTTTTATATTTTATAATTCCCTTAGAAGCGCATCACACAGGTATGGGGGGAAGTGATCAATCTTCTACTCGTTTTGTGGATCCTTTTACGGGCAAAAGAGAAAAGCCTGCAAACTATGTGGTTTTAACTCAGGATTTCTTCAAACAGACAAACGAAAATAGCAACATACATACTAGCACTTTCTTCGGAGAGATAAATCTTAAAAACGGAATGTTCGCTTTAAATCTGAGCGTTCCTTATACATATTACGAACAAAAAGACCGCTCTGACGCGGCAAGAATCGGCAAAACATACATTGGAATCAAATATCTACCTTTAGTGGATTTTCAAAAAAATTACTTTATCGTTTTTAGCGCGAATGTAGGTTTTCCTTCTGGTCCGGATACAGACAAATTTACGGGAGGAAATTATTATTCAGGTATTCCCGGTTTAACATTTGGCTATCTTTTAGGTAAGTTCAGTTTTGTAGGAAAACTCAGTGGAATATTCCCTCTTTCTAAATCACAACCTTCTAATCTTCAAGACAATGATGGAATTGTATATTGGTTGAGAAATCCTTCTTCTTCTCCTCCAGAAGAAACGTATCTTTTAAAAAAAACGAGCCTATTTTCCGGATACGTCACGTATCTTTGGAAACCTGGACTTTCTTTTTTTACCGGTTTTTTATATAGAACTCCTTACGAAGGTGTGGATCTTAAAAGATCGAATCAAGGAAAGGTTCCTTCTATCTTTAGAGAAATCAGTCTAGGTTTTTCTGCAAACATATCGGAAAAACTCAACTTCAATCTTTCCTATCGTTATCCTCTTTATAGAGGAGAAGATTATAGATTGTATGACTATGCGATTACGGCAGCGGTTTCGATTGAAATTTCAGAATTAGAAAATTCTAAACCCGCAAAAGTAGAAGAGGTTAAACAAGAACCGGAAGAAACGACTCAAGAGACAAAGTAAAATTCTATAAAATGGATTTTATTTTTGTAATGATCGCAAAAAGTAATTTTATGCAAAACTTGATTGAACGATCCTTCTATTTGAATTTTATAGAGGTCATTAGTTCAACTGTAAAAATAAAGTACATCGTTTTAGAACAAACTAAGATTTACCCAAAATACAAAATCGATAGACTGGTCATATGTTGGATAAAAATACAAATTTAACTCATCAAAGTAAAATCGAATTTGTAAATTCTAATCTTCGCGGAATCGGTTTTGTAAATAATACTAAAATTGAAGTCCCATACTCATTGCCGGGTGATGTTTATAACGTAACTTTTTTTAAAAAGAAACGCCGTAAACCTTCCGCCAAACTCGAGTTAGTTTCTCAAACCCAAAGATCTTTTATTCCTCCTTGTTCCGCTTTTACGAAGTGTGGTGGCTGTTGTGCACAACACATTTCTTATCAAGATCAATTTCGTTATAAAACTTCCAGTTTGTTAGAAAGTTATAAAAAAGATTTTGAAATAGTACCAACTTTGTATCCTGCTCAAAAAACGTTTTATTATAGAAATCGAATGGACTTTGCAGTATTTCCAGGACCGATCGTAGGTCAAAGAGAAGCGGGTTCATTTAGACATATTGTGGATTTGGAAACTTGTTTGATTCAAAGCAAAGAATCCAACGAAGAATTATATAGATTTAGAAATCTAATCTCGAAATTTCCAAATCTACCTTATGACAGAAAATCAGATTCAGGATTTCTAAAATACTTTACTCTTCGAAAAGCAAAAAATACTTCCGAATTGATGACTATTCTTACTTTTGTAGAAGAGTTTAAAAACACGATCGAAGAAAAGGAATTTGAAAACGTATGTTTAAAAAGTCTGAAAGCGGATCATATTCTATTTTGTTTTAATAGAAGAAAAGGAGAAATTTCCGCGACCGGGGAAATTAAAATTCTCAAAGGTATGGATTCTTATAAGGAATTAGTTTGCGGAAAAGAATTTAGAGTTCCTTTCGATTCTTTTTTTCAACCAAACCCAGAAGGATTCCAACCGATTTTAGATTTTATCGAAAAAGAAATCCCGGATTCATTCGATCACTTAGTCGATTTATTTTGTGGTTCCGGTTTTTTTAGCAGAATTTTTGCGCATAAATTTCTGAAAATCACAGGAATAGATTCAATCGAAAGTTCTTTAGAAATAGCACGGAAACAAATGAGTCTTGATTTTCCAAAAATAGATTCTTCATATCTGAAAGTAGATTTATTTTCAAAACATTCATCCTCCAAATTGAAAGTTTTATTTTCGTCTTCGGACAAGGATGTTTTAATTGCGGACCCTCCCCGTGCAGGTTTAGGCGAATTTGTTTTAGATGCGTTGAAAGATTCTAAGGTTTCTTATTTTTTTTACGTTTCTTGTAATCCTACTTCGCAAAAATCAGATCTATGGAAGTTGAAGGATTTTTTCCAAATTCAAAAAATCTTAATTACAGACCCATATCCTCAAACCCCTCATCTAGAATCGGTTGCTTTTTTAAAACGTAAAAATTTTACTACCTAACCAAAATTCATCAAACACCAATAGAAGCGAGACTTCTTGTTTCTGTTTCACAAAACGATAGAGGCCTATATAATAGAGTTGTTGAAAAATTCCCTAGTTCCGATTAACAAAACTGCTTCAATTGCCCGTTTTCATAAAATAGAAACAGATGGAGAATTAATTTTTCAACAATTCTAATTTTTAAAATTGGCAACAGATAGAAAACCATCATCAAACCTATGCGTAAAATTAAGTTCTTATTCAAAGTTACTATTTGGACGTATAAAACGTGAGTTCGACTTAAGAAACCTATAATTGTAAAAAAAGTTTAAATCTGAGCTTTACAGATTGACTCCTTAAATTTGAGAACTACTACAATTTATAAAATAGAAATTTATAATAATTGAATCTATAGTAAGAACTAACACAAAAAAAAGCCAATGATTTCAAGTTAGGTATAATCTTTTGATAATTTTTGCCTCTTTGTAAAATCATTCACCCATTTTCTGGTACTATTTTCATACGTTTGAATAGTAAAACAGTTTTGCCAATCCCTTCTCTCACTATCGGATTTTTCAAAATTTTAACCTTAAAATCTATTTTAGTATATTATTTTTTAATTATGTGAATCAGACTCGATTTGATTTCTTTTTGCGAAAAGTCAAAACCAAAGTCTGTTTTTCTCTCTCTCATTTTCTGATATAGATTATTTCCATTATACAACGCTTCTATTTCTAAAACAATAGGCTGATTGACATTAACTTCGGAAACTCTATTGACACCTTTTATCCCTCGGATCAGCCCTTTTATATCTTTATCTACATAGTCGTCATAAGAGATTCCTTCTATTTTAAGCAATATCAAATTCCCCGGTTTCCATTTTATTGATATTTGTTCTCGAATTTTAGGATATATTTTTTCAACGGCTTTTTGAATTGCTTCTTGAATTCCTGTATCTGGGTTTACGTGCAAAACGGCCCCGCTTGTATTATCAGCTGCTATGATTCTTTTCGTATTAACATCATAAATTTTAAACCGAATTACTGCTTGATATGATTTTAATTCGCTATTTTCAATCTCTCCGGCATTTGTCACTTGTGTTTGTCCGACCAATAATATCTGAGCCCCCATTTCTGATGCAGTGGATAATACCTCTGTTTCGAGTGTTTGATTTCCGTAAATTGTGACCGATTTTCCGCTTTGTTTTGTTAAAACTCGAGCCAATTGACTTTTTTCCAGAAAATCAAATTCTATGAATTTCTTTACGATCGCATTTTCCGATATAGAATTATTTGATTTTCCTAAGATCGTTTCGTCTATAATCATCAAAAATTTAGGTTTTCCTAATTCTTTATATCTTTCTTTTAATGAGTCTTCGATCAATTTACGACTTACTTTTCCCTTTGCGTCTGCTTCCAATAAGTTTCCTATTTTGCGAAAAGATCCCATTCTAGAAAATTCAGTTACATATCCTTCGATAGAAGAATTTGTTACCGTCTCTTTGATTTGTCCATCGATTGTCTGTGATCCACTCTCGATCAGTTCCCCCAATCCTTTTTCCAATATTTTTCTTTTTGCGTTGAGCTCGAAGTCTTCTTCGTTTTTACCTTGAACATTTTCTACATATACAAATCTATTCTCAATACCTTCAGTTCCATTTTGTACGGAAGTACAAACATTAACTGATAAAAAAATCAAAATGCTAAGTATCAGACCCGATCTGAGTCCCCTCTTCCTATTTTTTGTATATTTCATAATATTTTCCCTTTCTAAATGAATTTTAGCCGATTCGTTAGAATTTTCTCATTTTATAACCGGGCGTCTTACTTTCAATTTTGAATAGTCAAGTACAATTCTAACTTGTGGGAACTACCACAAATCAGTGACTTACCGTCATATTCTCAATTTGTGGGAACTACCACAAAACGGTGATCTTACGTCATATTCTCAATTTGTGGGAACTACCACAAATCGGTGATCTTACTGTCATATTCTCAATTTGTGGGAACTACCACAAATCGGTGACTTACCGTCATATTCTAACTTGTGGGAACTACCACAAAACGGTGACTTACCGTCATATTCTCAATTTGTGGGAACTACCACAAATTGGTTCTGACCATCCGGATAACACTAAAATTTCTATAGGGATTTTGAATTCGATTCGATATTTAAAACGAGGATTTCTGGAATTTTTATGACCAAAAAAATTATTTTACTCTTTATTCTTTTAATGATTCTTTTGGAAACGGGTTGTAATACTGTTATCATTCGCGCTTGGACCCCTCCTTATAAAAGCCGTCCCGTGCATGAAATCAGAGTTCTACTCGGAAAAGTCGAGGGGGATCTTCAAATCCGTGGGGAAGGAGTTATTTCCGTCTACGACGCAAACGATCTTTTGATTAAAAAGGGAATAGACATCATCTCTCTCAATTCTTCCCGCCTAAAGGCTCCAATTCGTTTTGTAAGTCAGAACACAAGTCTAGAATTCAAATCACATAAAGTAAGAGGTTCGATACATCTAATTCCTCAAAATCAAGGACCAGCTCTTGTAATCAACGTGCTTCCTTTAGAAGAATATCTTTTAGCAGTCGTTCCTTCAGAAGTTCCCTATAGCTGGCCGATGGAAGCTCTAAAAGCTCAGGCAATTTGCGCGAGAACATATGCAGTTCGTGAAATATTAAATAAAAAGAATGCACTTTATGATGTAGAAGCAACAACAAATTCCCAAGTATATGGTGGAATTGAAAAGGAACATCCATTTACTACAAAAGCGGTTCAAGATACAGCGGGAGTTATGGCTGTCTTTGAAGAAAACCCGATTCAAGCTTTCTTTCATTCTAATAGCGGAGGAAAAACAGAAACTCCCGAAAACGTTTGGGGAGGTAAAAAAATTCCCTATCTTCCTACCGTCTCTTCCGATTTTGATCGAGCAGGAGAAAACTTTTATTGGAAAGAAACAGTCTCTCAAGATTTAATCAATTCTAAATTTTCAAACTTAAAACTAGGCGAGATTCAATCGATACAAGTCTTATCCAGAACCTCTTCCGGAAGAGTAGACCTTATGGAACTCAATGGCACAGAAGGTACTTCTAGAATTCGAGGAAAGGAATTCAGACAAATCTTAGGCGCTCCAGTTCGTTCTTTACGTTTCGGAATTCAAAAAGAATCAAACGGATTTCTTATCAAAGGTATGGGCTCCGGTCACGGTGTAGGCTTAAGCCAATGGGGAAGTTTTGGAATGGCAAAAGAAAACTATAACTATATTGAAATTCTAAGATACTACTATCCAGGCACAGATCTCGCAAGAATCACTCGTTAAAAATTGCCTGAATAACGTGAATTTCGGCGTAAGAGTTCGTTTTATAAAAACCTAATTTTTTCATAAAAAATAAATAGAATTGTTGAAAAATTCTATAGTGAAGTTTAACAAAACTACTTCAATCGACAGTTTCATACAACAGAAATCGATGGCGAATTAATTTTTCAACAACTCTAATAATCATATTTTTACACTTAATAAAGTTATATACTCTTGATTAATAATTTATTTAAAATTAAACAATACTATTAAATATTAATACTTTCGAGAAAACACAACTAAACGCCAGACACGTCGTAAATAAAATTTAATTTTTTTATATCAAAAGAATTGGTTTTAAAAACTAAATTTATGATTAGAAAAAATTTTTTACATCCAATTCAAAATTCATCCGTTATAAAGTACAACAGACTTTTTAATTTTATTCATGTACATAATAAAAACAGAATGAATGTTGAGATCCACGTTCAGAAGTAGAATTTTAAACATTCGATTATAGAAATTTATATAAAATGTTTTACTGAAAAATCCGCCAAACAAATATTTTACACACAATTTAATTATACGATCATTCATTTTATATTTTATATAATTTCTTTTATATAAAATTCAATAAAAGCGTAAACTTCAATGCCACTTATAAATTTTATCAAAACTAAAATTATCCAGTTTTTCACTTTTCATAAACTTGAATTCTAAATCTACTGTTCTTTTAAAGAAATGACGAACCAGAACAAAATCGATCTTAAAAGAATTCAAGTTTCCAAATTATATAAATCGTATCAGATCGGAAAAATTAAAACGGAAGTTCTCAAAGGATTAGAATTAGATATCCCAAGTTCTTCCATCGTCACACTTATGGGACCTTCCGGTTCTGGTAAATCAACTTTTTTGAATATACTTTCAGGTATAGATACTCCAGACTCAGGAGAAATCTCTGTAAACGGAAATATGTTACATTCTATGAGTGAAAAAGAATTAACAAAATATAGAAGAGAAAAAACCGGAATCATATTCCAATTCTTTCATCTACTTCCTTATTTAAACGCTTTAGAAAACGTGGCAGTGCCACTTTATATTTCTGGAATTGGAAAAACGAAAGCACATATTATGGCGGAAGAAGCACTCGAAAACGTAGGACTTTCCAATAGAAAAATTCATAAACCGGACGAACTTTCAGGAGGAGAACAACAAAGAGTCGCAATTGCAAGAGCAATCTGTAAACGACCTTCTTTAATTTTAGCGGACGAGCCCACCGGAAATTTAGACACCAAGAATGCAGAAAACGTAATACAACTTCTTGTAAATCTCCAAAAACAAAATGGATTTACACTTTTTATCGTAACCCACGATCAAAAATTAGGCTCCCTGGGAGAATTTCGTCTCAAAATGGAAGACGGAACTTTAACAAACTAAACGTAATGTCTTTTCGAATTTATATTCTTTTTTTATTTGAATATTTCCGAAATCATAAGTTAGGAACATTTTTCGCGTTATCCGGAATATCATTGGGAGTGGGACTTTTCATTTCTACTACCGCAAACGGGATCAAGGCAGAAAAAAGCCTGACCGATTTTGCAATGGGATACTTTCAAGGAGAATACAAGATTAAAATATCTTCTTCTCTCGGGGATCAAAATCTTCCTGTTTCTCTTATTCGAGAATTATCCGAAGACACTAACCTAACTTGGATTAAAAAAATTGTTCCTCGATTTCAAAAGGAAATCATCGTAAATGATTCTGTCCGAGCCGTTTACATTGGTTTAGATTTTTTAAAAGAATCGGGTAATTTACGATATAAACCCGATGCAGAACATGTAGAATCTTTAATATTCATAAGCAGTTCACTTTCTAAAAAAATAGACATTTCTAAGATAAACATACGTGCAGATTCCAGAAAATTCACCCTCGCCAAACCTGTAGTTTTAGAAACAGAAGGCGGTAGCATTCTTATGGAAGACATTGAATCCGCGATGGAAAGATTCGATTTAAAAGAACACGTTAGTTTTCTTTTGATACAGCCAAACGAGTTCAGATCGGAGCAAAAAAAAATCTTAGAACAAAAATTAGGTCCCGATTACAGAGTAGAAACAGTAGAAGATATTCAAGAAAAATCTTCGAACGCATTACGCTCCTTTCAACTCAATCTATTAGTAATTTCTTTTATTTCCCTTGTTATAGCTCTTTTTATGGTTTCAAACACTATGTCCGGTTTATACTTTAGCCGCGAAAAAGAACTAGGCATTTTAAAAACCATGGGACTTAACGCGAAACAAACCTTTTCGCTCTTTATATCTCAGGCACTACTTTTAGGAAGTGTGGGAAGTTTGTTAGGATTAGGATTGGGTTTACTTTTTTCAAGACTTGAATTTTTTAGTCCGGAAACAACTTCTGCAGATCTTTCGTATCTAAATACTTATCAATCTCTACCCTTCTCCGCTTGGTTTTTAGGTTTGGGGATCGGAATCATCGGTTCTTTTTTATCCGCAGCACTTCCTTCTTTTAGAGCTGGAAAAATTTCTCCCGTTTCTATATTGAAAGAAGCCACTTCGCAAACTTCCCCCGTAAACGAATTTCGTTTATTATCAATAGGAATTTTTTCTATTTTCATCTTTGTAATCGTAGCCTTTCTTCCTTTACGTTGGAAATTTCCAGTTACAGGTTTAATAGGAATCGGTGGAATAGTGATCGGTTTCACGTTATGTTTTCCTTGGATTTTTAAAATTCTAATATTCTTTCTTTTTAAATTAGAGGATTTATCTGATCGTTCCCTCGTTTTTATAAAAGTCGGTTTAGAAGAAATAAAAAATCAATCTCTTAGAAACACTCTTACTTCCGCCACTTTAATGCTTGCTACTTCTCTTGTAGTTTGCCTATCGATCTTAACAGATAGTTATAGAAGATCTTTAAATGACTGGGTAGAAACCGAATTTCCGGCGGAATTTACAATCATCAACACTGCAAACCTTGCTGCGGGAATTCAAGGAGGAGTTCCACAAAATCTATTAAACGAACTCTCTCAAATTCAGGAAATACGATCTTTAGACGGCTTTTTTATCAATACAAGAGCAGAAACAAATCGAGGAAACTTTACAATTCATGCATATACTTTTGCAACCTATGATCGAGAGAATTCTCCAGAACGTATCATAAAAATGGAAAACGAAATTTTAATTTCTTCCAATATGGCTTATCTACAAAACTTTAATATAGATGATTCAATTTTAATCGAGACAAAATACGGAAAAAAAGAATTTAAAATCCGGGGAATTAAAGAGCATTTTTTTTCAGAACGAGGAACTATCATGATGGATATTAAAAGCTATAAAAGGTTTTTCGACCTTAGTGCATATAACTCAATTAAAATATTTTTAAAAAAAGATTCAAATTCAAAAGATGTGGAAAAATCAATTTCCCAAATTTTAGAAAAAAATCCCAACTTAAAATTGTTTAATACAAAAGAGCTTAAGGAACTTTATACGGAAGGAGTGAACAAAGTATTTGGAGTTTTAGAAACTCTTAAAATGACCGCCTTAATCATAGCAATGTTATCTTTGATTTCTTCCCTATTTCATAATCTCATTTCTAAGAAAAACACTTTAGGAATTCTCAAATATCTAGGAGCCGATCAGAGACAACTTGGAAAAATTTTATTGACCGAAAGTATATTTATCACGATTGTTTCTGTTTGTTTTGGTATTCTTTTGGCATTTTTTCTTTCCCCGATCGTTTTATATGTGGTCAACAAGAACGCATTTGGATGGACTTTAAAATTCACAGTTTCTCCGGAAATACCGATCTTTTTTCTGGCATTATCTCCCATCCTTGGTGTATTTTCCTGTTTAGTTCCGTTATACACTTTACAAAAATTGAGTTTTCGGATTAGCCAAGAATAACAGCAAAACCAAAACTAACTTGATTCGAAACCTTATTCGCAATAGGATGCTCTCATTCTTATGAGTGCATTAAGCGAAGTAGCATTACAAATTGCTTCCGAAATTCGGAAAGTGAATCTTCGTGAAGATCAAAGAATTCCGACCTCGGATACCTTCATCAAAGAATTGATGAGTCTTTTTTCCAGAGAGCCGGATGAACTGAGAAATATACTCGAAACTCTTCGCACTGCTAAGATCATATTCATCATTAAGATTGTACTTCCAGATGACAAAACGAGTAGAATGAACGATCCCGGCGTAGACGCTTATGCATACGCGGATCTCAAAATTCTTAACGATTTAAAATATTATTCGGAAAAAAAATTAGAACGTCTTTACGAAGCGACCTATTATAAAAAGAAATCTCCTTCCACGATTACCAGAGAATTATTCCCTAAAATCAGAGAATTAAACAACACACCGATGGGACGGATGGTAAATATAGCCGTTATGCTCGAAGAGTATATACGGATGATGAACAATAATCCGAATGAATTTCAGGAAGAATTTCGTACCCAAGCAATAGAGGACTTACTCCTTTCTACAGGAGACACTTCAAAAACGCCTGATAGGCAAACCCCATTGTCAAATTCTTTCGGACCGAACCTTTCTCAAAGGGCCACGGATCGTATGGAAATTCCAACTAACATCAATCCAAATAGTCCTTGGGGAAGAATGGTTTCCAAATTTTCGATCGATTTTTTACTTAGAGTACATCTAAGAAAATGCGAGTTTGAAACAATCCGCAAATTGATCACTTCTGGAAAAGTAACCAGTGAGGAAAATCTCCGCCTAATCAGAGATAGTTTATTGAAAATGGAAAAAAACGTCAATGTGGATAAGGTTCTTGCTTCTTATCTAGATGAAATGACCGAGCTGAGAAGACTTACCCAAAGAAAACTAAATTCAATTGCCAAACCTAAAACACTTTAGTTTTTTTTAAAAGACCGTCCCAAGACTCAATCCTTTAAAATTTTGATTTTTTTACCGATCCTTATAAAATTGAATACTGTAAATTTTTATTATATAACACTATTTGAACTCAAAACATTATAATTTTATTATATACTTTTAAGTAAAAACAGATTTTTTATTACTAGAAATTTTCGTGGGGGTTCCCACATTTTATTTTTACGGAAAAATCAGATTCTATAAAACGAATCTTTTACATAAAATCTGCGTCAAATAACTGTTTAGACCGTATAAAAATAACAAAATCAATGATCGATTCTGCAAAGATATAGAAGTTCTCAAAAATTGTGTCTAATCCAGATGATTGGTTTTTTGAAGAAGATTCTATATTCTAACTTTTGAAATAAGTTCGCTGCCTGTATTATTCATCGTCCCAAGTAAAGCCAATCTAAAAACTAGAATTTCATTTAGAAATTTGATTTAAGATTAGAGTTATTGAAAAATCAATTCTCCAGCTTGTTTCTGTTTTACGAAATGATCGATTGAAGCAGTTCTGCTAATCGCCGCTATGGAATTTTTTAACAACTCTAATTGTTACTTTAACGTAAATTCGGTGTAAGAAAAATTTTCTAAAAGTATGAGTCCCTACAATTTTAGAATTTGTTTGTAAAATCGTAGTTTGTGGGAGTTCCCACATCATTTTACAAATAAATCTAAGAACTTGTCCTAAAACCTCAAAAATTTTTTACACGATAATCTTTAGAAATTTTTAATAAAATGCAGTAGTTCCTACAAATTAGTCGCATTTAGCAATTTGTGAACCTTCGGTAGTTCTAATACCGTTAAATTTTCGTGGGAGTTCCCACATTTAAAGAATCGATCCGTAGAGTTCAGACTCCAATTTTCAAAATTGTAAGTTCCTTACGTGGAACTCACGTTAATTTAGGTTTTATAAAAATTTTCTTACGTTTTTTTCTAAAAATCGACTCCACTGAATTCTTATCAAGAACCGTAAAAGGTATGGAAATACTATTATTCAACTCTAACTATGAAGTTCGTTCTAGTTTTGAAACAAATCATTCTGAAACAATTACTCTATTGATTCCTCAAGATACTTGGTTTCGTTTTTTCGAAAATGATAGAAAGATTCTTTCCAAAAAAATTCCCGAATTTTTAAAAACCTACGGCAAATATCTCTCTTCCCAAAAACACATTAGTAAAAAAGCAGAGAAAACCTTATATCAACCCAGCCAAAAAAATCAAAAAATGAAACGGGTTAATGTTCGGGTTAAGTCCAAAAATTGGATTCTTTTTGGAATCCTTGCACAAGCACATGGAGTATCCCGTTGTTATCTTTTTAATTATCTTCTTTGGTTAGAAACTTTAGGTGTCGGAGATTCTATCGTCAATACGGTAAATGCGGGAGCTCCCACGTTTCACAGATCTTACAGATATATCCTTGACGTAGATCTGCTAAGTCACCAAGTAACCCGAAAATTACGGTTTAAACCTAAGAATCATTTTCATATACTAAAAAAAGAATAAAAAATTCATTTTAAATATACATAGTAAAAATTTAGAATATTAAGGCATTATAATAATTTTAAATATATTACACACTGCGCAATCAAAAGTGCACCCAAAAGAAAAATCCATCTACGTTTTGCAGAATAGACAAGTTTTACTTTATCTTCTGGAAAATAAATCGCAACTAGAAGCGCATTTATATTTGCAATCAAATAAAAAGATTCCATCCTAAAATGGAAAGGTTTGTAAAACAAAGCACCAAAAGCCGCAAAAGAAGGAATAAAATACAAAAGAGTTTTAGGATGAAGAAAACCGGGGCTTTGTTCTTGAACGATCACCTTTTTACCGAAATTTTTCTCTAACTCGGCTTGAAATCGATCTGGCTCCAAAAGATTCAAAACCGGAATCTGATCTTCCCGAGTGATAATCAAAAAACGAACATACGAACGAAACACATCTCTTTCAATCGAAACAACAGATTTCAATTTCGTTTCCAAAAACTGACCTTTAGAATTGAAAAGTTTCAAAGAATTAGAAGTCAGTTCTACTTTAGCACCTTTTAAAACTTTCAATTGTCTGGAAAAATTTCTATAAAGTAAAAAACCTAAAAGTACAGAAAGAAGACCAAAAATTTTAACGAAATCGAATCTATTTTCATCCGGAACTTTAAAAAAATTCCAGACAATAAAAGCACAATACAGAAGAATAATCGCCGTTGAACGAAAAATCAGATTTCTTGTAAACTTGGCTGAATCGTACTGGAACTCACTCATGTTCCAAATTACCAAAATCACTTTTTTTGAATATAGGAAACATTTCCACACCTTCCGCAAGAATCGCGTCTTTCCCACCTTCTTGACGATCTAAGATACAAACACCTTGGACGACTTCGATTCCACAATCTCTTAAACTACGAATTGCTTGAATCGTAGAACCACCCGTGGTAATCACGTCGTCTATCACGACACATTGTTTCACTAAATGAGCCGAACCTTCCACCAATTTTTTCGTCCCATGATCCTTGGAAAGTTTGCGTACAATCAAGGGATATACGTTTTTATTTTGTTTTCTAAATTCCAAACTGATTCCATAACAAATCGGATCGGCCCCCATCGTAAGACCACCAAAAGCATGAGGTAGTAAAATTCCGGATTCGCCTAAATGCTGTTCTACGATAAACTTACATAGAAGTTCCAAACGATCCGGAACAAGAGTAATTTCCTTACAGTTAAAATAATGTCTGGATTTTCTTCCGGAAGCCAAGGTAAAAGGCTGCTCCGAATAACGATACACATGAGTTCGAATGAGTTCTAGAAGTTCTTGTTTCATAGAAAGTTCTTTCTTAAGCATTTTTTAACCAGTGAATTTCCAGGAAAGAATCCGGAAACCCGTTTTCAAAATAAAAAAAACTTTCAAAACGGATTCCGACATGAATCCTGTAATTCATGCAGTCCGTAAGACTTACGTCCGTTTCTCTTAAAACGAAAGTATTCGATTTTCAAGGAAACTTAGAAAAAATCAAAAGAGTTCTGAAATTAGAGAAAAAATCGGATCTGATTTTATTCCCAGAACTTTGTATCTCCGGCTACGGATGTGAAGACGCATTTTACTTTCCAAGAATTTGGAAAAAATCCTGGAATTCTTTAATACAACTACTTCCTCATACGGAAAATAAAATCATAGTAGTTGGCTTACCTATATTCCAAAATCCTTATTTATTTAACTGTGCTGCGGTACTTTGTAACGGCGTCGTAGCGGGAATTGTACCTAAATCCAATTTAGCTTCCACAGGAGTTCATTATGAAAACAGATGGTTCACTAGAGGCGAAGAATCTCAAGAAAACTTTATAGCACCCGACGGATCAACGATTCCTTTCGGTTCTCTCATTTTTGAAACAGATCATTTTTCTTTCGGCGTAGAAATCTGCGAAGACTCGTGGGTATTACAAAAACCTTCTATACCACTTGCAGAAGCAGGAACAGATCTAATCCTTTCTCCGGGAGCGTCTCATTTTGCATTTGGAAAACAAAGAATTCGTAGACAAATCTTCCAAGAAAGTTCTAGAAGAGAGTCTAACGTATATCTATTTTCTAATTTATGCGGAAACGAATCCGGAAGGCTGATTTTTGAAGGTGGTTCCATGATCGTTCAAAATGGGAAATTACTTTCAGAATCGGAAAGACTCTTTTTCGGAGATTTTAGTCTTTGCTCCAACGAGATCGACTTCGAAGCGTCCCAAGCAGATAGAGCAAAAAATTTTCGTCCTTCCGGAAATCGTTTTAGTAAAACAAAATCAACCGAAGAAAATAAAATCTATTTGGGTATAGAATTTCCCAAAAGAGCCCCAAAGGTAAACAAATCCTTACTGGAAATTTCAGTTTCCAAAGAAGAGGAATCATATCTGGATTTTACGAAAGCAGTGGCATTAGGACTTTTTGATTATCTAATGTACTCTAATACAAAAGGTTATACACTTTCTCTTTCCGGGGGGGCCGACAGTTCCGCGTGCGCCTTACTTGTAACCGCAATGAAAAAAATCGCAAAATTAGAATTAGGTGAGAACTTTTTTAAATCCAAAGGAATTCCAGAAGAGAGTATACTTTGTACACTTTATCAGTCTACTTCAAACAACTCAGATCGGACTAAATTTTTAGCCAAATCATTAGCAAAAGAAATTCAATCAATCCACGGGGATTTAACAATCGATTCGGAAATACAAAGTATCTCCGAAAAAATCTCCAAACTTACCGGAATTTCCTTGCGTTGGGATAAACATAACTTAACTCTACAAAACATTCAAGCGAGAGTTCGTTCTCCCATTATATGGATGCTCGCCAATTTAAACGGACATCTTCTTCTTTCCACCGGAAATAGAAGCGAAGCAAGCGTAGGTTATACGACGATGGATGGAGATTCTTCCGGATCAATCGCACCGTTAACAGGAGTCAGCAAAGAATTTATTTTGAAATGGTTACGTTTTGTTTCAGAAGGAAAAGACCCAATTCTTCCGGCATATCCTTCCATCAAAGAAATTGTAAATTCTCCACCCAGCGCCGAATTAAAACCACCAGAAGATAAACAAGAAGATGAAAAAGATCTGATGCCCTATCCACTCTTGCAAAAAATAGAAGAACTATTTATAGTAAGAGGAGCTGGTTATTCCGAAATTATACAACTTCTTTCCGAAGATTCTGAAATACAAAACCTACCTCCCAGATTTTTAGAAGAATCGGTAAAGAAATACATTTCACTGTTTCATAAAAATCAGTGGAAACGAGAAAGGCTTCCACCTTCATTTCATTTAGACGATTATGGGCTGGACCCAAAATCTAGCTTTCGATTCCCAATTCTTTCCGAGGATATCGAATTATAAATTTAGAATATTTTTAATCTATAATATTTAACAAAAACACATTAAGAAATTATTATAAATCCTTAAAACAATGTGTTTTATTATAAAACGTCATAAATTCTGAGACAATCCCTAGGACAAAACTTTGAACACTCTATTTAGATAAATTTGAATCAAATCAGATTTTTACGTAAAATCGCTGTTTTGTGGTTATCATTTCATTCTTTTTAACAATAAATTTATTAGAATTGTTGAAAAATTAATTCTCTATCGGTTTTCGTTGTATGGAAACGGTCGATTGAAGCGTTTTGTTAATTGTTGCTATGGGATTTTTCAACAACTCTATTTTATAAAAGTTCTTCTTTAGAAATTCAAAGAGTTAATCTCTTAAATTCTTCAAGATTCTTTGTAGAATTTAGTTTTTTCGTAACTTTTGAATAGGAACGTGAGTTTAGCGTAATCCAATGCGACAGAAACTCAGCAGAACGCTCTTTCAAACTAAAGCGTCTTACTTCTTGAACTCAATAAAACACCTCCTGAATGCCGATCCTTAAAAAGGCATTCGTTGAGTTTTCCGGGTCGCGAGATAGGTTACATTTTAGGCGCTCGATAAATCGTGTTCTATAATAAATTGAATTCAGGAAAAAATTTTGTTTTCAAACGAACACTCAATTTATTGATCGAAACTAAAAGTAGTCGGGCGGCCAACGCCAGATTCGTCCAATCGTTCTTACGTAAAATTCACATTCGTTTAACGTGAGTTGGATGAATTTTTACAAATCCGAATTTTTCCGGAAAAGAATGTAGGAACTACCACAAAACCACAATTTTACAGTTAAATCCCAAAATGTGGGAACTACCACAAAACCATGATTTTACAGTTAAATCCCAAAATGTGGGAACTACCACGTTTTAGGAAAATCACATTTTTAAAATGGAAACGAAATCAATTTTAGATGGATTTCAAATAACTTTTGGATCCAATTCTTACAAAATCCCAGCTTGTTTGAACGCGTTTTCCTTTTCTTTTTGAACCTGTTGTAATTGATTTTTGATGGATTCTTGAATATTATTCAGTTTCTTTTCGGTCTCTTCTTCTCCCGAACCTTTTTGAAGATCCACGAGATAATTGATAATATCCATTCGATCCTGAGTTTGTTTTTCCATGTTTTGATAATAAGAACGAATCTGATCGTGAGTGGCCGTCCTTGCAAAAACGTTACGCGCCGCTTCTGCGATTCGACTATCTTCCTGTCTCTTCGCTTCTTTTTCGGCAGGACTTAATTTTTTAGGAATGAGAGAATTATCCGGAAAACGTTCCCGTAACTGACTAAAACGTTCCATCTCTTCGTTGGTATAAGGTTTATTTGTCTGAGGATTTACAGGATTATCTGCATCCGCAGCGTTAGGATCTGCTTCTTTTGGTTCACCTTTATCGGACTCAATGTATTCTCCCTTTCCAGACTTATAAAAGGAAGAATCAAAAATAGACTCGTTCGTTTTACCTCCAGAAGATCCGGATCCGGAAGAAGGGGAACCCCCACCTAAAAGAAGTGCAACACTATCCGCTTCCTTACTTTTTCTTTCTTTTTCACTGGAATCTTCCGAAGAAAAAAGAATCCAAACAAGCACAATCAATGAGATTGAAATTCCAGAATAAATGACTAATTTACGAATGCTTATCACGAGAAACGCTCCGAGAAATTCGGGAAATTTTGATTGTAAGACCGTCGATCCAGGAAATTCTATCCTGGATCCGTCTCTAATTTTTTGAGAAATCGAATCCTACGCAAGATAAAAATGTATTTTCAGATCTTTCGTTCCACGTCCCTTCCAATACTTACCTTTATTTGGATTCTATTCGGTTGTGGTATGAATACAGACGTAGCACAATCACCTTTCATATTCATTTCTCCGGTAGGAGTTCCCCAGTTCTTAAGTATCCTTGCCGTAAACGAAGGAATTACAGATACAGCCACAAAAGATACGGATTTTCAATCCGAGCCAAATAGTTATAAGCCTGAATTTCTAGTTCGTTATTACGTAACCAATGCAGAACCTCAGTTCGTAGGTTATAATCTATACATTACTACGGCAGCCCCTTCAGTCGCGGAAACTCTTACTTCAGGAAACGTGTATTTAGAAAATGGAGTACAACCTTCCTTTCCTCATCTTGCCTCCGAAGCTTCTACGAGCTCTTCTAAACTACAAACTCATAGGGTTCTTAATCAAATTCCTCCTCCGGGAGTATTTCCATTCATCAAGTGTGAGATTTATACGTTCACAATGAGAGCACTTTTAAACAGTGGAATTTTTTCAAATCCATCTACTCCCGTAAAGATGTGTTCTTCTTCTCGTCCTTTTCTTTGTCCTGTAGGTTCCAGCTGTAACCCAGCAGAATGTAACAACTCCTCTTGTACTACAGCAGTAAAACAAAACTGTCCCGTTGGAACTCTTTGTAATCCTTGTACAATTTCGGGATCAGAAGAAACTGGTTGCATTTGTCCTACTGGAGTTTCTCCTCCAGGTTGTAATTTATGAATTCAGAGGAAGAATCTTCGGAAATTCCCCTCGAACCCGGAACTTTATACGTTGTTTCCACACCGATCGGAAATTTAGAAGATCTCACTTTCCGAGCACTTAGAATTCTAAAAAATACGGATCGAATCCTTTGTGAAAATTCAGGGCATTCTAAAAAATTATTTCGATCTTATTCAATCCACACTCAGTGTTCTACACTTTACAAAGATCAATCTGAAAACCCTTACCTTAGTATATTAGAAGAATTGAAAGAAGGAAAAACGTTTGCACTCGTTTCAGACGCGGGAACTCCCGGAATTTCTGATCCAGGTTCTCATTTGATTCGTGTAGTTCGAGAAAAGGGATTTAAAATTTCCCCCATTCCGGGTCCAAGCGCACTGACCGCACTACTTGGGATTTCAGGCTGGCAAGCCAATCCGTTTTTGTTTCTAGGATTTTTATCCGAAAAAAAAGGAAAAAAAAGAAATCAACTCTACGAATGGAAAGAATTCGAAGGTCTGATTATGATTTTTGAATCCGTTCACAGAATCGGGGATACTTTAAACTCCATCCAAGAAGTATTTTCGGACTGTGAATTTCTGATAGGCAGGGAAATGACTAAAATTCACGAAGAAATCCTTCATTTTTCTCCTTTTGCAACCAAAAAACCGAAGGAATTTGCTTCTAAAGGTGAATTTGTGGTTTTAATCAATACGAATCGTAAAAAAATGCTTAAAGGCTCTATAGGATCGGCCGATAGAATTCAGTAGAGGTAACAAATCATGACTATCGATAAAATCGGTGGGATCGGTGGAAGCGGATACGAACCGAAAAGAACCGCCCCGGTTAAAAAAACGGAATCAAAAGAAACTTTTGACAACGTTTCTATTTCCGATACCGCAAAACAAAAAGCTTCCGAAGCAAAGCTACAAGCGGAAATTCAAACTATAACTCGCAAAATTCTTTCTACTCCAGACGATCAAGATCGTTCCGTTAAACTGAAAGAAATCAAAGAAAAGTTAAAAAACGGAGATTATGATAATTTGAGTCCAGAGGTTCTGAATACAATCGCTGATCGAATTTCAGAGACCATGTTGGGACAATAAAAACTGTACCACGAATAACTGATTTTTACCTCTATCTAAATTAGAAAATCGCCATGGTCTCCGGGAGACGACAACGATGCCGATACTCCCCGATTGGGTTCACTATACATTTCCTCCAAAAATCCACTTTGAAGCAGATTGTGGCTACAAAGTGGGTAACTTCGTTAAAAACATAGGTTCTAGAACCGTCATCTTTTCCACACAACAAGAACTAGAAAACATGGACGAACTTTCCGTCATCAAAACTAGTTTAGAAAAACATATCGATGGGGTCATCTTATATGACGACATCGCCAAAGAACCCTCCCCCGAAGAATTAGATACCGCCGCTTACTTTGCAAAAATCGCAAATGCAGATTGTATTATCGGCTACGGTTCTTATGAATCTATCAGTATGGCCAAGTTAATCGCTCTACTGATCACAAACGATATTTTTGCAGAAGACATGATTAACGACAGAAAGTTAAAACTAAAAAAGCCAATTCCCTTAATTTTGATTCCTACTCATCCTATTTTCGGTTTAGAATGTTCTCCTATTTCTACAATTCTATTAGGGGATGAAAAGATTACCAGATACTTCTCTCATGAACTTCTTTTTCCTGAACTGATCATAGCAGATCCTAAAATTTCTTCGTTTATGAGTTCTATGGACATTTCCAAAGTAGGAGTGGGAATTTTGGCCGCCGCCGTAGATACAATTCTTTCTAAATTTTCCACAGAACTTACAATTTCTTCGGCGCTCCGTGCAATTGAACTTTTACAAAAGAACCTAATTCCATCCATTCGAGATCCTAAAAACGTAAACTATAAAAATGGTTTATACGCAGCTAGTCTTTTGACAGGAATTGCACAGTCTTCCAGTTCGCTCGGGCTTTGTTTTGCTCTTTCATTAGCGAGTTCGAATATTACAAATTTAGATATTTTTCAATCTATGTCCATTCTTCTTCCTCACGTGATGGAGTATAATTTAACTTCCTCCGCAGGTAAATACGTAATGATCGCTAGAGCCTTAGACGAGGACATCACCAATATTTCGGTGATCGAAGCCGCAATTAAAGCTGTTGAAGGTATTCGTAAAATTTTTATCGAGCTAAAAATTCCTCAAAGACTTTCGGAATACGAAGTAAGAAAGATGGACCTCCCTTCGATCGCAAATCTTGCGGCTTCATTTCCTTTTTTAGACTCTCTCCCGAGAGAACTTCCTAAAAACGAAATCGAAACAATTTTAATCGCTGCGTTCTAAGGGTTTATACTTTCTTTTGAATTACTTCCAAACCGATTTTTGTTCACTAAGGCCCACATCGAAAAAACAAATATCATGATCCCGATACAGAATAAATACATACAATGAAAAAGCATATAGGACGGTGCATGCATCAACGTAAATAAATGGGCCCCACCTAAAATGAAAAAAAACAAAGAGCCGCTTAAACTTCGTAGCCAAGATAGATTGTAAGTTTTTGGCCTAAGGATCCAATACAAAACAAGTATCTCTACGGTTATCAATAGGCAATAAGTTAGAACTTCTTCCCAGGGATAAGCATGAGGCAACGGAATTTTTCGAACGTGAACTAAATATGGATTCGGTTGTTTACCCGATATTAAAATGAGCGATACACCAAACAGCCAAAGAAATAGAAAAGCATAATGTCGGATCATAATCCTATGAAAATTTAATTCTTACTCGTGCACAAGTTTTTTACGTATCCTTAAAATGACTAACTACATCAGTATTTTTTTAAAATGTAGTATTTCTAATCACTAAAAATGAATCTTTAAAAATTCATAACGTGACTTAATTTGTAGGAAATCATACGTTCGACTTTTATAGGAAAATCCTGTAAAACAGTTTTCGTTTTTCTGTGGGATCTATTACAAATGTATTCGATAACTAAAAGGCGACGATTCTGCACAAATCGATTATTCAGACAAAGGATTGATTCTACAATAAAAAACGAGAAAGTTACACGGGGATTTTCTATTTTCTCACTTGCAGAATACAAACTAAGTCTTAACTTGTACAAAAAGTTTTCTTTGGATGAATTTTTATTTCTTCTTTGTTCTTAAAGCTTGTCCCAAAAGCCAAAAAATTTTACACAATGATTCTTTAGAAATTTTTAATAAATGCAGTAGTTTTAGATTACATTTGGCAATTTGCAAACTTTCGAGCAGTTTTAATTTCGTTAAGTTTTCGTAGTAGTTTCACATTGGACGGTTTGAGGTCAGCTCTTAGTTAAAAAGTTACAGTGTATATCTATATGAAACGGAAATTTCTTTTCCTACTCGTAATCATTTCATTCTTTTTATTAGGAATCGGATTGTATAACGCCTTGAACTCAGGAAAAATTTGGTTCGTTTATCCTTCTACCTCTCAATATCCAATTCGAGGAATCGACGTCTCTAATCATCAGGGAAAAATCGATTGGACCTTAGTTCCGAAATCGGAAATTTCTTTTGTTTATATCAAAGCTACAGAAGGAAGAGATTTCAAAGATAAATCCTTTCACTTAAATTGGAAAAAAGCCAAGGCCAACGGATTTTTTGTTGGTGCTTATCATTTCTTTACCTTATGTAAATCTGGAAAAGAACAAGCGGAAAATTTTATTTCCACGGTTCCGAAAGAAATAGATTCACTTCCTCCAGTAGTCGATTTGGAATTTTTAGGGAATTGTAAAGAAAGATCTTCGATGAAAGATGTTTCCAACGAAATTCAAGAATTTTTAAACAGAGTAGATTCTCATTACGGTAAAAAAACGATCCTTTACCTGACTTATGAATTCATTGATCGATATATAGGTCCCAACTTTCAGGATCATCCAATTTGGATTCGGGATCTTTTCAAACATCCGAATACATTTTCGAACCAAAGATGGATCCTTTGGCAATACAAAAGTCGTGGAAGTTTACCTGGTATTTCCGGTCCCGTAGACATGAACGTTCTGAACGGAGAACTCAAAATTCTTACTTTAACTAAATAACGCGAGTTTGACGTAAGTAAAACGAAGAGAATTTTTCTAAAAGTAAAAGTTCCTACAATTTTAGAATTTGTTCGTAAAATCGTGATTTGCAGTAGTTCCCACATTCATTTTTTATGGAAAAATCAGGTTTTTTATAAAAAATACTTACGCCGAACTCACGTTCAATAAAACTATAAATTCTATTTGAATTAGCTTTTCCGCATCAAACTAACTTTGAAATTGTGGGAACTCCCGCAAATCGGAGTTTATCAGACTAACTTTGAAATTGTGGGAACTCACACAAATCGGAGTTTAACAGACTAACTTTGAAATTGTGGGAACTCACACAAATCGGAGTTTAACAGACTAACTTTCATTCGATTTGATAAAAGGCTTTCTTTCTTCAAACTATAAAAATGTGGGAACTACCATAAAATTTTAGAGAATCCAAAAAAGATTAGATCGAGAACAATTTTTTAACCTGAATTTACTATAAAAAAATTAGAAAAAATTTCTTAAACGTAGTCATTCCCACATTGAATTTTTTACGAAAAAATTGACCTGTAAAACGAACCTATTACGACGAACTTAAAGCTATTTTAAAAATCGTAAAAAATATTTGAAACTACCTATCCAACCCGAAAACTTGGAGCCAGTATGAGCGACGAACAAATAGATACAGTTATCGGAGACGATATTCATTTTAGAGGAAAATTGAAATTCAATAATTCCCTGAAAATCAAAGGTAATTTTAAAGGTACCATCGAAACTACCGGAAAACTTGTAGTAGGAGATACAGGAGAAGTGGAAGCTGATATCCAGACAGGAACTTTGGAAGTAGAAGGAAATCTAAAAGGAAACGTTTCCGCAAATCAAAAAGTAGCCATTCGAAAAACAGGAAAAGTAATCGGTGATATCCGCACACCCGATTTAGAAATCGAATCCGGAGCGAAATTTAGCGGAAACAGCGCTATGTAGTAATGATTCAACCCTCCCCTTTTTCACACGGCCCAGGCTTAAAGGAGTTACATCCTGCGGGCTTGCGTCCACATTTTAGTCCGCTTCAACATAGATTCTACGAAACACATCTGCGGGAAAAATCTCATCCAGAACATCTTCTCTATCACGGTCTTAGAGAACTTCCCTCTCCTTTTTTACTCCCGGATTTAGAACCCGCTTTAGATCTTTTAAAAGAATTCATTCAAAAAGAAAAAAAGATCCTTCTATTCGGAGACAGAGATTGTGATGGTGTATCTTCCACAAGTTTACTCGGAAGTTTTTTAAAAAAGATTCATCGAGGGGAACTGATCCTTAAAACCTCAAACGAAGAAGACTATGGTCTTTGTCCTGCGGCACTTGACTTTGTTAAAAGAATCAAACCGGATCTTTTAATCACTCTTGATTTTGGTACTACAAATCACATCCAGATTGATGAACTTGCATCCATAGGAATCAAGGTTATAGTTTTAGATCATCATGAAATCCCCGAAAGAATTCCGGACTGTTATCTTATTTCTCCAAAACGTTCAGATTCTATCTACCCCAATGAAAAAATCTGCACTTCCGTTTTGGCTTTAAAGTTTATTCAGGCCTATCTTTATTCTTCTTTAGAAGAATACAACCGCGCGACCTGGATCGGAGATGGTAATTCCTTATTTTCAGGTTTTCTTATATACCGTGGTAAACTTCTTTTTCAAGGTGATCGACAAGAAGCGGAATCTAAATTTTCTCTTACTATCCACGATGAAAGTTATTCTTTCCAATCTTCTTATCCAGAAAGAGAATGGTTTTATCAGGAATTTCTAAAATACCCTGCAATCTTAGAACAATACCTTCAAAATTTCGACTTGGCTTCCATTGGAACCGTTTCCGATATGATGCCTTTATATGGTGAAAATAGAATCATCGTTAGAGAAGGTTGTAAAATTCTTTTCAAACTTCATAAAAAGGAAACTTCACACAGAGAAGGTCTTTTCCAACTTTTACAACTCATGGAATTTGCAGATAATCGTGTTACTTCAAAAGATTTAGGTTGGGGACTAGGTCCCATGATCAATTCCGCCGGAAGAATGAATCGTACAGACGTAGCACTGAATCTTTTGTTAGAAGAAAATCCAGAACTTGCAAAGTCGGGCGCCAAAGAACTTCAAAAACTAAACGAAGAAAGAAAAGAAAGAACGAAAAGAAATATCTTCAAAGTGGATAGTTTTTTAAAAAGAAAAAAAGAGAGAACCGAAAGATCAGTTCTTTTCTGTTATGAACCGGACTTTGAACCGGGAGTTTCTGGTATCGTCGCCACAAGGCTTGTAGAAGAATACAAAAGGCCGGTTTTATTTATCACCCCCGATCACGGTCACGCTAAGGGAAGTATTCGTGCCTATGGCAAAGAAAACGTATTAAACCTTCTTAAAAAAGCTGAATCTGTTTTTTTGCAATTTGGAGGACACAAAGAAGCAGGTGGTTTTTCATTAGAAATAGATAAAATACCAGAACTTGCCAAGTTGATCTTTGATAACGCGGACAACTGGCTGGCAGAAGAACAAATGACTTCTACTTCGGAACAAACTGAAAGTCTGATTTCCTTAAAGCCAGAAGAATTGAACCCTAAAATTTTTCAGGAACTTTCTATCTTTGAACCATTCGGCCATGAAAACCCAATTCCATTATACTCAATCAAAAATGCTAAGATCTATCATACAAAACCGATGACGGATGGAAAACACGTTCGTTTTAGAATTTTAGGTGCGCCAGAATCGATCCAATGTTTGATTTGGAATCGCGGAAAAGATTTTTTAGAACTGATTAGTAAGTCGGTAAGTCTGGATCTATGGGGTTCTTTGGAAGAATCTACCTTTCGCTCCAAAACTTCTCTTCAATTCATAGTAAACTACTTTCAAGAATCGGAAAATTAATTCCAAATTTGTGTGAGTTCCCACATTTTCAAAGTTAGTCTGTTAAACTCCGATTTGTG
>NZ_FTNA01000033.1:0-40000 GCF_900156205.1 Leptospira interrogans
CTTTTCTTTCCACAATCGACTCCTACATACTTGACTTCTTGACTTTCCATTTCTTTTCTCCTAAAATGAAAGAGGCGGAAGGGCTTAACAAAGTCGGGTGATAACACCAGCACTCCCATCGAGCGATTCGTAAAGAGCGAGATGTTGAGTTTCCTACGCGGTCGACTTTGTTGAGTCGCCACACTTTGGTTTGCGGTGGCCGATTTGGATTCATCTACGGAACGGGGTCTTACAAAGCCCTAACGCTACGACCCATAGGAAGTAGCGTTATTGAGTTACGAGAGCGATCAATTTGCCACCGGCCTTCTTGACTCCGTCGATTCAAGAGTATCACACTTCGACTTGTCTTACGTCCAAGAATCATACTCTCTATGAATCGCGTTTGAAACTCAGCAAAACGCTTTCCTATGGGTCGCGTTTGAAACTCAGTAAAACGCTTTCCTATGGGTCGCGTTTTAGGTTGTGAGCCATTTTAATTATGAAATTCACGAGTTGTAATGATGCCTCGGAAAACTCAGCAAATGTCTCTCTAAGAAACGGCATTTAGGAAGTTGTTGCATTGAGTTTTTATTCGCTCAGATTTTCTTTCTCTGAATTCACATGATTAAAGTGTAAATTATTAAATGGTACTTTATGTGGCTCTTGAGTAAAATAGAATTCGGCTGAATTTTTAGACATTTGCCAAAAAGAATAAATATCCGAAAAATAAATACTTTTCTGATTTCCTTGAAAATGTGGGAACTACTACTTCTTTTCCCGTTTTTTTAGGTTCAAATCCAGATCTAAAAGTTACAATTTATGATTTTTTTAGAGCTGTAATTTGTAACTAATTCGCTTGCCATGAAAGCCTTATATTTCAATCTTTCCTCTATCCATGAAAGGATTCTTCTACTGGGCAGGACGAGCCCTTGTATTTTTCATCCTCGTTTTGGTCGGAACGGAAATTCTTCTTAACGTACTCAAAAGCCCTTCTCTTCAATTTTATAGAGATCAAAAACTTCTCCATCGATACAATCCGGTTTATTACGTGGACCTTGCACCGAACAAGGATATATTCATTCGTCATTTTGCTGGTAAATGGGAGGGTAGATTTAGAACCAACTCTCTTGGGATGAGGGGTTTAGAAGAACCCGATTCTACAAAACCTCAATTGGCTTGTTTAGGAGATAGCCTTGTGATGGGTTTTGGTGTTTCCGACGAGGATACTTTTTGCCATCAATTAAACGGTATTGAGTTGAAGGGTGGAGCCAGACAAACTTTAAATTTGGCCGTAGACGCCTACGGATCGTTAGGTGCACTTCGAAGGTTGCAAGACATGGCTCCTAAGTTAAAAAATCTAAAAGAAGTTTTATTTTTTGTTTCTGGAAACGACTTCACTCTTCCAGAAGAACTTAGAGCTAAAGGAATGTTATCGGATGACGAGATTGATGAAATTCGAAGCAGAGATCCAAACTTTAATCGAAATTTTAGGATTCAGTTTGAACTTTCTCGTGCTTCTTATACCTTTCAGGCTTTGAAACTAGCGTTTGAACAATTAAAGGTTCAATATGGTTTTACTATGTTTCGTTTGAAATCAGAATGGAATTCTACTGGGTTTTCTTCAGCGTCAACCGTAGAACAAACCCCTGTAAAATATATGAAAGATTCCTTTTTTAGAACTCCAGAGACAAAGTGTGATCCTAATCCACAAGAAACATTCAAGAAAAAGAATGTAATTGAGGCTCCAAATCCGGAAATCATGAGTAAAGAAGAATATAAAAAAAAGTTTTGTCCGGAACCGATTCCAGATTATTTTTCCTGTCAGGAAAAAGAACCTCATTCGAATTCTTTGAAACCTCTTCCTGAAATTACTAGAAAAGCTTATGATGAAATGGTGGAATATACTAGATCTAACGGAATTCGACTCATCATTGTGCTCATGCCGATTCAAATAGAGGAAATTTTTTGTAGAAACCGAGGATTGTATCACCCTTTGGAAAACTATGCTCTTCGTGCGGCGACCTATTTTGAAAAAAAAGGAATTCCAGTACTGAAACTAAGAAAAGAAACTTCCGAAATGTGTGGAGAAGTTATTGAAGTTTCGGGAGAAAAAAAATTCTCCGGAATCAGGGACTATTTTATTCCAGAAGACGGACATTTGACTGTATCAGGAAACAGATGGGCAAAACGAGTTTTGGAAAAACAACTCAAGGAATTAGAAAAAAATGCTTTTTAATTCGGTTCAATATCTTGTTTTTGCTCCTCTTGTAATTTTTCTCTATTTTAAACTTCCCTCAAAATTTCAGAAATATTGGCTTTTGGCCGTTAGTTTGTATTTCTACGCTATATTCAAAATTCCTTTTCTTCTTCTTTTAATCTATTCGATCGTTTTGACTTATTGTGCGGTTAAATGGATGGATTCTGTACATTCTAAATTTATAAAATTATTGTTTTTGAATGTGGCGGTTTGGGGAAATCTGTTTCTTCTTTACGTATTTAAGTATTTGGATTTTTCCATTCATGCTTGGAATTTGTTTACTAACTCTAAACCCTGTGAACCTTCTTACGTTTCTTCCACGGGTGCAATCCTTCCGATGGGAATTTCATTTTTTACTTTGCAGGCGATTTCTTATGCGGTGGACGTTTATCGAGGAACCGTTCCACGGGCAAAAAACCTTTTTCAGTTTGGACTTTTTCTTTCTTTTTTTCCGCAACTTGTAGCGGGGCCTATCATTCGTGCTCAAGATATGCTTCATCAATTTTTGGAAAGTTATACTTTTAAAAAAGAAAACTTACTTCCTGGAATTAGACAACTTTCTTGGGGACTCTATAAAAAAACCTTTGTTGCCGATCCGATTTCTATTGCAATAGATCCGATATTCTCCAATCCGGGAGTCTATGATTCTATTTCCTTGATGATGGCTGCGTTTTTATTTTCTTTTCAGATTTATTGCGATTTTTCGGGTTATTCAGACGTTGCTATTGGTACTGGAAGAATTTTAGGATATTCTATACCGGAAAATTTTGCGCGACCTTTTTTATCTCAAACTATAACCGAACTTTGGAGAAGGTGGCATATTTCTTTTTCTTCTTGGCTTAGGGATTACATCTATATCTCGTTAGGTGGTAATCGAGTTAGCGTTTTTCGTGCTTATTTTAATGTGTTTATCACTACGTTTGTAAGTGGTATCTGGCACGGAGCGGATTGGAACTTTATCATTTGGGGGGCTTGTCACGCTTTGGTGATGGTTTTAGAAAGGTTTATTTTTTCTTTTTCCATCCTAAAACAAACTTGGGATAAAATTCCGGAATGGATTAAATACGCATATTCGTTTTTGATTTTTTCTTTCTCTATGTTTTTTTTCCGTGCTAAACCATCTCCAGAATATGGTTATCATTCTAGTTTGGATCTTGCCTTTGCGATCGTAAAAAGAAGTTTCTCTTGGGAAAATGGTCAAACAATTCAAGTTCCTTTTGCGGTTGTGTTAGCTGTGATTTTTTTATTCGGTGCAGATTATTTACAGGAAAAAAAACAAGTTTGGATGGAAGGAGTTCAAAATAAACCTTGGGTTGTTTATCCTTTGGCGGGCATGATGATTTTAGTCGGTTTTATTCTCTATAGTGTAACTGTTAGCCAACCTTTTCTTTATTTTCAGTTTTAAGTTTTTTGAATCTATCTTTTTGTTTGGAATTTTTTTAAAGTTTGTTTTAAGAGTCGAACCAGTCTTGATGATTTAAAACATTAAAATAATTTTCTGGATCACATTTTAAAACTCTTGAAATCTGGTTGTTGAGTAGATCTAGGTTTAGGATATAACTGTAGTTTCTTTGAAATGTGGGAACTCCTTCATTTATCGTACTCACGATAGAATCCCCAACTCCAATTCGATCTAACCATAAAAGATAATTAAAAAGAAAACAACGGGAAACACCATGTGATTGAGAAAATACGCCTAACAAAACCCAATTTTTGGTATTCATTCGAACGTTGATCTTTTTCAATTTCTTTCGACCGGGACTATTTTGATACATCGTTTTACCCGCTTTTTTTCCCAAACGATTGGCTGAGTTTAAGTATTTGCCGTATATTTTCAAAAGTTGTGGAATTCTTTTAGGAAGGTTTTTTCTCTCTTTTTCGGGATATAGTAGAAGTGTATCTTCCGGAATCAGAAGGGTTACAACATTTGTTTGGTCTTCTTGGAAAGTGGACAGGATCTTATGATCCGAATTCAATAATAGTACGCCCATATCAGAAACAGTTCCAGGATAGATTCAGGAAGGTCGTTTTTAGATAGAAAAAGGAAAAAATAAATGAATGATTAAAAATTTTTTTCTAAAAGTAGTAGTTCCTACATTTCTTATCTCCATACACACTGTAATCACTAACGGAAATAATGAAACTGATAAGCTACCGACCGTAGACTATCAGTGTTTTCCTTATGTATTTGTAAAAAGGATTTTGTAGAAAGTAGCTTTAGTTTAACGTGAGTTCCGCGTAAGGAGTCCATAGTTCATTTTTCTAAAAAAATGTGATCTCAATTTTTGAAATGTGGGAGCTCCAGCAAATCACGATTTTACGGACAAATTCTAAAATTGTAGGAACTCATACTTTTAGAAAATTTTTTCTCGTTTTCTTACGTCGAACTCACGTTAGTTTAGGAGCAACGCGCTTTTCAGTGTTGCGTGCATATAGTTTCCAGAATGGATCTATAAAATCTAGATTTGTATGAGTTCCCACATTTTTTATAGAAAAACTCAATTTTTATGCAGAACTTACATTACATAAAATGAAGCCATACATTGGGAGCATTTCAAATGCAGTTGGAGTAGAATACTCGTCAAAACTTTGAAATGACTTCTTTTGAAATTCTGTCAGCGATGAGTTTGGCTGCGGTAGAATTCGGATGACCATCATTGGGAAGATAAAAATCTGTTTTGTATTGATTAAATTCTCGAATAAAATCAGGCCTTGTATCCAAAACAGAAAAACCATTTTGTTTTGCAATCTGAGCGATTTGATCTAATAAAGGCGTAGAAGTAAGAGGGGTTAAGGAATGTGAACCGTTTGGGTATAAAACTACGGTCAAATTAATATTCAATTTTTTGCATGTATTAAAAAAAGTTTTCATTTCAACAAAGGAAGGATGATCTTGCGGGTAATTGGAAAGAGTTTCTGGAATAATTTCAGGGCCTTTTTTACGAAGATTTTCAAGTTTTCTATTTTCGTTTTGGATTTTAAAAAAGTTATAAAGGGAGCTATATTTGGATAAAAAAATCGAGCTGCGAAAAAACCATCTACCAAATAATGAATTTCTTAAGTAGAAATCTCTGTGTACGTCTTGCAGATCTGAAGGATGATAAATCCAAAAAATTGCTTTCGGTAAAATACAATGATCCCGATTCGATTCTTTACAATTTAGCTTTCTTTCCATTCTTCTTTGAACCCCGCCGGTGCCAAGAGAATCAACCCCTAGATTTCGAACTTGAAATCCAAACTGTTGAAGAACCTTTTGCATTTTCCAAGCGATCGTGTCAGAATCGTTGAGGCCAAAACCATAGGCAATCGAATCCCCCATCAACCAAACTTCAGGTTTTTTAGCTGAAACCATTTTTTCTTCCGAGACAATTCTTTCTCCTTGTTCGTCTACTCGAACTCTAAAAGTAAATCCGGCAGGGTGGGGGAGGATTGTATCTGAATTAGGACAGAGTAGAATTTCCGGAATTTCCCATTCTTCGATACAATGAACTTGTTTATCTCTGAGTTTATAAATCAGACCTGTAGGAGGGAATATTCTCATGATAAATTCAACTAACAAAATACAGGTGATAAAAAGAAAAACGATTTTGCCGATGGAAAAAGAATTCATATAAAAATATAAGTATAGGCGAAGGATTTGTAGGAAAGTATTTCTGGTTTAAAAACGAACAAAAAACTAAGTTTTAAAAATAAAATATTGCTACTTTGTAAAACGAAAAAGGAAGAAAATTTTAAGTAACTCATGAGATGTGAGGTTCGTAGAGACAATTTTGTAAATGAGAATTTTGTAAAAAAGAGTCTGGATTTGAAAAAAGTAAGAATTTAATATAATTATAATTTACTAAAGTTATTTTAGGGAGATAATTTTTTTCTATGGATAAAGTTTTAAAATTCTTTGTGATCGGTTTTAGAAAAAAAATTTTCTGTTGAGAAAAAAATAGATTCAGTTTGAATTGTTTAATGATTGAATGATCAAAATAAAACTGCTCCGAGTTTTTAGATACGCTGTAAAGTGAAAGTTCACATTTTAAAAAGAGTCTTCTCGCAGGTGGAAGAAAGGCGGGAATTTCACTAGTTTTAAATCGATTGAATTCGGTTTGGTTTTTCTTTCTATCTAAAAGACAATCTCTAAGAAAAATCGCATAATTTTCCATTTCTTTGTCTTTTGATTTAGAAAATTTTTCTAAAATTCGTTTGGTTTTATCCCTATCTTTTTCTTGTAAATGAATTTCAAGAAGATAAAGTAAAAGAGAGGAATCACCTGGAAGAGATGATTCTGCTCGTTCTAAATAGAACGCAGCGGAATTGAGAGCAACCCCGCTATCCGCTAGGATCATTCCAAGAGTTCTATTGGCTTCTAAATGGGTTGGATTTTTTTTAAGGATTATCTCGTAAAGACGCATTGCTTCTGCAGTGTTCCCTTTAGAAATAGAATCTCTTGCTTCCCAGATCATTTCCTCATCGGAGGAACAGAAAACAAAAAATAACAACAGAAAAAAAGAGAAGGAAACGTATCGGATATTTAGTCTCATAAATACAGAAGTTTTTATTCTCATCCGTAGAAAAAAAGAAAACCGGAACTGAATTTGTCCGGGGTTTCGATTAGAATTTTCCAATAAACCCTTTAGGCAACATAAAAAAGTTTAATTCTCCTGAGGGGAAATGTCCGAAGGATTTAGTACTTGTTAAACATTTCAGACGGGACTAAAAGCAGTGACATCTTCACATAACAACCTACTTCAAAATTTTCAAGAATATCTCTCGGTAGAAAAGGGACTTAGCGACAATTCGATATATTCCTATGGATACGATTTGAACAAGTTCAAGAACTTTCTAGAAAAAGAACATATAGATTTCTTAAAAGTTCAAGCGGACGATATTATGCGATTTTTGAACGAGGAAAAAGATCGTAAGATCAGCTCTAAAACGATCGCAAGAGAAGTGGTAGCCATTAGACAGTTTTATAAGTTTCTAAAGGACGAGAAAAAGTTAGATACCAACCCGACTGAAAAAATAGAAACTCCCGAAGTGATGAGGAGTATTCCAGATTATCTGACTCAAGATGAAATTGAAGAATTGTTTGCTAGTATCAAAGAAGATAATCTTTATGAACTTAGAGACAAATGTATTTTTGAATTACTTTATTCTTCGGGCTTAAGAATTTCAGAGGCCTGCAATTTAAGATTAAACGACATGGATCTAGAGGGAATGACCTTAACTGTTGAAGGCAAAGGAGGGCGTCAAAGACTAGTTCCTTTCGGAGAAAAATCCTTGGATATTCTGAATCGTTATCTGAAACAGAGTCGTCCTTTTATTCTCAAATCTAGAAACTGTGAATATTTGTTCGTTTCTAAAAAAGGTTCTTATATTAATCGTAAATCTGTTTGGAGACTTCTCAACCATTATATCAAAAGAACTTCTATCTTAAAAAAAGTAACTCCACATACTCTTAGACACTCTTTTGCGACTCATTTGCTGGAAAATCACGCGGATCTAAAATCGGTTCAAGAACTGTTGGGACATATTGATATTGCTACGACCCAGATATATACTCATATGGCCAACAAAACTCTGAGAGAAGTTCATAAAAAATTTCACCCTAGAGGATAGATAGTTAAACCTAAATTTAAAAAAGAATGATAGTAAGAGTTTAAAAAATATTTTTAATATTCTAGAAAATCAATAGAGTTTTTGAAAAATGAATTCTCCATTTGTTTTATGAAAACGATCGATTGAAGCAGTTTTGTTAATCACCACTATGAAATCTTTCAATAACTCTAATATAGATTTAGAAAAAACTCAAATACTTGTGGATTTTATAAATAGAAACTTTTTTACAGAAACATAATAGATGGTGTATAAAAGTTTTTAGAATTCTAGATCGATTATTGATAATGTCTAGATTTTCTATCTATCGTTGTAAATTTATCTGATCGATGTTTGATAGATTGTTTTCAAAATATTTTGAATTCTTGTTTTAGAAGAGTTAATTGGTTGAACTTAACTTACTTTTTGTGGTAATCTTTGATAGACTATACGGCGATCGAATTTTTGCGACGTATAACAAAATATTAGTTTATTTTATTATAAAAATTGAATCAAAATGGATTCTGGAAAAAAGAAAAATTTAGATAATCTGTTTCGGTTGCAGATTCCTTCTCATCCACGTTATTTGTCCATTGTTCGGAGTTTGGTCTATAATTTGGCATTTGAGAATGGATTTACGGCGAGTGATTCCGCAGACCTAAAACTCGCAGTAGGAGAATGTCTTCTCAACGTTATCAAACATTCTTACGAAGGTAAAAAAAATTTACCTATTTTTTTGGAAATTAGTCTTTTTGATAATCGTATAGAAATTAGAATTCGGGATTTTGGAAATCAGAAAAATCTTTCCGAAATGAGAGGATATGAACCAAGTGATTATCGGGAGGAAGGAATCGGTCTTTATCTTGTAAAAAAACTTACAGATCATTTTTATCTAGATCAATCCTTGCCGGAAGGAAATAGGCTGATTCTTACAAAATTAAAATGAATATTTTATCTAAAATCATAATGCTGTTTTTTATTTTTGTTTCAATTTTTACTTGTAGAAAAGGTCCTTCCATTTCTAAAGAAGAAGTTCAAAAACTCAGTAAGGATTATTTCATCAGACTTTGTACTAAAACTGCTGAGTGTGCCAGTCGCTATTTAGAAACCTTACCTGCCTCGGAAAAGTCTTCCGAGAACACAACTTATTCTGTGGAACAATGTATGGAAGAACAGAAAGAGCAAAACATTCTCCCAGATGAGTATGAAAAAGTCACGGACGTTCAGATCGCCAAAGTGAAAACTTGTATGGAAGATCTTTTGAAAGTGCCTTGCGAAGAAATGGAAGGAGGGGGTATTCCTTCCTGTCAAGAATTGTTCCAATCTTCTAAAGACGAATAACGTATTGTATAAAATTTTGAGACAAGTCCAGAGATGTAGTCTATTCTATTGATATAGTGTTGATAAAATAAAATGGCTTCTGATTTAAGTTTTGTAGATTTTATCGTGGATCAAGTGAAAGATGCAGGTCAAATTGTATCTAAAAAAATGTTTGGAGAATATGCAATTTATTGCAATGGTAAAATTGTAGCTCTTGTTTGTGACAATCGCCTTTTTATAAAACCTACAGAAGGTGGTAGAAAATGGATTGGAAATGTTCAAGAAGCGTCAGCATACCCGGGTGCAAAACCGAGTTTTTTGATTTTAGATCGATTGGAAGATAAAGAATGGATGAGCCATTTGGTTAAGATTACGGTTCAAGAACTTCCAGAACCAAAAATTAAATCTAAGAAAAAAAACGTATCATCTCAGAAAAAAGTAAGAATTAATAAAAAGTGAGTTTTATAGACAAACTTTTACACGGTTTAAAAGATTTAAAATCATTTTGAATGTCATTTGAACCGTTTTTTAATGTAAATTCGATATGAGAAAATTAGAGAATTTTTTAAAAGTAGTAGTTCCTACATTTTCAAAATCTACTGTAAAATCTGAATTTGTGAGAGTTCCTACATTTTATACTCGGACTAAAAATGGAGTATCTCAAACGAATTTCTTACACCGAACTTTTACGTTAAATAATTACCAATCTCTATAAAATGAAGTACTTTAGGTTTTTATTATAAACTTATATTTTAGTTTAAAAAATTAGGTATTTTATTATATAGTTTTAAGTAAAAAAACGGATAGTTACTAACGTTGGTTAATTCTCTTCTTGCAGGATCCCCAGACGTTTCGGTTTTACCTTTGTAATTTGAGGATTTCCATCATTTCCTAAAAATACAAAAGAAGGACCTGGAATTTCTTTTAGACGTACTTTAAAATTTTTTCCTTTACCTGGATAAATATCCACACCCGGAAAAATTTCTTGTTCCACTTCAACATATGAATCCTTATCCGGTTCAAATCCCATGATCATGGATTGTTCCTGTCCAAGTAAGTTATTTAGAATTCCTGAATATTTCTGTTTAATTGCGGAAAGTTTTGGGAGGCTTTCTTTTTCCTCGATCGTAAGTTGCCTTCTTTGAGAATCCTCATTTAGTTTTATTAGACTCTGTTCTACTTTTTTAAGTATTTCTTTATTTTTTTGGATTTCTAAACGTAGTTTTTCTAAGTCATCCAAAAGTTCCGGACGAATTCCTACGGATACGGAAGTTTTAGTTTCGGCAATAGCGCCTAACTTTGTACAGATGATGGACTTACCAGCGACACAACTTCCACCGATCAATTCCCCTCTGCCTCCTCGTATCACGACAGACTCTCCTGCGACCAATTCCGAATGCATAGATGCTTCTTCTATAAAAATAGTATTTTTTGCGATGAGTCTTCCCTGTTCTACAAAACGTGTGTAAATGTCAGCTCCCGATTCAATAAGGCCACCATTTCTTCCCATAAAACCTCCGGATAAAACGACGTCACCTCCAGCTTTGAGAAAAACTTTTCCAACTGATTTTTTGACTATAATTGATCCTTCTGTTTCTAAAGTAAAACCGTCTGCAATTGAACCTTCTACTATGATGGTTCCAGGAAAGTTAACGTTTCCAGTGGAAAAGTCAACATTCTCTAAATGACAGATTTCATCGACTCGGATCGTTCCTTGACGATCTAGGATCGGTCTTCCATTGATCAAAGAATGAACTGAAATTCCGTCTGAAGAGAGTCTAACGTTGAGTCCTAATTTCCATTCCGCTTCTTTCCCAGAATCGTATGGAAGTATTTCTCCTAAAACGTTTTTTCCTTCTTTGCCTGGAAGGGGAGAAATTTTTTCTGCAAGTTTTTGATCTTTTGCGACACTTTGAATAATTTGAATATTCTTAAAATCTACTCTTCCGTATTCATCTTCTTCTAAATTGGGAGCTGCTGGATGAATGAATAAAACTCGTATATCCCCGTTTTTTCCTGGAACCGGTGATTCTCCTTCCGCGATCAGAATTTTTTTTCCGTATTCAGGTTCTTCGGAAAGTAAATTTAAAACTTCATTTCGAATTCCGAATTTAATTCCTCTTTCTCTGATCGATTCTTGGATTTGTTCGGAGTTTAGAATTTTTCCGCCGTATTTTGGCGGATGAAAGATTAAAAAGGCCTTCATCCGATCTTCTGAAATTTCTATTTCTATTCTAGAACTTTCCGGTTTACCCGGCCATTTCCCAATCAGATGAGTTAGTCCATCCGATTTGTTTGCGATTTCTTTAATGGATATAGGGGAACTTTCGGTGATTTGAAAAAGTTCAATTCTTCTTAAAATTTCTTTGGCATCTACCGGCTTTCCTTTTTTTCCTGCGGGAAAAACGGAAAGATAGGCAAGACCGTCTTCGTTTTCGATTTTAAAAAATCCGTTTTCGTTTTCTTCCAGATCTTTTAAGAGAGAATCCGTGAAATTCTTGAGAGAATCGCTCATTCGGGGTTTCAGTGTAGAGATCATTGTTCCTTTTTACAATCGAAATCTATCTAAAAAACTTGAATGTTTGGAAAGATTTTTCGTTATCGATGATGGAATTTTATAATATTAGTGATCTTGTTTAGAACTTAAAATAATATGAGTTCGACATAAGGAATTATAGTTTATTTTTCTAAAAAAAATGTGATCTCGATTCCTAAAATGTGGGAACTCCTGCATGATGATTTTACGAACAAATTCTGAAATTGTAGGAACTCATACTTTTAAAAAATTTTTACTCGCGTCGAATTCACGTTAGAGCACCTAACTTTAAACAGGGGTTATCAAAATTTATCCTATTTTATAGGAATCAGTAAAACAAGAATCATTAGTGATTTAAGCCTGAAATTTCCTTCAAAGCGTCTACGTTTAAAAAACAAATCCGGTTTTTGCGGATTTTAATCCATTTTCTATGTTTGAAATCAGAAAGAGCACGTACCAAAGTTTCGGTAGAGGTTCCGACCATAGAAGCCATAATCTCTCTTGTGAGATTGAGTTCTATTTCGGATTTATCCGGGGAAGTTGTTCTAAAAGAAATGAGAAGTTCAGCGATTTTACTGTGGACTTGTTTTGTTCCTAAAGTAAGAGTTTGGTCTTCTAGCTGTTTCCATTCGGTTGCCATTTGTTTTAGAATTTCCATTTGAAAATTTGAATCTTCTTCCATTAATTCGTTCAGAACTTCTTTGGAAATATAACACGCTTCAACGTTTTCTATGGCTTCTATATTTTGAACAAAAGTTTTTCCTGCTAAAAGATCCCTAAATCCTACCCATTCTCCGGCTCTTCGGATTGAAAAGGTCTGTTCCTTTCCAGAGGAGGAATTTCGAAATATACGAACACATCCAGATTTGATAAAATAAAATCCGTTTGTTTTAGTTCCTTCTTGGATAAGTAGTTCGTTTTTACGAAAGAGTCTGAACTTTTTACTGGAGTTGATTTTTTTGAGAGTATCTAAAGATATACATTTGAATTTATGTCGATTGGGACAAAGATAACAATCTGGAATTTCGTTTTTAATCTCCATTTTGATTCTAATTTTAGAGGTTAAATTTGACCTCTAAAAGATAAGACGATAAAATCAGGGTTAAAAAAACGAATCTAGAATTTTCTATCGGTGATTAGAATTGGAAAAATGACCGAAACTAAAAATATACGATGGACTTGGTTTTTAAAGGAAGCCTAAACAATGGATCTTAATGTAAAAGATAAATTTCAGTCTGGATTTTCCTCGATCGATAATCTGTCTCGTAATCTTCCACCTCAGGTTCAGAAGACGCTTTTATATACTGGAGTTTCATTGGCTGCGTTGGGGATTGCGTTGGCTGCGCTTATAGGAATTCAAAGAGGAAAAGAAGGAGCTGCGTTTGACGATCAAGCAAAGGAATTGGATCGTAAGACTTTGTTTTTAGAAGATTTAGAAAGAGATTATAATCGTAGACGTAGATCTATTCGTTATAGCGATCCAGATTTGTCATTTACGAGAGAATCATCTTCTAATTTGGAAATTGATCGCTATGAAAGGGAAAAACCTAAAGACGGACTTTTACCTGAGTCAAATATTCCCGAAGGAAAAGATCCATTGAGAGATGGAAGGAGAGAAGGTGTAGGGACTCCGAAATTACCTACAGAATCGGACGTCCTTCCGACACAAGATCGAGAAAGAGTCGCTAATCCAAATCGAAATTTGGATGATCCAGGAACGATTTCTCCGGAACGAGGCAGTTCCAACAATCAAGATCGTCCTACTTTAATGAAACCTCCTAAAAGTAATTCTAAAGATACTTTTGAACCTAGATGAAAAATTGGACTGATTTGATCTTACTATTTTTTTTGTCTGTGGTTTTAACGAGTGATACACTCTTAGCAGATATGCCCTTACCGTTTCCAGAAATTTCTGAAAATACAAAAAATTGGACTTCAGAGAATTCTTCTGAAATTACAAGTTCGAGCGAAATAAAACCAAAAGAAAACTCTACTCAAGAATCTTCCAATCAGAATATGAAAGTAGATGTAGAAAAGACGACTAACGTTTCTTCGACGGAATCTTCTTCACAAGATCCTTCTTCTATAAATTCTAATTTAGAAAAACATTCCGCTGAAACTCTTTCTAAATCTGAGACTAAGACAATACTTCCGAATTCCGAAAAAACGAGTTTAAAAAAGAAAAAAGATAAAAAGAAAGAAGATCCTTCCGAAAGCGGATATAAGAAAGGACTTTTGCGTTTGAGAGAAAACCAAAGAAGTCATGCAAAAAGTGAATTCAATCAATCTTCTGGACAAGGGAAATCTGCAAACGCTTCTAAGTTGGAAGACGCAAGATTAACTGCGGAAAATTCAAACGACACGGGTACCATTACAGAACAAATCGATTCAGAAGATGAAAAGTGGAAGGCAATATTTGAGGTTGCGCGTGCTTTAAGAAGTAACGGAAAAATTTTGGAAGCGGAGACTCAGTATCTCAAAATTATAACGGAGGCCCCCGAAAACTTTCAATCGATTTCTCTTTTTTCTTTGGGGGAAATGCTTGCTTCTACGGAACGAAAGGATTCTGCAAGAAGGTATCTTTTACAACTGATGAAACTTCTTCATAAAAAACCAGAATTAGATCCTAAAAAAGATCAGCTGGAAAAAGCGGTAACTTTAATTGCTAGAATTTACAGAGACCAAGGAAAATATGAAGAAGCAGAGAACTGGGTAAAAACGTATTTAAACCGATTGAATCCGAATGCTTCTGAAGATTCTCCCTTTGTAAAAGAATTAAAAGGAATTTTAAAACAAAGATATTATTAAGAACTTGTTCCAAAACTTTCATAAAATCCTAAAAGAACTAGAATTTTAAAGAAGCTGATAATTTCTAAAAAATTCTCTTACTACTCAGACGTATAAAAATAGTACTAAAAATTAACAATCGATTTTTACCAAAGATGTGAAAGTTTTCAAAAAATGGCGTTTAACCCATGTTTGTTGATTTTTTAAAGGAGATCCCACATTAGCATAAGTATTATTTTATGCGTCCGAGTGGTAAAATTTGTAAGTCGTATTTATTTATATTCAAAGATTGGAATAAATCGATGCTTCAACAAAATTAGATTCTATCTTTCCAGTCCATATGTTGTATTCTTTACTATAAGGATCTTCTTTAATTTCATATACACATTTGATTTTAACTTTATCGTTTTTAAATTTTAATTCCCTGAGTTTTGGCCAAGTTTTTACGTCAAAGTTTACGTTTAGTATTACGAATTCGTTCGGTTTGACGCTCCAAAAGTCTGGAAAGTTTTTATCCCACGCCTTTCCTTCTTTGTATATACTTATACTTTCTTGATCGGTTTGTATTTGAAAAGATATATTATCATAACCCCAACTATTCCAGTCCTTCCAAATACGAATTTCTTTATTGGAAACGTTTTTTACTAAAACATGAAATGAGATTTTATCGCTCGATTCGTTGATAATTAGACTTTTTTCTTTATCGTTTCCTGGAATTGCGATTGAAACTTCTAACGATCTTTGTTCGGTTTTAAAACATTCTAATAGAAAGATTCCTAAGCTAATTATTAGGATAAAAAGTATTCCATTTATTTTCAAAAAATTCTGCAGCATAAAAAAGGCCTTCTTGGGTTTAAAAAAAAGAAATTCTATTTCTTACTAGTTTCTTTTATATCAAACTTGTTCTAATCTGATAAACATTAGGATTAAAATTTATTTCAGTAAACGTCTAAATAGTATATCTGAATTTCTTTATATAACACTTCGAGCCAATTATAAAAATCTTAATACATATTTCGAAATTTAATCTTGCTTTTCATAAAGAAAGTTAGTTACAAGATTGTTCTAAGTTTTGAAGTACAAGACAATGTAGGGTGCATCTCAAAAAAGATCAAATGGTAATTTAAACCTGGAACAATAGTGATTAAAACTTACAGCAACCCAAAGGGTTTACACGCTACGCGTCGACTGCTTGCTTGAGTTTGCGCGTTTGAATTCAGAAAACATTTTCTTAATTCAATGGGCTCTTCGTTTTACGGACCGTTGATCGCGCGTCTTATGTAAGAGAAACGTTTACGTCTAATTTTCCAAATTTGGAAAATAAACTGATTCCTAAAGAAGGTTTTCTAGGAATTTTCAAAGTTTCACTTTTAGAATCTACAATATTTGGTGCGGTGATTTCTATCGATTGACCGGAACTTGCAAAAATATTCATAGCATTTCCGGTGGTCATATTTGCAATTTCACCTAAGATATCTTTATATTCGTTTTTGATTTCCTGTTCGCTCATTCCAGGCATCAAAACTCCGGCGATCTTATAAGCAGCGTCGTAATTGAGACCGTAGACCACTTCTCCGTTGAACGTCCCGATTACTCCGATTACAATGGAAAGTTCCAGATTCGTTTCCGGGTTATCTTTGATTCCTATCTTGCCACGGATCAAATCGGTTTTAAGAACGTCTCTAAAAACGATCGTAGCCGCTTCTAAAAATGGGTTTACCAATTCTGCCCGGATTTGCATTATTCTTCTACCTTTTGACCGATCCTTCGTTCAATCGGGTATTTTTCCTGAAGTGCCTGATTGATCTCCATAACAAACCCATTCATTAGGTTTGGATTGTCTCTCAAATCGGGTCCTTGGGAATTATTGATCTTAGACGAATCGATTTCCAACGAAGCAAATTCTACAAAAACATTTTTTTCAGATTCTTTGTAAGGACCACCGACTTTTTTAGAACCAAAGGCAACGGTTGTCAAATCTTTAAGGAATTGAGTATTACTTCCAAGTCGGATATTTTGATTTCCCGATTTTAATTCCCATAAATCTAAAAGGGATTGATCTTTCAATTCTTGAATATTGGCGCCTAACAAAGAAGCAATTTTAGAAAGTCCGTCTGGTTCTTGTTGGATGGTTTTGAGTTTACCTTTCCATTCTTCTTGGGACTTAGAACGTATTTCGAGAAGTAGTTTACTCTTGAGGAAATTTTTTCTTTCTTCAAAAGAAATTTCTTTTCCGTCTGTGTTTTTAGGTAGTTTCCCTTCTTTCTTTTCGTTTTCGTATTTGGCTCGCAAAATTTCTTCGGAAATAGGAGCTTCTTTTTCTGCGAGTTTAGAAAGTTGATCGTCTGTATAAGACACGATTCTAAGTCGGAATCTGGCAGAAGTAGATTCCTTTTGAACTGCAATTTCTCCGTCTGTCTTTTTTAAATCGGAGTTGAGAAGGGTGTCGTAGATAATACTCGCGTTTTTACGATCGATTCTATACTGCATCGGGGCTGAATTTAAAATTTGTTTATAAATGACTTCCGGTTTACGTACTTCGTCGTCCGAATATCCGGCTCCATTTACGGATTCTCTATAAATTCTACGAGCTTCATCGGAAAGTTCCTCTCGAATTCCAGTTTCGGAAGCGGAGAATCCAGTCGCTTTTGCAATTTGTTCTGTTACTACTAAACTGCGAATCGTTTGAAATGCACAGGATTGAAGAGTAGAAGGATCTTCCGCAAGAGAAGGGGCTATGTTTCTATATTGGAAATAACATTCTCTTTTGGCGGCTTGGTAATAATCCATTGGGATTGAATAGTCCCCGATTTTACCGGCGTTTACATTGGATTTACCGGAAATTACGTCAAAAAAGCTCTTTTCGGCGTCTCCGGGTAGAAAGGTGACGATCAAACCACCTACAAGTATAAAAAGAAAAAAACCGACTACAGCGCGAATGATTTTGTCTTTGAGTGAAACGTTTTCTAATTCCATGATTGTATCAATAAACTGAAAGGGTCTGTGAAGGAATATTTCTGTAAAGGAGAAAAGTGAGAAAAACGCTTCAGAAACCGGTCCGATTGACAGATACATAAAATGATGCTCTTGATCGCGATCACACTCGTTTTAGTCGGACTTCTTTGTTTTATCTATGTTTCTTTAAATCCGAGTACGGATCGAGAGAGATTGGGCTTTAAGTCCAATGTCAGAAAGGGAAATTATCAGAACGAGTCTGGACCAAACTTACGTAGAGGCGCGGAGATTTTGGCTGCTTCTAAAAAAACTCCTAGTTGGGAACAGATCGAAAAACAAAAACATTTAGAAAATCTATTTGTGGAAGGAAGAAGGATTCCAAAAAAGAATCAAGTTTTAGAATCTTCTCCGTCTGAATCTTTTTACGAAGAAATAACCGAAGAAAAATCTTCTCATTCCGGAATCGAAGTTTTAGAAGAACCCACTCCTCAGAAAACGGAACAAAAATTTCAAGAAGAAGAAATTAGAGAAGTTCGTTTTGAAATCGAAGGGATTTTATATTTAGATCAAAACCGAGAACTTCCGTTTGAAAAACTTGCAGATAAAAAAGAAAATTTAACTCCGGATAAATGGAAAGGTTTAAAACGAATTGGTCCTGGTAAGTTGAACGAGGGTAGAGATTCTTTTTATTTTGAAGCCCTAAATAGCAGTTATAAATATTCATTTTCCGAAATTGAAAAAATTCTTTTTTTTGATGAGGGAATTGTTTTGATTCCTTCTAAAACAAATTATCCGATTCCATTATTTTTTACAAAAGAAACGAGCCATTTAAAATCTTATTTAGAGAGTTCTTCTCGGACGTTTTCAACTTAAGAATTTTTTTCAACTTCAAGAGAAATTGACTAAAATCATTTTATAATATTTCTATAAAAATAAAATATTATAAATTTATAAAGTATTTTCGTTTATACTTGTTAAAGTTTAGGTATAATTTATAAAATATCAGTATTAGAATTGTTGAAAAAATTCACATCTACAAAACGACTTTATTTAGTTGTTGTAATAAAAAAAACGAAAGAAAATTTATTTTTACTGATTTCTATAAAATTGGGTACCGTTAATTTTATCACAAAACGCTGGTTTCATACAAAATATTAGGCACTTTATTATATAGTTATGAATAAATAACCTCTATATTGTTGGTATTTTTTTGAAACTGAGTTTGATTGATTGTATTAGAATTGTTGAAAGAATTGCGTAGAGGAGATTTGTAAAACTGCTTCAATTACCCATTTTTAATTAACGAAAACGGATAAAAAATTAATTTTCAATAACTCTCTTATAGAAATTATTGTTTATTGACTTTTTTTGTTAAAACTGAGCTTGATTTGGGTGATTCTATTTATTATTATATCTATTCGAAAATTCTACTTTTCTAAAATTAGATTTTTTAAATATATCTTGCCGAAATAATTACAAATTCAAATCTGAAATGATTCCGGCTAAAAAATTAATGTCCACTTGGTTTTTTAACTCAATGTTAGGTAGTTGGTTCGAGAGATTATTTTAACGACCATCTACATGCAAAAGTTTTGTAGTTTTTACAATAGTTCTTACTAAGATGTAAAAAATAAATCCTCCGCCAAACAGAATGATTTGAGGAAGACGAATCGCTTCCATAAAATTACTGACTGGTTCGTTAAAGTAAACTGCCACTAAATCAAAAACGCTAAATATGACTAAAATTCCGAAAAGACTCGGGTATTCCCTTTTGATTACATTTCGAATTGAAAAAGAAAGGGCAGGTTTTTTATAACCACTGAATTTAGGAATAAATGCAGGGACGGAATTCGCCCAGGAAAGATAAGCCTCTCCGAATTTCTTACGCAGGAATTGTTCTTCTGCAAACATAATTCTTTCGTAATATACCCAGAAAAAAAGAATAAATACGGATGCGATTAAAAAATTTTTTAAAAATAAAACGGCACCTAAATACATTAAAAAATTTCCAACATACAAAGGATGACGGATGAGAGAATAAATCCCCTCTTGGTTGACTAAGTCTGCAACTTGTTCTTTTGTATTTCTTCCCGAAGTCCTTGCGGGTGCATAGCCGATCACAAAACTACGTATTGAAAGTCCCAAAAGGCTGATTGTAAAACAGAAAGATTGGTAGTATAAATGATAAGTATAAGAATTCCCAGGAAATTGATAAAATGGTAAAAGTCCGAGGCAAAGAACTAAGATGATTCCGGGGATATAAGATCTCCAACGAAATAGAAAATTTCCTTGAGATTCAAATTCTTCGATCAAAGCCATACTTTCATCCTAATTTTTAGTTTTCTTATGAAAGAAAATGGAAGGCCCTTAGGATGTCAATAGAGAATCAGTCGGATCTGCGTTGTGATGATTACGTCGTTCTAAAATTTTTTGTATAGAAAATAGGATTTTAAAATAACTCATCGTTTACTTTTGATTCTAATTCTTTTATTTATTTGAAATTTTTTTTAACACGGAATTAAATTTCTGGTTATTTGATGATAGCGAACTTGTACTAAAATCTAACATCATTGACTGTGTTTCTCAAAATGTATAAACTCATACAAAAATTCATAAATATTCGGATGTAACGTTTTTTGTGGGAGCTGTTGCATTTTATTAAAAACATCTAAAAGAGATTGTTTTTGTTTTTTTGAAGTTTTAAAACCTGATAAAATATTCTAGAAGTTGAATATAGATTTTACAGAGTTTAAATTGGATCTGATTCTTCTATAAAAAAATTTTTATTCTCGGAAGTTTCCCGAAATTCTCGTAAAAATTCTGGATCTACTACGTATAAAATTGAATCTGAATCCGAGCGAAATACGGGTTCGTCGTGGATGGTGTTTCCAATCCATTCTAAAACCAAAAATGAGTTTTGATCCGAACGAAAATGTATTTCGATTTTAAAATGTTTTTTGGAATTTAGAGGAATTATTTTTTCCTCGAACGGTTTTTTTAAAACTTTCTCTGCTTTTAACGAAAAGATCTTATGTACGATTCTGGAACAGTCTTCGCCTGGGCAAAAAAAAGAAGCGGAAGAAAGTGGTTTCCAGATTCCATTTTTAGTTTGTTCTATTTTGAGAGTTGTATTTTTATTTTGTGAATTATAGATTAGAATAGTATGAATTTCTTGTATATCTATGTTTTCAGATAATAAAAAACGAGAAAAGAAAAAATTTTCGTTCCCACGTCCTAAAAGAGAATTTAAATTTTCTTTTACGATCCAGATTTCTCCAGTGTTTGGTTCCTTTACAAAGGTTCCGTTTTCAGAAATTCCTATATCTAATTTTCCGATTTCTCCTGATTCGGTTTGAATTTCCAATTTTAATTCTTCTCCGTTAAAACCGAATTTTTTAGGATCAGTGGTTGTAGAAATTTTAGTGAATCTTTTGATCCTTAAAATTGTGTTTAAAAAAGAAAAAGTTTTTTCTAAATCGGGTCTTGTTTCGATTTCCCGAACTTGTACAAACCAGATCCCCTTGTTTTTTTTAAGAACCGTCTCGTGTCCTTTTCTACCGATTTGGATCCTATCGATTTCGTTTTTTTTGAAAGGGAAAAATGGGTCTGCGTTCAAATACGTTTTTTGAAAAAATCCGAAAGGATCCGAGGTAAGAATATAAATAGAACATAAAATTACATTTGTTAAAATTAGGCTGAAGGCGGTTTCCTTTTTTATGAAGTTATAAATTGTAGTAAAAATTTTTTTCAAAAGTTTCATGGTAAAAAGTTTTTGTTTTTTGGGGAATTTCTACGTTGTATTCTTAAAAACGTATAAAGTCCTAAAAGAGCCGGAATTCCAAATATATTTATAAAATTGAATATATTTTTTTCTGTTTCAGAAAACGGATTGAGTTTTAAAAAAGCAGATTTTTTTCCACGGATTTCTATCAGATCCGTGTCCCCTTCGGATATATTTAGAGAATTTAATAAAAATGGAATATTCGATTCTTGATATATTTTTCTTGTTTCCGGAAGAGCTAATAGGTCGGATACTAAGTAAGGGGATCCAATTACAAGAATTTTAGTGGTTTTACCTTCTAAAGTTTGTTTAAGAAAAGAATTCGATTGTTTAAATGTTTTTGGAATGGAATCGAAACGAGACTTAAAACTTCCTTCTAACGTTGCACCCAAAACGATTTTTTTGCCCCCGCTTTGAATTGGATTCGCAAGGATTTGTTTTTCACCGATTGCTATCACCGAAGACCGGATTTCCGCTTCTTCGGAAGAGGAAAGAATTGTTTCCATTTTTACCTTAGGTTGTTTATCCGGAAAAAGTGTTAGGCTGGATATCCAGGGCAGAAGTAAATTTTGAAACGGACTTGTGAATTGGCTCACTTCGCTTAACATTTGGTCAGAACTTCCGACAAGAATCCAAAGAGGGTAGGCGTATTTTCCTATTATTCCCGGTTCTACTTCCGTCAAAGAACTTATGGGAAGAGAATGATTTGGATCTAAGACTAAATCTGTATTCACTCTAAAACCATAATATTCGAAAATACGATTTTGCTCTTCGATATAGGAGGTAGGTTTTGCGATTCCGGGACTGATTGAGTCTATTCCGATTCCGTTTTTTCGGTTCGAAGGTGCTAAACGGAAGTCCATGGATTTAAAAAGAAGAATTAAATTTCCTCCTCGCATTAAAAATTGATCTAGTCTGTAAGAAGATATTTCGGATAAGGTTCCTCCGCCTATCCAAAGAAGAGTACCAATTGAATCCGGGATTTCTTCTTCCTCGATATGAATTTCCGGAACGATTCCGTATTCTTCTTTTAAAATCTGATCGGTAAAAATTCCGATCGTATCTTTTCCATTTTCAAAACCAGAGAATACGGTGGACAAACTTTCCGGAAGTGAAAGAATTCCGATTTTTACGTCTTCCGGTTTACGAATCATTTTTCTAAGAGTTGTTAGAATTTGATATTCTATTTCTTCTGCGTAAAATGCAAATGGAATCGTTTTCTTTTCGGTTCCTAAAGTTAAGGTCATTCCTAAAAAAACTTGTTTAATTTGAGAGGAACCTCTTTCTTTTTTTTCTAAGATTTGTGGCGTAATCCCTGCTTCGATCGCTTTTTTTTCTATTTCTACAGATTCACTAGGATCATAAAAACGTAATATAACATTTTTATTTCCTAGAGAAGCGATTTCATTTAACAATTCTTTGGTTATATCTAGGCGCACTTTGTATTCTACTGGAATTTTAGAAGAATAATATGCGTCTATATAAAGTGGAGAATGTAATTTTTGAAATACTCTACGAGTACTTTCGCTGGTTTCGAAACGACCAGATCGGGAAAAATCCTTTTTGCAGTTAAATTTAGACACGATTAAATTTAAAAATAAAAATATAAGAAAAGCCTGAGAAACTAAAAATAAAGGATTAGAATTAAAACGAATTAGTAACGTTCTGATTTTGGAGATCATCGTTTGGACCTTAAAATTAAAACATTTGTATATACGAATAAAACAATAAAGCTGACAAAAAAGAAAACTTCTCTTCCATCTAAAATTCCGAGACGAAACGGTTCAAAATGTTTGGAAAGGGAAAAAAAAGAAATTTGACCGGTTCCTAAAAATTGGAGAAATGGTTTATACCCCAATAAAAAAAAGAAAAGGCAAAAGATGAGTCCTAATAAATAGGAACTAATTTGATCCTTGGTCAAAGAAGATACAAAACTTCCTAAAGCAAGATTGGCCCCACCTAAAAGAAAAATTCCTAAGTAACCTACAAACGTCGTTCCTAGATCTAAATCTCCCAAATAAAAAATCGTGGCAGGAATTAAAAAAGTAAACGAAAGAACAAATCCTAAAAAACTCCAAGCCGCTAAAAATTTTCCGAACGCCAATTCTATGTCCTTTAAAGGAAGAGAGAAAAGAATTTCTAAGGTTCCGGAACGTTCTTCTTCTGACCAAAGATGCATCGAAAGAGCAGGGATAAAAATTACGTATAAAATCGGAATCCAAAAAAAATACATTTCCATACTTGCCGATTTAAAATCCCAGAAAGAACCTTCTCCCAATCCGAAAAAAAATAGAAAAGAGGTCAAAAATAAAAAAAACGAAGCAAAAATTGACCCAACAGAAGAATTAAAATAGATTGAAAATTCTTTCCAGAATACGGTTTGAATATTCAAAAAAAATGTTTTACTAAATTCTAAAAGTCTCATTTGGTTTGTTTGTCGTTAAAGATTTGAAAACGGATTCTAAGGAATTTTTTTCAGGGTTTATAGACCGAATCGGAAAACTTGCGTTTTTTAAAATTTGAAAGATTTCTTCCGAAGATAATTTTTCGGATTGGATTCTAAATTCTAAAAAATAATTTTCCGTTCTTCCGGTAGTTTCTATTTTGTAATCGGTAAGCGAAAAAAAACTTTTAAAAGTTTCAGGATCTGTTTTTGCTAATATTAGACAGGGTCTATTTTGAGAGATAGAATTTAAAGGATGATCGGAAATCAATTTTCCTTTGTATAAAATGAGAACGTGATCGCATAGTTCTTCTATTTCTTGTAAAACGTGAGAAGAAAAAAGAATTGTTTTCGTTTTTCCTAATATACGGACCAGCTTTTTAAATTCCACAATTTGAATAGGATCCAAACCAGAGCTGGGTTCGTCCAAAAATATATATTCAGGATCTTGAATTAAGCTTCCCGCCAAGGCGATTCTTTGACGAAATCCTTTAGAAAGAAAACCGATTGGGCTGTGGAGAACCGTTTCCAATTGTAAAAGTGAGGAAACAAAATCGATTTTTTCTTTTAGATTTTTTTTGAAAATTCCTTTTGCCTTTCCCAAAAAGGAAAGATATTCAAAAACTGTAAGATTCCAATAAATAGGAGAAGACTCGGAAAGATAACCTATCTTTTTTTGGATTTCAATTTTATTTTCATAAAAATCAAAACCGTCGTATCGAATTGTTCCTTCGTCTGGATGTAGGGAACCGGTTAACAATCTTAAGGTGGTAGTTTTACCGGCTCCGTTGGGTCCAAGTAAACCGGTAATTCTTCCTTTGGGAATTTCAAAACTAAGACCGGAAACAGCGTTTTTATTGGCAAAGGATTTTGAAAGTTGACTGACTGAAATCGTTCCCATCAGAATTTATCGTAGGTTTCCAGAAGTTTACAGAAGGAAGCAATCTTTTTTCAAAAACTTTAAAGTCCTAATTTATCATCCACTTTAAATTTTTTTAAAACTTCTAAAAGATCCGGACTTAAGTGTTTGATTTTCATTTTTACACCGTAGTGATCCATTCTGTTTTTTACAGTTAGTAATTTTGCGATTCCACTGGAAGTTATTTTTTTTACCGCTTCTAAAAGAAACTCTACGTCTAAAACCGTGCCCTTGGATGCGCTTTGAGTTACTTCATCGAAAATTTTATCATAACCGTCGATTACAACGGTATCGATCGTTACCTTTCCGGACTTTCCATCGATTTTAAACTTAGACATACGATTTTTTTAGAGTTTTATACTTTCAAATGAAAACTCTATTCCCTTTCTGTTAGATTTTGACGTAAGAATTGAGTGTCTTAAAACTTATGTTTATGAAGTCGATTGAGTAAATTGGTTTCTGAAATACCAGATAGATAATTTACAAGAGAAGCATCTTCTTCAATAATCCAATCTTTATAATCGGAACCTTCTTCTAAAAGTATAAGTCCACATTCTAAAAGTAGATTTCGAATCGTATTCCTTGGGAAATATGTATGTCTATGAGTTTCGGAAAATTCTTCTTTGGATTTTTTATGAGAGAAGGTGAGTGTGGATTCTAAAACGTTTGAAGTTTTTAGAAATCGATTTTTCCATTCTATTTTATAATCTCCAACTCTTTCTATGAATTTATGTCCGTCGAAATGATTTTTAAAATTATAAAGACTGCTCAGATCAAAAAAGAAAAGCCCTTTAGGTTTTAGGTAGGTTCGTACTTTAGAAAAAACTTTTTTCAAATCGGCTTCGTTTTTTAAGTAATTGAGAGTGTCGTGTGTGGAAAGTATAAGATCGAATTTTTTTTCCTTTAGATCTAAATTGAGTAAATCGGAACAAATCCATTCTCCAGAAATCTCTTTTTTTTGGGCGATTTCAAGCATTTCCGCGCTTATATCAATTCCAGTAAATAGTATGTTTTTTGGAAATTCTTCCCAGAGTCTGCAGGTCCCACATCCCAGATCTAAAATCGTTTTTGGTAGAATTTTTTCTGAATAGTTTCCATAAGAAGAGAGTATAAATTCTGACCAACGTTTGTAATCTACCTCTTTCATCACTGCGTCATAAACAGACGAAAAACCGGAATAAGGCTTTTTTTTAAGCATAACTTAATTTTTTCTTGCTCTTTTTACGATCTTTCGAATAGTCAATTGTAATTTGATGAGACATAATGTTTTTGGGGATTTTTACGGCTCAAGAGATAGGCTTTTTTAAAAACATCCAAACTTTGAAATTTAGGATGATGACATAAATTTATGTTTTAGGATTTTTTCTGTTCCATGAAAAAAAGCTTCCTGAGTTTTTTCAAAATAACGAGTTCTTCTTATATAGGTAAATAAAATTCAATGGGAATAGAGTTACTCCTACCGTTTATAGCTAGCGTGGGAATTACAATCCTTCTCCGAAGGCTGGATAAATCCAACTATAAACTCAGTCAGATCAAACGTTTTACCGGAAAAGTTCAGGAAGAATTAAACGGTATCGCCCTCGAAAAAATTGGTTCCGTAAAAGACGCTGGAATTGATTTAGAAATTAGTCTTAAACAAACTCGTAAACTTGCAAACGAAGTACATTCTCTCAATGAAGAATCCAGACAATTGCTGGAATCTATCAAAACCAATCGAGACTTTTTAGATTCGGTTGCGCGTGATCTCAAAGAGGTAGTACAACTTTCTTCCGAAATCAGAGAAGAATCCAACGCGATTCAACAAGGACTTCTTAGAATGGAGTCCGGCAAAAAAGAAATCCAACTTTTAGATCAAAAAATTTTGGACTTACGTTCCGAAGCAGAGGCAATCTTAGAAGTTTTTTCTGATAAGGTGAATCTTCGTTCTGACGAACTATTACAATCTCTTGCTTCTAAAATTGTAGAGTTAGAAGAACTATTGGAAATTAAAAACGATAAGATCGATCAAGGTTTAAATTCAATCGCGGTAAATTATAAAGAAGGTCTGGAAGCACATTCCAATTCTTTAATGCGTGAATCCGTTGGGAGAGTAGAACAACTTCGTTCAGAAATAACGTCCCTTTTTGAAACCATTCGAAATAAAGAAGAAGACTGGGATCTTAGATCGGAAAAGTTACAAACTATATTTTTAACTGTAAGCGATAAGTTGGAACGTTTGGATTTGCGCATCGAGGAAAAAACAGAAGCTGCGGATCATAAACTAGAGGAAATGGCTAAACTCGCCGAAAAATCTTCTCAAGAAAAGTTAGATCGAATTTTAGAACAAGTGACTCATTCCAAGGAAGCGTTTATCAACGGTGTCAAATTGGAAGTGGATTCTATCCGTAGAGAAATCGAGGGAATGAGTTTGGAAACCATGACTCGTAGAGACGAAATTCTCAATGAAACCAGACGTCAGGCAGAATCGATTAATGAATCCATTCAATTTTTCCAAGAAAAATATTTAGAAGCAGAAAATAAACTTCTTCGCCAGGCGGATGCACGTAAGTCTGAATTGTTACGTCAAATCGATACATTCGAAGAAGAGTTCAATCGTATCAGTAGCAATCTGAGAAACGACTCAGACGTTTTGAAAAAAGAAATTTTATTAGGCTTCAAGGAATTTCATTCTACCCTTGAAGTAGCAAAAGAAGACGCTAAAGAAAAGACGATTCAGGGAATCGTTTCTCTTAAAGAAGAATTTGATTTAGAACTTTCTAAACTTCATTCTGAAAGATCTGCTCTGATCCGACAAGACTTAGAGGTTGTGCGTCAATCCATCGAAACACTGGATAAACAGATTTCTACTCGGATCAAAGACGTAGATTCTTATCTTGGAGATCTTCAAGCCGCGCTGGAGTCCAGCGCAGGTGATTTGGTGGCGCAAGTGGAGGAGAAAATAGATCTTCTTTCCGGAACCGTAGACGAAGAAGTTCGTAAAATCGATCAACGATTTGAAAATTTAAGTCGTTATTGGGAAGAGGAACTCGGAAATATTCGATTAAACGCACAGGACCAAATGGGCCGTCTTCAAGAAAAATTAGGAGACGTTCATATAGAAGGAAAAGGGCTTTTAGAAGAGTTTAAAAATGAATATTCGATTCAAAAAGATAAAATTGAAGAATTTGTTTCCCGTTATAAATCCAATTTTCAAAAAGAAGGGGATTTAGTTTCGGATCGTCTTGGAGAATCTCTGCGTCATATTAAGGAAGAAGGAAACGAAATTTTACAGACTCTTAGAGTCGAGTTTTCCGGAACCATCGATAAGATGGAACAGATCGTTAAAAAGAACGAAAAGGTTTTGGAAATCCACGCCGAAAAAATTAAAAATAACGTAGAATCAAGTCTCGAAAATTCAAGTAGAGACGCCGAACGAGTGTTAGATCGTTTGAGAGATTCCGCAGAAGTGTTTTTTGAAAAACAAGAGGAAAAAATCAGTCGTTTAAACGAAACTATAGATTCTAAAATTTCTAAACAACTCACTTCTTTGATGGATAAAGGTCAGCTTCAATTGGGTCAGCTTGAAGATAGAATTAGTAAATACATTCTAGATGTGAAAAAGAATTTAGAAGAATCTCTAAAAAATTCCCGCAAAGATAACGACGATCAGATGAAAGGTTTTCAACAACAACTTCAAAATCAGTTGTATGAGATGGAAACCGCCGCTCAGGAAATTCTTCGTTCAGGTAAGGAGGAATTTGATGGTTCGATGATGGAATATAAAGAACTTCAAATGAATCTGAAAAAAGATTTAGAGGAAATTCGTAATTCAAAACAGAATCTCATCTCTGAAATCCAAGAAGAATCCGAAAACTTACGTTCTTCCGTGGAAGAAATTACCGATAAGATGGATGAATTCGGAGAGAAGATGGAACTCTTTCAAAAAGCCAGCGAGATCGTTGATCGGACCGATTCTTATATTCAAACGATGGAAGAATTACTTTCTAAAGCTGACGAACAAACTCCGTTGTTAAACGAACTCGGTCAAAAATTAAACGAATTACAAAATTTAAAATATTCTCTCGTTCACGAAACCGAAGATCTCAAACTCAAATTGGATTCTTTTCATTCTATCAAAGAATCTTCGGATCTATTAAGATCTGATTTTGAGGAACTTCAAAGAAGATCTTCTGAATGGCAAGATACATTTACAAAACTTTTGGAAGCCGGTGAAAAGGCTCTCGAAATGGAAGAAACTTTTGGTGATCTTTCTTCCAGACTGGAAACTTTAGAATCAGTTCGTGAAGAAGTAAAGATACTTTTTGAGGAAACGGAAACTCATAAAGAATCTGCCAAAGGTATTGCAAATAAACTTTATTCTCTTCAAAACGACGTTGAAATTCTAGAGGCGAGAGAAAAGGAAATTGCAGAAACGGTTCGTAAAACAGATGACCGAATCGAGTCTTTGTTCCGTAAAAAAGAAGAAATTCGTTCTGTAGAAGCTAAGTTTGAAAAGATAGAAGATTTGATGGTAGATCTTTCGGAAAGACATAAACAAATTTCCACCTTACAACATCGTATGGAAGATTTGAAGAACGGAGCTATGGTCGTTAAGGATGACTTGGAAGGACTTTTAGGAGAAGCAGACGATAAGTTTGAAAAACTTTCTGGCTTTTTAGATGCGGTAGACAACGTTACTTCTGGTAAGTCTAAAGATTCTTCTAAGGATCATTTGATTCAAAGAAAGAAGGCTACCGTACTCAATTTGTATCATAACTTTCAATGGCCTGCTGAAACGATTGCGGAAAAATTAAATTTAGAGACTGGTCTAGTGAATACGATTCTACAAAGTGAGTCTATTAAAAAGAAATGAAATATTTCTTGACGGCTTTTAACGCGAGCTCTATGTCTCATTTTATTTTGAATCGGATTCAAGTGATCGGAATTTGGATCTGCTTTTAAAGTTATGGTATCATTTTTTTTAAAACAAAGGTAAGGTCGCGAAGGGGAAAGTTCTAAAAGGTTGTTCTTTTTCCGGGTTTCTAAAAAGAATGCAAACTGAAATCGAAAACGGAACAAAAACAAACTGGACGACCATGAACCGGAGCAATATTGAAGATGGCACAAAAGAAGAAAACTAAGACAGAGAGGAAGAACTCAATGGCTGGAAAGAATGTCGAAAGGGAAACCCTGATCGTAACAAGTAAAGTAAAGGCTTATATCAAGTCTAAAGGATTTATGACTTCCGGAGATGCGATTGACGGTTTGAATGAAAAAATTCACCAACTGATCGACGATGCGGTGAAACGCACTGAATCCAATAAAAGAAGTACTGTTCGCCCGACAGATTTCTAATTCGATTTGATCTTTATTAAGAACAAGAGCGAAATCGAAAAAATGAGAGCGGCTGGGAAACTGGCCGCTAGGCTTTTGGATTATATTTCCTCTTACGTTCAACCGGGTGTTTCTACTTTGCAGTTGAACGATCTTTGTGAGGAGTTTACTAAAAAGCACGGGGCAAGATCCGCCCCGCTCGGTTATAAAGGATTTCCTAAGTCGATCTGTACATCTGTAAATCAAGTTGTATGTCATGGAATTCCCAAAGCAAATGAAGTTTTAAAAGAAGGGGACATCATCAACATAGATGTAACTCCTATTTTAGATGGTTATCATGGGGATTCATCTCGTACGTTTATCGTAGGAGGTAATACAAGTTCTGAGGTTAAAACTCTAGTTCAAGATACCGAGAAAGCGATGTTTATCGGTATCGAACAAGTGCGGCCTGGAAATCGTGTTCATGATATTGCAAATGCAATCGATGATTTTCTTACTCCTAAAGGGTACGGAATTGTAAGAGATCTAATGGGGCACGGAATTGGAAGAGGTTTTCATGAAGATCCTCAGATTCCCCATTTTCGTCAGAATCGTAAACTCGCTAAGCTAGAACCTGGAATGGTATTTACTGTGGAGCCGATGGTGAATTTGGGAACTTGGCAGGTAAACTTTTCTAAAGAAGATCATTGGACCGTGACTACAAGGGACGGTAAATGGTCCGCTCAATTTGAGCATACGGTTCTAGTCACCGAAAAAGGCTATGAAATTTTAACCGTATCCGATTAATCTGTCGTTCATGGAAATGATACTTGGTTATCTGAGTGTTTTGGGTAGAGACGCAGTATTTTTTTTAATCAGTTTTATTCTATTTTATATTGGTAAAAAAATCAAAGACTGGATCGAACCTGGAGATCTAGATCAGGAAATTGTAATTAAGAACAATACCGCTGTATCGACCGGTTTGTCCGGTTATTATCTGGGACTTACTCTGATTCTGCTTGTAATCTTATCTTCTCCGGGTACGGATTTTATTTCGGATTGTTTTCAGGTTTTATACTATGGGATTCTTGGAATTTTATTACTCAATCTATCTTATTTTATTAATGATAAGTTGATCTTTCGGAGTTTGGATTTTAATGAACTCGTTTATTCCGGAAGAAATGTAGCCGTAGGAGCCGTAGTATTTGGAAGTAGCCTTGCTTCTTCGATCATTATAGCGGCTTCTCTCAGCGGAGAGAATGCGGGGCTTGCGTTTTCGATTTGGAAAAATTCGGGTCTTTTGGAACCGGTTCAGAAACTTTTAGATGGAACCTTATTAGGAATCGTATTCTTTATCGTAGGTCAAATAGCACTCATTTTATTTACGATTGCGTATAGAAAAATTGTACCTTATTCCTTAGATGTGGAATTAAAAGAAAAAGAAAATTTAGCTTCTGGAATTTCTTACAGTGGTGCGTTAGTCGCTCTTGGGATCATTATTGCGAGGGCGCTTCACAAAGATCCAGTGTCGATGGAGCATACTCTGTTTCAGATTTTTTTGGATTTTATACTTGGACTACTCGTTATACCTGCGGTTAGACTTTTGACAGACGCTGTAATATTACCCGGAAGTACTTTAAAGGAAGAAATCAGTAGAGATCAAAACGTAGGAGTCGGAATTTTAGAAGCGGTCGTACTGGTTAGTTTTGCGGGAATTTTGTTTTACGCAGTATAAAAATTCATTTTGAAAAAGTGAAATACATGATCTTTTGTCGGATTACAATACTCGAACTTAAAAGTATAAAATGATTCTAAAAGCTTATTCCAAAACCTTAAAGAATTTTACGTGATATTCTTTAGAAATTTTTAATAAAATACAGTAGTTCTTACAAATTAGTTCATATTTGGTAATTTACAAACTTTCGAACAGTTTTAATGTCGTTCAATTTTCGTAGTAGTTCCCACATTTATTTTTTTTACAGAAAAATCGGACTTTTGTAAAGCAAATCTCAACCATCGAACTCATATTAAATTAACGTGAGTTCGAGTTAAGGAACTCATGGTTCTGAAAAAGTCGGAATCTGAACTTTACAGATCGATTCTCTTTCAATGTGGGAACTACCACAATTTATAAAATAGAAGTTTATAACAATTGAATCTGTCGTATTCAAGTGTGGGAACTACCATAAAAATTTAGGTTTTTCTATAAAAATTGTAGGAACTGCTGCAAATCACAATTCTACGAACAAATTCTAAAATGTAGAAGCTCATATTTTTAGAAATTTTTTTTTACATTGAATTCGCGTTAAAATAGAGCAATTCGATTTTAGGAAACAACCTTTATAAAACTGAATTTTTCCTTGAAAAATAGAATTTAAAAATTACTTAAGATCGTGATTTACAGATGAGCTTTATAAAAATGTGGGAACTCTTACAAATCTAGATTTTACTGTAAAATATTTAGAATTTTTATCAACGAATGGTTTGAACGTATTTCTCAATTTTGTTGGCAGCACTTGATAGAATTGAATATTATAAAGTTGTTGTTCGATGTAAGGAGTTCATTTTTCTGAAAAAAAGTTGGAAGTTAGACTTTGTAGATTTATTCCTAAAATGTGTGAATTATTTTGAATTTGATTTTTTGAATAAAATTATCGTTTTGCGGTTGTCATAAAAATGAAAAATCTATTTTATAAAAGTGAACTATTGAAACATTCGAAAAGAAACAATGATAGAATTTTAATAAAGCTCCTTGGATGTATATAGTTTCCATTCTAAGTGATATACTTTACGGATTCCATAGTCGAATGCATTTTTAAGAATTTGAATTTTATCTTCGTTTAAAATTGGATTGAATTCTGTATTTAAAATTTCAGAACCAATTTCCGTAAAAATAGGTTTATGATTTACATGAAATGGTTTTAAATCTCTTTCTTCAAAACCTTTAAGCGCTCCTAAGACGGAGGCAAAGATGATTTGTTTAGAAAATTTACGATTATTTTTAAGAGTTCGTTGTTCCGAAGGATTTGAGGTCGCAAAATTTATGTTTGTTGATGATAGAGTAAGTCGAGCTGCTGTTATAAAGTCTGAACGAGAAATGGAAATTGGAGGTTTTGCAAAGATTGTTAAATCCTTGCGAGTAAAATTAGAATTTTCTGATAATTCTTTTTGCATATTCAATTTATATACACTTTATGATCGAAAGTAAAGAAATAATTTCCGAATTTAAAACTTTGATTGAAGGATCTGGTTTTGATCTCTATGGGATTTGTGAAGCCAACATTCCGGAAGAAGATAGAGAAAATATTCTTCTATGGGTAAAAGAGCACAAACACGGAAATATGGAATGGTATCCTAAGAATATGGATCTTCGTTTAGATTTTAAGAATCTGGGTTTTGATCCGCAGTCCGTAATTGTACTCGGAGCGATTTACAATGATCCGGAATACGAAAAAATTCGAAGCGGAATGACTTTTCAATTTTCTAAATATGCGGTTGGCGAAGATTATCACAGAGTATTGAGAAAACATGCAAAACCTTTGATAAAAGCTCTTCAAAAAAAATATCCGAATCATCATTTTCGTCAAGGTGTAGATTCTTTGCCAGTTCCTGAGAAAGTTTTAGCTAGACTTGCAGGGCTTGGATGGAAGGGAAAAAACACGAATTTGATTCATCCAGAAATTGGATCTTTCTTTTTTATCACTGTCATACTTACTGATTTGCCGATTTATACCACTCAGGTTCAGATAAAAGATCGTTGTGGAACCTGCACGGCGTGTATAGACGCGTGTCCAACTGGAGCATTAAAACCCTATCAAATCGACGCTGGAAAATGTATCTCTCATCATACTTTAGAGGATGGATCGGAAGAAATTCCGGATACATACGGATGGCTTGTGGGTTGTGATATATGTCAAGACGTGTGTCCTTGGAATCGAGTAAAAGCGTTTAAAAAAGGAATTAGAACTGGATTAGAAGAATTTAAAGTTCGGTCTTATTTAAAAGAAAATCCGGAATCGATTTTAACTCTAAACGAACAGGAATTTGAAAAAACCTTTTCAGATTCCGCTATATCTAGGATGAACTTTAAAATGTATCAAAGAAACGTAAATAAGTTAAAAAACAAAATCTAAAAATTGTAATATCTGTTTTGGAAATAAATTACTTTTCTCTTTTGAACTTTAGGTAGGCCTTACTATTTGGATACATAAAAAGAATACTTGGATTAGATTGTTTCAAAAATTTGAATCCATTCTAAATGTCGTAATCCCGAATTTGCGGCATTTTTTAAGTATCGTTATTTTTTCGCAAACTTGATCGTTAATGACTCGGTGTCATTTTCATACGCACGAGTAGTACATTGAATAGAATAAAAGATTTTCAAATTTTAAACCGAAGAATCATATTTCCTCGATCTTTTCTGAAACGCAAACAAAAATTCAAAAAGGAATGTCCAAATTGAATGACGTGCTCCAATCTCTACAAAATGGATTTTACCCTTCGATTCAGAATAAAATCCTGCGGAGAATCCACGATGAAATTTCGCATAACGTTGATTTACTTACAAAAAATAACAATCTTCCTTTTATTTCTCATTTATTTATCTTGCGAGATTCAAGCAGAAGCACCAGAAGACGAACCAGGAACATATAGGGATTTAACAGAAGCGCTCCAAAATTCTTTGGATGTTCGAATTTTGATTTTGAGTGAACAAAAACTTACAACTCTTCCTAAGAAAATTGAACAACTAAAGAATTTACAAATGTTGGATTTATGTTATAACCAATTTAAAACAGTTCCTAAAGAAATTGAACAACTAAAGAATTTACAAATGTTGGATTTATGTTATAACCAATTTAAAACAGTTCCTAAGAAAATTGGGCAACTAAAGAATTTGCAAGTATTGAATTTGAGTAGTAACCAGCTCACAACTCTTCCAAAGGAAATCGGAAAACCGGAAAATTTGCAAGTATTGAATTTGGGTTCTAACCGACTCAAAACCCTTCCTAAAGGAATTGAGCAATTGAAAAACTTGCAAACGTTGTATTTGAATTATAACCAACTTACGACTCTTCCTCGTGAGATCGGTCGATTACAAAGTCTAACTGAATTACATTTGCAGCATAATCAAATAGCGACACTCCCGGACGAAATCATACAACTTCAAAATTTACGGAAACTTACTTTGTATGAAAATCCGATTCCGCCGCAAGAGCTGGACAAAATACGAAAGCTTCTTCCAAATTGTGAGATTCGATTTTGAATAAGATTTCTCTTTTCTTTTGAACTTTAAGTTAAGTTAAATAGAATAGAATGAAAAATTATTAGATTTAAAACCAAAGATAAAGATTTCTGGGATCTTCTTTTAAAAACGAATAGAAATTTAAAAAGAACGTTTAAATTGAATGACGTTTTCATTTTATTTAGAAACTTGTCTTCCAATTTAATTAAATTCCAATCCGGATAACCTTTATGAACTTTCGCATAACGTTGATTTACTTACAAAAGATTACAATTGGTCTTTTGTTTCTCATTACTCTTTCTTGCGAGATTCAAGCAGACGAAGTAAAACCAGGAACTTATATGGATTTAACAAAAGCGCTCCAAAATCCTTTAAATGTTCGAGTTTTGGATTTGAGTGGACAAAATTTCACAACACTTCCTAAGGAAATTGAACAATTAAAGAATTTACAGGAATTAGATTTACGTGATAACCAACTCGCAACTTTTCCTGCCGTAATAGTAGAGCTACAGAAGTTAGAAAGTTTGGATTTATCTGAGAACCGGCTTGTAATGCTTCCTAATGAAATAGGGCGGTTACAAAATTTACAAGAGTTGGGTTTGTATAAAAACAAACTTACTACTTTTCCAAAGGAAATAGGGCAGTTACAGAATTTACAAAAGTTATGGTTATCTGAGAACCGACTCACAGCACTTCCTAAGGAAATTGGTCAATTGAAGAATTTACAAACATTGGATTTGCAGAATAACCAATTCACGATACTTCCAAAAGAAATAGGACAATTACAGAATTTACAAACATTGAATTTGCAGGATAACCAACTCGCAACTCTTCCTGTCGAAATCGGACAACTACAGAATTTACAAGAGTTGTATTTGCGGAATAACCGACTCACAGTTCTTCCAAAGGAAATAGGACAACTACAGAATTTGCAAACGTTATGTTCACCTGAAAACCGTCTCACAGCACTTCCTAAAGAAATGGGGCAGCTAAAAAATTTACAAACATTGAATTTGGTGAATAACCGACTCACAGTTCTTCCTAAGGAAATCGGACAACTACAGAATCTGCAAGATTTGGAATTGCTAATGAATCCCCTTTCATTAAAAGAAAGAAAAAGAATTCAAAAGTTGTTTCCAGATAGTAATCTTGATTTGAGAGAAGTAGCAGAGGACGGTGTTTATCGCAATTTAAATTTGGCTCAGGAAGAACCTTTAAAAGTTTTTGACTTGAGGCTTCAATACAAAAATTTTTCTCAATTGTTTCCAAAAGTAATTTTGAAATTTCGAAATTTACGAGAGTTGTATTTATACGATTGTGGATTTTCAACTCTTCCGAAAGAAATTAGCCGACTTAAAAATTTAAAGTATTTAGCCTTAGGCTTAAATGGTCTTAAAAATATTCCTTCTGAAATCGGCCAACTGAAGAATTTAGAAGCTTTGAATTTAGAAGCAAACGAATTGGAAAGACTTCCTAAAGAAATTGGGCAACTGCGGAATTTACAGAGGTTAAGTTTACATCAAAATACATTGAAAATATTTCCCGCCGAAATCGAACAACTGAAAAAATTGCAAAAGTTAGATTTGAGCGTTAATCAATTCACGACTTTTCCTAAGGAAATCGGAAAATTAGAAAATTTACAAACATTGAATTTGCAGCGTAACCAACTTACAAACCTTACTGCCGAAATCGGACAACTACAAAATTTACAAGAGTTGGATTTAAATGATAATCAATTTACAGTTCTTCCTAAGGAAATTGGAAAACTGAAAAAATTACAAACATTGGATTTACGGAATAACCAACTCACAACCCTTCCTACCGAAATCGGACAACTACAAAATTTACAATGGTTGTATTTACAGAATAATCAACTTTCACTCAAAGAACAAGAAAGGATTCGAAAGTTACTTCCACTAAAATGTAAAATAATTTTTGAAGTTTATTAGGATTCTTTAATTTCCTCCAAATATAATCCCACGGAGAATCTTCTACAAATCGGAAAGACCGTATCGTTCACTCGGGGGTTTTGGCTCCGGAGAAATATTTAAGACGTTCTGCTTAACAAGCTTTTCATACATTACGCTGGTAGGGAGGGGTATGTCATTCCGAATAACGGTTGGATTCATATGGAAATCGTCTTGAAACTTTTCCACAAGGAATCGAACAACTTCAAAAATTAGAAGAATCGAATTTAAGCAAGAATCAATTTTTATCTGTCCCATTTGCGAGATTCAAGCAGAAGAAGTTGAACTTAAAACTTAATAAAGATGTTTCAAAACTTTTCCCAAAGAAATCGGAAAACAGCAGAATTTACAAAAGTTGGATTTGTTTTAAAATTCATAATGTATTATCATGTAGAGATATGAAAGTGGGTGAGAGGTAAAACGATGTTAAAAAAAACTTCGTACTTTTCGATTTGGCAAAAAGGATTTAAGGTTTCTATTTTCTTAATCTTTTATATACTCTTTCCAAGTTCTGTTTTATCTCAAGCTGAAGAGAATAAAAAAAACACATTTGAATTATTAATCAAACGTCAGACGTATCGATGGACTCCGTATGATTATACTTCTTATACAGAACGTTCTATTTTAGAAACAACAATCAAAACGGATTCAATCAAACAAAATCAGAAAGTTTTAATACCTCTTGTATTTAGATATGACCAGTTGGAAAAGAAATTTAGGATCGAGGTTTCTGCCTACGAAATCGAATTGGCAAACCCCAATACGAATGTTATTGAATCCGGTACTTTAGGATACGAGACTCGCAAACAATATTTTAATCCTATGTTAAGGTCCGAAGCAGAATTAAATTATTATAAAATTCTAAATTTGTATCCAAATTGGGATCTTTTCGTAGGCGCAGGAATCCGGAACATCAATAAATATAAATACGGCTACTTTCTACGCGAAGGGGCATATCAGGAATACTTCTACACATACGGACCGCAGTTCGTATTTCGGACCGAATATCGTTTCGCTGAAAATTGGTCCTTCGGTTTGGCGGCCGATCTTTTTTATACGCAGGGGACCCGATTTTACAAACCACAGGCGCTCGCCTTGGAGTCGATCACGGTTTCAGCCGGGACCGCAGGCGCTCAAGGAATCTATCGGGGTTACGAACTAGACGTTTCATTGGGGTATCGCGTTTTTGATTCGGTGAAATTTTTTGTAGGATACAATTATATCTATTCGTACTTCAGTTATTATTCGTTTCATCAAACGGACATTCGTTTACAGACTTCTTCTTTGGATCCTTTTATAAGCGAGAATTCCAGCGCGCCAATATTGCATATGTTCCGTTCCGGGAACCACGATATTCTACAAGGTTTGTATTTGGGAATGTCCGTGGGTTTTTGAACTCGAGGTAAAAATCTTTCCCTAAATCTCTCCCTCCGCATAAAAGTTTTTCGGTCTAAGTTATCATTCGATCGCTCTTTTCGACCATGAAGGATTATTCTGTAATTCTTTCTAGTTTATCGATTATGAAAATACAATACACGGCTTTAAATAGGAATCGATCTATGTTCTTCGGTTTCCGACGACATGTTCGGATTTTTTTGACGATTGTCTTTGGTCTGTTTTCCGTTCAACTTCAGGCAAACGATGGTTATGAGACGTTTACCAATCTAAAGGAAGCGCTTGAACACGCGTCCTCGTTTTCTTCGTCGAACGTTCGCATCTTGGATTTGAGTCGGCAAAAATTTGCGGTTTTTCCCAAAGAAATCTGGGAACTCGAATATTTAGAAATTTTGAAACTGGAGGAAAATCGGATCACTGTTCTTCCGCGCGAAATAAACAAACTGAAAAACTTAAAAGAATTATATTTGAATGGTAATAAACTAACAATCGTTCCTAAAGAAATCTGGGAGCTTGAAAATTTAACAATCTTACGACTGGAGAATAATAGAATTTCAACCCTTCCAAAAGAAATAGAAAAATCAAAGAATCTCCAAGAATTGGACTTACGTGGAAATCGGCTCGTAACTCTTCCGGAAGGAATAGGCGAACTTAAACTTTTGGAAGAACTAAATCTGGAAAACAACAGGATCAAAATTCTTCCGAAAGAAATCGGAGCCTTAGAAAACTTATGGATATTCAATTTGAGTGGAAACAAGCTCGCTTCAATTCCGAAGGAGATAGGAAACTTGCAAAATTTGCGAATGTTATATTTGGAAAACAATCAACTCAAAACTCTCCCTCGACAAATGGAGAAGCTTCAGGATTTAGAGGTTTTAAATTTACTTATCAACCCGCTTCTATCCAAAGAGAGAAAAAAGATTCAAGCGCTACTCCCCGATTGCGACATAGATTTGAGAGATGTAGAAGAGGGTGAAACCTATCGAAACTTAAATCTGGCTTTGGAACAACCTCTAAAGATTCTGAGTTTAAGCTTGGAATATCAACAATTCCCCCTTTTTTCAAAAGAAATATTAAGGCTCAAAAATCTACGGAGTTTGAGTTTATACGATACCAGCCTCGTAGCCCTCCCGAAAGAAATCGTTCGTCTCAAACATTTAGAACATCTGTCATTAGGTCTCAATCAGCTTAAAAGTCTTCCTAAAGAAATCGGATTACTCAGGAATTTAAGAAGTTTGGATATAGGAGCCAATAACGAGTTTGAAGTTCTTCCTAAGGAAATCGCACGGCTTCAAAACTTGAGATCGTTACTATTAAATCAAAATCGATTCAAAATCTTTCCCAAAGAAATCTGGGAACTTAAGAAGTTGGTCATCCTAAACGTAAATACGAATCAACTCGATGCGCTTCCGGAAAAAATCGGACGACTAAAGGGCTTACAGATGTTGGATTTGTCTCATAACAGACTCACGACTCTTCCTAGTGAGATCGGACAACTACACAATCTAACCGAATTGTATTTACAATACAATCGAATCAAG
>NZ_FTNA01000009.1:5000-137288 GCF_900156205.1 Leptospira interrogans
TCCTCGGATTCCAATTCGTTTTGATATATTGAGCGCGGGAATAAAAAACTGCCTTGGAGGGAATATCGCAGTTTAATGGCCAGTCGTAGCCATAAGTTGGAATTGCCATATATAGCTTAGAATTAGGGATTTTTTTAGTAGAATATTCTAATATTCTTTCAATCCACCAGGATGGTGCTTGTGGACCAGGACCCGGAAAGGCATTTTTCCTTGGATGTAATTCGTAGGCCATGATCTTGACCTTATCTGCGACTTTACCTAGAAATTCATAGTCGTGTGAAAGTTGACCTCTGTAGGCTTCGTAAAAATCAACCTGCATCTTCTTGCCGTTTTCTTTGCAAAAATAATCTGATGGTTGTTCAGCGAATGTTTTAGGATGAATTGCAACTGATAAGAGTTTATTTTTCTTTTTTAATTCTTTGGAAAGGAGGGTTAGAAAAATTTCGAAACTTTCTTTTTTATCACATGTCATTCCTTCGTAGTCGATGTCGATTCCGTCGTAATTGTAAGTATCGATCTCTTTTAAGATTTGTTGAATATGATAGTCACGAATTTTTACGTTTCCGTTGAGTCCGATAGCATCCGAAACTTTTTCGAAATCGTTTTCCCATCGAAAGATCGTTGGAATGATTTTTGTTTTTGGGGAAATTGTTTTTAAAGTCCAAATATAAATTTCTTGAGCTTCATGATTCCAAATGGACTTGATCTTGCCCGTATTGGTTCTACCTCCTTCCAGAGTATAAAGAAAGGGATGAATCTCGTCATATAGATGAATATTTTGTGTCATTGCAACTATATCGGAAGACCAAGTGGATGCTAAAAATTTCTTTTCATTCTCTTTTGTATCAATTTTTAAATCGTATATCGAATTAATAAACTCAGATATACTTTTAGCTTTAGAGATACGGAAAAGATACAATCCTATCCACGTCGAAAGTAATAAAATAAAGATAAAAAAAAGTAAAAGAAGTTTTTTCAAAATGAGCTCGGTACACCGTTTCCGGATTGAATTTTTTCGGTCAGTTTAAATTCGGATTCTATTCTGAAAAGTGAATTTATCTAAAGATGAAGATAGTACCATAAATTTTGAAACGAATCTTCCGTTTTGATTTCTGAATTTGAACTCAGCGTGTCTTTGCTATCACCAATAAAAATGATAAAAAGGATTGGTATTATTTTGGTTATATACTGGGTTTTAGGTTCTTTTTCTCATGATGTATGAATATATTAGTACATTATACTTTTTAAATATAATTATTGTATTATTTTTACGTAGAAATTTAATTTTTACTGATTCTTATAAAATAAAGTATTATAAATTTTGAACTTAGAGCTTGTCCCCAAACCTTACAATGTGAGAACTACTACGAAAATTTAACGAGATTAGAGCTGCTCGAAAGTTCGTAAATTGCCAAATGCGACTTGCAGAGCGACCATAGAAGCGATGTATTGAGTTTCACAAAAATGTAGGAACTACTGCATTTTATTAAAAATTTTAAAGAATTATTTCGTAAAATTCTTTGAGGTTTTGGGGCAAGTTCTAAATCTTTAGTTTACTATAGAATTTTGGACATTCTTGTTTAATATAACGTTTAGTAAGAGCAGTTTAACTGAGTTTTCCTACATTTCAATTGCTTTGCATTCGATTATATTGAACTTACGTAAAGCGGCACTTTGTGACAAATATTTTGATACTCAATTTTATAGGTATCAGTAATAAAGTGGTTTTATCAATTCGTTTTGCTAAGGGTTACAAAATAGAGTCTAAAATTCTAAGTTAAATAACAAATTTGCCTTGGAGTTCATGGTATTCAATTTTACAAAGATGATTTAGAGCAATATAACAAGTAGCGAATCTTGATTGCAAGAATCATTTAGTGTAAAATATTTTTTTCTATTGTTATTGGTAGTAATAGAAAATGGAATAATTTATTTATATTTTAAAATATTATAATATTTATTTTGAATTATTGATAGAGATGTAATTGTTTAAATAAATCTAGGTTCTGTTTTTTTAAAAATAGAAAATTTTTTTCAGGTTCTTTAATTAGAGCTGTTGAAAATTAATTTTCCCATCTGTTTCTAAAAACGGCTAATTGAAGCGGTTCTAATTTGAATCATGAAAATTTTTGAAAGTTATAGATTAGATACTTTAATTCTTTTATTTAAAGTAGAATGTTGCGAATTTTTATCGCAAAAGTCTATTTGAGTGTAAAAATCAGATTCTATAATTATTTGCAGCAACCCTTAAGTATTGGAAAATTTAAGTAAATTATGAGACTTTTGTAAAATAGATTTTTATTTTTTTGATGATTACAAAGAATAATTCCGTACAGAAACTTGAAGATTAAAATTATTAGAGTTGTTGAAAAATCAATTCTCCATCTGTTTTCTATTTCATGGAAACGGTCGATTGAAGTAGTTTTGTTAATTGAACTATGGAGTTTTTCAACAATTCTATTCTATTTAGATTTCCTTATACAAATCATAAATCGTAAGAATATAAATCTAGGTTGAAAAAAAATTACGATTCATTTTAGAATCATTTTGAGGATTACTCAAAACTATTAAAGCCCTCAGTATGCTTGCGCTGGGTTTTACAATAAAAATTTGCGGTACTCAACTTTATAGAGATTAGTAGTAATGATTTGTTTTTATTTTAAGGTATTTGTTGTAAAGATTATCATTGTTCAATTTTGATTCAATAGCAGATGATTTATAGAACAAATTCAAAATTACTTTTAGAGCGGGAAGCGAACTTTATGACCAAATTAGAGAAAAAAAAGATACGTCTTTCTTGGAAGGAAACTTTCGTTTTTTCGATTTTTTTTATGATGATTACTACTTTAATAAAATGTAATTATCATTATTACGTAGAAAAAAACATCCCGGAAAATACTTCGATTCCAAATTTACCTAAAGTAAAAATTACTTATATAGGTTTTCGTCCTTATGAGACTGAAATTACTAAATCTTCTGCTGAAACTCGGGTTTATACTGCGAGTTTGGTTTATCCAGATCGAACTATATTCAAATTTCAGAATGGAGTTTATGCATCTGATTTGAAATCTGTTGGTTATAGAAAGGACGTTTCTTCGGATAAGGTAAAAAAGTTTGTTCAAGATTATTTAAATGAAGTCAAAGAAAGTGGTGTTCTTGAATTGACATACGTAACAAGTGTAGAAAAAAAAGGTGAGGAACGTATCTTTAAATTAAAAGATATAGGAACTGATTATTATGTATTAGGAATTCATACTCCTGCTTTTCAAACTCCAAAACACTTCGGAAGTAGCGTAATTCAATTATTCTCCTCTGTTTTTTCGGTATTAAGTTTTGGTTTGATTCCAAGTTATGCTTCCTTGCAAGCTGGAACTGAAATTAAAATTTATGATAAAAATTTAAATCAACTTACATCTATGAAATATGATCATGGGTATTCCGTTTTAGGTGCAATATGGGCCTCATCTATTCCGGAAGAATGTAGTCGTATGAGATGTAATTTTCTCAAACAAGTATCTTCTCCTCCAAAATTTGTTTATCAAGAACATGGGCCTCAATTTGAATCGGATATAGTGAGTTTTATACAAACTCAATTTCCGTTTCGTAAATAACATGAGTTTGTGGAGGAATATTGGTGATTCATTCTTCTAAAAAAAGTTGAAATCTGAACTTTACAAATCATTCCTACTCAAAATTATATAATAAAATACTCAATCGTTTACACATCAGTCATGTTAATTCTACATAAAAAAGTTTGGGCGAATCCTCCGGCGTTTTGGATTACGCTTTCAGCTCCGATCAACAACTTGAGTTGAAGATTCGCTTGAAAACAAAATCTTTTCCTAAATTTAATTTGTTATAGAACGTGATCTGTCGAGCGAGTGCCAATAGAAGCGATACGCTGAGCTTAAAAGAAGGTTCTGCGACTCGATCGTTTTCGCATTGGATCATACCGAAAACACGTTAACCGATACTTTATCGTAACATTTATGGACACTCAATTTTGTAGGGATTCGTAAAATGTAGGAACTACCGCGAATCGAATCACAAAAAGTGAATGTTTTAAAATTTGTAATACGACTTAATTTGTGGGAACTCTCACAAATCTATATTTTATGGCAAAATTTTGAAATGTGGGAACTCCACTGTTTTTGATCAGGATCTATCATTTTATAAATGAATCTAGGAACTCTTATTTATTTTGGAATAAGACGATTTTTGAAATAGGCTCACATCCTATTCTAATTTTTTCAATAAACTCATAGTATTATTTTCATACATCTTCATATTAAAAGATCTATTTCTAAATTCAGGAAGTTCATTTTGTAAAATCGGTAAAACTTGGAGTTGATTCGTTTCGGTCTAAAATGCAGTAGTTCCCACAAAATTTCAGTTTTACGAAGAGATTTTTCTTGTACTTTTTTGATCCAATTGCAAACTATGTCTATAAGATGTAGAAAAAGGTCTTTACGAGATCGAATTCAAATACATAATGCGACATAATAAAATTATTAGAAACTGAGTTAGTTGGACATGAGTAGCACCGAAACTGAAATTTTAGAAAAGAATTCTAAAAAAAAGACAGAAATTGAATTTCATAAGCCTACTCTTTCCAGAGAAGATTTGAAAACGGTTTTAGAATGTCTCGTGGAGGATCATCTCACAACTGGAAATGTAACTACACGTTTTGAAAAAGCATTTGCTTCCACTTTCCGCTATAAACAAGTTATTTCCACAAATCATCTTACTTCTGCTTATCATCTCTCACTTCTGGCGTTGGATGTTCAAGCAGGGGATAAAGTCGCACTTTCTACATTTGCGTCCGTTTCAGCACTTGACGCCATTTTTCTTTTAAAAGCGACTCCGGTTGTAATTGATCTGGATAAAAATTCTTTTCATCTAAATTCGGAAGAGCTGACGCAAAAATTAGCAGATTCTTCTATTAAAGCGATTATTTTAGATCATTCTTTTGGTTCTGTGGTAGATGCAAGACGTTACGATTTTAAAGGAATTCCGGTCATCGAAGATATTTCTGAAGTTTTGGGTGCACAAAGTGCAACTTTTATTCCGGGGAAACAAGGAAGTCTTGCTGTTTGTGGACTTTCAGTAGATCAAATGATCACAACTGGAAACGGTGCTATGATCATTACAGATCAAGAACCACTCGCTAAAAAAATTCGAGCGATGAAAACAGGTAAAGAACCATACCAAAGAAAAGAGGGGCAACCCAAGTTAGACTATAATCTTATCGACTATCAAGCAGCGCTTGGAATTGAACAGCTTTCCAAAATTGGAATCATCTTAGAAAGAAAAAGAAAAATCGCGCAAGTTTATTTACAGTCTATCTCAGGAACTTCAGTTAAAACTTGGTATGGAGATCCAAATTTAGATACATTCAATCGTTTTATTATTCTTGCTCCTGGAAGTTACGAACAAGTAGAAAGATATTTTCGCTCTTTACAGATTGGAACTCAAAGAGTAATGGAAGAACCAATTCATCATATTTTAGAACTTTCTAATGCAGATTTTCCAAATGGAGAAAGGCTCTTTCAAAGAGGCCATTGTATTCCAATTTACCCTAATTTAACAAAAGATAATATTCAAAGGATTTCTCAGGCAATCCGTAGAATTTATTGAACGATTACGAGTATTCTAAACTCAGAATCGGTTTTATAAGTTTATAAAAACTCATAAAATAAACGATAGGTCTTCGTGTAGACGTTTTACAAAATACCATTACTGATTCCTATCAAATTGGTACCGCATTTTTTATTGTAAGGTTCTGTTTCAGTGCAAAGTGCTAGATATTTTATACTTCTGAATAATTCCGGAATTCATGGCTTTTGGAAATAGTTTCTGCATTTTATCTTTTTTATAAATCCATAATATTATTTTGATACGTCTTCGTAGTAAAAATGTTATCTTTGGACTTTATAATTTTGTATAAGTTTTCTAAAAGGATTTTTCAAAGTTATACACTACTCATTGATGAGAGATCTGTGGAATGGCTCACTTTGTAGTGAGTTTTGTTATTATTCATAACTATATAATAAAGTACCTAATTTTTATATGGAACCAGCGTTTTGTGATAAAATTAACGGTACTCAATTTTATAGAGATTAGTAATTGTAGTTACTTAGAAAGTATATAACGTGAATTTGTTTAGGATCTATGATTTATTCTTCTGAAAGAATTGGAACTTTACAGATCGATTCTTTCAATGTGGGAATTCTCATAATTTATAAAATAGAAGTTTATAACAATTGAATCTTTCGTATTCAATCAAGTGCGGGAACTCCCACAAAACTTAAATTTGTCTGTAATGATGTGGGAACTACTGCAAACCACGATTTTACGAACAAATTCTAAAATTGTAGAAATTCATACTTTTAGAAAATTTTTTCTTATGCCGGACTCATATTATATAAACAGAAGAATATTTTGCATTCAAACAGGCTTTTACGATAAAATTGCGGTGTTTTATTATATAACTCCGAGAATAATATGGAAGTTGTTATTTTAAAAAATTATTTTTCCACAAGTTCACGTTAGTTATCTCTATAAAATTAAACACCTAAATGTTTGTTACAAAGTGCTGTTTCATGTAAGTTCGATAGAATTCGATTGAAGCGTAGGAGATTTAGCAGAACGTTCTTTCAAATCAAAAGTATATATAAAAAACGTGATGAATTGTGAGGAAAATATTTCTCAATGTGATTCATAAAGTTTATTGAGGAGTTTAAATTACAAATTTTAATTTCTCAAATTACATTCTAAATTACGCATGTAGATTTATTTTGACGTAAAATACTTGGATTTATTTAAACAAATCCAGGCAATACAGTCATTTGTTTTTTGAAAAAGAATTGCAAAAATTGTTTCTATAATAAAGATCATTTTCCATGCAATTGACTACCGTTTTTTCCGATTTCATTTTAAGTCTTGTATCCATCTTTGTCGCGATTCAAATTAAAAATGAAACTTCTTATTCGAAATCTGCGGGTTTTATAGGATTTCTTGCGATAGGAATTTCTGCCGGTTTAGGAACGATTCACTTTTTAGGAATCGAAGTTTTAGATCCTATTTATCGTTTTGCAGTGGGTTTTGCTTCTTTTGTGGGAGTACCATTGATTGGAACCGGTTTTTTTCATATTGGAATCAAAAAGTTGAAAAAAAATAATCTCTATCCAGTTGGAGGAGTTTTGTTGTCTTTTTATTTGATTTTTGGTTATATCTTTCCACTTCCAATCGTATCTACTGTGTTAGGTGGAATTTCTATGATTACGGCAATTCTTGTTTGTATTCGTAAAAATTCTGGAGAAAATAAAGTCCCGGCTTTATATGGGATTTTAGGCGCGATTCTTTTTATTCTTGCGGGGCTTGTGATTGGAACATCTGGATCTAGGGGACCAGTTTTGAACGTAGACATTTTTCACGTCGTTTTAGCAGTTGCCGTTTATTCTTTAGGTGCTTCTCTCAAACGATTAAACTAATTTTGTTCCAAAATTTGGGAATTACTAACGTTAGTTTAATGGTGAAAATTTTATTTAAAAACTTATAAAGTCTCAAAAAAAGTAATCTGTGGAAACTCCCACAAATCCAGGTTTTACAGATAAACTTCAATTTATTGACTGGAGTTGAAAGTAGTACAGCGAAGCCGGATTCGTTCCGGTTTTTTTACGCTGGATTTACATTAGAATTGTTGAAAGATTCCATAGTTCAAGTTTAACAAAACTGTTTCAATCGACGTTTCTATGGAACGGATGGGGAATTCATTTTTCAACAATTCTATTATTGAAGTGTAAACTATTAGATTGGGTAATTTATTATATAGTTTTGAGTAGTTATCTGAAATTCTCTACATCAAAATTAAAACGATCCAAGAAACTCTCAAACAAAGTAGTTGTTATGCTGTTAAAACCCTTGAAAAGAAAGTTATAATTATTGTAATCTTTTTTGAAAGAAGAATTTTTGATTTTTAAAATTTTTCTGCTACGATTTATGCGATATTTTATTTATTAAAAATATCATAATATTATTATGTTTCTTATTAAGATGGGATTTGTTCGGAAACCTGGGTTACCCACGAAGAATAATAATTTGCCAAAGTTCTCAAAAACATCAGATCCATTTCATTCTCTTCTTTTAGAATTTTGACCGCGTTTGTAAATTGAAGTCTAAATTCGGTAAGAGGAGTTTTTTCCGGTATTACACGTTTCATCGAAGGAATGTTATCTTCCATTCCGTATTCTTGAGCCCACTTTTCGATTAAGTTTCCACAATTATATTTTTTAGAAAGTAAGAGCTGGGCTAATATATGACGAAACATACTTTCTATCGATATGATTGTGATGTCTTTATGAAGAATGGAAATTTCGGTGATAATGTCGTCCTTCTTGTCGATCACTACCTTTGTGTTTCCGATTTTGTTGAAGATTTTGGAAAGGTCGTTGTAAGCTCTGAAATTTTTTAGAATCGTTTCTCTGTCCTTCATATTCACGGTTCTTTCATTTTCGGGAAGATTCATTTCATTTAAAATTGTCTCAATCACGACAAAGATAATGTCGAAAGAAAATTGAACGGATTTACCTACTAGATAAAGAATTTCGTTTTGAAAAGATATGTGAACCGCGTTAAAGAATAATTCTAACTTTTCAGGGATTAGAGATGAAGAAGTTTTGTAGAGATCAATCATATCTTTGGTGAATTTAGTTCGGTCTAAAATCGGAAACAAGTCGGGATGATTGGTATGAGTCCTTAATAACATTTCTTTTAGAACTTTAACTGCACCTTGTTGTACTTCTTCCGTTCTATAAAGAACTCGATAAAGTAGAATAGAAATTTCACGAGATGTTTTTTTAGATTTTAGAATTTTAAGGTCGGCCTCATCAAGGCCGTAAGATTTGGAAGAATTCTGGCTTTTTGTTTCTACCATAAGCGTTGAATTGGAGGCCAATGCTGATCTAAAAAAAATAAAAGTAAAGCGAAATTGTAAACAATACAATATTTACATTGCATTTTAAACCTTTTGCATTAATCTAACTGATCAAAATGAAAGTCATAGGCGCTGAAAATAAAGTCAACTACGGGGTATTTGATGGTCCGGTTGAATTTAATTATAAAGAGTTTCAACTGTTGGATTTTTTTGGTAAAGAAATTAGCGGATTTAGAAAACGTTTTGCATTTAAAAAATTCAATTATATTGGAATTATCACAGACGAATTCTTAATTGGTTTTGCTGTTGTTAGTCTTGGATATGTGTATAATGTATTTACTTATTTATATCATTACAAAGATGGAATTTTATTTGAGTTTGATACTAAAGGTTTAGATAATGAAAACAAATTACAATTTCCAGTCAATCCGGACGAATATAAGATCCAATTCCAAAAAGGAAGTTCTTTTCTAAATATCTACAAATCACACCCTAAAGGTACACTTGACGTAGACGCTTTTTTAGGAAATAAATTGCGGTTTCAATTTCAAGCGGATTTTGCACTCAAAAGTCATTCTCCTTTGAGAGTTCTAAATCCTTCTGAACCTACTCATTGGACTTTTACTGAAAAATGTTCTCCTCTAATTCCAAGTTCATTAGAAATTTCTTATCAAGATAAATCTCTTTCATTCGATCGTAAAAAAACTACAATTCTTTATGATTGGTCCGGAGGCTATCTCAGAAGAGAAACCAATTGGTATTGGGCGGCGTTTGGTGGGATCCTTTCCAATCGAACTTCAATTGGCGCTAACTTTGCAGCTTTAGTGAATGAAACTTTTTTTTCCGAAAACGCATTTTGGATCAATCGAAAGCGAAAGAGGATTTCCAGAATAATCTTCGATTTTTCTCAAAAAGATCCCACCAAACCTTGGAAAATTTACGATGAAGAAGATTTTGTAAATCTCACATTCGTTCCGGAAGGAGAAAGAAAAGATAAAATGAATCTAATTGTTTCCAAATTATATTTCAGACAATTTGTTGGAAAATTTTCGGGTAAATTTCGCTTTACGGATAAAAAAAACATTTCTTTCCGAGATGTTTATGGTTTTACGGAGTTTCATCGCTCCATTTGGTAGATAGAATTATAACTTTAATATATTATAATTTAACTGTTCAATAATAAATTTTTAGTGTGAGAGGATTTAGAAAAATAATAGAATCATTGAAAAATTAATTCCATTAGTTTTCGTTGTATGGAAACGGCCGATTAAAACAATTTTATTAATCTCTACTATGGGATTTTTCAACAACTCTATTATCGAATCTTTTTGTGGATAATGTGAATTCGATAGAATCCGATGCGAAAACGATAATTCAGCAGAACACTCTCTCAAACTCAGCGTCTCGCTTCTATAGTCCCGCCCGAAGTAACTCAACGTTTCATTCCTGAATTCAATGCATCGCTCCTACGGGTCGCTCTGCAGATCGTTCGACGAATCGCGTTCTAAATTGAAGCTAAAAGCGAAATAACGCATTACATTTCTTTCATGCAATTTATTGACTATAGCTGAAGGTGTGGCTCGGCAAAGCAGATTTGCCCAGATTTTTTTCGCTGAATTTACTTTTTTGGAGTGTAAACTATTGGATTTGGTTTTTTATTATGTAGTTCTGAGCAGAAATTGAAGTATAAGATTGTGGTTGTAAAGAACACATGATTTCAATCTTGATTTCTTTTATAGATCTAATTTATAAAAATTGAATTAACTCGGATAAAGTTTTTAGATCTCCTTTTTCTCCTTTTAAATAAGACCTCCAACCTAATGATTTTGGTATTTTTATATCCAATTCGTATTTATCGCCACAGTAAACTAAACAATCACCCGAAAGTCCTACTAAACGCATCGCTTCTTCAAATATTTTTGGAGAAGGTTTTTCATACCCAAATTCGGCACTTACAATTACAGGATTCAAATATTCTAATATTCCTTTTGCTTCTAAAAGTGCTCTGAGTCTGTGATCCCAATTTGAAATTGCTCCGAGTCCCCAGTTTTCTTCTTTACAATAATCTTTAAGTTTCCAAAAACCTGGATCCAAGGTCCATAGTTCGGGGTCTGCAAATTTATGATATATAATCGGAAACGCTTTTTCAATTGAGACTTGGTCTGGAACTCTTTTCAAAAAATCTTCAAGTAGTTCCTTCCACCAACCTGGAGTTCCTCCTGAATGAAATTGGTATTTATCTCTATGTTCTGGTGGAGAATTTTTTTGCATTTTTTGCCAAGACTCAGTGAATGCTCTTCTGTAAATCTCTCCCGCATTCTCTTTCTTTTGTAACCCTGCTTGTAAAAGGATTTCAAGATATGTTTCTCCGGCGGATTTTTTTAGATGGAGAATTGTATCTCCTACATCTAAAAATAAATATTTTTGATAATTCACAGACCTAGTTTATTTACTCCTGGTTTTTTGCATCTCTGTAAGAATTTTAAAATCAAAAATGACTTGTAAGTCACTTTACATAATCTATTCTTTAAATTTATGCCGCATGCTAATTTCTCTATCGGAATTTTTATTTTCCCGGGAGTTACCCAACTCGATTTTACAGGACCTTATGAAGTTTTTTCAAGAATCCCAAACGTAAAAATATTTTTATTTGCACAATCTAAAGATCCAGTTCAGTCGGAATCTGGTATGAAGTTGATCCCGGACTTTGATTTTGCGGATTGTCCAGATCTTGATATTCTACTTGTGCCTGGTGGTCCCGGAACAACTCTTCTAATGGAAGAATTTACTGTTTTGGATTTTCTCAAAAGAAAAACCGTAAATTCTAGATTCATCACTTCGGTTTGTACCGGTTCTTTGGTTCTTGCGTCTGCCGGTCTTCTCGACGGTTATAAAGCTACTACTCATTGGATGTCTTTAGATGTTTTAAAATTATTTCCGGTTCAGATTTCCAGCGAACGTTTTGTAAAGGATCGTAACCGAATTACCGGAGGTGGTGTTACTGCTGGAATCGATTTTGCTCTTTTTTTAACTGCAGAATTTTTCGGCTCCGAACTCGCCGAAGAAATTCAACTTATGATTGAATACAATCCAGCCCCTCCGTTTACTTCAGGACATCCTACTACCGCCACTTCCCATTTGGTTGATAAGGTAAAGTCAAATCGAGAAATCACTCAAAATCGTAGGAAGGCGGCGGCTATCCGGGTTTTAACGTCTAAAAACGCTTGGTCTAAATCTTGAAGTTACGAGTAACTTTCAATTCAGAGTGAATTTGTTGGTTTTTATTCAAACAAAAAGAAATAATTAGGATGTAGGAACTCGTACATTTCCAGTTAAAGTGTGTTTGGTGTAATGAATTTCTAATTCTGAAAAATTTATCTTTTCTCAAAATGGAATAATTCCCACAATTTGCGTCTCTTTTTATTTTTTTGTGATTTTAAATCGTGCTTTCACAACGAAATTTTGCAGTAGTTCCCACATTTCATAAAAGTTATATTTCCGCTACAATACAAAATAGGAACATTATTTTTCTTTTGCTTGTATTCTTTTTCATTTTTTTAAACCGAACTAACATTACTGATCTCTATAAAATTGAGTACCGTTAATTTTATCACAAAATACTAATTCCATGCAAAATATTAGGTACTTTATTATATAGTTATGAGTAGTGACTATATAACTTTTGAAAACCATAATTAATTTATAATGTTATAAAGTTCATAAGAGCTACCATAAATTTAAACGATAAAAATACCGCAAAGTTCATTTTTATTTTGAGACTAAAATAAAATGAGGTGAATCAAACCTTTTTTTATGTTCTTCTGCTTAGAACTATTAGAATAAAGTTTCAGCATTTTGCACCGAAATAGGGTTTGTAGTAAAGATTTATGGTACTCAATTTTTTAAAGATCAATAAGAATTCATAAAATGAATTTTTAATTTGATGAAGGTATCAAAATAGAGATTTCATATAAAAATTTGAATATACGATTATTATTTTTAGATTTTATAAAGGTTTTTTTATAAATCGTTTTTAAAATGGAAATTATAAATTCTGTCGTTAAGACTTTGTCCCAAAACTTATCGAACGGCCTTTAGGAAATGAGATTTGAGTTTCACAAAATGTAAGAACTAGCGCGAAAATTTAACGACATTAAAACTGCTCGAAATTTTGCAAATTGCGACCTAATTTGTAGGAACCTGCTACAGAATATTAAAAATTTCTAAAAAATTATAGAGAAAAAATTTTTTGAGGTTTTGGGACAAGCTCTAATATAATTTTGGCACAAATATTGTTAAAATAAAATATTAAAAAATATGAAAGTTGTAAACTAAAATAGATACTGACATTCTTATTATTTCAATTAGGCTCTTGCCAACATGGGAAATAAAAAAGTAGATTTCAATGCTGATTGAAAACCTTTTACAAACAAAGGAGAATCTGTTTGAGTAATAATATCGTTTTTAATTTCCAAATTCAAAAGATCGAACCGATCTGGGCAAAAGCCAAAACGAATTTCTTCTATATCTTCTAAATTCCAATCTAAGAGAAATTTAGAAATGGAAAAAGAATCTCTACAAAGAATATCATATATCCATAAAACCTTTTTATCTAGATGTAGAACCAAGATAGAATCGTTTTCCGGAAAGTAATAAAAGTTCTCTGGATATACATAAATCCAATAAAAAGATAAAATAAATTCATATTGTATAACTCCAAATCGATTTGTAGTCGATTTAGCAGAAGAAGTAATTTTACGAAATAAGATTCTATCTTTTTCCGAATTTACGTTCAAGATTTGAAAATTCAGGGAAGATTTTTTTCTGCGAAATGGACTAAGATTCTTGCAAACAAAACAGGATTCTTCTATTTTTCGAAACCCAAATTTAGGATAAAAATCTAATACGTTTTCGTTTCCAAATAGAAAAAAAACGAAGTTTTAGATTTGTAATCTTCTAAAATATGTTCGATGAGTTTGCGAGAAAGACCCTGATGCTGATATTCTGGCAAAGTTCCTACTGTTGCCAATTGAACCGCGTCAAATTCTTGTCCGTTTAATATAATTTTCATTTCGCATACGGAAGCATTAGAGACTATAATTTCGTCTTTAAAAAAAGAATAAGGAATGTAAGAATTTTCCCAGAACCCGAGCTGATACCAAAGGCGAAAGTCTGCTCCATAAAGTGCTTTGGGAGTAAATTGAAAAAACGCTTCTCTAAGCTTTTCTTTTTCTCTGTAGTTTTTATAAAAGGTAAATTCTTTTTGCATTTAATTTGAGTTTGGTGGAAAGAATATTATTAATCCTTTATAATAGAGTTGTTGAAAAATTCCATAATGGGGATCAACAAAATTACTTCAATTGTCCATTTCAATGCAACAGAAACGGATAGAGAATTTATTTTTCAACAACTCTAATATGAAAGATATTGTTTAAAAATTCTTAAGCAGTTACAAATAACGTAATCTGTAAAAATTACTATAGTTTATTACAAGATTCAAGATGATTTTTTTAAAGTTTTCAGATAAGTTTATAAAACATTTTTCGAAACTTAGAATAAATGTTCTAGCTGAAATCTAATTTTTATGATTTGAATCTTGTAAAATCAAATGTAACATTTCTCTGGTTGCGAAACCTGTTAGAGAAAAATCTCTACCCGCTTCTTTTAAAAGAAGATTTCTTTTTTCCGAATTTAATGTGGGAATGATTTCCTTCATTTTGGTCCCAAGTTCCTTTTCCAGATCATATTCAGGTTTCATTGTATATTTTTCTCCAAAAGTATCTATGATCGATTGGTTGATTTGAAAGGCGTGAACGGAAGCCTCTTTGCCTACGAATTTCATCAAATCTTCGTTAGACGAAAACGAAGGAAAATCTTTTGAATTTTGTACTAAAAATTCGGTTAAGGTCCGAGTAGTGGGGTTCTTGTAAAAATCTATCAAATTGTAAGAGATAAAATCTTCGTACAAAAAATGGCGATTGGTTACAAGTTGAGTAGCTTTGGCTTTCATATCTTTTTTTGTTTCTTTTGATGAAAAGATATAACGGGCGTAATACGAGAAGTCTGCGTCGGGAACTGCCTTGGAATGATACGGTTGTCCTATGTCTTGGATATAATGACAAGCCCAAGTAGCAAAACGATACTGCCAATAATTGTGTCCCGTTTTTCCCGCCAATTTGGAAAGGCGAGAAAACAACTCGATCCGATCTAAGATCATTCCACCTTTTACAACTTCGGGAACAAAAAGGGAAAGAATCCAATTTTCATTTTGGAATTGCATATGAAAAGGAGCTTTACTACCTTCTCCTTCTGCTTTTCCATAAGGTTGTTTTCCATATCCATATTCTTGAAGATTCCAAAGGTCATGATCCATTCCCCAATCTGGTTCATCGATAAATGTATAGAGAATGTTTCTAAGTTTGACTTTTTTTCCGAGTGTAGATTGAAACCTTGCTGGAAGTTCGGAATGATCTAAAAGATAAGGAGTGATTGAGGAAACTGGAACGTTTCCAATCATTGGTTTAGAACCGGGAAGAATTCTTTCCACTTCCAAAAATCGAGTAGCGGGGTTTAGTCTTGCCGCTTTTAAAAATTCTATAACCGATGCGGTTTCTGGATGAAATTCAATTTTTTTAAATCGTTTTGATCCTCTGGATTCTTCCCAAACTGCAAACTCGTCAAATAAAACTTTTAGAGAATTCTTTTCTTTTTTTACGAAAGAATCCAAGGATTCAGATTCTACTTCTCCGGATATAAATTTCATAGAAGGATGTTCTAATATTTGATCCATAATGAGGTAGTGAGTTCCCCAGGGAAATAAGGCTGTTGGAAGAATAAAAAGAAGTAAAAATACAACAAATGTTTTCTGCTTCATTACAATTTTTTGATTTTTGATCATAATTTTCTCTTCAATTTAAATTTAGGTAATTTCCGTTAGAATCACGTAAAGCCAGACATGACTTTTTCGGGAGAATCTATAAAATGGTCTAAGATGAATGATCCGCCAATCGAGCACAACAAAAGATTCAAGTATCTCTGGAAATCTGATTGAATAGAATTTTTCCGAACATTTGATTTATCTTAATTCTTCTTTGATGTGGGAACTACCGCAAATTTAAATTTTACGATAAAATCTAAAAACTCCGTCTAACCCAGAGTAGTTAGCTTTTTTGAAGGAGATCCTACATTCTAACTACACATTGCGCGGAATAGGAATGGAGTAATTACGTAAACTGTTATCAAATGGGTTGTCAATTTTTGCGATGACTGCAAAAAGGCAATTTCATACAAAGATGAGAATTTAAGGTTATAATCGATTCAAAATTAAAAAGTTCTGAGTTTTTAGAGAAGCTGAACGCGTCGGTTCTTAAAATAATTCCATCTCTTTACATTTTCTTTTCCAAGTGCGTTCTTGTTCATTCAAATATTGGAATACAATGGAATCAGAATGTTTTCCCTTTAAATAATCCAAAAGAAAACGATCTCCAACCAAAAGTTCGATTGCGGAACGATCCGATCTGAATTCGTATGCACCTGCTCTATAAGCAAAATCATTTGGATATTCTTCGCTGAGTGTACGAATCAGCTTTAGGGTAAAAAATAGACTGTGAAACTTCTCTGGTTTTTTTAACAAAATTTGAAAACCACCACAGACTAGATCCTTATGTTTGTGAAAGGTAGGAATAAATTTCAAAGGTCTTAAGATCAAACTTCCTCCTTGAGATTCTTCTAAAACTTTTCGAATACGAATGTTTTCTTCATTTATATAAGGAGCTCCAAAAGTTTCAAAAGGTCTTGTAGTTCCTCTGCCTTCAGAAAGATTGGTTCCTTCCAAAAGACATTGACCAGAATAAACATAACAAGTTGAGCGAAATGGAATATTGGGAGAAGGTGGAATCCAACTAAATTCTGAATCTTTCTTTTTATACCATCCTTTATTTACGATTCTGATCTTTACGTTTAAATGAAATTCTTTCTGATAATAAGAAAGTAATTTTCCAGGGGTCAAACCATGACGATGTAAAACACCTCTCACTCCTACAAAAGATTCAAATTCTTTTTGAAGAGGAGAACCTTCGATTTTTTTTCCTGCAGGATTGGTAGAATCAAAAATAATTACTGAAATTTCATTTTTTCCTGAAGAATTCCATTTAGAAATTTCTTCTAAAAAATAATAAGCAGTTGTAAGAAAAGTATAATAACGTGCTCCAGTATCTCTAATGTCTATGATGACTATGTCTAATCCTTCTAAAGAAACCGAATCTGGAATCAAACTAGATTCTTGATCTCCGTAAAGATTGATAAATTCTACTTCATCTAGATTATATCTCAGACTGGAACCGGAAACCTGATCTTGAAGTTCTGCAAAAAGTCCGTGTTCTGGGAGGAATATTTTCTTTAGATCGTAACGTTTGTGAATGGATTGAAAGTGATATTCTCCATCTGGTCCGAAAGCGCTTTGATTGGTGATCATACCAATTCTGGAAGTCTGAAGCAACTTTTCAATTTTATTCATTCTTCCGATATACTCTTTAAGAGGCATAAGGAGTCAAGTTTAACGAGAATTACACTTAAAAGTAGCAGATTCAGAACGGTTTTTTAATTCCCTTTCTAAAAAATTGTTTTCTCTATGGATAAGAAATAGTTTCTTTTTCATTAATTTCAATATGGCATTTGATCCCTCCGTTCCACAACAACAAGCCCAAGCCCCCGCGGGAACTTTATTGTTTCCAGAAGGTTCTTCCGCAAATACTCTAAACGTACTTCATAGTGGAACGGTTCGTTATTTGACCGAAGTTCCAGGTGGTAGAAAACTAGAACTTTTTAAACTGAATGGAGCCAATTTGACTCCTGGATCTGTGGCTCTTTTTACGAGTGGCAGATATCCGTTTCATCTTCAAGCGGAAGAAGCCTGCGTCATTTCTACTTATGCGATGAATCGAGATACGATCTCTAAAAGTGTAGGTTCTCGTGTTTCTTTAGGGCTCATGGTCGCAAGGACACTACTTCGAGAAATCACAGAACTTTTTAAAAAATCCAACCAGATCCGAAAAATTACCTCTGAAATTGAAAAGGTAAACGACAATCTATCGATTTTATATTATCAGTTCAATCCAAGTGTATTTCCAGACATTAAACCTGGTTCTCCAATTCCAGAGGTTTCAGCTGATGTAGTAGATCCGGTTATGCGTCTTTGTAGAGAGAACTTGAAGTTATTCTTTGATAACGGAGGTATTCTACCAGATAGACCTAGTCCTCAATTTTTAGAGGAAGAACACGAATCTCAACTTACAAGACTTTACCCCGAAGAAATCGATTTTCAAGACGGAGAATTCAATTTCATTCGCAAGTTGGTAATGCAAGATCCTAAAATCCTAAATGTATTATTTACCGCAGATCCTTCTATGCTTGCCTATGTTTGTTCTAAACTGGCGAACGTGTTGGATCAAATTTCTGGAATTCTTAAGACTTGTCTTACTGATCTGGACGAGGCATTTCGTATCTTTTTTATTGGTGAAAATAGTCTCGTAGAAAAATTCTATCTCATTTTAGATATTACTTCTTCTGGTTACGGCACTGCTCCCGCAGAATTCGTAATACCTGTGTTAGGTGCTTTTGCGGGCAAAATCGAAAAATATAAAAACGGACATCAGGCTCTTTTCGGTGTTCCTGTGGCGAATATTTCTCCCAACACACAAGCGTTTCAATCCAAAGCAGTTACACTTGCGAAAAAAATGGAAGAAACCGCTCCTAAAGTTCAAGCTCCCGTTACTTCTTCCGCAACGGCAGGAGTGGACGTTGACGCGATTCGTAAAGAATTAGACAATTCTGCATCCGTTATCATTCAATTTTCTGGTTTGGGAGCGGAACAGATAAAAGAATTTTCCGCTCTTATGGTAAAGGTGAAAAGTTTAAAAAACCCTCTCGATCCGGAAGGTGACAATAGAAAGGTCAGAAGGACTTTGGGAAGACATTATTGGGATATGTACCAGGAATGTTTTACGAAATACATGAGCTCTAACCGAAACGTTCCTAAACCAGTTGAACTCATGTTAAAGTACGGTTATTTCGATGAAACGTTGGTGGACGATTCTCAGATTGCCTTTATGTACACTCAAAAAGATCCAGCTAACTTTACTTCCAACGTTCCTATTTCACTTGGAACTGAATGGTTGGAGAAGGTATTTAAAAGGGAAGTTCCAACTTCTTTGGACGAAATGGGGCAAAACTTTTTTGAGAAGGTAAAACTTGAAAATAGAAATATAGTGATCAAAAAAGAATCGGATATTCCGCCTGAGTTAGACAATCCGGACACTAGACTCAAGTTCGAGTTTGCTTCCCTTTATGAAGCAAATGTTAGACTTACCTCGGGTAGTCCGGCGACCCACTTTCCGATTTTGACTAAGTTTCATAGTCAGATGGCGATTGATAAATCCTATGTTTCCAAAAAGATTTTGGAAGAAGTAGTTCACGAGTTGATGGCGGTAGACTATTCTATTTTCCATAGAGAAGTAATTTATAATAATAACGAATTAGGAATTACTAAAGAATTTATTCAAAAATGTGTAATCCCTGATTTTATCTTAGTTCCTTCCATCGGAACCAAAGTAATGATGTGGCAGGATCTTTCCATTCACAGAGGAGCTGGCTCTAAAGAAAGTCCCGGAAGAATTGTACTTCCTATCTTTGCGCAAGGGGATTTGAAAACGATGGTTGCGGATGCTCTGGCTGCGTTTCGATGGGAACTCACCAAATCCATTTTAGGCGCCGAGTGGAATAACGTGGGTAATCCTTCGATTACTGCAGATTACACGGATTATATTCAATTTTTTAAGAAAAATAAAGATCTTTCAATGGAGATCAAAGAGAAGTTGGCCTCCGACTTTAAACGTTTTAGAAATGATAGGGATATATTTGCAAATGATTATCAACTCTGGATGAAATACGAAGCGGACGGTGTTCAGAGACTTAACAAAGTAGTTCGTGGAATTTTTTACAGACACATTCCTTTTAGTAAACAAGTTCGAGATAAAGTGGCTAAAACTCCTGCCTTTGCAGAGATCCATAACCGATTTATTAATATTAGAAATCGAAAATATACTGAAATAGAAAATCGTTATAAAAAGTATCTCAACGCTTTGGGTAGCCTCCCGGACCCTCTACGTGAGAACTTGGAATTCTTTAGAGTCTAAATTTTGAAATCTAATTCTTTCAAATTGAGTCTGATCTTTTGTTGAAAAATCAGTGAAAGCTTGTTTGGCTTTTCCGTTTTCAAAATCACTTTCAATTTTTTTATTTCGAGCTGATCTATTGGAACAACTGATTCTTTGTGGTAGGTTTCCTATTTAGGACTTTCCCGAATTACTCAGCTATATAATAAAGTAACACAAGTTCGACATAAGAAAGAATTTTTTAAAAGTATGAGTTCCTACAGTTTTAGAATTTGTTTGTAAAATCGTGATTTGCGGTAGTTCCCACATTTTAGAAATAGATTTATAGAGTTCAGATTCTAACTTTTTGTCAGAAAATGAATCTTAGATTTCTTTACGCCAAACTCATGTTAATTAAAAAACTGTTCCAAAGCGATCATTTTTAATTTCTCGCTAAATGTGAGAGTTCCCACAGATTCAGTGATTGCCGATTGCCCTTAAAAATTTGTAAGAGTTCCCACATTTTTAGGTTCTACAGTGACTTTAAGTAAAAATAAATATAGTTAGAAACGAAAATTTATAAAAGAGATTTTAGATTTTATATCTCTTCCAAAAGATAAGGACGAGTATATTCTCGGATGATCTCTACTACAAACCGCCCCCAACTTTTAGGATCGTGCTGTGAAATTTCTACCTGTTTGATTTTTGGAAAATAGGGAACTGCTTTATAATGACTGTGAGAAAGTTCAACCGCTCTCAGATAGTTATCGACTCTTTTGACTCGAACGAAATTTAATAACTCGGATTGAACCTGACTTTGTGCGATGTAACCGATAATGATCAGTTTTGGAAAAAGAGATTTTTGTAATAAATTTATGAATTCAGCAAAACTATCCACACGATCTATAAATCCTTCGTAGGCGCCACCCCCTAAATTCATGATCTGTGTCACAATATCCATTGTAAAGGAGACTCCTTCCGCAGAAGTCATGTCTGAAATAATAACGATTCCTTCGTCCGGTTGGAATGTTTTGAACATTTGAGAACCTTTGAAATGTCTTCTCAAAAGTTTTGCTGCGGATATATCTATCTCGGCGGCTTTAGTAAGAATAGTTTTTCCAGAAGAATCAAGAACAGGTTCTCTTGTGATGATGTATCTCTTTTTGGTCGCGCCTTGATTCATCACTCGGAACGCCTTGACCTTTTCTTCGATTTCATCCAAAGAACAATAACCGATTTTTAATACGTTTTCCCTGGATCTTTTCCCTAATTCTGTATCTTCCATTTGAAGTTTTAAGGGGATGGCAAGATTGAAATTCGAAACTTGTTTCCCTTATCCCGTTTTATCATAACATTGAATTTACTTTGAACAACTCGCTTCTCAATCAAAGAGAAACAAGATTAAAACACTTGCACCTAATTTCCGGTTTTTCTGAATGGAATCATGTGTCCGGAAACGGAAGACGATTCTCGATTTCGCATCTTTTTACAGATTTCGAAGATTGTTTTTGTACCAATTTTGCTTTCCACTCTTTTTTCTTGCGAGTCTATAGAATTTATCCCAGATACGGTTTTAAGAGAAGAATTTGGCTTTTCTCATAAAAATTCTTGGAATGAAATCGAAATTCGTAATACTTCTCCTCCAAAACCATATCGCACATACGGTAAAATCATTATTCGTTCATTTGCAAATGGTAGAATCCCGGATTATCTGATTATCAATCTCAAAAAAGAATTGTTTACCAACCATATGGACGGTGTTATTTTTACTGGAAAAGGAATTGTGAACATTCCACCTGTTTTAGTCCATTCTGGGAATGGAGACGGCAATACGGTTGTGATTGGTTATGTAAACAACGAAATGGGAGTCATCGAAGGTGTTGCTTATCGTTACAAGGATAATCTATAATGAAGGATTTTACGGATCATTCTCATTCTATTCGAAGATTTAATAGTGAAATTTTCGTAGATTCTGAAGACCGCTGGATCTTTAGAGGAAATCGAATCGATCAAAAAGAAATCCTATCTTACTTTCGTCAAAACCTACACGAAGATGAACTTGGAATTTACATAGACAATTGTTTTGGAGAATTGAGGGAAAACGGTTATTTAGAATTGGAAGGTTATCCGATCCATTTAATCGCCTGTAAAGAATCGGAAGACACTTTATTCTTTTTTGCAGAATCTAATTTAGTTTATTTGTTGAAGGATTTAATTTTTGCGTTAGATGTAAACGGTTGTCTTTTTGCTAAAACCTTAAATCATAAAAAGCTAAAGTTTAGACTGGATCGGAACTGTCTTTCTGATCTCAGCCCTTTTTTAGAAGAAACGATAGACGGAACCGAAATTCGATTTCAAGGCAAATCAATTCCAATTCTGGAATCGAACGAATCTCCACAGGTAGCACTTCCGGAAGGTTTTAGTTCCATTTCATAGATTTGATTTGTAATTTCTTATTTTAGAAATTTATCTTTTACTTCTTCCGAAACAAATTGTCCAAAGATAACCTTAGACAAAATGGCGCCCTTCTGGGTTTGAAAATCGTGGGTTAGATGAAAGATTTACCACAAAACAAAAAAACAACAGAAGGAACGTAAATAACGTGAGTTCGACGTAAGAATATTTGGGCGAATCGCTCGCAGATTTTATAGTATATAATGGCTCGCGACCGCGCTTGAACTCAATGTTGCTCCTTGCTGTCGCAACATAATGCTACAATTCCTTCGGAATTTTCGCTACAATCGCTTTCGCATTCGTATACCGAACTCACATTAAATAAAAAGAAAAGTATATGTAGGAATGGATGTTCACAAAGAAGCGAGAGTTCCCAACCCCAAGAGTATTTGATCTCAATATAAATCTGTCGGAATTACGACAAATCCTGTGTAAAACTTACACTTTCACAACGCGATCAGTAGGAGTCATTGTGTTGAGTTTCAGACGTGATCTGTCGAACGATCCATAAGATTGAATTTCACAAGAATGTGGGAACTATTACGAAAATTGAACGATATCAGGTCACTTGAAAGTTCGTAAATTGTTAAACGCGAATTAATTTAACGTGAGTTCAGTGTAAGAAAAATTTTTCTAAAGGTATAAGTTCCCACAGATTACGTCGCTTAGAAACCGTTTATCTTTTTAGAATTTGATTTTTGTAGTGTTCCTACATCATTTTATAGACAAACCTAAATTTTGTGGTAGTTCCCACATTTAAATCAATCTGTAAAATTCAGACTCCAACTTTTTTCAGAATCATGGGTTTCTTACGTCGAACACATGTTAATTTATAATAACTACTGTATAATATTATAAGTTTCTAAAAAATTATAGTGTAAAATTCTTTGAGGTTTTCTGTTAAGTTTCTAGATCATGTGAGTTCAGTAGAATTGTTGAAAAATTCCACAGCGGCGATTAACAAAACTGCTTCAATCATTTCATGAAACAAAAACAAGATGGGGAATTAATTTTTTCAATAACTCTTCTGACTTTTTCCAAAGTAGAGTTTTTCTGATTTCAAATAACGTATATAGATTTCTTTTTCTTGAAGATTGGAAATCATAATGTTATGATTAGAAAAAATAAATTCAAAATTTTTGGAATTTTGAATTTTATAAGAAGACCTTTATAAAATGAATTTTTAATTTAATTACCATCTTCTATTTTTATTTAGAAATGTGATTTTCGTCTTCTCAATCAAGTTTTTGCATAAAATTAGGTTTTACGGTCATCCTGAAATCTATTTTATAGAATTTTCTATAAGTTTAACGTAAGAACCACGTTTTTAATTCACATAGGTCACTGATTTTTACCCAATTGTCAGGTGAATACTATCACTACACATTTGTGGGAGTTACTACTTTTAGGAAATTTTTTTCTAGCTTTCTAATACCGAATTCACGTCTTATAATCTTTGGGGAAAATTTCAAGTGATTGGGTTTCCCAATGAATCCATTTTAAGAATATAATTTGAGTCTAAAAATAAGATCACCATATAATAAGTTATTTTAAAGAATATTCAAAATTTCTTCACAAAAATTTGATATTGATTTCTTTTTTAATAAGCTGAATACTCACTGGTAGTAATGTTTGAGGTAGTTCCATGAATATCGCCCACCTTTCGATTAAACGACCTATTTTTATTTGTAGTATTGTCCTCCTAATGCTTCTTACCGGTTGGGTGGCTATGGGAAGAATGGGAGTGGATCTTTTTCCGGATGTTAACATTCCAGTTGTTTCAGTTGCTACGATCTATCCAGGAGCTGGCCCGGAAGAAATTGAAGAACTGATTTCTAAACCTTTAGAGGAAGAATTGTCTTCAATCTCTGGTCTAAAAAAAATTTCTTCCAGAAACCAAGAAGGTGTCTCTGTGGTATTCGGAGAATTCACTCTCGATACGGACATTAAATACGCGGAACAACAATTCCGAGATAAAGTTGGCCTTGTAAAACCGAAACTTCCCACAGGAATCAAAGAACCTAAAGTAGTCCGTTTTGATCCTGCAGACCAACCGATCGTTCGTCTGGCATTGTTTGCTGATTTGGATCAGGCTAAGTTATATGACCTCGCCAAAGAAACGGTAAAAGCGAGATTAGAACAGGTGCAAGGAGTTGGTTCGGTAAAACTAATCGGTGGAACTAGGAGAGAAATTCAGATCGAATTGGATCGGAATAAACTCATTTCTTATCAAATGCCTACTGTAGTTATCGCCAATCGTTTGAAAACTGCTGGCTTGAACGTTCCAGTTGGAAAGTTTGAATCTGGTTCTAAAGAAACTTCTTATCGAACTTTAGGCAGGTATGAATCTCTTTCTCAAATCGAAAATACAATCGTTTCTTTTAGCGGTGAAGTAGGAAATGCAGTTTTAATTAAACAATTGGGAACCGTTCGAGACGGAACCGAAGACGAAGAAACGATCGGTTATCTTTGGGCTTCCCAAGGAGAAGGAGTAGAAGAAAAAGTTTCTTTTCTTACTAAAATCGGAAATTTTTTCAAAGGCAAAAAAGAAAACTCCGCAACTGCAATTAAAGAAACTAAACCCGCTTTATTTATAGATGTTTATAAACAATCAGGTGCAAATACGGTTTCCGTTGCAGACGAAGTGCTTAAAAGAATTGGTAAACTTAACGAAGGAATTCAGAACTTAGAAGGAAAACCAAAAATCCGTTTGATTCGAGATGGATCAAAGTGGATTCGTTATAACGTAGAAGACGTAACTGAAGCGATCGTAATAGGAATCTTACTCGCCGTTATTACTGTTTATTTCTTTTTAGGAAATTTTCGTTCCACGGTCATTACGGGACTTGCACTTCCTAACTCTATGTTAGGTGCATTTGTTCTTATGTGGACGATGGGTTTTACAATCAACGTTATGACTCTTTTGGCTCTTTCTTTGGCAGTAGGTTTACTCGTAGACGATGCGATCGTGGTTCGGGAAAATATATTCCGAAAACTGGAAGAAGGAAAAGGGGTGATGGAAGCGGCGGAAACCGGAACCACAGAAGTAACGTTAGCCGTTATTGGTACGTCTTTAACTGTAATTGCCGTATTTTTACCAGTGGGATTTCTTTCCGGAATCGTAGGACAATTCTTTAAACAATTTGGTTTAACAGTAGTGTTTGCGATGCTCATTTCGCTCTTTGATGGTCTTGCGGTTGCACCTATGCTTTCCGCTTACTTTGCGGGCAAGATCGATCATAATGCAAAACCGAATAAGGCAGTGGAACTTTTCGATAAATTCCAGACTTGGTTGGAAAGACAGTATGGGAAAGTGATGAAGGTGGCTTTAAAAAGACCCGGAATCGTTCTTTTACTCTCTCTTGGAATTTTTATTCTTTCGATCTTATCTTTGAAGTTGGTAAAAAGTACCTTTTTACCTGCAAACGATCAGGGAGAATTTTTAGTTACCTTAGATTTACCTCCTGGAACTAGTTTGAACGGAACCAAACAAGTAGCAGATCAAGTTTTAGAAGTTTTGAAAAAAATTCCGGAAATGGAAATGATTGCGGTGACCATCGGTAAACCGGATGGAGGAGAACCTAACGCGGGAACTCTTGCGATTACATTAGTAGATTCTAAAAAACGAAAACTTACTACAACCCAAGTTAAGGATCAAATCAGAGAACTTTTAAAACCTTTTGAATATGCAAGGCCCGCCGTATCTGATTATAGCGCCGTGGGAGGTGGGATTCAATATCCGTTCCAACTTGTGATCAAAGGGGAAAATCTCGGGGAGATGGAAGCCTATTCTAAAAAGGTACTCACAAAATTAAAGTCCTTATCCGATCTAGCTGACTTAGATACGGATTATAGAGCAGGGAAACCGGAATACCAAATTCATTTGGACAATATGAAAATGCAGCTTGTAGGAGTTCTTCCAGGGGTTGCTGGTTCTGAACTTCGGTATCAGATTGCGGGAGACGAGGTTAGTAAATTTTACGATCGAGGAATTGAATACGTAGTTAAGATGAGGCTTCGTCCTGATCAAAGAAACCTGAGAATGGCTTATGACCAAACGAAGGTTCCGAATATCGCAAACAAATTAATTCCGCTTTCTGCGATTAGTGTAGGTAAAGAAACAGCTGGACCTTCTAGAATCAACAGGATTGACCGTGCTAGAACGATCGTGATCAATGCAAACTTAGCGCCGGGAGGTGCGGTTCAAGATGCGACTCGGATTGCGGATGAAATTCTCAGAAAAGAGTTACCTCCTCCACCCGGAATTCGATACAATTTTCAAGGGCAATCGGAAGACTTCAAAGAACTTTTAGCGAACATAGTTCTCGCGTTCGGATTGGCTCTTGTGTTCATTTATCTCGTCTTAGCTTCGTTATATGAATCCTTTATCACTCCGGTCACGATTTTGTTTGCAATTCCACCTGCGATTTCGGGAGCGTTTTTTGCACTCGCACTTACAAGAGAAATGCTCAATCTCTTTTCGATGATCGGTTTGATTCTACTTATGGGTCTTGTTGCAAAGAACTCTATTCTTCTTGTGGATTATGCGATGCAAGCGAGCCGAGAAAAAGGTATGTCTAGAAATGACGCGATCTATGAGGCGGGGCTTGTTCGACTCAGACCAATTTTAATGACTTCTCTCGCTATGATTATGGGAACGGTCCCAATTGCACTTGGATTTGGAGAAGCTGCAAAATCTAGAACCGCGATGGGGATTGCGATTATAGGAGGGTTGATACTTTCCACAGTGGTGACTCTCGTTGTAGTACCTTCTATTTTCGGATTTATCGATCGATTTAGAGAATGGATCGAAAGTAAATTTCGTCCTGAATATGATATGAACGCATCTATGGTTCAACATGCACCTTCGACCAACAAACAGAAGTTTTACGAAAAAGAATGGGCTTCCATGCAAGAAGAAGTAGAAGTAGAACTTCCTAAAAAGAGTAAAAAATAATATTCAGTTTTTTAAATGGAGAATTCGTTTTAAACGGATTCTCCAAATTTTTCTAATTATAGTCGTTTTCAAATAAATTTGTCCTAATCGCATGAACGTTGTTAGTAGATAATAATTTACTAATGTTCTATTGTTAATTTTGTGTTTGTCAGTTTGATCATGTAGAAAGATTGTTTTTGTATTTAGAACTTATTCTTCAGAGTTATATAATAGAGTTGTTGAAAAATTAATTTCTCATCTGTTTTTATTTTATTGAAATAGACGATTGAAGCGGTTTTGTTAATTTGAACTGCGGAATTTTTCAACAACTTCAATGTTTTTAGTTTTTAAAAACTATTCCAAAAATAAATGTAGGAACTATTACTTTTAGAAAGATTTTCCTAATTTCTCTGATATTGAACTCACATGATCTAAGAGTTTGTTTCAAAACCTCAAAAGTATAAAAGATAGTCCTTTAGAAATTTCTAATCAAATGCAGTAGTTCCCACGGATTTTGTCGCCTTAAACATTGTATTAGCTGGTATGAGTTCCTACATTTTCAGAATTTAACTGTTAAAAATGCGGGTTGTGTGAGTTCCCACATTTTTTGCGGAAAAATTAAGTTTTATAAAACAAAAATCTTAATATCGAAACCCACGTGTTGGTTTTGAATGGATTTTTTGCGATGGGAGCCTTTATAAAATTCAAAAAAATTGGTCGTCAATTAAATTTCTATATAAAATCGCTGTTTGGCGAACGTCACAATAATGAAAACTACTTGTAGGAGTGAGATGTTTCGATTTTTAGAACCATTGGAAAACGTGAAAATACAGTAGTTTTCACATTTATAGATTTTGGTAGTTCTTGTTTGAATTATCGTAGAATGAGTTTACTTAGAAAGTGGAAACTATTCTTTTTACAATGAAATAGTTTCTTTTTTTAAAGACTAAAATGGTGGAGTTCCCACATTTCAAAATTTTACCGTAAAATATAGATTTGTGAGAGTTCCCACAGGTTAAGTCGCATTACAAATTTTAAAACATTCTTACAATTTAGAAAAGTTCAAGTGAGTCTAAAAAACGAAAATGAGTTCTAGAGAAATTACAATTCTAAAAATACAAGAACCAACTAGATCGATTGCTTCTCTAACTCGAATTATGGAAGAAGAATTATCACAGTATAGAAAGACACTTCCTAAAGGTTTTAGAGAAGAAGTGGATTGCGACGAGGACACGGTTTTATTTTTACATGTCGATTTTTTACCGTTAGATTTTCAAAAAACGACGGAACTACTTTTGACTGGAAAAAAAGATTTGGTTCCAGTTGTGGCGATCGATCTTCAAGGCCAGATTCTTATGCAAGCGTTTGGGAATGAAGAAAGTCAAACTTTGTCTTTAAAAACCGGATATGCGCATTACTTTAGCCGGTCCAGAAATCAACTTTGGAAAAAAGGAGATACTTCGGGACATACTCAAAAAATTCTCCAAATTCTATCTCCTACGGATCGTTCTTTTTTAGTCTATCAAGTGGAACAAGAAGTAGCTGCTTGCCATGAAGGTTACTACAGTTGTTTTTTTAGGGAGAGAATGGAAGGAGTCACTTGGAAACTACTTCCGGTTCCGAGAAATTTTCTTCCAGAAAAGAGCTAAAATTGTATTCTGCCTTTTGGAAACTTGTCGAAGGATATAAATGGATTTATGAATATTAAAAAGTTTTTGATTTTCTCCGGATTTGTTATTGGAGTTCTGTTTTTAATTGCGACCGTTACTTTTTTTATCGTGGACGAACTCAAAGGAGGTGCGGTCGGGTCTGGTCAGAATAAAATAGAACTTCTTATCGAATCCGGGGATACTTCCGGGAAAATTGTAGAAACGTTATCCACACATGGAATGATCAAGTCTTCCAAATATTTTCTTTATTTAGTACGGTTTACTCGTAGCGCTGGTAAGATCAAACAAGGGCTTTATGAGATTAACGATGGAATGGATTCTAGAAAAATTCTACAAGTGATTACGGAAGGAAAAGTTAAACTCGTAAACTTTACGATTCCAGAAGGTTATAACAATAGACAGATCGGAGATTTACTCGTTTCTAAAAAAATCATTTCCAAACGTCAGGATTTCTTACTGGCTGCCAGTGAACCACAATTATTGAGAGAGTTTAAAATTCCATCTACTTCTGCAGAGGGTTATCTTTTTCCGGAGACGTACAGCGTTCCGATCAATTATCCAGTTGATAAAATCGTTCGAATGATGATTAAAAGATTTTACGTTCGAATTACAAAGATAGAAAAATCTAAAAATCTTTCTCCTTTAGAACTTCATAAATTTATAATTCTTGCTTCTGTAGTAGAACGAGAGGCGAAACGAAACGAGGAAAGACCTCTTATGGCGGGAGTATTTAACAATCGTCTAAAAAGGGATATGCCTTTGGAATCTTGCGCAACAATTCAATATCTTTTTGATAAACCTCATAGCAGGATTTTTGAAAAGGATCTCAAGATCGTATCTCCGTATAACACATATCTTAATAAAGGATTTCCTCCCGGACCGATTTCTAATCCTGGTTTTCCGGCGTTGGAAGCGGCTTTTTATCCTAAGGAAACCGATTATCTGTTTTTTCTTTTAAAAGGGGACGGTTATCACTATTTCGCAAAATCTCTGAAAGAACACTTAGAAGCCAAGAAAAAGTACATAGACGTACTTTACGATTGAATTAATGGATTTTTACCTTAAAACTTTTATATTACTCGGAAGTATATAATAAAAACATAATTCAATAGATTTACACATCGATCTTGCGAATTCAGAGTAAAAAAACTGGGCGAATCCGGCGTTGCCGGACCGCTTTCAGCTCCAGTCGATAAATTGCATGAAAGAAACGTAATATTATATTTCGTTTTTAATTTCAATTTAATCGACTCCGCTTCAATCGCTTTCGCATTGGATTTTATCGAACTTACGTAAAACGGCGCTATTGGGATAAAAATTTAGGTATTCGATTTTATATTAGGTAGAGGAGTCCAAAAACTTAAAATCAAACATTATAGTTATTGAAAAATTCTATAGTGTAGATTAACAAAACTGTTTCAATTGTCCATTTTAATACAACGGAAATCAATGGAGGATCAATTTTTCAACAATTCTATTTTTGAATCTTTAATAAAATGTGATAGTTCCCACAAATTACTACTCGGACGCACGAATAGAATACTTGGGTGATTGTTTCAAAAATTTGAATATTTTGGCCCTGCTTTAAAATGCCATAATCTCGAATTTGCGGTATTTTTTAAGTACCGCTATTTTTTTCGTAAATTCGGCCGTTAATAACTTGGTACTATTTTCATGCGTCCGCGTAGTAAGTCTTTCGGAACCATTTATAAACTTTTGAACAATATTAAAAGTTATATGAGTTCTCATATTTTTGTGAAATTAAAGCGTCTCGCTTCTACTGACGTTCGACGGGATTGATTTTGTTCAGAAATTGATATTTAGCTAACGTGAGTTTATGTAAGGAATTCATTTTTCTGAAAAAAGTTGGAATAGATTGGTTCCTAAGATGTGGGAACTACTATGAAAATTTAACGACATTAGTATTACTCGAAAGTTCGCAAATTGCCCAATGTGTAGGAACTACTACAAAATATTAAAAAATTCTAAAGAACTAAATTATAGCGTAAAATTCTTTGAAGTTTTAGGAAAAACTCTAAACATCATTATATCAAATTATTGCGTTAAAAGTTTGTATCTGTTGGGAACGTTAAGATATTTTGAAATAGATTATGATAAAGTTATCACTCAGATTTAAAAATTTACTGTACAAAAAACGTTGTAGAGACGAATCTAAAAGAAGGTGATCGATTCCTTAAAATCGATCAGGAAAAGAAAATGTCTACTCCAGATTTAGAAATTAAAAATGTAACTCGGGAACTAATTGAAGTTCAAAAAGCTTTGGATGTTTTCCGGGAAAAACAGAAAAATAGAGAATCTTTAGACGATGCAGCGATTGAGTTTGTTACCAAAGCGGATTTAGTCATTCAAAGGGCTGAAAAGAAAGAAATTTTTTTGACCGAAGATCAAAAAAGAAGAATTAAAAATAATCTGCTTAGAATTCGTACTTCTTTAGTTCGCAGTCAAACGGTTTGAAATTAGAAAATGTTTTCATTATAAAACTGCCGTTTTGTAAACTACACAAATTAAAAATCCGTTTTATAAAGGATTCCAAAAAATAAAAATTGAGTCCTATAAAATTAGGTACCTTAAATTTTTATCATAAAGTACTATTTAAATATTATAATTAACTTATGTGATTCTGAGTAATAGAAAGAATGTTAGTTAAGAATTTGCCCAAAATCCTAAACACCGACTCATAGGAGGTGTTTGCTGAATTTGAATATGACCCGAAAAACTCAGCGAATGTTTCTTTAAGAATCAGCATTCAGGAAATGAGATTCAGTTTCACAAAAATGTGGGAATTACTACGAAAATTTAATGAGATTAGAATTGCTCGAGAAATTTCGCAAATTGCTAAATTCAACCTAATGAGAACTACTGCAGAATATTAAAAATTTCTAAAGAATAATCGCGAAAAATTCTTTGAGATTTTGGAACAAGCACTAAATAGTCGGTCCATCTAAAATTTTAGAACGAAAAACCTTATAGGTTAAAAAAGTCAGTATTGTTAAACCGAAAAAAAAGAAACCTCTTATGATCCAAGTAGAAACAGGAGGTTCTCCGATCGAATAGCCGAAATCTTCATTTTCACTTTCTTTTTGAATAATAGCTTCGTTTAGATGTATAGAATCCGAAAAAGTTTTTTCAAAATCGAACTCCGGATAAAAAGCGTAAGGGTTTCCATAATAAATTCTTAAATTTTGAATCGATTCTGAATCGTTTTCTAACTTGAGAGGAAATATGATTTCTTCTTGAAGAATAAAAACTTCCATTTTTTCTAATGTGAGAGAATCGTCGTCTCCGTCAAAAATTTCTATTTTTAATTCGGAAGAAATAGGTTTCGAAAAAACTAAATTTATTTCTGACGATCCATTCTGTTTATGGAATATTGTTCCCTCTTCTAATAGCTCAAATTCTTTAGAAGAATTTTTAAAGAATACGTTCACTTTTCTTTCGAACTTATTTTCCTTGATAAATAACATCGCTCTATGAATCGGAACCTTCATAGGATTTCTAAAATAGAATACGCTCGATCTATTATCTGAATTAAAACCAGATTCTAAATCAGATTTTTCTACGGTTTTTTTGAATTCCATTTTTTCGGAAACCGATTCATAAAGAACTTTAGTAAATTCTAATTTTATGTTGGAAGCGTTTTGACTTATTTCGATACGAACAAATTTTTCATCATCCGAATTGAATTTTATTTCGTTTAATACGTTTTCTCCGTTATAACTATAGATCGTAAAGTCGGAATCTAGTGTCCAATCGTCTAAGGTTTTTCCTAAGTAGATTTTCCCTTTGATTTCGTATTCTCCTGACCCTTCTGCAACTATAGATTTATATCTTGTTTTAGAGGGAATTTTAGGAAGTTTTAAAACGTAGATACCATTCATGTCTTCGTCTTTTTCTTGGAAGAGTAGGTTTACTTTTTTTTCTCCTTCTTCGTACGCTCCCATTACATTTCTGGAAATAAAAGGAATCGTTCGATCGTTATAAACAATCCTTCTATCATTGATTCCGGAATGTCTGACAATGTCCTCGTCTAATTTTATTCTTCCGTAAAATAGTTTTTCTCCTTCTTCACTTTCAGTTGGATTAGATAGTTTTGGAATTTGAATTTCCTTATAATACCGATAACCTTTTGTGTCGATCTTCTCTGCGTTTAAAGGAGAGGCAAAGAAAGAAGCAAAGATTGCTAAAAAAAGTAAGAGTAACCCAGAAGTATTTTGGTAGTTTATAATTTTGTCTTTAAACTTCTGATAAAATAAACTTACTAAAATAAAACCTGTGCCCAAGGTAAATCCGGCTATAATTCTAACAATTTTACTCATTGTCCATATATCGTAAAAATAGAATTTTCCAACTAACACGGCCGTAACGATAAATCCAGCGATTCGAAGGGATCGAAAAGAGTATTTAAATCCTATAAATAAAAACACGGCTGCATAAAAAGCAAGAACATAAGAATATCCTAAATTTCTATAATGTTCGTTATGGACGGTGTGATAAACGTCTATCAGAGTGCCTAAAATAAAAGTGAAAATTCCCATATAAATAAATCCTCGATGAAACCAGAAAGAATCTTTGTTTTTTTGAATATAGTATGTTCCGAAAAGAAATAAGGAAGAAAGGACGTATAAAGCGAATCGTTCGTTTAACAAAAACAAACGGTTTACGTCGTCCATCGGATTGAAAAAATACAATTTGAACAACGCCAGGATCCAAAAACCGGCTGAAACGTATCGAAGATGTGTGTTTTCGAATTTTGAACTTAAAAGAGAAATTACTCCCGCAAAAATGATCCAGGCAAAAGTAAGCCAGTTCCCTTCCGAAAAATTTAAAAGAGCGGCAAAGGTAAATCCTAAAAGAAGATACAAATGGATCATTTCAAATATTTCAAGTTGTGATGGATAAAAGAAGTCGGATTTTTTTCGACTAATCAAGATCCATAATGAAAAAAGAATAGCACCGAACAGTATAAAATGGGAACTCAATTTTGGATAAGTTTCCTCTATTTGCATATATCCCATAAGTCCGAAACTTAGAGAATTTAAAACGAGAAAGATAGGATAAAATATCCAATTCCATTGGGGAAAAATTCCACCTGAGTTTTCGTTTTTTTGTAAAAGTTTTGGAAAAAAGAAAACCTTTCCATAAGCAAATAATAAATATGTAATATTTATAAATGAGAATGGAACGATGAAGCCGCTTTGATTGATGTTTTTTATCGCCCAAAAATGATATAATGCAAAGTTTGCGATTAATAGGAAAAAAGAAGATACGATCCAAGGTATTTTTCTAGAAATTAAGAAAAGCAATATATTCAAAAATACTAAATATCCAAAAAGAAATTGATAAGAGTTTTCTCCTTGTGAGATCAACACTGGAGATAAAATAGAACCGATCAGCGCAAAAATGTATAAAATTTCCTTTCGAATCCAATAGGCCAAACCAGAGGAGAATATACTTAACAAAGAAAGATATAAAAAGGTTTCCGAAAGAGAGAATAAATCGTAGTAGTAATATCCACTAAATAAACTGAGATAGACGATTGAAAATCCGGTTCCTAAAACTGATTCGGGTAAAATCCGAAATTTCTTTCTAGCTAATTGAAGACCTGTAATACAAACCCCAAAACCAATCGATAAACCAATTAAAATTCGACCGGATTCATTTACCCAACGATTGTCAAAGGCATATTTAATGAACCATACACTGGCAAGTAGAATGGAGAATAATCCTAGTTTTCCTAAAAAATTTCCGCCTAAAAAAAGTTCCCATTCCGGACTTCTCTTTTTAGGAAGAGTTTCTAAAGTTGGTGAGGGGCTTACAAATGTTGTAGAAGCGGCTTCTTTCGGTTCTAGATCGGTTTGATTTTTTGAATAGGTGAAAATTTCTTTTTTGAGGGAGACAATTTCTGCTTCCAGTTCATCTAAGCGTTTTTGTATTTTTTTAAAGTCCAAAAAACGACACCTTCCATTCGGAAGGTCGATTATAATTCTCTGTTAAAAATTGAAAGTACAAAATGATCGAGTCGATGTCTGTTTCGGTTTAAATTAAGAAGGCCTTTGTAAAATTTAAAAAAAATCAAATAGGATGGCGTTCTATATTGGATAGGAAGATACTATTAAAAGTATTAATCTCATTTGATATGAATAACGTATCACGCTAACCTTTGAATAAAGATCACAATTCGGCGTTTTTATAAGATTCATTTTATAAAAGGTTTCTTCGTTTTTTGAGGTTAACAGGATGTGTTATTTTCTATCTTATAAACATTCTATTTTCTTAATTTAAGGATTATTTGATCGAATAAGATCAAGCTAAGAGATTATCTCAAAATTGGATTTTTGCTGATCTAAAACGGTTTTTCGAAAGTAAAACGGAGATGGCTTTTGAGAAAACCGATTTGTTTGATCGAAGTTTCAAATTAGGCTGGGAGTTTATATGACTTTTAATTCAAAAAAACGTATCTACTTTTTTATGTTGTTTGTATGTTTTATTTGGGGTTGTGATCGATTTAAGGATTTTCTTTCTAAAAACAAATTGGGAGACGAAGTCAATATCGATTCCGCTTTCGGAAACTCTTCCAATCGTCTATACTTTACAAAGTATGCGGAACCCTGCGGACGTTCTGTTTTGGAGATTGCAAAATCAGAAAAAGGCCCTTTTGAAACGGTGCATCCCAAGGGAGAAAATTCTCCAGTAAAAAAATTGAATTATGATATTCTTATATTGAGTAATTTTAAAGTTTTTGGCAGAAAAACCGGAAGAGTAGTTAATGATCATCATTGTGGAGAGTATCCTGAATTTTATATAGAAAAGTTTGAACCTTGGGGAAAGATGAGACGCTGCACTGCAATAGGTATCGAAGGTTTTGGGCGATATATGGATCATCTGTCGACTCATTCCTACGCAGCCGAGGATTATAGTTCTTCCGATTCTGAAATAATTCGTGTATCAGAAAAAACTTGCAGTCAAAAATTTACAGGATGCGAGGCATTAAAATCCACTTCTTTGGATTCAAAAAATTGGAAATTCAAAAATAAAACTTTGGATTTGGAAAATGGTTACGAAGACCACTTGTATGAGTCGGTTCGTTTTCATCCGGTAACCGATTGTTTTGAAGATAAACAACTATGTTGTAAACTGACACAATTTAAGAGAATCAAAATGGTTTCTCGGCATCGAGATAAATAACGAACATTCTTTTTCAAAACAAACCTTGTATTGCTCAGAGTTATATAATAAAATACTCAATCTCATAGTTTATATTTTAATAATAGAGTTGTTGAAAAATTTCATAGTGAAGTTAAACGAAATTGCTTCAATTGTGCATTTCAATACGATGAACGCCGATGGAGAATTAGTTTTTCAATAACTCTTTAAGAACGGATTTGTTAAAAATATCTGTTGGCAATTAGGGAGTGTCTTCAAGAAACTTAAGTGCATCATAATTATTTTTTCTGTCTAAGTTCATTAGATATTTTGCACGTTCCAAAGGGGTTTCCCCAGTGCTGTTTTTTACGGTTGGATCTGCGCCTTGTTGCAAAAGATATTGTGCGATTTCTTTTGAGGCTACATCATACAGTGGGGTCTGCTGATAAACATCTTTACCGTTTACGTTGGCGCCGTGTTCTACTAATTGTTTTACAATTTGAATATTATGTTTTTTCTCCACTGCGTAGTGTAGAGGACTTGTTCCGTCTTCCGCCAAAGTAGCATTGACATCGGCTCCTCCCTTTTCTAAGAGCAGTCTGACAATTTCGGGTCTTTTATCTTTTTTTGGGGAAAGATTAGAATAGCGTTCTATTACTTTGAAGAATAGATAATTACAACGGCGAAAAAGATCGCAACTCTTTGCATTTGCATCGGCGCCTTTTTTTAAAAGAAGCTCAACGATTTCAGTGTTCTCTTTCTCAATAGCAAAATACAATAAAGATTGATCATAGAAGGTGTTGTTTTGGAAATTCACATCGGCGCCTTTCTCTAAGAGGAGTCTCACAATTTCAACGTTCTCGTTCTTAATAGCAAAATACAATGGAGGTGGACCAATGAATGTGGAATTTACATCCGCGCCAGTCTCGATGCATCGGCGAACTCCGGATAGATCGTTGTTCTCGATACTTCCGATCAGAAGGCCTGACTCCCAGGCCTCGGGAACTCTCCAATAGTAGTATGCCGTCAACGGAATTGTAATAGGAAGTAGGATCGTATCCGCCAAGAAGGACAAAGTAAGATCAATAACACTAAAAGGAAAATTCTTATTGATACCAGTCATCCAGTAGCGTCGTGTCCCTGGATAAATCCAGAGGGGAGGATTCCAGACGTTAGGATTTTTAGACAGTTCCGGAGAGATGGTTTTATCTGCGTATCTTGCCATGGACCAAACGGGTGTGGGTAAAAATTGGGCGTCTTCAAGCATTTGAATTGTGGCGCAATCCATCTGAGCGGCCATCAAGATCGTTATCATCATTCTAAACAAGATTTTCATTTTCTATTTGTTCCCAATTATATTGGATTGCTCCATCCAGTCCGATTCAATCTGTTTTTGTATTCTTATATTTTGTAAGTCTGGCGTAAAACTTTCTAAGAAATAAAATCGGGAGGTTGTGTTCATTCTCTTGCATTTACTTAACGTTGTCTTGATTCATAATAAAATGAACTTATTCCGAGAACACAAATGTTTTAACGATCCAGGCCTTATTTTGAGGCCGATTGTTCTTGTGAAGATGGATCAAAAAGCAAATGACAGAGGGATAAGTTTTGATTTTCTAGTAAACGGATTCCAACTTTAAATATCATACTACCAGGATTCGAAAACAAACATGAGCGCAATCAAAACAATCGATCAGACAACCGCTAAAAAAGCACTTACTGTTTCCGCAGGAGTGATCGAAGAAGTTACGAAGGCACTTGCCGCACGTTGTAGTGTAAACGGAAAAGTTTCCGTGGATAAGATGGACGAAAATCAACTCGTTCAATACCAGATCGCTTGGCTTACTTCCGAACAAAGAATAGCAGAAAAATTTATTGAATATGCTTGGGACTCTTCCCGTGGAACTGGAGATTTAGAACAAGAAATGGCAGTTGTATTTGCGGCGGAAACCGTAAATCATATACGATCTGAAATTAGTTCTCGTCCTTCCGAATACGGAATCAAATCTTCCGATTTAGTTTCTAAAATTTTCAACGATGAAATCAATCAATTCTTAGAAAACGCGATGGCGATCCAAAACTATAATGAGATCGCGGAGAAGATCGTTGCGAAAGGACATTTCGGAGCTTACGGTTTGGATGAAGATCACGAAATGTTTCGTGAGACTTTTAAGAAGTTTGCAGAAGACGTAGTGATACCTCATGCGGAACACGTTCACAGACACGACGATATCATTCCGGAAGACATCATCGGCGGATTAAAAGAAATGGGATGTTTTGGACTTTGTATTCCTGAATCGTATGGTGGAATTCAACCTAACGATAAACCGGATAATCTTTCCATGCTCGTAGTGACCGAAGAATTATCCAGAGGTGGTTTAGGAATTGCAGGTTCATTGATTACAAGACCAGAGATCATGTCCAAGGCTCTTCTGAAAGGTGGGACTCAGGAACAGAAAGACAAGTGGCTTCCTCTTCTCGCTTCCGGAGAAAGAATGGCAGGGATCATGGTAACGGAACCGAATTACGGGTCAGACGTTGCAGGAGTTTCCGTTACCGCAAAACCAGCTAACGGTGGTTGGGTGATCAACGGAGTCAAGACCTGGTGTACTTTTGCAGGTTATGCAAACCTATTATTAATTCTTTGTAGAACGGAGTCGGATCCTTCTTTAAAACACAAGGGATTATCAATTCTTTTAGCAGAAAAACCAACTTTTACTGGACACGAATTTACATACACACAACCAGAAGGTGGAAAGATAGAAGGGAAAGCGATCGGAACGATCGGTTATCGAGGAATGCATTCTTTTGAAGTTTCTTTTGACAATTACTTTGTTCCCGCAGAAAACTTGTTAGGCGGAGAAGCAGGAAGAGGGAAGGGATTTTACTTTCAGATGGAAGGGTTTGCGGGAGGAAGAATTCAAACCGCTGCGCGCGCGCATGGAGTGATGCAAGCTGCTTTGGAAGCGGCGCTACGTTATGCGCGAGAGAGAGCCGTATTCCAAAAGCCAATCTACGAATATAATTTAACAAAATATAAAATTGCAAGAATGGCCGTAATCTTACAAGCGTCTCGTCAATATGCAAATCACGTGGCCAATTTGTTAGATAACCACAAAGGACAAATGGAAGCGACTCTGATCAAATTTTACGCGTCTAAAGTGGCGGAGTGGGTGACAAGAGAAGCGATGCAGATACACGGTGGAATGGGATATGCGGAAGAATACGCGGTTTCTCGTTATTTTGTGGACGCTAGAGTTTTTTCTATCTTTGAAGGTGCAGAAGAAGTGATGGCTTTGAGAGTAATTGCAAAATCTCTAATGGACCAATACTCGGCGAGTTAATTTTTAAGGTAAAAACTGAAAACACTCTATTCAAAAATTAGAATGGAGTGTTGGAACAAAGAGTGTGCTCTGCGGGTAATCTGTCGTTGTACATCCGCTGCTTCAACTGAATTTTCACAAATAATTTTGCAAGGATTCAATAGATGCGTATAAGATATATCACATTTCTTATTTTCATGATCCCAGCCATTCTAACAATCTCGGTTATTTTAGCTTATATAATTGTAATGCGTGCTGTCAGTAGAGAAACTTGTGAAAAAAATCTCCGAGGACTTTGGTATTTGACTTCTATAGGGAGTCGTTGTGTTCTTGCTACTGAATGTTTTTATCGTGGCAACTGTTTGCCATCGTACGATGCAGTTACTAATTGCGAACGGCTTTTGATCGGCGAAGAAAGGAAATATGTGTATTTACAGTTGGGAATGCCTGTAAGAAGTGGAAGTGGTCATGAGTATTTTGACGGAGGTGCTATGAATCGTTCTGAATTATCCGTTGAATTCAATCATAATCGATTAGTTAAAAAAAATTGTAGATTTGAATAGTCTATCCTATTCTATATGAACGTAAATTCTGCCAATGTCGACTGAACATTTTTGTATCCAAACGAAAAGGAAAAATATATCCAGAATTTGCTTACAAAGTGAATCAATAAAAGTCTAATATTTGAAGAAGAGTATATAACTTTAAGCATAGTTTTCAAATAAAACTTTAAATAATGCTCGAGACAACATTTACAGCGTGTCCCAAAATCGACTTAAGAAAATCAGGGCGAATCCGGCTTTGCCGGACCAGACTCTCCACTCTGGTCAAGTTATTATGTATCACAGTTATATATTCAATTTTTTTAATTTCAATAACTTGACTCCACAACGCGATTCATAGAGAGCGTTGTGCTGAGTTCATTCATCGATCCCTTTTGCGTTGTGTGGAATTTGCGTTTGTTTAAAAACTTAGAATATAGGATTTACTTTAAAAAGCGACAATTCTGTGTTAGACGTAATTCTCAAAAACTTTTACAAAATCGACCGTTGATTTTTGATACTATTTTTATACATCCAAGTTTTGTTATCTTTTCTCTGATTAATTTAATTTCAGCAAGAGCTGAATCCAACATTTACGTGTGAGATTATGAAATCAAAACCTTGGAGTAAGTTACAAAGTCGTTTGTATAATTTAATCGATGAAAATTTGAATTTTCAGATTCATTGTATAGTTTATCCGATGCATTCTGAACGTGGATCGACAGGTTTGCCTAGATATTGGATTACCTTAGACAAAAATATAATTTGGGATTATCCAAAACAATTTATAGATAAAAAATTAAAAAAAGACGGAGTTATCAAAACTTATCCATACAATACGGATATTTCTGAAATATCAGATTTGATTGAAGAATATATTCAAATGGATAAAGAAGAGTTGTTTCAAAAACATTTTGAAAAAGATCTATGGGGACTTGTAAATATATTAAAAGCTGCGGATAGGAGAATTGGGATTAGAAGACTACTTTTATTGAGAAGAAAAACGAAAAATAAATCTGCGTTACTCGTCATTGAAAAAAGGTTGGAATTGATTCAAGATATTAAAAACAAAAACACACAAGGACAATAAAAATAGAGGGACCATTTCTGATCCCTCTATTGAAATCATTTTTAAAATTCAAACTTTATAATATTTGTACAAAATCGAATATAAAAAAACGGTTTCTTTTTTACTTACGGCGTATCTCAAAACTTAATTTCTTATCAAAAAAAGATAAGTCTAAAAGAATCATCTCCCGGTTAGAAAATAGATTCTTATTGTTCTACACAAACTAAACCTAATCTGTAATTACCATAGGAAGTAAATTTAAGGGAACAAGCCGCTGTGAATTGTCCATTAGATTCTGCTGCTTTAAGAACATTTGAGTCTTTACGATTTGACATGCCGTATACTCCATAAATAGAATTATCAGAAGTAGTCCAAGAGTTACAAATAATCGGTTCTCGTCCAGGAACCCCTGCTGATGTCCAAATGGTCCAATCTGAATTTAAACCCGTCCATTGTGCAGCTGCAATTTGCGAAAATGAATTTTCTAATTCTCTATTATTTGTAAAATCAAACATTCCGGAACTATTCGTAGTCATAATGAGCGCATCATCATAGTCTCTTATATATTTATGATTCGGTAGAAATACCCAGTCTTTTTGTCCTACTGTAGAATTTGGTCCTATCGTCGTTGCAACTCTATTGACTCCGTCCACGAGCATTGCCTTGTATATTCCCCCCGAAGGAAGGTTTGTAGGAACTTGACTCTGGCAGTATGCATCCGCTCCTGCAATTCCTCCAAAATTTCCGTCGTGCCATTCTTCTGTACTAGAAGTAACGAATATATATTTTGGAAGTGGTGGTTGTTCCACACAAACCAAACCTAAATTATATGGGCCATAATATCCAATAGATAGAGAACAAGAAGTTCCAACCTGTTCGTTAGTAGAAATCAAAGCTGCAAGAATATCTGAATCCGTTCTAGTTGAACTTCCAAATATTCCAAAATCATTTAAAGCGCCACTGTTCCAAGAGTTACAAGTAGATGGGAACCCGTTAGATGTCCAAGTCGTCCAATTCGTATTCAAAGCAGTCCATTGCCCGGATTCTTTAACTTGGGTAAATGGATTTTCTAATTTTTTACCACTTTGAAAATCGATCATACCAGAACTATTTGTAAACATTACGTTTGCACCGTCTTCTGCTCTACGATACTGTTGGTTCGGTTGAAACACCCAGTCCTTTTGTCCTACCGTAGAATTCGGTCCTACTAAAGTAGCCACTCTATTGACTCCGTCTACGATCATTGCCTTGTATATTCCTCTACTAGGAATGTTCGAAGGAATATGGCTCTGACAAAAGGCATCCGCTCCAGATATTCCTCCAAAATTTCCATTGTGAAAAACACCGAAAGACGATGTAGTAAAAATATACGGCATGTAACCTTCTGGAAAAGTTGATTGCATGCTTTGAAGTTGATTCCTATTTAACGTCGTTGGACCTAACGTCTGTTTGTCGGAGATAAGCGAAATTAAGCCACTTAAAGCAGAGTTGTCACCTCCAGATGATTTATTGAAACAAGCGACAAATACCAGTGTGAATACTGATACAACCGCAATTTTATATTTAATTTTCATAATCGTTAATTTACTCCTCAAGTTTTTTAATCAAATGCAAAACACAAATGACTTAGAAAACATGAAAGATTCATGTGTAAATATATTTCCTAAAAATATAACAAATTATTATTTATTTTTTCCCAAAAATTTATTTTAAAATAATTTATTGAATATTTGACACAAAATAAATTATTTTATTTATAACATTTAAAATCTCGATTAACGTTAGTTTGGCGTAATAATTTTTTCTTAAAAAGTGAATCGTTTCGGGAAAAGTAAAATCAAGAATACTCTAACTGTTATGTTTTTAATGAAGTTCCATAAAAATGAACAAAGTAACCTTAAAAAAAGAGCCAGGACGGATCCTATGTTCTTACGATCGATTTGAATATACTTCCTTAATTGGGATTTTTATTTCTTTGTTAGCGATAGTAGCTATTTTTTTTTGATATAGCCGAGTTTGAAATAGAAGGATCCAATTATACTTATGAGAAAATATCTGGTATATTGTTTTTCGGGCTAATCTTTTTGATTACGGTTCATCGTTCCTTCAATTCTATACGTATAAAAGTAGAAATGTGGTATGTCACCGTATACTCGTTTCCGATTCCAACACAATGGAGAAAAAAAATACGCAAACAAGACATTGAGAAAATAATTATAACAGCGGAAGATTCTACTTCAGGAGATTCTTTTAAAGAATTATATTCTATTTATTGTATATTACATAATCGCGACGAAGTTCTGATCCTGGATCGAATTTGGGATATTGCGGACGCTGGCAAAATTAAAAGTATTTTGAGTGAATCATTGGAATTTCCAAAAATCTCATAAGAACCTGTCCCAAAAGAAACTCAACATCTCGAGTCGTTCCGCAGGTTTTGGGACACACTGTAATTTACGCTTACCATAAGACTTAATTTTACTTTAAAGAAACTCTATGATTTGTCTACAAGATCGGTAAAAATTGGTTGTTATAGTGTATATCTCTCTTATAAACTTTGTATATTTGATTTTTTGAATGGATTGCTTTCATAAGGATATATAGAAAGAATTTTCATAGTAATCTGCGTTATAACTTACTTCATGTTTCGTATTTTGGAGGAAGGATTCAATGGCATTAGGTATCAAGCCGAAATTCTTTGAGCAATTCAGCATTTGGCGGGAACTTTGGATTGCAACCTGCGATTAAAAACGGAAGAATAAAAAAGATATATCATGACTTTACATTTCTAGGGTTTGGGTCAGGTTCTTGACTTAAAGGAGAATAAATATTTCTTTCCCCGCTGATTCCTTTGAGACGTTTAGCTCCTACAAATTCGAAAAGTTCTTTCCCTGCTTTCAGGATAAATTCTTCGGTGGCAAGAATATTTTTTCCTAAATCTTTACACAAAGACTCGACTCGAAAAGCCTGATTGACCGCGTTTCCGATTACGGTAAAATCAAGTCTATCTTTTGCACCTACGTTACCATAAACTACGTCTCCAACGTTCAGCGCCATACCCAGATAAATTTGTAAATCCGGATGTTCTTCGTTCCATCGTATTACGGAATTCTTAATCTTTTGAGCCGCATTGAGTGCCGCCAAACATGCCTTATACGAATCTACTTCTGCAGGAAAAATTGCAAGAATCGCGTCTCCTATAAATTTTAAAATTTCTCCTTTTTCTTCTTGAATAGGTTGTGCGGTTAGTTCAAAGTAATTGTCTAAAATTTCCACGATTCTTTTTGGAGGATTATTTTCGCTTAAAAATGAGAAGTCTCGTAAATCTGCGCAAAGAATTGCCGCGTAGATTGTTTCTCCTGTGCCTCTTCTAAATTCTCCAGATAAGACTCTTTTAGAAGCGTTAGGACCTAAATAAACTTCTAAAAGTTCATTGATTGAAAATTTTCTGGATTCTAAATCTAAACGTAAAGACAAAATACTTCGAATCGAATTTAAACAATCAATTTGTTCATCCGTAAAACCGCCAGGCGTGTCCGTGCTCCAAGAAATGGCACTTCGTGTATTATTTCCAAAAACGGAAGCGAAGATACAATAATCCGTTCCACCTTTTTCGTGTAAGTCGATACAGATCGGGTAAGAAAGATCTGCTTCTGGGCCGGTCAATTTACAACGAATAAAATCGATTTGTTTTTCCCGGATGAGATAGATCGGACTATCTTTATATTGCGGTTGTTGTAAGCCATCGTGTGGAATGAATACGATTTGAGTTTCTTCTCCTCTTGTCCAAATGATCGATCTCACCATCACTTCTGGGTGCATGGTGGGGATACTCGTAAAAAATCTCCAGATCGGAATTCCGGCCTCCATCATTTTACGACTTAAAATTTCTATCAGTTCTTTGGCCTCTAAGGCTCTGGATTCGTGAGTGGATAACCAATGGATAATGTCTTTCATTTTTACTTTCGACGCTCGCATATCATTTGTATTTGGAATAGTAATTAAAGTTGCTCTCAAAAACTTTTTGTTTTGGCTTTAAAATAAGCAATATGAATTGGTTTTGAGAATACACTAAAAAACAAATAAGGAACTATTTTAAAAGACGTCTAACCTTTCAACTCAGAATTTTTATATAAAAATCAAAGTTTTCAGATACATTTTAAATGTAAGATTTAAAATTCCAAAATTTTCTTGATTTAAGAGGTAGGTTTTTGAGAAAAATTAAAAATAAATATATTATAATATTTTAATTATTTATTTAGTTTCTGGAAAAAATTTTGTGTACTCTATTTTGACGTATGGAAAACTATTTGCAAATTAAATGGTGATATCTGGAAGCAATTTGGTTTTCTGCAAGAAGTTACGAAAACTCTGTCTTTTAGATTTGGAAAGGGAAGAACAATAAAATTGTTGAGAAATTAATTTCCTATCCGTTTCTGTTTGATTGAAATAGGCGATGAGGCACTTTTGTTAATTGTTGCTATGGAATTTTTCAACAACTCTATTATTTTGTTAAAAAATACAGATTTTTTACTGTTACATTTTTAGTTTAAAAAATGTGAGAACCTATATAAATTAAATCTATCTTGTGAGAATTACTTCGAAATTACAATTTCTAAGACTTCCTACGAATATCAGTTACTACTTTTTCTAACCTATTTAAATCTAGCTCAAGTTAATAAAAAATCATCTTTTTAAAATTGATTGTAGAATATAGATATAGTTTTTGCATTTCCAAGCTTGGAAATACAAGTTGTTTAGGAATTGATTTTTATGAAATAATTTAAACGAAGTTTAAACTGTTTTTGATTTCAGTTTGTATTTTTAACGAGACGATTGATATGAACGAGCCGCGAAAAGAAAATAAAATTTCTCTTGAAGAAATTAAAAATTGCATTCGAGTTTTAGAAATTTTAACCATAAATCCCCAATTACTTACTTCTCTTCCCGAAAAGGAACGGATCGCTTTGATGATCGTTGCCGGAAAAATTTCCCGTCCCGATCGAAACGAAATTAGAATTCGAAATAAAACAATTAAACATTCGAGAAGAAAAGAAATTGTCATTCAAGAAAGGCAGGCGAGGGCCGCGACCGGAATTCGATTGGCTCGAACGACTCCAGTATTTAAAGCTCCTCTTCAAATCTCGGATCAAACCGATATTTGGAAAAACGAAAATGCGCCTAAACTTTCTTCTCCACGTAATTGTTATGTATGTAAAAAGGAATATACTCGTCTTCATTTTTTTTACGATTCTATGTGTCCGGAATGTGGGGAGCTGAATTATAAAAAAAGATTTCAAACTGCGTCCTTACACGGACAGGTCGCTTTGATTACTGGTTCCAGATTGAAGATAGGTTATCAGTCAACTCTAATGCTTTTAAGAGCGGGAGCGACAGTAATCGCCACTACTCGTTTTCCGGTGGACGCAGCATTACGTTTTTCTAAAGAAGACGATTTTTCAGACTGGTCCGATCGTCTTCAAATTTTTGGTTTGGATCTAAGGCATACTCCAAGTGTGGAACTTTTTGCGAGTTATATAGAACAAACCGTAGATCGTTTAGACATTATTATTAATAACGCGGCTCAGACGGTTCGGAGACCTCCCGGATTTTATTCTCATTTGATGAAATTGGAATCATTAGATTTCCATGATATACCAAAAGAAACCTCTCAACTTTTAAAACTTCATAAGGATTGTAAAGATAAGCTTGAATCTTTTGGCGGGGCGAATCTTGCCAACGAAACGGCTCTTCCCGTAAGTTGGAATGGAAAAATTCCAGGAGTTGGAATCCGTTCTTCCGCGCAACTTTCTCAAATTCCCTATTCACACGATAATTCTTTTGAGTTAGAAACTGTTTTTCCAGAAGGTCAAATGGACGCGGACTTACAACAGATTGATCTTAGAAAAACAAACAGCTGGAGGCTGAAATTAGGAGAAATTCAGACTTCTGAAATGTTAGAAGTCCAACTTGTAAATTCTGTTGCTCCTTTTGTTCTTTGTAATCGTCTCGTATCTGTTATGCGAAGGGAAAATACGGGTCAAAAACATATCGTAAACGTCTCTGCGATGGAAGGAAAATTCCATCGTTTTAAAAAAGAAGACAGACATCCTCATACTAATATGGCAAAAGCCGCTTTGAATATGCTTACACATACCTCAGCGAGTGATTTTGCAAAAGACGGGATTTATATGAATGCAGTAGATACTGGTTGGGTAACCGACGAGGATCCTGTAGAATTGTCCCAAAAAAAACAAGACCTTCATGATTTTCAACCTCCGTTAGATATAGTGGACGGAGCCGCAAGAGTTTGTGATCCTATTTTTGACGGAATTCTTACTGGTAAACATTGGTGCGGCAAATTTTTAAAAGATTACTTTCCGATCGATTGGTGAGCCACGTATATTAATGTGAGTTCGACGTAAAAAAATCTGGGTGAATCCGGCTACCACAGACAGTCCGGACCGGACTCTCAGCTCTGGTTAATAAATTGTATAAAAGAAATATAATACACCATGTCGTCTTGAATTACTTCGAGTGTTCTGCTGAGTTTCCCTCGTATCAATCCCTTTCACGTTATATTAGGTCTGTGGTAAGGTCGTAGAGTATAAGCGGTATGTGGAAAATAATTTCTTAGTAATTCATATAATTTAAATTCTAGAATCTAATTTTTTAAATTACATTCTGAATTACGCATATAAATTTATTTCGACATAAAATATGTATACTTGTGTAAATCCACATAATAGAATTGTTGAAAAATTAATTCTCTATGGGTTTTCGTTGTATGGAAACGGTCGATTGAAGCGTTTTGTTAATTGTTGCTATGGAATTTTTCAACAACTCTAATATAGTTTTTGGTCGTTTGTATAGAAGGAGTAATATTTTTTGTCCTTTGCTGATTTTCCTTAGAATAGTATATTCTAAAAATATAATATATTTAAGAACGTTCTTTTGATTTGTGCGAAAGATGTAATAGTTCTTACATGAATTTAAAATGAAAAGGAATTTATAAAATAAATTTTTGTGAAGGCTACAAAACGAAGATCTTATGCGGAAATTTGTTTGGATGATGATTCTTTTTAGATTTTTAAAAGTATCCTTTTGTCTTCCTACTCAGAGTTATATCATAAAGTTCTAATGTTTTGTGCTGAAACAGCGTTTTACGATACTTAATCTTATAGAGATTAGTAAAACTTAAAATGTAGGAATTTTTGCTGGTTTCTTTATACAAAAAACGGTTCAAAAATTTACAAATCATTCTTGTAGGAGACGGTTTTGTGGGAACTACCGCAAGCCCGAGATTTTACAATAAAAACTCGGAACTTGTGGGAACTAACACAAAGTTGTAGTTCATCGAAAAAGATGTAAAAACTCTCGCGACTAATCAAAAGAACGAGTTACACCAAAATTGATTCCAATCGAATGAAGCGCTTGGGCACTGTAAGAATATCCTACGATATTGTTTTGGTTGTTCGGACCAAAAATTCCGTGACTTATTGCCCAGTCTGTATCTTTACCACCTTCGATTTGTCTTCCGGGAATAAAACAACTTGCTCCAAAGTCAAAACTCCAAGGTCCGGAAGAATAACTAAATCCTCCTGCAATTACGTGGTTGAGAGTTAATAAGATCCCTTGTGCTCCGTTTAAAGCGTTACTGGAAACAATCGGAGAATTGTAACTATATCCGAAACGATAGGTCCATTCTTTTGTAATTTTATGTTCGAGTCCGATTAACACCGCCCATTGATTTCGATAATTCAAATGTGCAATTGTTTCTGAACTTCGTCCTTGAGGATTAGGATACCAAGGATCTTCTAAATTTTGTCGGGCGTTTTTTAAGTAGGAACCATAATTTATGTAAAGAAAGTCGATCGCTACTTTTAGATTTTCTGGACCAACTGCAAATCCAAGACCGTGTTTCTCCGGCGAACGGAAATTATAGGAAACTCCTGTAGATCGATAATAGGTAGGATCATTGACCCCGATCGTATAACTACCATCAAACGGAAAGTTCGCGCTCGATTGATATACGTATGCAATTCTGAACCAATCTGTAACCGTATAATTGGAACCTATAATTCCGCTCAATGCAAGAGCGTTCTTTCTGCTTTCGTAATGAAATCCCTGTCCAGGAATTTCCCGAATTCCAAAGGCGTCGTAATATCTTATATTGCGATTTTGAGCACCATAGTTTAATTCTAAACTAGCGCCTAAAGAAAGATTTCCAAACTTAATAGATAAACCATTTACAGCCTTAATAAAAATTCCCTGATTTTCGGTAGTCTCTTGGATTCTTTTACCATCTCCAAAAATACCAGGTAAACCCGCCCATTGATTTACGGTTTCTCCTGTAGGTGTATTACGGTTGATTTTTTCCGCGGCCCCATTTACAACTCCGAACACATACGCCGCAAATCCATAGTCGATCGTATCCGTTACTGGAAGTTTAACTGCCATGTATGGAGCTGCACCTGCTCCGGTTCTAGATTTGGAATTCGTATAATTTAAACTTGGGTCCGAATCTAAAAACTGATCCTTCAGTCTTATTTGGGCGTGCGACATTCCTAAGCCGAATTCTATTTTTTTTCCTTTCATTAAATATAAATTTGCGGGATTGAGTGCAACGTCCATAGGAGAGCCGCCTAACGCAAAGTTAACGCCGGCCATACCTTCGTATCTTGCGTTAATCGCATTTCTACTGTTACTTGCAACTGCCCAGAGGGATGGAAAAGAAATAAAAACTCCCAGACCGATAAAGATTGGAAGTGTGCTTTTTTGGATTCGATTGAATAGAATTCTCATAAGATCTCTTTAAAAAACGGATATTTTCTTCGTTTGTCGGTGGAGAATCTTTTGTAGAGACCCAATTTCAAATAGGAATAATTTTTATCCATTATAACAAATAATACAATCCATAGTTGAAAATGCCTTCCGTTTATCAATATATATTTCTTATATGTTGATATTTTTGTATGTTATAATAGAAATTATTTGCTTTTTTATCCCTACTTTTCCAGTCTGTCCCTGATTTCTGGGTCTTGATATTGTCAAAACCATCCCAGGCGAAGAAATGGAGAATGAAATGAGAAAAAAAAATTTTCTGAAGTTGGTATTTTTGATTGGGATTGTACTTATTTTTACGGTTAATACTTGGAACGAAGGTTGGTTTAGTAATCCTTCTTCCCCAAAATCTAAAAATCCCGATGTCGTTTTAGAAAATCAGACTCAGACACAATCGAAACAAATCTTATTTGGAGATTTGCACGTACATACTACATACTCCATGGACGCTTATGCAATTAGCTTACCCATGCTCAACGGAGAAGGCGCTCATCCACCTAAAGACGCTTGTGACTATGCAAGATATTGTTCCGCTTTGGATTTTTGGTCTATCAACGATCACGCAGAAGGTTTAACACCAAAACAATGGCAGGAAGAAAAAGATCTAATTCGCCAATGTAATGCTAGTGCAGGAGATCCTAAAAATCCGGATATGGTTTCTTTCTTAGGCTGGGAATGGACCCAAATGGGAACCACTGTAGAAAGTCATTACGGACATAGAAACGTAATCTTTAAAGACACTGACGAGGATAAGGTACCTGCAAGAACTGTCGCGGCTTCTGGTCCTTATACAGAACTTTTTTCGGGTCCTCCTTTTTTGATGAGAAATATTTTAAAAATCGTCGCGCCTGGAGGAAATAGACAGGCATATTACGATTTTGCGGATTTTGTCACAGATCGTCTTTCTTATAAACATTGTCCTTCAGGAGTTCATGTTAAAGAACTTCCAAAGGATTGTACCGAATGGGCCGCGACTCCCGCCGAACTTTTTGAAAAATTACAACAATGGAATATACCTACATTAGTAATTCCTCATGGTAATACTTGGGGATTTTATACACCACCCGGAATTACTTATGATAAACAATTAAAAGGAAAGGATCATAACGAAGACGTACAAAAGTTAGTCGAAATCTATTCAGGACATGGCAACTCTGAGGAATATCGTCCTTGGCAAGAAGTAAGTATTGATCGAAATGGCAAACCAGTTTGTAACGAACCTTCTTTAGGTTTTGAACCTTCTTGTTGGAGAGCGGGAGAAATCATTCGAGCAAGATGTTTAAAAGAAGGTGATTCTGCAAAAGAATGTGATGAGAAAGCATCTATCGCAAGAGAAAATCACGCAATTGCAGGTGTGTCCGGATTTAATACTGTTCCCGGAGCCGATCTAGATGATTGGGGAAACTCAGGACAATGTCCAGATTGTTTTTTACCTGCGTTCAATTATAGGCCGGGTAATTCGGTTCAATATGCATTAGCAATTACTAATTTTGATAATCCTCATAAACCCAGAAATTTTCGTTTCGGTTTTATAGGTTCCAGCGATTCACATACTGCGAGAGCGGGTAACGGTTATAAAGAATATTGGAGAAAGGGGCTGACGGAAGCGTCTGGTCCAGAAAAACCAAACGCATTTGGTATGATGGAGCCTGCAAAAAATAGAAAAAAACCCGTCTCTAAATCAATACCTTTTAGTCCTAAAGGTCTGGGACCTTTTGAAATCATGGATAACGAAAGACAGGCCTCTTTCTTTTTTACCGGAGGTTTGGTTGCAGTTCATTCTAAAGGTAGGGATAGAGATTCGGTCTGGGATTCTCTAAATCGAAAAGAAGTCTATGCAACTTCTGGAGATAGAATTTTACTTTGGTTTGATTTGAAAAATTCTCTGGGAGAAAAATCAGAAATTGTAGCACCTATGGGTTCAGAGATTTCTTTTTCTCAAAATCCAACTTTCAAAGTGCGCGCTGTAGGAGCATTTAAACAAAAGCCAGGTTGTCCAGATAAAAGTGTTTCTGGAATTGGAGCCGAACGTCTACAAAGACTTTGTAAAGGAGAATGTTATCATCCTTCTTCGGAAAGAAAAAAAATTACTAGAATCGAAGTGGTTAGAATCCTTCCTCAAATTTCTTCGAACGAGTCCGTTTCCAAATTGATTCAAGATCCTTGGAAAACGTTTCGTTGTAAACCCGATCCATCCGGTTGTGAAGTTGAATTTCAAGACACAACTTATTCCGATTTGGGAAGGGACGCGGTTTATTACGTTAGGGCAATTGAAGAAGTTTCTCCAGCGGTAAACGGAGGGCAACTACGTTGTGAATACGACGAACAAGGACGTTGTATCAAAGTGAAACCTTGTTACGGAGATTATCGCACCGATCCGAATGACGATTGTTTGGCGGACGTAGAAGAGCGGGCTTGGTCTTCTCCAATTTATCTAACTCAGCCGAAACAAAAATGAATTTGTTCTAAATCGGCTAGATTCTGACAACTATGATTGTCGAGTTCTAACTTTGGGAAATTTAGTAAAATGTTTTTTGGGAAAAATATAGTTATAGGGCCTAAGTATTTTTTAGGCGCTGGGGCATTGTTCGGCTTTTTACTCGCTCTTATCGGTTTATTGTTTCCAGAAAGGGAAATTTTACTTTCCGATACGGTTGCGGAAGTAAACGGAAATTATATTAAAAAAGATGAATATTTTAGAACGTTAACTGCTCTTTCTTCCGATAGCAAAAATCCGATTACGGAAGAAGCTCGCGCCAACGTATTGGAGCGACTGATAGAAGAGGAATTATTGGTACAAAGGGGATTGGAGTTAGGTTTTGCAAGAGAAGATCGTTTGATCAGGGCTTCTATCGTGAGAGCTGTCATTCAATCCATCATTTCGGAAAATGTTTCTGAAAAACCGAACGTTTTAGAACTTAGGTCTTATTTTTTATTAAACCGAGATAAATTTTTAAAAACGTCTCGTTATCAAGTGATGGTTTATCAACAATCAGATGAAGTTTCCGCCACTCGGATTTCAAAAGAACTCAGAGAAGCCGGACGAACAATGGCACCTAATGTATATTATATTCCAAATACATTATTACCTTTGCGTAAACTTTTGGATTATTTAGGTCCGGATGTGGTTTTGGCTTTGGGAAATTTAAAATCCGGAGAAGTATCTGATCCGATAAAATCGGGAGAAAAATTTTTTGTAGTCAAGGTATTTGTTTTGGAGCCAGGTTCTACGCCTGATTTTGATTCCGTAAAGAAAGAAGTGGAAGCGTCTTACATTCAGGAAAAGGGTGACAGGACTTTAAGAGAATATTTAGACAAGTTAAAGGCAAAATCTAAAATAAAAAAAGCCTACCTAGTTCAGAGTAATAAAATATGAAGAAAATAATTTATTTTATTATTATATTATTTTTTTCAAATGAAATTTTTTCTCACAATAGGAGTGAGTCTTTTTCGGTTTGGAAGATAGATAAAAATATTCTTAGCGGTGTAATAACGATTCCGATTCGGGAAGTTACTCGAGTTCCCTTTTTAGAAGGAGAAACTGGAGACTTATCAGATCATTTCGCTTCTTATATTCGGCCTCATATTGTAGTTCGTTCTGAAAATAAGGAATGTTTTCTTTCCACACCGATTCGTCCTTTAAAGTCCAATTCGGCTTTTATACGACTGGAAATGATTTTCCAATGTGAAAATTCACCTCCGGATTTTATGATTTATACTGGATTTTATGCTCCTTCTCATCTTCATTATTCCAGATTGAGTTTCGAAGACGGGAATATCTCTGAAAATTTATTTCAATCTAAAAGAACCGAGTGGAGTTTTAAAAAAGAATCTGCTTCTCAGTCTTCTGGTTTTTTTGGGTTTGTATTTGCAGGGATTGAACACATTGGGACTGGAATTGATCACATCGTATTTTTATTAGCAGTTCTTTTAGCTTCTAAACATTGGAAGGAAGTTTTACTTTCGATTACAGGTTTTACCTTGGGTCATAGTTTTACTCTTTCAATCGCAACGTTAAATAAAATCAAACCAGATACCTCGGGTATAGAAGCATTTATTGGACTTACAATTTTAATTGTTGCCGCTAAATCAGTGTTAGGTGTGGAAAAAAGCCGGAATCAAATTTCTTTTTGGGTCGCTTCTGTTCCTTTGATAGTAGGTTGGATCGTTTGGAGTTTACAGATCCGAGAAACTCACATTTTATTTGCATATATAGGAATGTCCTTTTTCACTTTTTGTTATTTGTCTTTCAATCGGTATATAACGGATTCGAAATCAAAAGGTTTGTATTTGGGAATTACTACTCTTGCTTTTGGGATGGTTCACGGTTTTGGGTTTGCAGGATTTTTACTCGAGACTGGTCTAGATCGGGATCATTTATTAATTCCACTTCTTGGGTTTAACTTAGGTGTGGAAATAGGTCAGTTGATTTTAATCAGTCTTGTTCTTGGAATGATTTGGTGTTTGTTTCGAAAAATCAAACCTAAATTCAAAGAACGTGTTATTTTATCTTTATTGTTTCTACTTGCGACTTTAGGAACATATTGGTTCTTTCAGCGTAGTTTTCAAGTTCATTCTTAAATACATTTATATTTGATTTTAAGAATGAAATTAATTTATAAAATATTAATATTATTTTTAAAAGATTTTTGCTTTCGATTTCTGGTTTTTGATTTCTTGTCTAAAAAAATATATTTGGTTTTATTTTGGGTGAGATCGTTTGAAACGTTATTAGAACTTATCTCAGAATTTCAAAAGTGTAAAAAAACAAACTTAAATATAATAAAATCAAGTCGGTTTTGGAACGGGTTCTTGAAAACAAAATCGTTTCAAAAAGTTTTTCTTTTTCAAAAGATGCGTATCTTGGGGAGTTTGGTCGTCTTTGTAAATAAAAGTTTATTTAGAAATTTAAGAACTTATTTTAGAAACTTGTGGTGTGGGAACTCATACCGAAATTTAGCCACAGAAAAATCGTTTAAATTCGGAGATTCTGCCCTAAGAGACATAACTTGCGGGAACTACTGCATTTTATTAAAAATATTTCCAAGGTTTGTAGATTTCTTTGGAGTTTTAAAAATAACTCCAAAATGGATTTTAAAGATAATTAGTATATTATTTATTTCTAATGTTATAATGGCTCAGGAACCAAACACAGAAAAAGAAGAAACAAAAAAGAAAGAAATTGTTGTTACCGGAAAAGCGGATTTTACAAATTTAAACTCGGCTAGCGAAGATACGGTTCGATCTGAACAAATTCGATCCAGGCCAATTTCTAGAACGGGGGAAATTGCAGAATTTGTTCCCGGAATGATTGCTACTCAACACAGCGGATCGGGAAAGGGAAATCAATATTTTTTGCGCGGTTTTAACTTAGATCATGGAACCGATTTCGCTTCTCATGTGAACGGGATTCCGATCAACAATCCTTCTCACGGACATGGACAAGGATACACAGACCTCAGCTTTCTCATTCCCGAACTGATTGAAGAGATTAAATTTAAAAAAGGAGTTTATTCTGCAGAGGAGGGGAATTTTTCTTCAGCCGGTTCTATGAACGTATCCTACTTTCGTTCTCTTCAAAAAGGAATCGTTTCTTTAGAAGGTGGGACCTTAGGATATGCAAGGGCGCTCGTTGCAAAATCCTACAAGATTGGTCGCGGTAGTCTGTTGTATGCTTTGGAAACTTCGCATTATGACGGCCCTTGGACCGTTAAAGAAAATTATAAAAAAGTCAACGGGGTTGTTAGTTACAGCGGAGGAGATGAACAGAATGGTTATCGTATATTAGCAATGGGTTATAGAGGAAATTGGCATACAACTCACCAAATTCCTAAAAGAGCGATAGGCCATGAACTTAGAAGGTTTGATACAGTTGATCCTACCGACGGGGGTTTTACAAATCGAGCTTCGATTTCGGGTGAGGCGCAGCATACCGACAAAAATACACATGCAAAAATTTTAATTTACGGTTTATATAACGATCTTTCCTTATTTTCAAATACAACCTACTATCTTGATGATCCGATACGTGGGGATCAAATTGAGCAAACAGATAGAAGAACAGTGTCCGGTCTTAAATCTAGTTATAAAATACGATCCGTATGGGATGAAATTAAATTTGAAAATTTATTCGGATTTCAGATGCGAAGAGATTTTATCAGGAATGCGCTCTACCATACCGAAAAAAGGGCTGAGTTGGATATAGTTCGATCTAATCAAATTATCGAAACGAATATATCAGTATATTATGAAAGTAAAATACACTGGAGTTCTAAAATAAGAACTATTATTGGGCTTCGTGGAGATCAATTTCAATTTCATGTAGATGATCGTAATTCGGAGTTAAACGATCGAAAACGTTTTTCAACCGCTAATCCAAAAGGAGGAATTGTTTTTGGTCCTTGGTTAAATACAGAAATTTATTTAAACGCAGGTAGAGGATTTCACACAAACGATGCAAGAGGACTTACCAATAAAGAAAATACTTTCACTCCGATAGTAAGATCGTATGGAGGAGAATTTGGAGTTAGAAGTATGGTTTTTGAAAATTGGAAAACTGTGTTGAGTCTATGGCAGTTAGATTTAGATTCCGAACTCATATTTGAAGGAGATTCGGCTTCGACCGTAGCCAGTAGATCCAGTACTCGAAGGGGAGTAGAATGGTCCAATTATTTTGAACCGATAAAGGGTTTAATTTTGGATTCGGAAGTGTCGATTTCCAGATCTAGATTTAGAGGGGACGAAAGCACAGGAAATTTTATTCCAGGTTCCATTGAACACGTTTATTCCGGTGGAATTACTCTCAAAGAAACAAACGGTTTTTTTGGTTCGATCCGAGGTAGATATTTTGGTCCCAGGGCTTTGATAGAAGACAATAGCGTCAGATCTCCTCCTACGACTTTATTCAATTTTCAAATAGGAAAAAAGTTCAACGATGTATGGAGTATTGTATTCGAAATAATGAATATTCAAAATGCAAAAGTAAGTGATATAGATTATTATTATGCGTCAAGATTAAAATCAGAGCCAGAAGGCCCGGACGAAGGCGGATACAATGATATACATACCAGACCCGCTTCTCCACGTTCTATTCGGTTTGGTGTAAGAGCTTCATTTTGAAGAGTAGCGATTTTTCTCTAGAATGGTGGACACGTTCTTGCAAAAGCAAAAAGATAAAAAGCGCGGCTTATAAAACAACACTATCAAGTTTTTAGAAATTTAAATTTTGAAAAAATGGTATAATAGAATGATGGTTCAAGACTCAATTCGAATACTTCCTTATAAAAGAACTCGATTTCGTGCTACGGTAGAATCCGTTCTACACCATAAAAACCAGGAACAATCTAAAATTCTATTGTATGATATTCGTTTATTGATTTCTGGAAAATCGGTGATTCAATCTCAATTGTTTTATTTATCTAGAAAATTCAGATCTATGAATCTCAAACCGGGTGATGAAATTGAATTTGACGCGAGAATTAAACCGGATCGAAAAGGGATTTCTTCGCATTCAATTCGACTAAATTATCCAACTAAAATTTTTCGTTATCATTCGGGAAGTGAACATCTGTTATTTTAGTGTTTTACACGTTTGACTTACTCGATCCTCAATAAATTTTATCCTAAGAACCTGCCTAAATTCTAAAAGATGTGGGAACTCACATAAGAGTTTAGAAACGAAAGTTACAATCAAAACTTGTAAATTGCTTTAAGTGACGTAATCTGTGGGAACTGCCACATTTTGTTACAAACTTACAGAAGATTTTCCTTCCAGTTTTTGGGATAGGCTCTAAATACAATCTACAATACGACTCGCAAGTAGGGAGGCAATTTGGAAATTTTTAAGTTTTTACTCGATTTCTTTTTAAACCTGGAAACGCATTTGGATACGATCATACAGACGTATCAAAATGGAACATACGTTATACTATTCTTGATCATTTTTGCCGAAACTGGCTTGATCGTAACTCCTTTTCTTCCAGGAGATTCTTTGCTTTTTGCCGTCGGGGCTTTTATCGCTAGAGGTTCTCTGGATCTCGGAAGTACATTAGTTCTTCTTATTATTGCAGCTATATTAGGGGATACTGTGAACTATTCGGTGGGAAATTTTATAGGAGAAAAAATATTAGAAAAAGAAAAAATACCCTTGATCAAAAAAGAACATCTCCAAAAAGCGCACCGGTTTTATGAGGTTTATGGTGGAAAGACGATCATTATCGCCAGATTTATACCGATTATACGCACTTTTGCTCCTTTTGTGGCCGGAATTGGAACCATGACTTATGTTAAATTTATTGCATATAATGTGATGGGTGGAATTCTATGGATCACAATTTTTATTCTCGGAGGGTATTATTTCGGAAACCTGGATTTCGTAAAAAGAAATTTTAAAATTGTAATATTTGCGATTATTCTTATTTCTGTGATGCCAGCTGTGATTGAATACCTGAAGGAAAGGAGAAAGGGTAGGGTTTAGGAATTTTTAATTTAAAAAGCTCGCCCAAATATTAATAAAAGATGAACTTAAGAGAAAGTTTTATTTCTAAATTCGCGGCGAGTTATGTAAAACCTAGATTTGAAATTTGGTTTGCTGCCATATTGATTCCTGAAAATGACCAGGCTTTTTGGATAAGATATTCTACTCTCAATCCTAGAAACAACCGTGATTTGTATTCTACGGGGGCGGTTTGGGTTTCTTTGTTCGATCGTAAAAATCCAAAAAATCATCGAACCGTTGCACAGTCTTTTCCTTACGAAGACGTTTCAATTGGAGAAAATTCGATCGAATTTCCTGAAGCTTCGGTGGGACCGGATCATATGAACGGAAAAGTCCAAACCTCACAATCGGAAAATTTGGCTTGGGATTTGGAATTTAGACATCAATTGGAACCTGCCACACACTTACCACGTTGGTTAGAAAAAACTCCGATTCCAAAAACAAGAAGTATCGTTTCTTCACCTTTTACGGAAGTTGCAGGTTGGATTCAACTTGCGAATCGTAAATTTACATTCCAAAATGCGAATGGACATTTTAACCATATTTGGGGAACCAATCGAGTATCTGAATTGTTTTGGACTTTTGTTCCTAAGTTTGACGATGATCCAGACAATTGGTCTATGGAAATTGTAACGGTTCGACCTCAACAGTTTACTCCTAGTTTGACCTTTGTTACACTTCTAAAAGGGGGAGTTCCTATTCATCAACATTCTATCTTTCGTTCTTTGAGAAGTACTACAAAGGTAGAATATCCGAAACTACGTTTTCAAACTCGTTTAGACGATTATGAAATATTAGTGGAAAGTGAAATGGACAAGGATCAAATTGCGGGTTATATTTACAGAGATCCGGATGGAAGTCCTAGATACGTAGAACAAAGTGATATAGGAAGTGCAAAATGTGTTATACGGCATCGCGGAAAAGAAATTGTCCTAAACGCAAAACAAGCCGCTGGGGTCGAGTTTCATGGACTACGTCCTTGGAGAAAGGATCATCAATATTTGGATCCTTACCAAAATAAATATTAAATTTTTTTAATTCATTTTTGTAAACGAACCTGTAAGAACTTTCATTTAAAAAAGTATATTCTGATTTTCTATATCCAGTTCACGTTATATGATTCATTTTCTTGAAATAATATTAACGTGTGTTTGATATAAGAAGTTTATTTTATGAAAATTAATCTTTATGCAAAAAACGAAATGTAGTAACTCTTATAAATCTGAATTTTACAGATCTATGTCTAAAATTGTAATAGTTTCCATCTCAGCTTTTTTACGGAGGTTATCCAAGTTATATAAATTAATTGGAAGCCAGAAGTTCTATGTTCGATTCAAAACGGGCTCTTTCTCCCGGCAAATCGGATTTCCCTGCGAGTTCTATTCCTAAAATGAGATGGCCGTTTTCGTCCAGTGTTAACCAACGAATTATACCGTGAACCGTAAACGGAGCCTGCATTTTAAAAAAGATGTCGAATACAAAATCGTTTTGTTTGGGTAGTGTTTCGATTAAATGTGGATTTTCGATCTTAACCCTGATCCCGCCTTTCGAAATTTCAAGGATTGAAAAATGTTCAGAAGTTTTGATCGTGTTCGATTCTTTAATTCTTTCTATCATATCATTTGCTAAAGTTTGAAATTCTTGTATGTCCTTTTCGGTAAAAGATTGTTCCTTGCTCTGTATAGAAAAATAACCAATTGGAATCTGTTCTTCCGAGTGATTTATATAAACGATTGGAACAATCAATTCGGAAATAATTTGTTGATCTTTGTATTCTTGAATACAGGAATCTAGATCGTCGTCTATTTCCTTTTCGTAGTGGATTCTTCCCGGAGAGTTATTTTTATAAGAGTTTGGATCTTGAGTGTTTTCTAAAAGAAGGTATTTAAGCGTTTTTTTGACGATTTCGAATTTATGATTCAAACCAGGCCCGAACGTATCTATGTTTACGGTATCGTTTGTTTTTTGTTTGAGCCGATTTTTAAAGTCTTCGAAGTTTACTTTAACTAAAGTAGGAATATTGAACATATTTGCTTCGATTACTGTTTTGGAAGAGACTACATTAGTTACATACATTGTATCCGATTCAACTTGAAATCTTTGAGTTTCTCTGTTTTTTCTCGCGATGGCAAGTTTTTCTACTTTGATTATAAAAAGTGAATTTTCCAATTTTTGAAGAAGAATACATTCTAATTGTATGTATTTAGCGAGAATCGTATAAAGAATGAAAGAGTTTTCTTTTGGTAAATCTTCTTCTTTGGAGACTTGTATGATTATTTTCTCACCTTCTTCTAAAACTTTTTTAATGACTGCTTTTCTATCAAATGGATCGATTTTGAAAACAAGTTCCTTATCTAAAAGATACTTTGTGATTACATGATCTTTTTGTTCGGCGGAAGTGATCGTATCCGTTTCTCTTTCTGTTTTTTCTATATATTCCATCAGTAATATGTCTTTTAAGGAGAATTGTTTGGATGATTATCCTCTTTAGAAAGGATTCAGTAAACGAAAAATTAGAAATTCGAATTATAAAAAGATAAAGTTTATTATAATGTTAAAAAATGCTTGAAATAACTATAAAATAATTTATTGAATATAATGAGAATTCTGACCCTAAAATTTGGGTAATTGAAAATAGAGCAAAGATGGAATTGATATATTTTGATGCGATTGCATAAAATGGAAGATTAAAGAAGTCTTATTCATAACTATATAATAAAGTACCTAATATTTTGTATGGAATCAGCGTTTTGTGATAAAATTAACTGTACTCAATTTTATAAGATCAGTAGTTTGTGCCTAATAATTGAGTATTGGAAATTTTCGCCATAAAGAACTATTTGAGTGCAACATATTGGTACTCTGTTCTATAGTTCTTGAGTGGAAAATCGTATCGATTCTTATTAAAAACGAACTTGAATTTCTTTCTACGTTTTCGTAAAAATAAGACAAATTTTTAATGAGAAATCGATTGCATTTAAAAGAAATGTTATTTTAAGGTTCAAAAAACGTAAAGTTTTAGAAAACTTCAAAGCATTCTATTTGAAAAGTGTATGAAACTTTTAAGTTGCTTAAATGATTTAAATTTCTTCCGGTTTTGTTTTTCAAAACAGGGAAGTTTTTCTTTTTTTAACGCGAAAGGGATAGATGCGAGGTCAATAAATTGAAACTTAAGTCGAAATATCGTATTATGTTTCTTTTATGCAATTTATTGACCAGAGCTGAGAGCCCGGTCCGGCTGCCTATGGCAAGCCGGATTCGCCCAAGTTTTCTTATGTCGAACTTACGTATTTTTTTGGATCGATTTTTAGGTTTTGGAATTTTTTATAAATTTTTTTCTGTTTTAGGAATGATCCTGATTTGTTATTCTGCGATTATATACTCTCAATTTTATGATCAAAATTCTTCTCTCGTCACAAACCAATCTTCTGAAACCGAAAAAGAAAAAACGATAGAATTTAAATCAGAAGATTTTGTATCTCAAAAAGAGCAGTTTGCGATCGGTTATGATTTGGAAATTGCACACTACGGAGATTTAACCGAGTTAATTCTTGTTCAATATGTTTCGAAAATAGAAAACCCACCTCCGGAAAAGCTCTTTTTTTCGATTTAACAATTTCGAAATTTTTGGCTTTAAAGCCGAAGGAGCATATTATGAACATCTTATATTCTTTTCCTCGTGTTTCTTGGGACAATTTAAGACACGATTTTTCTGCTGGTTTAGTAGTCTTTTTAATCTCTCTCCCTCTTTGTATAGGAATTGGGTTCGCTTCGGGAGCCCCTATCGTTTCTGGTTTAATCAGTGGTATCGTTGGTGGAATTGTAATTTCTCTGATCAGTAAATCTCCCTTATCCGTAAGTGGACCTGCGGCTGGATTGACCGTGATCGTTTTTGATTCCATTAAAACATTAGGAAATTTTAATGATTTTCTTTTAGCTCTTTGTTTGGCCGGAATTTTTCAAATTATATTAGGTTTTTTGAAAGCTGGAATTCTGAGTAATTTTTTTCCTTCTGCAGTGGTTAAGGGTATGTTAGCTGCGATTGGAGTTGTTTTAATTTTAAAACAGATTCCCCACGCGATAGGTTACGATATTGATTATGAAGGAGACATGGGGTTTTTTCAGAAAGATCGGGAAAATACTTTTTCGGAAATTTTAACCGCTTTTTACCGTTTTACACCAGGCGCGATCATTTTGTTTACGGTTGCCCTGGTTTTAATTTTAATCTGGGAAAAGTTCAAACTACATGAGAAATTTATAATTCATGGTTCCTTGGTAGCGATCGTAACAGGTGTTTTGTTAAATGAAATGTTTCGGATTTTTGAATTAGGTATTGTAGTGAGCGGGGAACATTTGATTCAACCAATTCAGCTGAACGGGGCTCTGGATCTGTTCTTGGATGATTATTCTCCGAATTTTTCCCAATGGAAAAATCAGACGATCTATTTTATTGCAATTAAGTTATGTCTTGTGATGAGTCTGGAGACCTTGTTGAATCTAGATGCGATTGAAAAGATAGATCCACAAAGAAGAATCGTATCTAAAAATAGAGAGTTAGTCGCTCAAGGAACCGGAAATTTATGTTCGGCGATTTTAGGTGGATTACCGATCACTTCCGTAATCATTCGTAGTTCCGCGAATTTACACGCAGGAGCAAGAACTCGGTTTTCCTCTTTTTTACACGGTTTATTGATTTTGGTTTCTGTAATTTTGATTCCTGTTTGGATCGCAAAAATTCCTTTGGCTTCTTTGGCCGCGGTACTTTTGGTCGTAGGTTACAAACTTACGGATTATAAAATTTTACAGACACAATATAAAAAAGGAATGGATCAGTTTCTTCCTTTTATATCTACGTTAGTCGGAATTGTTTTTACAGATATTCTGGTGGGAATCGGTATTGGTTGTTTATTTTCCGTATTTTTTATTATGAGAAGAAACATTCTCAATCCTTACCAATTTAACAAAAAAGAAATGGCTTACGGAGTAGAAGTGAAGATTGATCTTTCTGAAGACGTTTCCTTTTTGAATAAATCTAGTATGTTATATAAACTAGATAAGGTTCCGGATAACGCACATTTGATTATAGATGGTTCTAGATCCAAATACATTGATCCGGACGTTTTGGAAATTATAGAAGACTTTAAGATCGTAGCCAGATCGCGCAATATCAAATTGGAAATTATAGATGTTACTTCCAGTTACGAGAAGATCCAGAACAAACCTTTGGACTTGGTCCTTCAACAAGATTATCAAAAACTTTTTGAGAATAACCGGATTTGGGTGGAGGAAAAACTTTCTAAAGATCCGGATTATTTTAAAAATCTTGCATTAGGGCAAACCCCTCAGTATCTTCTTATTTCTTGTTCCGATAGTAGACTTTCGGTCAATGAGATGACAGGAACGAGTGCAGGAGAACTTTTCGTTCATAGAAACATTGCAAATCTAGTGATCGATACAGACATGAATCTAATGTCGGTTCTTCAATATTCCGTTGAAGTTTTGAAAGTTAAACACATCGTTGTTTGTGGTCACTACGATTGTGGCGGAGTAAAAACTGCGATAGATGGAAAATATCACGGTTTGATCGACGCTTGGTTACGACATATCAAACAAGTGTATCGTATGAATCGAAAGGAACTTTCCGGTATCTTAGATGAAAATGAAAAACACGAAAGGCTTGTAGAACTAAACGTTAGAGAACAGGTCTATAATCTTTGTATGACCACCATTGTTCAAAACGCTTGGAGTCGAGGTAATGATCTTCAACTTCACGGCTGGGTATACGATTTAAAACAAGGTAAAATTTTAGATTTGAATATAGACATTGATAAAGATTTTAGGGACTATGATATTTTTCGTTATCAGTTTGAAACTCATTGAGTTTTCATTTTAAAAATATAGGTTATCAAGATAGAATACAATAGAGTTGTTGAAAAATTTCATAGCGATAGCGGCGATTAACAAAACTGCTTCAATTGACCATTTCATGAAATAGAAACAAGATGGAGAATTAATTCTTCAACAACTCTAATCAATTCTTACGATTTGTATTTTTGATTTCTAAATGATTTATATTTGTATATCAAGTTCTGATTCTCTTGAAAAATTACTATAGAATTTTAATAACAAAAAAGTTTTCGAAAACCATAAACTGTCTTAGGGAACTGAATCTGTGGGAATAGATTATTCCTTGTTTTTGGCGGGAGATTTTTATACACGCCAGAGATCTGAAATGCGACCCATGGAGAAGTTGTTTCGAGATCGCAGGTCCCCAAAGCGAACGCGTAGTCGAGTCAGAGCGCGATACTGCAACTTGTATTTTGAATTGTCGTCAGGGTTTGATCACAATTGATCGGACTTGAAAACCTAAAGTTCAATTTCTTTCGGAAAGTCGCGACGATTCTTCTATGTGTTTTGCGCAATAGGCGTGCCTATTTTACGTTGACAAGTTCAGATGAACATTAAGTTGATAAGATATGGGCCAAGCTATATTCAAAACATGGATCGGATGTACATTGTTAGCCGTTCTTATGTTGACTTTGGGCTGTGGGCCAATTTGCGGATTCGATTCTAAAATAAAAGAAACGATCGAAACTCTTCAATCTTCTTGTCATCAAGAATCGAATTCGGATGAAGCTCCAGGTTGCGATTGGGATTCCGGCTCGATTACTTTTTCGGAAATCGGTACAAACTTTTTTAAACTACTAAAATTTTTTATACCACCTCAAATTCATTCCTCAAACGTATACTTTTCGTTTTTTACTTTCAAGATGGATATCCGATTCATTTCTGATTTTTTCAAAGCTGGCTTAAACGAAATTCAAACGTTAGACTCAGTTCGTCTTTTGATTTAATTTATAGTCCCACATATTTTAATCCTTTCTGTTTTGAAATCGATAGAACGTTCTTTCGATCTTAAAATTTGAAAGAGTTTTGCTCTGATACAGAAATTTTCGATTTAAATATTGAGGTAGACTATGCGAATTAAACGGGACCATCTTCCTGAAAATTACAAAAGTATATTCTATTTTTTGAAACTATTTTTGATTTTAATGAAAAACGTTGCAGATGATTTTTTAAACTTACCTATTTTGTTCAATACGATATTTTTTTTGGCAATTTTAGTTTGCCCTGTTCGATCAGAAAACTCTTCTCAATTGGACGTTCGAACTATTCTTGATAAGGCCGAAAAAAATTCTCCTTTATTACTTTCTTTAAATGCGGACTTGGAATCTCTTTTTTATCAACGTAAACAGCAGGGAAAAACACAGAATCCTTCTTTGACTTTAGACTATGGTCGTAGGAGTGCCGCGAATGAAAGTGGTTCAGAATATGCCCTTCAGTTTGAACAACCCGTGTATTTTCCGGGTAGAAAAGAACTACATCAACTTTTAGTGGATAATGATTCTAAAATTAAGGAGATTCAACTTCAAGAAGCGAATAACTCAATTCGATTTAACGCACTTAAGTTTGCTTATCGTTATCTGGTTTCTGCCGGAAAAAAAAATCACGTCAAAGAACGTCTTAAAAGATTATCTATCTTAGAAAGTTACATCCGTGCTAGACCGTTTATCACTCCTCAATCAAAAACTGATTTGTTTATCATTCAAAGAAAAATTTTGGCTCTTAGAAAACATTTCAACGATCTAGAATTGGATGCAAATAAACAATATGAAGCAATGAATTTGTATCTTATGCTTGAATCCGTTCCTTCGTTTCGAATTCCATTTTTTACGGAAGGAGTAAAATTCAATTTTAATGAACTACTAAACAAAGCAGTTTCTCAAAATCTGACTTTGATGGCTGCTAAAGGTGAAATCGAAAAAGCGAAAACAGAATTAAACCTTGCCAGTTTGGAAAAATATCCGGATTATTCTATCATCAGCCAAGTGGGAGAAGACAGATCAGGAGTCGCCAACAGATTTTATGATTTCGGTTTTAAGTTTAGAATTCCAGTATGGGATCGGTTTCAAAATAAAATTTCTGCTGCGGAGGTCAATGTAAAGTCCAAACAAGAAATTTTTCGTCATCAAGAAAATCTTGTCAAGACCGCATTTAAACAAGCTTTTTTAGATTACGAACAATCCAAAATCAATCTCAAACTTTTTAATCTTTCTAAGTTAGACGAAATTGAAAAGGATCTGATTTATGCGGATGTGGAATTCAAAAAAGGAAGAATATTGATGATCAGTTATCTGGAATTGGAAAACCAACTTCATGAAACACATCATGCGATCTTGGACGCTCAGATTGCGCATTTGGAAGCTCTGCTCAATTTGTTGTATATCACAAACGAAAAAGAAATTATAGGAACTTTGCAACATGCTGTCCAGACTTTTGAATATCAGCTTAAGTAATCCGATTCTATCGACGGGAACCGTATTTTTTTTATTCATCTATTCTTTTTTCACTTTGAAAGATGTGCCGATAGACGCTGTTCCTGACATTACAAACACTCAAGTGATCGTGATCGCGAAAACTGGATCTTTAGATCCAGAGCAGGTAGAAAAGGTAGTTACGTTTCCGCTGGAAACAGAACTGATGGGAATGCCCAATCTAATAGATGTTCGTTCCGTATCTAAATTCGGACTTTCTAATATATCTTTAATTTTCAAAGAAGGAACGGACATATATCAAGCCCGAAGTATGGTTTTGGAAAGAATTTCAAGTGCACAGGAAAAACTTCCAAAAGGAATCTCACCTACAATTGTTCCAAATACCACAGGTCTTGGAGAAATTTTTTTTTATACCGTAGAGGCAAAACAAGGAAGTAAACTCGCTTCTCTTCCCGAAAAAGAACGTTTGCTTTATTTGAGAACTGTTCAAGATTATACGGTTCGTCCTCAGATAAAAGCGCTCGTGCCTGGAATTGTAGAAGTGGATTCCAACGGAGGATATGAAAAAGAAATTCATATCGATTTAAATCCTAACAAAATGAAATTTTGGGGAATAACTATCGATCAGTTGATCGGAGAGTTGTCCACGATCGGGGAAAGTTTTGGAGGTGGTTTTATAGAGAATGACGGAAAACTTGCCATTGTCCGAGCTTATGGAATCAAAAAAAGTTTAAACTCTTTATCGGAAGTTACGGTTCGTCGTACTCTTACTGGTTCTCCTATTCGGGTTTCCGATATTGCAGAAGTAAAAGAACACGGTAAACAACGATTAGGTGGGGCGAGTTCGGAAGGTAAGGAAATCGTTTTAGGAACCGCGATGATGTTGCGAGGAGAAAACAGTTTTCAAGTGAACTCGGATCTAAATCGCGCCGTGTCACTTTTAAAACTCCCAGAGGACGTGCAGGTTAGAATACTACTCGAAAGATCGTTTTTGATTCATTCTACAATTTTAACCGTGACCAAAAATCTTTCCGAAGGTGCGGTTTTAGTTATACTGACTTTGTTTTTTATCCTTTATAACATAAAAGCTTCGATCATTGTCGCGGCGATCATTCCGGGTTCTATGCTTTTGACCGCGATCTTTATGAAAGTTTTTGGGATTTCCGCAAATCTGATGAGTTTGGGAGCGATCGATTTCGGACTTCTTGTGGATGCTTCGATTGTAATTACGGAGAACGTGTTAACTCGATTTGAAAGAGATGCGATTTTCAGTCGGGAAGAAAAAATCCGTACGATTTTGAACGCTTCGTTAGAAGTTTTAAAACCGGTGTCTTTTGGAATCGTAGTCATCATGCTCGTATATGTTCCGATTTTTACGTTAGACGGAATACCTGGTAAGATGTTTCGTCCTATGGCTCAGACAGTTCTTTTTGCACTAGGATTTAGTTTGATTTTAGCTGTTTTTTTTCTTCCTCCTTTGTTGTTCTTTTTTATCACTCCGCCTAAACGTATCGTAAACCAGGAGGTTAAAAAAAGTAGAATCGTAATATTGTATGAAACGTATCTTCCCGTTTTATTAAAAAAACCTAAATTGATTATAATCGGTTCTATTTTATTTTTCTTACTTACTTTGTTTATTTATTTTAGAATGGGAACGGTTTTTCTCCCTAAGTTGATGGAAGGGGACTTGATGTTGGTGATCGTAAGGGAAGGAGATATTAGTATAGAAGAAAGTTTAAAAGAACAAAAAGAAGTGGAAAAACTACTGATGCAAATGCCGGAGATTCAGAGCGTGTTTTCTAGAATCGGAACCAGTTCTGTAGCAAACGATCCGATGGGAACTTTTAATGCGGATACTTTTATCATACTTAAAAAGGAATCTTTGAACGATTTGTTAGGGGAAAAAAATTGGGAAAATCTGTTAAACCGAATTCATAAAAAAGTACAAGAAAGTTTTCCAAAATCCGAATTAACTCTCAGTCAACCTTTGGAGGCTAGGTTTAACGAACTTTTAGAAGGAAGTAGAGCTGATATTAGTGTAAGAATATTGGGAAAAGATTTGAATACTCTTTTGGATCTACAAAATTCCTTAAAAGATACCTTACATAACATTCCCGGAGCCGCAGAAGTGGAACTAGATCCGATTATGGCGCTTAGAAAATCTACCGTGGTCGATATAATCCCAGATCCATTTAAATTAAAATATTATAATATATCTCTTCCTTTATTTAACAGTGCTGTTGAGAGTTCCATGAGCGGATTTGAGTTGGGAGGATATTATGAGGAAGAAGTTCGATTTCCGATTAAAATATGGCTTTCAGAAGAATTTAGAAATCACGAATCTGAAATATCGAATATAGGAATTGGGACAGAAGACGGAGGTATGATTCCGATTAAACTTCTCGCTTCCATAGAAAAAAAAGAAAAAATCATGACAATATCCAGGAATAAGTCTAGAAGATTTGTGGCTGTTTCTGTAAATCTTCGAGGAAGAGATCTGGAAGGATTTTATTCCGAGGCAAAGGATAAGATTTCTAATATGAATATTCCTCAGGGATATTCTGTGTTTTGGGGTGGGCAAATCGAAAATCTTTCCAAAGCAAAAGACAAATTATCTGTCATTCTTCCTTCTACATTTTTAATGATTTTCGTGGTTTTATATCTGGGACTGAAGTCGGTTCGTAGAGCTCTGCTTGTTTTTTTCTGTGTTCCGTTTGCTTTGACCGGAGGAATTTGGCTCCTTTTTTTGAGAGGAATGGATCTGAGTGTTTCTGCGTTTGTGGGATGTATCGCGTTATCCGGAATATCTGTGTTAAACGGACTTGTTAAATTGGATACGATTCACAGGATACGAGAGAAAGAAAAAATATCTTTAAGGGATGCAGTTTTAAAAGGAGCTACGAGCCGGATTCGTCCTGTAATTATGACAGCACTTGTCGCTTCTTTTGGATTTATGCCAATGGCGTTTGGGTCTGGTCTCGGATCGGAGGTACAAAAACCGTTGGCGACCGTAGTGATCGGAGGAATTGTGTCTTCTACAATTCTTACTTTGGTGATATTGCCTGTGTTTTATTATTGGCTGGAAGACGATTTTAAAAATTAGTAAATTTTAATATTATTAAATTTTTATACTTTTTTGATACCGGTATTTTAAAGATTTTGAAGGAAATTTTGTTATCGGCACTTTTGTTGCGAAGAATGTTGAGGTTTTAAAAGTGTTTTTGGAAAACCCTAGTTTATGTGAGTTCCCATAGATTAAGTCACATTGTGTTTTTTAACATTTGTTTTTTATAATTTAGTTTTTGTATGAGTTCCTAGCTTTGAAAGTTTTTTTGTAATCTGTGGACTTATGAGTTCCCACGGATTATGCCTTTTTATTGGTAGATTGCTTTTTTAAAAAATCTGAGTTTACGTGAGTTCGGTGTAAGGAATTCATAATTCTGAAAAAAGTTAGAATCTGAACTTTATAGATCGATTCTTTAAATGTGGGAACTCTCACAAATCAGGTTTTTACAGATTTATTTTAGAATGTGCGAAAGCGAACACGTTAACAATAGTTCTATTTTATCAGATGTGTAAGGGATGGATGCGCAAACTCAGCAAAACGATCTTTCAAATTCAGTGTCTCGCTTCTTGAACTCAATGCATTGCTTCCGATCATCACCAATCCCACAACGCGATCCGTAGAGAGCGTTGTGTTGAGTTTTCCAACGCGATTCATAGAGAGCGTTGTGCTGAGTTTTCCCTATTTTTGGGTGGAGGCGGTAAGGTTCGGACAATTTTTCTCTATCAGAAAAACATACTTTTTGCAAGTAAAAAGACTCATTCTTGTCGGAACACTTGAAAAATGTGCCTTTTTGAGCCCAGAACGGCGATCCATAGAAAGCCCGTTCTGCTTTAGTTCATTTTGATTCTAAAATCCTATTAACTTGTGGGGTTGGTGATGCTCCCTATGGGTTGCTTCTGCAGGTCGTTCGACGAATTGTGTTTTATCATAAACTGTAACTAAAGATAATAAATCGCATAACGTTTTTTGCATGCAATTTATTGACCAGAGTGGAGGACCGTTTTATTTTATTCAAACTTAACGTTTACAAAATATTTACAGGCTCTGTTCAAACTTTCACGCCTAATTAACATTAGATGATATTGAACTGATCGCAAAAAACTCCCCAAAATCGGGTATAATTTTAGGGAGATCTTGATTCAATCTATTTTATTGATTAGATTTTGCGTTATTCGCCATCTTTAAGAAATAAGCATTTGTATCGTACTAGAGTTGTCCTAGATAGAGAGCGTTGGTTGCTTCTAAATGATCTATTCCCGTGGTCAAAATTGGTATTGAAGGTCCTCCTTTCCAAGTTCCCCACCTTTGAGAAGAATCTGGAACTACACCGTCATTTGCGATACTCATCCCGTAAAAAGGAGCTCCGATTGCGCAGATCGGATGTAAGATTCCCATCGCTGGATGTTGAATTAGATCTGGAACGCTGATCGTTGATCCATACGAAAAATATTTTACACCATACACGTTAGGCGTTACAGAGTTGAACGTTTTTAGTCCGTCTGTGGTAAGAAGTTTTAAAGCTGAGATAGCGTTCTGGCTGGAATCTCCATAAACAAAACCGATTATAGTATTTAAAACCGTTGAAACGTAAGGTAAAGCCCAATTAGGAATAACCGCTGCTACGATATTTGCGATAGGACTTCCTTGATGAGGAGTATTTAACGTCGTTAAGGTGGCAACCTTAGTACTCATAGAAAGGTTGGAAACCATATAACGCGCATCCAATCCACCCTGTGAATGCCCTATGATATGCACCTTGCCGGTATAATTGTTTGCAGCCATAGCCGCTAGAATAGACGTTTTTAATTGGGAGGCTCTGCTGGAACTTGAATTTAACGCAGTGACGGAAGGAGTTAGAACATACGCACCTTGATTTCTAAGATAGGCGGCATTTCCACCCCAATAATCAACAACGGTAGAGCCGTTTCCCCAACCAAACAATCCGTGGGCTAGTACGATCGGATAACTTCCAGAAAGAGGTTTACTAGAGGTTCCTCCTCCAGACGCATATGTAACGTTCGTTATTAGAAACACTAACGTTAATAAAATTTTCAAATTCATTTTTTTCATATTTTTTACCTAATTTAATTTTCAATTGGAAACGCGTTGGAACATACTTTATTAGAAAAATCAATCAAGCAAAAAATTGAAATTAGAAGTCTTGAGTAAAAAAATTATTTATAAAAAAATACAATAAAAACTTAAAATACATCAGTCAGATCGAATTTTTCAGTTAAATTTTTAAGAATTTGTATTGGTTCCTACAAAATTACTGCTCGGACACATAAAAATTAACGATCGATTTTACCAAAAATATAGAAGTTCTCAAAAATTGCATTTAACCCGAATTGTTGGTCCGATCCTACATTTTGACTTTTGAAATAAATTCGTAGCCTAGTATTATTTTCATGCGCTCGTAATCATACCCTGCATTATATAAATAATAGAGTTGTTGAAAAATTCCATAGTTCAATTAACAAAATTGCTTTAATCGACCGTTTCCGTGAAATAGAAACAGATGGAGAATTAATTTTTCAACTATTCTAATGTATCTTAATTTTTATCCTATATTCTCCTTTAGACGAAGAACTTTAGACATTTCATTATTTAGAGTTTGGCGACAATTTTATATTCCTTTTGAGTAGTTCATTTTTTATCTGAATTCTATAATTTTAGTAAATTAGAATATTTTATATATTAAATATGAATTCATAGGAATGTTTAAATTTTTTAAAATGAATTTTCATCTGATTGCAGTCTCAAGGGTGGTGATTTTTTATAGAAGTTGAATTTTGAGATCGTCACCTTCGTATTTTGTAAAAAAAAATCTATTATGTTGGGTTTTTACGTTGTAGTCTGATTTTGATACTTAAGATTTATTGGTTTTTGAATCGTGTAAAAATTTGAAATAAATTATTAAATTATCTGGATTACTAATCTTTATAAAATTGATTAGCGGAAATTTTTGTCATAAAGATCTCTATTGGAATGTAAAGTATTGGGTGATTTTATGTATAATTTTTTACTAATATATAAAATAATTAATATAATAAAGTTTTTGAATAATCCTGTAGTGTAAGATCAGAAAAATTACTTTAATTGTCCATTTTAATGCAACGAAAACAGATGGGGAATTAATTTTTCAACGATTCTTTTATATATAAAGTATATATTCTGTTGAGCGTTTTGGGATGCAAGTTCTAGTCATTACAATGATTCAGTCAATTTGAAATTCCATTCTATATTGTTCTAATTATTTTTCGGAAAAGGTCTTCGTATATCAAATGTATCAATTTTACTGCGGATTTTCGAGGTTCGGTTGCCTTCTTTAGAAATTTATTCCTATATTATTTGTCTAATGAGTTTTCGTTTCTTATAAACTCGTTAAAATTTTGATACGCAAAATCTGAATAACCAATCGTGTTCGCTTTTGGAAGAACTTCAATTACAGATCAAAACCCAAATATAATTCATATATATGTTCAAAATAAACAGATAATCATTTATCTTCATTAATATCCCTGACAGTGAAAAGTTTTGTTTTCACTGAGAAGCAAAAAGGATGGTAGAAGGTGAAAATGATGAATATAATTTTAACTTATTTCTTTTTATTAGAAACATTAGAAAATCTATATACAACTTATGTAGAATATTTTCTAAAACAGACCTTTTTAGATAGCATGCAAAAAATTTCTAAAATGGATCAAAAGCAAAATGAAATACCAGTTCTCCCAATTTTTAAAATTCTGATTTTTCAAGTTATATCTAGTAAGGGAATCTTCTTAAATTTATCTGATAATAAGATCTATCAGAGATACAAATTATAAAGAATTCGTATTGTTTAAAGATATTAATAACAATAGAAAAGACGATGTAAATGATACTGTATGTCTTTCAATCACTCGGAGGCTTATTGATAAACGGATTCAAACAAGATGAGAGAGACTACTGTATTTATAGATGGTTACATAACCAAATCTTAATTTTTCAAAAAAGAGGAGAGTAAAAATGAGTCGTTGGATAGTTTTATTGTTAGTTTTGTTAATCTCGCTTGGAGTTGGTTACTCTTACGGTGTAAATCCAGATGTTGTTCCCATTTCATCGAATGATATTCCTAGTTCAATCATTCAAAGACCTACTGATAAACCAAAAGATAAACCGATCAAAGTCAATGTAAGTAGTGGTGGAACATTTTGTTACGGTCCTAATTTTAGCGGCGGTGAAAGTTACATTGTGATCGAACAGTGTTGGCAAATGCACGTTATGAATGCAAGATACGACGTGTTTCAAAGAATTTCGTATAACATTAATAACACGTGGTTATGTATCACCGTCCCAGAGAGTGTAGTTAAGGGAGAGACAAATTGGGACTATGTTCACCTCAGACCTTGTACAATCAATGATCCTCTGCAAAGATGGATCGTAAAAGACAATTCCTTTTGGACAGCAGATAAGCGTTATCGGTTAAAAGATTATAATTGGTATGCCTATATTTCAAAAAACTCGGGGGATAGATACAATCATACCTTAGATTCTTCAATGAGTGATTGGATCAATACAGTAGCCACTCCCGGTAACATCAGTATTTTGACTTCCATCGCTTGGGATTTAGGAAGTGATCGTTATTTTATTCGTTCAGGAGGTTCGGATAAAAATACGACACCTATTTACTACAATCCTGAAAGTGGACATCTTGCTCAATACAATCCAGTGAGTGGATTGCTCTCTTGTATGTATTCTCGGGTAGGTAGTTATGATTGGAATTGGGTGACGTGGGCATTGTGTAGTGATGCACCTATCAGTAAGGATAATCCAGCTTATTGGAACGTATATCTTGCAACCGAAGAAGGTGGGATGATCATGGATTATCAGGGCAACGCACTGAGGGTTACCAGGTATGGACCTAATTGGGGTGTTGCGTATGCGGCTAAACTTTCTTATTTGAAAAAGGATACAACCTATAACCCGACTTCTCTATTTATCGTTGATAGAAATTTATTGAATTGGGTTCGTTACACAGTTAGTAATCTTGGAAAGACAGATCAGTATTGTCCAGCTGGTAAGAAAGAAAATCATAATATAAGAATAAAAAGAACTTTACCACCGGATTTTCAACTAACCGAGGAATGGCTAAGGAGACTTTACGACATAGCGATTTCAACTTCATTTACAAGTGAGGGGCAGGTCCATGGTATATGCGGCACTTGTCTACTTCAAACCTTCCAGATGTTGGCAGAACTCCAGGAATATCATTCTCATGGACCTATTCAGGGTGGAGGTTATTTTTTCAATACTGCTCATGATAGAGATCCTTTTGACTCGTTTAGGCAACGTTATCCGGAATTGGACGCGATGTTAGTAAATATACCTATAGTGTATAGTCAGGATGGTAACGTGCCTAGGATGGGATTGGCATCTGCTCGAACTATGTTGCCTCAATATGACTGGACTCTCTCTCGTGAATTTACCACTCGATCAGAGATGTTATCTCATATTACATCACTTATAGCTTCTCCTCCCGGAAGTATGTGGTTATCGATGTTCAGGGTTCGTAGACCGGATGGAACTACGGGAGGTCATGCCGTTCCAATTCTGAGAACCTCTCAAGGGTTAGTGGTAATTCCAACGAATTCTGCTTCGTTGTCATTTTTTACCTACAGACGATTTGCAACACCTACTACGGACCCGGTCCAAGTGATGAATAACTTGGAAATGTCAAGTTGGACTTTGGAAATACTTGTAACTGCACAGTTAGAAGGGCTCTATTACAATACCTTTGACTTCACAATCTCTAACAGGAATTGCACTGGAGAAGGAAGAGATAGAAGAGGTTCAGGTGGATATCCAACCAGAACAACAGTAAACCAATGTTCAGGAAGAGGAGGAGGCAGATGTGTATTGCTGTAAATGTTCTAATTCAAAAACTAAATGGATGTTAAATATTGAAATCCTATTACAACTTGAAGACTGAATATCTATTTTAGTAAACTCATAAAATTGAATTATTCGCGCTACTTAGAACTATAAAATACTTAGTATTTTGAGTTGAAACAGAGTTTTGCAATAAACATTTACGGTACTCATTGATAGAGATCAGTAATACAAAAAGGATGGTAGAAGGTGAAAATGATGAATATAATTTTAATCGATTTCTTTTTATTAGAAACATTAGAAAATCTATATGCAACTTATGTAGAATGTTCTTTAAAACAGATCTTTTTAGATAAAACACAAAAAATTTTCAAAGCGAATCGAAAATAAAATGAAATACCAGTTCTCCTAATTTTTAGAATTCTGATTTTTCAAGTTATATCTAGTAAGGGAATCTTCTTAAGTTTATCTGATAATAAGATCAATCAGAGATACAAATTATAAAGAATTCGTGTTGTTTGAAGATATGATAACGGTTGAAAAGACGATGTAAATGATACTGTATGTTTTCCATTCACTTGGATAGTCGACTTGTCGATCAACGGATTCAAACAAGATTAACGAAATACTATATTTATCTTATGTAGTTATGGATGTTACATAACCAAACCTTAATTTTTTAGAAAAGAGGAGCGTAAGAATGGGTCGTTGGATAGTTTTATTATTAGTTTTGTTAATCTCGCTTGGAGTTGGTTACTCTTACGGTGTAAATCCAGATCAGTATTGTCCAGCTAGTAAGAAAGAAAACCATAATATAAGAATAAAAAGGACTTTACCACCGGATTTTCAATTAACCGAGGAGTGGTTAAGAAGACTTTATGATATAGCAACTTCAGCTTCATTGACTGAGGGACAGATCCATGGTATATGCGGAGTTTGTCTGCTTCAGACCTTCCAGATGTTGGCAGAACTCCAAGAGTATCATTCTCATGGACCTCTTCAGGGTGGAGGTTATTTTTTCAATACCGCTCCCGATACGGATCCTTTTGACTCGTTTAGACAACGTTATCCGGAATTAGACACGATGCTGACGGATGCGGCTACAGCATATGGTCCTGCCTATAATACAACTAGATTACTGACATTAGTATCTGCTATGACTATGATGCCTCAGTATGAATGGACTCCTTCTCGTGAATTTACTACTCGGTCTGATATGCATTCTCACATTAGATCACTTATAGATTCTCCTCCCGGAAGTATTTGGTTAGGGTTAATGCAGCGTCGTGAATCAGACGAAACCTTGAGATGGCATGCTCTTCCAATTCTTAGGACCTCTCAGGGCTTAATTGTAATTCAAACGAGAGTGTCTACGATGTCATTTGAACTCTACAGGCTATATTTAACACCTAGTACGAGTATCGTCCAGATAATTAATGATTATCTAGAAGAAGCAGATAGAACTCTGACCGTACTTGTAACTATACAATTGGAACAAGCTTATCAAAATCTTTTTGACTTCATGGTCTCTAACATGAATTGCACTGGAGAGGGAGAAAATAGAAGAGGTTCAGGAGGATACCCGACCAGTGCAACAGTAAATCAATGTTCGGGAGGCAGATGTGCATTGCCAAATTGGTAATTTGATAAAGAAGTACAAAGTCATAAACAGAAAGGATATTACTCGGAATTACATAATAAAATACCCAGCCCAACAGTTTACACTTTAATAATAGGGTTTCTGAAAATTTCATATCTAATATTAGAGAAATAGCATGATTCATTCACTTTAATGGTTCATAAACAAAAAGAATTAATTTTTCAAGAGCTTTATTTTATAGAGATGAGTAAAAGCTGATTCTAAGATATTTTTGAAAGGTTTTCTAAAAAGTTTTAAATTAATTAGAACTGAATCTAAAACTAAAAAAAATCACGAAGTATTTACACGAAGACGTATAAAAATAAATAACCAACAAATGAAATCAAAAGTCTATAGTATAGGGAGGTATAGTATATGAAACATAAACCAAAACACAAACTTATATCGGATCCAAAGGAAAGTAAAAATCTGATTCTAAGATTAAAAAAAATAGAAGGACAGATACGAGGAATTCAAGGGATGATTGAAAACGAAAAATATTGCGATGATGTACTTAATCAAATATCTTCCGTAAAATCAGCATTAGACGGTGTATCTAGGGGATTGCTTAAGAGTCATATTCGAACTTGTGTCACAGAGAGGATCAGAGGAAACGATTCAAAAATTTTAGAAGAGTTTATGACAACTGTAGGTTATATTCTAAGGTAAACAAAGAAGAGAATCTAATGAAAGAAATCAGGCTAACTGTAGAAGGGATGACCTGCTTACATTGTCTAAAAACGATTGAGTCTGCTTTAAAAGAAGCCGGATTTACGGGAAAAGCAAACTTAGAAAATCGGGAAGTCGTTTATTACGGAAAAGGAACTACAGAAGAATTATCGAAGGTTAAAGAAACTATTTTAAAAAAAGGTTATAAACCAGGATGAAAGTTCAACAAGAATTGCATTTAAATGAAGTAACATTAGACGTAATTGGAATGACCTGTGCCAATTGTGCACTTAGAATTGAAAAAGGACTTAAAAAAATACCAGGAGTTAAGGATGTAAGAGTTAATTTTGCAATGGAAACCGCAAAGATAGATTTTGAATCTTCAATCTCAAAAGAAATTCTAATGGATAAAATAGATTTTTTAGGTTATCGTGCGGTTGTTCACGAAGATATAGAAATAGATGGAGAAATTCAGAAAAAAGAATTCAAAAAACTAAAAGTTCGAGTTATTGTTTCCGCATTTTTGTCTTTACCATTACTTTTAAGTATGATTGGGCATTTTGAGAATAATCTAAATTTTGAATATTTATCTTTTCTAATGAATCCTTGGTTACAGTTTGTTTTAGCTACCCCAATCCAATTTTGGATCGGAGCTTCTTTTTATAAAGGTAGTTTTCGCGCTCTTAGAAATGGGGGAGCTAATATGGACGTTCTAGTTGTTTTAGGAACGTCTGCCGCGTATTTTTATAGCGTCTATTTGACATTTATTTTCAATGAAAAATACATTCATAAGACAGCGAATCTATATTACGAAACTTCATCTGTGTTGATCACTTTGATTCTTTTTGGAAAATTGTTGGAACATATAGTAAAGGGTAAATCTTCGAAGGCAATTCAATCCTTGGTAAATTTACAACCAAAAAAAGCGAACGTCATTAGAGAAAAAGAGATTCAAGAGATCCCTTTGCTTGCAGTTCGCTCTGGAGATTTGATTTTGGTAAAGCCGGGAGAAAGTATTCCTGTGGACGGAATAATAGAAGAGGGAAGTTCAACCATCGACGAATCGATGTTAACCGGAGAAAGCATTCCTGTTGAAAAAACAATTTCCAATTTCGTTTACGGAGGTTCATTAAATCAAAACGGAACTTTCAAGTTCAGGGCTTTAAAAGTTGGAAAAGAAACTTTGCTCTCGGGAATCATTCGAGCGGTTCGAGAAGCCCAAGGAACCAAGGCTCCGATTCAAAGGATTGCAGATCAAATTTCGGAAATATTTGTTCCAGTGATTGTTTTGATCTCAGTAATTACTTTATGTGTATGGTATTTTTGGATTTTGCCTTCTACCTTTTCAGTAGCACTAGAAAAGGCAATTGCTGTGCTTGTGGTCGCTTGTCCTTGTGCTTTAGGTTTGGCGACTCCGATTTCGGTTTTAACCGGGTCTGGAAAAGCGGCTACTATGGGAATTTTGTTTCGTAGTGCAGAAGCATTAGAAATATTGCATAAAGTAAATGCAATTGTTTTTGATAAGACCGGGACTTTAACTTATGGAAAACCGGTTTTGAAAAGTTTAGAAAGTTTGAATATGACTAAAGAAAATAATTTACTTACGTTAGCCGCTTCTGCTGAACAGAACTCGGAACATCCTCTTTCGAAAGCGATCGTAGAAAGTGCAAAGAAAAAAGGTCTTGTTTTAGCGATTCCCGAAAATTTTGAAACAATACCTGGAGGAGGTATTTCCGCCATTGTGGAGGGAAATCGGATATTGATTGGAACAGAGAGATTATTTTACGCAAAAGGAATAGAGCTGAATCAAGAATTAAACAATCTGAAACGAATAAGAGAAGAAGAAGGAAATACGGTCGTCCATTTGAGTGTGAACGGAATTCATTCTGCTATATTGACATTAGCAGATACGCTTAAAGAATCTACTCCGGCAACGATCGAAAAGTTGAAATCTTTGGGTATAGAAGTTTATATGATAACTGGAGACAATGAAAGAACGGCTCGAGTTATCTCAAAAGATTGTGGTATTGAACGCGTGTTAGCTGAAGTTCTTCCGGAGAAAAAAGCGATGGAAGTAAAGAATCTAAAAAGTTTAGGAAAAGTGGTTTCTATGGTGGGGGACGGAATTAACGATGCTCCTGCGCTTGCGATTTCGGATCTTGGGATTGCTATGGGAACCGGAACGGATGTGGCAATGGAATCTTCCGATTTAGTGATCGTAAACGGGGATTTGAATTCAATTGTAAACGCTATTACTATCAGCAGAAAAACGGTTTATAATATTCGACAGAATTTTTTCTGGGCGCTACTCTATAATACGTTAGGTATTCCGATCGCAGCCGCAGGATTTTTAGCACCTTGGGTTGCGGGTGGGGCTATGGCTCTCAGTTCGGTTTCGGTAGTTTTAAACGCCCTTAGATTACAAAGGGATTGATTTTCAATAAATTAGTAATTTAATATATTAAAATGTTTTATTTTCATAGAAAAAATACATAAAAAAATAATAATATGATGTAAATTTGCTTTAAGTGAACCTCTGTAAATACAAAATGAATGATAGGCTAATCAAATTTCTGCATGAAATTGATGTTTTGTAGAGTCAAAAGTTTCATCTTTGAACTTGTCCCAAAATTTTATAATTAATCATGTTTGAATCCCTAACAAGACGTATTATCCATTTCTATAAATTGAGTACCTATCAATGTTGTGATAAAGAGTCGATTAGCTTAACTTCGGTATAATCTAATTCGAAAGCGATTGAAGTGTAGAGAAACTTAGCAGAACGCTCTCTCAAACTCAGTATCTCAGGCGCTCGACAGATCGTGTTCTAAATTGAAACTAAAGACGTAATATTGTATTACACTTCTTTTATGCAATTTATTGACTGCAGCTGAAAGCGCGGTCCGGCAAAGCCGGATTCGCTCAAATTTTCTTACGTTGAATTTGCATTATAGAATTAGAGTTGTTGAAAAATTCCCTAGTTCCGATTAACAAAACTATTTCAATCGACCGTTTCCATAAAATAGAAACAGATAGGAGAATTAATTTTTCAACTACTCTATTATAAATGTGTAAATTGTTGAATTGAAAACTCTATCATATAATTCTGAGTAGTTTTTATAAACTCTATTATTTACTTTTTAAGGCTTCTTCTATCCATTCTTTATAAGAATGAAGACCGCTGATTGTAGAAACGTATTTATTTGCTTCTGAATCGAGTTCTATTCCGTATGTGATGAATCTTCCCACAACCGGAGTGTAAAATGCGTCGGCGATTGTAAATTCTTTTCCGAATAAAAAAGGACCTTGATATAAATTTAAACAGTCTTTCCAGATAGATTCAATTCTTTGAATATCTTTCCAAACTTCTTCGGGAAACGATTTGCCATAGAGTCTTTCAATTATTTTCATTGGTAGATTTTTTCTAAGATCGGAAAAACCAGAATGCATTTCTGCGACGATGGAACGAGCGATGGCTCTTAATGTTTTATCTTTAGGCCAAAGATTTTTTTCGGGAAAGGTTTCAGCTAAATATTCTACGATGCTATTAGTATCCCAGATTTTGATGTCTCCATCTATTAGGACTGGTACTTTACTTGCATTGGAATAGAGTTTTATCTTTTCATAAAATTCTGGTGTGTTTAGAGTTAAAGAGATTTCAATAAACGGAATATTCTTTTCTTTTAATAAAATCCAAGGACGCATGGACCAAGAGGAAAGTTTTTTATCACCAATTACAAGTTGAAGATTTGTCATACGGCCAAATTCTTTTGAAAATGAAATTTTGAAAGTTGAAATTAGATAAAATGGCGTTCTTTCTAGATTTGAAGAGAAGGTGATTGGTTACTAATTCTGTAAAAATTGGAATCATGAATTTTCATCTCAAAACCGTCCAATGTGGGAACTATTATGAAAATTGAACGACATCAGAACTACTCAAAAGTTCACAAATTGCCAAATGCGACTTAATTTGTAGGAACTACTATATTTTATTAAGAATTTCTAAAGAATTATCATGTAAAATTTTCTGAGGTTTCAAGCTCTTGGGTATTTTTTATAGGTTTTGAGCAGAAATTAAAGTCTACTAAATTGGGTTATATCCTAGTGTGCGCTATAATTGTATTGAAGGGTTCGAGACTTTTTTGTAAATGTGGGAACTACAACAGCAAAAATACAAATTAAAAACCGCAGACTAATTAGAAATGAGACTTAATCTGTGGGAACTCTCATTCGAATTTGCCTGAAGTTTACGGACTTATTTGGTTTTTAACATGAGTTAGTGTGAGAAAATTTTTTTAAAAATAGTGATTCTTACATTTTCAAAAGTTTTTTTGTAAATTGTGGTTTGTGGGAGCTACCACGTTTTATGAAAAAGTTTTCTTGTAAAACAATTGTGGGAACTCTTACAAATTACAATTTTTCCAGAGAAATTGTCTTGAAAAACCTACTCGATTAGCACCTATAACTCTTTCGTTAACGTAAATTCGTAGAGAAAATCTTGACGAATAAAAAATTAATGCAACTTGCTGAATTGAATTAAACGTCCTCTCGGCTCGTTCGACAGAACTTAAAAAAACATAGTGACTGTTGTGCAGAAAATTATAAATTAATAGTTAATAACTTTATAAAGTACTTAACTATTAATTCTTGTCAGTCTTTAACGGAAAGAAGAAGGTGGACTTGAGTTTCTGGAGTCTCCGAAAAGTCAATTGGATAAATTTCATAGTCTACTTCAAAGGCTCTTCTGCGTTTTATATCCGAATTTGTCCAAACTTTTTGCCAGAGCTCAATGATTATATTGGGGCTTTTACCTTTTAACGAAGTCAGTTCCAAATATTTTCCTTCTGGAAGTTGAACTGTTTCGAAAATATTTATTTCATCAGAAGGAACTCCGATGAAATAAGAGTATTCTCCGTTTTCATCACTTTCATAATCTTTGTAAACGGCATAGATGAACTTGTCTGTGGTTTTAAGTTTAGGTAGAACTTCACCAAAAAATTTTTCCCATAACTTCGGAATGTTTCCGTTTGATCCCATTTCGTTTTCATTTTTTGTACGAGTTCCAATTCCAATAAGATACTTTTTTGGCATTAAACATTCTTTCATAATTTTTATCCTGTTCGTTAAACATTTAATTAAGAGAAGAGTATTCTCTTAATTAAGTAGAAATAAAATTTAAGCAAATATTTGCGTTTAAATAAGATGGTCTATTACTTAATGGATTTGAATTATTGATTTTTATCAATGTTTCTGAATGTTTTCGAAGGCCACTTAGTTGACGAATCCAACTAAATACTTAGGTATGTTTATAGCGGTTCAATATAGATAAGAATCGTTTATTCCTTAAGAAATGGAGGAGATCTATGTCTACGACGAAAGTAAAAATCGAGGAGGTAAAGAAATGATGAACCTTTCTTCGATTTTAGTTTCTTATTTTTATCAATATCCACATGCGATGTTTATAACAAATCGGTGCGGGATGATTGAATATATTAATCCGGTATTTGAAACACTTTCCGGTTATAGCAGAAGTGAACTGATTGGACAGAACCCAAAGTTGTTTCAAGCGGGAGTACACGACCCTAATTTTTACGAAGAATTATGGAAAACAATTCTTTCAGGCAAAGAATACGAAGGGAATTTCTTAAATCGAAATGGATCAGGAGAAACGATTGCTTGGAAGGAAAGGATTACCCCTCTTCGAGACGAAGCGGGAAACATTTCAAATTTCTTATGTAGAGTAGACCTTTCTTCGAAAGACGAGGTCAGTGCAGTTCCAACCGAAGAACAGTCGATGCCCGTCGAAAATTTTCAAAACACAAAAGTTAAAGAATCTCTTTTCCCACAACTGCAAAGGGAATACGGGCTGACATGTCAGGAAGCGAAAATCTGTGAACGTTTAGTTGCTGGGCAGACAAGAGCTTGTCTCATTCAACAACTTGGAGTACATTCAGGAACTCTAAAGAACCATCTCAAAGCGATTTATAGAAAAACAATCGAAAAGGATTTGCCTCAACCAGGACAAGGAAGAGATAAACTTCAAAGACTTACTATGTTTTTGATTCGTCTCTGCTGATCAGATTTAAAAACACAAGGAATTGGAGTGGAACACAATCGATTCTGATTCCTTGTGTTTTAACGTTGCCTACACATTTTTTCTAAGTAATCTTCTCTTCCTGAGTATTTTTTATATTTCTTATATTGTTCCGAATTGGTTTTATAATAATTTTGGTGATAATCTTCCGCAGGATAAAAAGAAGTAAAAGGAATGATTTCGACTACGATCGAACCGGGAAACTTTTTGGATTCTGAAATTTCACGTTTGGATTTTTCGGCAGCTTTTTTTTGAGTTTGGTTATGATAGAAAATGCCAGTTCTATATTGATTTCCTCGATCTGCAAATTGTCCACCATTGTCTGTTGGATCGATTTGATTCCAAAAAACTGTTAGTAATTCTTCATAACGAATTTTAGAAGAATCGAATTCTATTTGAACACTTTCTCTATGACCCGTTTTGCCTCGACTTACTTCCTGATAAGTAGGATAGAATTCTTTTCCCCCGGAATAACCGGCTACGACCGAGATAACTCCGGGAAGAGATTCGAATGGTCCTTCCATACACCAAAAACAACCGCCGGCAAATGTGGCTTTTTCTGTTTTAGGAGTCGCCATTAAATTAGGAGAAAAAAATATAATATAGATAAAAATTAAAATTTTAAGATTAAACATCCTACTAAAAGAATTCGAAGTTTAGAAAAATTTGTTACTAAAAAAAGAACTTATACTATTAATTTAAGGGAACTTCTATCGAATTTAAAAAGAATGATTTTATTCAGAGTATATCGTAGATACCGCAAATTTTTATCATAAAATCTGTTTGAGAGTGACCGCAAGTCATCTTAGCTATGAAATTCGTGAGCTTAACTACTATGACCTAAAGTGTTTATTTGCCAAAATTTTCTTACACTGAAGTAGAGTAAATTTCTGCAATAGCTTTATTATATAGAATTGATAAACGGAAGAGAATTGGAAAAATGTAGGAACTACTAAAATTTACAATTCAATTCAGAAAATGTCTCAAAACTGAAAAGCTTTTATTCGCAATGTGAGGTAAATTGTGGGAACTACCACGTTTGTTAAATATTCAAATAGATTTATTTTGAGATTTTAGAAAGAACTCTAAAAAATTGCGGGAACTACCACAAATTTAGATCTTAAAGTTGAATGAATACTTACTTTCTTCCGACAAATATTTCATTCAAAAAAATGTATGCAAGAGGATAGAAATTATTTCGCAAGTAAAAAAGGAACATCAAACTTATACACCAACTAAAGGTCTAAAATTCAGTTTGAGGATCGATTCGATTATCAAAAAATCTTTCGAACGTATAAATATGATTTTCATTTTAAAAGAAAAAAATCCTATGTTTTCTTTTCAGAAATCTAAAATTAAGAACCAAATATGAAAATCGCAATCTTAGGAAGTGGAATCGCGGGGTTAAGCGCGTGTTGGTATTTAAGCAAAGAACATGACGTAATTTTAATTGAACGTCATTCTCTTCCCGGAATGGATGCGCATGGAACGGATATATCTTTAAAGGACGGAGTTTTTAGATTTGACGTTCCTTTTAGAGCGTTCAAACAAAATTATTATCCTTGTCTAATAGAAATGTATAACGAAGCCGGAATTGAGTTTAGACCGGTAGATTATTCTTTTTCTTTGAGTGAAAGGGACGGAACTACTTATTTTCAATTTGCTACGATCGGGATCGGAGGAAATTTTTACCCATTCGTTTCTCCGGTTTGTTTTAAAAACGGTGAATCTAGAAAAATTTTTTCTGATACAATTCGTTTTTATGGCGAATCTGCAAAACAATTAGAGTCCCTGCGTGGAGAACAACTTACGATTTCCGGATTCTTACAAAGATTCGGATATTCTAAAGAATTTGAAAATAAATATCTGATTCCAATGTTCGCCACCATTAATACGTGTACGATTCTAAGTGCAAAAAATTATCCAGCGGAAGCGGTGATTCGTTATCATTCTAAGGGACTGAAGTTTTTACGATTTTTAACCGCAAGTCATGGAACCAAGGACATTACAGAAAAACTTTCCATTGGAGCAAAAGAACTTAGATTAAAAACCAATCCTAGAAAGATAGAACAGAATGGAAAAAAAGTATTTGTTTCTTTTGATGACGGAAAAGAAGAATTTGATCGAGTAATTATAGCCACCCCGGCAAATCAGGCGATTTCGTTGCTTCCAGATGAGATGGCTCCGGAAAAAGAGCTTCTGTCTTCGTTTCATTATGAAGAATCGGAAATTTTAATGCATACCGATCCTTCTTTTATGCCAAATAAAAAAAGACATTGGGCCCCACTTTGTTTTACTCTTTCGCCGGAGACAGACAAACCTTCTGCTACGATTCGTTTGAACAAGGTCCTTCCGGAAATTGGAAAGGTTGAAATCTTTCAAACCTGGAATCCATTAGAAGAACCTAAACGAGGCACTTTGATTTCCCGTTCTCGATTTGAAAGACCGATCATCGATTTGAAAAATCAAAAAACGGTAGAGAAACTAAAAGCTCTTCAAGAACAGCCTGGAAGAAAAATCTGGTTTTGTGGCTCTTATGCAAGATATGGAATTCCTCTATTAGAAGCAGGGGTATCCACTTCTTTAGATGTAAAACGTTGGGTAGAAAATTCGGAACGTTTTTAGTCTGGTTTGACCGCCGAATATAAAACAAATTGAAAGTATTTTTTCATTCTTTCTCCACCTAAAAACTCGGCAAAGTAGGAATATTTACGAGAGATTTCTTTGGGAATACTCGATTCTTTCGATTTCATTTTAAGAAAATTTGAAAAACCCTCAAAGATGTATTTTTCTAAAAAATCAAAACCTTCCAACAAAAAGCCAGAAGATCTTAAAAGTTGGGAAAGAGAATCCGGTGTAACTCGGTTGTTTTTAGGGATCGAACCGGATTTACAAATCATTTTTCTAAACCAAGAATCTATCATTCCCAGTTTCGAATTTTTCAAAATCAGTTCTGCGGAAACTAATTTGCCTCCAGGTTTGAGAATTTTAAAGGCCTGTTTACAAAATTCTATTCGATCGGAAAAGAAAGAAGCGCTGTCTAGACAAAAAATTCTATCTAAAGATTGATGTGGAAAAGAAAGAATCGCTTTTTCGACGGAAGAACAAATCAATTTAGGGGAAACATTTGATTTAGATTCTATCAGTTTTTTTGCAAATTCAGTTTGGACGAAAGAGCCGTTGACGCCTACTAGATCGGAAAAGTTTAGAGAAAATTTTTCTTTCCAGACAAAGAATTGATCCCCACATCCAAAACCCAGATCCAATACTTTGAGCCCAGGTTTCAGATCTGCTTTTCTACCTAAAAGTAGTGCTAACTCTTTACAGGCAGTAGGGTAGTCGGTAGTGTCTTTCCAATAACCGAAGTTTGCCCAGGAAGAATTTTTCGGATTGAGATAAAGATGTGCAAGGGTATCCGGAGCTTCTATACGTTTTTTTTTAAAAAAGATTTTCATTTAGAAAAATTTCGTTAAACCGAAGTATTAAAATTTGTAGTTAAATCGGCCATTTGAATCAATTTAGGTGACCTTTCATTTTTAATGTTCATAGAGAATCTCTATAAAATCTAAAAAGTAAAAATTAGATTTATCGAATTTAAGAATTTGTCCCAAAATCAAAATGAGATCTTGCAGTTTTTGATTTGTTTGAAAAAACTCAATAAATATAAATCTTCATGTCGCATTAATAAATAACTATACATATATTTAGCTTGTATGGTTGCTGTAAAATACGTCTCTGAAAACTTTTTAGAGAAATTGAAACTGATCATTCTACTTTTAGATCCGAGATTGTATTAAAAAAGAAACTCATTCATAAAAAAGTTTATCTTATCCTACTTTTTCAGGAGGATTCGGCTATCCGAGAAAACTTTATACACTCGCAAAAAAGTCCGATTCTATTAAAGAAAAGGATTTTTGAAGAACAAATAAAACTGATTCAAGGAAACATGGGAGATTGATTTTTTACGTTTTGTTTTTTAGAGTTTTACTGAGTAAAGAAAGGTCCTAAATAGAAATAGGTTCTTTCACAAATTTTCGTTGGTCTTAGAAATTTAAGAAAATAATTTTCAAATTGAATGAATGATTCGTCAGAAACGAAATAGGATAAAACTTTTTGAGAGTCGCGGGTCCCTTAATTTTTGTTTCAAGGTAGATCTTAGAAAGGTGATTTACGTTTTTGGAATGAAATTGAGGTCGGCGGGAAGTTGCATTAAATATTACTCGAATTTAGTATTTTAATTGAAGTTTTTTTTATACCATTCTTGATAGATAAAAATTTTGCCAATGGCAATAAACGCAGGGATCTTCTGCATGATCGAAAAACGAATCAACAAATTCGGGGAGAACGGAACCTTCGCAACGAAGGACATCCCCAAGGGAACCTTGCTGTTCAGTTACAGTGAGTGGATCGAAGACGAAGAATTTGGATGGAAAGTTCTAACGGTCGAAGAAGCCGAGTCGCTTCCCGATTCTGAAAAGGACATCTTCATGAAGTACGGATATGATGTAGACTTCGGTTTAGTGACCGGACCTACTAGTGATCAATATGTGATCAATCATTCTAATTTCATGAATCATTCCTGTGATCCAAATATGTGGTATGACCAAGACGATAACATTGTAGCTAAAAGGGACATTCGGGCCGGAGAAGAACTTACCATCGATTATGCGAATTTCATCGTAAACTTCGACCAAACTTTCGAGTGCGGCTGTGGATCGGTAAACTGTAGAAAGTTTATTCGAAAAGATGATTGGAAACTTCTAATCAACGAATATCAGATGAACTTCCCTAAATTCATCCAAAAAGAAATCAAAAAACTTTACGTCAAAATTCCGGTATAAAAACCCAAACGAAAATATTACTTTCTAATTTTTAGGATTTTTTCCAGGATTCCTCTTCTGAGAAGTCCTGGAGAATCTTCGAATGTGGTCGTATTGGTCCTTCGGGCGTTTTCTATCGAATAAAATACGTCCGGTTCCACGTTTTGAACGATCTTCATTGCCTGATCGATTTTTTTTCTTTTTAAAACCGTAAAAACGATTTTGACCGGACCTCGGCTGCCATGTCCGTTCATTATAGTTACTCTATAACCTGCTTCGGAAAGTTTGTCTGCGATTTCACTTCCGTTTTGCGGAGATATGATCCTCAGAAGTGAAAATCCGATCGCCAACTTTTCTTCTAAAATCATTCCGATAAAAGTGCCCGTTGCAAAACCACCTGCATAGGCGAGATAACAAAATACGTTGTTTAGATTTTTGATGACTTGGGTGATTACTACGACCCAAAGTAGAACCTCTAGAAATCCTAAAGAGGCTGCGATTCCTTTTTTTTCTCTTGTAAGAAGTATAACTCGAATTGTTCCGATGGATACGTCTGTGACTCTAGATAAAAAAATAAAACAAGGCAATAGAACGTAATCAAAGATGGGATTTCCTGGTAAAGGAAAGCTAAATTCCATACAATACAAATATCTTTGAAAGAACAATTCCCGTCGAGGAGAAGAAGAGTTTTAAAATTTATAACTTTCCGAAATAATACCGATTACTCACGTTTCCGATCAAAGTAGTTCTACGATACATATTAATCGTGAGTGGAATCGGAGCAGAACGTTCCAACTTGCGGTTCCCTTCCAGATAACGACGAGCATCGTTACCGAAAATTCTAGCATCTGTAAGTAATTCTATCACGTTATCGTACGTTTCCGGAGAGTTAATGATCTGGGGAATTGTTCCTCGATTTGATTTCAATTTTTCTGAAATTTCATAAAAATTATTAAAAGAAGTTCGGATGTCTTCACGATTTTCTCGGATGACTCCCGTGGAAGCCGCGAAAAAATCTTCAAAGTAATCTGCAGAAGGTAAGAAGTCTGGAGATTTTTGTTCTTCTTCTAAGTAAGTAGGTTGAAAAAAGGACGTCTCTTCTTTATCGAAAGATCCAGGGTCTATATCGATGGTTCTTCCAGAGAGAATCGTGTTGGTTTGGAATGTAATTTTATAATTGTCCCAGAGTGTGATTGGCTCTTTCAGTCTAACAATAATTTCGATTGCCTTCGTTTGATCCTTATTGAGGAATCTTTGATCTTCTACTTCGTCAATCGGAACCACGTCTAAACTACGTACAATTCCTTTTTCTACTCCTAAAATTCGAACGGGTGCACCTGGATGAATTCCTTCCAAACGGGGATAATAAATTTTCATGGTATATGGATATTCGTCTTTGGTTCCGGCTTTTTCAATAACGGAGACATACATACTTAAGGAAAATGCTAAGAAGAAAACAATCCCTGTGAGAACGGCTGTGTGTTTGGAAAGATTCATAAAAAGATTAGGTTCCCGTTAAGATCGGATTTTATAGAACGGTCGTTTTGACGCGACTTTCTTTTTTAAAAAATTTCGGGTAGTGATCAACTAACAATCTTAATTGAAAGTTATATAGGAGTTCTTATGAAACCTAAGTTTTGTTTTTTAGAAAAACTGATACATCTTATGATTAAGACAAAGTGATGTTCTTACTGGATTTTATATCTGTCAAAAGCAAGAGCTTGTCCAAAATTTAGTTGAAGAAGTAAAATTAAATTGAGAGAAACAAATGAGTTTTGGACGAATTCCAAATGATGTAAGTTCTGCGTAAGAGGATGAGAAAAAAAGTATGGGTTCCTACAATTTTAAAATTTGTTCGTAAAATCGTAATTTGTGGTAGTTCCCACATCTTAGGAGATCGATCTGTAAAGTTCAGATGCCAACTTTTTTCAGAAAATGAATCATGGCCGAACTCACGTTAGATAAACCTTCTTTGTTTTCTATAATCTTTGATCGGATTTCATTTTTCTTCAACACTTTGGAAGGGAGTTCCTACAAATTAGGTCTTTTTCACGGTAAAATTTCTAGTTTTTGAACAAGTTAAAACGTATCAGCCGTCTGCATCAAAAAACAAAATGTGTAAATAAGATCTAAATACCGATAAGAAAACTACAAAAGAAATTTCTTCTAAGAATTTATTATGAGACATAATCTGATTGACTTTCTACGAGAATTTGTGCAAAAAAGAAGAAACGTCCTACTTTTGGCTCTCCTGATCGGAATTTTGAGCATTGGAATGATTCTTGGATTCGGTTATCAAGGGATGATTCCACGAGAATTGAATAAATTAATCATTACGGGGCATGAAAAGCTTAAAACGGAAGAAATCGTAAGAATGCTTGAAATCCAACCCGGGACATCTTTTGATTCGCTGGACTTAGATCTTTTAGAGAAAAAACTTTCCAGACTTCCGAGGATTAACTCCGTCCGTATTACTAAAAAGTCGGAAGATCAGCTTCTTGTGGAACTTACCGAGAGAAAAGCAATTTACGTCGTCAATTCAAGTGGGCATCTCTATGAGATTGATTCGGAGTTACGACTTCTTTCTCAGGATGATATTCGTGAAAAAGATCTATGTGTTCTTTCTGGGAATTTCCAGATTAAAGGTGGAGCTATTCAAGACGCAAGTTTTAGAGATCTTTATAATTCGGTGGAACACGCGTTTAAAATGTATCCAGCTTTGAAACCTAGAATCTCCGAAGTTTTACTACAAGAAGACGGTGAAATTTTTTTCTTTGCGGATGAACCGATCCGTTTGAGAATTCAAATCGGTACTCTTCTTCATAGAGATCAGGTCAGAAAACTCTACGCTATATTAGCATATTTTGAAAAAGATCGGATTCAGTCCGAACTTGTAGACATCAGAGGAGAAGACGCTGTCTATCACTGATATGTCAGAACCAAGAGATAGAATTATTGCCGCCTTGGATTTGGGGACTTCGTTGACCAAAGTAGTCGTAGCCCGTCCAGTCTCTGAATACGAGGTAGAAATCATCGGGACCGGTGCTTACCCCTCTTCTGGAATTAAGAATGGTTCTATTATCAATATTGAATCTACTACACGTTCCATCATCGAAGCTGTAAGTGAGGCGGAACTTATGTCTGGTCAAGAAATTTCTGTGGTTGCAGTTAATATCACAGGTAAAACCGTAAAGGCAGATAATTCTAAAGGAGTGGTGGCGATTACAAATCGTGATCGAACCGTAACGGAACCAGACGTAGTAAGAGTGATCGAAGCCGCACAAGCGATCCGAGTTCCTGCGGATCAACAAATTTTACACGTGCTTTCCAAAGAATTTTCAGTCGATGATCAAAGCAGCATTCGAGATCCGATTGGAATGACCGGAGTTCGTTTAGAAGCGGAAGTTCATATAGTCACAGCCGGAATAACAGCAATTCATAATTTAGAAAAATGTATTGAATCATCCGGTCTAGGTTGTGAGGTAATGATTCTTTCCAGTCTTGCTTCCTCAGAAGCGGTTTTGACTTCGGGGGAAAAAGATTTGGGAACCGCCGTGTTAGACATCGGTGCCGGAAGTTGCGACTTAATCGTATATGTGGACGGGGGAATTTCTTATTCTTCCGTGATTCCTTTTGGAGGAATCAATGTTACGAGCGATATATCCATCGGACTTAAAACCACTTTAGAAACCGCAGAACTTTTGAAAAAAAGATATGGACATACGATTCTTTCTGAAATTGATCCGACCGAAACGATCGAGATCCCTCCAATCAGTGGTAGACCCGCAAGACAAGTGCTTCGAGAAGAATTGGTTTCTATCATTGAACCTAGAATGAGAGAAATTTTTGAGATGGTAGACAAGGAACTGGAAAAGTCAGGTAAAAAAGGATTTCTCGCGGGTGGGGTAATTCTGACAGGAGGAGGAAGTCTTTTGGAAGGGATTGATACTCTTGCCGAAGACGTATTTCGTCTAACGTCATCTAGAGCCAGGCCGGGTGGAATTACGGGACTTGCGGAGAAAGCGTCTTCTCCTGAATTCTCTACGACCATTGGTATGATTAAATACGCAGACAGGATGACTGATATGGATCAAAAATCCGTGGATCGTTCGGAAGGATGGTCTAAAAAAATTAGAAGATGGATCGAAGACAATCTTTGACTTGTAAGGAAAAATAACATGATCCGATTTGAAGAAGAAACTAAAACGAGCCCCGCTGTAATCAAGGTGTTTGGAGTTGGCGGTGGAGGAATGAATGCGGTGACTAGAATGTCCAATTCTAGTTTGAAAGGAGTTGAGTTCGCGATTCTCAACACAGACGAACAAGTTTTACTTCGTTCTCCCGTAGAAAATAAAATCATCTTAGGAACAAAAGTTACTCGGGGTATGGGAGCCGGTGGAGATCCAGAACTTGGGCTAAAAGCCGCGGAAGAAGATAAGGAAAGAATTCAATCCATTGTTCGTGGATCGGATATGGTTTTTATAACTGCCGGAATGGGCGGCGGGACCGGGACTGGAGCCGCACCTGTGATCGCAAAGATCGCTAAAGAAATGAAATGTCTTGTTGTGGGGGTGGTTACTCTTCCTTTTTCTTTTGAAGGTAGAAGAAGAATGGAATTTGCACGCAAAGGAATCGAACAACTTCGTTCTCACGTGGATACATTGATTTTAATCAATAATGATTCTATCTTTAGAGTTGTAGATAAAAATACTCCGATTGATCTCGCCTTTCAAGTAATAGATGATATTCTTCTCAATGCAGTTCGGGGAATTAGCGACATCATCAACAATCCGGGACTGATCAACGTGGATTTTGCGGACGTAAAAACGATTATGCGCGATACCGGAGACGCAGTGATGGGAGTAGGTGAAGGAAGCGGTGAAGGTAAGGTGAAAGAAGCGGTGGAGTATGCAATCAACAATTCGTTGTTAGACTCTACTTCGATTGCCGGAGCTTCTTCTTTGCTTATCAACGTTTCTGGTGGAAAGGATCTTACGATTTCGGATTGGAACGAGGTTTCTGGAATTATCACTTCTCAAGTTGATCCGAATGCAAATATCATCGTAGGTCTTCATGAGGATGAAAGTCTTTCTAATAAAATTAGAGTGACTGTGATTGCGACTGGTTTTCACAAACGAGGTAAATTGCTTCAAAATCAAGATTCGATTCAGAGAGGAGCACAAGAGAATTACGGGTTTCAAAGAAAAGCAGTTGGTATGGAAAATTCTGCTCTTGAAAAAAAAGACTTTTTCCAAGATGAGAATACGGAACAAAACCGAAATTCGGGATCTTTAAGATTACGTTCTTCGAATAGTTCTTCTTCTAAAGTTGAGGACTACGATATTCCTGCCTATTTAAGAAGAAACAGTTCTGGACCTTAAAGTTACTATTTTTTTTCGAAAAAACATTAGAAAATTCTGTTTTACTTATGAAGAAAATAAATACGGCTTGTTACTCTGACGTATCAAAAGCTAGTTTGTTTTAAAATGTAGGATCTTTTTCTAATAAGTCAACAATTCCAGATTAGGCGTAATTTGTGAGTGTTCCCACATTTTCCAAAAATCCACCGTTTGTTTTTGTTTTGAAAATGTGGGATCTACCGCAAAGTTTAGGTTTTTCTGTAAAATGATGTGGAACTTACTGCAAATCACGATTTCACGAACAAATTCTAAAATTGTAAGAACTCATACTTTTAGAAAATTTTTATTCGTCGCCGAACTCACATTAAAATGGGTTTAAATTTTGATGATGGCCGCAAAACAGCGGTTTTGTGCAGAAATCTAATTGGACAATGATTCTTTTTATGTTTTATGGTAGGGTAGTTCCCACAATTTTCAAAGTTTAATTGGTAAATCCACGATTTGTAAGAGTTCCCACATTTATTTTTTTTACGAAAAAATTGATCTAAAATAAAACGGATTTTTTACGTCCTATTCACGTTAATTAAAATTATCAATTCTGGGTTGGTATAATTTGTAAAAGTTTTTATGTTTTCGAAGAATCTGCCGTTCGTTCTTGGTTTCCATTTTTATGCGTTTTTATAGTAGAAATAGTAAAATCAAAAAATACGTTATCAGTTTTTATGTTCTTGTTTTGAATCTTTTTGAAATTGTAAATTGTAGGAATTCTTACAAAAACTAAATTAGAATTATGAGTATTTAAAATTCGTAATGTGACTAAATCTGTGGGAACTACCACAAATATGGGTTTATTGTTAAGTTGTAGGAATTCTTACGAAGCTAAATTAGAATTATGAGTATTTAAAATTCGTAATGTGACTAAATCTGTGGGAACTACCGCAAATTTGGGTTTATTGTTAAGTTGTAGGAATTCTTACGAAGCTAAATTAGAATTATGAGTATTTAAAATTCGTAATGTGACTAAATTTGTGGGAACTCTCACGAATCTGGGTTTACTATAAAATTTCGTTGTTAATTTTCTACAAAATGTAGGAATTGCATCGCATTTTACGAATTAAAAAGCGTGAGTTCCATAGACTTCAGTACAATAGAGTTGTTAAAAAGTTAATTCTTCATCTTGTTTCTGTTTCATAAAATGGTCGATTGAAGCAGTTTTATTAATCGTTGCTATGGAATTTTTCAAAACTCTGAAATAGGTCGATTCCAATCAATTGCCCCGAATTTAGGTATTTTTAAGAATGTTTACCATAGTTTTTCAAAAAAAAATCTGTTGAAATTTTCTTTTTAAGAAATCTAGAAAAATTAATTGTTTATAATATTTAAAAAATTGAATCTATTTGTAGATTTTGAGAATATCGTTAAGGTCGTGTTCATTTTGATTCTTCTTTTCCGAATTTTTTACATTCTATTAAATCCCTGAACTTTTCCTTTTTCAATTCGCATTGTACTTGTTTGAGTGTTTTTTCGGACATACAACGTAGAACAATCGCTTTTGACATGTCCGGTTGAAGAATCTGTTTCAACATAATCTGTTGCATTGTAGGTGGGATTTCGTCTTCAGATGCATCTGCAATTAGTTTGACGTTGTGCATTTGATTTTCTACGCATTCTTCTTCGTTCGGAGTTTTTCTACATTCAATAAAAAATAAGATCGAAAAAGTTAGGATAAAAATAAGAAAAGCGGACTTTCGTCCGCTTTTCATACAATTTTGTAATTTCAAAGAAACCAGATTACTTTGCGTTGCTTTCATCAACGGCGAAAGTAGCCTCTACTCTTTTTCTAAGTTCTCTCAGATAGCTCTTATCAGCATCTTTTAATTTCATAGCTTCTTCGTAGAGTTTAATTGATTTTTCGAAATCACCTGTTGAAAAATAGTAGGTTGCAAGGTTTGCTTTTGCTCCCCAAGACTGACCTTTTGCTTTTTTATCAGCTTTTTCCCAAGCTTCTTTTGCTTTTTTGAAACTTGGAGTTTCACCAACGATTTCTTCGTAACCTTCTTGAAGAAGTTCTTTTACTTCTTCGTCCTCGTCTTTAACGAAAACTTTAATTCTTTCTGTTTTAACGATTGGAGAAAGTCTGCCCTTGATATAAGCAGCAGCTTCATCCAAACCTTGTCCGAAAGAATCTAAAATTGAAGGGCATTCTAAATTCCCTACGCTATTGAAAATTTTTGCAGGACTGGAAACTACCGCTTTTTTTACTTCCCCAGTTTCTACTTTAATGAGAGTAGCATCGAGAGGAATTAACATCATACGTACTCCAGTAGGTTTAGATACTGGTTCGTTTCCTGTATTTACGTCTTTACCAGTTGCCATAGAAGCGGCGAAACCTGCCACTTTCAAACCAGCTGCAACTGCATCGATTTTATTTTCAGTACTACACTCTGTATAAGGTTTTTGGTAACCTATGTATAGAATTGCTTCCGCTCCAATCAGATTTCCGATCTTCGCTCTATTTTTAGTGATTCCTGTAAGAGAAAGACTTGCTTCGTTGATTGCGTCTGCACGTTTACTCAGGTCGGTAAGTTTGTAATAAGATTCTTTGTCAAACGCCTCGAAAACTTTAGAAGGCATCTGATCGATAAAGCTGGAACCTTCACCGAAAATTGCTTCCCAAAGACTTTTTTTAGGAGCTTCAACAGCCAAACCTACGTTACGAATGGTTCCGAGGAATTTCTGAAGTGCACGGCCTTCTTTATCTTTCGGGAATACCGGATATTCTACATCGACTGTAGCTGCGCAATTTCCTAAGAACATAAGGAGAACTAACACAGAAATTAGAGAAGATAATTTTCTCATGAAAAGTAACACCAATCCTGTTTGATTTTGGGGAATAAGGGATGATTTAAAAATCAAAAAGAATCATGTCAATTATTTTAGAATCGAAAAACTAAGATTTGAAAAACGGATTTTTTGTTCTTTGTTTTTTTGATTGTAGAGACACTTCTCATACAAGATACTGAATTACAAATGGGTTTTGCTGTGCACAAACAATTTGTTTTTATTCTTCTATTTTGTATTATTATTCTTTTAAATTGTGTCACTTCTAAAAAAGAAGAGGATACAATTAATCAACAACTTTTGGGTTGGATCTTATCTTTGAATGCAAACCCGGTTTGTTCGGATTATTATACTCAAGAAAATTTATGTTTAAAATCTCCCGTATCTATCAGCGAAAAATGTTCTGATCAGGAAATGGATCGATTCCAAAAAGGAATTCAGCCAGCTAATATGCAAAATAGGGAAGTTTTAGAAGAATTATTACGGTGTTGGAGCCAATGTAATTCCACGTTTTTTTTGAATTATTCCGGTTCATGTTCTTTTGAAACCGAATCTGATTATGTTACCGCTAAACGTTCTAGTTCTACAAATAGCGGGAATCTTTGGAGACAATGCCAGTCTAATTGTAACACGGGAACGAATTCTTCTTTTCCAAAGTTAAATGGGATTTCAACTACAACTACTTATTGGCCTTATCCATGAAAACTCTCGAAGAAGTTGCAAAAGCTCTTAAAAACACTTATATGGAACATGAGGTGGATGAAAAATTACCTCTGATCCAAGAAATTCAAAGATTAAAAAAAGAAAAGAACGCGATTCTCCTTGGTCATAACTATATGACTCCGGATGTGTTTCATGGTGTTTCGGATATTACCGGCGATTCTCTTTATCTGAGTAAAGTGGCAGCGGATACGGATGCGGATGTAATTCTTTTTAACGGGGTTCACTTTATGGCGGAGACAGCTAAGTTGATGTCTCCTCAAAAGAAAGTTCTCATTGCGGATCTGAAGGCTGGTTGTTCTCTCGCGGAAAGTATTACTAGACAAGATGTAATTGATCTAAAACAAAAATATCCGGGTGTTCCTGTCGTGACTTACGTCAATTGTACTGCGGATGTAAAGGCGGAGACAGATATTTGTTGTACATCGGCTAACGCTTTGCAGGTGGTAGAATCTCTGGAAAGTGATACCGTGATTTTTTTACCAGATCGTTATTTGGCTGCGAACGTTCAAAATCTTACTCAGAAAAAAATCATCACTCATCCAGGAAGTTGTATGGTTCATGAAATGTATTCTGCGGAAGACATTGAACTAACAAGAAGACAATTTCCTGGTGTTACAGTGATTTCTCATCCAGAATGTAAAACTGAAGTGGTGGATCGTTCGGATTATTCTGGTTCTACTTCTCAGATGAGCGATTTTATCCGTAAGTCTGAAGCTAAAAATATTTTTTTAATTACCGAATGTTCTATGGGAGATAATCTTCGTTCCGAATTTCCGGACAGACATTTTGTTTCTACTTGTCAGGTTTGCCCTCATATGAAAAAAATCACCCTCGAAAAAATCAGAGATTCTTTGTTATACGATCAGTATGAAATTCATCTTGATCCGGAAGTGATCGAAAAAGGCAGAATGTCTGTTCAAAGAATGTTAGATCTTTCTTTTAAAAAATAAAATCTGCATATACGGATTTCTATAAAATTGAGTGCTTTTAATTTTCATTACAAAACACTGTTTCGACGTAAAAATATTGGGTATTTATTATATAATCTGATTGAGAAAATAAAAATTTTTCCGTTAATAAATCAATCTACTTGAATTAAGCAGAAGTTTTGTTAAATTATATTTTGAGGTATTTTAGAGAAACTTTAAATACTTTATAATTGAACATTTTTAAAAATTAGAACTGTGTTTCTAATTTTCTTGTTTAAATCGAATAGAGTTGTTAAAAGTGGAGATTAGCAAATTTACTTCAATTATCTATTCCAATGTAACGGAAATAGATGGAGAATTCATTTTTCTAAAAAAAATTGTGATCTCGATTCCTAAAATGTGGGAACTACTCGAAAGTTCACCAATTGTCAAATGCGACTTAATTTGTAGGAACTACTGCAGTTTATTAAAAATTTCTAAAGAACTATCGTGTAAAAATTTTTTGAGATTTGAGACAAGCTTTTAGGTATTTTTTATAGGTTTTGAGCAGAATTACTACTCGGACGCATGAATAGAATACTTGTGTTAGATTGTTTCAAAAATTTGAATATTTGGGTCTTGCTTTAAAATGCCGTAAATCCCGAATTTGCGTTATTTTTTAAGTACCACTATTTTTTCGTAAATTAGGCCGTTAATAACTTGGTACTATTTTCATGCGTCCGAGTAGTAAAGTCTGCTAAATTGGATTATATCTTAAAGTGTACACTATAATTCTATTGAAGGGTTCGAGACTTTTTTGTAAATGTAGGAACTACAACAAATCATGATTTTACGAACAAATTCTAAAAGTAGTGGTTCTTACATTCATTTATTGGAAATGATTGATCTAATTTTTTAAAGGCTAAAAACAGCGGAGTTTCTGCATTTCAAAGTTTTACTGTAAAATATAGATTTTATGGGAGTTCCCACAGATTAAGTCGCATAATAAATTTTTAAACATTCATCTTTTATAATTCGAGTTGGAGAGTTCCTACATTAGAATTGTTGAAAAATTAATTTTCCATTGATTTCTATTTCATGGAAACGGTCGATTGAGGCGTTTTGTTAATTGTTGCTATGGAATTTTTCAACAACTCTATTTATTGTTTATATAAAAATCAGTTTTTTATAAAACGAATTTTTAAACTGAACTTACGTTTCTTAAGTCGTTAAATTACTGCAGGGAGCACCGGCTGCTTTTACTTGAGCATTGGTTTACCGATGTGCTAGCTGGATATCCTCCTGTGCCTCTTCTATCACTTCCTTCCCCGGTGCAATTTCTGTTAGATATCATAGAGTCCAACGGATTGTGGTAAAATCTTCCTAATTGTAAAGTTGAAAGTCCTATTAGAATATTATTGGGTCCTCTCAGATTTCTAATTATCTGTTCAAAATCTGTAGTGGGTCTTAACGCTGCTCTGTATTCTTCAAATGTTGCGGTTGCCATGGTTGTTTCAATTACAACTAATCCTTGAGGGGTTCTAAGAATTGGAACCGCATGCCCTCCTCTCGTTCCATCTGGATAAATCATTGTCATTAACACTAGCCAAATATTTCCGGGTGGGGAAGTTATGAGTGATCTAATGTGGGATCGTATTTCAGACATAGTGGAGAATTCACGAGTGCGCCCCCATTCGTACTGAGGTAAGAGATTCATAGCAGATAAGTATCCTAACGTATGGCTTGTGTCAAAGAAATGGTCAAACACTCTGTAAATATCTACTAGCAACCTGTCCAAGTGCGGATAACGTTGTTCGAACGAGATAAAAGGGTTTGTATTAGGAGCCGTATTGAAGAAGTAACCTCCACTCTGAAGAGGTCCTTGAGAATGATACTCCTGGAGTTCTGCTATCATCTGAAGAGCTTGAAGCATACAAACACCACATACTCCACGTGACGTACGCGAACTTGGATCCGTCCTTGCTATTTCATAAAGTCTTCTAATCCAAGCCTCAGTTAATTGAAAGTCGGGCGGTAAGGTTCTTTTGGCTTTTTTATGTACAACACTTTCTTTATTACCAGCTGGACAATACTGCTCTGTCTTTCCAAGATTAGAAGACGTATAACGTGTCCAATCCAGTAAGCTTTTATCAACTACAAATAAAGAAGTGGGACTATTCTTGGTATCCGTTTTGACAAAATCAGGCTTAGCCGTATAAGCAACACCCCAATTGCTTCCATATCTAGTAACTCTCAGCGCATTTCCCTTATAATCTGTAATCATTCCTCCTTGATCAGTTTCAAAAAAGACATTCCAAAAAGTTGGATTTCCCTTGCTTTTACTTTCAAGTGAATCACTACACCATTTCCATTTCACCCAATTCCATTGATAGTTGTCTACTTGAGAATACATACAGTAGAGAGAACCACTGATTGGATCATACTGAGCGAGATGTCCATTTTCAGGATTGTAGTAGAGAGGAGTTGTATTTTTATCCGAACCACCCCAGCGAATAAAATAACGTTCCTGTCCCTCAGTAGTTTGCAAATCCCAGGCTATAGAAGTTTGAATGCTGATATTTCCGGGAGTGGCTATTGTATTCACCCAATCGTTCATGGAAGGATCTAAAGTATGATTGTATCTATCACCAGAATTTCTAGAGATATAGCCGTACCAATTATAATCCTTCAATCGGTAAAACCCATTTGCAGTCCAAAAAGAATTGTTTTTTATAATCCATCTCTGTAGAGGATCATTGATCGTACAAGGTCTGAGATGAACATAGTCCCAGGTTTCTTCTGCTTTAATTACTTTCTCCGGAGCAGTAATACATAACCACGTATTATTGATGTTATACGAAATTCTTTGAAACACGTCGTATCTTGCATTCATAACGTGCATTTGCCAACACTGTTCAATTATAATGTAACTTTCACCTCCGCTAAAATTAGGACCGTAACAAAACTTTCCTCCATCGCTTACAATTACTTTGATTGGTTTGTCTTTTGGTGGATCGGTAGGTTTTTGAATAACCGAGTATTCAATCTTTGATGAAGCGTGGATATGTGTATGGTCTATACCGTATTTCAAGTAAGTTATAGTAGCAACTAACAAAATCACTATGATAACTTTCTTCCGATTTCGCATTTTTTAACTCCTCTTTTTAAATTACTGCTCTCTATAAATTGTGTATCTTTTAAATTTTTATCGCAAAACACTATTTCAGTGCAAAATATTAGGTGTTTTGCGATATGACATAACAATACGCGATTGTAAGTATATAAAATAAATATAATGTTTATAGCAAATTTTATATGAACCCGTTTTGCTACAAGTTGATAAATAGAGCTATCGGATTGAGTGAAAAATGAATTGTAGTGTTTTTCTAAATCATAGATTCAATCTCCAAACTTTATAATCAGTATCTTTAGATTATGTTTGTTATACAAAACTAAATTATATATAAACTTGTTATAATATACATTTTAAAACGCCACGAAGTTTGATGAATCCATGTTTAGATGCTCTATTGTAGAATTCTGAACAATAGAATTGTTGAAAAATTAATTCTTTGTCTTGTTTCTGTTTTATGAAATGGTTGATTAAAGCGGTTTTATTAATCGCTACTACGAATTTTTCAACAACTCTAATAAAAAAGAAATAGATCAGAATTATTAAATTTTTTCCATCATTTTTACCTTTGATTCTTCTTTTTTTACTCTTTAGTGAAAGCAAGTTTGCATTAATTAGGATATTTGAATGATAGTTCGTTTATTTCGAGCATATATATAGATTATATATGTTAAGATTTTTTAACTATGAAGGTTGATTTGGTTTTAATTTAGTATTAGTGATTCGATAAATGAAAATTTATAAAATTACTAATCGGAGGTCTGAAAATAATATTACCATAAATTGTTTCAAAAGTTAGAATATACAACTTACTCAAAACGCTTAACAATTTCGGATTGGACGCAATTTTTGAGGACTTCTATATTTTTGTAAAATCGACGGTTCATTTTATACCGTTTTCATGCGTCTGAGTAGTAATTACTGCTAAATTCAGTGGATAAAAAAATACGAGTTTGAATTTTATTTGATATTAAGGTTGTTGAAAAATTCCATAGTGAAGATTTATAAAATTGCTTCAATTGTCCGTTTCAATACAATGAAAACAGATCAAGAATTAATTTTTCAACAACTCTATTTTTAAAATGGCTGTTTATATATCTTCTGCAAAATAATAGAAAATTTATCGGACGATACATCTCAATGATCTTGTGAAAGACTCTTTTGTCAAAAAAGTCCAGAAATGTTTATCTAAATTAGATAATAATAAAGTTTTAATTTATGGGTAGATATTTGCTGAAATTAATCTTTGGCGAAAAAGATTAGTTTGTTTTTAAGAGCCCAGCTTGGTTTATAAGAGATTTATGATTGTATAATTGGAAGTACTAAAATTTACTCATTTACCAACCTGGATTATTCAAAATTAACGATTGATTTTACAAATATATAGAAGTTCTTATAATTGTGCGTAGCCCCATTTTATGTTCTTTTTAGAGTAAATCTTACATTCTAACTTTAAAACAAGTACATTGAATTGGGTGATTGAGTTTCCATACTTTAGAGATAAATATCAAGAATTGATCATTTCAAACTTTTGTAGTAGTTTTTGCAATTCAGTTTAGAATATATGAGCTCGAGAAAGTTCAATGTTTATTCTTTTCATTTTAAAATTCATTCCAGAAAATCTAAAAATGTAGGAGCTCTTACAATTTTACAGTTTAAATTCTAAGAATGTAAGAACTATTACAAACATAGTCCTATTATTCATAATTATATAATAAAGTACCTAATATTTTGTATGGAACTAGCGTTTTGTGATAAAATTAGCGGTACTCAATTTTATAGAGATCAGTAATTCCACTCGATACAAAATCTGTAGAGCTAACGCAAAAAAATTAAGGCAGACACACATCAAAATCTTTATGTTTTCGAAAAAATTTAGGTTCATTTTTTTGAGTACCATTTTATATATCTTTATAATAAACATTTACAGAAATTAGTTCGATCAATTGTGGAGAAGATTAAATGAAATTGTTTGATCATAGAATGAAAAAAATATTTACGAGTTAATCAAGATAACCAACCCCACAAGTTGAATAGGATTTTAGAATGAGAAGGATTAAAAAAGCACATTTTTCAAGTGTTCCGACAAGAATGAGTTTTTTTACTTGCAAAAAGTATGTTTTTCTGATAGAGGAAAATTTTCCGAACCTTACCACCTCCACCCAAAAATAGGGAAAACTCAACACAACGCTTTCCTATGGGTCGCGTTGTGGTGTGGGAACTAAGTTTTACAGAGGATTTGTCGTAATTCCGACAGATTTATATTGAGATCAAATACTTGTGGGGTTGGTGATGGTTAATCAAGGATAGTTTAAGAGTATTTGAATTTTTAAGTTTCTTTTAAAAAGAGGCTGACTTTAGGACAAAATTTTATATTTATAGTTTAACCGAACATTCTATAACAATCGAATGTTTACGATTTCAAATCCAATGAATTCAGAACAGAAACAACATATTCAAAATTTAGAATATACTCTCAAAAAAAAGTGGGGATTATCCAAATTTAGATCCGGACAAAAAAACGCGATTGAATCTTTGATGGCTGGGAAAGATACGTTAGCTATTCTTCCAACGGGAGGAGGAAAATCTCTCATATATCAATTTCCGGCGGTTTTGGATGAAACCTCATTGACACTTGTAATTTCTCCTTTAATCGCATTGATGAAAGATCAGGTAGATTCACTCAAGGCAAAAGGAATCGCGGCGGAATACTGCAACTCCACTCAAGACGATCTAGAGCAACTGAGAATTTTAAGTAGGGCCGTTACCGGTAAAATCCGAATTTTATATCTTTCACCCGAAAAGGCGCTTGGAAGACAGGTGCTTGAAATTCTTCCAAAATTTCCTTTGGCAAGAATTGCCGTAGACGAAGCGCATTGTGTATCCCAATGGGGACACGATTTTAGACCCGAATATAGAAAGATACATGAACTTAGGGAAAAGTATCCGAAATCGATACCGGTAATTGCGTTAACCGCCACGGCTACGTCTAGAGTTATCAAGGACATATCAGATTCGTTAGGACTCAAAAATCCAATATTGATCAAGGGAAGTTTTTATAGGGAAAATCTTAGTTTTTCGGTTCGTTTTCCTCAAAACGAAATTTCAAGAGAAAACGAACTTTTGAAACTTTTGGCCCAAGGAAACTTTCAAAAAATCTCAAGTGGAAGAGCGATCGTCTACTGTGCAACTAGACAAAAAGTAGAATCAGTTTATGGTTTTCTAAAGAAGAATGGATTCAAAGTTGGTAAATATCACGCGGGAAGAACCGATTCCAGTAGAGAAAGGGCACAGGATGGATATAACAACGGAAAGACAAATATTCTAGTGGCGACTAACGCGTTTGGAATGGGATTGGATCAACCGGATGTTCGTTTGGTGATTCATTATCAAATACCAGCTTCTTTGGAAAGTTATTATCAAGAAGCGGGAAGAGCAGGAAGGGACGGAAAACCTTCTGACTGTATTCTTTTTTATCATCCTTCCGATCTTGTGACACAAGGTTTTATAATAGGAAAGGAAAACAATCGAAAAGGAGGAGAAACGTTACTCTCCCATTTAAAAGAATATTCCATTGCTAACAAATGCAGACAACAAGCTCTTTGTTCTTACTTTGGCGAAGAGATCTTACCTTGCAAAATCTGTGACATCTGTTTAGAAAAAGAATCCGTAGAATCTAATTTTGCAGACGAAAGAAATCAGTTTTTGGAAAGAGAAAAAACCAAACGATTAAAACAAGAAGTAAAAGAAAGATATAGTTTTTCAAAGGAAGAATTAGAAACGATTGAAAAAGTATTAGAACAAATTCCAGGTAAGTTCGGTAAAAGAATGATCGTAGGAATATTGCGTGGTTCTAGGTCGAACGAAATTCTGAGAAAAAAATTGGATCGTTTAATCGGATACGGTTCTTTACGTTCTGTTGCGGAAGAAGCGATTCTAAAAATTTTGGACGAATGGATTTCAGAAAAAAAGGTAAAGATCGTAGGAGACAAATATCCTAAATTGATTCTTTCTTCTACGGTAATTCTCAAGGTTCCCCGTAAGAAAAAAAGTTTGGATGTAGAAAGCGAAAAAAAAGTAATTCCCGCCAAAAACTTGATTCAAGAATTAAAAAACTTTCGAGACAGAGAAGCCAGAAGAAGAAAATGGAAAAAGTTTATGGTACTTCAAAATCCTGTTATTGTTCAAATAGCAAAGGTTATGCCGGAAACTCCTGAAGAATTATCTTGTGTAAAAGGAATGGGCGTTGCTAAGGTAGAAAAATTCGGCAATGATATTTTAAGAATATTAGAAAAATGGAAATAGAAAATATAATTCTGTAAAATAAATTTATAATTCAAAGATGGTGGAATAACAACGATTTCTGTAGAAATTCTATTTTATTGATTCTATATATTGAAATATTATAAATTTAAAAAACCGCTTAGGCCCGAATTTTAAATATTAATTATATGGCTCTGAGTAGAAAGTTATTTTAGGGCCATCTATAAAATTCAAAAAGAATCGTCGCTCAATCAAATTTTTGAATCAGTTATCGCTTTGTGACTATCAACAAGAATGAAAAAACTATTTAATATAGGTTCTTGCAAAAATAGAATTTTTGTAGAATTGAAAGAAGATAGATTTATAATAAATCAATTTTCTTTCTAAATGAGTTTTAGAATATTAAGTTTTTTAAATTTACTATTTTGATGAATGAATCGGGCGTGCCTCCGCGCTCAAAATTTTTAAAAAAATATTTTCTGGTTTTGGCGCGGAGTCGCGTGTTTACGGGCTCGCGGATTTCCGCTCGTTCTCTACGAGAACGCTTCGCGCCCTCCAACCCGCTCACGCGAAAATAAAACAGTAAAAACTGAAATTGCTGGTTTATAGAAAAAGATGTGATGGATTTGAAAAAAAACTATGTTAGCTCTAAATAACATGAGTTCGGTATAAGAAAAACTAAGAAAATTTTTTACTCAGAAGTATATAATAAAGCTTCAGTATTTTACGCGAACTAAGGCTTGCGATAAAAATTAAAAGTAGATTGTTGAAAAATTAATTCTCCATCGGTTTCCGTTGGATGGAAATGATCGATTGAAGCGGTTTTGTTAAACTCTACTATGGAATTTTTTCAACAACTCTAATGAAAATCGTAAAACGGCGATTTGATGAAGAAAATTGATATTGAGAAAGTTATATTCGGATTTTGTAGAGATTCCCTTATAAAAAAATGAATTCAGAGGATGGGATGGATTCTTATACGTTTTTTGAGCTTATGTGAAAAGTTGATAAAGGCTAGAAGCTATATATTTCTTAAGACGGAAAAAAAGGGGACGGTGTAACTTTCGTCCCCCGTCCATTTTAAAGTGAAAATTCGCAGTGGAAGACACAACCAGGGAGGTTGTAGTCCATCCATTGAAAAGTATCGGCAAGGGGAGTTCCTACATTAGGCTTCTGAATAAAAAATAAAGGACCAAATTAAAAAACTAAAAAATTTATGCAGTGCAAAATCTTTGACTTTTAACGAGAAGAATATTTCCTGGCTATCATTATGCTGACCGTCGTAACTATATTGTTTCTGGCTATTTATGGGATCGACATAGTCGCTCTCTTTTTCTTTGGGATTCATACCTATATCATGGTATACCTTTATAAAAAGAACCATACATATTGTGAATCCGAGCCAGACAAAATTTTAGACATCAACAATCCAAATCTGCCAGTAGTGACTGTGCAATTACCGATTTTCAACGAATATTATGTAGTGGACCGATTGATTGAAACAACTGTCGCACTTAAATATCCGAAAGATAAACTTGAAATACAACTTTTAGATGATTCTACAGACGAGACTGTCGAAAAGTCTAGAAATCTAATCAACCATTATAAATCACTTGGATTTGACATTCATCATCTTCATCGATCAGGGGCGGAGCGTACCGGACACAAGGCCGGGGCTTTAGAAGCGGGGATGAAAGTTGCTAGAGGAGAATACATCGCAATTTTTGACGCGGACTTTATGCCGAATCCTGATTTCTTAATTAAAACCGTGCCATATTTTGATGATCCTCAGATTGGAATGGTACAAGTTCGTTGGGGACATATCAACGCGGACTATAATGTTCTTACCAAAGCACAATCTTTTGGAATCGATGGACATTTTATGATCGAGCAGGTTGCCAGAAATGGATCTCATCTTTGGATGAATTTCAATGGGACTGCTGGAATTTGGAAAAAAGAATGTATTATTGATTCCGGTGGATGGGAACACGATACTCTTACGGAAGATTTTGATCTTTCTTACCGCGCAGAAATGAAGGGATGGAAATTCCGCTATTTTAAAGATATTGAATGTAAGGCCGAGATTCCAGCAATGATTTCTGCGTATAAATCACAGCAATTCCGTTGGTGTAAAGGTTCTATACAAACTGCCGTCAAGTTGCTTCCAAGAATTCTTCGTGCAGATCTTCCTTGGAGAATTAAGTCAGAGGCGATTGTTCACTTAATTAATTATTCGGTTCATCCTTTAATGGTGATCAATATACTTTTCAGTGCTCCTTTGTTGCTGATGGACTACTGGTCTGGTTTCAGCTTCTATGATTTACCAATTGAAATTTTAATGGGAACTGCGGCAATTTTATCGGTAGGATCTGTCGGTCCTATGATCTTCTATGCGTATTCTCAGAAAATTCTTCATAAAGATTGGAAAAAAAGAATGTTATATCTTCCAATTTTAATTATGATCGGAACTGGAATTGCGATTGTAAACACAAGAGCTTGGTTAGAAGCGATACTTGGGATTCAATCTTCATTCAAACGTACTCCTAAACTTAAGATCGAAAAGAATACGGATATATTGAAAGAAAGACTGAAATATACTGTGCCTTTGGATTTTCATGTGGTGCTTGAATTTCTAATGGGGTTTTATTGTATTGGGACCGTTTTTCTTTCTTTTGCACTCGGAAAGCCTCAGATTGTAGGTTTCTTAATGATTTATGCACTCGGATTTTTCTATGTGGGATATTTATCTTTGAAAGATGCACTCTGGAAATTGGGAGCTTCTAAGCAAGAATCTGCAAAAGAACTTTCTACCCAGGCATAAGGATAAAAACAAAACAAGGCTAAAGAGCTTTTTTTAGCTTTGTTTTTTTGAAAAGAAAATCAGTTTTTTCCATAAATCGGCCTCTATTAAAATTCAAAAAGAATTATCGCCTAATCAAATTTTTGTATGAAATTGCAGTTTTGTGACCATTACGAAAATGAAAGACCTATTTTAACACGAGTTCGGTTAAGAAAGAATTTTCTAAAAGTATGAGTTTCTACAATCTTAGAATTTGTTTGTAAAATCCTGATTTGCAGTAGTTCCCACATTTTACAGATAAACCTAAGTTTTATGTGAGTTCCTAGACTACGACAGATTCAACTGTTATAAATTTCTGTTTTTTAATTTGCAGTAGTTCCCACATTTTAGGAATTGATTTGTGAAGTTCACGATTTTTTTTTCAGAAAAATGAATCATGGATTCCTCACGTTGAATCCACTTTATTTTATAAAGGTTTCCTGAGTGTAAAACTTGATGTAAGAAGTTCGTTTTATAAAAACTGATTTTTCTGTGAAAATAAAATGTGGGAACTCTCACAAATTCAGGTTTTACAGTAAAATGTGGGAACTACCACAAATTCAGATCTCACAATAAAACTTTGAAAAACACAGTCAATTTCTCCCAAAATGGCGGTAAGAATAAAATGTAAAAACTACTGTTTTTTAGAAAAAATTCCCTTATTTCTCTATTAAAATTCATAATGAACCCTAAGCATTTTTCTAAATCTACAAGGGAATCCAGATTATAGCCGATGACTCGTTTATAGTAAAACGTAGAGTTTCCACATTTTTATGGCGGGAATCCATAAAACGTTATATTTTATAAAAAAATAGAAACGTATAATAGTTTTCAATTGAAAAGACTTTTCTTGCCAATCTTTGATGAAACTCAGAATTGAAAGCTCTAAGGCTTATGCTTGACTTTGCACTTTTTTCTGAAAAATTGACAAAAAACCGTTACTTTTTATAGGAACCCGAATGAGTGAGAAAGTTTACTGCGCTAATTGCCTGCACTGTGTAACCGTAAGGCAATATGAATCCGAGGCGGATAAGTATATTCTCCGCGTAAAATGCACCAAGAAAAAATGGTCCAAAAGATCCGGAGAAGAAAAACTCTATAAATATTTCACCGTTGCTCGCCGTATGCAAGTAAACTGTGAATTTTATGAGCCTATGGGTGAAATTCTTCCTTATATTAAAAATCTAAAGAAAGAACTTCCAATCAAAGACGAAATCTACATGGTGAAAAATCTCACCTAAAGAGTTTTGAAGCCCTCCGCTTTTACCCTCAAACCAGGATTGGTCCACGGAAAATTTTCTCGTAAAACCGTCCTGGAAGAACCATTCACATTATTTCCCGAATCGGGAGCCCTCTATTTAAAAGAATTTCCCACTCGAGTATTTGCAGGAGAACCACTCGTTAGGCAGTCTGTCGGAACACTTTTGTCTCCTGTCGATGGAATTGCGAGTCTCATTCAGGGAGAACATTCCACAAAGATTCGAATCGTACAAGACGGAAGTTTTCAATTATCCAGTGAAACCAGAATTGATTCTTCTTTGAAATTAGACCAAGCCTTACAGAGAATGGACGAACTCGGACTTGTCTCTCTCGATTTTTCGAATACAACTTTATCTTCTCTTTTTAAAACGTTTTGCTCCACTTTGATTGTACTTTCCCCATATACTAAAACCCAGTCGGTCGATTTTCAAAAAATTCTTTTAGAAGAATGCAGAGAACTGCATATTCGATTTTTAGAATATTTGAAAGTATGGTTTCCGGAAGCTTCCGTTAAAGATTATATACTGTTTCCGGTACCTTTTCGAAAATACGAATACCCACTAGGATACCCGCAGTATTTTGTAAAAAAGGCTTTGTCTGAAAATGTATTCCAAAAGGAAAAAATTCTTTATCTCGGACCCGAAACTCTTTATCATCTCTACAGAGCCTTATTCAAAAAAATTCCATATATAGAAAGGAATATTACGATTTATTATGTGGGAAAAAATGGCGGTCTTAAAAAAGAGGAATCTCCGATTAAGCTCAGAGACGGCCAAAGTCTTGGCTTTTTACTTTCTGAAAAAAAGAAAGAGTATCCTAACTTCACTTTCAATTCCTTTTTTGACGGGGGGGAATTTCATTCTTCATCCGAGGAATATTTCTTAGATATTTATAAACATCATTCTATTATATTCGTTTCTGGTAAAATTCAGGAGCGGAATGAACTTCCTTGTATCGAATGTGGAGAATGCACTTATAATTGTCCTTTAGAATGTAATCCTATTTCTCTTGTTAATGGACAGGGAAAATTTTTTGCAGACGCTTGTATCGAATGCGGGATCTGTACTTACCTTTGCCCTTCTGGAATTTCTATCAGAAATAAAATCCGAGAAGTAAAAAGTAGAACCCAGGAAAATCGAAATGCCTGATTATCTTTTAGTTACTAAAATCGGTTTTTTTCGAAAGTCGGATCCGTTTTATCCGGATATTTTGATGGGACTTTTTTTGTTTATAGGAATTGTCTTGTTCGGGACCATTCCATTATGGATTTGTTATGTGATTGTTTTGGGAACTTGTTTTGTTTATCAATTTACGATCATAAAACGTACTATTTATCCTTTAAAATGGATTGTTCATACAGGAATTTTTGTTCTTCTTTTACCAATTCATCCTGGAACGATAGTCTGGGCCATAATTGCAGGAATCGCTGGAATTTTTTTAAATTCTCTCGATCGTCTTCGAATTCAGATACCACTTTCTTTGATCCAGCTTTTGATCTTTTTATTCTTTTATCTTTTGTTGCCTACTGTAGATATTTTTTCCGGAATTGCAGGTAAACCAAGTTTGTCTTTTAGGGATGAATCTATTTCCGATATTTTCAGCGTTCTTTCTTTTTCACAGGAAGGTTATTCTCCTTTGAGATTTTCTTCTTTAGAAACTATGGGAGCATATTCGGTTCTTTTTCTGATTCCTGTTTTTTTAAAAAGACCAAATTCTTTTCACATTCCTTTAATTTTTATAGTCGGTTTGTGCATAGGAGTTGGAAATTTAGCCTTGGAATATTTTCCCGTTCTTCTGTCTGCTTGGATATCATTTTCGATTCTTTTCGCTTCACCCGGAAGAAACTTATATACCGCTTGTGTTTATTCATTCATAGCGGTTTTAGCGACTGTAGTCCTTTTTTATGTCATCCAAGTTTTGGTACGTTTCTCCTTACCTATTTTCACCTTTTCCGTTTTCTATTTTTTCATTGAAGCCAGTTTGATCCGTATATTTCTGGGAAGCAGAGTCAATAATTTCGGGCAATTATAGTAACTCGAATTGTAATTAGAATGATGATCGTGTATTGTAACAAACGTAGACAACAAAACGAAAAGTCAGGAGAATGGATATGAATCAGCTCTTGACTCTTCTTCAACCAGAAACAGTTATTTTTAATTTAGAATCCGGAAGCAAAGAAGAAGTGATTTCCAGACTTCTGCAAAAGGCGATAGATACACATCAGATAGATACGGAAAACAAAGAAGAAATTTTAGAGTCTCTTCTTGCTAGAGAAAAGTCAATGTCTACCGGAATTGGAAGTGGAGTTGCGATTCCTCATTGTTCTGTCAATCTTGTAGATGAACTCAAATGTGTGATGGGGCTTAATCCAAATGGGATTGATTTTGATTCGATTGATCATCAACCGGTTCATATTTTTATTCTTCTTATCGTTCCCAAAACCAAATTTCAAGAACATATCAAGACGCTCGCGCAGATTGCAAAAGCATTAAATGTAAAAGAAGATAGAGAAAAATTGATTCGTTCTGGATCCTTCGAGGAAATCCAAAAAGCTTTTTCTCGGAACGTCTAACCGTGCAGGGAGAAATCTCTAGGTTCCTTTTATTTTTTGTCGCATTAATTTTTTTCTCCGTTCTTTTCGGTCATCTACGTTCTTTAAATAAAGAATATCTTTACGCAGATTCTTCCTTTTCTAAGGAAGAATCTTTTCTGGAACAAAAATCCTTTTCATCTAAAATATTTTCCTTTGTTAAAGGAATTATAATGTTTCAATCTAGTAAAACTACATCCGGGGAATCTGTCTGGAAACATATTTTTTCAAGAATTCTGCCTACTTTACACCTTGCAGTTTTTTCGGTGGGTTGGGGGAGTTTTTTTGCAGTAACACTGGCACTTGTCAGCTCTAAAAAAGAAGAAGGAATTTTTAAAAATATATTTTTGTTTTTGAGTAATTGGATTTTGTCCACGCCGGTTTTTGTGGTAGGAGTTGTTTTACTTCTAATTTTTTTTGTACAACTGGAATGGTTTCCTCCTGGCGGTTACGAACCTTGGAATAGTACTTATGTGGTTTTACCAGGAATTGCTTTGGGCTCTAGAGTTTGGGCTAGAATTTATCAGTTTGCTCTTAGCCTTACTGAAATTGAATTGAAATCCCCTTATATAAAGGTTTTGAGAGCTAGAGGATATTCTAAAAATAGAATATTATGGAATCATATTTTATTAAAAATTCTTCCATTGCTTGTGGTTTTGATTCTTCTCGATTTCAGTTCTCTCCTTTCCGGAGCGATGATCGTGGAAGAGATATTCTTTTTTCCTGGAATTGGGAAATCCATGTATTACGCGATTCAAACTATGGATGCGGAATTATTGAGTGCGCTTCTTTTTTATAGTGGCCTTACGTTTTATATTTTCAGTAGGGTTTCCCTTCGTTTTCAAGAGAGTCTTACCGGTAAGGAGAACCTTTTTTGATTTCCTTTGGTAATGGTCTGAGAATCTTTTTCGTTTTCTTGACCTTAATTGGTGTATTATGGAAAAATCCGCCTACAGAAGTTTTTTTAGAAGACAGTTTCTGTTCTGTAACTTGGAGCCATCCTTTTGGTTGTGATCGATTGGGCCGAGACGTATATAGTCTTTTTTCTTACGGAACAATTTCCACTCTTATATTTTCTTTACCTTCTAGGTTATTTACTTTGGCGTTTAGTTCTTTGATTTGTCTTTTTCAATATTCTTTTCCGTTTACCGGAAGATGGATTTTTACTCCGATTTCTTCTGTGTTTGTTTCCGTTCCTTCTTTACTTATCGCTTTACTTACGGTCCACGCGTTAGGACAAGGATCCTACGTTTTGATTGTCGCAATTTTGTTAGGCGATTGGGCATTTTCATACGAGACTCTTCAAAGTAAAATTCGGGAAACGGATGGAAGTGGATTTGTACTTGCTTCTTCTTTTTTTGGGGCTTCTAGGGTTAACATTTTTCAAAATCATATTTTTCCTTCGGCTTTTCCAGTTTTAAAAGTTCTATTTACTACAGGATTACCTGGGGTTGTAATGACGTTGGCACTTTTTAGTTATCTGGGAGTCAGCGCGGGCTCCGACTGGTTCGGCCCCGGTTTAGGAGAACAAATTTCCTTTGCAAGGGATTATGTTTATTCTGCTCCTTTTGCTTTGGCGATGCCTATCGTAGGGATTGTCGGTTTGGTTGCTGCTTTAAGCGTGAAAAAAAAATGATTCGATTATCTGCATTTATTTTAATATTATCTATTTTGAATATAGGAATTTTTGCACAAGGTATCGACAAATACTATCGTTTTCCGGGATCTGGAATGCACGCAAAAGTCACTTTTGAAACCGAAAGAAAACTATGTATATTCCCGCTTAAAAATCAAAACGCAGACCCGAATCTAGACTATTTGAGTAAAGGTTACGGAGGGGTTTTATTTTCAGGCTTAAAAGGGCTTTTTCAAATTTTCGATCCGGATGTAATTCCAAAAAGTATCCAGCATGGTTTCGGAGATCCCACCGAAAAAGAAAGATTAAAAAAGGGAGAATGGGATGGTGATGTTTTGGAAAGGGTAAAGAATATAAAGGAGACTTCTCCGGAAAAAGATCCTCGTTTTCTAACCTTAAAAACCGAATTTATTTCGGAGGAAGCTCCGCCCGAAGATAGTACTCTATTTTTGTCCGGTAAAAATGCAGGTTGTTTTTATCATCTTGCCGGAACATACGAAAAAAAAAGCGAATCTCAAATGGAACTCAAACTCGTTCTGCGATCTTCTAAAGATGCTTCTCGAAAAGAATTCCGAATTAAAACTAGCGTTAGACGCTCTTACCAGGAATTGGAAGGATTGATCGGAGAGATTAAAAAAGAATTAGTTGGAAAGAATACTGTTTCTTTTTCGTTTAAATCAGGAGATATAGACGGGGTTCTCGTTTTTTTGGACGGACAATTTTTAGGAAAAACTCCTTTACAAAGATCTGATATTCTTCCCGGAAACCGCAAGGTTAAATATTACATGGATGGATTTCAGAGCGAAGAAAAAAAAGTTTCGATTCAGGACGGGGGAAGTTTTGAAATGATTCTTTCTAAAACTCCTAAGGATGGCTTGATTTCTGTAACTTCTAATCCGGAAGGCGCAAGCGTTTATTTAGGTTCAGAATTTTTAGGTAAAACTCCTATTACCAATATTCGCGTTAAAACGGGTTACAATCGTCTTCGGCTTTCTATGGAAGGTCACGTGGATCTTTTAAAAGGAGTGGAGATCAAAAAGGACGAAGAAACAAAGTTGGATTTAGTTTTAAAACAGGGAAATACGATTACTTATTATAAAAATAAACAGAATGTTTTTTTGGATCATTCGTATAACGATTTTTCGATTTATTCCTTATATGGAACCCTTTTGTTTTACGTCGGTTATTATTATTTCAATTTAAAAGCCAACGATTTATACGATCGTGCTCGTAGCCGAGTGAATCTTACCGGTCTTTATTATGCATCTTTATCTGCCCCTCAAGATCAGTTTATCGGTTTGTATTTTTACGAAGAAAGAATTATTCGTGAAACGAATCGGGATGCAGGTAAGTATCAAAAACTTGCAGGGAACTTTGGTAGGCATGAAGGATTGACCGGTGGTGTGATGATTTATGGAATGGCGGCGATGTTGATCTTAGCCATAACTTTTTATTGGCTCGGTTTAGATGAGGAAACTTTGGATGTGGGGGCGGTTCCGAAAAATTTAAACAATCCATATGCGATTCCGGGTCAGTTTATTGAGATCGATTCTTTTGCGAAGTTTAATTTAAAATTTTGAATATTAAGAAAAATTAGAATTCTAGAAAGAATTTAATAAAAAAATGAATTTTTTATTAAGAACTTTCTCGAAAATCTCAGAAAATTTTACACGATCATTCTTTAGAAATTTTTAATCAAATGCAGTAATGCCTACAAATCAAATCGCATTTGGCAATTTGTGAACTTTCGAGTAGTTATAGCGTCGTTAAATTTGCGTAATAGTTCCCACATTGGACGATTTTGAGACCAGCTCTGATATGGCGCCCCAACCAGAGCCGTAAATATTTTTTTTAATCATCCAATAATTTAACTCGTTAGAGAAAAGCATTCGCGACGATTGATCAGACTGACATTCGCGGGTTGGATACCTATACATCGGGAGCTGTTCTTAGTCTAAAAACAACTCAGCACAACGCTGCTTTCCTATGGGTCGCGTTGTAGATCAAATCTGAAATTCATCAAATTTGCTTCAACACTGAGTCAACAAGTATTCCTCCTTTATCGTACATCTTCTCTAACGAGTTTATATTGGATGAATTTTCACTTCTCTTTAAAACTACTTTAAGCTGCCAGATTCATCGCCGCCCAAATAAATCCGGATAACTCTCTCGAAACTGCGGTTATCATTACCTGAGGGCTTTTTCCTCTTGCTGTAAGTTACGAAATTTCTTGTGTAACCTTAAGGAAGCTTTTTCTGCTAAAGCAACAACTAACGCAGGTTGTCCGGTCCTTCTTGCGGCTACGATCTTACCATCACCTTATCCACAAGTTGAATAGGATTTTAGAATCAGAAAGCTCAAAAAGGCACATTTTTCAAGTGTTCCGACAAGAATGAGTCTTTTTACTTGCAAAAAGTATGTTTTTCTGATAGAGAAAAATTTTCCGAACCTTACCGCCTCCACCCAAAAATAGGGAAAACTCAACACAACGGCTCTTTACGGATCGCGTTGGAAACTCAGCACAACGCTCTCTATGAATCGCGTTGTGGGGCGGGAACTAAGTTTTACAGAAGATTTTGTCGTAATTCCGACGATAGATCTTGAGATCCAATTATTTGTGGGTAAGGTTATGCGATCTTACTTCCTGTTCCGGGGAAGCGATGCTGCCAAGCAGTTTCCGTCAAAATCTCTGGGACTTCCAGTTTTTGTAATCCCTGTTTGTTTTCTTGTTTTGTGGTAAATGCTTCGCATCTAACCCACGTTTTTCAAGCCCAGAAGGGGCGCCATTTTGTCTTAATAACAATCACAAAACAACAATTTCGTGAAGAAAATAAATATAGAAAACATTATATTCGGATTTTATAAAGATGCGGAAATTCTCAAAAAATTATATCTAATTTGAAGTCGTTGGCTTTTTTGTGTGAAATCCCACGTTTTAAGTTCTGAAACAGACTCAGAATTGTATTATTTTCACGCGTCCGAAATGAGAAAAATTTTCTAAAAATATGAGTTCCTACAATTTTTAGAATTTGTTCTTAAAATCGTGATGCAGTAGTTCCCACTTAAATACGATAGATTTAATTGTTATAAACTTCTATTTTATAAATTGTGGTAGTTCCCATAGATTTAATCACATTATAAATTTTTAAACACTCATATATTCTAATTTAACATGAGTTCGGCGTAAAAAATCCGGGCGAATGGACCGCGTTTTCAGTTCCGATCAATAAATTGTATGAAAAAAACGTAATACGATATTTCGTCTTTAGTTACAATTTATTATAGAATGCGATTTGTCCAGAGTCCATAGACGTTGAGCTTGAAAGAGGTTCTGCTGAGTTCTCTACAACTTCAATCGCTTTCGCATGAAACTCGCGTTACTGATCTCTATAAAATTGAGTACCGTTAATTTTATCACAAAACACTGATTCTATGCAAGATATTATATAGTTATGAATAATCGGCGCTTTATCAATAACATTTATAGAAACTCAATTTTATAGAAATAAGTAGGAATCGATCTGTAAAGTTCTCCATTTTTTTTAGAAAAATGAGTTTCTTACATTGAACTCACGCTGTTTTACAAGTTGAATTTTTAAAATGTAGGAACTACTTCAAAAATCAACAAATCCGGGTTAAATGATATTTTTTGAAAATTTCTATATCTCTGTAAAATCGATTATTAGCTTTTAGTGCTGTTTTTATACGTTTAAGTAGTAATTTGTGGGAACTATTACAAATCCAGGTTCTACAGTTAGATTTTGAAAATGTGGGAATTCCCTCAATACCCTAGATCGTATGTAAAATTACAGATAAATTACTTTCAAAATCGCAAAAAGAAACTCAATTTGTGGGAACTATGACGTTTCCACAAAAATTCACTTTTATACTTGGCTATAGAAAGACCACGTTCATTTTTTTAGTCTTGTCACAATAGATCAACAACAATCGGAAATAAACGAAAACTACCTAAAATTAAAATCGGTTCGAAAGAATCGTCTAAACGTTGTAATACGGATCTGAATTCAGAGGTGGAGATTGTTTCTTTTGCATGGCAATTGGTTGGAATAACAAATTCATCTTCCTTTAAAAATTGAAAATTTAGAATATCCGATTTGTTACGGGCCTTTCTTAAAATTTCCAAAACACCGTTTCCATCCTTATCTTTTAACAAACCCGCATAAATCCGAAATTTATAATATGGAAAAAGAAAGGATAAACTTTGTAGAGTTTCTGTAAAAGCATCTGGATTGTGTGCAGGATCAAAAACGAGCAGTGGAGAATGTCGTAAAACGCTTAATCTACCCAGAGGAGGAGTCATATATTTTTCGAAAATTTCAAAACTAAGTTCATTTAAAATTAAAGAAACGTTTTCATGCTTAGAAAATCCTAGATCGATTTTTTTGTTGGTAGATTTTAAAAAGAAATCAAATTTTAGAATATTTTGAAATACTTGATAACAGAAGATCTGATTTCTTGTTAGATATGTATCTTTAGATTGGGTTTGGGTAATGATATTGCAGTGAATTCCGTTTTGAGAACACCAGGATGAAATTTTTTCGTTCAATTGTGGTTCGTTCTGTTCGATCGCAAAAAGTGCTTTTGTGTTGGAAGTACAAATTCCAAGTTTTTCTTCTAAAATTTCTTCTTTCGTATTTCCTAATATTTCTTTATGATCTAAACCTATCACTCCTAAAACGACTACGTCCGGATTGCAAAGTTTAGTTGCGTCTAGTCTGCCTCCAAGTCCTGCCTCGTAAATTTGGACTTCCGCAGATTCTTTTTCGAAAAAAGAAAATGAGGCACAAGTGAAAAGTTCAAAAAAAGAAAAAGATTTTAAGTCCTCTATGGCTTTGAGAGATTTCCATTCGCTTAACAATTGATCTAATTCTTTTGTGAGAATGTTTCTAAAATTTTGAGATTGGCTCCCGATCCGAATTCTTTCTAAAGGACTAATTAAATGAGGTGAAGTGTAAAGTCCCGTTTTGAAACCATAGATTCGAAAGTATTCTCCTAAAAAATGAGTGATAGAACCTTTTGCGTTTGTTCCTACCACTGAGATTCTACAAAAAGTGGATTCATTTCTCTGATCAAAATTAAACTTTTTTAAGGTTTTGGTAAATGGTTCCAAGGAATAACCGGCAAAAACATTGAAGTTTCTGCTTTTTTCTAAATTAGAAAGTCCGTTTGCAAATTCTAAAAAGTCGGAATCTGAATTCATCGATTTTCTAATGCTTTAGACAAACGTTCCCTGGTTTTGATTATATCTTCTGCGTTAGGCGAAATTTCTGTAAAAAGTTCGAACTGTTTCATTGCTTGATATAAAAGCATCTCCGATCCTGGAATGATTTTTGCTCCCGCTTTTTGTGCGGCTTTTACCAAAGGAGTTTCTAAAGGATTATAAACTATATCGAAAAGAGTCATGTTCGAGTTAAAAAAATCTTCGGGAAGATACGGACCTGGTGATTGTCCCTTCATTCCCAAAGGAGTTGTATGAATTACTAATGAAATTTCTTCTTTTCGAGTAAGTAATACATCTTGCGAAATTGGTTCCGCTTTTACATTTGAATTTTTAGTAACTAATAAACAAATTTCTTTTGCAGTGATTTCATTTCTGGAACATACAAGTAAGTTTTGAATTTTACCCGAAACTGCAAGACTAAATGCAATTCCTCTCGCGCTTCCGCCGCTTCCTAAGATTACTACCTTTCCGGTTTTTAAGGATTCTGGAGAAAATTCTAAGATAGAATGATAGGCGCCTTCTCCATCGGTGTTGTATGCATAAGTTGAATCCGGTCCGATCAACAACGTGTTGGAAGCTTTCATAATTCTAGATGTGTCATCTGCTTTATCTGCGAGAGTAAAAGCGGTTTCTTTATGAGGAATGGTTACAGAAAGTCCTAAAATTCCAGAGTTTCGGAATTCTTGTATTTTTTCTACATTTAGGTTTTGAGTTTCAAAAACGAGATAAGAGGCGTTTATATTTCTATCTTTATAAATTGAATTATGAATTAGAGGAGAAAGAGAATGTGAAAGAGGAAATCCTACTATACCGAAAGTTTTAACAGATTGATTTGTTTTAGTTTTCATTTCAATTTTCTCTTTGTGAATTTTACAAACAAGATTCAATTTTTTCGATTCGTTTCTTGTTAAATGCAAGGAATCACTCTAAACTTTTGACTTTTTTGCTCCAAAAGGAGCAAGTTTTAGAACGAGTAGTAAAATGAGTCGACTAAAAAGACAATTCCCGAAAATGCTGTATTGGAATGAGCCTATTGAATTTACCTGATTCTTTTTTATACGAACTGGGCGGACAACTCTTTTTGATGCCTCTTGCTTCTTTTTCGGGCTCACCTTGGTGGACTACCATTCTGGATGTTTTATTCGTAGTTGGGATTTCCGGTGGGCTTTCTTGGTATTATTACTATTACAAACGTAAGGATCTTCTCGGCGGTTTTTGGGGCGCGCTAATTGTAGCACTTCTTGGGTCTTTGATTATACTTTCTCTGCTTCAAGATTTTATTCGTTCTGTGGTTCTTTGGCTTGTCTCACCTAAATTTGGTATCTATCAAATCTCAAACGTAAATTTACTTGCGGTTTTATTGGGCGGTTTACTTGCTCTTTACATCATGAACCGTATCAATCACAACAAAGAAAGAAGAGATTAAACTCTAATCTGTAGAAAGGCGTTAACTGAGTGAGTTCAATGTGCTAACTCAGGGATGCTTTTCATGGAGCGGCATCCAAAGGGAATTTACCAACGTTTCCGTTTATACAACCAACTGTAGAAAAGAACTTTACAATTTAAATTCAACGTATATTCCATCGAACAACCGAAGTATTGAGAGGTTTTATGGCGGATGAGAAAAAAGGCAGTACAGATATAAGGCATGACGGTCAAATAAAACCGATTACCGAAGGTTTTATGAAAGGGAATATTAAAAATAATACTAACGAGCCAAAACCAAATACTCCCCCACCTCCGCAGAAAAATAACAAAAAGTAAATTCTAAAATTATAATAGAGTTTTTGAAAAATTCCATAGTGGTGATTAACAAAACTGCTTCAATTGATAGTTTCCATGAAATAGAAACAAATGGGGAATTAATTTTTCAACAATTCTAATCTTTAAGAACGTTTAAAATTGTTGATCGACTTTCTTTAATATATATTTGACAATGAGTCACGTAAACGTTTGCTGTAACTTAACCGTTCCCATGAAGCTCCAATCGTGGCTCTCTCAAGAGCTATTTTTGAAAGAGAGTTATTTATAATATCTATAGATTGAACTGCATCGGCGTTCGTTTTTATATTCATTCTACTTTGAAAGTTTTTTAAATTCCAAGTATAAAGCCCAAATTCTTTCGGTTGCAATTCAGGTAGTGGTAGCAGGATGGGAGAATTTTGTGGATTGATTTGTAACGATACGCTTATTGGTCGAGAAGAGTTTTCAGTATCTAATAAAGAGATATTTTTAAAGCGAGCCCTTTCTCGAATACTACAGATTTCTTTTAACAATTCTTGAAATTGTACATCGAACTGATTTCTATCTTCTTGTGTATGGTTTTTGTAAGTACTTGTGACCGCCAATACTCTAATCTGTTGGAGAATTTCTGTGATGATTTGAAAATGTATTTCTAATGTATGTAGAAAAGATTGCGCCTCTTCAATTTGAGTGAAAAAAACTTTTCTTTCAGAGAGAGTTTTTTGATTGGAGACAGAACGACAAGAGATATAAGTTATCAAGATAAAAAAACAAAAGAATCGATACAATAGAATCTTCATATTTAATTTATCGACAACATATTAAATTCTTTGAGAAAATTCGGGAAAAAACTTCTTTTGATTCTCTAAGAAGACAACGTAAAATTCTGATTGGGAATAGAACTTTTTGAAAAAATAAAGAACGTTTTTAAGGACAAATTGATTTTACGTAAATTCGATAGAACCCAATTGAAGCGTAGAGGAACTTAACAAACTCTCTTTACTTGATCGTGTTGTGGAATTAAAAACGCACATTTTTCAAGTGTTCCGACAAGAATGATATTTTTTACTTGCAAAAAGTATGTTTTTCTGATATAGAAAAATTTTCCACCTGCCGCGACGACCCATAGGGAGTCGTGGCATTTAATTTCTTGATTACAAGCTTATGCAATGCTCTTTATGAATCGCGTTGGAAAACTCAACACAATGCTCTTTATGAATCGCGTTGTGGAGTGGGAACTAAGTTTCACAGAGGATTTGTCGTAGTTCCGACAGATTTATATTGAAATCCAAATACTTGTGTGGTTGGTTATGGATTCTATGAGCGTTCGACGGATCGCGTTCTATATATAATAGAGTTTTTGAAAAATTCTATGACAGCAATTAACAAAATCGCTTCAATCGATCATTTCATAAAATAGAAACAAGATAGAAAATTAATTTTTTAACAACTCTAATCAATTGTAACTAAAGACGAAATATTAGATTACGTTTTTTTGATATGATTTATTGATTGGAGCTGGAAATGCGGTCTTGCTTTGCTACAGACAAGCCGGATTCACCCAGCTTTTTTTACGTCCAACTTGACGTAAGTTCGTTGAGAAAAAATTTTCTAAAAGTGTGAGTTCCTACAATTTCAGGAATTGTTTGTAAAATTGTAGTAGTTCCCACATTTAAGGAATCGATCTGTAAGATTTAGATTCCAACTTTTTTCAGAAACATGAATTTCTTACGTAGAATTTACGTCGATTTAGACTTTTGGAATGGATAAAAATTTCTACTCAATATGATTTAGGTTTTTTAGAACGATCGATTTCGGCTATGGTTTGATATATATTAGAATTGTTGAAAATTAACTTTTTTTCATTAAAACGAATAGATAAAATCATTTTGTTAATCGTTGATATGGATTTTTTCAACAATTTTATCGTTTTTAGAATTTAGGATAAAAATTTCTATTTTTTATCTTTTAGATTCATCTCATACAATTTGATATACTTAAGAAAATTATAATAAAATCCGAAAGTTGCCAAAACAAAACCTTGTTTACCATCTAAAAATCCAAATCGAATAAAATACATCCAAAAAGCTTTGTAAAAACCTTCCAGAAAGGCATGAAAAAGACCACTTTTTTTACCGGCGTTGAATTTTTCCTGAGCAGCTAACTCTGAATAGGTGTTAATAAAATGTATATGATCTCCTATGTTTTTATAGGAATAGTGAAATACTGGAGAATTCAATTTTTTGCATATACCTTGAAGCTGGATTGTTTCGTGAACGATCCCACCTCCAAATTTACCCTTGGACCTATGAAAAAGACGGATTCTTCGGTTTGGATACCAACCTCCGTGACGGATCCATTTTCCTAAATACCAGGTCAATCTAGGAGTAGAATAACCGTCCGCAGAAGGAAGTCCGTTTCGAAAAAGTGTTAAAATTTCTTCCTTTAAATCTGTAGAAACTTCTTCATCTGCGTCCAAGGTCAAAACCCATTCGTTTTGAACGAGAGAAATAGCGAAGTTTTTCTGGCTTACATAATTGTCGAATTTTCTTTTACGTACTTTGGCCTTATATTTTTGGGCGATTTCTACGGTTTGATCTTTGGAGCCTGAATCTACGATTATAATTTCGGAAGCAAAGTCCAAAGGTTTCAGACAACGTTCTAGGTTGTCTTCTTCGTTGAGAGTGATGATACAAACGGAAAGAGGAAGTCGCATTTAATTTTTTTGATCTTGTTTTCTAAGACTTTGAAAGTCAGGAGTGAGAGGAATTTCTAATCTTGCGATTGTAACATCTTCTCTGATGATGATTCTGAAGTAAGATGGATCGATCCCTTCTCCTTTAAGCATAATTAGAATGAGAGCTAATCCAATTCCTGCACCTTCCGTGTTATCCGCATTGTCCAAATAAAATTGCGCGATGTCATTATAACGCATACCTTTTTCCAGTTTTTCGCGGAGAGATTTTTCCTCTTGTTGTGTAATCGGTGCGTTATTGGTTACTTCGATTCTAATTCCGTTTAAGGAATAGTGAAAGCTGATCAAACAATAATATCCCTTTTTTTGAGCTTTTTGTCCGTAAAGTTCAGACATCTTTTCGCTAAAAAGACTTTTATACTCTCTAACTCCTTTTTCGTAATCGGAAGGATTGTTTAGATCCAGACCTTTTTCTTCAAAAAAAATCCTTTTTTGATTTGCTTTGCAAGCGTTGATTGCCAACTCTTTTATTATCGTATAAACCGTAGGAATCAAAGTTGGATGAGTCATCTTATCCAGAATCAGTCCGACTGCCTTTTGGATATGTTCTTCGACGGAATGAGTTATCCTGTGAGTCTTTAAAGACAGGATTTTTCCGTTCTCGATTGTTAGGCGGATATTGTCGGATATTTCTCGGATTTCCTGCCCCATCTCCATGAACATTGTGGAATCTGTTTTGTTTGTCAAGAGAGTCATTTTGAGAAAGGGAAAAAAGAAAGACCCTTTCAAGTTACAACAAATCTGTATTTATTTAAAACGTGTCGTTTCTTTATTTACGTTCTTACTTTTGATCGCATCATCTATTTCTTCAGAATCTATTATTTTAAATCCGGTAAAATATATTCTTCCCGGAAAACAAGAATATTCTGAACCTTCCGAAATTCGGATCGAAAACGGCAGAGTTGTATCCATTAAGAAAATAAATTCTTTCCAAGGAAAAATTTCTTACGTCCTTCCTGGGTTTTGTGATGCGAATGTTACTCTTTCTGCAGATTCACTGGGTGGACAAAAAGATCGAGCAGGTGTTTATCTTTCTCTTCAATCTTTTCTGGCTCACGGTTTTACAGGAATTTTTTCGGTAGGAGATCCTTCTTGGGTGGAGACACTTTTGAAAGACGCACAACGTTCGAAAAAAAAATCTCCTTGGGTAAAAAGGTCTGATCCACCTTGGATTGCAGAAAGTTCTGAAACGAAGAAGTTTGTAAATCTTCCGGGTTACGATCTAATTCGTTCTGCTAAAGAGGCGATCTCTAAAATCAAAAAAAAAACATCTTCTTTAGTTCACTTATTTTATCGTTATCAAGAAGGTGAATTTTTTACCTTTGACGGTCCGTTTTTGTACCAGCTTAAAAAAGCGGCGGACTCGGAAGGAATCAAACTAGCGTTATCTGCCTTTGGAGATGAATTTAGCATTTTAGAAGGAATGAATGCAGGAATTTCAATTTTATATCATCCGATCCCAGATGAAATCTCCGGGAGAATTGCTTCCGGAGCGTTTCAAAATCTAAACTGGGGACCGATGTTTTCCGTATATTATTATCAAAAGATCGCAGGAACTTCCGAGTGGGAAACGGATTTAAATTTAATGAAGGAATGGAGTTCTTACTTTGCGAAAAACCTTGCACCCGAGCCTGAGTTTGCAGGAAAATTGACAGAACTTCAGGAAGAAGATCGATTGAACGCGGAAAGAGAATATAAATCCTATCTTGCTTTTTTAGGAAGACAAAAAAATCTGAATATACTTCTCTCTTCGGGTACAGGTAATTTGCACGTTTATCCCGGAATCGGAGGTTGGAAAGAAATGGAAATTCTTTCCGGCGTTCTTGGTAATCAAGAAACGATCCGGATTGCCACTGAATCCACCTGTAGTTTTATAGAAGCTCCTCATGAAGGAAAAATTCAAGAAGGCAAACCTGCATTCATAAATGTTTTTACAGAAGATCCGTTCATCGATTTAAAGAATTTGAAAACTCTTCAGAGGATTATCGCAGGAGAAATTTACTACGATCTTTACAAAAATTCTTCGGATCGAAAGTCCGATCTACACGGAAAAAAAGGACAATCTTCCAGTCAAAAAAAGAGAGGAAAACAAAAATGAAAGAATCCGAAAAAGAACTCTTCGAAAAAATGTTAGACGCTTCCTTTAAAAAGAAAAAAGCCATGGAAGCTGGAACCAAAATTACCGCGATTGTAAACTCTGCAAAAAAAGATTTTGTTTTCGTGACTGCAAAAGAAGGAAAACTTCCGGGTATTATTTCTTCGGAAGAATTTATGGAATCTGGACTTCCCAATCCTGGAGAGGAGCTTGAAGCTTATTTTTTAAAAGAAGATCACGGAGACGTTCACTTTACTACTTGTTTGAGTGGGGATTTATTGAACAAAGATCTATTAGAAATTGCTAAAAAAGCTGAAATTCCTGTACTGGGGCAATTTGTTTCAGAAGGAGATTCCGGAGCCGATGTGAAAATCGGAGAGTTTAGCGGATTTTGTCCTTTCTCCCAAATTGATCCGGAACTAAAAAAATCAGGTCTTATTGGAAAACGTTTAAAGTTCTTAATTCAGGATTTTGGAAACAGAAATAAGCTAGTAGTTTCTCAAAAGAAAATTTCCGATCGAGCCAAAGAAGCTAAATTAGGAGTTTTGAAACAAGAATTAAAAGAAGGAATGTTTGTCACCTGCAAAGTAAAGACGATCCAGAACTTTGGTCTGATCGTAGAAATGGATGGTGGAGTGACTGCACTCGTTCCAATCAGTGAGGCTACTTATAAAAAAAATCCGGAATTGGAAAAAGAATTTCAAGTAGGTCAGACTTTAAGGGCCAGAGTTCTTCGAATCGATTGGGAAAATCAGAAGTTTGCATTAACGGTTAAGGATTTTCTAAAAGATCCTTGGGCACAGACGGTTCCGTTTAAAGAAGGCGACATCGTAAAAGGAACGATTGATTCTCTCAAACCTTTTGGCGTATTTGTAAAGTTAGACGATCATTTCAATGGTCTTGTTCCAGGAAGAGAAACTGGAATTTCCAATCGAGTTCCTTTAAGTCAGAGTTTTAAACCCGGAGAAGTAGTTGATGTTTTTGTAATGGAGGTCAATCCAGAAAAAAAACAGATTTCTCTTTCAATTCAAAAAGCAAAAGAGATTCAGGAAAGAATGGATTACAGTAGTTATTTGAGTGTGGACACGAGTGGTTCTACGAGTTCTTTCGGTGCGATCCTTCAAAACTCTTTGAATAAAAATAAGAAAAAATAATTTTATGTCTTTGTATATAGGTCTTTATAGACCTGAAATTCCTCCTAATACCGGAAACATAGCAAGACTTTGTGTGGCTTTGGGGGCGGAACTTCATATCGTTGGACAAGCATCTTTTGATCTTTCTGAAAAGGCGGCACGTAGAGCGGGTCTAGATTATTGGGATAAGGTGAAAATTTATTTTCATTCTTCTTTAGAAGAATATAAAGTGGCCCTTCCTTCTGGAACCAATCTCTATCTGATTTCGATTTACGGCAAACGTTCTTACACTAACGTAAGTTATAGGAAAGGGGATGCTTTTTTGTTTGGGAATGAAACTTCTGGAGTTCCCTTGGAAATAAAAAATTCCTGGGATCAGGAAAGGATTTTAAAAATTCCGATGGAAGATTCTTCCCGTTGTTTGAATTTAAGTAATTCAGTCGCAGTAATTTCATACGAAGCGATGCGCCAAATTAAGTCTTGGTAAAAACGGATTTACACTTTCAGAATTTCACATCTCAATGGGTAAAGTATGACTTTTCGTCTTTCTAAAGAAGAAATCGAAAAACAGATTCGGTCTATGCTTTCTCAGGGATTGACTGGAACGGTGAACGATTTTTTTTCTTGGATTCGGATGGATACTATCCGCAAATTCAAAGACGAACCCGATCTTGAAAATACAATCGTAGAAAACATTCTGGAAAGTTTTGTAGAATCCAGTTATGTGAAACGAAGTAAGTTTAACTCTAAAGAATTTCATATTCATCCGGATGTCATTCAAGATAAAAAATTTCCACCTAAGGAATGTTATACTCTGCTTGGTAAAATAACGTTTCAACCGATGCAGTATGTTCGAAGCCGTTTTGAATTTTTTCTCAAAAATCAAGGTACTCCTGAAGATTTAGTGGTCGATCTTTGTATTGGAGTTTTAGAAGCCGTTGAAAACGCAGTCAAATACGGAGACGGTACCGAAGTAGAAGTGGAATATTATATCGATCCTTCTCAAACTCTTTTTATACAAATTATAAACAACCTCAAAGAACTGAATTTAGAGCAGGACATAGAAAGGGGAAAATTTTCTTCCACGGCTACTCTTATGCGTGGTATGATGGTCATGCAAAAACTTTTTGATGAACTTGATCTTGAAATTTTAGAAAATAAGAAACAAGCTCAGTTCAACGCCAAAAAAAAATTGTCATAGTGTAGTATGGCTTCCGTTTTTAAAATTCATTCTGCATACCAGCCGGCCGGGGATCAAGTCAAAGCGATCCAAAATATTGCCGATTCTTTTCAAAAAGGAGAGAAAAAGGTGACACTGGTAGGTGTGACCGGTTCGGGTAAAACCTTTACGATGGCTCAGGTCATTCAAAATTTGGGGCTTCCTACTCTGGTCTTATCGCATAACAAAACTTTGGCGGCTCAACTCTTTCGAGAGTTTAAGGAGTTTTTTCCCGAAAATGCAGTGGAATATTTTGTTTCCTATTATGATTATTATCAACCGGAGGCTTATGTTCCTTCTTCGGATACTTTTATCGAGAAGGACAGTTCTATCAACGAAGAGATCGATAAACTTAGATTGAGAGCCACTTCTTCTTTGTTGGAGAGGGAAGACGTAGTCATTGTAAGTTCTGTTTCTTGTATTTACGGTTTGGGTTCTCCGGAAGAATATACAAACTCAGTTGTAGCGTTAAAAGTAGGTGATACGATCGAAAGGGACACGGTAATTCGTAAGTTGTTACACATACAATATAACCGAAACGATTTGGATTTTTCGAGAGGAAACTTTCGGGTTAGAGGAGATTCGATCGAAATCTATCCTGCGTATCATACCGACGGAATCAGAATTGAATTTTTTGGGGACGAAATCGATTCGATCAGTAGAATCAATCCAGTTACCGCACAAACAATTTTTAAATTAGAAAAAGCTTATATTTATCCAGCAAAACACTTTATTACTTCCGGTCCGAAGGTTAAAGAAGCGGTCGAAAATATAAGAGCAGAAGTAGATGCTCAGACTGATTTTTTTAGAAAGAATAATAAACTTCTGGAAGCAGAAAGGATCTTATCCCGTACGAATTACGATATGGAAATGCTCCAGGAAATGGGATATTGCAACGGAATAGAAAATTATTCCAGACATCTTACTGGAAGAAAACCGGGAGAACGCCCAGCTTGTTTGATCGATTATTTTCAAGGAGAGTTTCTTCTGATTGTGGACGAATCGCACGTAACGATTCCGCAGATCGGAGGAATGTTTGCTGGAGATAGAGCCCGTAAGCAGACATTAGTCGACTTTGGTTTTAGACTTCCGAGTGCTTTGGATAACAGACCTCTTAACTTTCAAGAGTTCGAAACTTTAACGCCTAGAACCCTTTATGTTTCTGCAACTCCCGCTGAGTATGAAATTGAAAAGAGTTCTAAGGTTGTGGAGCAGATCATTCGACCAACCGGACTTTTGGATCCGATCGTGGACGTACGTCCCACTAAAAATCAAATCGAAGACCTTTTGGTGGAAATCCGTAAACGGATAGACGCCGGAGAAAGAGTTCTTGTTACTACTCTCACAAAAAAAATGTCAGAAGATCTTACCGATTATTACGAAGAGATTGGTTTAAAAGTGGCTTATCTACATTCTGAGGTAGAAACTTTGGATCGTGTCGGGATCATTCGAGATTTAAGAAAGGGAATTTACGACGTTCTGATTGGAATCAATCTGTTACGCGAAGGTTTAGATATTCCAGAAGTTTCTTTGGTTGCTATTTTGGACGCGGATAAGGAAGGCTTTTTAAGAAATTATAAATCTCTAATACAGACGATTGGTCGTGCCGCTAGAAATGTAAATGGAACGGCGATTCTTTACGCAGATAAAACCACCGATTCTATGGCAAAAGCAATCGAAGAAACCAAACGTCGTAGAAAAATCCAGGAAGATCATAATCTCAAATTTGGTATCACTCCTCTGACTATCAAAAAAGAAGTAGGAGATATTATCGAAAGAGAAGAGAAGGAGCGAACTTCGGAAGATCTGGTTCTGGAAGATGTGGAGAAAAAATTTAATTCTAAGAAATTTCCGAACAAGGAAGTATTGAAAGAAAAACTTCGTGAAGAGATGATGAAAGCGGCTAAGGAACTTGATTTTGAAAGAGCTGCAATTTTGAGGGATAAAATGTTATCGATTCAAACGGAAGATTCTTCAGCCAAAAATTAAAAATAAGGAATGTATTGTTGATCACTTTATTGATTTGTTTATTGACCTTTGGTATGAGCGTTTGGTGTTTTGCTTCCGAAGAGAAACTATATAAGTTTATTCTAACCCCATATCGATTGGAGCGAAATAAAAATTACTACACTCTGTTTACTTCCGGCTTTATACACGCGGATTGGATGCATCTGATTTTTAACATGGTTTCGTTTTATTCTTTTGGAAAAAATCTAGAAATGACAGTGGGACCAATCCGATTTATTCTTTTTTATTTAGGAACGATCTTGATTACGAGTGTAATTTCCTGGAGAAAAAATCTGGGTAATCCTCATTATTCTACGTTAGGCGCTTCGGGAGGCGTTTGTGGAGTGTTGTTTGCTACAATTCTTTTTTATCCGAGCCTTTCTCTTTATATGATGTTTATACCAATTCCGATTCCGGGTGCGGTCTATGCGGTTTTGTATTTGATTTATACTTATTTTTCTTCTAAAAGCGGCGCTGCAGATGGGATTAATCATGACGCTCATCTTTGGGGTGCTCTATGCGGGATTGCATTTGCTCTTTTGTTGGAACCTATGATCCTCAGCAGAGTTTTTCGGAATATTTTGGGAAATTAATCATAGTTTTGTTATTTCAAGTTTGTCCTTCAGAACTACATAATAAAGTACCTATTTAAAAGTTTACACTTTAATCATATGAATTCAGAGAAAGAAAAGCTGGATGAATAAAACTCAGGTGCAACGACTTTTTAGGGGTGTTTTTACGGCTCGCGAATTTTATAGCTAGAAAGGCTTACGATCTGAAACGCTTTTTACGAAAGCGTTTCATTGAATTCTTTTGGTTCCAATTCCTTAGGAATTTTTCAAACCCAATGCTGCTCTCTTTACGGATCACAGCATAATCATCGATTTCGTATTGGATTTTATCGAGCTTACGTGAAACGGCAGTTTATGATAGACATTTATGTACTCAATTTTATAGAGATCAGTAAAACCTACATAAAATCCTACAAGAAAGAAAATTTTAAAGAAGCTGATCATCGCAGTCGGTCGTTTTGGGTGTCCTCTTGTCTTAAATTTACTTTAATTTGTATTACATGTAAGGGATTTATTTTAAAAAAGTAACTTCTATAAGTGGACTTTTTTAAGGGAGTTTGCGGAGAAAATGAGAAAGAATTTTCTAGAGTATGAGTTCCTACAATTTTGGAATTTGTTCATAAAATCGTAATTTGCGGTAGTTCCCACATTTTAGAAATTGATCTGCAAAGTTCAGATTTTTTTTCAGGAAAATTTCTTATGCTGCCGTTTTTTATGTAAAGACGATCGTAGAACGACGATTTTGTGCAGAAATTTGATTTTCTTTATCAAATGCCCAAGACTTAAAAATGTGGGAACTCCCGCGAAGATTTAAGTTCATCTGCAAAATGTGGGAACTCCCGCGAAGATTTGAGTTCATCTGCAAAATGTGGGAACTCCCGCGAAGATT
>NZ_FTNA01000040.1 GCF_900156205.1 Leptospira interrogans
GAAAGCCACGTCCTTCATCGCGTCCTGATGCCCGGGCATCCCCCGTACGCCCTTTCTTACTTGACCATATTACGAAACAAATAACGTTCCCGTTATTCGCTTTTGATCTCGTTTGGGCTATCTTCTCACTCAAGAGAAAAAGCATTTTATTTAACCTGTAGAATGATGTGTAGCTGTAAAAATTTTTTGAATTACCGATCTCGTTCGAGATATGAATGTCGCCCGAATCTCTTTCGTGAGCAACATCAACTCAATCAAAATTGTCTTTGCTAATCTTTACATTTTTTGTGTTCTCAAGAGCACCTCTACTCTCAAGAACCTCTCTATCGCAGTATATATGTTGTTAATGAACTTAAGTCTTCCCAAAACAAATTTCTTTTACTTAGTATGGAATCAATGCTCCAAACGAAGAAGAAAATTGCCCAGTTATACAGATTACGCTGTCTCATTTTTGAAACAGCCGTAGGGACCAAAGTATAAATCACATCTTTCTAAGTCAAATGCATTTTGTAAAAATTCTTCTCTTATTGCAAAATATGGAAATGAGACCAGAAAGTTAAATGGCGAATTTGTGGGATACAATAGTTCCTACAAATTGCACTCCTATCTTTGAATTTATGATCATTTTTGTAAGAGATTTTAAACTTCTAACTTTTGGAACAAACTTGCAGTTTGTAGTGAAGCCTTTATAAAATTAATTTTTGATTTGATAATGCTCACATAACAACAGTATTCACTCAGAGAAATTTTATTATGTGAGTTCAACTCGGTGTAAGAAAACGAGAAAGAACTTTTTAAAAGTATGAGCTCCTACAATTTTAGAATTTGTTCGTAAAATCGGGATTTGCGGGAGTTCCCACATTTTAGGAATCGAGATCACAACTTTTTTAGAAAAATGAACCATGGATTCCTTACGTCGAACTCACGTTAAACTAAAAATCTCACAACCAATATTCGACAATCGTAATAGTTCCCACAAAATTCGGTCATCACAATGAAGATTCGTTTTTTGTAATCTGGATTACTCTGGGAGTTCCCACACGATCTGCAAAACTAAGATCTCAACTTTTTTTAGAAAAATAAATCATGCTCTTATACCGAACTCACATTCAATAAAAGACGACTATCCTCTTTAGAGTTGTCCCAAATCCTAAACACCAACCCTAGAGAGGTGTTTGCTGAGTTACTTCGAGTACCTGCTTGAACTACACTCAGTAAATTCCTCTAAAGATCGGCATTTGAGATTTGAATTTCACAAAATGTGGAAACTACTATGAAAATTTAACAACATTAGAACTGCTCGAAAATTCACAAATGACCAAATGCAGCCTAATTTGTAGGAACTACTGTATTTTATTAAGAATCTCTAAAAGCGCATGAAAACAGTATCAAAATTAATGATCCATTTTACAAAGATTTAGAAGTTCTCGAAAATTGTATCTAACCCAGAATTATTGGTTTTTTTGTAGGATATCCTAATTTCAGAAACAACTCATAGTATCAACTTTCATACTACTGAGTAATGCTTACTATATCTAAGAACTTGTCCCAAAACCTCAAGATGTGGGAACTCACACAAAAATTTAACAATATTAGAATTACTGAAGGTTCGCAAATTACCAAAGGTGACGGTTTTTGTAGGAACTATTGTGTTTTATTAAAAATTTCTAAAAAACTATTATCTAAATTCTTTAAGGTTTTGAGACAAGTTCTAAGTTTTAGAAAATTTTTTTCAACTCACTCTATCAAAATCTATTTCAAATAAGAAATACGATTCATAAGAGACTAACGTAAGATGATTAATCTAATAAATTCTGGAATATACAAATATCAGGAAATACATTTACAGTTATATACGGCAAAAATGAAACTACTGAGCAAAAACTTTGACGCGAAGAAAAATTTACAGTGGGGATTAGCAAAATTACCTCAACTGTCCATTTCAATACAACGAAAACAAATGGAAAATTAATTTTTCAACAACTCTATTCAAGAAACGACAAAACTACCCACGGAAAAATTAAAAAAAGATTATATAGTATAAGAAACTGAAGTCGATACAAAAAGATATATGCCTTCTTACTAATCCCATAAATTAAGTACCGTAAATCTTCATTATAAAGCTCTGCTTTAATACAAAATGTTAGGTATTTATTACACAGCCTGAGGTAAAATTTTATTTCTTTTTTCGAATTTTTCTGCCGTAAATCCAACCCATTAAAATACAAGGATACCCCAACCAAGCCGCTATATTTGCATAAAAGTTAGAATGATTTTCGGAAAGACTTGGAACTTGCAAAATTAAGCCGCCTAATAAAAGAAGAATATGAACTTCCGTATATTTAGAATTTTGAACGAAACGATATTTTCCCAACCCACAACCCGTTAAAAACGCGATCAGCCCCAAAAAGATTCCTATTTTTCCTAAGATCAAAGAAAAATCCTGAAAAAATAAAGAATTCAAAAAATTGAATATAGGAAAAAAATTTTTACAACTTAAAAGTAAGATAGAAACAATTCCCAAAATGGAATGAAGCTTGAATCTACATTTTGTCTTCAAAGTAAAATTAATTTCAATTATTACTATTCTCCACTGGCAATTGGAACCGGTTCATTTTCTGGAAGTAGACTCGTTGCCAAAACCTCTGGGGTTTCAAGAGGAGTAGAATTTTTTGATAAAGTATTTTGCATTATTTTAAAATAGTAATACATTGGTATAGAAAGAAATGTGAAGCCAACTCCCCAAAAGGCCTCCGTCGGTTTATTCCAAAGTAATGTCGCAATAATACCAAAATTGGAGGCGATATATAAATAAGTTGTATAAGGATATCCTGGAATTCTAAATTTCAATTTGTAATTTCTTTTTTCAAAAAGAATCGGCGTATACGCTGTAATCGTAGCGAGAAGTAATGTAGAACAAGTAATTAGGTAAAGAAGACTTTCTATCTCCTTTACAAAACAAAATAAACAAGCATAACCACATTGAAAGAGAAGTGACATATAAGGACTTTTATGTTTAGAATGCAACTTTGCCATATTCTGAAAAAAGAATCCGTCTCTTGCCATAGCAAAATAAATTCTTGAACCTCCTATGATATAAGCTGAGATTGAAGCTAAAAAAGCCCAACAAATAAAAACAGTGATGAAAACAGTTGCTTTAGGACCAAACAAAGCAGATGACGCTGTAATTCCTATTTTATCCCCCGATAATTCTGAAAGAGTTCCGGAACTCAAAAAAAGGAAGTTCATTAGAATATAAAGAATAGTAACTAACGCACAGGAATATAAAACCGCTTTATAAATATTCTTATCCGGATCTTTGACTTCTTCTGCAACATAAGTTATCATATTCCACCCAAGATAAGAATATGTCACGGGAATCACTCCCGCAAACAAAAGTTCAAATCCTTTTAAATCAGAAGGAAACAAAGAGAATGATTTAAATCGAGAAATATCATAATTTCCAATGACAAATCCCAAAATTACAAAAGATACCAAACCTAAAATTTTTACGCTTGTGAATAAATTTTGAATTCTAGATGCAGTGGAAATTCCAAAAAAATTGACGATCGTAAATACAAGAATTGCGCTCATCGCCAAAATCTGTGCAGTTCCAATCGAAATCGTTAATCCTAAAAACGGAATTTCAAAAAAATAAATATCCCAAGAAGGATTAATTAATGAAAAAAACGATTTAGAAAATGCTAATGCAGATAGAGAAATCGAAGCCGAAAAATTGATAGAAAGAGAAAGCCATCCACTTGCAAATGCGACAATCGGCGAATAGGCTTCTTTTAGATAAACATAATCTCCTCCAGCATAAGGAAAAAGTGAAGCAGATTTTGCATAAGACATTGCTCCCGCTACTGCAAGAAATCCTCCTAAGATCCAAGCGAGTAAAACGATATTAGGATTTGGAACCTGATGAAGAATATATCCAGTTGTGATAAAGATCCCCGGTCCTACCATGGAACTAAACATAAGTGATATAGAATCGAATAAATTGAGGGATCTCTTGAGCTGCGTCATTTTCTGACAGTATGATAGTTCCGTCACCATGAACAAGGATTTTTCCTTTTATAGTTTTTTTTTAAATTTAGAAAGGTAGCTAATAGTATTAGAATTGTTTTGGTTGCACTATCCATGTCTATTAGAAGCTTATGATTTTAGTTGTTTTAAGCCGTTTTTTAGATAGTTTTTAGTGTTTTTTAAATCTGTTTCTTTCAAAAAGATTTTATATTTTGTTTAAAAATCCAAAAGGAAATTTATTTAGAACTATATAACAGAGTACCTAATATTTTATACTCAAATAGCTATTGGCGAAAATTTTCGGTACTCAATTTTATAGAAATCAACGCTAAACTGTAAACCTTTCAATTTTTTAAGCCACTTACAAAGTAACATGGAAACGGATTCAACGAAAAAGATTCACAATATCGATCGACTCTACTTTCTTAATCTTTTTATGATTTAGAAATTTTACGATTCGAACGCATGAAAAAGATACTATACCGTGCTCATTTCAAAACTTAGAAGTGAGCCCTTCAAAAAAGCCAATAATTCTAGGTTTGACGCAACTTCGCGAGGACTTCTATATTTTTAAAAAATTACCTGTTAACTTTGGTACCATTTTCACGCGTCCGAGTAGTAAGTTTGTATAAAAATGCGAAGACTCTATTATCGAACGGTTTTAGAAGTTATTAGAATTGTTGAAAAATTAATTCTCCATCTGTTTCTATTTTATGGAAACGGTCAATTGAAGCAGTTTTGTTAATCGGAACTAGGGAATTTTTCAACAACTCTATTGTCAAATATTTCAAGTTGGGTAAAAACCCATCCAAAGACAATTCTTATAACTTCTTTTTCAGATTCTAAAGTGAATGTTATATACGCGACCTTAGCATTAACCGCTTAATTAGCATAGTTGCATAGACTCCTGAAGGGAGTCGAAAAGATATTTTAACTTTCCTTTTTCCAGGATGCTGATCGTCTTCTTCAAAATCGCCAATTTGAAAATCATTTGGAAGTATTCTCACTTTTCGTTCAAAAGAATTCATTTTAATAATTGGAAAAGGGGAACTATCCAAAACCGATTCGGTCAATCCGTTTTGATTTAGTATTTTCTTTAAAGTATCTATTTCTTTTTTAGAATATTCTAATTTATAAATTCCTGGATTACCTGGAACCGGAAGATTTTTGGAAAATGGAACGGATTGAATAGAGGATTCTCCCGGAAAAAACAAAGGGCCAGTTTTTGTTTTAATCCAAACTCCAGTAAAATTGTCGGAAATGAAAATTTCGGATACAAATTCGTTCCAGATCAAAGACTGAAACGAAGAAACTAACATCAATAATTCTTCTTCCGGAAATCGAAGAATCAAATCGGAATAGGTTTTTTGTGTCGGTTTTTTTTCTTTTTTTAAATTGGAAAAAATATTTTTTTCCAATTTGCTCTTAGACCATTTTTCACACTGAGACCAATTTCCCCAAAGGTCATAAAGAATTTTTTTTCTGTCCCGAGCCTGTTTTTTTTCTCCAGGAAAAGGATCTGTCAGAATCAGCTTTAGACAAGTTTCCGCGTCTCCTTTAAAAAACGGTAAAATAGGAAGCCGGAACTCCGAGTGAAAGCGACTAAATCGTTGTGAATCGTAATAGTTAATAAAACCGTTTTTAGTAATCTTTTCGAAATTATTTCGAATCGATTCGATTTCTTTTTCGAGCAAATTTCTTAGAACAAGTTGAAATCGATTGCCAACATTTAATTCTGTACTTAACGATTTTTTACTAAAACCAATTTTATCCAATTGAATTACCTTTGTGAGTTCTTTAGGAACCCTCAAAGGTTTTTGACAACTTATGTATTGAGAAGTAGAAGCGTGACGATCTTTTTTTCCGGCATAACCGATTTCAAAAATAGAAACTTTAGACTCTTTAGAAATCCTCAGAAGCGCGTCTAACGTATTCCAACCAGATTTTTGAAGCCTAAAGATCATCCATTTCCCAGTTTTTTGGATCAAATCTGAAGGAAGAATCTCCTCAACCTGAAAATCTTCTGGTGTTTGTTTCAAATCATAGACTAAAAAACCGCTAAATGGCTGCACAAGTTCCAAAACATAGAAACCACAAATAGAAACAATCTTGAATTCAAAAATTCCTTGACTGTCAAAGTAGTTTGAAATTAAATAGTTTAAATTTAAAGTATTTATGGGAACCCACTATAAAGGAAATAGTCGCGAAACAGCGGTTTTAAACGCGTTTATCAAACTCAGCCGGTGTTCCGACTCAATTCGTCAATTGGAAGAAAAAGTATTTTCTAAGTACGGATTGACCACAGGCCAATTCGGTTGTTTAGAAACTTTACTCCATTTAGGTCCCATGTGCCAAAAAGAAATCGGACAAAAGTTATTTTCCTGCGAAGGCAACATTACTCAGATCGTCGATAACCTCGAAAAAAGAAAATTAGTACAAAGAGTTAGAAGCGAAGAAGACAGACGTTATATCATCATTCATCTAACTTCCGAGGGGAAAAAACTCATTCAGAAAGCGTTTCCCGATTTATTAAATTCTTTAGTTCACAAGTTCGGAAATTTATCGGAAAACCAACTTTTGGATTTAGGAGATTTTTGTAAGGAAATCGGATTAAAAACGATATGAATCCTTTACTTATCCAGAAAAAAAATATTAAAACTAATACATTGATTTTAGAATTTTTATAAGAATGAATCCTAATACTTCGAATCAAAATAGTTTAATATTCAAATATACTCTTTGTAATCAAATAATTGCTTCTTTTAACAAAAAATATATAAAAATTCCTAAATCAAAAATTAAAAATATCAACTTCTTTTATTTAATACGACTTTATCTATCTGAAAGGCAATTTAAGAAAAACGTTTGGACAAGTTTTTTATTTCCGGCGGATTTTATCTCACATTCTATCTTTCTAAAATACTTGAAAACTCTTATACTACTAAAAAACTTTTCCTACTGAAAAAGAAATACTCAATACTTTAAATTTAAATTATTTATCATCAAAGAACAAAACTACAAACTTGGAATCATTTAGGAGGAAATAAAATGCTTCAAAAATTTTTTAAGACGGATTCAGACTTAGGATCTTTAATCCTTAGACTAGTTGCAGGAATTGTAATATTTCCGCACGGAGCTCAAAAACTATTAGGTTGGTTTGGAGGTTACGGATTTTCGGGAACCATGGGATATTTTATAGGACAAGGAATTCCTGCGCCAATCGCATTTTTAGTTATTATCGGAGAATCTCTCGGAGCACTTGGGCTTATCTTCGGTTTTCTGACAAGATTATCTGCTTTTGGAATCGGAATCATCATGATCGGAGCAGCTCTGATTCATTTACCAAACGGTTTGTTTATGAATTGGTTTGGAAATCAGCAGGGAGAAGGATATGAATTTCACCTTCTTTTCATAGCAATTTCTTTGGCACTTTTGGTCAAAGGCGGAGGAAAAGCTTCCGTAGATTCACTGATAGAAGAAAAACTAAACTAAAAGTTGATTTCAAAAAAAACTTCTACTCGCTCTCGAAAGATTTAGATACGATTACTATAATTTTTTTCGAGAGCGGTAAAGCGAACTGCAGACGATCTGTTATATATGTAATAATATTATAATATATTTAAATAATATCGCATAATAAAACGATTAAATTTTTTTGGATTTTTTTACTGCCATCATAAAAATTAAAAATCTATTTTATAAAAGTTTTTTATACTTTTAAAAATTCTCTTAAAAACTTGTCCCAAATCCTAAACACCGATCCATAGAGAGGCGTTTGTTGAGTTACTTCGAGCGCCTATAGAAGCGTAACGCTGAGTTTCCACCAATCCGTGAGATTGAGTTTCACAAAAATATGGGAACTACTGCGAAAATTTAACGACATTAGAACTACTCGAAAGTTTACAAATTGCTAAATGCGACTAACTTGTAGGAACTACTGCATTTTATTAAAAATTTCTAAAGAATGATCGCATAAAATTCTTTGAGGTTTTGGGACGAGTTCTGAGTACCCAATATTTTACTTTGAAACAGGACTTTGTAATAAAACTTTTTTATACTCAATTTTATAGGGATCAGTCAATTAGTTAGAATCCTAGAAACATGACAAATTTTAAGTTTCTGTAACTGTAAGTTTTAAAAAATACCTTATTCTTTCAGGTTGATAAAATTCCTAATGGATCTTAGAATTGAAGAATGAATCCGATCGTTACTCACTCCGAAAAGGAGTCAAAATTTTACGCTGAAATAGACGGGTTTCAATCCTATCTTTTTTATAAAGAAGAAGGTGATATTTGGAATTTAATTTCTACTTATGTTCCTTCTGAACTTAGAGGAAAGGGCCTTGCAGCAGACCTTGTTCGAACCACTTTAGATAAAGCTCGTTCCTTAAATAAAAAAATCATTCCGAGTTGTTCTTATGTGGTAACTTTTTTAAACAGAAATCCTACTTATAATGATTTAATCGCAAAATGATTCATCATATCGCAATTGGTTCTCCAAACATAGAAACGCTTGAAAAGTTTTACGAATCACTCCCCGGTTTGAAAAAAATACGGATCAATAAAAATACAGATCAGTCTATTCGATCCATTTGGTTTATTGCGGGTGATACGATTTTAATGTTAGAAATTGATAATATTTGTAAAGGCCCCAAAGCTTTGATTTTTTCCGCATCCGATTTAAAGCCTGAAGATTTAGGAACTCTTCCCAATTGGATTCAAGAAACCGAATATACTAAATATTTTAAGGACCCAGATGGAAATCTTTTGGGTTATTCTTCTTATCCAAACCCTTGGCCTTTTTGATCTTGTATTTTGCAGTAGTTCCCACAGTTTACGTCACATTACAGATTTTTAAACATTCATTTTTTATAATTCATATGAGTTTGGTAGTTCCAATGTAAAAAAATTATTATGTTGTGTCTCTAAAATACGATCCATATAGAGCGTTTTACTGAGTTTCAACGTAACATCTAAGTTTTTATTCACCCAGATTTTCTTATACCGAATTTATCTTATTTAAAATTTTAAGGCAAAATTTTAAATTGAATTCAAAATACCACGTGCCGCTATATAAGAAGTGGTCCAAGCATTCTGAAAATTAAAACCGCCGGTAACTCCATCCACATCTAAAACCTCACCTGCAAAAAAAATTCCCGGAACGATTTTGCTTTCCATTGTTTTAAAATTCACTTCTTTGCGACTCACTCCTCCACAGGTAACAAACTCATCTTTAAATTCCCCTTTTCCCGAAATTCTAAATCTTGCGTCGGTTAGCTCTTCGGTAATTACGTGTAAATCCCTAGACGACAACCCAGACCATTTTTTAGAAAAATCTATAAAATGAATTTCTAATATTCTTTCCCAATATCTTCTAGGAAGACCGAGGATCGGAGTTTTAGAGACAAATTTGGACGGATGAAGTTCTTTTTCTTTTTCAATCTTTTTTCGAACCTCATCCTTTTTCATTCCAGGAACAAAATTGATTTTTAAAATTGTATCGTATTTTTTCTCAAAGAGCTCTCTTGCACCTTTTGCGGAAAGTTTTAAAACTGAAGGCCCACTTACGCCCCAGTGTGTGATCAATAAAGGTCCTAGTTGCGAATAACCAAATTCAACCAACGAACATTCCACATTTTCAAAAGCAAGTCCAAATAAATTTTCCAGACGAGCATCTGAAATTTTAAAAGTAAACAAAGAAGGAACCGGCTCTACTATCGTATGTCCCAGCGCATCGAGCCAATTCCAAGCCTTTCTACCGGAACCAGTAGCAAATAGTATTTTATTAAATTCTAATGTTTCTCCTGTTTTAAGCTCGATTTGAAAGTTGGAATTCGACTCAGAAATCACCGAATGAATTTCCATATGAGTCTTCAATTTTACTCCGTTTTTTTTAGCCTCTTGAAACAAAGTTTGGAGGATCGTTTCGGAAGAATCAGTAATCGGGAACATCCTTCCATCTGCCTCTGTTTTCAAAATTACCTCACGCTCTTCATACCATCGAATCGTATCCTTGGGGCCGAAAGTCTCAAAAGCCCAGCGAAGTTCTTTTTCTCCTCTGGGATAATTTTTACTCAGGGTTTCGGGATCTAGGCAATGATGCGTAACGTTACACCTTCCTCCACCTGATATTTTTACCTTGGAAAGAAATTGTTTTCCTTTTTCTAAAAGAATAACTTCGCAAGTTCCTTCGGAAGCAATTTGAATCGCTCCAAAAAAACCTGCCGCTCCGCCCCCAATCACAGCTATCTTTGGTCGTTCTTCCGACCTAGAATTCATAATAAAAAAACCTCTTTTGAATTTTTTATCGGATTTTATTTTAAGATGATTCCTATTTTAGAAATGTTGTAAGTGTTAAATACAAAACTTACTTTTCAGATTTCAGAAGAATAACCTTATTCATCCTATGCGCAGTCAAATATTTTCATTAAATCACTATTATTATATTTAAATTTTATAAACTATGAATGATTTTTTTTGATCTATCTATGGATAATTATTACTTTTATAAACCATTTTCTATTTCTGTAACTTCATCTATTCTTATTCATCTTGATTTCGGTTTAATAGAAAGACAGCAAGAACGGCAAAAGTTCCACCTATAGTCGTAGTAAAACTCGGATTTTCATTCAGAAAAATCCAACTACCCAAAAGAGCCGTAGCAGGAACTAAAAAGATAAACGAACTCGCAGCTCTAGAACCCAACTTAGAAGAAGCAAAAAAATAAACCGTAGTTCCAAAAGTTGTAGATATGACTGAAAGATAAAGAATATGAAACCAAAAATTAGCTCCGGCATTCAGTGCGTTTTCTAATCCATGCGGCAATGCGATAAAGAAGTCCAATAAGGTCCCAATTGCAAAAACGTAAAAGCTATATAAAAGTGGAGAAACGTTTTGACCCGCTCTATGACTGTTTATACTTAAAAAAGCCCAACTAAACGCACAAAGAAGAAAGAAAATATTACCAGAATTGAATAAAGAATTTAAATTTAGTTCCCAAATCCTAAGAAGAATACAGCCGCCTACCAGACCAAGTAAAAGTCCAATCCCTTCCCGGATAGAAGGTAATTTCTTTTGTAAAGTATGAACAAATACGTAAGTAAAGATTGGATTCATCGTGGTCACAAGAACACCTCCCGCTCCGGCAAGCCCATTCTTTAAACCCAAAAGAAAAAACTGATTGTAGGCTGTATAAAGTATTCCCCCGATGATAACTTGAAAACATACTTTAAAATTCGGTAGCCTAAAGGATTCCTTTCTATAGAAAACGATTGGAAGAAGTGAAATAGCAGTCGCCAAAAATCTCCAGAAGATAATCACATTTGGATGTTGAGTCCCTACGATTAGTTTAGCAGAAGGCCAAGCAAAACCCCAAGAGATCATTGCGATCACAAGAAAAAAATAAAATTTCGTACTAGCATTGTTAGAGGGCATTGATGAACCGTTTTACCAATCTTGAAAATGGAAAATTAGATTCAATCTTTACTTTATAGTTTAATATAAGAACATTAGAAAGAATTTTTTTAATAAACCGAAAATACAGAGTGTTAGTACTCAGATACGATTTTATTCTTTAGTGCAGTAGTTCCCACATTTTCAAAATTTCACCGTAAAATCCAAATTTGTAAGAGTTCCCACAATTAACATCGCTGTAAATTATTTATAAATGGAAAAACGGATTGATCATTAAAAGCCGAAAAGGAGTTCTCAAATCCTAAAAGCTTATCCCAAAACACCTCAAAAATGTGGGAACTACTCGAAAGTTCACAAATTGCCAAATGCAACTGAATTTATAGCATCACCAACCCCACAAGTTGAATAGATTTTAGAATCAAAATGAACTCAACAGAACGGGCTTTCTATGGATCGCCGTTCTGGGCTCAAAAAGGCACATTTTTCAAGTGTTCCGACAAGAATGAGTCTTTTTACTTGCAAAAAGTATGTTTTTCTGATAAAGAAAACTTTTCCACCTCCTCCCCCACCCAAAAATAGGAAAAACTCAACACAACGCTTTCCTATGGGTCGCGTTGTGAGGCGGGAACTAAGTTTTACAGAAGATTTGTCGTAATTCCGACAGATTTATATTGAGATCCAATTATTTGTGGGGTTGGTTATGAATTTATAGGAACTACTGCATTTTATTAAAAATTTCTAAAGAAAATTATCGTGTAAATTTTTTGAGGTTTTGGAACAAACTCTAAAAATTTTTTAGGGTCTTAAGGAAAATATCTTCAATAAAATCCCAAAATGAAGATTCTCAAATCAAGTCTCCGAATGAAATCTCCATTTAACCGTGGCAATCCAATTCAACCTGAAAAGAAATGATAAATTCTTAAATTTAAATTGAATTCTTAGAACGATTTCTATGTTCTCTCACGAGCTCCGGAAGTTTAGACATCGAAGAATGAATTCTATGCATTTCAATCGCAGGTTTTGCAGGAATTCCAAAATAAGCAACTTTCTCAACGCTGTCTTCACCGAGAGCAGACATACCCATAAGAATAGAACCCTTTTTCATAGTGATTCCCTGTAAAACCGCAGCTTGACCACCCATGATAACTCCATCTTCCAAAGTAACGGAACCCGCAAGAACGGTCCCACCGGCAATAAATACGTAATCCCCTACTTTGCAATTGTGAGCAATGTGAACATGATCATCAAACTTAGTATGATTTCCGACAGTTGTAGTTTCAATCGTTGCCCTATCCACAGTACAACACGCCCCCATTTCAACATAATCTCCAACGACTACGTTTCCTATCTGAGGAATTTTATAACGTACTCCTTCCTTATCATAAAAACCAAACCCATCTGCACCGATCACCGTATTCGCATGAATAAGATTGAACTTTCCAAGAATACAACTATAACCTACAACAACCCCAGATTTTAAAATGGTACCTTCACCGATCTTCGCACCGTTTTCAATGACAACGTTCGGATAAATAAAACAATTATCTCCGATTTCCACATTTTCGTGAATCACAGCGAAATCCATAATTGTAACGTTTTTGCCCAAACGGACATTTTTATGAATGCTTGCTTTATCAGAAATAAAAGGAGGAGGAAGTTTCGGCTTCTTTTCAAAAAGAGAAAGCAACTCTATAAATTTAAGTCTTGCTTGTTGTTCTAAAACCACTAAGGCGGTAGGAAACTCACCAGCCAAAGAAGGAATCGTAAGTGCTAACTGAACCTGTTTTACTTTCGGATTACCGATTAGGTGTTTTTTCGCTTCGATATAATAAATTCGATCGGGTAGAATATCGGAATGATTTTCAATATCTCCGATTCCGCTGATTTCAATTTCTCCGTCACCCTTTAGTTCTACGCCCAATATTTCCGCTAAATTTTTGGCTTTCATCGGATCAAATTCTTATCATATAAAAAAGGAATTCAACTCGTTTTTTTCATTTTATTCATTTGCAACAAAAAGAATCCGAATTATAAAAGAATTAAAATTGTTTCAAAAGATTGCAAAAATGTTTTATAATCTGAAACCTTTTAGTCTTTTTAAAACAGACACTGTTTGTTAATTTAACGTGAATTTGGTGTAAAAATCTAAAAAGAGAATTTCTTACTCAGATAGTCAGATCCAGAACAACCATTGATCAAAAAATTCTAAAATCATCTTAGTTCGGTGTAAGATTTTCGTTTTATAGACTTAATTTTTCTGTAGAAAATAAAATGTGGGAACCACCACAAATCCGAGTTTTACAGTAAAGCTTCGAAAATGTAGGAACTCCCCGAAATACGAATATTTAAGGTTAATGAATCCTGTAGAAACTCTCACAAATTCAAATTTTTACAGATAAATTCTAAAATTGTAGGAACTCATACTTTTAGAGAATCTTTTCTCATTTCCTTACGCCGAACTCACCGTTATTTAATAAAGCTGGGAGTTCCCACATTTCTAGTGTTAGTTTCTTTGAAGTTTTAAAAACAAGATTTTTAAATCAGCGATAAGACGAATTCATAAAGCGTCATTTTTTTTTGCGTTTGTTACTAGCCACTTTTAAAGTTTTTGATTTTTTCTCAGAACCGTCTTGTTTTTCGTCAAACTGAAAATAAAATTCGATTGATTTACCTAAAATTTTAAAAATTCTCCAGAACTCGATCACATCCAATCTTCGCTCCCCAGATTCAATTTTAGAAATATAAGACTGAGGTTCACCTAAACGTTTTGCAACTTCAAGTTGAGTAAGCTTGGAATTCTTTCTGGCCGCGATTAAATTTTTACAAAAAATCTTCGCTTCCCTTGAATGTAAAGATTTAAACAAAACGTATTCATTTTAAATCCTGGAATAGAATATACCAAAATGGGATATTTTAATGATTCATAAACTGATCATCCTCACAAATTTGGTTTTTCTTTTAAATTTTCAATATGATTATCAAATTTATATATATTTTCTCTATTTCATGACATCCAAATTAAAACTTCATTTTATAGAGATTTTCTTAATTAGAGTTGTTGAAAAATTCCATAGCGATGGTTAACAAAACTGCTTCAATCGATTATTTCATAAAACAGAAACAAGATGAAGAATTAATTTTTCAACAATTCTATTTAAAGTTTTATAAAATGAAACTCAACAAATCTAAATGATTAGCATTTTACAATTCGAATTAAAATCTGTTCATAAACACACATCCCTCTAAACAAAAAATCTCTTAGAAATTTCTAATCAAATGCTGTAGTTCCTACAGATTACGTCACATGGTACCGATTTACAATTTTTACTACTGATCTCTAGAAAATTGAGTACCGTTAATTTTATCACAAAACGCTGATTCTATGTAAAACATTAGGTACCTTATTATGTAGTTCTGAGTAATCCAATCGTTTACATATCAATCTTGTAAACTCAGAGAAAAAAATCTGAGCAAATAAAAAACTCAATCAACAATTTCCTGAACTCAACAAAATACTTTTTATGATCGCGTTGGATCGTCGGTCGTAGAGCAGCTCGCGAATTTCATAATTAAAATGGCTCACAACCTAAAACGCGACCCATAGGAAAGCGTTTTACTGAGTTTCAAACACTTTCGTAAAAAGTATTTTCATTGAGTTCTTTTGCTTCAATTCCTTCGGAATTTAAATTCAATGCTGCTCCGATGGGCTTAACATAAAAATCGCTTTCACATTGGATTCTATCGAACTTACGTGAAATCGCACTTTATGATAGACATCTAAATACTCAATTTTATAGAGATTAGTCGGAACCTTACATTTTTATTGAAAAGAAACTATTCCAAAGTAAACCATTGGTAACTCTGTTAAATGTCTATGAGTATTTTTTGTTATTATAAAATGCATTCGGTCATGATTCACTTTTCTGAAAAAAGCTGAAATCTAAACTTTGCCGATTAATCTCTAAAATGTGGGAACTACCACAAATCACGATTTTACAAACAAATCCTAGAAATGCAGGAACTCATACTTTTAGAAAATTCTTTCTTTATTTTCTTACGCTAAACCCACCTAATAATAGTTTTCGTATGAGTTCCCACATTTTTGTGAAATAAAAGCGTCTCACTTCTATGGTTAGGAGCGCCGAAAGTTCGCAAATTACCAAACGCGACCTAATTTATAGGAACTGCTACATTTTATTAAAAATTTCTAAAGTATTATCGCGTAAAATTCTTTGAGGTTTTGGGATAAGCTCTGAATTAAAACGAAAGGCGAAACATTGCATCACGTTTCTTTCATACAATTTGTTGATCGGAACTGAAAGCGCAGTCAGGCAAAGCCAGATTTGCCCAAATTTTTTTGCTGAATTCACGTTAGAATTGTTGAAAAAATTCTATAACGGCGATTCACAAAACAACTTCAATCAACCGTTTCCATAAAATAGAAACAAGATGGAGAATTCATTTTTTAGCTAACTCTATGATTGATGTGTAAAACGATTGGATTGAACATCAATTATACAAAGAGAACAATAGCAAAACCGTCCTAAAACTTAGGCTCTTTTTTTAAATTTTGATTCTTTTTGAATTTTTGAAGGTGAGGAACTCAAAATCAATTTTTAATCTTATGATTCATAAAACGGCGTCTCGTTATAAAAAATTGTTTTCACTCAGATCAATAAAACAGAGTAATTAAAGTTTTTATCTATCGTATCAATCGATATTCATCTATAAACATCCGATTTTTATCTCTAACAATCGCAAGTATATCATCAATTGCGAATAAATCCCTAGTTCCACGTTTCATAGTAAAAGGTGCTTCGTACAACAATCCCAAAAATTCAATTGGGATCTGTTTAGAAAATAGTATCTCGTCCTGCCTGATTTTTCGGATCACGTTGAGTCTGATCTTTTTCCATCCTTCATAATTGAGATGAGTAATTAGTATTTTCTTAACTTCTAATGTTGAATCTCTGAGTAAAACGTAAAGTGATGCTCCCGATCCGGAAGAATAGATATGAAATTGAAATTCTTGCACAAATCCTTTCGTTTTCCAGGTTTGCTCCCATAATATTTCAAAAGATTGATTTTTTTCCGCTGGAACTTCCAAAAGTAGGCTTTTAGTCGAATTTCTTTCCGGACTGAGCATCAATGTAGAGATTCTGATTTCCGGTAGATATTCTTTCGACAATTTTGTTTTGAGATTTTTAGAATTCCATTCTTTCGTTTCAAAATCTTCTACTACGATCTGTTTCCAAATTTCCGCCGAAGACCTGTCTTGAGATCTCAACGGCAAGGAAACTAGAATGAAAAATAGTATTACAAAGAAAAGGTGATTTTTCCTTTCGGTAAATGAAATCAATGAGAAGGTTTTTTTTTTCATAGAATCAGTTGACAGCTTCTTCCAAAGGTTTCCACTATCCGAATATCGTCAAAAAACTAATTATCTAATTCACAGGAGTGTAAAATGAAGGGTTCTACTCTCGTACGACTCGCAATCGCTTTATTCATGTTTGTTAACGTAGTGCTTTTTGCCCAGGAAGATCTGGATGAAAGCTCTACTCCTCAGGCAAATACTCAAGGACAATCCGGGAGTTCCACTCCTGCAAAAACTTCCCAAAATTCTGGAACTACTCAGGGAGAAGAAGTTAAAAAAGCGGATCTTTATGTGAACTCAAAAAGTTCTTTTGAAATTTCCGCCCAAGACGACTCCAGCACGGTCGATTATATCGAATATAAAATCGGCGAAATGGACTACGCAAAATATACTTCTCCAATCACAATTCTAAAAGAAGGCGTTAACCGACTTACTTATAGAGCCGTGGATAAAGCCGGAAACAAAGAACCTGCTAAAGCGCTCGTCGTCGTTGTGGATAATACCGCTCCGACTGTAAAAATTGTTCCGAGTGAAATTCTTTATAATTTGGACGGCTATAACTTCGGTTCCAAAAACGTAACCTATACAATCTCTGCGATCGACGCTCTTTCCGGTGTCAAAGAAATTAAATATTCCATCAACGGTGGAGACATGAGATCCTATGATAACCAGCCTATTAAATTAGAAAAGGCTGGAGTGAATTTGATTAAATACTCCGCTGTGGATAATTCTGGAAACTCTTCTTCCGAGGCAATTCTTGTAGTAACCTTGGATGACGTAAAACCGGAAGTTGAAATCCAAGGGAACACTCCTCTGGTAATCATCGATGGGAAAACATATTCCAGAAAAGGAAACTCATTTGCAATCAAAGCGGTCGACGGACAATCCGGAATTAAAAGAATTCTAATTAAATTGGATAAAAATTCAGATTTCGTTCCTTACGCAGAGCCTATCACGATCGATGCTCAAGGTGAACATACAATCGAAGCCAAAGCGATTGACAACGTAGGAAACGAAAGTGAGACCAAAAAGGTCAGTTTTGCAGTAGATGTAAATCCACCTACAACACAAATTCGTAAAGTAGAAGTAGGAACAAACAATGGAAGCCAATCTACTTCCGAATCAAAACCTGCTCCCGCTCCGGCGGCTCCTGCAGCGAAACCTACTACTACTCAACCTACAAAAAAATAAAAGTTTAACAAAATCTAAACTATTAAAAAAACCCGGAGAAAATTCCGGGTTTTTTTATTCCTTCTAAGAATTTTAGAGAACCGTAATTTAATATGGAACTCTATAAACTCTTAAATTTTTTTCTACCGGTCAATTGTGAATTTTGTGGAAGATACGATCACTTTTCTTCTAAAATTGGCGTTTGTAAATTCTGTCACAGAAAATATTCCAATTTTTCGACTTCTTTACAAACTCTATGCAAAATTTGTAAAGAAGTGCAAACCTCAAAAGAATGTTTCTATTGCAATTCCAGAAACGTATTTTTTGAAGAACTGAAATTCTTACAAAATAGAACTCCTTTTTTAGCCAAGGTAATCAATTGTATTAAATTACGATCCGTTTATGCTCTTTCCATTTATCTTAGTTTAGGTTTAAAAAAAGAGTTAAAGTCTTGGAAGAATCTGAACTTTTCAGGAATTCTACTCATGCCTTCCACAAAAACAAAATGGTATTCTAAAAACCAACGAAGGCCTTTCGAGTCCTGCGATTTCGCTTTAAAAAGAACACAGAATATTCTTCCTTTTCCTTTGATAAACCCGATCGAAAAGATAAGCGACCAAAAACAAGCAGGCAAAAGTTTAGCGGATCGTTTTATACACGCAAGACTTGCTTTTAAAATCAAGAAGGAGTATAAAGGAAAGTTAAAAGGAAATTACCTTTTGATTGATGATGTGTTTACTACAGGCGCTTCTGCAAACGAGTTAGCGAGAATCCTAATCCAAAACGGAGCCGATTCTGTTCGAATTTTAACCTTGATCCGAACAGAAGGAATAGAATTCGAAATTGAAAAAGACATTACAAATGTTTAGCTATTTATAACCTGACTAAAATTGATTATGGAAACGCGCAAAATCATTCATGTGGATATGGATGCATTTTATGCCTCCGTAGAACAAAGAGATTTTCCAGAATACAAAGGCAAACCTCTAATTGTAGGTGGACCTCCTAATAGTAGATCGGTTGTTTCGGCTGCTTCCTACGAAGCTCGTAAATTTGGAGTTCGTTCCGCGATGCCTTGTTCCAAAGCGGCACAACTTGCCCCTCAGGCGATTTTTGTTTTTCCCCGATTTGAAGTATATAAAGAAGTTTCCAAACAGATTCGAGAAATTTTTTTAGAATATACGGATCTTGTCGAAATGCTTTCCTTAGACGAAGGTTATTTAGACGTTACATTCAATAAAAAGAATATTCCATTTGCAGTAACTATTGCAAAAGAAATCCGTACAGAAATTTTTAAACGCACTGAACTTACAGCTTCCGCTGGTGTAGGTAATTCTAAATTTATTTCTAAACTCGCATCTGAGAAAAATAAACCAAATGGACTTACAGTCGTTCTTCCCGATGACGTAATTTCTTTTATTGATCCGTTACCAGTAAGTAGCTTTCACGGTGTGGGAAAAGTTACAGCACGGAAGATGAAAGAATTAGGAATTTATACCGGAAAAGATCTAAGAACAAAAAGTATAGATGAACTTGTTCAACATTTTGGCAAAATGGGAATTTACTATTATAAAATTTCCAGAGGCGAGGATGAACGAATGGTCCAATCTTCTCGAGAAAGAAAATCTCTCGGAGCAGAAAGCACTTTTGATCGAGACAAATTAGATTATGATGATTTGCTAAAACAACTGAAAGACGTCGCCGTAGTAGTAGAAAGAAGATTAGAAAAAAAAGATTTTGCCGGAAAAACACTGACCCTCAAAATTAAATTTTACGATTTTAGTCTAAAGACCAGATCTAAAACCTTATCAGAACCTATCTTCAAAGCGGACGAACTTTATTCCACTGCAATAGAACTTTTTGAGGAATTTTTCGAAATTAAATACGGAAAAAAATCGGCGATCAAAGCAATTCGACTTCTTGGAATCAGCCTTTCTCATCCAAATTCTGAGAACGAAGACCCCAACTTATTTTTAAATTTATAATATTCAAAAAAGAAAAATCTTCAGTTCTTATAGAAACTAATGCAAGTTCTGGGTAAAAAAATGAGAAAGAATTTCTAAAAGTAAAAGTGGGCTCATACATTTTTAGAATTTGTTTTTAAAATTGTGATTTGCGACAGTTCCCACATTTTAGAAATCGATTTGTAAAATTCAGATTTCAGCTCCAAAAAAATAAATCATGATCAAATTCACATAAAGTTAATACAAAAAACTGAAACTTGAACTGTTTAATTTCTTCATATCAAATTCATGATAGTTAATTTTATCTTTTTCTATCAAGAAGAGTCAAACACTCTAAATCTTAGGAACTTTTATAATTCAAGACTTTATAGCCAAATTTGGAAATTGTGAGAACTACTACTTTTATAAAAAGTTTGTTTGTAAAACAACTGTGGAAACTACTATAAATTACTGATTTCAAAAATAAATTCCCCAAAATGAATTGTAAAAAACCGTCCCAAAATCTTAAAAGAAATCGCAATTATAAGCGTCAAAATTCTTAACAATACAGGATTATCTCACCGTGTAGTAGTCACATAACGATTTCGTAAAAAGCGTTTTACTGAGTTTATCAAACTCAATGTTATTTCCCGAACTCAACAAAACGCTCTCTATAAATCGTGTTTTAAAACATAACTAATAATCGTTTTTGTATTTGATTATACTAAACTCATATTTTATTAGAAATTTCTAAAGTATGATCGTTGATGACTTTAGAAATTTTGGGACAAGTTTTAAATTCAAATCCCAAAACCCTAGATAACGAAAATTTTTTACGACAGAATTTTTAAATATTGAGCCTGTCTCAAAATCTTAGAATGAATCACTTGAATTTGCAATCAAATGCGGTAGTTCCCACAAGAACAATCGCATTCATTGTATGATTTATAATTTTTGAGCATTTTTTGTTATTATAGTTCCCACATTTTTGTACAACTAAAAGCGTCTCATGTTCAAACTCAACAAAACGTTTTTTACGGATCGCGTTTTGGGTAGTTCGAGAAAACTAAAGCCTTCTCGTTCCTATAATCGCCGAGCAGATTTTGGGACAGACTCATTAAAGAAATATCAAACTGGGATAGATTCCAAATCTTTCTCTTTTAGAGACATCTCTTCGGCTTCTCTATAAGTCATCCATTTACCAGTATCCGAATCGATCACCTTACAAAGTGAAGTTGATTTTAAATAATCTCCGAGGATCGTATTCCTTTCCAAAACGTAATCTCCATAAATAACCTTAATCTCATTCAAAGCGCGTTTTAAATTGTAAAATGGAATTTTCATATGAACGTGATGAGGCATGTGAATAAAAATATTATGGAAGAAAAAATTCATAATCGGATTGATATGGTAGTTGATGGTTCCTTTCATTTGTCCATAAAACGGAGTCCACTCTTCTTTCGTTTTCCAAGGAATCTCCGAATGAATATGATGTACGTAAACCGTAATCCCCATAAAATAATTCCAAGCGATAAACGGTATCAAACAAACCTTTGTAAACATCCACAAACCAGTTCCAATATCAAAAACTCCGGGGATAGAAGAAGCTCCAAAATAAAAAACCAAACCCGATGAAATAAACGCGAAAGAAAGCATAATCAACTTATCTCTTTTAGCCTCTTTCAAAGGAGCTGTAAATAAAACCATTCCCTTAAACCAAATTTCTATCATATAATAAAAACCGCCGCCCCAAATAGACCAAAAAAATCGATGCATCAATTTTTTGAATATTCCGAATTCTGAATATTCCTCTTTAGTAGTTGGGTGCCATACGAAGTCAGCTTGTCTTTTGATCGTATGACCGTGATGAATTCTATTATGGCCATAGCCCCATTGATTATATGCGTGCAAAGAAGGAAGCATTGCAGTTTGTCCGATCCAGTATTGAAGAAACTTACTTTTGAACAACGCTTCGTGAGCGCAGTCATGTCCCACTACAAATAAAGCCGAAATGATCATTCCTGCAAAAAACCATAAAAATGGAAGAACATACCAACTATCTACGTTCCAAAGTAAAACCGTTACTATGACGAAAAAAACAGATCTCTTAAAAAATAACCAACCCCCTTATAAGCTGGATTTGCAAAAGTTTCGTCGGAAAGAATTTCCCGAACCGAACCTAAAGTTTCTTTTGGTGAATGATTTGTTTTATTTTTCACTTTCATTTTTCTCCTTAACGAACATCGTTCATTTTAATAATTAACGATGTTAACTAAAATAGAATCTTTTGGCAAGAAAAATGACTGTTTCAAATTGAAAATTGAGTGTGAGTTTCCACAGATTATGTCGTATTTAATGTGAGTTCGATGCAAGAAAATCTGGGCACCTGTGGCAAGTTGAATCAGGCTCTCAGCTCTGGTCAATAAATTGTATAGAGGAATATATTATACAACAATCGTCTTTAGTTTCAATTTAGAACGCGATCTGTCGAGCGCCAATAGAAGCGAGACGACCTGAGCATTCTGCTAAGTTTCCACACACTAATCCCTTTCATGTTATTTAACGTGAGTTTGACGTAAGAAAAAATTTTTCTAAAAGTATGAGTTCTTACAATTTTAGAATTTTTTCATAAAATCGTGATTTGTGGAAATTCATACATCATTTTACAGACAAACCTACGTTTTGTGATAGTTCCTACATTTAAAGAATCGATCTGTAAAATTCAAATTCCAGTTTTTTCCAGAACCATGAGTTCCTTACACCGAACTAAAATATTTAACGCGAAAGGGATCGATGCGAGGTCAAGTTATTGGTATTTTATAAAAATTGAATCTAATTCTGAAATTTCACAATAACTTGACCAGAGCTGAGAGCCCGGTCCAGCTTGCCTATAGCAAGCTGGATTTGCCCAGTTTTTTTACACCGAATTCACGTTATTCAAAAAAATTTCATAATTCTGAATATTCAAAAATTAAATATTAATTTTATATGAATTTCCTGTTTTGATTTTAACATCAAAATTCCTTTTTAAAAACCTCAAAATAATTTCTAGTCTCATTTGGAATGATGGAAGGATAAGGTCCAAACCCAGGATTATTCTGATTTGGATTATACTGACCTTTATCTTCTTTTTTATTTTTGTCTGGTTGAGGACTTATCAAAGTACTAAAAAGAAGCTCAAAATTTGCGACGTTTAAAGTAGAATCTTCTAAAGTGATTTCCACTAAAAAATGATTACCGGAACTAGTATAATCGAATTCATAAAAGAAAACCGGATCGGCATATGCCGAAAAAATCGGTGCGATCTTTTTATCTTTTTTATCACTTCTATAAATCTGAACTAAGAAAGAATGAGCAGAATCATCATGCGCCAAACCAATTCCTAATTTGTATTTTTGAATTCCTTCTTCCTGGATAAAAGGAAGATGAATTTTATAAATAACTGAATTTCCTTTAAAAACGGCTCCATTGAATTGATGTCTTTTATCTATATTATAACCAGAATCTCTCAGATTTCTTCTGACTTCTTCCAAGTAAGACTTGAGTTCCTTTTTTACTTCAAAGTTTTTTCCGGAAAGGGAAGTACCGGCAGGTGTTTTATCCTGTGAAACCAGCGAAACCGGAAGATAAAAAATCGTGAAAAGAAGCATTGAGGTGGAAAGTTCGATTAATTTGTAAATAGACCCGTTTATTTGATTCTCTTTCCAAGTAGTGTAATCGAGCTAACGCTTGATGAAAAGATTTTTTTATTCATCCGACAATTCCTTTTGTTTTTTTACGATTCGCCGACAAATAAAACAGATATTACTTCGGTGGAATTTCATGAAATTTAAGATTTTTATTTTTGCTATTTTATTTTTAATCAACTGCGTTTCCAATTCTAAGTATGAATCTCTTCTTAAATCTTATGAAGAATCAAAATTAGAAAATCAGAGAATTCTCGGAGAAAAAGGGGATCTATCCCGTTCGTTGGAAGAATTAAAACGAATCCAAGAAGAATCAGATCGGAGAATTCAGGAATACAAGGCGCTGATGTCCACGTTTCGCTTTTTAATCGATGCGGGAAAACTTAAAATTAAAATCATAGACGGAAGAATGGTAGTAGTCTTATCATCGGATATTTTATTTCCGATCGGTTCCGCACACCTATCTCCCGCCGGAACTGCCGCTATTAAAGAAGTGACTACATTACTCGCTTCTCTAGAAGGAAAACGTTTTCAAATAGAAGGACATACGGACGATACACCTACGGGTATTAAAGGTTATACAAACTGGGAATTAGCTTCATCAAGAGCGCTTAACGTTCTTCATACTATGATCAAAGCCGGAATGCCTGAAGTAAGGATCAGCGCGGCAAGTATGGGAGCTTCTAGACCTGCCCTTCCAAATACTTCTCCGGAAAATAGATCTTCAAATCGAAGAATTGAAATCGTAATCGTTCCAGATCTAAGTAATCTTCCCGGTATGGAAGAGTTGCAAAAGTATTCGAACTAAAATTTAAAATCGATCTTACCGGTTCTTAGTTATTACTTGGGCTATATAGTAAAGTACACAGGATTTTTGTATTATTGAAACAGGGCTTTACGATCAATGTTTCCGGGATTCAATTTTATGGGAATCCATAGAGTAATTTTAATTTTGAAGAGAACATATCTTTTAGATATAAAATTAACGATATTACTTTATATGTTATCAGTAAAATTTCAGAAATCTATTGAAAAAGAAATTAGAAAATTGTTAAGACAAAATCTGGTTTAAAAATTCTTAATAAAACATTATACAATTGATTTTCAATTTTTCTAATGACTGTTTCTGATCTATAAAATTGAGTACTGGAAATTTTCGTCATAAATAACTACTTGAGTGCAAAACATTAGATACTCTATTGTATAGTTCCTAGTAAAATAGTAATTCTATTCAGAAATCAGACAGGGTAATTATTCTTTTTAAATTTATAGAGGTTCTTATAAAAATAAGAGAATAATCAATTCAAAACAAATTAATCAAAAACCAATTTCAAAATCGAACCGTGTAAAAATTCACACGGAAACTATAAAACTCTAAAATTTCAAATCATACAACAGTTCACGCACTTTTTTATAAGGTTCAAATATAACTCATTCTAAGATAAAAATATTTCAATCAATATTTAGAATATTATTATATTTAAAAATTAAGTAAATGTATAAGCCCAACAGATTAATAAAAGTTGCAACGGAAGTCTTAAAAGTAAAACCCATTTAGGAGGATCGGTTTTTCTTCTGGATTGATAGTGATAAAAATTTGCAGGAAATACGACAATCAAAAGAAGAATCACTCCCCAGGCTCCGAGCGATCTAGTATCAGAAAGAGTTAACATAGCTCCAAGTCCGATTTCAATCAAACCGCTTAGATAAACCACTAACTTAGGATACGGAATATAAGGCGGCATGATTCTTAAATAAAATCTAGGTAATACAAAATGAAGAACTCCCGCGGCGATATAAAAGGCCGTCATGAAATATAAACTGATCACTTTTAAGTCGGACATAAGAAATTTCCTTTTTTAATTTAGAACTTGTTCCCAAACCTCAAAAGAAATTATGAATTTGAAACCAAGTCATTCTAACCAAAAAAGTAGAGGTTCTCAGAAATTACGCTTCTTAAGTAATTTATAAACTTTTGAATAATAAAAGTTGTCGAAAAAATCCATATCGATTATCAACAAAACGTTATTTACTGATTCTTACATAATAGAGTATCTAAAACCCTGTCTCTAAATGGAGATCTGTTTTAAAATTTATGATACTCTTCATATAGTTTTGAGTAATGGAAAAAGATTAATTTTTCAATAACTCTAATATTCAAAATTGTAAGAACTCCTACACTTTAGTTTTTTGTACAAACTCTAATTCCAAAACTTTCATATTTTTTCAAAAGGGAATTGAAACTTATTTTTACACTTTTTAAAGTTCTAAGACAAGTTAAAAATAGAACAATCAGTCATCTTAAAAATATTTTTGAAGGTCACGGGTCCTTTGAAAACCAACAAAATAAATCTTACTCGAACTCGCCAAAACTTAATTTCTACGATTCTGGATCGACTTTGAAGAATTACTTTTTTTATTCACAATTTCTTCCCATTTCTCTTTTAACCAAACTCTAGATTCAACCGTTTTGCCATCTGCAAATTTTACGAAATAAGGTTTTCCGGATACGCTGGATTTGGAACCTATATGGTCTATAAATTCTTGAATTGTATGAATTTTCCCATCGACCGCCTTTAACTTTCTTTCCATGTGTTCCCTAGCTTCCTTAGGATCGTGTTCAGAGCCATTTCGAATAAATTTGCATTCGCAGGATTCAAGAACATTCATCAAAGAATTTAAATCGTTTCTAAAGTTAGAATCATTTTCAGCGATGATAGATATACAAAATAGAAAAATAGATAAAAATATTAATTTCCTAATCATTGATTATACTTTTTTCATTTTTTTAAATGTATGTCTACTTTTATAAATTTAAATATTATAAAAAATTAAAATTATCTCGAAGCAAACAAGACAAGATGAAATTTCTAAATTCATAATTCATTTTTTAAAAGAAGAACCCAAATGAAACTCAAAACTTAAAAAACAAACTTAGAAGTTTCAAAGTAAAACATAAACGAAAACACCTGTTGTTTACCGAAAGGAATCTCGATAAACTTCCCAAAGCCAAGATACTCAATTTTATCACAAAACACTGATCCCATGCAAAATATTAGATACTTCATTATATAGTTATGAGTAGCAACAGACAATAGTAATTCTCGCAAATTAAACTTCTCGGGGAAATTTATATATTTTTTACTTTTAAACTTACGATATTCTTCAGTGACCAAAATTGCTTCTAGATACATTCAGAATCTTGCATATATTTTCTACAAAAAAATGATTCTTTTCTATATATGTATATTGAGTTTCAAGAAGATGGTCACAGACTCTTTTAAAATTTTCCTCTTCTCCCGTTACTGCTAATAGCTCTTTCCTTAAACGTTCATTCTTTGCTCAAAATTCCTCTTGAAACGAACCGCATGCGTCAGATATTTCTTTCAGTTTATCCGAGATTCTCAAATTTTTTGAGTTTGGATACTGAACTTTAACAATAGTTTAACCGTGTTCTTCTTAAACTCTTCATCATATTCCGTTTTGCGAGATATACTTTAAATGTTCGTGTCCACTAATTCGGGAAAAATTCTCTCCATTTAAATCTATTATTCTTCAAATCAAAACCATAAAAGACACATCTATTATTTGTGAAGAAATAAAATAAGTAAACATTACAAATAATAAAAGTGAATGAAAATCGGTTCAAAAATTTCTACTTGAGAATGTATATAAAATACAAAAAACATCCGACTCAGAACTCTAAAATAGAATATTCGGTATTTTGCGTTTAAACAGAACTTTACAATAAAAATTTACGGTACCAATTGAATAGGGATCAGTAAAACTCAAATTTTTGCACAAATCTTCGTTTGAATGAACATCGTCAAATGATTAACAAAGACGTATAAAAAAGTAACGGGAATTTTTGTGAAAATTTAGTAATTTTTACAGATTGTGTTTAATCCGAAATTTATGTCTTTTTGGTGGAGATTCTACATTCTAAATTATTGAACAAACCATAGTATCATTTTTATATATCATCGTAATAAAAATTTTCATTAGAGTTGTTGAAAAAATTCCACAGTGGAAAATTAACAAAACGTTTTAATCTATCGTTTCCATCAAACGGAAACCAATGAGAATTAATTTTTCAAAACTCGATTTTATAAGTTCCTTATTTTTAACTGCAAAAACAGACAAAACATTCTAAGTTATTTTTGAAATCATTTCAAAAGTATAATTGAAAATATGGCTTAGATACTATTGTCAAAACTATAAAATAAGTGTTTAAAATTCTGAGCCTAAATAAAAATTCAATTTAAAATTCATATCGTTTTTATATAGAGAAAATAAATAAAAAGGCAATTGGATAGTATGTAAAATAAACAGAAAATTATTTTTTTATTTTATGCAGGTGCAAAGTATTTAACCTGGTGGAAGGAGTTCAAAATGAAATTCAGTATAATCAAAAATTTGAATTTAGTACTTGCCCTACTCGTTTTATCTTCTTGCAAAGATGATAGAATTAAAATAAGCGATCTAGGTGTAATCGACAAAGATAAAAAAAATCAAACAGCCTTTGTTCTTCAACCGGAAAAACTACTCGTGATGGTGCGAACCGATTCGAATCTGGATGGAAAAACGGATCTATGGACTTGGGTACGCGGAGACGATAAGGATCCTAAAACAAGTTTGGTTTTATTTGAAGAACTCATTCGAAAAGGAAATCATAGTCGGACTTGGTATGGTCCAGGAAATCGAAAATTAATCGAACAAAGTGATTTAGACGAAAATGGAACTTGGGAATCCATGGTATATTATAACGCATTTGCAGTTCCCAAAGAAACAATGAGAATTGTAGCACATGTAGAAGTAGATCTTTATGGAAAAGGCAAACCAAGTTTATGGATTTTCCCGGAAGCTCGAATGGAATTAGATTCAAACGAAGACGGAAAACCGGATCAAATATTGACCAATCAAGATCGTATGTTAGAAAATTTTACCCAACTTCAAAAAGGAAAACAAATTCAAGAGAAGGATTTTAGTCCGATGCCTGCAAACAGTTCTTGGGTATTAAACCCGAACCAAATTACAAACCCTCGGTATCAGGCATTGATTCGTCAAAGTCTTTTTCCAGTAAATTAAAGTTGAATAACGTGAGTTCATGGAAGAAAATTTTTGGACAATCCGGCAAAAACAGGATCACACTTTCAATTCTTATCAACCAATAGAAATCAAGTATATTCTAATTCTCTAAAATATATTTTGAAGGATTAAAAGGGGGAAAAATCCCCCTGAGCGGAGCCAAGGTCTCCGCTCACCCCCTTACCGGGCTATTTTTTCGCCTTCAAAAAGCCCGGACCCAAAACGCGAACTGTTGAGCGACCATAGAAGCGAGACGCTGAGTTTGAGAGAGCGTTGTGCTGAGTCTCAAACACGAACTGTCGAACGACCATAAAGGAGTGATACAGAGTTTAATGTGAGTTCGACGTAATAGATTCGTTTTATAAAAACCTGATTTTTCCATAAAAAATAAATGTTTAAAAATTTGTAATACGACTTAATCTGTGGGAACTCTCACAGATCGTAGATTTACAGTTAAACTTTGAAAATTGTGGATGGGGAACTACTATAAAATACAAAAAGAGTTATCGCCCATCCGATTTTTGCACAAAACCGCTGTTTTGCGGCTATTATCAAAATTTAAATCTCATTTTAAAGTGAGTTCAGCTGAGAAAGAATGTGTTAAAAGTTGGAGTTCCTACAATTTTAGAATTTGTTCGTAAAATCTTAATTTGCAGCAAGTAGTTCCACATCATTTTACAGACAAACCTAAGTTTTCATGTGAGCTGCTAGACTTGAATACAACAGATTCAATTATTATAAACTTCTATTCTTTAAATTGCGGTAGTTCCCACAGTTGAGGAATTGATCTGTAAAGTTCAGATCCCAACTTTTCAAAACCATGAATTCTTTACGTCGAACTCACGTGGGTTTAAGGAAAGTGTTTTGCTGGTTTTCAACGCGACCTGAACTGAAGAAAAACCATTGATGAAGTTCAGAGGATAACCTTTCTATGGATCGGTATTCAAGATACGATGTGCTGAATTCGAGGAAAAAAGTGCTTTGTAAGTTCAAGGAGCTGCAACATTGATTTCGTTGCATTCAAAGCCTGAAAACGACAAAGTTGTCGAAGTGAGTTATATTAGAAAATTAAAATATGATTGATTTATATTTTTAAAAAATATCGTTTTGCCATTCTGACAACTATCTAAAAATGAGTGAGCAAAATTCACCCACTCAAATCGCTTAAAAACGACTTTATATAAAACATAATAAAAATTGAAAATGATTAAAGTTTAAAAAAATTTTTAGAATTAGAGAAATTCTCAGAAATCTCTTTTCTCAAAAAAAATACCGCACTAAAAAAAGTGCGGTATTTTCCGTTAACTTAAATTCTAAAAAGAATTAGATTTTAGGATAAGTTGCAGGGCAAGTTCCGTTAATTTTTACGTTTGTTTCAGTTCCAACTGTTTGTTTATTAGTTGTTGCCTCTTCATCAAAATCACCATATTGACAAGTAAGGCTAGTAAAAAGAACTTCTGTTATAGACTGTGCTTGGGCAGTAGTAATTGTACCATCCAAGGTTCCACCTGTCATCGCACCATTAAAACCAGACGCTGGATCATAAAGTGCAAAAGCAATTTTTTGAACATCTTCAGCTTCTTTAGCTAACAGATCTTTTCCACAAGAAGCTGCTGCAAGAGCTCCTGCTACGTTACCAGCACCAACTGCTGCTAAAGCTGCAGATTGAATAGCTCCAAATGCAACTACAGTTGCTCCGGATTTACCAACAGTTGTAAGCTCAGTAACATTGATCAAACGACCTTTAGCAGCTGCATCTGCAGTCCATTTAAAGTTAGACGCAGAAACCGCAGTGAATTTTTGTCTATATGCCAAGTTCGTTGCCATATCCGTTGCAACCGATCCAGCAACAGTTGAGAAATCGATAGCAAACGAGTCAAATAATTCCTCTTTTGCTTTTTCAGAAGAACAAGCATAAACGGTTTTTCCGAGATAAGCAGGATCTACACTAAAGTTACCACCGAAAGTTAAAGGATTGAGATTCCAACCTGTTCCCAATCTTGAACAAGTACCAGTCGCTAATGTCTGTTGTACTTTAAGTGTCGTTGCAGCATCAATTGCACTTTGAAGATAAGTGCTTACTACAGCGCAATTTGAACCAGCTGCTGTAGTTTTATCCTTAGCAGCCTGATAGGATGCTTTAACTGAACTTACGACTGCTTCTGGATTGTTAACAATGGCAGTTACATTATAGAAATTGTTACAAGCTCCTTTTGGTTTCGTATTACCAGTTGCTGTGTAAGTAGGTATTCCATCTCCATTACCGTCAGCCTTGCTAAGAGTAACACAGTTTCCGCTTGTTTGATCTGCTAAATACAAAAGTGCCAACATAACAACATCGTCATCATCATCGTCACCTTTACATGCCGTTAGAGCAACAGTAAGTGCTGCTACAGCGGCAATTTTCATTATGTTTCTTCTCATAAAGAAAGAACCTCTTGTGATTTTTAAGTGATCATGAAATCACTTTCTAGTCTATAATATTCCTTAAGTGTAGAAATTAGGTCAAATACTATACAAAAAAGTGACCCTTTTTAGATCGTAGTTTTTACAAAAAACACCTATATCTTATGTCACATTTTCTTATATTTTTTATTCAAAATATAATTTGAAAATATTTTAAAAGTTTATTAATTTTTATGGCGAATTAAAGTTTTGTCAGTATGTAAAATGACCGTAAGCGGTATTCAGAAATGATGAATCGGATATTCTATAGAACATTTCTTGTAATTTATTGATCAAAGTTAAAAAGCTCAATTTACGATTGGGCTTCGAATATAAGAAAGTCCAAATTTTTTTCTAGATTGATGTTATTTAACGTGAGTTCGGCATAATCATATGAAAGCAATTATTCTATTATGTCATTGAGCACCAATAAAAGTAAAACATTGAACTTATTAAGATGCAACACTAAATTTCAACCCTGATATTATACTTAAGAGCTTGCCTGTCCCAAAGCCTCAAAGAATTTTATGTTATAATTCTTTAGAAATTTTTAATAAAACACAATGGTTCCTACAAATTAGATTGCATTTAGCAATTTGCAAACTTTCAAACAATCTAATCTCGTTCAATTTTCGTAATAATTCCCACGTTTTATTTTTTGTGAAAAAATTAGATTTCATAAAACAAAACGCTACATCAAACTCGTGTTAGTTTACTAGTTTTGAATGGATTTTTTGTGATTAGGAACTTTTATAAAATAAAGTGAATCCGGTTGAGAAAAGAATTTTCTAAAGATATGAGTTTCTGCAATTTTAGAATTTGTTAGTAAAATCGTGATTTGCGGTAGTTCCCACATTTTAGAAATCGAACTGCAAAATTTAAATTTCAACTTTTTCCAGAAAAATAAATCTCTTAAACTGAATTCTTAAGGTCATAGTGAAAATTTTTTATTATGTTAACGAGAATTTAGTATAAAGTGAAAGGGGCGATGCAAGGAATTCAGCAGAACGCTTTCTATCATAACCAACCCCACAAGTGTTATATCTCAATATAAATCTGTCGAAATTACGACAAATCCTCTGTAAAACTTAGTTCCCATCCCACAACGCGACCCATAGGAAAGCGTTGTGCTGAGTTTTCCAACGCGACCCATAGAGAGCGTTGTGCTGAGTTTTCCAACGCGATTCATAGATTAGTATGATTCTTGGACGTAAGACAAGTCGAAGTGTGATACTCTTGAATCGACGGAGTCAAGAAGGCCGGTGGCAGATTGATCGCTCTCGTAACTCAATAACGCTACTTCCTATGGGTCGTAGCGTTAGGGCTTTGTAAGACCCCGTTCCGTAGATGAATCCAAATCGGCCACCGCAAACCAAAGTGTGGCGACTCAACAAAGTCGACCGCGTAGGAAACTCAACATCTCGCTCTTTACGAATCGCTCGATGGGAGTGCTGGTGTTATCACCCGACTTTGTTAAG
>NZ_FTNA01000023.1 GCF_900156205.1 Leptospira interrogans
AAAATGTGGGAACTCCCGCGAAGATTTAAGTTCATCTGCAAAATGTGGGAACTCCCACGCAAAATATAACTACCTGAAAGATTAAAATTCAATCATTAAGGGTAATTGGAACTGAATTCTGAGGGACTAATTGTTTTAAAGTAGGAAGTCAAACCGGCGACTTTGAAGACTTTCTCGATTGCAGGTTTCATATTGGCGATAAAAAAAGATCCGTTGAGATCTTGAACGTAATTTAACTGTTTGATTAACATTCCGATTCCAGAGGAGTCTATGTAGTTAAGCTTTTCAAGATTTACGACAACGTTTTTGTTATCTTTGTGGATACTGTTTTCGAAAAATGTTTTGAGATCGATTGAAGTGTAGATGTCGAGACTGCCCGAAAGACTTACAATATTAGTTTCTCCTGACTTTCTGTGACTAATTTCCATACCGACCTTTCCTTCCCTTTTCCCAGAATTTGACGATAAGTTCAATCTATTTTTGATAAAATTATGGGGAAAATACAAGAAGCTCCGAAACTAATAAAAGACCGCGTTTGGAAAAATCGACAATGAAAGAAAAATTATTTTATTTCCTGATTTTAATTTCCACGTTTGCCGGTATTTCGAGCCAAGAGTTTGAACCGGACGGTAAAGTGAAAATTCTACCTTATGAACAAGGACAGATAAAAGACCTAGAAGTATTGGGTAAGGATATTGTAGAGTTTCATAAAAGAATCGAAAGTCGTCTTGGATTTTTAAATCAAAGAAAACAAATACAAGATAATCTTTATAGTCAATTTATTCCGGCTTACGAGGATCAAATTCCTCAAAGTAGAAATCGATATATGCTCGATCTTAGATTTGTATTGAAAGTATCGGGAGCAGGGGCCACAAATTCACCTTTAAAGTTGGAATCTGTCGTATTTTGGAGTAGGAAATCATTGATTTCTAAAATGCGTCCTCAATATGAAGAAATTAGTATTCTTAAAAATGATAAAATCACCAATGAAGGACCCAATTCCATCGAATTAGTTGTGAGAAAGAAAACGGACTCGGGCACAAAAGAAACGGTTTATAATGTAGCCACAATCCGGGAGCCGGCGCAAAGAGTAAAGCTGGTTCGAATTTACAGGACCAACCTCTTGGAAATCATTCGTCGAATTGATAAGTATGTGGAAGGAAGTATTAAAAACGCAGCGGAAGACGTGGAAACCACACTTAGAGAAGTGGAAAATGGAGGACCTTATCAGGAGAATCCAAAGGAATAAGATTTTTTTGTGAATGATCCGGGATCTACAACCGATTTTCCGGATCATTATAAAAATCTGGGTCTTTCTCCACTTGCTTCTGTAGAAAAAGTAAAGTCCCGTTATCGAGAATTAGCTAAAATTTTTCATCCTGATAATCGAGAAACCGGATCTTCAGATCTATTTCAAAAATTTGCACATTCTTATCAAATACTGACTCATCCTACTCGAAGGAAAGAATACGATCTTCAATATCTTTCCAGACATCCTGAAATTCTTTTAAAATTTAAGTCTTCGTTGGAAGAAAAAACAGAACAATTTTCTTCGGCAAAAATCAAACAAATTCCAAATTCCAGAATCTTATATGCGGGGCAGGCGGTGGATTTGGCTAGAAGAGGGTTACTTCGAGCTGGAATGAGAAATCGTGAGAGAAAAAAGTATTCTGGGATATATTACGATATTAGAATTCTCTTAATTCCAGAAGAATTAAATTTCCCACTTTCCGCAAAAATTCCATTGGTAGTTCGTGTTTTATGTCCTGATTGTAAAGGTTCCAATCTATTTTGTGATTCTTGTGGTGGAAAAGGAACCTACAAAAGTTTTCGAAATCTCAATTTAGAAATGGGAGCTGGTAAATTATTACCTGGAAAAATTTATGAGTTGGATCTTTCCGGATTAAAACTAGAAGGATTTGTCCATTTTAAAAAAAATCGTCTCAAAGTAAAAATTGAACTCCTGGAAGGAGGGAAAAAATAGGTCTTATGCAGAAAGTGATCCGCTTTCATCCGATCTATAAGGAAAGAATTTGGGGCGGTAGAAAATTAGGAGATTTTCCGGGAAGAAAAATTCCAGAAGGAAACATAGGGGAATCCTGGGAAATCTCTGATTATGGAAATGATATTTCCATAATCAGGAACGGACCTTTGGCGGGCAAAAGTTTTCGAACCGCGTATTTGGAAAATACAGATACAATTTTGGGACGACCCTTTCGAGGAAAATCTTTTCCTCTTCTAATTAAGATTATAGATGCAAAAGAAAAACTTTCCGTACAAGTACATCCCGATGACGTTTATGCAGAAACATACGATCCGGAGAGCTCTGGAAAAAAAGAGGCCTGGATTGTTTTACAAGCAGAACCAGGATCTAAACTAATATGCGGTTTTTTGAAAACTACAAACAGAGAAGAATTTAAAACCCTGGTGGAACAAAATAGAGCTGAAGAAATTTTAAGAGAGATTCCAGTAAAAGAAGGTGACTCTTTTATTTTAAAACCCGGAAGAATTCACGCAATTGGTGCCGGAATTCTTTTGATGGAAGTACAACAATCTTCGGATTCTACTTATAGAGTTTACGATTATGGAAGGCTGAGAGAACTTCATCTTCAAAAGGCCCTAGACGTTTTGGATTATGGCGGACCTTTCGAAGAAGATGTAATGAAACCAGTTCCAAAATCCTGGGATTTTGGAAATAGATTTCGTCTAACGGCAAATGATAAATTTTTGATGGAAACTTTGGAAATTTCTGGAAACGGAAAAACATTCCAAATTCCGAATGTTTATAAAGAACCAGTCTTTCAGATTTTAACCGTTCTTCAGGGTAAAATTGAAATCGAGGGAGAATTACTTTTTCAAGGTGATACTTTATTTTTAACCGCTGCCGGTCTGGAAGAAGGTATTTTTGCGGTTAATCGAAATGATCTGGCAAAGTTATCCGTGTCCGGACCTGGTTCCGATTGGATTATTTATAAAGATTAGAATTTTTAAATGGAACCAGAAGATTCTATAGTTTGGATCAGCGAAGAAGAACTCGCAAAACAAAGAAGAATTGCAAAAGATCTTCGCAAGACTTCTTGGTGGAAAAAGAAAAAAAGTTCTGGTCTTTGCCATTACTGTGGTAAAAAATTTCTCCCGGAAGAGTTGACGATGGATCATCTCATTCCTATTGCAAAAGGAGGAAAGTCTATCAAAGCAAATCTAGTTCCTGCATGCAAAGAATGTAATTCAGCAAAAAAGAATAAACTTCCGTTTGAATTCGATTCAGAGACTAAATAAAGTGAGTTAGTTGATAAGAGCTTGTTCCAAAATTTGTCGGAATTACGACAAATCCTCTGTAAAACTTATACCTGCAACGCGATCCGTAGAGAGCGTTGCATGAGTTCAGGGAGTGAGACGCTGAGTTCAGGAAAGCGTTTTGCTGAGTTAAATTTTGATTCTAAAATCCTATTCAACTTTTGGGTTGGTTATGATAGAGAACGTTTTGCTCAGTTACTTCGAACAACCGATTGAGTTTCACAAAAATGCGGGAACTGTTACGAAAATTTAATGAGATTAAAACTACTCGAAAGTTTACAAATTGCTAAATGCAACCTAATTTGTAGGAACTACTGCATTTTGATTAAAAATTTCTAAAAAATTATCGCGTAAAATTTTTTGAGATTTCGGGACAGACCCTAAGTTAGAAAAAAGGGAATTTCAATAAGAGTTTTTATCCAATCAAATTTTTACATAAAGTCGTTGTTTTGTGGTCATCACAAGAGTAAAAAAACTATTTTGAATTTTCTTAAAACTTAAAAATTACTGTTGGAGAAAATTTGCAAATATCTAGACATAATGGTTTCTTTAGAGATTTTAATATTTTATTATAAACTTATAAAGTAGGATCACTTATGTCTTTAGAGATTTTTGGGTAAATCCTTTATAGAAATTCACTTAATGAATGTGAGTTTGTGTAAAATATTAGAGTTTTTGAAAAATTCCATAGTTCAATGAACAAAATTGCTTTAATCGACCGTTTCCATAAAATAGAAACAGATGGAGAATTAATTTTTCAACTATTCTATTTAAAAAGAAACCGAATGTGTGAGTTCCCACATTTCTGTATTTTACAGTAATATTTTAAATGAATGGGTAATCATTCTTACACTGGTTTTATAGTAAAACTTTTAATAAATGCGGAGTTCCCATAAATTACGTCACGTTGTGTAATGTTTTATGCTTTTGAAGTATTTTTTTTGATGATTCAATTTTGTGTGGGTTCCCACATTTTAAGGTTTAGAGAGGTTTTAAAAGATGAGTGGTCTTTTAGGAGCGGAGGATTCAGAATTTCAAGAAGAGCGGATTCAAGAAACCGTTCAACTTTTAGATGAGGAAGGAAATCCTCATTCTTTTGTCGTTGCAGAAGCTCTAGAGATTGATGAAAATCAATATCTACTTTTGACTCCCATTCAAGAGGAAGATTTAAATTTGATTAATTTAGACATAAGTTCTTTAAAAGGAGAGGATAATGCGGGTTATTTTGCAGTACGTCTTGAAGCCGATGAATTTGGAGAGGATCGCCTAATCGAAGTTCAAGATAAAAGAGAATTAGAAGATATTCTTTCCGAGTTAAACGTGGACATCATTTGAAGTTTTTAAAATCTATTACGGAATTCTTTTTAGCCGTATTAGAGTTGTTGAAACATTCCATGGTAGAGATTGGCAAAACTGCTTCAATTTTTCATTTGAATGCAATGAAAGCAAATGACAATTAATTTCCAAACAATTCTACTCAAACTATAAAATAAAGTACTCGGTATGTTGCACTCTATAAAGTTTTTGCGATCAAAATTTGGGATATTCTATTTGTATAACTCTGAATACTAAACTGCTGGAGTTCCTACAGAAATTGTCATATCTGGACGTTTGCGAGTTTCTTTACTAGAATCTCCCAAAAAACCTAAAAATGTGGGAACTCCCGCAAATTACGATTTTACAAACGATTCCTGAAATTGTAAGAGTTCATACTTTTAGAAAAGTTTTTCTCAGACGAACTTATGCTAAAATGGGATTTAAATTTTGATAATAATCGCAAAACAGAGGTTTTGTGCAAAATCTGATTAGACGATGATTCTTTTTGTATTTCATAGTAGTTCCCACAATTTTCAAAGTTTAACTGGTAAATTCACGATTTGTGAGAGTTCCCACATTTATTTTTTAGGAACAAATTGATCTAAGATAAAACAGATTTCTCCACGAACTCACGTTAAATAATAAGATATAGGTTCTATCTCTATGAACGAATCTGGGACATTAAGAATCTATTCTGATGGAAGTTATTTTATGAGTTTCTTTAAAATATTAGAGCTTAAGTATATTAAGAATTTTTAAAACTTTCAGTCAATAAACGGATTCATTCTTTCCATAAGAATTCTACGATTGTCCCCGCTTTGAAGAGCAATTACTCCTCGGATGATTGCTTGTCTACGATCGGACTGTTCTTTGGACCAAGACTTAATTCGATTGGCGAGGGGAAAGAAGAGTAGATTTGCAAATGCGATTCCGTAGAAAGTGGCTATAAATGCAGTGGCGATTCCTTCTCCAAGCGCTTTTGTGCCCGCGCCTAGATTTTCCAAAACTCCTACAAGACCCATAACGGTTCCGATAATTCCTACCGTGGGAGAAAATCCTCCTGCAGTTTCTAAAATTTTTGCAGAGTTTGTTTCTTTATCTTCCATAGCCATAGCGGACTCGAAAAGAATTTCTTCTACTGCGCGAGGGTCTGTTCCATCTACGATGAGTTGGATTCCTCTTTGAAGAAATGGGTCTTGAATAGACTTAAGGTTGTCTTCCAAAGAAAGAAGTCCATTTTTACGTGCTCGTTCTGCAAAGTCTAAAAAGAGTTCTCCGAGTGGAAGTTTTCGCTTTGGAAAAACCGAACGTTGAAGATTTAAAACAAGATCTTTGATTTGTCCCAGTGAAAAACTTGCAAAGGTTGCTCCTGCCGTTCCTCCTACAATTAGAAGAAATGCAGAGATTTTGAAGAAAGAAAGAAAATGTGCGCCTTCCAAAAGAATCGCTATTAAGACGGATAGGAATGCTACGGAAAGGCCGACAAAAGTAGGATTCATTTTCGTAAAAATTCCTACAATCACGGGTTTTTACAAGAACATTCTGTCTCATGTCTTCCAATGTATTGTCAACTCACCGTAAATTCTATGATCATCTGATTGAAGATGGATCTAAAGACACTAGTAGAACCAATCGTTCCTGCGTTTCTATTTAACGTGAGTTCGACGTAAAAAAAGTATTTCAAAGCTTTATTGTGAAATTAGGATTTGTGGTAGTTCCCACAGATTCCTTCTTTTTCTGGAGAATCCAAAATTTTTCGAAGGATCTCTTTATATGAGCTCGACCATTCTTGAAACTCAACATCTCGCGCTTCTAAGGATCGCTCGAGAAAACTCAACGTCTTCGCTCTCTAAGGATCGCTCGACGGGTTATACAGGAAATGATCTTCATTGTGAGGATGTTCAAGTTCACCTTTTAAAATCTATTGGTTTCTATCTTGTTTTAAATCGATTTCTCGACACTTTTTCAGGGATGACTTAATAAGAGCAAACTATATCGAGATCATTTGTGGTTTTTATCTTTACAGTCTTTCGTATAAGTATCATAAAGCGATAAACAGCTTAAAGTTGTAATGGAATCAGAAGTTCCATTTGTTCGCGGTGAACAATTTGCCAAAAAAAGAATTGGTTCCCATTTGCACAGACCAGTTTCATGATTCATTTCAACTTCATCTATCCAAGCCCCACTCCATTGACATTGAAGTAATAATGAGATCATTAACACTAATTTTTTCATATGAATTATCCTTATTATATTTTACTCATATTCGTTTGTAGGAACTTATAGAATCTATAAAGAGCTTGTTCCATAACCTTAAACATGACCCTGTTTGAGAGTTTCTCGAGACCCATAAAAGCGAGACGCTTTAGTTACACAAAATGTGGGAACCTATAAAATAAACAATCGTCCTATCAAGTTTTTGTATAGAGTCGTTGTTCTGTAATCATCATTCAATCAAAGCTCATTTTATAGAAGTCCTTTAAAACTTAAAACAAGGTAACTTCTTTTTTTTGGCTTAAGAAACATGGGTTAGATGCGAAGTATTTAACACAAAATAAAAAAAGTAACAGAAGGAACGATTTTTGAGATTGTCTCTAATCAATTTATAAATTCTCGTTATTCAATTTTTACATTCTTAAATTTGGTATAAAAAGTTCTCCCTCATCAAGGTTCATTTTTCCACAAAAGTATAAAATCAAATGTTAGAATTTATGATAAAGTATCAGTCCCATCAATTCTTATTTCAATTTTCATTGGAAAAATATCCTAAAAATGATTCAAGTCAGCCAATTTCATGCAAAAATTTATTTCTTATTTTATGATTGAGTTATTACGTTACAGTTTATGGCCCTAGATAGATCGTTTTAATACGTTTCAAAAAGGTTCCCTTTTACGGAAAGATCCATTTATTGTGGTTCATTTTATAATTTGGTATTTTAGATTTCAAACTTGAGAGTCCGAAATGTCGATTTAAATGTTAATACTGTACATGAAGTCGTCAGGTTTCAAAAATAAAAAATATAATTTTCCAATATTATCTAGATTGAATATAAGTTTTAGAAACATATTCAATTTTATAAATCCTGTTTTGAGCATTTTAAACATACGGGCAGTCCTTGTAACCATTTCTATATTAGTTTTTCATTGTGCAATTCACCCTCCAGAAAAACCGGATTTGCCTTATGTATTATTGAATTCTTTAATCCAGCCTGAGGATTCGGATTCTTCCACCACAGAGAATCCGAATTTATGTCCCAGTTCTAATGTAAATTTTAATCCGAATGCGGTGGTAGATACGGGTCAAACGCAATGTTGGGATTCAACAGGAACGAATGTTCCTTGCGCAGGAACAGGGCAAGACGGAGAATTTGTCAACGTTCCTAACCAACGTTCTTTTAGCGGGCCTACTCAACATTGTATCTATCAAAACGATTATACAACACTTGATTTAATCCATGGTCTAACTTGGAAGACCTGTGCCCAGGGGTTAAGTGGGGCCAATTGTTCCGGCGGAGTCGTTACACCGATTAGTTGGAATAATGCCAGTGCAGGATTGACTGGAAGTTGTGCCGAACTGAACACACTTAATAGTGGGAATGGATATGCAGGAAAAACAAACTGGAGGATCCCTACAATCAGAGAGTTAGCGTCTCTTGTCCATACTACCAACACTCCTCGTATCGATACGACTGCCTTTCCAAATACTCCTACCGCGGATGCGTATATTTCAGATACCCCCTTAAGTCTTCTTCCTCTTCAAATCTATTCGACGAATTTTACAGACGCAAACCCTGTTATCAATTTGCCAAAGACATTTTCTAGAAATCTTCGTTGTGTTTCTGGAAATTCCGTGTCTTCACCGTCTTTTGTAGACAATGGAGATGGAACAGTCACGGATCAAAACACAAATCTCGTTTGGCAGCAATGTCCGGCTGGTGTTACCGGAGGAACCTGTGCAATTGGTATGGCGAATACTTTGAATTGGACTGCTGCGCTGAATTACTGTGACACTCTTAACATTGGGGTGAGGAGTAATTGGAGATTGCCTAACGTGAATGAACTTATGAGTATCGTGGATTATTCCGCTCCTGGTGCACCTTTTACTTATACAGCATTTTTTCCTAATACACCTGTAGGAGTCTATTTTTGGAGTTCAACCAGTGTGATTCCTATCGGACTCGGCGTTCCAAACGTAGCTAGGGTTTTCGGTTTTTCCGGAATAAATCACGGCCAGTCTTACGGAAATATCAAAGCGGGAGGTGCACTTAACTACGTTCGCTGTGTTACCGATTTTCCTTGAATATTATAATTTTAAAATGTTTTAATTTCTTATTAAATTTAAAGATAAGAATTCTTGAAATCGAATCTTTTAGATGAAATTTGCGTTCTTCGTTCGTCTTTAAAAAATTCATTTTGAACTTATCCCAAAACCCCAGAATATAGGATTTCCCTCTTAGGGAGCTTAACAACAAAGTCTATTTAAAAGCCAATAAATCGTCAAAGGACGGTTTTGTGGGGGACTCCTTTGTTTTATGAAAAATTCAAAATGAAATTTTTATAGAGGTTTTGGGACGGATTCTTTATTGAATTTTCGTAACTTACTTTCAGAGTTATATAATAAGTACCTAAAATTTTGATTCTAAACTAAAATAGACGGCACTTAACTCAAATGTATGAAAATAAAGTGTTTTTATGAGTTTATTGCAAAAGTTAGAATATAGGATCTCCTTCAAAAATAGTCAGTGATTTTAAATTAGACGTAATTTGTGAGAACTTCTGTGTCTTTGCAAAATTGAACGTTAATTTTGGTATTATATGTGCACATCTAAGTAGTAATTATTTAAGGATTGGTAGTGTTTACAAAAATAGTATCCTGTCTGATTCAGAGGCGGAAAGTATATTATAGTTTTTGAACAAAATAAAAACTTAAAGCATTGATCGGTGATTTATATTGCAAAAAATAGACGACATACAGATTTTATAGAAAGTATTGTGAAGTTATCTTAAAAATACTTTGACTTTATTCAAAAGGTTTATTGAGAATTTTTTAAAATATTTTTGGGATAACTTTGTAAATGAAATTTTTTAAAATAGATGTATTCTTTCTATTCATTGAAAAGTTTGGAGGATCGAAATGTTGTCTTATGAGAAGGAAGTTTTTCCGGGTTTATATACGATTGATTGTGACTATATTTCTCCTGGAATTGCTTGTGCTTATCTGATTGTGGAAAATGGAGAGGCGGCTTTTGTAGAAAATAACACTAATCATTCCATTCCTATTTTACTTGAGGAATTACAAAAGGTAGGACGTAAACCAGAGGACGTAAAATATATTATAATCACTCACGTTCATCTGGATCATGCAGGTGGAACTGGGTTGTTGGCAAAATATTGTCCGAATGCGACTATTCTAGCACATCCCAAAGCGGCCAAACATCTAATCAATCCGGAAAGATTGATCCAAAGTTCGATCCAGGTTTATGGAGAAGAGAACTTTAAAAAATTATACGGAGAAATTCTTCCGGTTCCACAAGAAAGAGTCAAATGTCCAGAAGATGGGGAAGAGATTCGATGGGGAAATAGAATATTCAAATTTTATTATACAAGAGGCCATGCAAATCATCACTTTTGTATCTATGATTCTTTAAGTAACGGTATATTTACGGGAGATTCTTTTGGATTGGGATATAAGGATTTTGCGGTCGGAAAAGAACCGATTCTTTATCCGTCCACGACTCCTACAGATTTTGATTCGGAAGAGGCGATCCATACGGTTGATAAAATTCTTTCCACAGGTGCGGACAAGGCTTACCTGACTCATTTTGGAGTTTGGAAAAATTTAGAATTCGGCGCTCGTCAGATGAAACGAGGTTTGCATGCGATGCAGGGTATTCTTTCTTCTGAGGGAAAATCCAATTTAGAAGGAAAGGCTCTTCTTGAATCTTGCACTGAAAAAGTTAGGGATTATTTAAAAGGAGAACTTTTAGCTCAAGGAATCGTTTTAGGCGAAAGGGAAAAAATGATTTTAGAATTCGACTCTAAGATCAATGCACAAGGTTTGGTTTTTCAGATCGAACGGAAAAAGCGAAATAAGATTTAAAAAAGAATTGTAATTTGGTTTAATTTTAAATAGAATCTCGTTTTAGAATCATTCTAAAATAAAAGAGAGGAACTGGTATGAAACCATCTACAGCGGGGATGTTCTATTTAACGTTTCTAGGAATTCTTTTGGTAACTTGTGGCCCGTCTGAGAAGACGAAAAAACTGATCGATGATTCCAAAAAGATTTTCGGAACCATTCCGGATAAAATGCCAGGTGGGGAGGTGGACACTCCCGAATTGATTCAGTTAGGCGAAAAGTTATATTTTGAAAAGAGACTTTCTGCAAATGATACACAGTCTTGTAATTCTTGTCATAACGTTGTTGGAAAAGCTGCTGGGGTCGATAATCTTCCTACATCTCCGGGTGCATTTGGAAAAAATGGAGTCAGAAATTCTCCGACCGTTTTGAATGCTGGGTTTCATATCGCTCAGTTTTGGGATGGTAGAGCCAAGGATCTGAAAGAACAAGCCAAGGGACCAATTTTAAATCCGGTGGAAATGGCTATGCCTTCTGCATCAGAAGTAGAAAAGAAAATCGGTCAAATTCCGGAATACCAAGAACTTTTTGCAAAGGCTTATCCTGACTCTTTAACAAAAGAAAATTCTAATACTCTTACTAGAGCACAAAAGATCACTTATGATAATATCACCGGGGCGATCGCTGCTTTTGAAAGAACTTTAAAAACCCAAGACCGTTTTGATGATTTTCAAAAAGGAAATCATAAAGCTCTTTCTATAGAAGAGCAGGAAGGTTTAGAAAAGTTTATAGCAACTGGTTGTATTACTTGTCACGTTGGTCCTCTTTTAGGTGGGAATTCTTTTCGTAAACTGGGCCAGATAAATCCTTATGAAAATTCTTCCGATAAAGGTCGTCAAGATCTGACTAAGAACTCTTCGGACGCTTTTGTGTTTAAGGTTCCATCATTACGAAATGTGGCGATTACCGGGCCTTATTTTCACGATGGAAAAATTACAACTTTGGAAGAAGCAGTCAAAAAAATGGCTCATCTTCAACTTGGAAAAGATCTTTCAGATTCTGATACAAAGTTGATCGTAACTTTCCTGAAGACGTTGACCGATAAGAACCGGTCTAATTAACTGGACTTACAGAATTGAAACCTATTCAACCGGCGATTGCTTACGCGATTGGCCGGTATTTTTTTGTACTCAGAATTGGCTGGTAAGTTATTTGTAGGGATAATTTTTAACGACTTACAGCAATCGTTTTTTCTATCTCATTTTCAAATCCCTGAATATTTTTGAAGGGATATGTCTGAAGTGTGGGAACTCTTCCAAATTATGGATTTTACAGATAAATTTTGAAATTTGTGGGAACTACTCATACGAACTAAATCACAAAAAAATGAATGTATGAAAGTTCATAATGTGACTTAATCTGTGAGAACTCGCACATTTTATTATTCAAAACTTACAAATAAGGTACCAATCTAATAACTTGTACATCAATTATGTGTGAAATTCTGTGTAAGAACATTTGGACGAATCCAGTATCGCTGGACTACACTTTCAGCTCCAGTCAATAAATTGTATAAAAGAAACATAATACGATATATCCTCTTGAATTACAATTGATTACAGAACGCTATATTGATCAAAAAAATACTTCGATTCTTTTGTCGTAAAAGATATTTATACAATTTATTATCATTAGAAATTGTGATCTTATACAGATTTTCATCAATCTAAGTGGTTAAGGAAGGACTTGCTTTTATTTATGTAAAAGAATTCCTCCTTTCGTTTTTTGGAATTGTTAGGAGATAAACTTGATACTTTGAGAATGGCTTTTTCATTCTCGACTCCTAGATATTCGATGGTGCGAGATTTGTTGAGCTCCAATTTTTCACAAATCCAATTTCGAAAAGATTTTTCTGAAATTTTTTTCGGTTCCTCACAATAAAATACTACTCGGACGCATGAAAATAGTACCAAGTTATTAACGGCCTAATTTACGAAAAAATAGTAGTACTTAAAAAATATCGCAAATTCGGGATTTACGGCATTTTAAAGCAAGACCAAAATATTCAAATTTTTGAAACAATCTAACATAAGTATTCTATGCATGCGTCCGAGTAGTAAGAACATTAAAAGAGAGAATAGTGTGAAATTTAAAAAGAAGTTTTTAAATATATCAAATTTCTATCATATTCCTGTAACTTTTTATATTAAAATTGTTGAGAAATTTTATATAGGTGGTTAACAAAACTGCTTTAATTGACCATTTCATGAAACAAAAAGGAAAATTAATTTTTTAACAATTCTATTGAGGCTTTTTGTTGAATCGCGTTTTACCAGATTTTTGAAATATTAGTTTTTCAAATGAACACAGGAGGATGTTGTTTTAATCCAATAAATCTGAGTAAACATCGAGCCACGCGCAAAGCCATAAAACGAGTATATTCAAAAAATCTGAATCATCTCTGAAAAGACCGACTTCCAAAAACCGGCATATTGGCTTTGTTCACGGATTTTTTCCCATTCTTCTTCGTTGTAAATAAAAAGATTCAATTCGACTGGAAGAGAGAGAAGCTCCGAAAGGATTCGGGTCTATTTAGAAAAGGAATTTTCGTGTCGGCGATCAGAATTAGATCACATCGCTGTAGGCGTTTTGGGTATTTCGTGCAACGCTTCCAAAAAGATAGGCTTTGATCGTTTTATCTTGGATCAAAAATCGAATTTTCTTGATCAGTTCTTCCCGGCTCATTCCGCCAAGCGGATCTCGTTTTGGAAAAACAATGACGCTCATAAAAATTAAATCCTGATGATTAGTCTGTATTCCTTATCGGATATGATTTATAAGTTCTCGCCATAACTTTTTATATTGTACGTCTCTTGCTGAATCGAATTTTATACTCAGTGAAGTATATAGAACCTTGGAATTATCTAATTGAAAATTAAAAATAGTGAATTTGTCTTTATAAATAATTTGAATATTTTTTTTCTCTTCTTTAGTTCTAAGTTGATCTTTTGTTAGAATTATCCATTCTCCGAATTGAAATTCTTTATTATCCAAAGACAAAATATAGGAATAGAGTTTATTAAAGTTGGAAACAGTGATCTCGTAAATGTTTTCATCAATCCAAAGATATAAGTCTGGAGTTCTTCTTGCGTAAAAATATTCATCCTTGCACTGTTTTGAATCAATAGAAGACCGCGTTGATACTTTTAAAATGGCTTTTTCTTCATCTATTCCAAGATAGGTAACAACGTGAAGATCTGAACTTTTTTGGATCAAAGTCTGAAACTTTTCAGAACTGATTTCTTTTGGTTTATCACAATTGAAAAGTAGCACTGTGGAAAAAATTATAACCAGAGAAAAATAGGCTTTTTGAATTTTATTTGATTCATGTAAAATAAGTTTTTTGTAATGTTTATGAATCAAATCAGTCACATTCTTATTTCTGTTTCTAATAGACAAAACAAGTTTGGGCAAAAAAACCAGAGTGTAAAGACGCTTTTTGCCCATTCCAGATCACGTTCTGCTTGGGAGAGCCAATCTTTCCATCTCAGGTTTTGCATATTTATCTTTCCGAAAGTGGAATGTATTTTCTACCCATTTCTCCAGAATAAATTTGTTTTGGACGAGCCTTACTGTAATTTCCGGAAACTCTTTGTTCTCTCCAGTGCGCTAACCAGCCTGGAAGTTTTCCGATTACCTGCATAGCCGTAAAAAGTTCTTTTGGTATTCCAAGTGAATTAAAAATTACCGCGCTGTAGAACTCTAAATTCGGATACAAATTTTGATTGATATAATATTCATCATTTTGCATATATTCTTCGATTTTAAGAGCTACTTCTGCGATAGGTCCAATAGGATTTTTTTTGTAAAAATCGTGAAACAGTTTACTTGCAATGATTGCTCTTCTACTTTTTGCCTCGTATGCCTTATGCCCAAAACCGTTTCCAAATAACTTTTCCGAGTCTCCTTTGAATTTTTCAAAATATTCCGGCACCGATTTTCTGGATTTGAGAATGTCTTCTATCAATCCTACCGCCGCGACCTGACGACCACCTTCTCTAGAGCCCCAAAGCGCATTGATCGCAGAAGATATAGAAGCGAATAAGTTGGCTTGTGTAGAGCCAATTACTTGAACGGTTGTATTGGATACGTTTTGTTCATGATCCGCGTAAAGTATCCATAATTGATTTAAAATTCGATCTATGTCTTCGGTGGGAATATAATCCTTGGAAGGAATTGAAAATAACATATAAAGAAAATTTGTACAATAAGGATGTTTGTCCAAAGGATATACGAAGGGTTGGCCTACGATTTTTTTGTAAGAAAAGGCGGCGATAGTTCTAATCTTTGCGAGCAGTCTTGCGGAATGATCGATTCCTTTGTCCAAGGATTCTTCGTATTCTTCTGGATAATAACTGGAAAGAGAAGTTACCATCACGGACAGAACCGCTAGAGGATGACCTTTACCCGGAAATCCATCAAATAGATTGATCATATCTTCGTGAATCAATGAGTGTTTAGATAATTTCAGAGAAAAATCTTTAAGCTGCTGCTCCGTTGGAAGTTTGCCATAAATCAATAAGTAACTAGTTTCCACAAATGTAGAATGTTGTACTAAATCTGCGATGTCGTAACCACGATAGTTGAGTTCACCTGAATTCGGGTCTCTTCGGGAGATTCGACTAACAGCGTAGGCGGTGTTAAAAAAACCCGGATCGTAAGAAATTAGTCCGGTTTTTTGATGAAGTTCTCTAATATCGATTCCTTTTTTACCGTCCGTTCCGGAGATCAATGGAAACTGATAGGATTTTTCCCCAACTTTGATTTCAATGAATTCACTCATACCGATAAGGAACCTTATAGAATGATTCGCGTCAATTCTTCTAATTTTGGTAAAATCGATTTTGTGCGAGTATTCTGAGAATTGAACACGGAAAACTGAGATGGGTATGTTCTTTATGAATAAGGTTTAACTGAAGAAGTGGCTCTAAGATTGACGAAGTTAAGAGGGCTGTAGGGTTTTTCTTTGAAAAGAATTCAAGTATAAGTGTATTTTCAGAACGAGATGTATTTGCAAGTAGTTACTACCTTCAAATGCTTTTTACTGGTTTTACTATATATAGAAGTACTATGAGTTTAGAAGTAGAATTTTAGACATTCTATATGTAATAGTGAATATATATATAAAATTAACGTGTGTTATATGGTTATCAATTTGAATTTTTGGGCAATCTAGATGCTGTTCTATGGTATAATATTTTTTAAAGTTTGCCTAAAACTTCAGAATGTAGGAACTCGTACGAATTCCAATTATAAGAAGCGAATGTTTGAAATTTGTAATGTGACTTAATCTGTGGGAGCTACCATAAATCATCAATTTACAGTTAAACTTTATAAATTGTGGGAACTACTCGGAAATACAAAAAGAATCATCGTCCATCCGATTTTTGCACAAAATCTCTGTTTTGCGGCCACCATTAAAATTTAAATCCAATTTTAACTTGTGTTAGACGTAAGTTAAAATTTTTTAAAGGTAGTAGTTCCTACAATTTTAGAATTTATTCGTAAAATCATGACTTGTGAGAGTTCCCACGTCATTTTATAGACAAACCTAAGTTTTGTGGTAGTTCCCACGCTTGAATACGACAGATTCAATTGTTATAAACTTCTGTTTTATAAATTGTGGTAGTTCCCACATTTAAAGAATCAATCTATAAAATTCAGATCCCAACTTTTTTCAGAATCATGAGTTCCTTACGTCGAATTCACGTTAAAAATAAAGAGTTTGTCCCAAAACCGTCCAATGTGGGAACTAAAACGAAAATTTAACGACATTAGAACTGCTCGAAAGTTCGTAAATTGCCAAATGCAATCTAATCTGTGGAAACTACTACATTTTATTAAAAATTTCTAAAGAATGATGCCTAAGATTCTTTGAAGTTTTGGGACAAGTTCAAAGTATTTTTGAGATAGATTTTAATAACAAGTGAATAAACACAACTTACAAGAAGTGTTTTGTCGAGTAAGAAACGGTTTATTCAATTATTCAGAATTATAAAATAAAGTCCCCAGTATTTTGCGTTAAAACAGTGCTTTGTAATCAAAATTTATGGTACTTGATTTTATAGAAATCAATAATCTAGTTTAACATAATGTTGATTTACAGATTAATCAATTTCTTTCAATCGCTTAAATCGAACTCACTTAAAATCCGTTCGATTTCCTGAAGCAATTTGGGATAACCCTTACCGCTGACCGGTTGGGAACTGAATTGTAATTTTACCTCGTTCTCGAAAGATGTAGAGTTTAGATCACCTGCAAAAGGGATACCGTATTTTTTTTCACAAAGTAATGAAAGGGAAGAATGAACCGGGCTGATAGAATACGTACAAACTTTTTTATCTAAAAAGATTGCTTCGAACAAAGACTGACCAAAATAACTAACAAAACCTGAACAAGTAGCTAAAAGATTTTGAAATTTGAATTTAGAAACTCTAGGAATGAACTCGATTTGTTTAAACGTAGTGCTGGTTCCGCCTATACGAACGATTTTAGGAATGTTTTCCCTCAAACTCAAGGATTCTAAAAAAGAATCTAAACTGAACGTAGTATGATGATCTATATTTCCCGCATAACAAAGAATATACGAATTATCGATTTGTTTTCGATCTAAATTAAAAAGTCCCGGGGGGATCAGAATTTGATCTAAGGAAAAACGATCTTCTATATCAGAATGAGGAAGAAGGTCGTAGTGATGAAATTTTTTTCTATCCGAACCAAAATGGTCTAAAAGGAGTACCTTAGTTTTCGAATATTCTGGAATTGAAATGTCTCTGGAATCTACGATTAGCAGATCTAAATCTTCTTCTTTAGGAAATTCTCTTAACCAGAATGTTTCATAAGGAACCGTAGCTAATAATGCAAATAGAATTCTGGAACGTTCAAAATGACCACTTCCGAAATCTTTCGGATCACCTGCAAAAACTCCAATTCTAAATTTTTTAGTTCTCTGAGAGGGTAAAGTTTGGAAACGAATTTGTTCTACATTTTGATTTCCAGCAAAAACATTGGGATCTATTTCAAAAAGATTTATACATTCTCTAGCTCCAAAAATAGGATTTTGTTCGTTCAATATATTAAAAATATTTGAAGTAGTTTCAAAATCTTTAGGCTCGTCGATTGTAAGTCTAAGTTTTGGAAGGATTAACTTTTCTTTTTCCGACAGTAGGGAGGAAAGTTTTGTTATACGAAAACGATCCGAATTTTCCTTAATATGAAGACTAACGTGTTCTTTATGTCTTTCTTCTAAAGTATTAGGTGTCCATTCAAGAGCCTTTCTTGTAAAAATTTCTCCGCCCATTCCTAATGGAAGTCCAGAAACGTAAGAAAGATCCGATTCAAAAAATTGAAATGATTGTAAAAGTTGATCCAAATGAATTGTATCGTAAAAAGGATTATCCCCCGTTAGACGTAAAATTGAATCCGCGTTAAAAAAATGAGCCGCTTCTATGTATCTTCGTCTAACATCGAGTAAATCCCCTGCAAAAAAAAGATAGTTTCTTTGGTTTAAAAAGTAACGTAGTTCTTTGTCTTCTTTGGGAATGAGATAGACGATTTGTTCTTTTGGTAGAACGGTCAGAATTCTGTCATAAATTCTATCGACGAGAGTTTTTCCAGAACCGGAAGGAAATTCTAATAAGACCTTTTCAGGTAGTCTTGAAGAACCTGTTCTGGCTTGGATGAACGCGTAGACTTTATGCGTTGAACGTGTACCATTCATCACAGTTTATACAAGGAGCACCGGTAGTTTCGTGTTTAGAATTTAACGAATCTTTAAAGGCAGGAAGCCCTTTACGCCAAATATCTATTAGGGATTCCTTATGAAGATTTCCGAATGTTTTTTCGGGAACTTGTTTGCAAATGGATACGGACCCATCTGAGTTTACATATAAGTCACGATTGAGATGCCAACAAAATTCTCTCTGAATAGGGGTTAGATCTGTGACTCTTTTTTCAGGCATCAAACCCGCATATCGATTGTATTTTTGTAAAATTACTCCGTAACCTTGTTTTTCTGTTTCGTCCACCCAAGATTCCACTTCGTCTTCGGCTTCTTGAATTTTTAAAAATTGAAGATAAATTCTATTTTTAGGAAAAACTTTTTCGAGTTCTTTTATATTCGATAGAACTTTTTCGAGTTTATTTTTACCGTAGAGGGTTGCATATTTTTCTGGATTGCGGGTGGTTAGATTGATAATCCATGTGATTTTTTCCTTGTGTGCGAAATCAAGAATATTCAAAAAATCTAAAATTATATTTGGATCGGTATAAAACGCGGTTTCTATCATCAATTCCTGCATTAAATGGGATGACGACTTAAGTGCTGTAAGAATTAGTTCTTTAAAATTAGGGTGGAGAAGAGGTTCGCCTAGACCTCCGAAACAAACGGTATATTCATTGGAAAAAGATTCTTCTTGTTGTCTGAGTAGACTTTCTAGAAATTCCGGGCTTAAAAATTTTCCGTCTTGATCATTGGAATTAAATTGTCTAGGACAAAAACTGCAACTTAAATCGCATCCACGAAACACTTCTAACTCTAAATACGAAGGTCCGGTTCTAAATACTTCTGGATTTTTTTCGATCCAAGGATGAATTTCGGAGTAGCTCCATTCTTCTTTGGATTTTAAAAATCCCCTGACTAAATTTAAGGATCTTTTGTTTTTTAAAGAGAAATCTAATCTATATTGTCTTAGGTCGGGAGAATGATAAAAAATTTCTACATCATAGTGATTGATGTTTTTGAGTAGATAATCTTGAGCGCTCGTTTGAATCGATTCTGGAATTGCGTTTGTGAATTCTCTGGATAAAATTGTAGGAACGATACCAGGGGGCAAATTTTCGCTATAAGAATATTGGGAAAGATAACGATCGTGTCTTTGATAAAGTTCCAGACTTAAACTCTCGTCTAAACAGGGAAACAAACCGGTAAAATAAAAAAAGGAAGCGTCGTCCCAATCCGGATCTCCGGTTCTGGATTTTGGCAATTTTTCTGAAACTTTTTTAAGAAATTCGATCTCGGAAGAATATTTTAAAATTTGAATATTCAAAAAATCAAAATTGTTTGGTTGTATAGCAAATGGCCACGAGTTAAAAAAAACGGTAGATTTTGGAAGGACTTTGGAAAGTTTTTGAATAGAAAGTGAAAGTAGGTGATTTATTTCGTTTGAAGATAAGGATTTCAAAATAGATTCCGTTTTTGGACTTAAGAAAACGGCTGTGTGAGAAATCGGAAATTTCATAGTTTGAAATTAATATCGGTCGAAAACTCGGATCGTGTAATATTTAAAATCAATCTAAATGAAACGTCTCTTCTTTGAGAGGAATTTTGTTTTCTTTTCTATAAGCTTCATCAAAAATTTGGATTGGTATTTCGGCCCTGGATTCTTTTAACCATCTATGAAAAGTGTCTTCTTCTTTATCTCGATAGAGAATATTTTGAATTCCTCCTCTCAGGTTTTCCATGGGAGTAGGTCTTTTCCCTTCTATTTTTAAGATACAATACCTTTTTCTTTCGTCTCTAAATACTTCGGAAACTCCACCGTTTGGAAGAGGGGCTGCGATCGTTGCGGTGATCTTACTATATTTATAAAGATCAAAAGAGGAAATCCATTCTACCATTCCTCTTCTGGCTCTGAGTGCGGGATCGTTTCTGGGAGAACCTGCGATCAATGCAAAAGAGGAAGGATCGGCTAAAATCGATTTTCTGATTTCAGAAACCTCTTTGTAGAGTCTGTTTTCTTCTTGGATGGAATCATTTTCGGGAGCGATAGAAATGATTCTATATCGAATTTCAAATCCTACTTTATCTTTGTTTTGATTATACCAACTTCTAATTTCTTGTTCGTTGGGTGGAGGGACCGCAATTTTTAACTGAAGTAGTTGTCCTTTTTTGATTTGATACGGAAGTTCCGTAACCCAGAGTTCAAACGGCATTCCGGAAGAAGTTTCCATTGTTTTTTCAAATTGTTTACGGTTTGTGATTCCCATCACTTCCATTCTTTTTTCGATTTCGGAATCTACTCTTTGTTCGTTTACTTGGATCGATTCTTCTTCCGCGACTACGTCTACGATGGCTCGGTCTATGAGAAAATCTATGATTCTGGTTCTGAAAGATTTGCGGTAGTCTTCGTGTTTTAAGTGTTTTTGAAGTCTGTTGTATTTTTCCGTCGCGTCGTCTAAATCGAGTTCCGAAATGGAAACTGTTCCGACGGTTGCAATGACTCTGTTGAGTGATTCGGCCGCATGAGTCGATCTTAAAAAAAACAGAAATACAAACATTCCCGTAAGAAATCGATTTTTTAAGTCCGTTTGTTCCGAGTTCATATCAATCAGAATACCTATGATCAGTAAGATCTTAAGCAAGAAGCATTGGTTCAACCGTTTTTCGGGTTGTTTTAGTTTGTGTTAGTTCCCACATTTCTGAATTTTACAGTGAAATCTCGAATTTGTGTTAGTTCCCACAACTACCAATCTTAGTTGATTTTAAACTTACCGATCAATTTTCCTAGATTTTGAGCTTGTCCGTGCATATTTCCGGAGAATGAAGTAAGATCTTCTGCACCTGAAGCGATTTCTTGAGTACCGTCAGAAATGCTCATGATCGTTTTTGTAATTTCATCCGTGGCACGTCTTTGTTCTAGAACAGCTTCTTCAATTTGTAAACTGAAGGTCATAAGTTCATTAGCACTTTGTGCGATTTCTTTAGTATTTTCTTCCTGAGTTTTAACGGAAGTAAGAACGTTCTTAGCATAACGATCGAATTCTTCTACTTGTTCTCTAAGTTTTTTTAGAATGTTAAAAGCTTCTGCAACTTTAGTGTTTCCATTTAAAACGGCGGTATTAGTGGAATTCACCAGAGACCCAATTTCTTGAACACTTGTAGAAGTTTGAGAAGCGAGTTTTCCAATTTCTTCTGCGACAACAGCAAATCCTTTTCCGGCTTCACCAGCTCTAGCGGCTTCGATAGCGGCATTGAGAGCAAGTAGATTTGTTCTTTCCGAAATTTCAGTAATTATAGAAAGGATTTCAGTGATTCTGGAAGCGCTGTCTCCGATAGCCGCCATAGCGCTTGTAGAAGCGATCATAGCATTTTCTCCAGTGACACCTTGTTCTTTTGAAAGGGCTGCGAGCTCAACTAGATCTTGCATTTCTCTATTGATATTTACGATTTGTTCTTTTAGACGAATGACGTTACCATCGATTTCTTTCATACTCAATACAGCCTTTTCCATAGACTTTCCCACGTTTTGTGCGGAAGCGGCGAGTTCTTCGACAGCAGCAGAAGATTCTTCAGCAGCAGAAGCTTGAGTTTGAGCGACGTCAGAAAAGTTTCTAGATGAATCGGCCATTTTTTCTGAAGTATCTCTGAGAGTGTTTGCTGAACCCCCTATTTCTCTCAGAACTTTGAGAAGATTTTCCCTCATTTTATTCATGGAACTGAGAAGAGTTCCGATTTCGTCTTTTTTATCGTGAGAACTTTGAGCGATTAAATTTCCGTCTGCGATTTCTTCGGAAAAACTAACTGCTTTGAGAAGACCGGCGGTAATCAATTTTTGGAATATAACGTTTAGGCAAAGAATGACGGCGATTAATACCGCTAAGGTGTACGTAAAAGCTTTGAAAAGAATAGAAAGAATTGCTTCTTTATAGATAGAATTTGGAATACTTACTTGCATTACCCAATAGCGTTTGTCTTTACCAATATGAAACGGAAAGTAATAATGAGTGTATCCGTCGGAATCAGTAGTGAATTTTTCGCCTTCCTGACTTTTACTAAGGTAATATTCTAGTTCTTTTGCATCTGAAATTTTTTCACCGACCCGATTTGAATCAAAACCATTTACTGCATAAATTCCTTTAGGAGAAATCAGAGTTAGATAACCAAGATCTTGAAACGGTTTTTTAACGCCGATTCGTTGTTGAAGTTCTTCCAATTGATAGTCTAAACCGGCAACACCGTAAAACTGATCGTTTACATAAAGCGGAACCATAAGAGACATCATTAGAATTTTTACTTTCCCTTTGATTTCATAATAGTACGGATCCGTTGCGTAGTGAGATTTTGTTTTTTTAGGAACTTGGTACCAATCTCCTTCCGGACCTAAAGAATCGTAGTATTTAGCGGCTTCGAGAACGATTTCTTCCTTTGTTTGACCACGATGAAGATACGGAATAAATCTGCCTGTGGAATCATGTCCTAGAGTATTTTGAAATTCTAAGTCGTTTCCGTCCAAAGAATTTGGTTCGTAGGCGAGTCTGGCACCAAAGTAATGATCATTGACTTTTAAGATTTCTCTTAAAGCAGCAATGATTTGATTGCGGGGAGGGGCACTAAAGAGAAGAGGAAACCGAAAACCTCGTATGATACCCATACCAGTGTCTAAATAATCTTTCACTTCATAGGTCCAACGTTCGGCTGTAATTTCTGAACTATTGACAACTTCTTGTTCTAACTTTTTATATGCGGTGTAACAACTGATACTTGCAAGAATACCGAAACCTATGAATAACACGATGGAAAGATAGAGAGAAATGCGAAAACGAATGCTCATTGCGCCCCCCGGCTCGTTCTGATTCTAAGGTAACCAAAAGGATAATTAATAGAGGGTAGGACGAATTGCTCGAGCAAAATATTCCTAATTTATAAAAAAAATATCAAATTTCTATGACAAAAATTAAAAATCGTAGATTATAATTTCGTTTTGAATTTAAATATTTAACGCGAGTTCAACGAAAGGGGAATGTGCCTTAAGGAAGTTTAATTTCTGCATAGAAAGTAAAAGTGATAGTCAATTTTTAAGCAAATCCCGATTTAGGCGAAGAATTCTATATTCTTTATATATTGTTTCGTAATTACTTTGAAAAGGTATTTTCTTTTTTAGATTTGGTTCATACTTAAATCTAATAAAGAATCTGTTGTGTAAGAATTGGCTTGTATCTGGTTTTAATTTAGACTTTATGGAAAGTTTATATATCAAAAATACGTTCTAAAATGGAGTTTTAGATAAAACTAAAATATCTTGAAGCGGATTTTGATTTTTAGCAGTTATGGTTTATAAAAAGATATAAGGAAACTACATGTCTTTATCAGCGCGCAAGTTAATTTTACGTATCAATGGAGTGGCACTTATGGTCGCTTCTTTGGGCGGTTTTATTTCAATGGACGTTCTCGGAATTTTTTTCGGTATAGGTCCTGCAGCTTCTCTTTTAAAAGGACAGGAATTTATCGGAATTGGTGGTTTTGAAGCGCATGGTCTTGCTTTTATACTAGGGGTTTTACTTTTTAAAGCCGAAGCAAAACGTTCTTGGCATATTACCGCAGTGGCTATTCACAGTTTATTAGGAATTGCGAATATTCTTATGTGGGGAATTTTTATTTCCGTAAATAGTTTGCAAATGGGTTATATCACAACTGCTATGCATTGTATTTTCGTCTTACTTCAGTTAGTTGCAGTTTTTCAATCTTCCGAACAAGATAAATATGAATAATGACACATTTTCTTTTTTGAAAAAGTGTTTGAGAAAATTTCGAATTTATAGATTAAACTTTGGGTTAGAATGAAATTTTAGAGTGACGATCTCAGACCAATTGAAATCTCATTTCCTAATTTGGTGTACTACTCTTGGATGTGAATCTGAACACTCCGGAGATGAGGGCATCTTTTGAATTTTAATGGGTGGTGCGTTACGTGTTAAATTCAGTAAAATGCTTTCTATGAGTGTATTTTACTGATCTCTGACTAATTGAGTATCTAAATGTTTGTTATAAAATGTCTTTTTAAGTAAGTTCGATAAATCCAATGCGAAAACGATTTGAAACTCAGCAGAACACTCTCTATCATACAATCCCACAATGTTGTATCGTAAGATCAATCTGTTGGAATTACGACAAATCCTCCGTGAAACTTAGTTTCTACAACACGATCTGTCGAGCGCCAATAGAAGCGAGACACTGAGTTTGAGGAGAGTTGTGTTGAGTTTTTCCCTTTCATTTTTGGGTGGGGTTCGGAAAATTTTTCTCTATCAGAAAAACATACTTTTCGCAAGTAAAAAGTCTCATTCTTGTCGGAACACTTGAAAAATGTTCGTTTTTAATCCTTCTCATTAAAGTTTTTGAAAAATTAATTCTCTGTTAAATTGAAATAGACAATTAAAGCAATTTTGCTGATCTACATTATGCGATTTTCAACAACTCTATTCTAAAATTCTCTTCAACTTGTGGGTTGGTTATAACCTTTTTATGGATCGTGTTCTTAATTGAAACTAAAAACGAAATATCGTATTACGTTTCTTTCATGCAATTTATTGACTGGAGCTGAAATCGTGGTCTGGCAACACTGGATTCGTCCCATTTTCTTTTACTGAATTTACAGATTGAAGTGCTAAACCATTGGATTGAGTTGCTCTGTAGTATGAAAAGTTTTACGAATCACAAAAATTTTGTGAAAAAAAATAAATAGTTCTCCTTTTCGAAGAACTATTTTAAGGAAATTTCTTTTTACTTCCTTGATTTGTTTCAATCCACTTCTTCTCCAAAGAGAAGAAGAAACTCTAATGAGGTCGGTGAAATGATCGGCAAAACGTTTCAATCTACCTACTCTTTAAATAGAAAAAAGCCGCGAATAAAAAAGTTCGTAGCTTTATATTATAAAAGTAAAATATTTAGTTTTCTTAGTATATAAGATTACAAACCAATGGGAATTGTGCTTAACGAACGTTGGCTATCGCCAAACGGCGAATATACGTTTAAGTGCAAAAGCCCCGCAGTTTATTGGTAGAAGCAGAAATACAAAGGAATTTTGTTATAAAATGATGAGTTCTTAAAAATCAAGAATGTTAGAAACTCCGAATTGTTTGATTTTAGAAACGGAAATGGCGTCGAGAGAATAGATTCTAAGATTATCTGTTTTTGAATTTATAATTTTAGAAAGTTTTGCTTCGAATTGTAAATAATCGGCTGGTTCCAGTTGGCATTCAAAAACGGATTTTTGAACTCTTTGGCCATGGCTTTCGCAGGTTTTTGCGACTTTTCTAAGTCTTGCACGACCTTCTTGGGTAATCGTCTCTACGTCGTAACATACAATGATAAACATGCTTTATTTCCATATAAAAGGAATATAATATTTTAAATCACCCCGTAAGGTTCTGGCAAAAATTCTAGCTTGTAAATAAGGTAGTTCTCCAACGATGGATTTGATATTGAGCCAAGGATGGAATATTTCTTCTTTTTTCCTTTTTTGATAGGTCTTGATTAATTCTTTACGAGAATCGTCATTCATGAAAAAGACAGATCCTGGTTTTTCTAAAAAATCAGAGGCTTGAATTTGTTTACGGTTGATCAAAGTAAAAACCAATCGATCTATGAAGGGGCGGAATTCTCCCATCATATCCAAAGCTAATGAAGGTCTTCCTGGTCTTTCATCATGAAGAAAACCAATATAAGGGTCCAATCCTACCGCTTGACAAACTGCGATACAATCGTTTGTAAGTAAGGAATATAAAAAAGACAAAAGAGCATTTGTTCTACTTCGAGGTGGTCTTCTTGTTCTTTGGTGAAATTGAAAATCTTCTTTTTGTTGGATAATACAATAATCAAAAACGGAAAAATAAGTTTTAGCGGAATCACCTTCATACCCTCGTATACTTTCAATGGATTCAGCTTTTTCTAATAGAGAAATATTTTTTTCGATTTTTCCAATCGCTTCCTTAATATCTTGTTTTTCTAATTCATTTTTGGATTTTCTAGCGGTTCTAGATAAAACGCTTCTGCAATTTTGAAGTTTTCCAGCAACTATCGATCTTGCAATTTCCAATCTAAATTCTTCTATTTCAGATTTTTTGAATTGAGCTTTTCTGATCAAAACGTTACCGGAGTTGGAACCTTCCAGTCGTCCTTGAAATTTTCCACGTGCGGTCGGATAAGAAATAAAAATTCCTTTTTCTAAACACTTTTGTAATAGAGAAGGACTAATTCCGCAGATGCCAAATATAGTAATTCCTTCAAGATGATGAAAAGGAATTTTGAAAATAGTATCATCTCCCTTTTTGACTTTAAGAACATCCAGCTCATGATGAAGATATAAACCTTCTTGAGTGATATATAGAATGTTTTGTTTAATATCCGCCAGAGTCTTTTATCCTAAATAAGTATTCTTTAAAATTTAAATCTGAATATGAGCTGGGCATACATGTATCAAACAAACTGCAATTTTTACAAAGTGAACGATTCGAAACAGGAGGAGGAAGAATTTTATCTCTTAATATTTTTCTAATTTCCTCAATTGTTTGAATGGTAAGTGTTCTAAGTGAGTCGGAAAATTCTACATCGTGTCTCTTTTTAGATTGTATGTGATAGATCGCCCCAAATTGAATTTTTACGTCGAGCATTTCTTCGAGACAAATTGCAACGGCACAGAGTTGGGCTTCTTGATTTGTCCATTTTGATATGCGACCGTTTTTATAATCTATAGGGAAGGGAGGTTTTTCTTTTGGGAATTCAACAACTCTAATGTATAAAAACAGTTTTATTGATTTACTAAACATTCAGTTATAAATTTTGAAACAATTTTGCGTTTGGGTTAATGTTTTATTTTCTGATTTAAAATAAAGATTAATTTAGTTTATTGATATATTTAAATATAAAAATAAACTAAATTAATATAGTTTTTGCGAGCTCCTGTTTTTAGGAAACTTTTTTGATTAATTCCACTCCGGCTGGTAAATCCGATTCCTGGATTTTGACCGAATAATCGGAAAAATCTCTTGCAGGCGTTGAATTGTCTTTTTTAGATACGGAAATTAAGTTGAAAAGTTTATGTGCTGGTGCAACTCCTAACTTTGCTTGATTGGTGTTTTTTCCGTCTCCTACGTGTTTGAATACGTATAAACCTCTACAATTCATTTCTCCTCTTGCAGCGGATCGATCATGATCGAACATATTTTGTAAGGAAGACCAAAATAATTCTAAATCTTCTTCGGAAAAACCAGTGTCGTTTGCAAAATGAGCAGAGATAAAACCGTGAGCGCGATAAAGCCCGTAAGAAATTGTATGTTTACGGCCCATCGTTCTGTTATCTCCGTCCTGGTCTTCAGCTTCTTTTTTGGTTGCAACCGCCATTCTAGTGATACTATGTTCTAAATTGATAACAGGATCGATACTACGAGCGAATGTAAACTGAATGGGTCCTTTGACTACGCCGGCATTTACTTTCAGCGCCATTACAGCTCCAAAAGTACGCACGTCGTAAAAGTTTTTACACATCCATTCTCTCGCTTTGCCAACTTGGTCTCCTCCGGTTCTTTTTTCTTTTTCTTCTTTTTTGGAAGTTTCTAATTTGGCGCCGACTGCTACATATGCTTTTTCGTGAGTTTCAATTAAGACTGCTTTTTCCTTAATATAAATGTCGTTAGGTGGAGTTGCACTTTTTACGATAGTCACGTAGTTTCTTATTTTTCGTTTTAAAGAAACGTCTGTGATCAGGCCGTTTCCGGTTTCCGGATCTACTCTGGGTTGATTCCCAGCGTCAGGATCTCCGTTTGGATTTCCGTCTTTCACGTCAAATAAATAGACAAATTCGTACCGATTTTGAATTGGATTGCTCATTTTTATTCTCCTTGTGATAGTTCTTCTTTTTTCTTAAATAATTCGTTTCTTTGGTGATAATAGCCGACTGCAAATAACCCTTGTTCTTCGAGACTGAATGTGTTGGGGATTCTTCCCGATAAAGGAGCTAAAATTTCGCCTTTTAATTTTTCGAACCAAACACTTCCGGATTTAGAAGCGTGATGCATACTTAGGTTGAATAATACCGGAAATACAGTAGCAGGTCTTGAAGATGCAGAGGAAAAGTATCTGTCTCTGATAGTAGCATTGATTCCCGGATTTGCTCTTTCCTGTAATCTTTCCATTACGGCGAAAAGTCTTCCTAGTCGATAGGCTACGTTTATATTTTCTTCATCCATGGATGTCGTTAACTCCTTATAGTTTTTAAATTTTTCAAATCTTCCTTTACGATTGAGTATTGCTTTTAGTACGGAAACTCTTACAAAAGAAATTTCTTTCTCTGCCTTAAGTCGGATCAAAATAGAAGAAAGTAAGGTTCTTGGATATTCACTTCCGCTAATAATAGAAGTAACTAATTTACCACTTAATAATGGACTGACATTTTCCATTTTACCTTGAATGGCAGTGGAACTTAGGATTCGATTTAAACTGATAAAACCGGACTCAACATTATAAATCTCTAATTTAATATCCGTAAAATGTTGGTTTATATTTTTAGAAATTTCTCCGACTGTGGAAGGATACCAAAAACGAACGGAAATCCTGGCCGCGTTAGGTGCAAGACCTAAGATAAAAAATTTGGTTCCGTCGTTTAATAGATGTTGCAACTTTCCGGTAAAAGGAGAAACGAAATGTTCTTTGATCGTTTGATTACTGCGTGCTTCTTGTTCTCGTTTTGAGTCTTTTTTTTGGTCTTCATCTGATGGTTTTAATAAAGATAGGAATTCGTCTTCTAATTCATTTTTAGTTTCCGACCAAAACATCATGGTAGTATTTCCTATGAGTATTTTTTGGCGGCTATCTTTTGAGGTTAATGAACTGATCGAAGTTCCGTATGCAAAGTTTGCGTATTTGCTTGTAGGAGCATTGGAACCTTGTTTTTTTCCATAAGATTCAAAGGCGTCCAGATTGAACGAAACTAAATTGGCGCCGGAAGTATTAGCTCCGGTTAAACTAATTTTAGAATGGAGTCTTTCTATGGGATTCGTTTTTCCGCTAACTAAACAGATTCCTTTTTCTACTTCATCATCGGATGCGTTTTGGGAAATCGTTTGAACGATTGTTTTATCGGAACAGATGATTTCATTTTGTCCTTGTAGTTTAAAAGTGAGATAGTGTTTGTCCTCTTCGATTTCAGCCCAGAGAGGATCTTTTTTAAGTTCGGGCATTTTCAATTTAGAAAAGAAATTTAGAATGGATGTTAAAGATGAGGGCTCTTCGGATTTACTTTCTAAATCTTGAATTTTGCGGATAAAATCTTTTTGTTTTTCTTTTTTTTCTAAACCGAAAATATATTCAAAATTATCCCAGAGTAAGTTTGCTTCGATGCCTCTGGATCTTATGACTGCTTTTGGAATTGTATATGAGGAAGCCCGTTTCTTTTTTTCGTCTTGCCAAGTTGATATAAATCGAATGAAATTTCCTTCTTCATCAATTTCGATCAAATAAGGAATTTCTTTTGTTTCAAATCCTTCTCTCGCTATTTCCCTTTCTTCTAATTTTCGTTCATAATATTTTACTAATTCTTGTAGGATCATAGTCTCGCTCCATTGGTATTCAAATCTGGAATTACAATACTACCATTTTGGATTACTGCTCGAAAAAATTTTGGATTGGCGTCCTTATAACTTTTTGTATCAAAATTATAGTCTTCAAAATCAAGATCGTATAACATCCAACCTAAATCTTGTTGTTCTATCTTGATCGGTTTTTCGGTTTGATCGTTTAACGAGAAGTAGGCGGCAAATTCTCGACTACCAAAATAAGGTTGATGATGACATTGTCCTTTTTCGGCTCTTCGTTTAAACATCTCTTCAAATTTTGTAATACTGTCCCCATCTCTCGCTCTTTTGGTGAGTTTAAAACTAGCGTGTAAGATATAAGATACGTCTTTAAGAAACAGTCCCGCTCTTTGTTGTCTTTCTTCTTCGATATAAAGAGCTAAATTACCAGTTCCCGCTTCCATCGTTTGCATGATATTTTGAGGAGCAATTTTAGAACCTAATTCGTTTCTACGAATGGACTCCCAGAGGATCGGTTTTAGAATATCAATTTTATGGATGATCCAAAGAATTGCGGGTTTCCAAAGGATTGCGTCAAAAATGGCTCTAGCGGCGGAAGGAGTGATCACGTCGTAGGAGACTCTTTCTGCCTTCATTTCGGGTCTAGTAAAACACGCATTTTCTCCAGAGACTTTTAATTGAAATATTTGTGATTCCTTCATACTTTTTGTTTCCATTAAATGATTAAATCTTGATCATTCGGAGATTCTAATATTCCTAAATCATTATGATAATAAGAGTCGAAATTTAAAATTCCTATAATTCCTTCGATTTCGGAGATGATTCCCTCGGATAGAAGTTTGTTGTATAGATTTGTTTTGAGATTTACGGTATAACGTTGTGATTTTCGAATTAGCTTATAGTCTACAAAGTTATTTTGTACGACTGAGTTTTGTAATTGAACGATTAGATCTTTACCTTCTTTGTAAGGCACAATGACTGGTCTAGAGTCTTTGTCGATTAGTTTGAAATTTTTATTAATCGTTTCGAATTGAAAGCTTCTTTTATCTTTTTCTATTTCTTCTTTATCTAATCCTTTATCTTGTTTTAACCAAAATAAAGTGTTAAAGTATTGTTTTAAAGTATCTGGATGGATTAATTCTTCAAAGTTTTTTATACAATCTTCACTTGCTTGTTTGGTTTGTAAAAGATGTCCGGAAGGAGGATCTTGTTGTGGATGAAATAAAAATACTTCTCCTAGTTTTTCTTGTCCGTTTTCATCAACTAATTTACCCTCACGGTTACATCTTCCGACGGTTTGGGCAATACTATCGAGTCCGGCAACGGCTCTAAAAACGATCGGAAAATCAATATCAACTCCCGCTTCTATCAATTGAGTGCTGACTAAATAAACCGATTCTCCATTGCTAAGATGACTTTTTACTTTTTTAAGAATATCTCTGCGATGTTCTGCACAAAGGTTTGTAGTTAGATAATATTTATTTCCGGTCAGTTGATTGAAAATCCCACTAGAGTCACTTTTACGATTTACGATCGTTAAAACCTGATCATAATTTGAAATTTTTGTCGCAATTTCTATAAAACTTAACTTTCTCTCTTCCGGTTTATGAATGATTACTCGTTTTAGTTCTTGAAAAAGTTTTTCCGGTTCCGGTGCCAATTCTATGGCTTTGTTAATTCCATCAAAATTGAGGTCAATGGATTTTATAGAAGACAATGTGGGTTGGGTGGCAGTACATAAGATTATTGTTACATTATAAAATTCTACTATTTCTTTCAGGGTTTTTACGATTGGTTGTAAAAATTGGGGAGGAATCATCTAAGCTTCATCCAATATGATTACGCTATTTATAATATTATGAAGTTTTCTGACTTTTGTAGTTTTAGAAGAAAATAAACTTTCAAATAACTGAACATTTGTGGTTACAATTAAAGGATGATCCCAGTTTTCGGTTAAAAGTCTATTTATAGAATTTTCTTTTTCCTTGGAAATGTCTATACCCGAATGATGTTCTAAAACGGAATCTTCCCCCAATATTTTTTTAAATACGTCTGTAGTTTGTTCTATGATACTTAAATAAGGAACGCCGTAGATCACTCGATCCATTTTGTTTGTAATACAATGTTTTAAAGCAAACGATAAAGAAGTTAACGTTTTGCCTCCTCCGGTAGGAACGGTTAAAGTATAAAATCCGGGTTTTAGATTTGTTTTTGATTGAACTTCTTCTAAGATTCTTTTTCTGATTGAATTTACTTTTGTAGTATCTGCTTGTTTTTGTATGTTTTTCAGGTGTTTGTCTAATTTGATATTTAAATCTTGTAGGATTATAGTTTTTGAATATCTTTCCTTGAATTTGGCTGGATCCATAAATCTTTCTGTGTCTAGTCTGTCCGCGTCGATTAAGGCGGAGAATAACATTCGAATCAATAGGGAATGATCTTTAAAACTTTTACCGAGTTGTTTTAAATCGATTCCGTCTAATATTTCTTGAGGGATGTGTGGAGTGGTTTCGGATAACGCCAAAATTTCTCTTTCTTCGTTTAGCTGAATATCTACGTCGATCCCAAAATTTTTTAGACCGGAGTGATGACAAAGCATTGGCAAACATATTAATTTTTTAATAATATCGCTTTGTTTAAATTTGTTGAAACAGTGAATTGCTCCGCTGACTGAGTGTTTTACTGACTTTGCAGTTTTTCCTTCTAGATGGGCTTCTTCTCCAATGTGTCCCGAACGGATTCGAATTCTTTCTTGAAATTCTAATTTAAATTTTCCTAAATCATGCCAAAGACCTATTAGATAACCAAAAGTTCCTGCTCCAAATTTTTCACAGAATTTTTCTGTAAGCTCTGCTACCGAATAGAGGTGATCGTCTAGGAGATGTTCAACGAAATTACCGTCATCTTTACGAAGAATGTGTCCTATAAAAATGGATTGTTTATTTCTTTTCATTCCTAGTTTTGGAGAATGGTTAAAAATGTTATATAGAATTTCGGAAAGAAGTTGAAATTTTTTTTAAATAAAATGATTTTTTTAAAATAAAAATTTTAAAAAATAAAAGGGGATTTATATTTTTACAAATTTTGTATATTCGGAAAGTATGAATTTATAAATTATTGATGAAGTAGGAATTTTAGATTTTAAGTCGTTTCTGAAATGAATTTTTATAATGTCTGTAAGTGGTAATTTTATGTGAAAATTTGTTTGGAGAGTGATTCTTTAAGGATTTTATTAACAAATTAGAAGTAGGACGGATGTAAGTTAAAATTTGTTTGAAAGAACAATTTATCTATTTATTAAAAATAAATAATATTGAAATATAAAAAAATACTCTAATATTCCTTTTTAAGGAAATTATTTTATCAAATTATCAATTGATTTGTTTTTGCTTCCCAGTAGCTTTGCAAAACTCAGAAAATGATTATTCTAAAATGAAATTTCAATTCGGAAACATCATTTTGGAAATATTTTAGAGTGATTTTAGAGCCCGAGAAACTAAGAAAATTTTTTTAAAAGTATGAGTTCCTACATTCATTTATGGAAATGATTGATCCTAGTTTTTAAAGTGTAAAAACAGTGGAGTTCCTACATTTCAAAATTTTACCGTAAAATGCAAATTTGTGAGAGTTCCCACATTTATTTTTTATGGAAAATCAGATTTTTGTAAAACAAATCTCCTACGCCAAAATTCATCTTAAATTGCTATGAAAATAGCACCGAAAACGAGCGGTGAATTATTACGAAAGTGCAAAAACTCTTATAAATTATGTCTATTCCGTAGTCTATGTTTTTAAGGAAAATCCTACATTTAATTTTTATTAATGGTCGCAAAGTAAAATGATTTACTTCAAAATTTATAATATCCTGGATCGGATTCGTAGTAAGATTGCCTCTTTTAGATTTTATATGAATGCAAATTTGGTCATGACTCACTTTCTGAAAAAAGTTGAAATCTGAATTTTATAGATTAATTCCTAAAATGTGGGAACTACCACAAATCACGGTTTTACAAGCAAATTCTAAAATTATAGAAAACTCATACTTTCAGAAAATCACTTCTTAGCTAAACTTACGTTTTTCAAACTCAGGTTTAATTTACCTTCGTTTCAAGGAAAGAAAAGAACTCGTAAATCTAAAACGTCTTTGTGAAACGATTCTGGTTTCAATCCACTCTCTCCTTTCAAAGAAAGGAAAGAACGCGGCTTAATAGGTTGAAAAATTATGTATATAAAAAGCATTATCGGGCTTTTTAGACATAGTAATTGCGAATCTATTTGTGCCATACTCAACAAACGCTAAGCAAATCGGTTCAATCACCAAACAGCGAGTCAATACAAGAGCGCGAAAGGTCCGTGATTTATCGGGAGAAACAGGTTCGCAGAAAGCGTTTTCATCATAAATAATCGGCCTTTTCAAATCCATAATATAGATTAAGAAAAGAGTAAATTAGGAATTTTATGACTATCTAAAGAGACGTAATCTGTGGGAACTAGCACGTTTCGTATTTTATCAAATTGGAAATTAAGTTTATTATTAAATCTTAATGTTTTAAAATTATTATTTTTTAATTTAAAACAAACGTTTTAAAGTCTGTTTTAAATTTTCACATAAAAGATAAGAGGTGAAATCGATTTTATAAAAGTTTCTACTTAAGGACTGCATAATAAAATACCCAATAGTTTGCGCATCAATCATACGAGTTCAGTGTAAGAAAACATGGGCGAATCCGGCGTTGCCAGGCTGCACTTTTAGATCCAGTCAATCAATTGTATAAAAGAAACATTATGCAATATATCATTTTGAGTTACAATTTAGAACATGATCTGTCGAGCGCCCATAGAAGCGAGACGCTGAGTTACTTCGAGCGCCCATAGAAGCGAGACGCTGAGTTACCCTTCAATGACTTTTGTATTGGATTCTATTGAACTACAAGAGAGTTGTTGAAAAATTCCATAGCAACAATTAAGAAAACGCTTCAATCGACCGTTTCCATACAACGAAAACCCATAGAGAATTAATTTTTCAACAATTCTAAGATACTTTGTAATAAATATTTAGGTATTTAATTTTATAGAGGTAAGTAAGGATAGTTTGTGACGGTACTATTCGCCTTTCAAAAAAATCATAATCGTTTATAAAACTTTTTGAATGCATTTTTTGAGAAAATTGAAATCGGTTTAAAAAAGAAAAGGAATAAAGGTAGTCAAAAATTTATTAACTACTCGAATTTTTATAAGGTAGTGAGCAAAAACAAAGTTTAAAAAATTCCTAAACAAATCAGGATCTATATAGGAACCACCATTTACGTAGTAAATTTGTAAAGTGACGTTTGAAGATTTTGAAACAGACTTTAAGAAGAAAGACCAAATACGTCGTGAATTTTATTAACTGCGATTTTAGCCTGACTTTCTGCAATTACACAAGAGATTTTGATTTCTGAAGTAGAAATCATTTCTATGTTGATTCCGTTGTCGGCAAGTGCTTTGAACATTCCCGCTGCAACACCTACGTGCGATTTCATACCTACTCCGACCGCAGAAACGATCGCGATATTTTCGTTGATCTCTGGTTCCTTTGCGTTATGCGACTTTGAAAATCCTTCAAGAATCGGTTTTGCTTCGTGAACATCTTTTTTAGGAATTGTAAAGGAAATCGTATTAATGCCGTTATGCGGAGAAGATTGGACGATCATATCTACAAGAATATGTTTAGAGCTTAGTTCGCCAAAAAGTCCTGCGGCTAAACCAGGTTTATCTGGAACTCCTGCGATTGTAATTCTTGCTTGATCGTTTTTAGCAGTAACGCCGCTCACTTTTAATTTTTCCATAATCTTATCCTCGCTCACTACAAGCGTTCCTATATTATCGTTGAAACTAGAACGAACATGAATGACCACGTCGTAATTCATCCCAAGTTCCACACTTCTGGAATGGAGAACACCCGCTCCTAAACTCGCCAGTTCGAGCATTTCTTCGTAAGTAATTTGTTTATGTTTTTTAGCGCTGGGAACAACTCTTGGATCGGCGGTGTAAACTCCATCTACGTCCGTATAAATCTCACATTCTTTTGCACCTAAAATGGCAGCGACTGCGACAGCAGAAGTGTCGGAACCACCTCTTCCTAAAGTTGTGATATTTTCTTCCGCGTCTATTCCCTGAAAACCAGCAATGATAACCACCTTACCTTCGTTCAACGCAGAATCGATTCTGGATCGATCGATCATTTTGATCTTTGCATTGGAGAAATTTCCGTCCGTAAGAAGTTTGATCTGAGAACCTGTAAAAGAAGTGGCCGGAACTCCGATTTCCCAAAGAGCCATAGCGAGGAGTGCAGTGGAAATCTGTTCGCCCGTAGAAAGTAACATGTCCATTTCACGTTTAGGCGGATTAGAAGAAATTTTCGCTGCGAGGTCAACGAGTTCGTCTGTGGTATGTCCCATTGCGGAAACTATAACCGCCACTTGTTGACCTTTATCATGATAGGATTTGATTCTTTTTGCAACGTTCTGGATTCTTTCCGGAGTACCCACGGAAGTTCCGCCGTATTTTTGAACGATTATATTTGTCATAACCTTATGGCAGTCATGATTTTCATAACTAGTAGAGGATCAAGAGAATTCGATTTTGATTCATCATATTTTGGAAAGAAGGTTTCGTTTTCAAGAAAGGTATTAAAACTGACGAAAGTTTTATCAGCATATAGGATTTCGTATTTAAACGAGTCTTGATTCTACCTTTAAGAAAAAAGTATGTTCAGTTTTATAGATTGGTTTTTTATATTTATGTATCTATTCTTTGCGTTTACAGCGGGAATATTACTTTCTCCAAAAGCGGGTAAAAGTCTCGTTTCCTATTTTGTAGCCGATCGTAAACTACCTTGGTGGTGGCTCGGAACTTCGATGGTTGCGACCACGTTCGCCGCGGATACCCCTCTTGTAATTACCGGTTTTATCGCGGCTGACGGAATCTCGGCTAACTGGTTTTGGTGGAGTTGGGCGATCGGTTATATGGCCATGACCGTTTTTTTTGCGGGTAAGTGGAGAAGGATGGAAGTTTTAACGGACGTTGAGTTTGTAGAGCTACGTTATGGAGGCAAACCGGCAATTATACTTAGAATGGTCAAAGCATTCTATTTAAGTATATTAGTAAATTCGATTGTACTAGGATGGGTGTTTAAGGCGATGTCCAAAATTACTGGACCTTTCTTAGATTGGAAAGATTTACTCGGTGCCGATCGGTTTTCGATTATACAAAACGTGTGGCCTTCTTTTTTAATATTTGATTCTTTGAATAATACGATTACTGTTTTGATTTTATTTTTAGTGGTAGTCGTTTATAGCAGCATGGGAGGGATCCAAGGTGTGATCCTGACAGATCTTGTTCAATTTGCTTTGGGAATGGGTGGAGCAATTTTGTTTGCGGTATATGCGGTTTCGAGTCAGGGAGGAATTTCCGGATTACTTTCAAAAATGGAAGAATTATATCCTGACAAACACAAATCGATTTTGAGTTTTTGGCCGGACTTTCAAGAAGCTTCATTATCAATTAATGTTTTTTTAATATTCATAAGTGTACAATGGTGGGCTCAGTATTATTCTGATGGTTCGGGGTATTTGGCTCAAAGAATACACACCGCAAAAAATCCAAAAGAAGCAGAAAAGGGATCTCTTTGGTTTAACATAGCCAATTTTATGGTTCGCACCTGGCCTTGGATATTAACTGCACTTGTAACGTTAGTTGTGTTTCCTTTGCACGATCCGACAAAATATTTTTCAGAAGGATGGATCGTAGGCGGCGATCGTGAAATGGGATATCCGATTTTAATGAAATTGATATTACCCAATGGAATTTTGGGAATTGTATTTGCGAGTTTGATGGCCGCTTTTATGTCTACGGCTGACACTCATATCAATTGGGGTGCGAGTTATCTTGTAAACGATTTTTATTTGAGATTTGTACATCCAAAAGCGGACGATAAAACTTTGGTGAAAGCGAGTAGAATTGCAGTAGTTACTATGTCTATCATCGCCATTTTGGTAGCCACTCAGATTCAATCTATCGCGAACGCTTGGAAATTTTTATTGGCATTTGCTTCCGGAATGGGATTACCTCAAATACTAAGATGGATTTGGTGGAGGACTAACGCTTGGACTGAACTTTCCGGAATGATCACCGCGTTGATCCTTTCTATGATTTTGTATCCTTCTTATCCAAATGTTCGATCGGAATATCTTTTATTTTGGGTTGCGATAGGTTCTGTTGCGGTTTCGATCCTAGTTACGTTTTTAACCCCGCCGGTTCCACAAAACACGTTAGACGATTTTATAAAAAGAGTTGATCCTATCGGATTTTGGAAAGGAGAAGATAATAAAAAAAGACTCGAGGATTTTTATAAAAAAATCTTTCTTTGGCTTTTAGGAACGGTCGCTTTATTTTTTGGAATGTTTTCTTTAGGGTATTTTTTCTTATTACAGTCTTGGCAAGGGTTCTTTTGTTTGTTTGGTTTTGTGTTTTTAGGGATCTTGTATTGGAAAAAAGAATTTGGTAGAATTTGATAGATTCTAAATTATAGTAAAATAAAATATTATAATAAATTAATAATCAATATTTGTCATAAAATGTGTATAAACGGTGCTATACATTTGGTTCTTGAATAAATTATTTTTCGAATCAAAGACTTTTGTAGCATTAGTCGGTAATAGAGTTTTAGCGAACTTATATTAACGTAAGAAAATCCTAGGTCAATTTTTTCGTAAAAAAATAGATGTGGGAACTCTCACAAATCGTGGATTTACCAGTTAAACTTTGAAAAATGTGGGAACTACTATGAATACCAAAAGAATCATCGTCCAATCCGATTTTTGCAGCCATCTTTAAAATTTAAATCCCAGTTTAACATGAGTTCGGCTGAGAAAAAATTTTTCTAAAAGTATAAATTCCTATAATTTTAGAATTTGTTCGTAAAATCGTGATTTGTAATAGTTCCCACATTTTACAGGCAAACCTAAATTTTGTGTGAGTTCCCACGCTTGAATACGACATATTCAATTATTATAAATTTCTATTTTAAAAGTTGTAATAGTTCCCACATTTAAAAAATCAATCTATGAAGTTCTGATTCCAACTTTTTTCAGCATCATGGGTTTTTTATGTCGAATTTACGTTAAATAGTCTTTGAAAATGTGGAAACTCTTGCAATTTTTAAGAGTGAAAAACTTTTAAAAAGTCAGAAACTGCGTAAAGAGACTTACTACTCGGGTGCATGAAGATAACACTAAAATTAACGCATAATTCCAGCAAGAATACAAAGGTTCTCAAAAACTAGGCCTAACCCAGATTTTAAGCTTTTTTGTGGTAGATCCCACATTCTAACTTTTAAAACAAGTTCACGATAGTGTTGTTCTGATATGTCCGAGTAAGTAATCTGTGGAAACTACCATATTGGGTTTATAGAGAGATTTAAAGTTGATTTCTTTTGAAGCTTTTTGAATGGAGACTTGCAGAAAATTCCTATAAAATCCAACTTAAGAAACAAATATCTATATAAAACAGTCATTTTAACAACCAAAGGAAAATTATAAATTCATTATATATAAATTTCTAATAAATGATTTAATGAAGTTTGTTTATAAATCAATAACGTATCGTTTTTAAAATTCATAAGAACCTATTTCAAAGGTAACTCAATGGCACTGCTCATTATGGATCGCTCTGAGGATTTTTGGACGCGCTGTAAATGGGGAATTTTTTATAAAACAAGGTTTTACTCTGATAAGTCAAAAAAAGTTTTATTTCCAGATGTAGTCTGCATCTTATAAAACAAATCTGTTCAAGATATAATATAATGTCTTTGTTGTAAACTTTACTGATAGAACTTAAAAAAGTTTTTTCCAATAGATCATAAATTTATTTCCAAAAGGTGAGAAATACTCACCTGGATCTGTTATTTAGTTCTAAGTTCGTTTGATTTTCTTTTTAGGTTAAAAGTTTTTAAATCTAAACTCGAAAGGATAAATGCAAACGAATGAATTTAAAACAAGGAAATAAAATTTTGAAAACAATATTTCTAACATTGCTTATCGGATCCGTTGTATGCACTCTTTATTCGTGTGGGGATAAAAAAGAAGAAGATAATTCAGAACTACTTCTTTTCCTTCTCAATTCATTAGGTTCTTCCAATAATACTTCTACTCCCGTCGTTACTTCTTGTAAGGATGCTTCTTTTTGTAGAACTTTTATCGCTACCAATAACGGGGCGGGTTATAATGGAAACTTAGGTGGAATTTTTGGAGCAGACGCAAAGTGTGCCGCTGCAAAATCTTCTAGTTTAACGGGAGCTTATAAGGCTTTGATTGTCGACGGTCCAACGGGAAGACAAGTTATTTCTGCTTTAGATGGATCAGTAGATAAAAAAGATTGGGTCCTTTATCCAAACAAACAATACCGTAGAAGCGACGGCACTACAATTACCTTTACTACAAACGCAAATTCTATTGTTATAGATAATCTTCAAAATGGAATTGATTCAGGAACTCAAAAATTCTTTTGGAACGGTTTAGGAAACAACGTTGGATTTCTTTGGGAGCCATTATCAAACTGTAATAATTGGAATTCTACGGACGGACTTATTACGGGACAGGCTGGAAATACAACCGAACTTCAAGCAGATATAACTCCAGAAGGAGCTTTTACCGTTGATAACCATGCTTGTAATACCAATCTAAATCTTCTCTGTGTAGAACAGTAAGTTTTTCAAAAACATCGCCCTTGAAAGGGCGATGTTTGATTTCTAAAGCTTATATAAATTGCAGAACTTACTTTTGAGATAAAAGTTCCATTTCTTTAGAAAGACAAAGTAGAGCAGTCAAAATCAAAATGGGAGAAACGTTAGGATCTTTGGAAGATTGTATTGATGCAATTATGGATTCTAAAAGAGTTGAAATTTTTTTTAATCCTAGATTTTCGGATTGTTGAACTAGTTTTTTCCAATGGTTGATTTTTCCATATTGTTTTAGACCTATTAGGCATACTTCGGAGATAGTAGTTCTTAATTCTGTAATATAGTTGTTTAGAGAATCTGTTTCCGAACGAACTTGATTTTGCGTTTGAAAATTAGATTTGTCGGAATGGGATTTTGAATCTAAGTAAGGTTGTAACATTGTACGATTACCTCCTTGTTCGATTACAAATGACACCGGTTTTATGTAAAGTCTACCAGAAGCTACGTTTGCAACTCCGCATACGTAACGTAAATGAGAATCGCCTAACGCGTGTTTTAGATTTTCTATACCGTCTGATGCTCTGGTATAATATGGTAACTGAACGTATGCGATGTTTCCATTTTGATCTTCCAATTCTATATTTATTTGTTGTAAAATGTTATCAAAATGAGGTTGAGTAAAACGTTCTACTTTAAATACGAAAAAATTACCAGCCGCCCAACGAGGGCCTAAAGGACGAGGAGGTTTTTCTAAAAGTATTTTTATCGTTTCGTTAAAATTGTTAGAAAGAATGCTTTCACTTAGAGATTCAAAAAAAAATGTTTGAGGATTTAAAGTTAATTTATTACTGAATTGTAATTTACCGGATGTAGTTTTTTTGATCGAAGAGCTGACAATTGAACTTTTCCCGAAATTGTGAAGTGGAATTCCCTTGAATACGGTAAAATTGCCGATTGAGTGGAACGGTTCCTCCGTATGCTTTTCGAAAGAACATTCGTATAACAGTATTTTATCGGACTTAGGATCGGCAAAATAAGAAAGGACTACAAAACCTTTTTGTAAAACTTTGATTCCAGAACCCAATCCTATCAAACTTCTAACAATCAATTCGGAAGAATACGTTTTTGTATCTCCGCTTATGACTAAAGAAGGAATGGCGCCTTTATTTTCTTTTAACGCGTCCATTCGTATGATCCATTCTCCTAAAAGATATACAACTTGATCCGGATCGAACAAAGAATCATGTAAAAGATATTTTGAATATTCTTCTTGTAATCCAGATAAAATTTCCGAGGGCCATAAGAGTCCTTCTTCTAAACAGGAACGTTTCAATTGAAACAATCTATCTTTTAAATGTTCGGAAACTCCTTGAAATCCGTATTGTATAATTTCTTTCAAAATTGTATTGGCTCTATCCGTTATATGTGATGAAATTTTTGTTTCTCGAATATTGGTGGAAACAAATTCTTTTTTTAAATGCGTTAGACGAAATGACCATACTGCGATAGCGATTATTTGTTCACCAAGTGATCCTTTGCAATCTGCACGAGCATATCGAATATCGTTTGGGACAGGAAAGTGAACGGTTCCAAGTCCGTGAATTTTTGCAACCGGAACATCTGTTCTATCCAGTTCAACGGCAATGCCGGAATTAAAAATGGATTTGGCTTTTGTAAACGAAGAAGCAGAAATAAAAGAACGCAAACTTTCATCGCTAATACTTCCTGGATTCCAAGAGAGGTTTGGTTTGTCTGAAATATTTCGTTTTTGATAAGCGACAATCGTTCGTATTATATGTCTACAAACTCCCGTAGAAGAACAAGTGCAACTTGACTCTTGAATTGGAACGGAACCGGGTAAAACACATATAACTGAATCTTCCCAAACGACTTCAACGTTGCCGTCTTCGGTTTCTTTCCATTTACCTTTGGCTCCGGATTCTATATCCTTTAAGGCTCGGTTGACCGTTCCTTTGCTCGTTAGAACTTCTAATTCTTGTAGGGATAAGGAGAGAATGTCTTGACGCATTGTATTCTTACTTGATTTTTTCGCTCACCCAATTGGCGAGTTCCCCAGGAGTCATCGCGGCTATTTCTGCTCCCACTTTAACGAGTTTCTCTGCCATTTCCTTGTCATAGCTAGGATTTGCAGTTTCGTCTAACGCTGCTAATCCTAGCACTTTTACTCCGCTTTCTACCAAGTGATGAGTATTGGAAATGAGTTTGAAGGGAGGAGCCCCTTCGCAAAAATCGCTAATCAATATAATTATGGTTCTGCGCGGATTTTCAACTTTTCCTTCTGCGTATAATAGCGCCGAGCCAATATCTGTACCACCACCTAACTGCACTTTCATGAGAGTTTCTACTGGATCAGAACAATGGTCGGTAACGTCCACGACTTCGGTATCAAATAAAATCAAACTGGTTTTAATCGATTTAATTCCCCAAAAGATAGAAGCTGTAACCGCAGAATGGATGACACTGTCTAACATACTTCCGGATTGATCCACTAAAATGATCAAATGCCAACGTTCTGCCATAGAACGATGAGTTCTGGAATGAAACAATGGCTTTTGAAGAACCAACTTTTGAGATTTAAGATCGTAGTGTTTTAAGTTGGAGCGGATTGTATTTTTGATGTCGAAGTTTTTATAAATCTTAAAAGAAGAACGTAGGTTTCTATTTTTAATTCCTTGAAAAGAAGTTAATATTGTAGTTTCTAATTTTTTCATCAATTCATCGATCACTTTTCGAACGAGTTCTCGAGCCAAACTTAATACTTGCGGATTCATAAGATGTTGGGTGTGTAACACCGCTTTTAAAAGAGTTGTATTAGGAGAGGCCCGTTTCAAAAGTTCTGGGTTGGTTACCATTTCCATTATTTGATAACGTTCTAATGCATCTTTTTCGATTCGTTCTATCGTTTTTTTAGGAAACAGTTCATGTATTTCGTTGATCCATAAAGGTACGGTCAGATTAGATTCACTTAAACCTCCGGTTCGTATGTTACGGTCTTCTCCGTATTCTCTATCGTATAGATATTCCATCGCGATGTTCATTCTTTGTTGTTCTTCGGAAAACGTCTCGTTTCCAAAAGATTGTTCGGAACCGTTACCAAGGATGAGTTTCCATCGGATGAATGTGCTAAGATCGTTTTTCATATATAATAAATATTAAATATTATAGTATTTTTATAATTAAAAAGTTTTTTAATTTGAGTTATATCCATAAAATGAAGCATAAAAAATGTGTCTTGATTTTTTCTTTGTTTTTGGTGGATCATTTAATAATTCCGATTTGTATTTTTCCATTTTCATATGTCTTCGTAATAAGTAGTCCTAATTCCGTATTTGAATGCGGTTTCAAATAGGATTCTTTCAAATTCGATCGCTCTAAGGATCGTTTCTTGATTCTCGTAATCGGATAGTTTACCTAGGGGAGGTTGTATGATTTCAAATAAATTTTGGCCGATTTTATACTTTTCTCTAGGAGTAAAAAAAGTAAAAGCCATACGAAGGGCGGGTAAGGCCTCTAAAAATTCAGAATGAGATAATTCTGATATTCTAATGTTTAGTGCAGTTAAAAGTGTTTTATCTCTTTGGGCCGTTTCTCGAGCAATTAAAAAAAATCCGGATAAAAAATCTCCAAGTTCGATGGGATCATAAAATGAATTGAGTTGATCTAAGATTGGTTGTTCGTCGATTAAATTTAGCCCCCCACAAACAGCTCCGCGTACAAAAGAATCTATTTTTAAATCTATTCCCAAGCGTGAGAACACACCTCGTATCTCTTCCAAGGATAACTTTAAAGGTTCGGCAAAATGTTGATACGTCTGTACGATTGTTTGAACTCCTTGGGCTAATTTTAGGCCGTCAGAGGACGTGGCTCCTAATCGATCCAAAAGATTGAGACATCGTAAATAACTTTCTCTAAAAATTCCCTCTAAACTTTTTCTATTTTCTAATATTATAACTTCATCATATTTATATAAATAAGAAATATGCTTTAACGCGGAACACATTTTCAGAAAATCGCCTGCAATCGGAATTATATCTGAAAATTGTTTTAGTAAAAAAGTTAAATGTTTACCTAAACCGGCTAACGCTGCATCAACGAGACAGGCTGCTGCCAGTTCAGGATCAATTTCTGAACGGATACGTTGGTTTAATACTCCTGCTGCTGCTTCTGAAAGTGTAGCTCCGTAACGGGATGCTTCTATACAAGAAGAATGAAACTCCGTTTTCATGGAGATGTTCCATTTTTCTCTTATTTTTTCTAAATCTTTTCGAGAGATCATATCCGTACCTTCTAAAAAGGTGTAACCGGCTATTTCTAAAAGATATAAACGATGTAAAACTTTGCTTTGTTCCCTTTGTTCTAAATCCGTCAAATTCAATTCTAAAATTCTAGTTTCTCGTTTTGCTAAAAGATTCAATTTTTTTAATGTAGTTTCTATGTCAAAAAAGATTGGGGGTAGAGATGTTCCTTCTGCTAAACGGCCGATGCGATCCCCTTCCATCACTTCTGAAATACAATCAAGTAAGATGTGTCTAACGTCTCTTGCAATCTCATCTTTGATGATAGTCGCACGAAAGCCGTCGATCAGATCTTTTTTCCAAATATTTTTGTGACCTCGTAAATCGGCCAGGGCTCTACTCATGGTTTCGCAAGCGATCCTATCTGCGGAAGCAATTCTATATCCTTTTTTACGAAATACACTTAGGATTTTTTGAACCAGTGGGCGATGATTAAACGATTCTTGTTTTTGAAAACTTTCCCAGACAAAATCATAAAAACCTGGACTTGGTATTCCGGAAGTATAACCATTAGTCGCGTTTAATCTAGAGTTGGAATAAGGAGTTAGGGAAATTTCTCGGTCATAAAATTTTTCTTTTTGATTGACCCAAAATAATTCGTCTGTTTGGGGCGGTTTGGAAATTTTTTCTTGGAGTGTATAAGAATGATAACCTCCGGTAACTACTAAAATCGGACTCGTAAATTGTGTTTGTGCAAGTCGAATCTGATGTGTCATAAATGCTTCTCTTGCTTGAACGATTTCTTCGGAATGATTATTTTCTTTTCGAGCGTAATTACAAAAAAGGGTCACTTGTTCTTTGTATTCGTCTATTTGTGTTAGGCGATTAATTTCGAAAAGTTCGTCCCATAGATCATGAAAATTAGAAACTCCCATTTTTTTACAAAGTGCCAAAATGAAATTATTATTCCAAAAAGGTTCGTCGTTATACAGTTGTAACGTTTTAGCGTTTGGTTTTTCTGAAACACTTTTGATAGAACATAAATCAGCCCAAGGAAGATCTATAAAACGAGCAGGAATTTTTAGGGATTTGGCTGTTTGTAGAGCAATCCATTCTGGAGAGTAATTGCAAAAAGGATAATATGCACCTTTAGAAATCCCTTGTTCGTCTCTGATAACGCTGTAGATTGCGATCGGTAGGGTATGAGGTAAAAATAATTCTTCTAACTTTGGATTGAAATCATAAGGGCCTTCGATTAAAATTATAGAAGGACGTAAGTCATTTATATATTTTTGAAGAGCGAGAGAAGCAGAAACGCTGTGATGTCGTATCGGGAAGAAAAAAATAGAATTCATTTTAAATTATATTTCAATTTTTAGAATATTCGAAAAATAGGAAGTTATATTAGAAGTCATAATAACTATTTGTACCCGTAATTTGGTATAAAAAACTTGAGTTATCTATAAAATCGGAGAAACTAATCATAAAGAATTTGCCTACAATGGGACGTAATTTGTGAGAACTACTCTAAAAATCCTACTTTTATGATTTATCAAGAATTCCTGTCCAAAAGTTTTCTAGACTGATAAAACTCTGGCCAGGCGTGTTCATTTCGATATGCGGCCACTTGATCAAAATAGTGTCTTATTTTTTTTAAGTCTTCGATCGAATCTTTTACACCTGAACCTAACATGTTAGAAACGATATGTCCTGCGTTTACTTTTCCTTCGTCGTAGTAATACGCGTGTAAAACAGCCGAAAATCCTACACTGACCGCTTCTGCAGTGCTTAACGTGGAACTAAGTGGTTCCAATGCCTTTCCGGAAATTGTTTTAGAATTTCTTAATTCATGAAAACAGGTTACAAGTACTTCTGTTAAATCCTGAGGAAGTTTTGCGGGTACGTTTGCTTGTTTTAGTAAACGTTCCATTTCTCTTTCGACTAATGCTTGTTCTTCGGAAATACTAGAGATAGGTGTTACGGTTTCAAAATTAAATCTTCGTTTTAATGCGGAACTCATCTCATTGGTTCCTCTATCTCGTGTATTCGAGGTTGCTATGATATTGAATCCTTGTTTGGCAAAGAGCACGTTTTCTTCTCCGTTTAACTCTGGTATGTGTAAAACTCTATCGCTTAAGATGGAGAGTAATGTGTCTTGAATTTCTCCAGGACAACGGGAAAGTTCTTCAAAACGAACTATTTTTCCTAACTTCATACCTTCATAAATCGGGGCGGGAACCAGAGATTTTTCGGATGGTCCTTCTGAAAGCATCAATGCGTAATTCCAAGAATAACGAATTTGATCTTCTGTCGTTCCAGCGCTTCCTTGAATTGTAAGTGCAGAATCTCCAGAAATTGCAGCGGCCAAAAGTTCGCTAAGATAACTTTTAGCTGTTCCAGGTTCCCCGATTAACATCAGCCCTCGATTGGTGGCGAGGGCTACAATACAACATTCTATAAAATTTCGTTCTCCTACGAATTTTGGAGAAATTCCCGAATTTACATCGCCTAACACAAAGTCAATGACTGCTTGAGGTGAAAGATTCCAACCAGGTGGTTTAGGTTTTGTTTCGTCCCTTTTTTTTAATCTCTCTAACTCTTCGGAGTACAGTGTTTCTGCGGGTGGTTTTTGTATGTCTAAAAGTGTATTTTGTTTTTCTCTCATTTTTTATATTCTCAAACTGGTTACTTTCTTTTGCAAAAGATCGATTTTATACTTTAGAGTTGTTGAAAAATTTCATAGTAGAGATTTGCATAATTGTTTCAATTGTCCATTTTAATATAACGGAAACAGACGGAATTAATTTTTCAAAAACTCTTTTGTAAATAAATAAATAATAATTTTAGTATATTCTAAAATTATTATTTATTTTGAACACGCTTGGTTTAAACAAATGTTTGTCCGTTTTTATAAGCGTGAGCGATCGAAGCGGGGTCAAAAAATTGTCTTTCGATATATGAATTTTATAAAAAATGAATACAATTTTTTGACCAGAGCTGAGAGCGCGACTCTGCGCTTGATTACAAAGTAATACCCGCAGAGGCACGCACTGATCCGACTCTACAAAGTTTTAATTTTTACGGATTGCCTCCAAAAAGTCAGGATCTTTTAAATAAGAAGCAAAATCCTTTTCCTTCGTAAATTCATCCGCTTTTGTTCCTAATTTGACGGATTTTCGAATCGATTGGAGCATAGGTTCCTTTTGACCGGTCACCGCAAAGTAACAGGCTTTATTGAACGGAAGAGCTGGGTGGATGTATTGGTCCCCCGTCATTTGGGACGCAATGGAATAGATTTCCTCGTCCTTTAGAATTGTGGCTAATGCGTATACGACGGTTGCAAAGGCTTCGGCCTTACGGTAGTAACTTTCGGAGATTTTTAGTTTTACTTCCCATTGGTTGAGTTTTAAAAAATCCTCTCCCTTTGTGGTAAACAAATTTGTGATTTTATCTCTTGCCTCCGGATATTTTCCTCCGTGTAGAAGCTTTATATATTTTGAATATTCAAATTCACACCATTTTGTGAGTTGATTGTATTCCTCGCTTTCAAATTTAATCTTTTTAAGAGATTCCATATTTGCCAAAAAATCCGGAAGGTCTCTGAATTTGGCTTTTGGCAAGTAGATAGTTTCTAGTTGAGTCAGATTTTGGATACTCTGCGGCAAAGATTCTATCCAAGTCTCTTTTATATCTAGAGATTTTAAATTACTTAAATTTCCGATCGTTTCCGGTAACTGACGAATTTTATTTTCGCCTACGTCTAGATGTTTTAAATTTTTTAAATATAGAATTGGCTCCGGAAATTCTGAAAACTTATTTTTTGATAAACCGATCTTAGTTAAAGAACTTAGATTTTGAATCGTTGTTGGAAGACTGGAAAGTTGGTTGTCATGTAAATTTAGATCTTCCAGAGAGGTAAGATTTCCGATTTCATTTGGTAAAGTAGAAATCTGATTCCATCGTGCTAAAAGAGTTTTGAGATTTTTAAGAGACAACACCGCATCCGGGATTGTAGTAAATGGATTTGAGTCTATATGGAGTTGGGTTAGTTGTTCTAAGGTTCCTAAACTTGTAGGCAATGTGGTCAGTTGATTTTTATCCAAGTACAAATTGATGAGTCGTTTTAGATTGCCTATACTTTCTGGAACTTCCGAAAGTTTACAGTCTCTTAAAGAAAGGGAGGTTAGGTTTTGAAACCTGGTCACTGAAATTGGAAAACGTTCAAATTTGGTTCCGGATAGATTTAAATGAATCGTCGCTTTGGATTCGTTTAACAATCCACTGCAGTCGAAATCAGTTTCAAAACCTTGAATATCCACAAGTTCTACTTTTTCTAAGTTTGTGCAGGAGTTTAGAACGTTTAGATCTTTTAGGTTCCAATTTTGGAGCTCGATTTTTTTCAGATTTTTTAATTCCGATAATAAAGAAGAATCTGTTACCGGCCCGTTAAGCGTTAGTTCTTCTAATTTAGTAAAAAACTTAAGTTCTTGGATAGAAGTAATTTTATCGGAACTTCTAATATACATTTTTGTAATTTTAGAGATGCTTTTGTGATTTTTGGATCTTGTGATTTGGTGATCATTGGAAAGAAATTTTTTCCAAGCCGTTGAAAATCCGTTGTAAATTTCGGTGTAGTCGACTTCATCGAATACTTCTTCTTTCTTTTCCTGTGTTTGTAGATTTTTGAGTAAGGTTTCTCTGGCTTCTTTCAAACTATTTTCGTTAGATGCTGGGTAAGAAAATCCGGAAACTTGTAATAGACTATGTAGAGTTTCGCTAAAAGCTACCGGATTGATTTCTTCCAAAGTTAGTTTTGTTTCCTTTCCTACGGAAAAAGAAGGTTCTCGGAGGCCCTTTACAAAATAAGCTTCTTCTAAATCTAGATCCTGACCACCTATATTTCCGTAGGAAAGATCGTCTCCGTCGTATCGTATAACCGCTGTTACATCATCACCAAGAAATTGTATGGAGTGTTCGTCGATTCCTCCTCCGTCTCCTGCCGATCCTCTGGACCAGCCCATTTTTTCGAGTCCAAATACTAGCTGTTCCGCTTTTACTTTTTGGTTTGTAAATCCGGGTATTTCTTGTTTGTTTTTATCTTCCCCAGAAAGGACGTATACCGGTCTTGAAATTTGAGAAAACGGAGAAATGATTTCATAATCGCTGAACAATTGTCCCCAGGATTTTTTTTCCTCTTGGGAAAGCAGCAATGGATGAACGATTCCGATATAGGCTCCTCCTTGAAGGTTTAAAGAATTATCATGTATATCCGCGTAGTCTTTTTCTTCCGTTAGTCGAAATACATTGATCGATTGATTTTGATCTGGAAAATAAACCCACCAAAGTAGGGTTTTGGCAATATGTGTCATTAATGGGTGTTTGGCGATGAGCATTTCCCATTCTTCTACTTTCCATCTTCTTCCGGTGACCATTGCCTGTTCCATTCTATGTATATGGATTTTGCCGATTTCTCGGATTTGTTTTTTCATTAACTTCCATTCTTCTACGGAAGTGTTTGCCAGGTCTGAGTCATCTTTTGAATTTGGTTTGGGAAGATCGTCTTTGATTTTTCCGTCTTCGTCTTTGATCATAGGCTTCATATCCGGACCAAATACAAAATGGAATTTTCGTGGACCGAAATTAAATTCCCTTTTACCGTCTTCGTCCAAACCACAATCTGGAACCACACGATCTTCTAATTCGGATTTTCTAAGCCCCTTTTTCTTGGCGATAGATTCCATAAACGTGTTGGCCATATCTTTCAGGCCTTTGAATTTCACTTTTTGAGCGATTCCGTTTAACTGCATAAGGGCCGTATCCGAACCGATCGTTTTTAAAATTTCTAAACCTAAGACCGCACGTTGGTGTTGGGATTCTCCCGGCCATACTTTGATCATAGGAGTGAGTTTGAGAGCGATTCTATCTCCACCTAACTTACCTAAGGCGGTAAACGCCCATTTGTCTTTACTGGATGCGCCTAAAGAAATCCAGAGTTCAAAAAGTTTCCAGACGAAATTATCTAGGCTTGTGGTTTCTGAGTGTTCTTTTAAACTTTTTAATAGAATAGAACTTTCTTCGAGTCCTTTTTCTTTTAACTCGGTTAGTACTGCGGCTACTTGAGAAGGAGATAATTTTTTCTTTTGAATTAGAATCGGAGGAAGTTCTTCGGGAACGACCCAAGAGATTGCTTTTCCTTTGGATACGGTTTTGATCGCATCCGAAAGCCATGTAGGAGTGGTGGAGTCGTCAAAAGGCTCCGCAGTAAAAGTAGAATTTTCTAAGATTTCATTTTTGATTTTTTCCTGGATTTCTGCTGAATATTTTGCTTTTTCTTGTAGGATTATCTCTCCGTATCCTCTCGCGAACAAGGATTGTAGAATTTCGATCGCCAGTTCGGAGATTTTTTTGTCTTCGTCTAATACTGCGGGAACGAGTCCTTCGATTGCAAAATAAGGACATTCTATAAACCAATTTTTGGTTTCGGCCGCCAATTTAGGAAGTGCGTAAAGATATAAAAGTGGTCTTGCTACCTCGGGTGCCTTGATTCCTAAAAACAACTTTAGCATTTCTTTATGTTTTTCGTTATTATAGTCGTTGAACACCGCTTTGACGGATAGAGCCACCCATTCTAAATCGGAATATTGGGTAATTGTAATCCAACATTTTAACTCCTCAACAGAATTGAACAAATGTCCGATTTTACGCATCTGCCGTTTTACTATTTCAGGATCTTGAAATAAGAATATAATATTTTTTCTATATTCGGAATAACTATATCTTATTGAAGATTCTCTTGATTTCCAGGATTCTACGATCGGCAATAATTCTTCCTTCATTCCTAAATCCAAGGCGATTAAAAAAGGAGAGATTATATCTTGGTATTCTAATTCTTTTTGTTTTAAATGAGGTTTGATCAGTTCTTTACAAAGTTTTCTTTCTGATTCGTCTAAGATTGGCAATAGACGGGCAAATCCTTCGTAGTAACTTCCGTTGGTAGAATCCTGTTGTTTCATTGCTTGAGGGTGATTGTATGTCGCCAAGAAATGAATTACTTTTTCCAATCCGAACAAATGATAAAAAGGAAGTACGATATAAGAAGGAGGAGTGATTCTTTTTTCCTCCCAAGTGTCTTCTTGTCGTTCTAAAAGATTGATTGCTTTTTCAAGAGTGAGGTTTCCGTCTATCGTTTGAGAATTTAGGAAATTTTGAAGTTTTTGGATAGTTTGTTTTGTTTTCTTTTCTTCATACCCATTTATAACTTCCATACAAGTCAGGGCTAAAAACCAGAAATGGGCTTCTGGTTTACTCATAAATAAAGGAATGTTTTGGTTTGTCCAATCTACGGTCCACCAATTGCTTCCTTTTTTTAAAGAGGAAAGTTGTTCTATTCTGTTTTTGAGATCGAATGGTTTTGGTTCTTCTTTGGGATGAACCGGAACGACGTTAGAAAGGATTTTAAGGTCTTCATTAGGAAATCCTAATGTTTTTTGAACCGGTTTTTTTAGTTTTTTTGTTTCAATTTTATTTATGCTGTTTTTTGAATGTGTGGTTGCTGCGTGGTTTTCTGATTGTATTGTTTTGCTGGATGATTGGGCCGTTGTCTCGTTTTCCGAAGATGTTTTAGACGCGGCTTCATTTTCATTTGTGCTTGGAGTTTTGGCTTTTGAAACTGATTGAGTCTGAGTTGGTTTGGGAGAAGTTGTAGTTGTTTCTTCTCCAGAATTTTGATACCCTTTCTTTAACTTTTCGCTCAGAAGCTTCTGTGCTTCTTTCAGACATTTTTCCTCGCTGTCAAAGGTTTTAGTTTGTATTTGCCCGCTAGTTCCGATTTTGCCGTAAGTGACTGTAAATGAATTCCCTTCTGTTTCTATTTGCCAGAATTTATTGGAAGTTCCTTCGCTGAAAGTGAGATAGTGTTTCATGGTGTTGTGCCTATTTGGATTGATAAAGATATTGATTTCATTTTGTATTATAAAGAATGTTTTTTTCTACTTTTATGATTAAAGTTCAACGAAATGTATTTAGATCGTTCATTTCTATTTTGTAAAAAGCTGACATTTCGCTTTTGTTATCTCGTTTTTTGAAATTTATCGGAACACTAAAGGCTTTCTAGGAGTATCCGGGATGCTTAATAAATTTCGAATGAAAAAAACAGAAGGATTAAAATGTGCAAGATTTATTTTCTTATTTCTCTTGTAATTGATGTGTAAATTCATTGTTATTCTTATTTTTTCTAGTCCGATTGGCACGAGATTTAAATTTTTATGGTTTGCAATTTAGATTTTATACAACTTACCATTCTATGAGAATTTGAATCTTGCTTATGTATCAGCTTTTAATTTATATTCATCTATCTCTATAACTCCGCCTTTCTTTTTATTTCATCCTATAAAATGATAATTGTCTTTTCTCTTACATAAGTTTTGTAAACACAAATTAAAAAACCGTTTGAAGCTTTTACATTTTTTAAAACTGTTTTTAAACAACTCCAAAAATTGGGAATATGAATATACTTCGCTTTCACAATTTTGATTGTGGTTGGAAAGAAAAGCGGAGAAATTTTTATGAAGTGCCACTTTATATTTGTTAGCATTGGATTGATCTTGTCTTTGTACTGTAGTCTGAAAATGACAAAAACGTATCATAATTTGCAGGATGCTCTTGATAACCCTTTGGACGTTTTAATTCTTGAGATGAGTATGAATACGCGTATAAGTATGGGTTTGCATGAACTCGAATCTCTTCCAAGGGTAATTGGGTTATTTCAAAATTTAGAAAAATTGAATTTAGATGGTAATCAACTTACGTCTCTTCCGAAAGAAATTGGACAACTTCAAAAGTTACGTGTATTAAACTTGGCTGGTAATCAATTTACGTCCCTTCCAAAAGAAATAGGACAACTTCAAAATTTAGAAAGATTGGATTTAGATGGTAATCAATTTACGTCTCTTCCGAAAGAAATTGGACAACTTCAAAATTTACGTGTATTAAACTTGGCTGGTAATCAACTTACGTCCCTTCCAAAAGAAATAGGACAACTTCAAAATTTAGAAAGATTGGATTTAGCTGGTAATCAATTTACGTCCCTTCCAAAAGAAATAGGACAACTTCAAAAGTTAGAAGCATTGAATTTAGATCATAATCGATTTACAATTTTTCCGAAAGAAATTAGGCAGCAACAGAGCCTAAAATGGTTGCGTTTGAGTGGGGACCAACTCAAGACCCTTCCCAAAGAAATTCTATTACTTCAAAATTTACAAGTGCTGCGGTTGTATTCGAACTCTTTTTCATTAAAAGAAAAACAGAAAATTCAAGAGCTACTTCCTAACTGTGAAATCGATTTTGAAAGTGAAGGTAAAAGCGAATCTTCTTTGACTGAATGAGTTTTTGATAGTTGGGAATTTGAAGCGAAGACTTTGATGATTTTATTTTAATCAAGAATTACATTAGAGTTTGCCTCAAAAGAAACTTAACATCTCACTTCTGAATGTCGATTCGTAGAGAGGCATTCGCTGAGTTTTCGAGTCGTAGCGAGGACAACTTAACATCTTGCTCTTTATGAATCGTTCGATGGGGACAGATTTTTATGAAAAATCGGGATCATAAATGGAAGCAGGTTTTAAATAAATGATTAAAAAACTTGGAATAAAATCCAAAAAGAAAAGTCAGAAATATTTTTTATTTTCGGAAAATTTTACAAACGAATACTTCTAAATATATGTAAAAAGAAAATCCAGCTATGATCAATCCTCCCAAAAAACATCTCTAAATGTATAATAGAGTTGTTGAAAAATTCCATAGCAACAATTAACAAAACGCCTCAATCGACCGTTTCCATGAAATAGAAATCAATGGAAAATTAATTTTTCAACAATTCTAATATTGATCAGTCACAATATGAACGGCCAAATCAATACAAGAATCATAATTATTTAAAACTTTATTTTACTAGGTTGTCTTTCTAATCGATTTTTCCCAATAAAAAATAGAATAAAACCAATTACGAGGAAAGGAAATAAAAAAGGTCATAGGAATATGATATTAGTTCAGGTCGAAACGTTAAAGATAATATTAACTTACGAGCAAAGACTTGATTGAGTAGACAAAGTTAACGATTTCAAATGAAAGCGAAGATTACGAGACAAATTTAACGAGACTATAAATTATCCCATGGTTGCTCTATTAAATTAACGTGAATTCGGCGTAAGAAAATTTGAGTGAATAAAACTTAATCCATAAAAACTAGGTTCTTTACCGAATCGCAGTGTTAGGTTGTAATATAATAATCACTTTTATATTAGTTATATCGAATTTACGTTAATAGGCGTCCTAAAACCTAATTCACTTTATTAGAAAGGCCAAGTTGTAAGGTTTTGTTCCAGTTTTTGGATACGCTCTAAATAGAGGGTTTAAAATTTCACATCTAAATCTTAGATTTATCTCAAAATTGTGGTATCTGTGTAGAAGCAGTAATTGTGTAGTTTAACTTTTTCTTTCTTTAGTAAAAATTTATAGATTGAAAAACAAATCCTTCCCTTTTTTTTGAAACTTCCGGAACGAATATGAAAGAATACAAAGAATTTTTATGTAAGTTATGGATGGGTAAAATCGTTTCTATTTTGATTCACTTTCGTTCATTCTGTTTTATTTTTTTATATTTGTATTTCAAAAATATTCTGTTGCGATTTCCAATCTGGTTTATTAGAAAAGTAAATATTTTTAATATACAGCGTTATCGAGATTGGTTTCTTTTTTTAATTTTGTGTTTCAATCGATTTTGGAGCGGTCTTTTTATAGTTGGGATTTTGTTTTGTCATTCTACTTTATTTGCTCAAAAGTCCATTCGGGTAGAAGTGGTTATTTTGGATGAAACCGGGAACCACGCGATTTCCAACACTCCAGTCGTATTTCAAGAAATTGGAAAGTATCTGATTACAAGCGGAGAAGGTTCTATAAAGGTGAACTTTCCTGCTCCCGGTTCTTACAATTTAAGAATCATGACTTCGGAAAAAGTTTTTAAAAAAAACATAACCGTAGAACACGATGGTGAGAAAAAATTTATTTTTATACGAAAACCTGCTCTTGGAGAGATCAACGTTTACGGTGAAAAAGATTTAGAATCTCTTTCCAGATACACTCTTCAACAAGAGGAAATTCAAAGATTACCCGGAGCTCAGAACGACGCACTCAAAGCGATTCAGACTCTTCCTGGAATTACGGCGGTTCCTCCGATTGGACTTTCTTCTTCTTCGTTTAACAATTTAGTAAACAGCGTAGGGAACTCTAATCCGTATTCCAACAGCGAACGTGGGTTTTTGGTGATGAGAGGGGGTGGAACCTTAGCAAACGGTTATTATCTAGATGGTTTTCCTATGTCTTATCCGTATCACTTGGGAGATCAGTCTTCTGTACTAAATAATAATATTATAAAATCATTTAATGTTTATTCTGGGGCTTTTCCTGTCCAGTTCGGTTTTGCGACTGGTGGAATTATAGACATTAAAACTCCGGATACGGTGGCTAAAACGTCTTCCGTTATAAACTTAAATACGTTTCTTTCTGACGTTTATCATCAAAATAAAATCTCCGAAAATTTATATGCGATCGTTTCCGCTAGAAAGTCTTATCCGAACGTGACTCTCTTGAAATTATATCCGGACGGTATCCCTCAAGATGCTAAGTATGCGGATTACGAAGACTATCAGGCTAAGTTCAATTGGAAACCCGGAACCAATCATACTTTTAACGTTTTGTTATTTGGCGCCAGGGACAAACAGAAATATACAAAAGCACAAGACGATTTTGAAAACAGTAAAAAAGAATTTTTTGGTCTGCAGGGAGCGGCTTCGGGTCGTCCTCCTGTGGGCTTGGATAGATTGTTTAGAACGAGCGGTTTTAGATATACTTACAATAATAAATCTTGGTTGGAAACTTCCATTTCCATTTCGAATAATTACTTTAAAGAATTTTTCGAAGTAGATTTTAAAAATCCTCTAACTGCAGAACAGATTTTTGAACTTCAGAACGTTACTACTCAAAATATTAATTTTTTGGAAAACAATACTAGAATCAATTTGATCGAAAGACATCTAACGTTCCGATTTGGAGGTCAGTTTAGGGATAAGACGATTCAACTTCAAGGTGAAGACATTAAATCTTCAAACTCTACGTTTTTAGATTTTTTTAACAGTTTGTTGGATTCTAATCGTCAGTTTAGGGCTTTGATTGAAGGGGATTCTATTCATACGAGAGAAATTGCGGCTTTTGCGGAAATGGAATTTAAGATCGGAGGATTTAGCATTCTTCCCGGATATAGACACGATTATTATGATAAAGCACATGAAAAAAAGGACTCATTTCGAGGTAGGGCTGAATACGAAATTCTTAAGACTGCTACAAAATTTTTGGCAGGAACGGGAGAACACTATAACGCTCCACTTCAGATTGAACAATTTTCTTCCAGATCTGGAAATCCTAATTTAAAGATGGAACATTCGATTCATTCTTCCGGTGGTATTGAACAAAGAATTACTTCTGATTATCTGATCAAAGTGGAGGGTTTTCATAATCAATATTCTAATCTTGTAACCCCAGATTCGTATGTCCAAGATCCATATCAACCTAACAACGAAAAACGAGATATCATAAATCATCCTGATGACGTTCAAGAAAATCCTTTGATTGTTAGAAATATGAATTATTCCAATTCTAGGGACGGATATTCCAGAGGAGTTGAGTTGTTTTTAAAAGCCAATCAAGGCCCCGGACGTAGATTTTTCGGTTGGATTTCGTATACCAATTCAGTTTCGAAAAGAAATAATCATCAACCCCAACTTACGGATGACGAGGAAAATCAAAGAACCAGAGATAATAGAGATCATAGACTTCAGTATCAGATTCACGAGGGTGGTAATTATCTCAATTATTACGACGATGGTAAATGGGAACTTTTAGTAGATAACGATAAACTTTTGTTATACGACTACGATCGAACTCATATTTTGAACGTTGTTTTTGCTTGGAAGTTCGGCCAGAGTTGGCAGATCGGTAGTAAGTATACGTATCTTACCAATGTTCCGATTACTCCTATCGTGGATTCTTCTAAAGCTTCGGGTCTTGCATCTACGGGTATCAATCTTTATAATCCAACCTATTCAGAATATTATAATTCTGGTAGATGGCCGGACTTTCATCAATTGGATATTCGGATCGATCGTTTTATGAACTATCAATGGGGTTATGTGAATACTTACATTGAGTTGATTAATTTTTTTGGTAATAGAAATCAGATTAGTCAAACATACAATAATTTCGGTCCTTATTCGAGAAGTGCATTTACCAATCCTTTGACTGGGTTTACGACTCCCAGTAACCCCACCCCGGTTTATAATTCCAATTATATAGAATCTACAGCGATCGGCGGAAAGGTTAAATACTATCCTTTTATTAGTATAGGAATGCAGATTCGGTTTTGATTATTTAGAAGGTAATAATTGGTAAAATTTTCTAGGTTTTTTTTGTGGAAAACGTTTCAGTAAAGTTGAATATTCAAAAAGTAATATATTACTGAGAATTACATAATAATAGGTTGTCTAAAATTTAGCTTCTAAGCGGCGATTTATCCAGAATCATTGTACAGATATCAGTAAGACTGTTTCGCGCAAAATCCTTCTATTTTTTTAGAATCGATTTTATAGGATTCCATGATCTTTCAGTGTTTTTTCGGAAAGCCCAGTAATTTCTAAAACTGTTTTTAGGTCGATCCCCTTTGAAAGCATTTTACTGGCGTCTTCTAACTTTCCCTTTTCGATACCTCTTTGCATACCTTCTGAAATCAGTCTTTCTGCAGTAGTCATTGCTAATTCCTCGTATTGTTCCAATTTAGATCTTTGTAAAACTACATTCAGTTCCGTGGGTTTTAAATCCCGAGCCCAATAGATATACAATAACAGTTTTCTTAAGATTGCAACCTTTTTCGACTCTTCTTCGATTGCCTGTAACAAAGAAAAAAGTCCAGGTAAATGAGAGATAAATTCTAAGTCGCCCTCTCGAATCTTTTGAACGACTCCCAGAGTAACTTGAAACGTAATACTTTCTAATTTATCTTTCAATTCTATTTCTTTTAGATCGAACAAGTCTATTTTAAAATTGGGGATAAAGTCTTTTAAAATATCAACTTCTTGATTTGTTAAAACGAACTGATCTAACAATCGACTCCCCAATTTCCATTCTTTTTCACCGTGATAAAAAACGAATGGAATTACAACGGAAATGGGTTCTCCGTTTCTATGTTGGTTTCGATAGATTTCTGTAAGATATCCGAGTAGTTGTATATAGATAGAGTTATCTAAATAACTTTTATGTTCGAAGAGTAAATATACATTGGTTTTGTTTCCAGATTTGAGAGGAATTTGAAACAATAGATCGGTTTGTTCTTGTTTGAGTTCTTCTGAAATAAAACTGGATTCGGAGAGTTCTAATTTTTCTAGATCCAGTAATTTCACTACTTCTGGTGATAATGTGTTTTTAAAAAATATGGCGGCTTCTTTTTTATCCTGGAACGTTTCTCGGATCAATCGATCGTGTGGATTGTTGACTTCGGTCATGGTTTATTTCAAAGTGAATTTGATGTAACTAACGCGAAAGGGGTCGATGAATGAACTCAGCAAAACGCTTTCCTAAGGGTCGCATTTTAGGATCAAGTTATTGAAATTAAAAAAATTGAATGTATAACTGTGATACATAATAACTTGACCAGAGCTGAGAGCCGGTCCGGCTTGCCGTAGGCAAGCCGGATTCGCCCTGATTTTTTTACGTCGAACTCACGTTACTTTAGGTTTTTATTGAGTCAATTGGATTTAAGTTTATTTTTTTTAAATTATACATCGATACTTTGATTTGTCTGTAGATTGTGATTTTTTTGGTAACTTAGAAAAAATATCAGAACTTGTTTTAGAACTTTAATTATGATTATTTAGAAATTTATAATAAACTGTTGGAGTTCCTACGGGAATTATAACATTGCATAATTTAACGTGTATTTGGTGTAGGCGAACCAGAAAAAGTAATTTATAACGAAGTGCTAAAGCTGTAATTTCTAAATTTTGCAGTAGTTCCCACAAATTAAGTCGCATTATGGATTTTTAAAGATCCATTTTCTGTAATTGGAATTTGTAATAGTTCCCACATTTCAAGTTTTTACCGTAAAACTACGATTTGCAGTAGTTCCCACAAATTAAGTCGCATTATGAATTTTTAAAGATCCATTTTCTGTAATTGGAATTTGCAGTAGTTCCCACAATTTTAGAAATCGATCTGCAAAATACAGATTTCATTTCTTTTAAGAAAAAATGGAAGTATTTATAACGGCATTTCTAAGCTTAAGAAAATTTTAAGAGGACCACTTGATTCAGATGAAGACTTTGTTCAAACACTGGAAATGAATTTCTTACACCGAACTTACGTTAAGCGATTATTTTTATAGGAATCAGTAAAACAGAGAATCGACATTTGGTGCTATATACATTCGCTAATTTTTTTAACTATCCGTTTTTAAAATTACTTCTCATCAGTTTTTAAACAGTGCCTAAAAATAAAGTAGACAAAATCCAAAAAAAGTCAGATGTTACATTTTGTGAATATATTTAACGTATAAAATCACAAATAGTTTTATTTATAAACAATTGGATCATTTGTAATTTGCCGAACCATACATAGAAAAAAACAAGGTGAAACTTTGAAAACAAGAATTTGGTTAAGGCACTAAAAAAGTGAAATCATTGAAAAATATAACATATAAGGGTGTAACAATGAAAATAGGCATTTTAAAGCATATAATTACCGTAATACTATTGTGTACCTATAGCGCGTTATACGCCCCGCCTGTCGTGGTTCCAAACCTAAATAC
>NZ_FTNA01000026.1:0-25268 GCF_900156205.1 Leptospira interrogans
AGAGCGAGGCATTGAGTTATCCCGAGCGATTCGTAAAGAGCGAGGCATTGAGTTATCCCGAGCGATTCGTAAAGAGCGAGGCATTGAGTTATCCCAAGCGACTTCATAGGGGGTGAACGTATTGAGTTTCCGAACGACTCTTAAGGAGTGAGATGTTGAGTTTCTTTTGGGACAGGTTCTTATGTGTAAACGAATCTCTATGAAAATATTTCCTAATTAAAAATTTACTTTATCGAAGTAAAACACCGTGGTTTTTGGACACTCGATTATTGAGTGATTCAGAATAGAAATGAAACTTACCAGAACAGAACTCATCAAAATTTTAGACAACTTCCAAGAAAATGTATTAAAACCTTGTGATGTTTCCATGGGAAGTCTGTTTTTTGAAAAAGAAGGTTCCGATTACGGAGCCTGTAATTTTGAACTAAAAAAATGGAAAATCACTTTTCGTGTCGCAAAAATCACACCTAAAAAAGTAGGACAGTTTGTAACTCTATGGAAGCGGAATATTCAAGGTCAGATCCAGCCGTACGATATTCAAGACGGGACCGATTATTTTATCATATACATATATGATAAAAATCGTACAGGGCAATTTATATTTACAAAAGATGTTTTACTTCAGCAAGGAATTCTCAATGGAAATGGAGAAGGAAAGTTAGGATTTAGAGTTTATCCTTCTTGGGATGTTCCTTACAATCAACAAGCCAAAAAGACTCAGAAGTGGCAGTTGGAATATTTTTTAGAAAATCTTAAAAAAGATTCCAATCAAGAGGATCGGGTGAAACATTTTTTAAAATTGTGATTCTGTGGATTTTTACTTTTGGAATTCTTTAACAAGACTTTAGAAATCAGATCGATTGAATCATAATGTTTAGAACACAATTTAAATCTGATTCTTAAAAACAAAATGGAATCAATTTTTTAGATAATTGATGTGATGATTCTTGAAACAAAAGGCAAACTAAAAATAACCGTTTGACAGACTGGTTTTGCAGATTGGAATGGAATTGGGACGGCGCAAGTTTGGAATCTAAAGAGTCTTCAAAAAAAAAATCGGGTTGGTTGCTTTATATCGCAGCCGGAATTCTATTATTTTCAGCTCTTATTTTTTTAATTAGTAAATTCAATCGAACCGGATTGGAAGAAAAAATTGCAGCTGGTAAACCAATCTATTTTTTATTTCACGCTGTGAATGATTCTCAGGAATATGAGTTTGGTCTTTTGGCGACTCTTTTTCCATCTAACAACCGTTGTGCGTTATACTTCATTCATCCGATTACGTCTTTTGACGATCCGGACGATTCTTTGGATCTTCTCAAATCTGGGGCTAAATCTTCGGTCAAAAGTGCGATTACTGATTTGATCGACACAAAACCTAATTATACGATTTCTATTTCTTCTTCTCAATGGATTCGAATCGTGGATCTTTTAGGCGGTTTAGACGTTTATACGGATAATAAAACCGTTCGTAGTTCTTCGGAGTACAATCGGGAACCGGGAGTTTATACTATGTCCGGACAGGATGTCTATGACTATACGAGTAAGATAGATAAAAAAGAAACTTTGGATTACTTAGAAAGAATCAGTCGTCAAGAAAGTGTGGTGCTTACTCTTTACGAGGCTCTTTCTCAAAAAAAAGAATTTTTAACTACGCCCCTTTTGATTTTTGCACATAGTTTGATCGAATCCGATCTTTCGAAAGAAGATTTTGTGAGTCTTATCAAGTTTGTCAATTCCAGAAGAATTCAATTTGGAATTTCGGAACTTCCGGGCGAACCGATGAACGATCCTAAAACGAAGAAACTCTATTTAAAAACAGATATTGCAAGAGCCAGGATTGCTTTTCGTAAATTTTCAAAAGATATGAATTCTGACGTTTTTACAGACGCAGAGTTTGCAAGGACAGAAGTGTTAAATGGAACCGAGGTGGCTGGGCTTGCAAAAGATGTTCGTGGAATTCTTTCGGATAAAAGAATTAAAGTACTCGCGGCGGATAACGCTTGGAAAAAAGGATTTCCTAAAACTGTGGTGATTGATCGTTCCGGTAACACAGCGATCATGGATCGTATTTCAACCGTATTAGAAAAAGCTGAAGTTCATCACGTATTGAGAAAGGATTTGGGCTTAGACGCTACGGTTGTGGTAGGCTCCGATTACGAACCTAGAAAATAAAAATTCATGAATCCTACCCATAAACAAAACCCTAGTACCGAAGATATTCTTCGGATCATACGAGATATAATGACGGATAAAAAATGCGAGGAAGTAAGCATTTTAAATCTTGAAAGCGTGAATAGTTATCTGAGTTATTTTGTCATTTGCACCGTCAACTCTGCGGTTCAAGCCAATGCGGTTGCAAGAGAAGTTAGAAAAACATTAAAAGAATATAAACTCTCGCACAAAGAAACGGATAAAACAGGAACGTCTGCAACGTCCGGTTGGACTCTTTTGGATTTCGGAGAAATTATCGTTCATATTATGACTCCAGAAAAAAGAGAATATTATAATTTAGATAGGCTCTGGCGGGACGCCAAGAGAATCGAACTCTAAAAGGAGCGCCGTTTTTTTAAATCGGTCTATCAAAGATGATTTTCAACTCGGCCGTTTTTATTTATTTCTTTTTAGTCGTATTAGCCGTTTGTTATTTTTTTGCTGTTAGAAAAACTTCCAGAACAATCCAGAATTTATTTTTACTCATCGCTTCCTATATATTTTACGGATGGTGGGATTGGATCTTTTTGATTCTAATCGTATTTGTATCCGTTTCCAATTTTTACATCGCTCTTCTGATGGAGCAAAAAGAGTCGATTAGGGGTCACCTTTTGTTTTTGGCTGTTGTAATCGATATGGGGATATTGGGTTTTTTCAAATATTATAATTTTTTTATAGAGAATCTAAGTACAATTCTGAAAACCTCCGCGGTGTTTTTGGGGGCACAGAATTCTACACTTTTTAGGGATGATATATTTCTTCAAATTATACTTCCGGTAGGAATCAGTTTTTTTACGTTCCAAACCCTTTCTTACGTGATCGATGTATATTTCCGTAAACTTAAAGCGGAAACCAATCTGATGGACTTTTGTCTTTTTGTCTGTTTTTTTCCGCAATTAGTCGCGGGGCCAATTGAAAGGGCGGGGGATCTTCTCCCCCAAATCAAAAAGGATAGAAAGATAGATTTAGATCTTTTTTACAAGGGTTGTCTTTTGATTCTTGTGGGTTATTATATGAAGACCTACGTAGCGGATAATCTTGCCGAACTTGCGGATTTAGTGTTGCTCGAAAATTCCGGGCTTTATAAATCCAATCCGGAACTTGCGGGAGGACATTCCGCGATTCACACGGTTCTTGCGTTATGCGCGTTTATCTTTCAGATTTATTGTGACTTTGCTGGATATTCTTATATCGCAAGAGGTTGTGCTTTTCTTTTAGGATTTCAGCTAAGTGAAAATTTTATCACTCCGGAATTCAGCGTAAATTTTAGAGAACTTTTTCGTAGATGGCACGTAACGTTAAATCGATGGTTTACTGACTACGTTTATATACCGTTAGGCGGAAGTAAAGTCAGCAAATTTCATAATTATAGGAACTTGTTTATCATATTTGTACTTTCCGGAATTTGGCACGGAGCAAGTTGGAATTTTGCTCTGTGGGGACTTTGTTGTGGGTTTTATATCGTACTTTATATGGTTTTTAGAGAACCTTTTGAAAAGCTTAAAATTTTTGTAAAATTCAAATTTCCTTTTTTAAATCATCCTTTTTTTATAAAGGGGTTTTTCTTTTGGTCCTGTTTTTTTACCATGTTCATGTTTGCCATGTCTTCTATATTTTTTAGAAGTTATGACGGAAATCATGTAAAGATATTATTTATCAACGTCGTGGAAAATTTTTTCATTCTTAAAGGACCAAATGATCAAATTGGCATTTCCAATTATTTTATGGAAATACTAAAGTTAATCGGACCTCTTTTGGTATGGGACTACTTTCACTATAAAAATAATTCAGCTTTTTTTATATTCGAAAAACCTGTAATTGTACGAGTTCTTACATATTTATTTTTCTTTTATTGTATAGTTTTAAAAGGTGTGTTTGGTAAAAATGTCATTTACTTCGCTTTTTAAAAATAAGGTAGTATTGATCTTATTGATAGTTTTAGTTTTGGTAGAACTCATTGCCAAATTTACAGAGATCTATTTTTACGAACACACGGAAGTTTTTTTAGTCAATAATATACGAAAGAAAATGGAATCTGGGGTTTTGGACTACAAAGGGCTCGTGTTTGGCGATTCCAGAAGTATGTCTCTGATACCTTCTCGAGAATCGAAAGTTTATAATTTTAGCCTACCCGCAATGGGAGCAAGGTATTACTCCTATTATTTAAAGAAGTATCTAGACGCGGGAAATCAAAAACCGGAATTTATACTTTTTGCTTCCAGTCCTGGATTGATTTCTGGGGGTTATGGAGATCCAATTGTGGATCCGAGTCTCGTAAAATACGTTCAACCGAATATGAGTCTTTTAGAATATTTGAAAAATCGATTTTTTGCCGGTTTGACATATAAGAATTTTGTAATGGATGGAGTTTCGACAAATGCAAGAAAAACTGCATCTGAAATTAATTGGAAGTTTTTCTCTCATAGAATTCTTCATTTGTTTTCCATAGGAGAAATGTTCGAACAATATAAAGGTCCTGAGTTAGTTTACGTATTATCTGCTTCGGTCCCGAACTTATTTTCCACGTATCGGTATCGTAAAGCACTTTTGAATGTGTTTTCTTATGAAAATTATAAAACCGCAGAAGCGGTTATGAAATTAGATTGTGGATGTGAGGAACTATATATCCCCAGTTGTATGCCTCCTGAAAGTAATTTTAGGGATAATCGATGGATTGCGGAAAAACTGAATTTTCAAAATGGTGGATTGAATATCTCTGATCGAATTAAACCTCAACACGCGATACTTTACCAGATGAGTCGGGAAAAACTGAAGGAGGAAACCCTCGCTCCTTATGGGGCTGAGCCTATTTTTGATTTTAGTGCATTTGAGGATTTTCTTAAATACGCAGAAACCAAAGAAATAGACGTTTATTATATCGTGATGCCTTTTCCGGAATATATAGAGCCGACTGGATATTTTTCGAAGTTTTGGAACGCTTTTGAACCTCTTAAAACAAAATATCCGCATTTAAAAGTATTGAAGTTTGAAAAACAGTTTATGAAACCTGAATATTATTCGGATCAGATTCATCTCAATTGCCAGGGTGCAAAGTTAGTAAATGAGATGTTTTATAAATTAGGCTATTAATTTAACGTGAGTTTGGCGGTTGAAAAAATTTTTGAAATGCAGTAGTTCCTACATTTTCAAAGTTTTACGATAAAATCTAAAATTTGTAAGAGTTCCCACAGATTAAGTCTCATTTTGGATTGATTCTTATTTTTTGAAATGCAGTAGTTCCTACATTTTTAAAGTTTTACAATAAAATTTAAAATTTGTAAGAGTTCCCACAGATTAAGTCTTATTTTGGATTGATTCTTATTTTTTGAAATGCAGTAGTTCCTACATTTTCAAAGTTTTACGATAGAATCTAAAATTTGTAAGAGTTCCCACATCCAAATTTTTACGGGAAAGTAAACCATAAAAACCTGAAAGAAAAATTATCATCAAATATTAGAAAAATTTTATATGAAACGATCATGGAAACCGCCGCAACTATGGAAATGCGAAAACTGCTGCTTTTAGAGAAAAATTCTCGACTTATTTTAGGAATTTATATTAGAAAAGTGATGTAAAAGTAAGAACTACCACGCGCTATTTAATCAAAAAGTGATTGGGGGTTTACAGAAAAAAATAAATTCAAAAAGAAATTTTTTAAAGAAACTAGAGATTACTTTAGACAACGAACTCTGGCGTAATTGCTAAGATGATCCCAACGGATTTCACCTTTAAATACATCCAAGTTATAGGCACCGTTTTCACCAACAGAAATTGTGGAGGACCAATACCTTTTGTCGGAATCGTTTTCGATCCAAGATTCTGTTTCACCACTTTCATATGAGTCTTCTAATTCTTCAATAGTTGGGAGTCTAAGATCTCTGGAACTACAAATTTGATTTGCTTGATACCAATTATAACTTCCGCTTGAATGTTCCCAAAAATTTTCTTTTTGAGAAAAAGATTTTTTAATCTTCTTTTTTTCAAAATTGGATTTAGGAATTTCTTTTTTAGAATCTTTTAATTGAATCGTTTCGGTTTCGAAATGGATAGTGAACAGTTTTTTAAATTCTTTATTTGGATTTCCAGTTTGAACCGTACCTTCTAAAATTTCTTTGAGTTTAGATTTAGCAGAACCCCAAAAAAAACCTGTCTTACTTTCCCAGTCCGCTCCGAGCAGATGACTATTTACGATCTGAGTAGGATTTTTAGTTTCTAAACCTTCGTGTAGAAGTGAATTCAATTGGACTTGAAAAGAAATGGGAACTTTCAGTTTTTGGTTCACTCGTTTGGCTTCTTTTTTGATTCTATCGATTTGAGTCAGATTGGTAAATTCAGATTTTGCAAGAGTTATGATCCCTTCTCGAAACGCTTCATGAATTTTATTTTGATGAGATTCTTTTTCTTCTTCCGCATCTGCCAAAGCTTCCACAGTAAATTCTCTTTCGATGAGAAGATAAATCGTTTCCAAACGATTGGATAAATGAGAACGCCCCGTTTTTTCAGAGGTTTCTGCTTTTTTTTCGATCGTTTCTCTAAACGATTTATAAGACCCGTCCATTTTTTCCGGAAGCTCTTTAAGAATATTTGAATATAGTTTAGAAGAAAGAGAAAAGTCAAATTTAGAATAAGCCTGATCCGCTTCTTTTTCCTTTAAGGAAAATAGGGCAAGTTCTACTTTCTCTTTTCTTTCCTGGATACTTTGTAGAATTTGGAGTTGTCTGTATTTTTCAGGAACCTGGGAGGAATATTCCTTTAAAAGAGAATGATAATCGGAAAGACGTTTTTCTAAATCTTCCGGGCTCGAATCAAAAAGATTACGATCCAGATTATTTATTTTTTCCTTATATTCTAAATTATAATTATTTGTAATACTCGTTTGAATTTCTCGAACAAACGGTTCTAATCTTTTTAGAGACTCGGACGAAAGACGTTCGTTAAACGCGTTTAAGATCCGATTGTAGATTTCGATAGATTCTGTATATTCTTTGGAACGACTGTATTGGATTGCCTTATCTAGTTCTTCTTTAATTTCTTCTAAAACTCCAACTAAAATTTTGTCAGAGGTTTTAAATTCCATAGAATTTAGGTTGGTTCCGGGAACCGGTTTAATTTTTAAAAATGTTACGCTTAGATTTCCGTTTGTAGAAGCAGGAACTTTATGAGGATCAAGATTATATTGGAGGTCTAAAAGTTTTTTACCGGATTCTCCAGCGTAGTAGTCTAAAAGAAATTCTGGAAATTCCATCTGAAACGTGGACTTGATAGAGTAGTTTAAATTTTTTGAATCTCTGATTTGATTTCGTAAAGACACATAGATAATGCCGTTTTGAGAAGAGATTGTGCCTGAAATTACTTCGTTGGCGTCAATTGCATCTGCTATCTGTTTCATACAAATTTCATCTGAACAATCCATCTTTTGAAGAGTTTCTACTTGTTTCAAAAGAATCGATAGTGAATCGTCATCTACAATTGTATATTTACCTTCAAAGTTTCTAAGAATAGAATTGATAATTCCATTTCGAAATCTATTTTCCAAACCGGAATTTAGATTACTTTCTGTTGTCAGTTTATGGATATAAATTTTAGAATGTTTGTTTTGTGCAAAAACTTTGGTAGGGAACCAGAGTAAAAAAAGAAAAAACAAAAGGTAACTGAAACGCATCGAAATGATCCTAAACGAATATATCTCAAAACAATTATAAAACGTAGTTTGATTTCTTTCAGAATTCTTTTAATATTAATAATATAAGAGCTGAACTTGATCGAAAAGTAAACAATAATTTAAAGTTCTAAAAATAGTATTTACAATCTTTTCAGATGAAAACGATTAGAATTTCGGAAATCAAAACGAATGTACAAAAATCAAAAAAGAGCCAATGGAGTTTTTTGTAAAACTCTTTATAAGAAATATCTTTTTTTGATTTTTATTTTACCGTTAGACGCAACTTTTTCGGAACCTTTAGACAATTTTGCGTTCTATAATCTTAGTAAAGAAAGAATTGTTCTTTCTGATTTTTTAAAAAAGTTTTCTACAAAAGACATTCTGATACTAAATTTTACTGGTTCTCAATGTAAACCTTGTAAAGAGCAAGTTCCGATTCTTTTAGATCTTATAAAAAGAACAAACATAGAGGCCGATGGGAAATGGAAGGTATTTTTTTGGATCGTATTTGTAGGAGATGATTTTCAAACCGGAAAAGAATATTCAAATTTACTAAATCTATCAAATAAGGCGGAAACGTTGGTAGATCCGTTATCTACTAGTTATAAACGAGTTAAAATTGTTGGTTTGCCTACTGTTTTAATTTTAAATTCGAAACGTGAAATTTTTTTTAAAACTGAGGGATATAACCAATCTGGAATGAACGATTTAAAAAAATTTTTATCTTCTTGGGGAAAGTAGGATCAAAATTTAATATTATTTTCTTGAATGTAGGAATGCCAGAGCAACATAGTGGCGATCGAGCGGAATGGTCTCCAAGATTTAGAAACAGACAGGATTTTATCATTAGAAGTATCTACAGGTAATTTTTTAATTTTTTTTAGGGATTTAACTGCCGCCAAATCTCCGAGTGGAAAAATATCTGCACGGTGCAAAGCCATAATCAGAAAAATATCTACGGTCCAATTTCCAATCCCTTTTACGGTTATCAAATCTTCTCGAATCATTTGGTCTGATTTAGAGGCTAAATCGCCAAGTATGATTCGTTTGGAAAATACGAACTCTGCAAGGTCTCGAACATAACTGGTTTTTTGTCTACTGAAATAACATTCTCTTAATTCGATGTCGCTTAACAAAAGAATCTTTCGGGCGGTTACGGAGCCAATCTTATTTTTCAGTTTTACTAAGGCTGCCCTTGCGGATGCAAGAGAAACTTGTTGTTCTAAGATGATATGAACTAAGGTTTCAAAGTTCGGTTTGCGACTCCAAAAAGGAGGATAACCGTGCTTTAGAAGAATTGAATGTAATCCCCGATCTTTTCGAGAAAGTTGATCACAGATGGAATAGAATTCTTTCTTTTCGAATTTTAAGATTTTATCTTTCAAATTTAATTCTTCTCTAGGACGTAAGATGAGATTTGTCTTTGGTATTACAAGGCGATCTAAATGAGGTAGATAAAAATTTTAACAGATTTGTATTTCGTTTTCAGTTTGACGGTTTGACGAAAAGGCTTACTCAAGAAATAATTTTTTCGTTGTCAAAAGACTTAGGATTCATTGGGTGGAGTTATGAATCATAGACGACCTGCGGCTTTGGGTTTTATTTTTGTAACCATTTTGATTGATGTAATCGGATTTGGAATTATTATTCCAGTTTTACCAAAACTCATTCAGGAATTGACTCATGGAACTTTGAGCCAAGCCGCGTGGTATGGTGGGCTTTTGATGTTTGCGTATTCATTTGTGCAATTTGTTTGTGCTCCGTTTGTAGGTGGATTGAGTGATCGATACGGAAGAAGGCCGGTACTACTCGCTTCTCTTTTTGGTTTTACGTTAGATTATTTATTCTTAGCTTTTGCACCTTCCATTTTTTGGTTGTTTGTTGGAAGGATTTTAGCGGGAATCATGGGTGCGAGTTTTACAACTGGTTATGCCTATATCGCCGATATTAGTCCTCCCGAAAAAAGAGCACAGAATTTTGGAATTTTAGGAGCGGCGTTTGGATTTGGATTTATCATAGGGCCGGTGATCGGAGGTGTTCTAGGTCAATACGGTTCCAGAGCTCCGTTTTTAGCCGCGGCTGCCCTTACTCTTATAAATTGGTTGTTCGGTTTTTTTATTCTGCCAGAATCTTTAACTCCTGAAAATAGAAGAAAATTTGAATGGCAAAAGGCAAATCCAATTGGATCTCTTATCAATCTGAAACGTTATCCTATGATCATAGGATTAGTAGTTGCATTTTTTCTAATGAACGTAGCGGCTCACTCCGTACAGGGAACTTGGAATTATTATACAATGGAAAAATTTCAATGGAACGAGGCGATGGTGGGTTATTCTTTAGGAGTTGTAGGTCTTGTTTATGCAATCACACAAGGTGGATTGATTAGGATTATTCTTCCTGCGCTCGGACAGAATAAAAGTATTTATCTGGGACTGGCTTTAAGTGGATTGGGATATGCGTTATTCGCTCTTGCAACACAAAGTTGGATGATGTTTGTATTTTTAATTCCTTATTGTTTGGGAGGAATTGCAATGCCACCTCTTCAAGGGATCATGTCTTCTCAGGTTCCGTCAAATGAACAAGGAGAATTACAAGGAGCTCTTACTAGTTTGATGAGTGTGACCGCAATTCTAGGGCCAATTTTAATGACGGGTTTGTTCTCCTATTTTACCGCAAAAGGAACTCCTGTTTATTCACCAGAGGCACCTTTGTGGATGGGAACTATTTTGACGGCAGCGAGCCTTTGGATTACGGTTGGATCTCTTAGAAAACATCATTCGGAATGACCTTAAGTCTTAAGATGGGCTCTAGGCGATTTTTCGAAACAAGTTCCAAATTACTCTTTCTATTGGGTTTGATTTGTGCAAAAATTTTTTAGAGTTAAGAGAATTTCTATAAAATCTAAAAAGAATCATACAATCAAATTTTTGCACCAAATTGCAACTTTGGTTATCATAAAAATAAAGAAACTGTTTAATAAAGATTCACTTAGAAAGATAGAGAATGATCAATAGAATTGTTGAAAAATTAATTCTCTATGGGTTTTCGTTGTATGGAAACGGTCGATTGAAGCGTTTTGTTAATTGTTGCTATGGAATTTTTCAACAACTCTAATACAAAAAATGTTTAAAGAATTTTTACAGAAAACCAAATAATAAAACTTTTCTAAATTGAGAATTTGTTTTAAAATTTATGATCTACTATTATAATAGATTGATAATTATCCTTAAAATGAAAATTATAAGTAGAAATTTAATTTGATCATCGTTATATTTGAATTTATAGAGGTTGTTTATTAGAGTTGTTGAAAAATTAATTCTCCGTATTGTTTTTGTTTTATGAAATAGCCGATTGAAACAATTTTGTTAATCGCCGGTATGGAATTTTCAAAAACTCTAATATTATTTAGAACTATAAAATTGAGCGTCTAAAATTTTACCTCTAACATAGGTTCAGGTTTATGGAGTTTTGTTCTGTAGGTAATTAAAAGCTTGTCCCAAAAGTGGGAACTACTATGAAAATTTAACGACATTAGAACTGCTCTAAAGCTCGCAAATTGCCATATGTAACTTAATTTGTGGGAATTACTGCATTTGATTAAAAATTTCTAAAGAATTATTACATAAAATTCTTTAAGGTTTTGGGACAAGTTCTAAATATAAAATTTCTTGTAAGCCATTTTGCCGATCTATATATAATAAGTACTTTAAATTTTTATTGTAAAATATTAGGTATTTTTTATATACTTATTGATGATGAAAGAATTATTCCATTTCTTTATAATAAACTTATGAAAATAATTTCTGCGATAACTAAAGATTTAGGCGAAAATTTCCAGGTTCGAAGAGTACTCCCTTCTATAAAAGCGCGTTATGTAGGACCGTTTGTATTCGTAGATCATATGGGACCGGTTTCCATTCAAACCGGAAAAGAACTAACGGTTCGTTCACATCCTCATATTGGATTGGCTACAATAACTTATCTTTATGACGGAGTTATACTTCATCGAGATAGTATCGGTTCCGAAATGAAAATTTGTCCCTATGAAGTCAATTGGATGACAGCGGGTTCTGGAATTGCACACAGTGAACGTTCTCAGTTGGATTTACAATATTCTATTTTAGAAGGAATACAAACTTGGGTGGCTCTTCCTAAAGAGTCGGAAGAAGTAGAGCCCGAATTTTTTCATCTCAATAGAAATGAAATTCCTGTGATTTCGGAAAAGGGTTGGGAGCTGAGGTTGATTGCAGGAGAATTTTTAGGTAAACGTTCTCCCGTAAAAGTGTATTCGAAACTTTTTTATGCCGATTTAGAAGTTCAGTCGGGAGGAGAAGGAAAATGGAATATATCCTCCGATCAAGAGTCCGCTTTGTATGTGGCGCGAGGAAGTTTAGAAGTTCAAGGTCAAAAAATTCAAATGGGAAATATGGCGGTATTTGATTTAGGGGAAACGATTTCTTTTTATTCCGAGGAAGGAAGTCGTTCGATTCTTTTGGGAGGAGTTCCATTTCCGGAACGTAGGCATCTTTGGTGGAATTTTGTATCTACTTCTTTAGAAAGAATCGAAAAGGCAAAACTAGAATGGAAACAGGAACGTTTTCCAAAGGTCCCTGGTGAGACGGAAAGAATTCCTCTTCCTGAATTTTAAATTAGAATATAATAATATTTTTTTAAACTTTGGTTCTGTTTTTACTAATTCTTGTAAAAAGGAGTATTTAGAATCTATTTCAAAAATACTTTACTTTTGTTTAAAATACCAATTTCGATTATTCTAAGATATTTTTAAAATAGATTCTAGTATTTTTCATTCAAAGGAATCTTTATAATAAAGGCTTGTGAATTCTATTGTATAATTTAAAAATAAAACGAGCCGTTTTTGTATAAAACAAATGGCTCGTTTATTTATTTTTTAAGGATTTGAAAAATATCCTTCTAACGTCGTATCCGGAGCCCAATTATCTCCGTCTTTTTTGGTCAGATTGATCCAGACTGTTTGGCTATTGCCGCTCGATATTAGGGCGTCTTGTAGTTTTTTATTTTCATAAGGAGTTGCGGGAGCGGCAAATTGATAACGACCAATATCTGATGGTGATTGGGGATAGAGAAGACATGCGCTGCTACCATCTCTCCAAGGTCCTTGGCGATTGGAAGTGATGATCCAATTTCCGGTATTCCTGTCTTTGCATGCAAATTTAAGATTCATATCACAGTGATGGGTGGACCATCTTCCGTTTACAGAGATCCGTGCGCAATGTTCTTGATCTTCTCGATTGAGAGGTTGATTGGTAGCGGAATCCCAGGACCAAACCGCTTGTTTCGCAAAATTGGCGTTAAATTGATCAAACCCAAATAAGTTTACTTCACAAGCGAGCATGGATTGAATATTACTATTTGTGAATGAACCACCTCTGTCGTTTGCATTTCTTGCGATTGTATCATTGTAAACGCGAACTAAAGAATTATGATAGGTTTCTCTCGAAAAGTTACAATCTGGATATCCTCGAAAGCCGCTTGGTTGGAATGATACAAAAGGATCTTTTCTAAAGTAATATCCCCATGTGTCTGAAAGTTCGGGAGAGTAGCAGTTATTGCTTGTTAGAAAAATTCGATGATTAGTACTTTTTACCATGTCTTCCAACTTAGGCATAACCATGGGAGATTGGTTGAGGCAGTCTCTCGATTGATGACGATATAACAAAGTGCCCAGTTTGCTGGAAAGAGTTCTCATAAATTCAGAAACATGTCCTTCAAAACGATCTTTGATATAAAGAATCAGTACCTCATTTTGATTTTCTGGTTTCTGAATCCATTGACTGATTTCGTTCAATCCCGCTTCAAAAGTAAGATCATATCTATAACAACCATTATGATCGTTTAAATTACTACCTCTACAAAGAAGAAGTTCCTTATTCCCGCTTCTACCGGTAGTCCAATGGACTTCTAATTCTAGATAACGGGCACCTAAGCGAAGCTGATCTGTGATTGTATAAGTCTGATTGGATGGATTTCTTCGATAAGCGCTACTATTGTAAGAATCGTGAGTTCCAAAAAAAAGAGCGCGATTCAATGGTAGGTTCATATTGACTTGAACCTTTCTTTGCGCGGTAAGAGCTTTATTTTCTGGAGACCTTTCTAAGACATCGATGGGGTTTTCTCTGACTGCTCCTCGATTTGCATATAGATTTTCTCCGAGTAAGAGAAAACTGATAAAGATCGTTAGAATTGTTTTCATTATTTACACCTGTAATGTTTTTGCTTTTCTCTCAAAAAATTGATAGAGAGTTGGAATGATAAGAGTGTAAGTTTAAAACTTACTGATTTTTGACTTATAAAATTGGAAATATTTTGTAGCTGTAGAAACTTACTTGTTGAACGGTGAAAAGACGATTTTTTTATCAAAATTATAATTGTTAAAAAATTCTGTATTTCAGATTAACAAAACAGCTTTAATTGACTGTTTCTATAAAGAACTTGTCCCAAAACCTCAAGATGTGGGACTCACACAAAAATTTAACAATATTAGAGTTACTTGAAAGTTCGCAAATTACCAAATGTGACGGTTTTTGTAGGAACTATTGTGTTTTATTAAAAATTTCTAAAGAACTATCATGTAAATTCTTTAAGGTTTTGGGACAAGTTCAAAATAGAAATATATGGAGAATTCATTTTTCAACAACTCTATTCATAAAAAAGGAAAATCTTAATATTCTAATTTTTTGAACAAACTCGATAGTGTTATTTTTTATACTTTTTTACTGCTGAAAATTATAGAATAGATTATCTCAAATTTACTATTCGAACGTATTAAAATAGTACTAAAAGCTCCAGATCGATTTTACCAAAGATGTGACGTTTTCAAAAAATTACATTTAACTCCGACTTATTGGTTTTTTGAAGGAAATTCCACATTCTATTTTTTGGAAACAAATTCATAATATTATGTTCATGTGCCCGAATGATAAAAACCTATCAATTTCTCTCAACATTTCGTATAAAACCTTTGTTTGATAATTAGAAATTCATTTTATAAAGATTTCCTAAAATTAAAATTTACAATCGAAAAACTGAATGTGTAAATCATTGTAGAATACAGTTGTCTATTGAATAGATTTTTTAACGGCAATCTCGTTCCGACTGAGCCATTCTGATTTTCCACTCGGTGTTTTCCGCGCTGGGAAACGGCCAAAATTGTTTCCATCTAGAAACGGTTAAACGTATCTTTGCCGCAACAAACGGATCGGTTTGACAAGCCTGAACTAAAAGATTGTATGTGGCTGGCCAACCCATGATCAAAGCTCCAAATACAGCTTTATCTTCTCCGAGGAGTGACGCCCCATAAGCCAGCATAATACCAGGTAAGGGGTGCCAAACATTTGGTAATTGAAGGAAATTATCTTTTCCATAATATTGAAATTCAGGAGCATTCAGTTTTTCCCATTCTGGATCAGGCTCTGAGAGAGAATTTTTATTGGGGCTTAAAAATTTACGATCCACGGAATGTGTCAGTTCGTGATGCATTCCTAACATATCATAATATTCAAAAAAATTGAAATTGGGAATCCCTCCACATGTAGTCGTGCCATAACGGTAAGTCACCATTGGCTGTGTTACGCTAATAGCAAGAAGATTAACATCGGAAAATGCAGATACCCTCAATCCATAAGACGTTGTCATAGATCTACAAAGCACAATTTTTTCCACACCGGCTTTGATCCAATACCCTCTTGGGTATCTGGCGATTTCTTTTTTCAGTTGTTCTACATAATAATCAATATCTTGCTGAGCGAATCCCAGTTCGCAAATAATCTCAACTCCACCTGAATTTGTGAAAGTGGAAAGATTTATAATGATTTGTACATCCCGATCATAATTCTCTACCCGATCGGGAGGAGGTTACAACGCTTGCAACATTGCTAATGAAAGTAAAAGATCAGAATTTATTTCATTCTTTTGTTTATTACAAGAGATCAATGAAATTAGAATTAAAAAGCAGGGGATGAAGTGTAACTTCATATAAAGATTCCTTTTTCAGAACAATGGATCGTGGTTGAACTTACGTTATTTAATAAACGATCTTGGAATCCATAAGTGTCAAAATGGTTAACGTAGGATTGGTGAAATAAAAAGTAGGTTTATAATGAATTGTTAAAAAAAGATAAATTCAAAGTTTTGTGAGAGTTCCCACACAATAAAAGTCATCAAATCAAAAAGATCAGAGATTCTCATAGAGGATCCTGGATTCGATGATAAAATAAGTATTTACACCAGGAGGCTTCCGAAATTTTTGGTTTTAGAATGGAAATCCGCAATATAGCAATCATTGCCCACGTAGACCACGGGAAAACCACACTTCTGGACGGAATTCTCCGTCAAACCGGCGCCGTCACAGCCAAAGAGGACGGAGAAAGAATCATGGATTCCAATGACTTGGAAAAGGAAAAAGGAATCACGATCAAAGCAAAAAATACAGCGGTGGTTTATAAAGGGACTAGAATCAACGTAGTAGATACTCCCGGTCACGCGGATTTCGGCGGAGAAGTGGAACGCGTTCTTGCAACTGCGGATTCTTGTCTTCTTCTTGTGGACGCTTTTGACGGACCGATGCCTCAGACTCGTTTCGTATTAGGAAAATCTCTTCAACTCGGACACAGACCTATTTTAGTAATTAATAAAATAGACCGTCCAGGCGCGAGACCAGAAGCGGTTGTAGATATGGCGTTTGATCTATTTTCCGATTTAGGAGCCACAGACGAACAGTTAGATTTTCCAATCGTATATGCATCTGCAAAACAAGGTTGGGCGGTTCACAATCTGAGCGAATCTCCGGGTACAAACCTGGATCCTCTTTTGGACACCGTTCTTAAACACGTTCCGCCTGTTCAAGCGGACACGGAAGCCCCGCTTCAATTCCAAGTGACTTCCTTGGATTATAACGACTATGTAGGAAGAATTGCAGTCGGAAAAATTTATGCGGGAAAAATGGCGCTCGGAATGAACGTTATACAACTTGCGGCAAAAAAAACCGAAACGGCTCCATCAGCGGATACTGCATTATTTAGGATTACAAAATTATACAATTTTGAAGGACTCAAAAGAAACGAAGTCAATACGGCGGAAGCAGGAGACATCGTGGCGATTGCGGGTCTTCCGGATGTGTTTATCGGAGATACAATTTGTGAACCTGGAAAACCGGCCCCCAGACCAGCGATCGAGGTAGAAGAACCGACCGTATCTATGTTTTTTATGGTAAACAATTCTCCGTTTGCCGGAAAAGAAGGAAAGTTCGTAACGACCCGAAATATTCGAGAACGTTTGGATCGAGAACTAGAAACTAACGTAGCGATGAGACTCGAAGAAACCGAAGATAAGGATCGTTTTAAGGTGTTAGGGCGTGGAGAACTTCATTTGTCGGTTCTTATCGAAACAATGAGAAGAGAAGGATTTGAAATCCAAGTCTCTCGTCCTGAAGTCATTTTAAAAACTAACGAGCAAGGGCAAAAACTCGAACCTTACGAATATTTGGTAATGGATGTTCCTGATCAATTTACAGGAGCGATCATTGCCGAGTTAAACCGTAGAAAGGGAGAACTACAATTGATGGACGCACATCCGTCCGGAATGACCCGAGTAGAATTTGTAATACCTACAAGGGGAATTATAGGTTTTAGAGGATTTTTTATTTCAGAAACCAGAGGAGAAGGAGTGATGTCTTCTCGTTTTCTTAGGTTCGATGTATATAAAGGGGATATTCCTGGTCGTAAGAACGGCGCATTGATTTCAATGGACTCAGGAGAATCCACTGCATATGCTCTTTGGAAGATTCAAGAAAGAGGGGAATTGGTGATCGGGCCGAATACCTCTGTTTATCCCGGAATGATCATCGGAATTCATTCTCGTGATAATGATCTAGAAGTGAATCCTGTAAAGGAAAAGAAACTGAGTAACGTTCGTTCTTCTGGAGCGGATGAGGCGATACGTCTGGTTCCTCCTAGAAAATTTTCTTTAGAACAAAACATAGAATTTTTAGATGATGACGAACTTTTGGAAGTAACTCCCACGAGTTTACGTCTTCGTAAAAAGTTTTTAGACGCAAATATGCGTAAACGTAACAAATAAATATTAGAATTGTTGAAAAATTAATTCTCCATCTGTTTCTATTTTATGGAAACCGGCAATTGAAGTAGTTTTGTTAATCGTCACTATGGAATTTTTCAACAACTCTATTGAGTTCCTATCATTTTTAGATTTTAGAGACCATTTAAACTTTTTCTGAAAATGGAAAATCGATTTGTATCCAATTCAAGAATGATTTGTTTAGAGAAATAGTTTTTTAAATTTGATCTAGTTTTGTCCATGTAACAAATACTGCGTCTATAATAAAAAAATTTTCAATGCAGAGTTTAATAACAAAAATATGGTTCAAAAAAAGTTATTTAAAAAGGTGTAGTTTACCTACTCAAAACTATATAATAAAGTATCTAGTATTTTGCACTGAAACAGAGTTTTGCAATAAAACTTATGGTGCTCAATTTTATGGATTAGTAAAAGACAGTCTTCCAAGCTTAAAATTTTGATTCTTTTCGGATGTATAGAGATTTTAGAACAAACTCTAAAGTTTTGCTGTAAATTTATTCTAAAATTTTTTAGAATAAATTTAAAAACTTTTTAAAGTAGGATTGAGAAATTTTATATTTAAGATTTTTGTTATGTAGTTCTTTCAAACGTTTTTATCAAGCTAATTCCAAAGGGTTAAAAATTATTTTGTAAGTTTTAGATAGAAGTAATTCATAAAAGACAAGCCACCATAAATTGTCTCATTTCAGGTGATTTTGGATTTTAAAAAATTGTGTAAGTTTTTACATTTTGAAACAGTTCCGATTTTTTGTTATTGCTTTCTTTTTGAAAAAATTTGTTTTTTCGAAATTCCAGTATTTAAGATTTTCGTTTTTGATTTTATTTCATAAGTTCGAAAAAAACTTTAGATCTACTTCTTTTTTTAACTTATTTTACTATTTTCGAATTTATTTTTATTTTATCGATTTATAAATTCATAGACTTGAATTAAAAAAAATGGGAACCTTGGCGATAATCATTTATCTCATCATTATATTCAAAAATTAAAATGTATTTTTGTATTTAAGCTGATAACCACTAAATTAGGATAAGGTGATTGAAATTTTATGATTACTATATGTTGTTTTATAAAAACGCAGAAATACGGAAATGAAACAGATTGTAGTTTGATAGATTCATTTCTATTTGGATATTTAAAATCATTTTGTAAAATTTATACATTACATTTTAGATTTAGTTCTGGTTTAAAAAGGAACCAATTGAAACAATTCGTGAATAATTTTGTTTCTTAAAATGTTAAATATATTAAACAATCAGTGGTTTTACGGATGAAAAAAAATTTAATCAGAGATTCAAAAAGTCATGAAAGCTTTTATTAAAGGACTTTGGTATCATCGAGAAGATGAAATTCAATCTTTAAATGGATTACGTGCCTTTGCAATTATTTTGGTCATTTTAAACCATTATGCGCTTGTCTGGAAAAAGCCCGGTACATTTCAATCCGATTCTCTTTTTTGGTCGGGAGTCGATTTATCTTTTGTTCTCAGCGGTTTTTTAATATCAAAAAGCCTTTTGAGTGATTGGACTCGAAACGCAACGATCGATTTTAAAAAATTTTATTTGAAACGTACTCTTAGAATTTTTCCTGCTTATTATGTTTTTATTACATTTAGTTGGGTTGCTTCCAAACTTACTCTTAAAATCGCAGAGGCAAAAGGACTGGAAAAAGAGGCATATTATTTTTCTTTTAAATTATCCGATGCGTGGGGAGATTTTGTATTTTTAGGAAATTACTTTCCTGGAATCAATATTCATACTTGGTCTTTATCCATAGAAGAACAGTTCTATTTGATTTTTCCGCTTTTTTGTAGTTTGATCTTATTTAAAATGTCTTCAAAATACAGACAACTTTTGCTTTGGAGTTTGCTCTTAGTTCCTACGATTAGCCGTGTGATCGTTTATATGACGACTCCTTTACCTTTGACTCCTGAATATTTTAACGAGATTTATTTTCCTTTTCATACTCGATTTGATTCTTTGGTGATAGGTGTGATTGTGATGGATCTGTATATGAATCAAAAAGGTTTGATAAATCGATTAAAAACAAATCCTATTTTATATTACCTTCTTTTATTTTTATTTTTTTCTTTCTTATGTATTTCGCATTGGGCAAATATAAATATGGAAAGTTTTTTTACTCATACGTTTAAGTATAATCTTTTGAATATAGGATTTGCTGGAATTTTGTTGTGCGCGGTCGTTCGTTCAGAGGGTTTGTTAGGGCGTTTTTTAAGTTTAAAAATTTTTGTTCCGATCGCTAGATTAAGTTTTACAATTTATCTTTGGCATTTGGTCCTGATTGCAGTTTCTGTATCGATTTTAAAAATTCGTACGGAACCTAGTTCCATGTTTGAACTTTTATTTCAGTTTATTTTTGTGTTGACCCTGATGATTCTTCTTTCAGTTCCTTTTTATCTTTTATTTGAATACCCGTTTCAATATTTAAGAACAAGAATTCTTCCTAAAAGAAGATCTCACAAACAATTACTTTCGGTTCAACCCAAGTCCTTTTGATTTTTAGACTTTAGAATGGTTTGTCTAAAATCCTTGCGGTTTTATTTTTTCTATGAACAATCTTTCTTACTGATTTTTATTTAACTTCAGTTCAGTATCACTAATGCGAAAGCGATTATTATGCTGCGATCCGTAGAGAACAGCATTGAGTTTGAAAAAGCGTTTTGCTTGATTTCAGGGAGTCGTTATATTGAGTGTCGAGACTTTCGTATTCTGAGTTCACGTTATTTATTAAAATATCTTTAATTTTGACTATCTGTCTTTTGAGAATAAAATGAAAGATGTTCTGTTGTAAACTATTGGTAAGATTTAAAAGAAAGGATCAAAGTTTTGATTTGGGTTGAGATAAAAATATGAAAGTAGTTCAAATTAAATTATCTTTTATTTCTCGGAAATTTCAAAAATATTCTAAAATTATAATGTTAATTTTGATTTGTTTTGTGTGCGTTCTATATGACTCATTATCAGGAGAAACTAAAAAGCCTGCTTATTCTACAGAAGACCTTTCAAAATCTCAATATAAGTCCGAAAAAATTCCTGTTTATCAAAACCGTTTTGGAAGAACTCGTCCAGTGGTAGCGGTGATCGGAGATAATTACATGACGGAATTGACAGATTATGTGGTTCCTTATGGTGTATTGACTCGTTCAAAATCGGCGGAAGTGTTTGCAGTCGGAATTTCGTTAACTCCAATAAGTTTTTACCCAGCTTTAAAGATTTTTCCTCAAGAATCGATTTCTTCTTTTGATAAGAAATTTTCTACAGGTGCGGATTACGTGATTGTTCCAGCTATACATCATTCTGAAAATCCAATTATTTTAGAATGGTTGAATTTACAAGCTTCCAGAGGTGCAACCATTATCGGGGTTTGTGACGGAGTTTGGGTACTTGCAAACGCAGGTTTATTAAAAGGAAAACGGGCCACAGGTTTTTGGTATTCATTAGATGATTTGGAAAAAAAATTCAAAGATACGACTTGGGTCAGAAATAGACGTTATGTGGTAGATCAAGGAATCGTAACTACAACTGCCGTGACCGCATCGATTCCGGTTTCTTTGGCTTTGGTGGAAGCGATCGCAGGTAAGGATAGAGCTTTCAACGTTGCGGTAGAATTGGGAGTGCAAGACTGGAGTCCAGTTCATGATAGTAATCGATTTCGCTTAACAATGAGTTCGGTTTATACGGTTGTTTCCAATTTCTTATCTTTTTGGTCGTATGAAAAAATAGGAATTCCGGTTATGGCAGGTGTGGATGAAATTAAATTGGCTTTGGTAGCTGACGCGTATTCTAGAACATATCGTTCTCAAGCTTTTTCAATTGCAAAATCAGAAAAAACAATTCTAACTTCAAACGGGTTAAGGCTAATTCCCGATATAGTTTTTGGTTCTACAACTTCATTGAGTCGAATATTACCAGTGTTCGATTCTACTCCTGCCGTGATTACACTGGATCAAACTCTTCTAAAAATTGGGGAAATTTATGGACGTTCCACAGCTGATTTTGTAGCTCTCATATTAGAATATCCTTATTTTTAAATGTACTAAAATTGTTGTAATTGGTCTAGGTTTGTATTTTAAGTAACGTGAGTTCGAAGTAAGAAAATTTGGGTGAATCCGGCTTGCAGCAGACAGCCGGATTGATCTATCCGTTCTGATTAATAAATTGTATAAAAAACGTAATAAGTTCATTCCTCTTTAGTTTTAATATAGAACGCGATCCATAGAAAGCGTTCTACTGAGTTTCGAACGCGATCTGTCGAACGATCGAGAGTGAGACGCTGAGTTTGAGAAAGCATTCTACTGAGTTAATTCACGTTAGATTTAAGTTTGTCGTAAGATAATTGGAAAGAAGCTATCTTAACGTGAACTCGACGTAAGAAAATGAGGAAGAATTTTCTAAAAGTATGAGTTCCTACAATTTTAGAATTTGTTCGTAAAATCGTGATTTGTGGGAGTTCCCACGTTTTAGGAATCTGAGATCACAACTTTTTTTAGAAAAATGAACCATGGATTCTTTATGCCGAACTCGCGCTAGGTAAATGGATTTCTATAAAATGAACTTTTAATCAAGAGCTTGTCCCAACTTCAAAGAATTTTAGGTGATAATTCTTTAGAAATTTTTAATAAACTGTAATAGTTCCCACAAATTAAATCGTATTTGGCAATTTGTGAACTTTCGAGTAGCTCTAATATCGTTAAATTTTCGTAATAGTTCCCACATTGGACGGTTTTGGGGGAAGCTTAATAAGTCCTGAAACGGCAATTTTATATAAAAATTTGATTTCTGGATCTTTTATTCAGATTTTTTAAAGATACTGATTTTATTTTTAAGAGTATCTGAAATTTATCTTTCCCTTTTTAATTTTTCGATTTCTCGAATGAGTTCTTCCTTATTGACGTTTGGATCGGATTTTATTTTTTGAATGAGTTCATCGGCGGCAGTTCTTTTATTGATCGCTTTTTTATCTACGTTTCCTTTTAAAATTACTGGATCTCCAGCGGATACTTGAAAATTTTTCTTGCCGTCGATAGGTTCTAAGATTCCGGATTGTTGAAAAATTTCTACAATTTTGCAAGGAATTTGATCTTTTCCTACAAAGAAAATCATTCCAGGTTTGATGGTTTCCGTTTTTGAAAAGATAGAAACTATACCTTCTTTCGTTTTATAAAATACGGCTCCTGCGATTTCATTGTCTACGGTTACACTTTTTTGATTTATATTCGTTGTGATTCTTCCTTGAAATGAATCTCCTATTTTAGTAAATAGAATATTCGAAAAAATTAAAGTTCTTCCGTCGGGGGAAATTTCTCCTAATACGCTGCTACTCAAAGCAACGTTTCCTACTTCTCTTACTTTGGAAGGGGCTCCCATCTCGTTTAGTTTCCAAAGTTTTGGATTGGATTCTCTGGTTCCTATATGCGGTTGATGAAATTCTTGATAAAGAGATTCTTGTAATAGGATTTCGTTTTCTCCCGTTACGACTCCGCCGGTTCTGATCCTCCATTCCTCTCTATTTTCGCTTGCAATAAAGCTGAGTCTTACTATGGTTTTTCTTTCGAAATAAAGTTCTCCGTTTGATTTGGGAAAAATGCTCAACACTTCGATTTTCATTTTATCGTCTTCTGCCCATCTTTGTGTTTCGGAAGAAATATAAAAACCGGCTAAATTTGGATTTGGAGGAACTGGTTTCCCTTTGAGATTTTTTCCGCAATCGATTAACACAATTGTATATAATAAAATAAGAATATATTTGATTTTTTTCATGATTAAAGTCTCGAGTGATAGATTCGTTTTGTTTTACTTCAGTACTATATAAGAATACTCAATATTTTGCTCTGAAACAGGGCTTGGCAATAAAAATTTATAGCGTTTAATTTTATGGGAATCAGTAATAAGGTCTTTTTTGAGTTCGAATTTTTTATTTTAAATAATCGTGTTTAGTTCTTTTAATTCTATAAATAAGTTTTTTCTCACATTGTTTTTAAATTTTTCATAAAAAATTCGCTTTGTATATTTCTCTAAACCCAGAAAATAATTTAGAACTTGTCCCAAAACCTTAAAGAATTTACATGATAGTTCTTTAGAAATTTTTAATAAAACACAATAGTTCCTACAAAAACCGTCACATTTGGTAATTTGCGAACTTTCAAGTAATTCTAATATTGTTAAATTTTTGTGTGAGTCCCACATCTTGAGGTTTTGGGACAAGTTCTTAGTATTTTTTTTCTTCCTTGGGAATTCTCTTTGTCTGTATAGATTAAATATTATTTTTTTATAATATTTTGAATAAATGTTCCAATCCTGTCCTAAAATAGATAAACCTACATCTATAAATAAATTTGTATCTGAGTCATTACTTTGTAAATGTGTTTTAATGACCAAAATCTGTGATTTACACTTAAAATTTTTTTTCTCAGGAAATGAAATTGAATAGAGTCTTTTTTTATTAGATTACACTTTTTTCTTCGTTATCATTTTTAGATATGTCGTATATTATATCATGATAATGCATTGTAAGAAGGATAGAGTCCCAATCCTGAATTCTATGAAGTATCCAATGTAACATTTTAAGATGATTTACTACTCGGACGCATGAATAAAATACTTGGGTTAGATTGTTTCAAAAATTTGAATATTTTGGTCCTGCTTTAAAATGCAGTAACCCCGAATTTGCGGTATTTTTTAAGTACCTCTATCTTTTTCGTAAATTCGGCTGTTAATAACTTGGTACTATTTTCATGTGTCCGGGTAGTAAGTTATGATAGTGTTATGTGGTTCGCTTAATTTCTTGCCATAAAGTTTCTAAAATTTGTATATTTTCCAAGTATTGCGAAAGAGTTTTTATGAATGTTTGTTTTAGATCCATTACGTTTATATTTTTGATTGTTGTTTTGATAGATTTGTTATTTTTAGACAAGATCAATTAAAATGGTTTTTACTAAAGAACTACATAATAAAGTGTCCAAGATTTTGCTTTGAAACAAGTTTTGTAGTAAAAATTTATGGTACTTAATTTTATGGAATTCGGTAGTGAATTAAAAATAATTTTTTGACTTAATGAATTAAAGTGTATGTTAGAATAATTGAATTTTCTGTTTGAGTACTATTATAATCTTTTTTTAATGTCAATTTTTGTCGAAAGATTTTGATAATTTTTATATATTTGCAAGTGAAAAATTTTAGTGCAGTAGTTCCCACATTTCAAATAGAATCTCGAACTTTGCAGTAGTTCCCACATTTCAAA